>NZ_JBXDSA010000001.1:1203519-1231625 GCF_056844565.1 Chryseobacterium sp. FR054 | reverse complement strand
TTAAGGCGCAGGAAAATCGAAGATTTTCAGCAAATTTTTAGAATTATAATCCATTATTTTAAAGATAAAACAGCCGAAGGCTAGTCCGTCGCTTCATCGAATCAACAGGGTTGATTCAACACTTTGCCCCCTAAAATATATACAAAGAAGTTAAAGCTTAGCGTTTCAAAAAAAAATACATGTTAGTTACAATACAAACTGAATTTCCCGCAGATCTCCCGGATTACACCAATGTTTATGTAAATTTTTTTAAGACTCGCAGATTTTGCGGATTGAGCAGATTTTTTTGTTGGCTTAACGCAAAAGTCACAAAGATTTAAGTTATTATACTGCTTTTAAGGCGCAGGAAAATCGAAGATTTTCAGCAAATTTTTAGAATTATAATCCATTATTTTAAAGATAAAACAGCCGAAGGCTAGTCCGTCGCTTCATCGAATCAACAGGGTTGATTCAACACTTTGCCCCCTAAAATATATGCAATGAAGTTAAAGCTTTGCGTTTCAAAAAAATACATATTAGTTACAATATAAACTGAATTTCCCGCAGATCTCACGAATTTCACAGATGTCTGTGCTTTAAAATCTGCTCAATCCGCAAAATCTGCGAGAATAATAAAAAATGATTTAAAGCAACTTGAAATTAAAAAGCTTTTGCGGTTTACCAAATAGAACCTTTTCAGTTAAACGAAGCCCGGAATTCCAGCGGTGAAACAGCAGTGCGGTTTTTAAACAGGCGGTGAAACGACTGAGGATGCTCAAACCCCAGCTGATAAGCGATTTCAGAAACAGACATTTCCGTGGTAGACAACATTTGCTTCGCTTTTTCTATCAGCCGGTTCTGAATATGCTGTTGAGTGGTCTGCCCTGTCTGAACCCGGAGCATATCGCTCAGGTAATTCGGACTTAAATTCAGTTGCGTGGCTATAAAATGAACACTCGGAATACCGTTGACGGCCAGGTTGTCATGGTTGAAATAATCATTCAGAAGAGCTTCCATTTTAGTCAGAAGATCATTGTTTACCTTTTTACGGGTCAGAAACTGCCGGTTATAAAAACGGTCACAGTATTTCAGCAGCAGGTCGAGATTGGAAACCAGCAGGTCCTGGGTAAAAGCATCCATATTGGTATCCGTTTCCCGGTTGATATTGTCAATAATATCCATAACAGACTTTTCCTCTTTTTCAGACAGGTTAAGCGCTTCATTACCTGCGTAGGAAAAATATCCGTAATCTTTAATTTGTGAAGCCAGCGGATATCCCTGGAAAAAATCAGGATGCACGGAAAGGACAAATCCTCTTACCCCGTTCAGGAGAACATCTTCAAACTGCATCACCTGATGGGGAGCAATAAAATACATGATCCCTTCATCAAAATCATAATACTGCTGGCCGTATCTGCATTTTCCGCCGGCACAGTCCTTTTTCAGTGCTATTACATAAAAATCGGTGGTAATGGCACTTAAGATCGTCTCCGGTTTCAGTTTTACAGCATCAAAATTGAACACACTGATCAGAGGATGGGAAGGTTTTTTCAATCCTAAAAACTGATGAAGAGCATTGACAGACGAAACTTTTTCCGGAGTTTTCATAATTGGATGGTCAGATTTATACATGACTAAATTACTGTTTTTATGGTTGTGCTGAAAACTGTTCCTTTCGGATTCGTTCAATTCCCTGCCGGTAGGTGGTTACTTCAAAATCCGGGAAACGATTTTTAAACTTCGAATCATCAAAAATATTATCATATTCATATCTTGGGAGTAATTCCTGTAATTCTTTTACCTTATCATTGAACCATGAGCCGATTTTAAAGGCAAACTTCGGAACGACGGAAAAACTAAGCTGCTTACCGTAAATATCTGAAGCCAGAGCAATAAATTCCCGGTAAGTAGGATGGCTTTCATCAACGGGAAGATGCCAGGTCTGCCCAAAAGCATCAGGAGTATTGCCGATCAGTGCGGTTGCCCGGCTTGCATCAGGAGTCCAGATCAGACTTCTTTTTTTGTCTGCATTCAAAGGAACTTTTAGCTTTTTATCCTCTTTAATATTGTTGAAAATCAAAGTGTTGGTGATGCTTTGTGTTTTTCCGGGACCGTAAAATTCCGGGGCACGGCAGATAACAGCTTCCAGGTCTCCCGACTGCATTTCCTTTAAAACCATTTCCGCCATTCTGCGTCTTACTTTTCCCTTCCTTCCAACAGGGGCAAAAGGCGTTTCTTCCGTAAGGATCCTGTTATCCTGGGGATACATATACGTATTGTCGAAAAATACTAGCTTTGTCCCGTTCATCTTACAGGCGTCAATCACATTTCCGGTAATAAGCGGAAACTGTTCCTCCCACATTTCAGAACTCATAGGAAGACCTAAAGTAAAATAAGCGATTTCACTGCCCTTTACCGCTTCAATAGCCTGTTCACGGTCGGAAAGATCAGCGGAAAAAACCTGGTCGGTATCATTCACTTTTTTAGCATTCCTGCTGACGATCCGGATGTCGGAAGTAAAATTCCGTTTCAGCTCTTTTGCCAGTTCTTCACCAATCTGGCCGTTGGCTCCTAATATTGTTTGCATAATTTTTTGTTTTTAATTGTTAATAGGTGTTTTTTTTCAAATCGGAGGTTCGTTTGTTTAATTCCGCAATAATCGTTTCTGCCATTTCTTTCGAACTGAAAGGGTTTTGTCCTGTAATGAGGTTACCATCAATCACCACTTTTGAAGTCATTGGAATACATGCCTTTCTGTAATTGCTTTCTCTTTCTTTCAAAGCAGCTTCAAGATTGAAAGGAACTTTCTTTTTTCTGCCGGCAAGGCTTTCCTCAAACCAGCTAAATCCGGTGATTGCTTTCCCTTTGATCAGGAACTCCCCGTTGGATAACCTCACATTCAGCAGGCCGCCTGCACCATGACATAGGGCTGCTATCATCTTTCCGTTTTCATAATGCCGTCTGATGAGATTTTGTATTACAGTATTGTCCGGAAAATCATACATAGTGCCATGACCGCCGGCCAGATACACCAGATCAAATTCCCGGCCGGAAACCTCAGCCAGACTTTTACTGTTCCTGAGCAGTTCCTTAAAGACAGGATCATTCCGGTATTGTTCCGATACTTTGTCAAGGGTAAATGGCTTAAGACTTTCAGGATCAACGGGGACATGACCTCCGTTCGGGCTTGCAACGGTAATTTCATATCCCTTTTCCCGGGCTGCATGATAGAGGTGGGTAAGTTCGCTCAGCCATAAACCTGTTTTCAGTTTTCCATCAGCATAAAGTCCGGTATTGGTAACAATGATTATTATCTTTAAAGGATTCATATTCAGTTTTTTTTGGTAAAACAAAGTTCGGCGGTTTACAGATCTTTAAAGTATCCCGATCCTGGAAAGTTGTAACAGAATCTCTGTTGGGAACTGAAAACCCGGTAAAAATTGACCTGAAATGGCAGTTTCTTATGAGAAAAGGTTTATATTTATTCTGTTAAACAACACCTCATCAGGGGGAATGAAAAGCCTGATATCAGAAAACAATTAAAATACAGATGAAATGAAACTGGAAGATCAGTTAGCCGAATTTTCCCTTTTGGGAAAACAACCCGAAATTACTGATGAAATTGTTCAGTACTACCGGCAGAATCCCCGTGAACTGGACCTGCTGACAGATAAGGGCCAGTTTCATTCGAGGTTTCTGATGTACTTTTTCATCCTGGGACTGGTGCTGACGGTAGGAGCAAGGCTGTTGAGATATTTTTTTGAAGGCGACTTCGGTGAATTGATAGACCGCGTCCTTCTGGATGTGATTTCCGAAATCGGAATTGCAGTATTTGGCGGTGCTGTAACCGTTTATTTCCTTGAACATCTGAAGAAAAAGCAGTATCAGGAAAGTATTAAATTAAGGAAAGAAATTAAACGCCGTATCAAAGAACTGGAACAGAATCAGCCGCTGTCAGATTTATCCTGATCTTTCATAATAGCATCGTGAAATTGGGTAGAACTTTTACCTCCTTCTTCCTTCTTTTATCTCATTTTCCCACATATTAAATTTTCAAAAACATAAAGATAATTTCCTCCGTCTTTTGATCTTTTTTTAAAATAAACAGAAAAACTCTATCTGTTTCATCCTGAATTGACTAATGAATTCTTCCCTGTTTTAACTCCTCTTTTGGTAGTATTATATTTTTGTAATATTGAAAAAAGTAATCACTTATTATTGAAATATTTTGTTTTTAATTTCTATATTTGCTTAATATTAATTAATTATAATTGTTTATAATTATAATACTGAGATTGTGCCCTATTGTTTCGAGGAATAATTATTTAAATTGTTTTATTTTAACTTTATTTGATTGAATAATAATTTATTATTAAAAAATTATTATCAAATTTCATTTATGGTTATAAATATTATATAATTTATCTATTTTTATTCGTCATAATTTCCTGCTTTTCTCCGTCAATGAAAAACAGGGTTATGATATGGAATTTCCAATTTATTACTTCAATACTATAGATGCATGAAAAACTTAACCATTATTGGATTGACACCCTTTGAAAAACCTGATGCAGGCCTTTTGCCAAAGTTACATCAGGCAGGTGCGTTTCCTGTTCTAAACTTAGGATATGAGCTGGCTGCCGCTCAGGAAGCACTGGATCAGCTTGATCAGACCGATATGCCTTCTTATGGTATTTGTCTTGTTGATGACCGGTTCTTATCCCTTCGGATCCCTGAAAAAGTAAAATTTGCCATCCTTCCGTGTGGAGCTTCATTAAATGTGGCCATAGACTTACCGGTTATCTGCCAGGTAAACAGCCTGGAAGAAGCGAGAAAAGCAGAAGAATTAGGAGCAAAAGGAATCATTGTTAAAGGAAATGAAGCCGCCGGGCTTGTAGGCTATGAATCAGCCTTTGTGCTGTTTCAGCGCGTAATCAAAGAAATTACCACTATCCCTGTCTGGGTACAGGGAGGTGTGGGAATTCATACGGCGGCTGCCGTAAAAGCCCTGGGAGCAGAAGGTGTAGTGCTGGACAGCCAGCTGGCCCTGTTTCCGGAAACCAGTGTTCCGCAGGAAATAAAAGACCTTTGCTCCAGATTAAACGGTACGGAAACCAGAATTATAGCCGGCCACCGCGTACTCGTAAGGCCTAACTCACCTGTATTACCGGAAAATATCACAGCTGAAGAACTGACGGAATATTTCAACGGTTTCGATCTTAGCAGTAACTATATTCCAATGGGTCAGGATATTTCCCTGTCCATAGATCTTTACGGAGATTTTAAGACCCTTAAAAAACTGATCTTCGGATTCAGAGAAGCAATGTACGGCCATCTGAAACAGGCAAAAGCCCTTCAGGTAATCGATGAAAACAATACAATGGCGAAGCAGTTCAACCTGCGTTATCCCATTGCACAGGGACCGATGACCCGGGTAAGCGATGTTCCGCTATTTGCAGATGCCGTAGCTGAAGCAGGAGCTCTGCCGTTCGTAGCTTTATCTCTACTAAAGGGAGACGCTGCAAAATCTCTGGTGATGGAAACTAAAAAACTCGCCGGGGAAAAGACATGGGGAGTAGGAATCCTGGGATTTGCCCCTCAGGAACTCCGTGAAGAGCAGACTTCCTATATACTGGAAGCCAGGCCACCCGTTGTTTTAATTGCCGGAGGAAGACCTGCACAGGCTAAAGTATTTGAAAAAGCCGGAATTACAGCATTCCTTCACGTACCTTCTCCTGCCTTGCTGGATATTTTCCTGAAAGAAGGAGCTACTCATTTCATATTTGAAGGAAGAGAATGCGGAGGTCACGTAGGCCCTCTTTCAAGCATGGTGCTTTGGGAAAAACAGATCGAACGTATTTTAAAAGAAGAACATCCTGAAAAAATCAGTGTGTTTTTTGCAGGAGGAATCCATAATGCATTTTCAACAGCATTTGTTTCTGTAATGGCAGCTCCGTTAGCCGCAAGAGGCGTAAAAGTGGGGGTATTGATGGGAACAGCTTATCTTTATACCAAAGAAGCCGTACTTACCGGGGCTATTCAGGAAGAATTCCAGATTCAGGCTATGCAGGCAAAAGATACCGTTCTGCTGGAAACAGCACCCGGACATGAAACACGCTGTCTGAATACAGCTTTTGCCCACCATTTCAATGCTGAAAAAACAAAGCTGCTGGCTGCCGGAACAGATAAAAAAGAAGTCTGGGAAAAACTGGAAAAATTAAATGTTGGCCGACTGAGAATTGCAGCCAAAGGCGTAGAACGTCAGGGAAATCAGTTAGTCAGTATCCCTAAAGACGATCAGCTTGATCTGGGAATGTACATGATCGGCCAGGTAGCTACTATGCATGACCGTGTGATCTCTCTGGATACCCTTCATCATGAAGTAAGCGTCAGCAATTACGAATATATCAGAAATGCTGAGCTTCCGGAAAGACCGGTATCAGGTGATAAGCCGCTGGATATTGCCGTTATCGGAATGGAATGTATTTTTCCCGGAGCTAAGAACCTTCAGGAATATTGGCGTAACATCATCCTGGGAAAAGACAGCGTAACAGAAGTGCCGGACGAAAGGTGGAATAAAGACCTTTACTACAACCCGGATTCAGACGAACCGGATGTATCCCATTCCAAATGGGGCGGCTTTATCCCGAAAATAGATTTCGATCCGCTGGCGTTCGGAATTCCTCCACAGTCTCTTGCAGCCATTGAACCGACCCAGTTACTGACCCTGTTGGTGGCCAAACGCGCAATGGAAGATGCTGGGTATGGCGAAAAACATATCAACAGAGAAAATATTTCTGTCATTATAGGAGCTGAAGGAGGTAATGACCTGGCCAACAGTTATAGTTTCAGAGGTTATTATAAACAGGTTTTCGGTGAACTTCATCAGGAAGTAAAAGAAGCTTTCCCACATACCACAGAAGACTCTTTCCCTGGTATTCTGGCTAATGTAATCGCGGGCCGTATTACCAACCGTCTGGATCTGGGCGGAAGAAATTTTACTGTGGACGCAGCCTGTGCTTCCTCTCTGGCAGCCATTGATCTGGCATGTCAGGAACTTGTATTGGGGAAATCCGATATGGTGCTGGCCGGAGGAGCCGATTTACACAACGGAATCAACGATTACCTGATGTTTTCCAGTACACATGCCCTTTCCAGAAAAGGAAGATGTGCGACATTCGACAGTGATGCAGATGGAATTGCTTTAGGAGAAGGTGTTGCCATTCTTGTTTTAAAAAGATATGAAGATGCAGTACGGGATGGTGACCGTATCTATTCCGTAATCAAAGGAGTAGGAGGGTCCAGCGATGGAAAGGCTCTTGGCCTTACAGCTCCACGGAAAGTAGGACAGGAACGTGCTTTAGAGCGTGCTTATGCCCAGGCTGGTATTAGTCCCGCAGCTGTCGGACTGGTAGAAGCCCACGGAACAGGAACCGTTGTAGGAGACAAAACGGAACTTAGTGCGTTAACCAATTTATTCAGCCGTTCAGGAGCTTTACCCGGACAGACCCATTTGGGATCTGTAAAAACACAGATCGGACATACAAAATGTGCTGCCGGATTAGCAGGTTTGATCAAAGCTTCCCTTGCCGTTTATCACGGAGTAAAACCTCCGACCCTTCACCTTCAGCAGCCTAATGCTTACTATAATCCTCAGACAAGCCCTTTCTCCTTTTATGCCGAAACAGGTTTGTGGAGCGAGAAAAACCGCTATGCGGGAATCAGTGCCTTCGGATTCGGCGGAACGAACTTCCATACGGTAATTGCCAACCACCCGAAACAGGACGATTCCATTGCCATGCAGTCCTGGCCTTCAGAACTGTTTGTATTCCGTGGAGATACCTATGAAGAAGCCAAAGGACAGTCTGGTCAGCTCAAAGCTTTACTGGAAATCAATGATGGAATTCCGTTAAAAGACATCGCATACAGTTTAAGCATCAGTTCAGAAAAACCTGTTCAGTTCAGTATTGTTGCAGATACCGCTGAAGATCTGATGATGAAACTGGAACTGGTGTTATTGGGAATCGAAACCAAAGACACCTTCACGGTTAATAAAAAAGAAGGTAAAGTGGCATTCACATTCCCGGGACAGGGAAGCCAGAGAATCAATATGGCGCGTGATCTGTTCGTCGTTTTCCCGGCGATGCGTAAACTTATCAACGATTATCCTGAACTGGAAAAAGTGGTTTTCCCGTCCGCAACGTTTAATGAAGCGGATTTAAAGCAACAGAAAGAAACCATCAAAGATACCCGTTTAGCTCAACCGCTTTTAGGAATTGTTGATCTGGCATTGGCCAGATTCCTGGAATCATTGGGAATTATTCCGGATATGCTGGCCGGTCACAGCTACGGTGAGTTACCTGCTTTATGTTTTTCCGGCGTTTTTGGAGAAGATCAGCTGGTTGATTTAAGTATCCGGAGAGCACAGTCTATCCTAGATTCAGTAGAAGGCGGAGATCCGGGGGCAATGCTGGCGGCAAGTGCTGCTCACGAACGTTTACAGCCTATTCTGGCTAAAGTGGAAGGATGCTATCCTGTTAACTTCAATGCCCCTAATCAATGCGTGATTGCGGGAAGTACAGAAGCCATTCATAAATTACTGGAAGTCCTTAAACAAGAGGGGGTTTCGGCTAAAAAACTGGAAGTTGCGTGTGCATTCCATAGCCCGTTATTGGCAAAATCTAAAGATTTATATGCTGAGGTATTAAAAGACGTTCCTTTCGGAGAAATGCAGATTCCTGTATGGTCCAATACCACAGCAGAAGTATATCCGGAAGATCCGGCAGCTATCAGAGAAAGACTTACCGAACACCTGATACAGCCTGTAAGATTCGTAGAACAGATGCAGGCAATGTACAATGACGGTGCAAGAATCTTCATCGAGGTAGGCCCCGGAAAAGTTCTTACAGGGCTGGCAAAATCATGCATTGAAAAAGATCAGCTTACCCTATACGTTGAAGACAGCAGCCGTAATAAATTCACCCATCTGCTTTGTATGCTGGCCCAGTATTTAGGTACAGGACGCAGTTTCAGTATTGAAAAACTTTTCGATGGCCGCTTCGTTCAGATTATCGACATCAGTCAGCCTGAACTTTACAAAAAAAGCCCTGCCATCTGGCGTGTCAACGGACAGGCCGCACATCCGGCAACAGGTTCCTTACCTGCTAACGGGGCACTTCCTATCATAAATCCTATTCCCATGAACAACTTTACACCCAATACTACACAGACTCCTGCACCGGAAGGTTTATCGACAGCAGAACGTATGCTGCAGGAATACTTAAACAGCATGAAATTAATGATACAGGCACAGCGTGATGTGATGCTTTCCTTTATGGGACAGAATCCTCAGGTGAACCCGATGCCTGTTTATCATACCCCAATGCCGGTCCAGGCTCCTGAACGTACGATTCCCGTACAGCCGGTTCATCAGGAAAAAGCCGTAGCGGTGGCAGCTTCTGCCGTTGCTGTAAAAACAGCTCCTGCAAGAGATATTAAAGCATTATTGTTACAGGTAGTAAGTGACAAAACCGGCTATCCGCAGGAAATGCTGGGGATGGAAATGGATCTTGAAGCTGATCTGAGCATCGATTCTATCAAGAGAGTAGAAATCATCGGAGCCCTTCGAAATGAATTGGGTACATTGGCTAACGGCAGCACCAATGAAGATATGGTGATGGAACAGTTGGCAGGAATCAAAACCCTGAACGGACTGGTTTCATGGCTTACCGGATTTTCCGGAGCAGACACAGTAATTGTTGATGAAAAAAACGTTACTTCCGCTGTATCAACTTCAAAACAACAGGAAAAAACTGCATTATCCCTGGAAGATCTGCAAAATGCTATTTTAAATATAGTAAGCGAAAAAACGGGCTATCCAAAAGAAATGCTGGGACTGGACTTAGATTTGGAAGCAGATCTTAGCATCGATTCCATCAAACGGATGGAGATCATTGCTGACCTTAAAAACAAGATCGGTTTTGGTGAAAATCTTGAGCAGGCTGATGATGTTATGGAAAAATTGGCAGCCATTAAAACCCTTCGTGGGCTGGCAGACTGGATCAGTAATATGACCGGTGAAACTCATCAGGTAAAAAAGGAAATAAAGGAAGAGGTTACTTCCGGAACTGCTCATAACGTATTATCACGTCTTCGTTTTGACATCGCTCCAACAGACACGCCTTCAGTGCAGAATACTGACATTCTTCAGGGAAAACGTTTCGCTATCACCCAGGATGACAGCAGACAGACCTCAGCGATCAAAACCGAACTCGAAAAATATGGAGCTGTCGTAGACCTGATAAATACAGAAAAAGACCTTTCAGATTTCGACGGATTAATTATGCTGGATCTTTTCTCAGCAGTTGATAAGCCGGGCATTATTGATCACGTTGATCTGATTAAAAAACTGGATTTTGACAAGGCGAAATGGGTATACCTGATCTCAGATATCCCCGCACATCTTCAGGAGATGACCGATGTAAGTGTTTTACGCCATCATCAGGGGTACCCGGGGCTTTTCAAAAGTCTGGCCAGAGAATTTGACAACACTGCCTGCAGATTAATCAGCCTGAGCACCCCTCAGGAAGTAGATCAGATCGCTGAAATTACGTTAAAAGAGATTCTGACCAACGATAAACCTGCTGAGGTTATTTATAAAAACGAAAAAAGACATAAAGTCAACATTATCCCTTCACCATTGTCTACAAGCTTAAATGAAGCACACATTCATTTAGATCAGGAATCAGTGGTGCTGGTACTCGGAGGAGCACAGGGAATTACGGCAGAGCTGGTAAAGCATATGTCTCAGGCCTATCCGTGTACTTACATTTTGGTAGGAAGATCGGCAGATCCGAGAAATGAAGTATCATCAGAAGAATGGGAAGGAATGAAAACCAAAGAAGAAATCAGAAGCTTCCTGATCAGATCCGGAAAATTTACTTCGCCTGCGGAAATAGAAAAAGAAACGACCAGAATTTACAAAAACAACCAGATCCTGCGTACCATCCGTGATATGGAAATGCTCGGAAATACCATTGTCTACAAATCCTTAGACCTTTGTGACGAAGAAGGACTGAGCCGTCTGATCAGCAGTATTTATGAAAAATACAGCCGTCTGGACGGAGTGATCCACGGGGCGGGGCTTCTGGAGGATAAATTATTCAGGCAAAAGACAACTTCTTCTTTCGGACGTGTATTTGATACCAAAGTAAAGCCATTGCGTATACTGGCAGAACAGCTTCGTACAGATTGCCAGTTTGTGGTACTGTTTTCAAGCATCGCTTCCGTATACGGTAATAAAGGACAGACCGATTATGCCGCAGCCAACAGTGTTCTTGATGATTATGCCAACGCTCTGAATAAAAGACTGAAAGGGAAAATAATCTCCATCAACTGGGGCCCGTGGAAAGGAGCCGGAATGGTTTCTTCCACGCTGGAATCAGAATACGAACGCAGGGGAATCTCCATGATTCCGCTGGATGAAGGAAAAGAAATATTCCTTAATGAAATCAGATACGGAACCGAAAGCCAGGTGTTGATCATGTCAGGAAATAATTGGTAAACCTCTGTATAAACTGAGCATGAAAAAAACAGATGTTGCTGTAATTGGATTGTCCTGCGTCTTTCCCGGGGCGCAGGATGCCCGTACTTTCTGGCAGAATATTGTCAGTAAAGTAGATTCTACCCAGTCGGCTCCGGCTGACAGGATAGATCCGGTACACTTTAGTGATGCCGCTAATCCCGTTGACCGTTTCTATTGCAAACGGGGCGGATTTATTCCCGATTATGAATTTGATCCTGCCGCATTCGGGATTTTACCCCTGGCTGTGGAAGGAACGGAACCCGATCATTTACTCACCCTTGATTTGGTTCAGAAAGCTTTGGAGGATGCCGGAGTATTCCAAAAGAATACTTCCCTTGAAAAAACCGGAATTATCATCGGAAAAGGAAACTATACCGGACCGGGAGCTACCCGTGCCATTGAAATTGTAAGAACCGGAGAACAGATTTCGTCATTGCTGAAGGAATTGCTGCCCCAGGTTTCTTCAGAAGATATTGAAAAAGTAAAGCACGCTTTTCAGGAAAAGAAAGGACGTTTTGCCGCCGATACGGCTATGGGACTGATTCCCAATCTCGTCGCATCATTGGTGGCCAACCGTTTTGATCTGGGAGGAGTGGCCTTTACCGTAGATGCCGCCTGTGCCAGTGCTTTGATCGCAGTAGATCACGCTGTGCAGGAACTTCAGAGAGGGCGTTCCGATATGATGATCGCCGGAGGAGTGCATACAGGACAGAATGCCGCTTTCTGGAGCATTTTTGCCCAGCTTGGAGCAATGTCCCGCCAGGAAAAGATCAAGCCGTTCAGTACTGATGCGGATGGCTTACTGATAGGAGAGGGCTGCGGTTTTGTGGTTTTAAAAAGACTGGAAGATGCAGTCCGTGATCAGGATAAGATCTATGCCGTCATCAAAGGAGTAGGCGTGAGCAGTGACGGAAACGGAACCAGTGTAATGAGTCCGTCCGTCAAAGGCCAGCTGAAAGCTTTGGAACAGGCCTGGATCAATGCCGGTCTGGATAAAAATAAGATAGGTTACCTTGAAGCCCACGGTACCGGAACTCCGCTTGGAGACAAAACGGAACTTCAGACTTTGGCGCAGTTTTTTGGAAAACAGGAACCTGTACAGGCAGCCGGAATAGGATCTGTAAAGTCCAATATCGGACACGCGATGCCTGCCGCTGGAATTGCCGGACTGATCAAAACCTGCCTAGCCCTGCATCATGACACTTTACCGCCGACATTGTACTGCGAAAACCCGGTTGCGGATATGCAGCAGACCCGTTTCGAGCCTGTACAGGAACCGAAAATATGGTCAGAAACAGGACTTCCAAAAGTAGCGGCAGTGAACGCTTTCGGATTTGGAGGAATCAATGCACACGTTGTTCTTGAAGGCTATGATATGCCGAAAAAAGACAAAGTGTTACTATTGGCAAGACCTACGCATGAAGAACTGCTTTCCGCGTTGCAGAATAACGACACTACACTAGGAGAAGGAGACTTCAGAGTAGCGATATTCGATCCGACTCCTGCAAGAATAGAAAAAGCCATTAAAATTGTTGCCAAAAACCTGATCTGGAGAAATAAACAGGATATCTGGTACACTTCCGCGCCACTGTTAAAGGAGGGCGGGAAAGTAGCCTTTGTGTTCCCCGGCTTAGACGGTCTGGCAAAAGGTGAAGTGGAAAGTGCCGGCAGATATTTCGGGCTGACAGCTCCCATAGAAACTGAAGGTGAAGGCCTTTTAACGGATGCCTTAAATATTTTCAACAGCTGCAGTATCCTGGACAACTCACTGAAAAAACTGGGGATTATCCCGGATATGAATGCAGGACACAGCCTGGGAGAATGGCTGGCAGGATATTCCTCCGAACTGGCAGAAGCCAATTCCGTAAAAGCCCTGATCGATGTACTGAATCCGGAAACTTTTGAATTAAAAGATTCCAGATTCATAGCCATCGGAGCGGGAATTGATGTTGTACAGCCTTTTATTTCAGAAATTTCAGACCTGTATATTTCTAACGATAACTGCCCTAATCAGGTGATTCTCTGCGGAAGTAATGCCGCGCTGGATGAACTGGTTCCTCTGTTAAAATCAAAACAGATCTTTCATCAGGTACTGCCGTTCCAGTCCGGATTTCATTCACCTTTTATCGCTGATAAACTGGATGTGATTTTAGCAGGAATGGAAAAAGCACAGTTCCAGAAAACAAAGATCCCGTTATGGTCGGCAACCACATTGGAACCCTATCCGGCAGATCAGGCTGCGATCAGAAAACTGAGTGCCGAGCATCTGGTTGAACCGGTCCGTTTCCGTGAACTGACGGATAAATTATATGAAGAAGGCGCAAGAGTTTTCATTCAGGTAGGAACCGGAGGACTGATCGGGTTTATTGATGATACACTGAAAGGAAAAGCATTCAGTACGATTGCCTCCAGCGTTCCTACCCGTTCTGCATTGGCGCAGTTACAGCGTGTTGTGGCTTCGTTGTTTGTAGAAGGAAAAACAATTGCTCTTGACTTTTTAGAAGTTCAGCAGCATTCAAAAAAATCCTCCGGAAAAAGCATTAAATTGGAATTAGGCTCACCTATTATCCGAAACTTCCAGGAAGTAAAAGCCTTAGCTCAAGCCTTTGAAACACCAAAACAATATACTGCCTCAGCTTCAGCCATGACTGCCGGAAGTGGTCATCCGCTGGTACAGGCATTCCAGGACAATGTTGCCGATATGATCAGGATGCAGGAAGAAGTCTTGACTTTATTCCAAAACCGTCCGGAGATTACGATTCCACGTCCTGCTCAGGCTCCTCCCGTAGTACATCAACCCGCTCCACAAGCACCGAAAAGTACAACCTTCTCAAAAGATCTGTACGTAACGCTGGAAAGTCATCCTTACCTGATCGATCACAGCTTGTTGAGACAGCCAAAAGGATGGGCTTATGTAGCCGATATGGAACCCGTAATCCCGATGACCATGATCTTTGAACTGCTGGCAGAAATCGCGGAAGCAGAAATCCCGGGAACACAGGTTCATAAAATCATAAACGTAAGTGTATTCCAATGGATGAATGTGGCAGAGCCTTTTGAGAAAACCGTGAAAGGACAATGGCGTAGTGAAAATCATGCCTGTCTGGATATTGAGAATTTTGCCAATGCGGAAGTGATCTTAAAATCTGCTCAGGTTTCTGTTCCGGCCTTTAACCTTTCCATCGGCGATCTTTTACCCATTGAAAGAACGCCTGAGGAAATCTATGACATGCACATGTTCCATGGAGAAAAATACCAGGGAATTACAGAAGTTTCAGCTGTTGGAGACAAAGGAATTATCGGAAAGATCAAAGGGAACGGAGGAAAAGGTTCTCTGCTGGACAATGCCGGACAGTTATTCGGGCTTTGGCTGCAGCTTACCCTGGTGAAAGACCGCATCGCCTTCCCGGTAAAGATCAGGGATATTGAATTCTTCGGTGATATGCACGACCAGGAAGGTATTTTTGAATGTACCTGTATGCTGACTGAGCTTAACGATGAATTTGCCATTGCGGATATCATCCTGAAAAGAGACGGAAAAGTTTGGTGTGCCATCACCGGCTGGCAGAACAGAAGACTGGAAATTGATGCCGCTTTATGGAACGTCTCCATGTCACCTTTGCATAACAGGCTTTCTGAGGAGATTGCTCCGGACGTATTCTTCTTCCACCAGGCCTATACCAGAGTCGCTTCATGGGATTTTATCCTGAAAAGATATTTCAATCAGACAGAAAAGCAGCATCACCGGCAGCTGTTACCCAACAAAAAGAAAAACTGGATGGTAAGCCGTGTAGCAGTGAAAGATGCTGTCAGAAACCTTCTCCGCCGGGAAAAAAATCATGCCTGTTTCCCGATCACTTTTGAGATCCGTTCCGATGAAGCGGGGAAACCTTACCTCATCAGCGATTTTACAGAGGATATTCATATTTCACTGGCTCACAAAGGCAAAGAAGCCGTGGGAATCGCGAGATATGGCCAATCCGTAGGAATCGATATGGAGCTCATGGAAGAACGCAGTTCAGGATTTTATGACCTGGTATTTACGGACCAGGAATTAATCTTATTAAAAGACAGGGACCAGGCGGAATGGACCACCCGGTTCTGGGTAGCCAAAGAAGCCTGCGGAAAGTTCCTGGGAACCGGGCTGAAAGGCAATCCCAAAGCCTTTGAAGTCGAAAGAATAAAAGACGGTCACCTGTGGATCAACAATATTGAAATCAAAACTATTAAACATAAAAATTATATTATCGGATGGACACTGTAAACGCAACATTAAAAATGAACCATGAAGAACTTTTTACACTTTTAAAAGGTTTTATTACTGAAGTGATAGGCGAAGAATTTGTAGAAGAAATGGACATCACTCCGGAAAGTTCATTCACCAAAGACCTGGAAATGGACAGTATCGAGATCGTGTCTTTCTCCGAAAAAATCAAAGCCCATTTCGGGGATCAGATCGATTTTACCGGATGGCTGTCTTCCATGGATCTTGACGAACTGATCAATCTGGACCTGAGTATGATCATCAATTATATTTACGAATGCCAGTAATCAGTGTAAACAATAGGAAAGTTCATATTCAGGAACTCAATAAAGGGGCTGAACAGACGGTGGTGCTCATCCACGGGATGTTCAGCAACCTGTCCATTTACTATTTTAATATTGCCCCGGTTCTGGCAAAACACTTTCATGTGGTGATGTACGACCTGAAAAGCCACGGGATGAGCGAACGTTTTCCGGACGGTTATGATCTGGAAAATATGTCTTCCGATCTGCTCGCCCTGACGGATCATCTGGAACTTCGGAAAGTATACCTTGCGGGATACAGCTTCGGTGGACTTATTGCCCTGAAAACAGCATTGAAAGCCCCGGAACGTATCAGCCGCCTGGTGGTAATGGAAGCTCCGGATCCGCAGGACGAAAAAGCAAGAAACATCATCGATGAGTACAGCAGGGAGTTTCTGGAACATTATGTGGCCAATTTTACGGATACCACGAAAGTGCAGATGGGCAAAAGGCAGATGGAGAAAAACCACAGGATGTATGAGTTCCTGTTTGGAGAGACAAGCATTAAAGCCGATATGGTAAAAGAGAAGAATTTCCTCAGTGAAGTCCCTCTTTCCGGACTGGATGTTCCCACATTACTGCTTTATGGAGCGCACTCCAACTGCCGGACAACCGGAGAATGGCTGAAATCTCAGATCCCTCATTCCGGACTTGAGCTTATCCCCGGCGATCACAACATTCCGATTCAGGAACCTGTGCTGATCGCGGAAACTATTGTTCATTTTTTATCTCAATCATTATCTAACGCATTAACACAGAATCATGGCTAAATTTGTATTTGTTGTTCCACCGTTGACAGGCCATGTCAATCCCACTTTAAGCATCGGTTCCGAATTGCTGAAAAGAGGACACCACGTTGCCTGGATCAGTCTTGATAAAAATTTAAATACCAGACTTCCCGAAGGAGGAGAACTGCTGCTCATCCAGTATGATCAGACCGATGAAGAAAAAAGAGAAAGCGAAAAATATCTTGATATTATTTCAAAAAAAGTAGTGTACGGAATAGACAGTGTGAAGTTTCTTTACGAAGATGTCCTTATTCCGCTAAACAGGCATTCCTATAACGGAATTGTCGCATTATTGAAGGAATATCAGCCTGATATGGTGATCGGCGACCATCAGTTATTTGCAGCCGCTATTGCCGCGAAAATACTGGGACTTCCTTATACGACCTCCGTTACCGCTCCGGCAGCCATTAAAATTATGGATGAACTCCCTAAAGTACACGAGTGGGAAGTGAACAAAATCCTCGAACTTCAGAAGGAATTAGGCATCACGGAGAACAGGTCACTGGCCACTTCCGACCTGCTGACCCTGGTGCTGACGTCCAGCCACTTTTTCGGTGAAATGGAACTGCCTTCCCATTATCAGTTTACAGGTCCCGTTCTTACGGAACGTCGGATCTCATGTGAATTCAACTGGGATAAATTTAAAAATAAAACCAATAAAAAGATCCTGGTGAGCATCGGCACCACCTTCGATCACGATCATAAAAAAGCATTTTTCCAAAAGGTAGTTGATGCTTTTAAAGAAGAAGATTTAACGGTTGTCGTGGTTTCAGATCCGCAGCTTTTCGAACAGTGGCCGGATAACTTTATGGTGTACCAGCAGGTTCCCCAGCTTGATCTGCTTCCGCATCTGGATGGTGTAGTCTGCCACGGAGGGCACAATACCGTTTCGGAAACCCTGTCGAACGGCTTACCTCTTGTGGTGATTCCTATTGCTTACGACCAGTCGCACGTTGCCGGAAGGGTAGTGCGCACAAACGCGGGTGAACGTCTTAATTTTAACAGGTTTAAAGCCGGTCATCTAAGGGATGCGGTTCATCAGATCTTAAATAATCCGGCTTACCGTGAGGCTGCCCGGACGGTTCGTCAATCCTTTATAGATGCGGGAGGAACAGTTACAGCTGCCAGCCTGCTTGAAAAAACACTGGCTTCTGTTTCCGGACCTGCAAAACCGTCTAAGTTTTTATTTGTGGTACCGCCGTTTTTCGGACATATCAGCCCTACTTTAAGCGTGGGAGCCAGTCTGATCGCGCGCGGCCATGAAGTAAAATGGTTCGGGATTACCCCATTAGACAGCAAACATATTCCGGAAGGTGGTTCTTATTTCTATCCTGAAAAGGAACTTATCCCGTATCAGGAAGAGCTTCAGCGTATTTTAAAAAGACAGGATGACGGACCTTCGTGCTCCGGCCCTGAAGTGATGAAGCTGGCCCTGGAAGAAACCTACATTCCGTTCGCCAAAATGATGATGCCGGGACTTACCCGGTTAACGGAAAGCTGGATGCCTGATGTGATCGTGAACGACTGTATCAGTTTCGGAGGAGCCCTTTTCGCTCATAAAAACAATATTCCCTGTGTAACAACAACACCTGTTCCGCCTGATGTCATGGGAGATACCGAGAAAAATGCCCCGAAAATCTGGGAATGGCAGCAGAACCTCATCAAAGACCTTCAGAAAGAAGTCGGAATCCATGAGGAGGGTATTTACATCCATTCCCATAAGCTGAATATGGTATTTACCTCACAGGCTTTTGCCGGTTTTGAAACCGTTCCCCCTCACATGAAATTTGTAGGCCCGGTAAAAGGACGGCCGAACGATGTTCCTTTCGACTGGGAAAAGCTGAATGCCTCCACAACCCCTAAAATATTTGTATCTCTCGGGACACTGCTGGTAGACATCCGTAAAGCCTTTTTTGAAAAGATCATTGCTGCATTTGCCAATCAGCCGGTAACTGTTGTGGCGGCCACTCCGCCGGAGATCTTTGAAGAATGGCCGGATAATTTCATCGTGAGCAGCTTTGTGCCGCAGTCGGCCGTGATGGCTCATATGGATATGGTGATCTGCCACGGTGGTTTCAATACTGTAAACGACACCTTCCGTAACGGCTTGCCAATGCTGATCACGCCAATTGCATACGATCATTTCCATATCGCGAAATTAATTGAGCAGGCAGGTTGCGGAAAAAGTATCCGCTATAAAAGGTTGCGTGCAGATGCCCTTCGCGAAACTGTTTTTGAACTGCTGGAAAATCCGGAATACAGGACGGCGGCTCAGGAAGTTCAGCGTACCTTCCTTATGGCCGGAGGTAATGATAAAGCGGTAGAACTTCTGGAGCATTTTGTACAACAGGAACAACCGGTATTAGCATAAGCCTATGAAAAGAAGACTGTTATTTGGTGAACGCATGCTGCTGGGCGACGGGACGGAACCTTTTAATGCGGTGATCCCTTTCAGGCTGAAGGGAACCTTTACGTTAAAAGAGATCCGGCGGGCATTAGCACGTATTCAGGAGAAACATCCGTGGCTCAGGGCACAGATCAGCCATGATGAAAAAAATGTGCCCTGGTTTGATGTTCCGGAAAATCCCGTTTCTATTCCAGTCAGGATTCTTATACGTCAGGGTGATAACCAGTGGCAGGAGGAATCCAGAAAGGAATGGCAGACTCTGTTTCATTATGAAAAGCTTCCCCTGATCCGTTTTGTGTGGATCAAAGGGGAGGAGGTTTCCGATATGCTGTTTGCATTTCATCACTGTTTATGTGATGGCGGTTCTGCCATGACGTTCCTGTATGAGTTCCTGAAAGTGCTGGATGATCCTTCCGCAGACATCGGAACCGAAAGCCCGGTCATGGGAATCGGGGATGTGGTCCCTGCTTCTATCCTGGCGAACCGTAAACAGCGGTTTAAGGCTAAACTGATCGGAAGACTGGCGGCTACGGCTATCAAATGTATTCCTGTCAGTAAAAAAGCGGTTGAACGGAAGAGTGATTACCTGATCCACTGGAAGTTGAGTCCGGCGGAAAGCAGGGAGTTTATGGACTACTGTAAATCCGTGAATGTTACGGTGAATACTTTTTTAAGTGCGGCTATTCTTCAGGCTTTTAAGAAGGTAAAAGGAACGGCTGCTTTCAATAAGGTTTCCTGCCCGGTGGATATCCGGAGGTTTGCCCCGCAGGTCAAAAGCGATCATATTTTTGCGTTCGGGCTGATGATTGTGGTTTCCGCGAATGAAAAACTGAGCTTTTCCGAAAATCTGCCTGTGATGCAGAAGGCGGTGGAGCTTAAAACGTCCAAACTGAATCCTTACATGACGATGATGGTTATGGAGTCCGGGCATGATGCGCTGAAGAACTTCACCAAACTCCTGAAAAACGGTAAATCGTCCAACGACTGTATGTTTTCCAATCTGGGACGGATTCAGATTCCGCATGAATATAAAGCATTTACCCTGGAGACGGTCTTCAGTCCTTCAGTTATCGGCCCTTTGGGAAATACAACTACTATGGTGGTCTCCACCTTCCGCGGGGAAATGGATTTTTCTTTTGTGGGAAGCGAAGGATACCTGCCTTACATTGAGGCACTAGCCATCCGTGATGAGGTGGTTCAGACCATTAAAAAAGAAATGCAATATACCGCAGTATAATGATGAAAAGAAGACTCATGATGGTGGAACGGATCATGTATGTAGATCCTGAAACACCGGTCAACTGTATATTTACAGCCAGAATTAACGGCAGCGTTCCGGAAGCTAATTTTACAGCTGCCCTGGCAAAAATCCAGCAGAAGCATCCCCTGCTGAGGATGCGGATCGATCATACAGCTGAAGAGTATCCCGTTTACACAGAAGAAAAAGAAATGGGACCGATTCCTCTCCGTATTGTTGAAAGACGTACGGATACCGACTGGATGAAGGAATCTGAAAAAGAATGGTTCCGCCTGTTTGAAGACGGGAAAAAGCCATTGGCCCAACTGGTCTGGGTGAAAGGGGGAAGTGTTTCCGAAATTCTCTGGGTAATGCCTCACTGCATCTGCGACGGGGGATCTCTGGTCACGCTGATGCGGGAGCTTCTCGGGTTGCTGGATGATCCTTCTTCTGAACTGCAGCCTTATGAGGTTTTCAGTTCGGCAGATGATTTCCTACCCCCGGATTTTGATCTGAAAAAGAAGAAACGGAACGCAAGATTGTACCTGATGATGGCCAAACTGTTTTTCCTGATGCAACGGAAAAGTAAAATGAGAAATCTCGGTAAAAATTATGTCATTCACTGGAAGATGGATACGGAAAGCACTTCACAGATCACGGAAACCTGTAAATCCCAGGGGATTTCCGTGCATGCTCTTCTGTGTGCTTCCTTTATGCAGGCTTTTCGGGAGAAGCAGGGAACTAAGGCCAAAGGAAAAGTAATCAGCCCTGTGGATGTGCGCCATTTTATTCCGGAAATTAAGCAGGATCATGTATTTGCGTTTGCACCGACTGTTGAACTCTCCATCAGGAAAGGAAGCCGGGATGTGCTGCACAATGCCAGGCAGATCAAAAAAGAACTGGCCCTGAAAATGGAAAAGATGCAGGCCCGCGAACTGCTCTGGATGGGTGAACAGATGCACCCGATCGTGGAACGCATGATCAGTCTGCTGAAATCGGGAAGGGGAGGACATGACGTTACTTTATCCAATATGGGAAAGCTCAATATTCCGGCTGATTACAGCCATTTTAAAGTGGAAACGATCTTCAGTCCTACGGTAGCCTTCCCGTGGCTGAATGCAACAACGCTGGTAACCACAACCTTCAACCGGCAGATGGATTTTATGTTCATTTCCCATGAAGATTTCCTTCCCAAAGCAGAAGCCACAGCAATTAAAGACAAAGCCCTTGAATTCCTGACCCAGCCCGTATGAAACTGAAAATAAAACCTCCACAACCCAAAAAACTCAAGAGAACCACCCTCAAACGCTTTTTATTAAAGCGCACGATTTATTATGTCCTTCCCAACGTATTTTTTAATTTCATCATCGCTTACGCCAGCTTCAAAGAATTAGGCTACACCCATTTCTTCGCCGGAGAACAGAACCTGGCCCGCCTTACCCTGCCTATGGCCATTTTTCTTCCGGTAGTCCTCACCATCGACATCATCAAAAGAGTCACCGATGCCGCCAGCCAGGATGCCATAGAATTTACCATAGATGAACAGCTGAATATTAAAAAGTTAATGACCAGACTGAGCATTGTACACGGCCTGGTTTCCGGCTTACTGGTGCTGTCCCTGCTATTTCTGGGACAGTTGAATCTGTCGAAGGATTATAAGCTGGATGGTGCGACGATGGCTGTGGTGGTGGGTGTATTGGCGGGTGTGTTGTCTGTGGTGTTTGTGTATTTGCCGGTGTGGAGGTTGAGGAGGTGGATGTGTAAAGGAACGCAGACTGTAGCGGTTGACTTAAATACATAGTTTATTTTAATAAATCCTTTTTTTTAATAAAAATCTCTATCTTTGATAATATCATATGATACTATCAAAGACATGAAACCTCCTTATACTATTACAGATACCATTTTATTTTTAGTGGCTTCTATTTCTGAAAAAATAGGAGAAATCAATGCTTCACATCTGTATAAGCCTGTAACTGAATTAAGGAAAAATAACAGGATCAAAACCATTCAGTCTTCCCTGGAAATTGAAGGAAATACAATTACTGAAGAGCAGATAACCGCTTTACTGGAAAATAAAAGAGTTATTGCTCCCCAAAAAGATATTCTTGAAGTTCAGAATGCGATACAGGTATATGAAGAAATCAATCAGCTGAACCCTTATCACTTAAAAGACCTGGAAAAAGCCCATTCCATTCTGATGAAAGGACTGGTTGACCATCCCGGTAAGTTAAGAACCACTAATATGGGAATCATTAAAGGCTCAAAAGTAGAACATATAGCACCGGGAGGCGCAATGGTAAAAGGATTGATGAAAGATCTCTTTGCTTATCTGAAAAAAGACAAAGACCTGATTTTAATTAAAAGCTGTGTCTTCCACTATGAGTTTGAATTTATACACCCTTTTACAGACGGTAATGGAAGAATGGGCAGGCTGTGGCAGACCTTAATTCTGATGCAGCAATATGCTGTATTTGAATATCTGCCCATAGAAGCTCTCATTAAGCAAAAACAGACTGAATATTATCATACCTTATCAGAATGTGATAAAAAAGGAAACTCTACCCCTTTTCTGGAATTTATGCTCGGTATTATTCTCGAATCTCTACAAGAACTTCTTCAATCTCAAAATAAAACATTGTATACAGAAGACAGAATTTTCTTATTTAAAGAGAAAGTAAAACAAAATAAGTTCAGCAGGAAAGACTATATGCAAAATTTCAGGAGTATTTCTGCCCCTACAGCAAGTAGAGACCTGAAATGGGCTGTTGAACAGGGTGTTTTATTAAAATCCGGAGAACAGAGACTGACAGAATATTGGTTTAAAAAATGATGAAGGACATGAGTTAGGTACTTAATAAATACTCTAAATTTTTAAATATTGATAATAAAATAAAACATAGAAAGAGAGACAAAAGATATTTTACCTCAAATTTGTGATGATTTTGAAAAAACCTTGAAAACTAATAATTAGATTGTAAAATAAACTCTTCCCAATCTTTTAAAAGATGGAAGTAAGAAATTATTCAAATAACATATATAAAAAGGTTCAGCAGATGCTGAACCTTTTTATATATGTTAAGTTATCCCTTCTCAATCAACTTCTCCAGCCTCCCCATCATCTCATCCTTCTCCTTCAGCATCCTTTCATAAAGTTCCATCTTTTCGTTATGCATCTTTAGAATAGCTTCTACCGGATTAAAAATAGGATGAACATTTATTGCTGAAGCTCCATCTTTGAAATCAGAAAACGTATTAGAAATAATATTCACCGCCTGCTCCTCATCAAAATTCTGAAACGCTTCCACCGGGATTTTCAATACTTCAGAAATTCTTTTCAGTAAAGGTTCTTCAATAATTTCTTTCTGTTCCAGCAGGGAAACTTTCTTCTGGTTCCAGTCGTCCCCGAGGTCAAGAGCCAGTGCTTCCTGCTTGATGCCCAGCATTTCCCTGAATCGTTTTACATTGCGGCCCTGATGTATTTTATGTTCCATGATAGTCAACATTTATTAAGGAGTTAAATATAAAAAAATATTTATAAAAACAGCTTGGCGGAAGGGCGTAATTATAATCTTTATTCTTCACGCCTGTGCCTGAAACAGGGCTTGTTTTTGTTTTTCGTTATTTAATTCAATATAATGTATTTTTTACATTGTATATTCTGAAAATATTAATCATTTTATTGTGTTTTTATAATCTGATGAATGATGGTTTAAAAATTCACTATATGTTGATTTATTTATGATTACACTTGCTATATTTGAAAACCATAACACCAAAAAACATTATAATATGGCACTTGATAATTTAATCAGTCTGAGCTTCTCAAACAGTGAGCTGGAGACCTTAGACAATGCAATACAGAGCATACAGACTGTACTTGCCGGAAAAACCATCAATCTTACCCCGGACCAGCGGCAGCAGTACGGAAGAATAGCGGAGCAGAATAAACTTTTTGTAAACAAAGTCAAAAGCTATATGGAGCAGTACCCGCAGTATATTCCCGGATTTCTGGATAAGGCAGAATTCGACCGGGATTATACGGCCAGGGAGCTGCTCGAACAGCGGCTTCAGAGACTGGATTCACTTACCGAACAGCTGTCTGACACCAAAGTGCTTCTGGATCATGACAATTACCACAATGCGATCAGCTTCTACAGGAACCTGAGATTTCTTTCCGAAGAAAATGTACCGGGTACCAATGTGATTTATGAAGATATGAAGCAGTTCTTTATAACTTCCCAGGTTTCCCGGCCAATTCCGCCACCTCCGGTCTCTGATGAGAATCAATAAAAGAAACTGCTAAGGGACGGAATTAAGTTAAAGAGTACGTGAAAACGTACTTTTTTTATGGATATAGGGACTGTACCCGCTTCATAACCCCCTTCAGGGACCAATATAAGGGACAACAGGCTCTTATATAACGGTCCGGAGCCGGTTCGTAAATCCCCGGAGCCCGTTTTGCAACCGGTTTTACCCCCTTACCTAAGGGGGTATCTTCCCTTACTCAAGGGGCTGTATGTCTTTCGGAAGGCCCTTCGGAGACTTTACAGAATACCCGGTGACCCTTTGGAAGGAGCTGTGGCTTTTTGGGTGGCGGGTTTAATGAAATTCTGCCTTCCTCATAGCATTTACTGAAAGATTTTTATTATCATTGCTATCGGAAAACAAAAAAATAGATATACAAATATAATCTCTTCATTAAAAAAATAATCTTTATTGATGAATGGGAAGATATAAACCTTAATAGCCATGATTTCAAAACAAAAAACACAGTCTATTCAAAAAATCTGGGATAACTATGTTGCTAATCAAAAAGTACTTGATACTAAAGGAAATGAGCTTCCCAATATTGATGAGGAAAGGTTAACTGCAATCATTCAGCTTAAGAAATTTATAGATGACTTTCAGTCTGATAAGATTAACATTTATGAATTTAAAACGAATGTAGATAGCTTTAACAAGAGAAATAACCTCTGGGGATTTACGGCTACAAAAGGTCAGATGTTTTTTAATCAATTGGTGAAAAACAGTGAATCCAACATCAAGGAATTAACCGATCTGATCCGGTTGACTATTTCAGAGCCGGAAAATTTAGAAGATGGATTTTCTAAAATTACTACTCTGGAAAAATACAGTCAGAACATTTATTCAAAAGCAAAAGATAAAAGAAGGGCACCTAATCCAGGCTCAGTATCTTATTTTTTATCTTATTTCTGGCAAATTCAGGATTATCAGAAATGGCCTATTTTATATACATCATTAATTAATTCTTACAGAGAACTTGAACTTTGGAATGAGACAGAAAGCCAGGTTGAAGCTTATAAATATTTCTATTCATTAAATGAAGAAATAAAAAAGCTTTTAACCTCTTATTCGGGAAAAGCAATCAACAACTGGTCTGCCGAACATGCCTTTTGGAACTTTAAAGGAAATCCTAATAAGCAATCTTCTGTAAAAATAGAAAAGACAGCCACAGAAACTCTGGAAACAGAAGAAGAAAAAACAATTACAGTGAGTACATCTTTTGAATTGACAGATTATTTAATTCCAAAAGTTGCTAAACTTATTGAATTAGGCAGTGATCCGGAAAAATCTTCTTCTTCAAAGGGGAGTGCCTATGAAAAGTTAGTGAGCGAGATATTTAAACAGCTGGATTTTGAAGTGGAAATCTTAGGCCAGGGATCGGGCCGAAATCCAGATGCAATCATTAAGCACAGTGACGATGATACAGCATTTTTAATAGACGCAAAAGCATACTCAAACGGCTATGCACTAGGTCTTGATGACAGGGCGATTAAAGAATATATTACCAAAATTATCCCTAATCTGCAAAAAGAAAGGTATAAGAAATTCGGGTTTATTATTGTCAGTAATTCATTTAAATCGAACTTTGATAGCTTTATTAATGAAATTACCTGGAATACAGATATTAGAAGATTTATATTACTGACTTCAGAAGCTTTATTATATTTGCTGGCATATAAAACAAAAAATAGAATTTCAACTTCTTCCATTATTGAAACTCTGATCAGTTTAGGAAACCCGATTGAGGCCAAAGATATTATTGGTAAACTTGATGATGTTTGATATATAAGGCGTTTTTAAAAAACAGTTGCTTCTCCCAAC
Source organism: Chryseobacterium sp. FR054 (assembly GCF_056844565.1). Taxonomy (NCBI): domain Bacteria; kingdom Pseudomonadati; phylum Bacteroidota; class Flavobacteriia; order Flavobacteriales; family Weeksellaceae; genus Chryseobacterium; species Chryseobacterium sp. FR054. The sequence goes on along the minus strand of NZ_JBXDSA010000001.1, from coordinate 1,204,935 downwards.
TCCTACGCCATTCATAATACTTTAACATCCTTTATAACCTCATCCCAGATAAATTTTCGTTCTTTTGCAAAAAAGTTTTTAATCTTAAATAATTGCATGTCGAAGTTTGATGAAATCCGGTTTTTTGATGATCAGGAAGTGAATGGAGCATTGGCCGGAATAGCCCGGGATCCTATGATGAAGGCACTGATGAACTTTACTTTCCCCGACAGGGAAGAAGAGGTGTGGCTGGAGCAGCTGAAGGAGGTACATTCCACAAGTGATTTTCAGATCCATTTCATTGCCCATACCGTTCGCCAGATCCTGGCAAAAAGCTCTGACGGATTAACGACTTCAGGCTTCGACCATTTGGATAAAAATACGCCTTACCTTTTCATTTCCAACCACCGGGATATTGTGCTGGATACTTCACTGCTTAATCTCGCTTTGCTGGAAAGCAGCCATATTATGACGGCCTCTGCTATTGGGGATAACCTAGTCCGCAGGAAATTTCTGAATGTCCTGGCCAAGCTGAACCGTAACTTTCTGGTGCAGCGTGGGCTTTCGCTCCGTGAGCAGCTGAAAAGCTCCCAAACCATGTCGGAATATATTGAGCAGCTTTTACATGTACAGAAACATTCGGTCTGGATCGCCCAGCGTGAAGGCCGTACCAAAGACGGCAATGATGCTACACAGCAGGGCGTTTTGAAAATGCTGGCCATGGCCGCAGGAGATCAGCCGCTGATGGAGTACTTTAAAACCCTGAAGATCGTTCCCATCTCTATTTCCTATGAATATGATCCTACGGATTCCCTGAAAATGCCCCAGTTACTGGCCCAACACAGGGAAGAGGAATATATCAAAGGTAAAAATGAAGATTTCACTACCATGCTGAGCGGAATTCTGGGGCAGAAAAAAAGGATACACCTTCATGCGGGTGATGTTCTGGATACGGAACTGGATGAAATTGCGGCAGAGATTGAGAATAAAAATAAACAGCTTCAGGCCGTTGCCCAGGTAATAGACGATTCCATTATCCGTAATTATAAACTTTGGCCGACTAAATTTATCGCCTACGACCTGCTCCGGAACACGGATACCTATGCTTCACAATACACGGAACAGGAAAAACAGCTGTTTGCCCGCAGGCTGGAAATGCGCATCGACCCGTCTGATCCTCTTTCAAAAGAATATTTCCTGGCGATGTATGCCAACCCGCTGATCAATAAAACGAAACTTCAGTAGTAATTCTGTTTTGCTGGTTTTTGTGATTTTCTGGTAAAAATAACCCCATATATCTGCCACGTATGCACGAATAAAAATGAACACTTAAGTTATTTTTTTAGTTTAGAAGTTTTGCACACAGAAGTTCACTTAAGCTTTTAAGAATCTACGGTTTTATCAGATAAAAGATCTGCTCAATCAGCTGAATCTGCG
>NZ_JBXDSA010000001.1:1119293-1203320 GCF_056844565.1 Chryseobacterium sp. FR054 | reverse complement strand
TTCACTTAAGCTTTTAAGAATCTACGGTTTTATCAGATAAAAGATCTGCTCAATCAGCTGAATCTGCGAGCAAATAAAGCATTTCTAAAAATATATCTGCCACGGATGCACGAATAAAAATGAACACTTAAGTTATTTTCAGTTTAAAGCTTTGCACACAGAAGTTCACTTAAGCTTTTAAGAATCTACGGTTTTATCAGATAAAAGATCTGCTCAATCAGCTGAATCTGCGGGCAAATAAAACATTTCTAAAAATATATCTGCCACGAATGCACGAATAAAAATGAACACTTAAGTTATTTTCGGTTTAAAGCTTTGCACACAGAAATTCACTTAAGCTTTTAAGAATCTACGGTTTTATCAGATAAAAGATCTGCTCAATCAGCTGAATCTGCGGGCAAATAAAACATTTCCAAAGATCTGGAAATTACATATAATTGCAGAATTTATTCAATAGAGGCAGACTTTAGTCAGCCTAAATAATAAAAAAACAATTCTTTGGCTTTAGCCAGATCTTACACATCCATTGGTAAAATTCATATAAATAAAAAATCGTGAATTCGGGGTAATAAACAGGCACATCAGCAACTTCCATGCTCAGTCTCTGTTTTTCCGCTTTTAATCAAAAACCTTATCTTCGCACTACTACAAAAACCTGACAATATGAAAAAAATAATTTTCCTCGTCTCCGCCGTACTGATATTAAACTCCTGTGTAGTAAGAACTGCTGCAAAAGTGGTGACAGGCGCTGCAACACTGGGATATAAAGCCGTAAAAGGGACAGTAAACGGAATCAGCTGGGCCGTCAGCAAAGCCAAAGGAAAAATAGATGAAGACCGTCTGGACGGAACCTGGAAAATAGTAGGGATATACCGCGGGTCCTTTGAAGATTTTTCAAAAGATCAGAATCCGGATGCTTCATTTACGTCTGATTGTACGGAAAGCTTCGATCAGATCATTTTCAAAGCTAAAAAATCGAAATTCAAGCCGGTTCACTGCAGTTCCGATAAAGAAGACTGGGTAAAATATTCCCTGGAATTCGGAAAGAACCCTCTTACCAAAGAAAAGGAAAACTATATTGAATACAATTCCAATAACTATATCTCTGTGATTGATGTCAATAACAAGACGATGGTTCTGGAAGGAAATGTAATGCCGAAGCTTGCCTTTTCCGGAGCCAAATTATATCTGCTGGAAAAAGTAAAATAAGATACACGCATTAAGAAATTATAAATTCCATCGAAAAACCGATATAAAGCCTGTCCATTCAAAATGAGGCAGGCTTCTTATTTTAGCTTCCCACAGATCTCTCAGATAGCACAGATCTTAATGGATATTCTATTTTCTCGCAGATCTGGCAGATTGAGCAGATTTTTTTATGGGCTTTGTTGGAAAAACGCAAAAGGCGCAAGTTTTTTTTACTATTATACTGCTTTTAAGGCGCAAGAAAATCAGAGATTTTCAGCAATTTTTACCATCTGTTTTCAGGATTGAAAGAGATGAAGGCTATTCCATCGCTTCATCGGATCAACGAAGTTGATTCTGTTCTTTCCTCTCTTAAAATCAGTATTGCCTATACATGAACCTTAGCGTTAACAAAAAAAGCTAAGCTATCATACCCATAAGAATTGAATTTCTCGCAGATCTGGCTGATTGAGCAGATTTTTTATGGGGTTTGTTGGGAAATATAAAAGAACACAAAGATTTTCAGCAATGTAAAATGATACTTGTCATTTGTTCTCTATCTCCGCAATTTTCTTTCCCTGTACCCCGAGATAATGCGTTACCAGCTTTTCATACACTTTATATCCCTCATCCGTATTGGTAAAGATAAGGATGCCTTTTCCTGATTTTGGCAGAACAATAGCAATACATCGTGTACCCAGGTCTGCACCTCCGTGAGCCAGTGCATATTCACCATTTCCGAGGTCATAGATTTCAAAACCTAATCCGAAATACTTATTTTCTCTGGTTTTAACCTGTTTTCCGATCATTTCCTGAAAAACTTCAGGTTTCAGAAGACTGCCTTTCATTACACTTACCATGAAATTACCGTAATCTTCTACCGTCGTATGCAGATCATCCGCAGCATTGGCGGTTTTTCCCTTTTCAAGCGGATAAGGTTCGCCCTTTTCGTTATATCCGATGGCAAACCTTGATTCATCGGTATTGTGGTCCCATATATAATTGGTATCATTCATTTTGAGAGGGGTAAAAATGAGTTCCTGAGCCAGCTGATCCAGTGTTTTTCCGAACCTGTTTTCCAGGGCTTTTCTCAGATATTCAAAGCCTTCTCCTGAATATTGATATTTCGTTCCCGGGTCAAAGAGAAAATTGAGTTTTTTATCGGCATTCATCCATCTCCAGTTGGGAAACCCGGTCTGATGAGACAGAATGAGTCTGGTGGTCAGCTTCTGATGTCTCGGATCGTGGGCTATATCCGGATCTGTCCAGTAGGCTGAAAGAGGTTCATCCAGCTTCCATTTTCCAAGACTGATGAGACGTAAAGCTACCATAGCTGTGACTGGTTTGGTAAGAGAAGCCACGTTAAAACAGGTGTTATAGGAGGGCGGAACATTTTTTTTAATTTCGCCAAATACTCTGATCTGTTTGAGTTCATGGTCTTCTATAATTCCCAGACCCAAAGCCGGAATATTAAACTCTCTCATCAGGTTTTCGGCCACCTCATCATTTTCAGAAGCTGTTTCTTCAGAAGTTTGCTTGGCCTGATGATCGAAGCTCAGTGATTTTCTAAGTTTCCAGATTCCGTTTTCAGGAAACCAGAAATTGGTAAATTGAGCTGAACCTACCAGCTGTTCGGGCTGATTGTTGATTCTTTCATAAAACTGATGGGCGCCATTCTGAATGACGGCATATAATTCTCCGTTTTTGTACATCGGATAAATCTGAGTACTGTTATCCACGAGAACCCGTCTGGATCTGTAAGTTTCCGGGGATTTGCATAAACCGTTTCTGAAATCGGACATGAATTTCTTTTTATCGGAAATACCGTCTTTATCATGAAAAAATTCAAGCCGGTCGCTCAGGAGGTTTTCCATCTGCTTAATATCACAGGTATTGAAGCCGACTGAAAAAAGAAGACTGTCTCCGGACATGATGGTTTTATAAATTGCACTGGTCTTACCGGCCTGAGCTTTGGCTGTATTCAGGAGAATAATAAAAATGAAGAACAGAAGCTGAACATACTTTGTCATTGCTGAAATTTTTTTTGACAAAGATTAGATTTTCCACTGTTTTTATACGGAAAACTGACCCGCCAAAAACCCGCCAAAGTCCTGTCAGGATTTATATCATGCTGAAATTCAGTTTAAAATAGAGTTTTTTGTTCCGGTCTATACAGGCAGCATTCCTGAGGATGATAAAGACATTAGAGAGTACGATCAGGATCATAAGGACCAGTGAAAACTGTCTTCCAAGCTTTAAAAAGATACCCAGCATAAATATAATCGGAGCCATGACGGTCCACAGTATCTGTACTGAAATAATCTGTTTTGCCAGACTGTTTCGCTGCTTCATTACAAACATCAGCAGGAGAGGGGCAAGGATGTTAAGAGGAGGCAGAACAACGAACAGCAGAGAAGAAAGATTGATCAGTTTGATCTTTGAATAATCGATTCCGGCTTCTTCTTCCTCAGCCGGGAACTCTGTTTTTTGTTCTGTTTCAGGCTGTACGGCATCAGTTTCGGGAGCCGTTAATGTGTCCTGCAGAAAACTTTCCTGTATTTCCAATGCCTGAGCCAATGCTCTGAGTGTATGTCCTTTGGGTTCCGTCCCGGATTCAATCCGCTGAATGGTTCTTACAGAGATTTTAGATCTTTCTGACAGTTCTTCCTGTGTCAGATTTTTCTGTTCCCTTACGGCTTTTAATTTGGACATGGCAGTGGTTATTCAGGAGAGGTTTATGGATAATTTCTGACGGCTAAATTACATTTTTTCAGATCCGGATACAAGCCCTGTACCGTATACACATTATTTCTGTTCCTGAAGATTTACGGCAGACCCGGTGTGAACGGCAGGCTCTTCTGAAAATAAACTTCGGGCAGGATAACTCTGATCTCCTTTTCATAGCCTTCTTTCAGCCAATATACAATAAAATTGATCTTTACACTTTTCAGTTCAAAATTTTTAGCTTTCATATCATCAATGGTTTTGCGGAACTGCTGGGAGAATTTTAAAACAGATTGTCCATTGGCCGTGAAACATTCTGTTCCGCTTACCTTTAGACTGTCTCCGCTTCTTAATTGGGAAATTAAAGACTGGTTGCCGATAAAATAATCAAGCCAGACATCTTTATAGGTAAGGTGCATAGCAATTCCGCCGGGAGGAGCGTAGGTTTCCCGGTCTTCCACCCGTTCCGTATTCTCTGCCGAAAGATGATCGAAAAGGCCGGTATTGGTATGGATCGTCAAATTGTTTTTGGCTCTTGTCATGGCCACATACAGCTGCCGTTTTTCCTGATCTCCGGATACATTAAAATTCTCAAGGAGCAGAAAGACATTATCGAACTCTTTACCCTTTGCTTTATGAATGGTAGAAACAAAAACAGTTTCCCCGTTTTCACTGAAAAAATCTTCTAATCTGGATTCCCGGATAAAAACTTCCAGATCAGATTTGTATTTTGTTTTGGGGTTGGTGGTCTCAAAATCTTTTATCAGCTTAAAACAGGAGTCCAGCCGGGTGCTGCTGCGGAAATTATTGATCAGTTCCCGTTTGGCATGCTCCCATACCTGATCACTGATGGTAAAAACATCATCTTCCTGATTTAATGCATCCAGGAAAAATCTGATCTCTGCAATATTATACAGATTGAAGCCGTCATTGGTCTGGATTAATTCTGCATGCATTCCCTTTTTCAGGAGCAGCCCGGTGACCTGTAATGCTTCGTCATTGGTTTTGGTGAGTACACAGGTGGTTCCGTGAAGTCCGGTATTGAGGATATCATTTACAAGCGGCACAATGAGGTGGATGTTCCGGTACTTCACAATCTTTATTTTTCCGTTATCTGTCTGTCTGGCAATAATCGGTGTTTCTTTCAGGCGATGAGAGATCTGTTTCACAAATTGATTGGACAGCTCTACAAGGTTGCTTTTGCTTCTGTAATTTTCAGTCAGTTCATGTTTTACAGCATTGTTTACGGTAATGAACTGTTCCAGATATTTTGAACTTGCTCCCCTGAATTCATAGATATTCTGATCGTCATCACCTACGGCAATCACCCTCATCTCTTCATTCTGCTCCATAAGGGCATTAATCAGCTCATATTCGTCATTATCCATATCCTGTGCTTCATCTATAACAAGAACTGTTTTGGTGATTTTGCTGGCTTCAACCTCTCCATTCCTTATCTTTTCAATGGTTTTTCTGAGGATAGCTTCTGATTTTTCTATTGTTCCTACTTTACCCAACAGATCAAAACAATAAGAATGAAATGTTTTGATATCGATGTAAAGAACGGAATTTCCGATCAGCCTGATCAGCCGTTTTTTAAATTCGGTAGCAGCAGCTCTTGAGAAGGTGACCATGAGGAGCTGTTCGTGTTTAACATCTTCCATCATAAGAAGGGATGCCAGTTTATGAACGAGAACTCTTGTTTTTCCGCTTCCGGGGCCTGCGGCAACAGCAATGTGTTTGGTTTCATTGTCTTTTATGATCTTCAGCTGGGTGGGAGACAATTCCCCGAAAAGCTGTCTGAATTTTGCAGGTGTAAGGTTTTTTTTGATTTCATCCTGCCTGCTGCTGTTAAAATATTTGTTGAGAAAGGAGGTATAATTGAGCTGAAAATAATCTTCAGCAAACTGGAGGGCATCCTGATAACTGGAGATCATTTTTTTTGCATATTCACCCACAATATGAATCTGCTGAATTTTATTTTCATAAAAATGATGCAGCTTCTGGTAATCGTCCTTGGTATATCTTTTTTTGTTATCCTGCTCGGTGCGTTCAATGGTCAGCCGGTTGTATACAACCAAAAATCCGCCTTCAATTTTAATGGCCTCAATTCTTGACAGATAAAACAGGGTATCTTCAATATCATGAATGTCAATATCCATTTTGAAGAGATTGGCACTGTTTTCATAAGCTTCCTTCAGTTCATGTACTGAAAATTCAACAAGAACCTCATCTTTCCCGGCCTCATTTTTTGCCATGTCCATGCTGCTTTTTTCATACAGCAGTTCCACGATAAACCGGGCCAGCTCATGTCGTTTTTTCAGTTTTTCTATCAGCTGTTCTCCGGGATGAAGCAGACTTACGATAAGGTGATTCTTTGAATGGGGCAGAGGCTGCCTTTTTACCCAGTTTTTGATCGCCCAAAAATTGACTGTGGTTTTAATTCTGGCTGTATTGATTCCTTCGCAGCCATTTTTTTCACCGTCCTCATTAAGCTGTTTAAGGTGAAATTCTTTTTGCTGTTCTTCCAGTAAAGGAAGCAGAAAGTTTTCAATCTTAGCGAAAGCTTCAAAGATGGTGAGCGAGCGGTTCCGGCTTTCACCTCTTTTAATAAATGCCGTAAGATCTTTGGCATCCGCTAAAATTCTTTCCTCCCGGAGAAGAGTGATGATATTAATGACTTCTTCTTTTACAATGCCCAAATGATCACTGATGTAATCTACCCTGGATTCGGCCGTTTCATCATTGGACTGCTTCCTGCTTTTGCTTGAGAAAAGTTTTTTAATAATCCTGATTCCTTTTTCTTTCTGATTTTCAGTGAATTTTTCAGAGGAATTGATCTTATCAATGGCTTCCTGGGCATTTTTGGACAGAATACTGTTGGCAAAAACCCTCGGCATATTCTGCCCCCGTTTCAGATACCCTGCCTCTTCCAGTGCAGCTATGGCTGTGGTTACACGTGTTTCAATCTCTATAACACTGTCATCCCAGCCGGCTTTCCGTGCAATTTCCAGAGCAGAATTGGATACGGTTGACCGGAATCGTGTAATGTCTTTTATGGCTTTCCATATCTGCTGTATCTCTTTAATGGAAAGCTTGGTCTGGTTCAGTAAAATAAAATGCTTGCCGAGGTCTTCCTCATTGAACAATACAAAACAGTCCGCGGTGATATTTTCATCTCTTCCGGCTCTTCCGGCCTCCTGAACATAGTTTTCAAGGGAGTTTGAAATTTCGTAGTGAATAACCATGCCGACGTCTTTTTTATCAACTCCCATTCCAAAAGCAGAAGTGGCAACCATGATCTGTGTTTCTCCGGAGATAAAAGAATCCTGATTCGCCGATTTTTCCTGCTTTTCCATTTTCCCATGATAAGGTCTGGCACTGAAACCGTCTCTGGAGAGTCTTTCTGCCAGAGAAAAAGCTTTCCTGGTTTTTGAGACATAAATAATCGTGGGACAGTTTTTACCTTCGATCAGGTTCCTGGCAGCCTGGTATTTTTCTTCTTCATCTGTTTTTTCAAACACTTTGTAATGAAGATTGCTTCTCGAGGCTTTTGAGGTAAACAGTTCCAGATCGAGTCCCAGTTTTTCTTTAAAATAATCCCGGATATCCTGAATGACTTTCTGCCTGGCGGTTGCTGTAAAACAGGAAACAGGAATTACTTCTTCCAGATTTTTCTTTTCCTGAACAGATTTAATGAAATCACCAATATAGAGATAATCAACCCTGAAATCCTGTCCCCATGCGGAAAAACAATGTGCTTCATCAATAACAAAACGGACAATTTTCCTTCCTAAAATTAATTTTTCAATACTTTTAGAACGCAGAGATTCCGGTGAGATATAAAGAATGGAAGCTGAGCCGTCCTCGATTCTTTCGAATGACCGGCCTCTTTCAACAGCATCAAGCAGCCCGTTAATAGTGACAGCTTCAGTAATTCCTATTTTTTCAAGATTATCAACCTGGTCTTTCATCAGGGACTGAAGAGGTGAAATAATAACGGTGAGCCCTTTCGAATTTTCTGCACTGATGAGAGCCGGAACCTGAAATGTAATTGATTTACCTCCTCCCGTCGGAAAAACAGCAAGCAGTGATTTATTTTCTATGGCAGCCCTGACCGCTTTTTCCTGGAGAGGTTCACCTCCGTACTGACGAAAGGAATCAAAACCGAAGAATTTTTTTAATCCTTTATGAATATCCAGTGCCTGGCTACAATAAAAACAGCCTGTTATACACGGTCTGTTCCGCAGCAGAAGCATGATTCTTTCTGTTTCGGGATAGTTTTTCAATACCCAGGGTGGTGTAATGGAATGAATTTCTCTATGCCTGATGAAAGAATGAATAAGGGACAGGCCGTAGGCGAGCTCTACCGGATATTCTGAAATCAGACGGGCTAAATCAGCATGGTCACATATCCCGTTCTTGAATTCCGTCATAATCAGTTTCCGGACATCCGTTTCTGCTCCTGTGTACCCTGCATAACGGAAAAAAGCATTAAACTCCCTTTTGTCTTTCAGCAGTAAATAAAATATCTGTTTCAGGGTTTCGCCTGTTTCCCTGAATGCTGTTATTTCTGCATAGAAAAGGTCTTTTGCCTTCATGGAGTCGTTCAGAGGATTATTAGTATCCTCTGTCTGAAGTTTGTCATCTTTCAGTAAAGAATGATAAGGCTTTGTAGGAAACAGGAGAGGGGACAGGAACAGTGTATCAATGATGTTTTCAGGGGGTATTCCTGCTTCGGTGGCCGCTTTTCCTATATATTTGATGTCATGATTGAAGATATTGTGTCCGCATATAAATTCTGTTCTGCTGAGAAACCGGATGAATTCTGTAACAGAAGTTTTATGAAAGAGTTCTCCATCATTTTTAATGCCGCCTATATCCAGGATTCTGAGGCTGGCGGGTTCAATTTCGGTATCAATGAATGCGATGGAACGGCTGTTATGTTCTGTTTCTTTTATCAATGTCTGTATATCTGGGGTTGGTGATTAATTTTTTGAACAGAATCCTCCGGATATCAGGTAAGATGATACCGGTGCAGATTTTCATTTAAGTTAAATTACAAAAATATAACGGATTGGAAAGCAACAGCAAAGAAAAACAATATTTCAGAGGAGAATACTATTTTGCTGCCGACTGAGCATTGGTTCATTTTCGGAGTTCCGGACTCATATTTTCTGGACATAGAATATTAAAAGTATATTTTTATGGTTTCAATTCCATTCAACTGTAAATATACTGTTCATTATTTTATTTTTATTACGGATTCCCGTAAAAGCCCAACTCGTGTTAATGGCTGTTCCCGAAATTGCTAAATATATTATTTTTTCCCGGTTTCGGGTACAGGATTCTTTTCTATGGTAAGTTTCCGGGTATATGTGTAATAGATTCCGGATAAAGAGATTACTATCAGTAAAGAAATGGTTAGCCATAGTATGCTGAATCCGTAACTTTCGGCAATTAACGATCCTAGAATTGGAGAAAGGAATAAGGCTATCGAAAATATCCCTCCGAATAAGCCCATATAGGCTCCTATATTTTTACCTTCTGCCCGGATAGACGTGATGGCTGATAAAAACGGGATCACCAGTACATTGGAAAAGGAGATAAAAGTAACTGACAGAACAATGAGATACAGGTCTGAATAAAAAGCCAGTATCAGATAACCGGTACAGAGTGAGAATAAACCCAATACCACCGTTTGAATGGTACTGAAGGTTTTTGCGGCCCAGTTGACCAGAGGCATTTCAACAATAAAAAGTAAAATACCACAATAGCCGAATATCATTCCGATCTCTATTTTTGAAAGTCCGGTATATGTATAAAACAAGGGAAGTGTACTGAACAGCTGCATAAGACACAAAGCATAAATAACACAGAAAGAAATGAAAATAAGAAATGCCGTATCCCGGTAAGGAGAGCGGAAATTCCGGGCGATAATCGTTTTGTAGGCGGGGATAGGCTGACTTTTGTTTCTGAAATACAGGTACATGATACTTCCGGAGATACATGCAGCGGCAGCATTTGCATAGAAGATCAGGTGATAGGAAACGGAGGAGAGAAAACCTCCTAAAGAAGGACCGATAAAGAATCCCAGGTTGAGCGCCAGCCGGTTGAGAGAGAATGCACGGGCCCTGTTTTCTGCTGAAGAATATCTGGTAATGGCAACAGCATTGGCAGGGAGAAAGACCTCACTGATCGTACTCTGCAAAAAAAGAGCAAACGACAGAAAACAGATATTTTTTATATGAGGAATCAATAAAAGTCCGGGAATACACAGAAACAGACTGATGACCTGAACTCTGAAGTGCCCGGCTCTGTCGGAAAACCTTCCTCCAAGATAAGCCCCAAGAATCGCTCCCAGGCCGTAAAAACTTAATACGGTTCCTGCTTCTTTCAGGGAAAAGCCCAGTTCTTCTGTCAGGTAAACCCCAAGAAACGGCAGAACCATTGATCCTGAACGGTAGATCAGCATGATAACGGACAGCATCCAGGATTCCCTGGCCAGTCCTTTATAAGCATCCGAAAAAAAAGTAATAATATTAGCCATACACGTTTTTTAGATCGGGGTATCCGGCCCATATTTTCTGAAAAGCCCGTTTTTTCCGGTACTTTAACGGAATAATCTCCGAAGCCTGAGAAATTTCATCTGCCTGGTCTTTTGGACATGGATGAGGGGGTATAATAACCCCATCCTGATGCAGAAGGTTTCCAGGTTCCGGAGGTTATTACATATTAAACGTTTCTGATGAGTAAGTAAAAATGATGGAGATCATAGAACTGATTATTTTTATAAACGGCATCTATTGAAACCCTTTCTTCAATGAATCCGCTGTTTTTAAGTACTTTCATAGAAGCTGTGTTGTATTCAAATACTCTTGCAAAGATCCGGTTCAGGTCCAGGTTGTTTACTGCATAGTCAATCAGTTTTTCTGTTGATCTGCTGGCTATTTTTTTTCCCCAGTATTTTTCCCCGATCCAGAATCCGAGTTCGGCACTTTTTCTGTAAACGTCAGGCTGTTTAATAAGGCTTATCATTCCTGCGAAATGCCCGTTATATTCTATTGCAAAAGTCAGCTGAGGGTCTTCTGCAGATACCATATCAATGAACTGAAGAGCGTCTTTAAGGGTATAAGGATGAGGAAATATATCCCTCATATTATCCCATATATTTTTATTGTCAGCTAATGTGCTTAATGTGGCTGCATCATCCACAGATAGCTTTCTTAAAATGATTGTATCTTCCATGGTAAATTAAATGTTTAAAGTAAATCTGTAAAACCTGATCATGCTGACGGTAGGAAAGAAAAACGGTTTTTCCGCTGATGGACTCAGATACTGTAAATATTGAGTGAATTTTTCAGCGGTTCCAGAGAAGATTTTAAAATATCTTCTACGGATTCTTTTCCTTTATCGAGTACATTCAGTAAATATTCGTTGGTAAGCCTGTTTTCCCTGAAAGGACGCAGTTCTTCAGCCAGAATACCGAAAAATTTCATTTTCTCCTCAAGACTGAACGCGCTGTGTTCCAGAGCCTGTGAAAGATCTTCCCTGTGCAGCGAGTTATACCATTCCTGCAGTACTTTTTTGTCCTGTACAGACATGATCTTTGATTCCAGGTCGTCTATATCTTCGCTCAGGAAAACACAGTTCTTCTGAATCATATATTTTCCGTCGGTTCCGTTGATATATCCGATCTTTGACGGAAGATACCTGGGAACACTGATGGAAATGTTATTCCGCCTTTTCAGGTTTTCTGCGATCTCTTCCATAATATAAATGTAACCGATGATTTCTTCTCCCCCCTGAAAGTAATCTGCATTAAGGCTCAATGCCATTGCAGCAATACCTATCTGAGGATAAAGCCATTCCGTAACAGACGGGTAGTTGCTCAGTCCCAGTTCCTTTCTCTGATATGATTTCAAAGATCCCAGAAAAGAATTCTGATACAGATGATTACAGTATTCCACATCTATGACGGTGCTGTAATACAGCATATGCTCAAGGAATAAATGAGCAATATCTGATGTAAGAAGGATATTGTTATTTTCTACATCGAAGCCTGAATTGATAAAATCCTGTACGACAAATAAAGTCCTGTTCTGAATGTATTCTCTTTCTTTAGGGTACATAAAATAGGCCAGGAGATCATCAAGAACTACAAATGTATTGTATTCATACTGAGATTCTGCCAGGGATTTCATCGCTCCGAAATAATGGCCCAGATGTCTGGGACCGGTTACAGGGTTGTGTGCACTGATTAAATTTTTTCTTTCCATTTTTATTAATTTTTTATGATTTGGGAAATATAGAGACCAATAAATTGGTCCCTATATCCTATTAAGGAATTACATTTTGAATAAGACTTATTCGCAGTCCTGTTTTATATCACTGTCATGAATAATGATATTTTCATCTACCATATTCATCATTCTGAGTTTATCTCTGGTGATCTCCAGGGGAGTACTCAGCATGGGCTTTACATTCTCAAAAACCGGAGTGGCTTTACTGTCAAGGGATTTTACTTTCCCTTTGATTTCTTTGGTGTTTTCTTTCAGGGTTTTCATTGCTTTGAAATTTGTTTATTCACAATCCTGTTTGATATCACTGTCGTGAATGATGATATTTTCATCTACCATATTCATCATTCTAAGCTTATCTCTGGTGATCTCCAGGGGAGTACTCAGCATAGGCTTTACATTCTCAAAAACCGGAGTGGCTTTACTGTCAAGGGATTTTACTTTTCCTTTGATCTCTTTGGTGTTTTCTTTTAAGGTTTTCATTTTAATAAATTTTTGATGGTTGATTATAGTAATTCCTTAATATTTGCTGTTTTTCCGAAATAATTATCACTGGTTGTAAGGCTTCTCCATTCGTTCATTTTATCAGATTTTTGCCAGATACGGATAAGGTCATTCCCGATAATGCTTCCTGCATTCCACTCATGATCGTTCTCAACATCCACTCTTTTAAGTTTTACAGAAACATAGCACTGGCCCTGGGGAGTGATTCTCATTAGCCGTTCTCCGGTTCTCGTCAGCAGAGGCTGATCATTAATCAGGCTTCTGAAAGTATCCTCACTCACATCATTTACAATTTCCTGCCACGCAGAATCGGCGGGTTTGATGATTTTTTCATCCACAAGCTGTTTGAGCTGGAGATTGGCTTCATACAGTTCCTGATTGTCGGGCATATCTTTCTCCAGATTCAGAGCCCTTCCGGCTATATAAAGAGGAGCGAAGCTGTACCCCAGCGGCTTGTAAGGGGCAATGAGCTTTCCAATATTATAGATGTCATTTTTGTTATGTTTGGTAAGTACAGTTCCTACAATAAACGGGACATGATGCCTGTGAAGCAGATCCATACCCTTCATCACCTTCTGGAAATTCCCTTTACCGCGGTACTGCTCACAGAGCTCGCGTGTTGAGCCGTCCAGTGTAGTCTGCAGGAAAACAAAATTCTTCAGTTTACTTAAGTAGATGATGTCATTTTCAGTTGTTAGGGTCAGATCAGATCCAATGGAAACCATCAGTCCCAGCTGATCTGCATACGAAACCATTTCGAGCAGATCATTTCTTCTGGTAAAAGGATCTCCACCGGTAAACCGTACATAATAGACCCCGGAATCCGAGATGTTTTTAATAACCGGAATCCATTCTTCCACAGATAATTCCAGGGAAATATCTACACGTGGATTGCTGAAATAAGAGCAGTAAGAACATTCTCTCGCACATTTATTGGTGCTTTCAATCTCTACTCCCAGGGGAGCGTAAAAATATTCATCCGAAAAATGGTCATCGGGAACATCCTCAAAATAGAAAACAGGACCTTCATTAAAAATCTGATTTTCAAATTCCAGACATATATCAACTCTTTTCAGAAGGCTGACAAAACTTTCGATCTCTTCGGGCGGTACATGGGAAATATCGAAATCTTCTGAAATTTTTTCATAGATCTCGGCGATACTTTTAGGCGATTTCAAAGCCAGGATGATCTGGTAACCGAGCTTATTGAAAAACCGGACTGATTTTCTTTTATTAATGAGAACAATGCAGCCGAAACCTTCTTTCCGTACCTTTAGCTGTGGGCTTAAGATGAATCTTTCCATATTATTTTGTTTTTTTGGTAGTTAAGTTTTTTCAGAGGACATTATAAATTTCTCTTTTCAGAGTGCTGATATGGCTGGAAAACTGATCTTTTACAGAGTCATAATTGCTGGTAATAATTTTGTCCAGATAGTCAATTTCCAGCCGGTTTTCCCTGAAAGGTCTCAATTCATCAACCAGTATCTCTTTAAGGAGGTTTTTGAGATAAGTAAAATCCTGATCGGCAGAATAAAATTCAAACACATTTTGATGACCTGCCGAGGTCAGCCAGTCCTCAATGACCTTCTTATTATCAATTTTCTCAATTTTTCCGATCAGGGAATCTTCATCTTCCGACAAAAAAATACTGTTATGCTGAAACATATACTCTCCGTCCAGACCTAAAACATAGCCGTTTCTTGCAGGTTCATACAGGGGAGGATAATTATAGTCGTTGTATACTTTTTTGATATTATTTTTAATGATATTCATAATATAGGTATAGCCTATGATTTCTTCTCCCCCCATAAAGAGTTCGGTTTCCAGCGCGAATGAAACAGCGGGGATGCTCAGTTGAGGATAGAGCAGCTCAAAAACGGAGGGGTACATATTAAGACCAAGTTCATCTCTCTGATAAGACTTGAGCCCTCCTAAAAATGAATTTTCGTACAGATAATGGCAAAACTTAAAATCTATAAAATCTGCATAAAAAATGATGAGTTCCATAATTTCCGGCATAAAGGAACTTGTGAGAACAATATGGTTCTTTTCAAAATTATAGCCACAGTTGATAAAATCCTGCAGTACAAAATAAGTTCTGTTTTTAATAGCTTCAGCTTCTTTTGGATTCATCAGTATGGCCATGACATCATCAATAACAAGATAGGAGTCATGTTGATCCTGGCTGTTGATAAAATCCTTCATGGAACCCCAGTAATGCCCCAGATTTCGGGGACCGAAAATAGGATTTTGTACACATACCTGTTTCAGTTTGTAGGTGATATTATCTTCCATAGCTTTGGGTATAAAATAAGTTGATAAATTCCTTTGTCAGTTCCACTTTATGATCCTGAATATCGCTCATGATAGAAGGAACGATAAGCTCCAGTATTTCTTCTGATTTAGAATCATAGCCCTGTTTTTTCATGGAGCTGGCTTCTTTTATATATGAGTTCAGCAGCTTTAATTTCTTTTTTTGTTCAGTAAATTTCTTTTTATTGCTTTCAAAGGCTTCAGTGATCTTTTTTTTGGCCTCTTTTATGCTGCCGATATCGATATTGTTTCTATGCTTAAAGATATCTTTGAAGAGTGGGTCGTTATTTAGGTGGTCATGAAAATCTTCTTTATATTCCAGTTCAATAAGAGCATCGGAATATTTAAATTCACTGCTCATGACAAGGCTTGAGCAGGCAAGGTCCATAAGATCGATCGCTTTATCGGGAAAATAAGAATCATTGATGTTTTTGGTAAGCTTAACGGCTTCCAGAACTGCTTCATCATTGATCAGGATCTTATAAAACTCCTCATATCTGTGTTTCAGTTTTTTGATGATGAGATAAGTGATATAGTCTTCAGGCTCTTCAATAGTCACTTTGTGAAACCGTCTGTCTAATGCTTTATCTAAAAAAACAGAACTCTGATACTCCATAAAAGTGGTTGCTCCGATCAGCTGGATTTCACCCCGGGCTATATAAGGTTTGAGCAGATTGACGAAATCTACCGATCCTTCGGAAGCTCCGGCCTTCATAATGGTATGCAGCTCATCAATAAAGAGGATCACCTCGCTGCGGCCTATTTCTTTCAGGAGTTCTTCCGCTCTTTCCTCAAACTCCCCTCGATAGCTTGTTCCGGCCAGCATGGTAGACATTTTGATTCCGTATACTTTTTTATTCCGAAGCATATCAGGAACCTCATCCCTCACAATCATCTGGGCTATACATTCTACAATGGCCGTTTTTCCCACCCCGGGATGCCCCAGAAGAATAACGTTGTTTTTAATTCTTCTGCACAATGTTTCAATAATTTTCTTGATCTCAATATTTCTGTAAAAAACCGGATCATAGCGATTGGATTTTGCATTTTCATTAAAATTAACAGCATACCTGTCAATTGCCGAAATATGAAGTTTAACGTTTTCCATTGGAGGGTAGTGCTTTAATGGTTGATGATGACTGAACTAATTGTATATATAATGTCGGGGATGCTTTGAAATAATCACAAAAGTGATGGGCCATATGAGTAAAGACTGATATGAATTTATAATCTGTATTGGTTTAAATTCCGGAGACAGACTGAAAAGAAGCATAGAAAAGAACTGCTGCCAACTTAAACCGTTTCAGTAATTTCATAGTATGACATGTCCGGTCTGGCTTCAGCCGGGAAGCAATTAAACTTCTGAACTTAAACAACAGAATTTTACCGTTTTCAGAAAGGTATATAGGTTATATTACAGATAAGAATATAACCTTGACCTATGATTAGTCTTTTTAGATCTATCTTACTATAAGCGGATGATTGATGATTAATTTTCCAGTTGAATACCCATTGATATTCCGGTAGAATCAGGATTTGAAGACGGATCTTCAAATCTTAATTGGAAATTACAGATTCCCAAATATTTAGAGTTTTTCTCTGCCTGAGAGTGCTCAGGCTTGTCTGCAGGTAAGCAGACTGCATTTTCAGATTATTGTTTTTTAGCGGAAGGTCTGTACCATTATCACAGAAGATCAGATATTGTTTTCTGTAACAGGGAAACAGTCTTTCGGTTATACAAACCCTGAAATACCTGTGCCGGCGACGATGTCTGCGGCAGTAAATTGAACTGCTTTTTTCATAAAAAAAAATATTTAATGTTGATTTGTTAATGCAATATACAAAATATTTATCACAATCAAAGGAATTATTTAATTATTTTTATTGTTGTCTGAAACCCTTTATACATGGGAGTTTTTGAATTGGAAAAACGTATTTTAAAGGAGATGTAATCAAAATAGATACTGATATATTGAAATACGGCGAAAAAAAATAATTCTTTTTATTTTCCGGAAGCCTATCTTTGTCGGGAGAAACCCGTCGGGAGACCGGATATGGCTGGTAAGGAATTTTTCTTAAAAAACAGAGCATCAGATTCCGGAATTAATCAACAGAATATGATCCTCTCACGAACTCCCGTTTTTATGCCCGGAGCCGTGGTCTTATTCATAAACTTTGGACTTATCGGGAATTAACCATTAAAAAGATTAAAAATATGTTTACCCATATATTCAGGAATAAGATAAAAACAATATTGGCTGTCATCTGTATCACAGCTTCCCAATGGTTTTATGCCCAGCAGCTGTCTTCTTTTAATGAAGTGTATAACCTTATACAGAAGAAGGATTTTTTTAATGCTGAAAAACGGTTTGAAGCAGAGAAAAAACAGTTCCCGAAGGGATATAAAGATTTCACAGAAGCAATATTGTACAATGCCTTCAATCAACCGGAACTTTCAGAACAGAAAGCCGCTTCGCTCTTCGGCTCAGGTTCCCCTCTTCCGGATTCACTCATGCTGAAGCTTTACAGAATCCGGGAAGACAATGCGATGAAACAGTATAAGTATGCATCTGCCGGAAATATACTGAAAACCATACAGGCCAAATACGGTAAACTGCTTTCTCAAGAGGAAAAAGAAGATCTTGAAAATACATTGAAGATCTGGACAGCACTGGAGGATCAGCCCGGACAGAAAACGGAGATCAGAAGTACCACAACCCTGAAAATGGAAAAAGACAAAGCAGGACTGAAGAACCTCAAGGTAGAAATAAACGGAGATTCTGACGGTTTTATTTTCGATACAGGGGCCAATTTATCCGTGATTACAGAATCTGCGGCCAGACGTTTTCAGATGAAAGTGATTCCTGCCGGCATTAAAGTGGATGCTATTACGGGAGCATCGGTAATGGCTGACCTGGCAGTATGTAAAAAGATGACCCTGGGGAATATTACAGTTGAAAATGCAGTATTTCTTGTGTTCCCGGACTCTGCACTGGCTTTTCCGCAGATCAGTTATCAGATCCACGGTATTTTAGGCTTTCCTGTCATTGAATCTTTTAAAGAAATACAGATGACAAAAGACGGCTATTTTATCGTCCCTGAAAAAGAAACGGCAGTAAGTGCTCCTTCCAATATGGCAATTGACGGGCTTACCCCGATGATCGGGATGGACGGTATGCATTTCAGTTTCGATACCGGGGCCGAACGTTCCATGCTGTATTACCCTTATTATCTTAAAAATAAACAGCTGATCGATCAGAATTATAAGACTGTCCCGATCAGTTTTGGCGGAGCAGGAGGAACCAAAACGTATAACGGAGCCGAAATTGAGGCTGTTTTTCATATTTTAGATAAAAAATTAACCCTCAATAAGGTAAGTGTCCTGAAAGAAAACTTCGGTAAACATAAAGTATACGGGAATATAGGCCAGGACGTTATTAACAGCTTTCAGAAACTTACCCTGAACTTTGATCAGATGTTCATTAAATTTGAATAATATCAGGAACCGGAAAATCAAGTGGCTTGATTTGAAAGTCCTGTAAAAAATTCCTCCGGTTTTCATTCTCTTAATGCATCTGTATCATGCCCAAAGTAAAACAATCTATTCCTACTTATGATCTGGACGACATCTCCCGGCACGGGTTTATTGTCGAAAGAATGGAAAACAGAACCAGGCATTCCGAAGAAATCCTTCTGGATAAAGGAGTTCATCGCGACAGCCATTATATTTTCACCTTTATGGAAAGCGGCCACGTGAAAATGATGGTAGATTTCAACAGGGTGGAGGCAGAAGGGGCCTGTATATTCTGTGTGCTGCCCGGGCAGGTCCATCAGGGACTTCTGATGAAAGATGTTTCCGGATGGTTTGCAGCAGTAAAAACAGATCTGGTTCCGGAGCCTGTACGTGCGGTATTTGAAGAATCCCTGGCCGAAATAGAGCCATTACCCGTAGTACAGGAATGGATAGACCGGCTGAACCGTTCCGCTGAGGTGTTACATAAGTGCAGTACAGATGAAATGCTCTCTGATAAACAGGGAATTTTGGTAATAAGGTCTCTGCTCAGTGCTTTCACAGGAATGTATGCTTTTATTTATACACAGAATGCAGATCCGGAAATATCAGGCGAAAGCCGCTCACTTCAGCTCACCAGAGCATTCAGAATTCTGGTAAGAAGGAATTTTAGAACCCTGAAAAGTCCATCCGGTTATGCAGGGCTTCTGAATATTTCAAGAAGCTACCTTACAGAGGTTGTGCGTGAGGTGACCGGAAAATCAGCTCAATTCTGGATCCATCAGGAAATGCTGACCGAAGCCAAAAGATCCCTGTTTTTTACCGGCCTTACTGTAAAAGAGATTGCATACGGACTCGGATACAGCGACCATGCTTATTTTACAAGGCTGTTTTCCAGGCTGGAGGGAAAATCACCGACTGAATTCAGGGAAGCACATCAAAAACAGAGGTAAACCGCGTTTTGTCCAATCAATACCCCGAAACCGCTATCGCAGTATTTTCATTTTCAGGCTTCCTTTGCAGTAAAAAATAAAGATGCCAAGTTTGCCGAAATGGATCAATGACACCGTAGAAAACGTCTGGTCCTCCAAATTTAAAGAATGTACTGTTACTTCAATAGAATCTGTTTCAGAAAACCTCCTCAGACTGCGCTTCAGCACCGATCTGAAAAACATAGATTTTGAACCAGGCTATGCCATCGGAATCCGCGTGAATGAGAGAGATTTCCGCAATTATTCTCCTTTCAGTTTCAACAGGGAAGAAGGAACTTTTGAGGTGGTATTTCATCTTCATGATCATAAAGCGGCCGGAAGCAGCTTCATCAGCAGCCTGTCCCCCGGTGATTTTATAAAAATCCTGATACCCAGGGGAAAACGTTTTTTTGCCTCCGGGGCTAAAATTCATTTTTCTGTGGGCGATGAAACCTCGTTGGGAAGTTCTCTCTCTATTAAAGAAGCGGCAGAAGAAACAGGAAGTTCTTTTGTATGCCTTCACGAACTTGAAAATCCCGCTGCACTGGAAATGCTGGGACTTTTCGGCTACCATAGTGCTAAAAATTCTCCGGTAGAAATCATAGAAGCCCTAAACGACTTTCTGAGAGAAGAAAAGGAAGCCATAAGCAATGATGAGGTTGTATTTTATCTTACCGGAAACGGAGCCACCATGTCCCTGGTCCGCAAATTTCTGAAAGCAAAGGGAGTTTCTTCTCTATGTATAAGGTCGCAGGCCTACTGGATCGAGGGAAAGAAAGGGCTGTAAAGTTTTTTTACAAAATGAGTGTTCCCGTAATCAGTAATTAAAGATTTTAAGTATACTTGCGGTAGTTTTAGCAGAAAGTCCTGTGAAAGCAGAAGGCAAAATAAAAACAAACCTGAAAACATACTGCATGAAAAATAATACACTGCTTTTGATGCCCATAAGCGGATTAGATGACAAAAAATTTATCATAGAAAAATACCAGCGGGGATACAAATGGGGCAAGAAGGAAATCCTTGAGCTGCTGAATGATATTAACGAATTTGACCATACAAAAGGAATATACTGTATACAGCCGGTAATCCTGAAGCCAACAGGTGATAAAAAAGAGAATATTAAACCGGATGATAAGGAATACTGCCTCTATCCGGAAAATGAAGTGATTGACGGACAGCAGAGAATGACAACGATGTATATTCTGCTGCATTACCTGCGTTCTATCAGTATCAATGAAAATATCATTAAGTATTCTATTCAGTATAAGATCCGGGAAAAAAGCGAAAAGTTTCTTTCTGGAAAACTGGATGAGCTATTTGATTATATCCCTTCAACAATAAACGAAGATCTGAAAGAAAAGAATTATAAATATATAGCAGAAGCCAACAACAGCTGGAAAGGCTTTATAATGGGCAAAAAAGATTTTGACAATGTGGATATTTACCATTTTTTCATCGTTGCCTATTACATCAAAAACTGGTTTGAACAGTGTCTGGAAAAAGATAAGACGAAAGATTTCATTGAAAAAATTCTCCGCCATGTCCGCTTAATTTGGTATTCTTTAGACAATACCGCAGATAATCATGGAGTTATTGAAACTTTTCTGAACAACAATAAGGGGAAAATATCTTTAACGACCTCCGAGCTTATTAAAGCCCTGTTTATTCTGGATATTTCCAATAAAGAAAGCAAGGCCGTTGCCGGATATAAGATCAACCGTTTCGCACTGGAGTGGGATCAGGTGGAAAAAAAGCTTCAGGACGACACATTCTGGTACTTTATACAGCCTGACTCCGGAAAATACAACAAAGGAACCCGGATTGATTATCTGTTTGATTTAAAACTGGAACACAATTCCCATAACGACGATACTTTAGCTTACCGTAAATATGAAGAGTTTTTCAATAGGTTAAAAAATGACAGAGAAGGGGTGTTCCAGGCAAAATGGGATGAAATCATCCAACTCTTCAATAAGCTGGTAGATTGGTATAATGATTCATTTTTCTTTCATTATGTAGGTTATCTTACCGTGACGGGTTTAAGCAGTCTCCGGCATATTCTGGAGTTGAGTAAAGGAATATCCAAAGAGGTTTTCCGGGAAAAGCTTAAAGACCGGATCAGGGAAGAATTCGGGAAGCCCGTAAGAAAAGACGGACACGACGTTATGGCTTATGCCGTTGAAAATCTTCATTATAACCGTTTTTATAAACAGACCCAGAATGTACTTCTTCTTTACAATGTGCTGTATTATGTAGGCAAAATGTCATCCAATAAATTTCCGTTCGAGCTGTATGTCAGTGAGGAATGGAGCATAGAACATATTGTTCCGCAGAAACCCCAAAATCCTGAAAATTTTGAGCAGTATGTATTTTGGATTAAAGATCAGCTGGAATACAGGAAAGAAAAATCCGGAATATCTGCGGAAGAAGGAAAAATAATTACTGAACTGGAACGTAAGGGAAGTTTTCCGGAACTCAAAAAAGATAAAGAACTGCAGGAACAGGTGGATCAACTGGTAGAATCTTTCGAAGACAAAACCCATCAGATCTCAAATCTGGTCCTGCTGGACCGGAATACCAACAGTTCATTAAGCAATCATCTGTTTAAAATAAAAAGATCCAGGATACTGAGGTTCGACAGAGAAGGAAGAAATGATAAGGATAAACCTGAACCCGTATTTATTCCTGTTGAAACCCTTAACGCGTTTAATAAAACATTTTCAGAAAATCTTAAACTGGAACAGTGGTCGGGAGAAGACGGCGAAAAATATAAAAATTTTATTGCAGAAAGATTAAACTATTTTTTACCCACACTTAATTCTTAAATCATGACAGATCAACAATATATTACATTCTGGAAAATACTTACAGGTATAGGTATTGAAATTCCTGCGATACAGAGGGATTATGCACAGGGAAGGGAAAATGGCAGAATACCGGTTATCAGAAAAAAATTCATCACTGCGCTGCTGTCGGCACTGGAGAAAAGTAGTCCGTTAAGGCTTGATTTTATCTACGGAAAAATTTACGGAGAAAAGAATCAGGAAGAAATCCGGAAAAACTCATTGGCCATTACATCGCTTCTGAAAAGTATCCGGGATTATGCAGACAGTATAGACCTTATTGTTCCGGAAACCGGTGTGGCCGCTAAAAGCAATGATAACGGACAGAGCATATTTCTGATTCCGCTGGATGGGCAGCAGAGACTTACTGCTCTGTTCCTGATACACTGGTATGTACTTTCAAAACTAGGAAACAGAGAACAGATAGAGCTGCTGAAAAGATTCCGTTATAAGACCAGAAAAAGTACGGAACTTTTTATAGAAATGCTTTGCAGTAAAAACGTTGAGTTTCTCTTTAAAGATTTGTTGAAAGACGAGATCATCAATCATGAAACATTTTCCAATACATGGCTGGATGATCCTACCGTAGAATCTATGCTGAATGTGCTTGAAGAAATACATGGCTATTTTAAAAATAAAACCGATCCGGATTACTGGCGGCTGATCTGGACTAATCTGACGGACCGGGAAATTCTCCATTTTGATTTTCTCAATCTTAAAGATCTCGGCCTCTCCGATGATCTGTACGTAAAAATGAATGCCCGGGGGAAAGAACTCAGCGAATTTGAAAATTTTAAAGCCTGGCTCTTCGAAAAGATTGAATATAAAAACTGGATCAGTAAAGAACGATGGACAAGAGATTCCTTGAAATTTGATGTTGAATGGAATGACCTGTTCTGGACCTATAAGGATGAAACGGTCTTTGAAATAGACATGGCTTATTTTAATTTTTTTAAAATCCTGTACCTGACGGATCTTGTCCTGAAAACAGATCTGGTAAATTCTGCCTTTAAAGAAGGTGAAAATAGAGAGATTATCGAGAGTATCCTCAATAATACGGCAAATTTTGATTTTGAAATGATCTATAAGGAGGAGTTCAGAGACAGGCTTCCTGTTTATTTTAATATTTTGAATTACTGTTCAGAAAATGTTTCCGGAATGGAAAATTATGGAGAAATTTCCAAATTCTTCAAATTCCTGTTTAATGGAACATCGAGGATGGTATGGACAGATCTGATTAAAAATTATATCATCATCGCCTATATAGAAGAAAATTCTCATTTAACCTTTGACAGAGACCGTTTTGATGAATATTACAGGGTATTATCCAATTTATACCATAACCAGACTTTCGACAGTGCCCTGCTGTATAAAAACGCTTTGAAAGACATCAGGGATATTAACCGATACCTTGCACAAGGTACTCATGATATTCACCAATGGCTTTCAACGGCCAATACAGATACATTCACATCTGTCTTTACGAAAGACCAGATAGAGGAAGAAATTTTAAAATCAGAGCTGATCTGTTCGGAATCTGATAAAACCTCCGGTGATTCCTGGAATATGCTGATCCGCAAAACAGAAGCCCATCCTTATTTTAAAGGAAAAATAGGATTTCTGCTGAAAATGTCAGGTAATGATAAAGATCTGTTTACACATTACAGCGAAAAAATAGGACCTTTATTTAAAAATGAAATTTTAAATCATGAAAATTATCTGCTGCAGAGGGCTTTACTGACTTTCGGAAACTATTTTGCAAACAAAGGCGGAAATAAAAGGTCATTTTTCAGAAATGATGGAGAAGCATACAGATCCAGAAGAGAAAACTGGCTGGGTTTCCTTACAGACAGTGGGAAAAATCAGATACTGACCGCTCTGGTGAATGATCCGCTCTATAATGAACACAATATTGCAGATTCTTTAGAGTTGATCATTGCACGGTTTATCAGGCAGAATCCGGAATCTGATTTTAGACGGCAGAAACTCCCGGATCTGAAATACCATCAGCTGTATATCTACTGCAAAGATCTGTTTGAATATGGCGATTATGGTTATATAAGGCTGGCCAATGAAAAATACGGGTATCAGCTCAATGCGAGCAATACGGGAGGTTACTTTAATGATCTGCTCTGCGAATACATGAAGATGAGCTCCTTTTCAGATAATGATGCTGTGATAATACGTCATACCAAAGGCTGGGAAAACAGTCCCTCGATCCTTATCGGAAATGAAAGGCTGAGGCTGTTCCCCGCTGAAGATGTTTTCCTTACTGAAGATGAAGAAACAGGTAATGAAACCGGCCGTTTTTATAGCCTTTATGAAGTTATGGAGCATATCAGAATCATGGCGGAGTCAGTCATTATAACTGAACAGTAACTTCCGGTTCCAGGATTTTCTTAATAAGATTCAGGTTAAATATTTTAAATTACGGGAAGCCGTAATTTTTTTTTTGAGCTTGTTTGTAGTTTCGGGCATTATAAAAGAGTATAAAAATCTGAAAACAACAACTCAATACTTATGAATAGAAAAACCACACCCGCGGATCTCTTTCTGGGGATTCTCGCACTGCTTCTCATCAGCGTAAGCTTTTATCAGACCTGGCTGGGATTGCAGCAGATCTTTGGACCGGCTTCATTCGTGATCGCTCTCGTTTTGTCCCTCTTACTCCTTTTTCTGTGCTGGATGCTCAGAAATGCCAAACTTGAAGGGAAACCCACCGGGAGCCTCGTAGGGATCTATATTTTTATAGCTTCATTCTGTTTTATTGCCAACTTTAATGCGCTTTATACCCGGTTTATGAAAACAGATATCTACACCAATGAGCTCCGGGAAATCAATAAACTCTACACAGCTCTGGAAAGTGACGTAGAATCAAGGCTGAGCTATAAATACAACAAAGCAACCACCCAGAATATTGAGATCAAGAAAAAACAGCTCATGGAACAGATCAAAGACCCCGGGAACAAGGGGATCGGAACCCGTGCCCAGGCACTCATCAGCGATATAGAAAAACTTACCGGGCAAAAAGTTGATCTCCTCACACCGGTAGGGAATGACTACGAAGACCTGGCAGAAAGAATGGGAAGGCAGATCGACAATATCATTTCAGACCTGTCTCCTGAAGAAAGAGTTTTAAAAACGGATATTAATAATGCAGCTTCAAAATGGAGTAAAAATATCCAGGAGCTTTTATTATTGCCTAAAAAAGACAAAGACCTCCTGTCTCAGGGACTGATTGATGAATCACTGGCAGAATACAATAAGCTGGGAAGCCGTGCCCAGAACGTTTTGGGTGCCGAAAAAATGCATTTTGAACCGGCCGCCTCCCAAACCCAGGAAGTCGGGAAAATCGGTTTTGCATTTGAGCATGCGGTAAAGAATTTCGGAATGTACCAGTTTGTTGTACTGGCAGGATGTATTTTACTTGATTTTGTGATCGTTATTATCATCCTGTTGGTCACCAGTCCTGATAACGGAAGAAACAGCGGAGGCAGTGTCTTCAGAAACAAGAGAAGCGGTAATACTTTAATTCCTAACAGCTAAATCATGGAAAATAATAACGACCACCTGAAACCATTGTCTTTTGATAATGATATAAGCCAGCCTTTAAAACCTCTTTCATTTGAAAATAATAACAACACTCCGGAAGACTTTATTCCCATTGCAAGAACCATTTCAGATGACATTAAAAACAAGGACAGCAATTTTGTTTTCTTCTTCGGAACCGCAGAATCAGGTAAATCGGTGATCCTGTCATCAATGCTGTATTATCTGAGAGCCCATGCCGGGGTACTCAGACCAAAACTGGGAACTCCCAATACAAAAGAAGCCAATGTACTTCTTTCCGATTTTTTCGAAAATATACGTCAGGGAATCCTTCCGAACAGAACCACAAGAGATCAGGTAACCCGCCTGGATCTGGTATTTGAACCGAATAACAGGTCCAAAAGAGTGGGGCCCATAGATCTTACTTTTCTGGAAACATCAGGAGAAAACCATAAAGACATCAGAAGGGGAGGAAGCTATCACAGCAGCATAGAATCGTTTCTGAATGCGAATATCCCGCTTACCTTCATTATTGTTACAAGCTATGAATCTGCCCATAGGGACGACTCACTGATCAACGAGTTCCTGGATGAGCTGGAAAGAAAAGGAAAAAACCTGAAATCTGTAAACGCTATTCTGGTCATTTCCAAATGGGATAAATCAGGAAGAATGGACGTGGAAGATGCCAGAGCCCTCAATACTTTCATCTCTGAACGTCTGCCGATGACTTCACAGAGGATTGATACCTACGGACTCAGCAAGACCTACTACACCGTAGGAAGCATTCAGAATACTATGGGACAGGAGAGGATCAGCCTGCTTGACCTTTCTACGGCCGCAGTCTTATCCAAATGGCTGTACAGAAGCATTACAGGATACGATCTGGATTACGAAGGAACCTTTTGGGAACGTCTGAAATTTAGTTTTACAAGCTGATGAACGGAACGTATTTTTTCACAGCATTCGGAACTTTTGGAAATCCGAATGGCTTCAGACAGTCCTTTGTACTCGGAGGAAATGCAGCAATAGCAAAAGAAATCCGGACCTTCGATCTGAAGACGGATGCCATCAAGCTTTTTCCTGACAGCCGTATTTATGCCTTGCGGAAAGATTACGCCGGAGGTAGCGGTATCATTTCCTATAACGTGTATACATTTGCCAAAGAGCAGAACTCAAACAGGGGAGGAACGTTTATCGGATCGGGTCTGCTGTTTTCGGGGAAATCGGCTTCTGAAGGCCTGGTTATTGAAACCCTGAATGAATTTCACGAAAATCTCGAAAAAAATAATGTTACAGAAGGAGTCATTTCAGTGGGGCATTCTGATCAGTTTGCCGTACAGAAGCCTAAAGATTTTGATAAGCTGGGATTCCATCTGAAGAGTATTGATGAGGTGGATTTTACCCGGTTCAACGGGAATTACCTGGTGGTATACTGTATAACAGATCCGGTGGAACTGAAGGAAAAACTGGTAAAAGCAGTTGAGCTTCTCAATGTTTATGATACTGTTTACTTTACACAAAGCAGTGAGATTGCAGAATTTGTGCAGCAGAAAGGGATTTTTAAAATCGTTAACGATGAAGGTTTTGAAAATGAAATCCAGGTCCTTCAGGAGCAGAAAGAAAGATCAGTTCAGAATCTGATCCGTGAACTGGAGGCTGAAAAAGCTGACCTGAATGAAGGAAAGCAGAAATCGGTAACCGAGCTCAGCCGGCAGATTGAAAGAAACACACAGCGTCATCAGGAAAATGAAAAAAAGATAAGGGAATCGAAAGACCAGGTTCAGGCGGTCGGCAAAGAATATGATCAGTATTCAAAAAAGATAGAGGAACTGATCCGTACTTTAAAATCCGGAGAAAATACCGGGACCGTCAGAAAAGAATACCAGGAACATAAAAAAATGCTGAGTGCTGCAATCAGCAGGAATAAGGATGTTTCTTCCCTGAATACGCTGTCGTTTTCCGGCCAGACAGGACCGGGAACTTTAAAACAGAATTCCTTGCCGGAAAATCCTTTGGCAGAATTCAATACCGGACAGAACAGGGAAAAAGGATCCCGGAGAAATCCCTACAAAATAATGACTTTCATTCTGCTGTTCCTGCTGGTAGGCTCCTATGCTTCCTGTTTCGTATTTTTCTATAAGGACAAAAAGCTGGAACTGCCTTATACTGAGGCTTCAGTTTCTGAAAATACAGATCCGGCAGACACTGCTTCAGCGGTAAAACCGGATTATCCGGCAGCAGCCATACAGGAACCGGCTTTAAAGCTGAATCCGGCTCCGAACGGCCAGCTGAATGATAACGACAGAATCCTGATCTCGAAAAAAGTGAGGTCCGGAACAAAAATCGACAGCCTGGTTGGTGCGATCTATAATCTTAACCCTTCCACCATCAAAGATTATTACAGACATCAGAAAAAAGATTATAAAGAGAGACTTTACCTTATGAATACAGCCAGTTTTAACATCAAAAACTCAGATACGGTCTGGGTGGATACCTTAAAAACAGTGCCCAATTACAGCCCACTTTAAATATCGGTTGAATGCAAAAAAGACGGCCCGGAAATTTACTTTTCCGGGCTGTCTTTTTCATATATAACGTCAGGTTTTGTCGCCGGCTCCTGATATTTTTGCCGTAAGATAAATGGATGATCCATTTATTACAGGCAGATTTCCTGAAAAACTGAATTTCCACCCGTGATCTTTTTTACTAAAAAAATCCTTTCCGAAAATAAAATATAATGCGTCAAGTTTTGACGTTGCCCCCTGATACTTTTGTTTCAGAATCAATTGAGGAATAAAATTCATAAAATAATAAATGATGTAGTGAATTTTAATAAAATTATGCATAATAACTAAAAAATATTAGGTTTTTACAGAATTATAACTGAATAAAAATTTAATGTACCCAAACCAGATATTAATAAGAATATGAAAAAGACTAAAACCAAAATCAAAATCATTCTGAGGCGTAATCAGCTTCACAGATAGACATCCTGACATTTTTATTCTCCGTTTAAAAATACCGGTCACAGAAAGCTGTAAGGAAATTTGAGCAGAAGACGTATTAAATCAAAGGAACGATGTTCCTGTTGAAATAACGGAGAATAACGGACAATACGGTTCCAAAAACCTTTTTATGTTTATTCACCAAAGAATTTTTTCAGACTCAAAGGGCAGTGATCTCTGAAGAATTTTTTGAAGAAAACAGGACAAACATGAAACTGAAAACACAGATTCATAGAGTATCATACAAATTTCTCCCATTTTTTATAACTCTTTTCAGAACAGAGCAGAAAGCAGAAATCTCCGTACGGAATATTCTTATCTGTTTGTTTTCAGATTTCCCGCATAGCCGGGAAGAGAAATGTCATGAGATGTAATTGGTTTTTCTGTGATTATTCAAAAAAACTTAATGCGTATGAACAATGAAATTTATAGGGATAATCCCATAATGAGTTTTGAATCATCCTTTCCGGATAAACGGAAGGAAGTAGATTCTTATCAAGTTTACAATAACAAAAATATTACATAATGAGAAATTGGCATCACGAACTTATAAATGTTCCGCAAGCACTTGCTTTAATGCCTGATACTGTACGACATGGTGATAACACGCTCTATATAGGTGTGGTGGAAAACTTTTTGGAATTCGATCCCCTTGTTGTAGACGATAACCTGGAAAGGAGATTCAAAGTTTCGGAGTATAGAGCAGCGAATAAAAGCTTGTATCAAAATAAACAGAATTTTACCAGACAGGTATTAGATGGGAAATTTACCCATGATATCAAAATAAACTATATGCTCAGTAAGGATGATAAGTCCAATTATTTTTCTTCACACACAACCTCTGTAGCATCAATAATTGCGGGTGTAGATTATGAAACCTCCCAACCGATAGGTATAAAAGGAATAGTACCCAGGTGCAACCTGATCAGTGCATACAAATTTCAGGGTATGCCGATGATTGCTTCAGTAAATAAAATGGTGAAAGGTAATTTAGACTCCTACCATCATGAAAAAAATATTGGGTATTCTTCATATTTTAAGTTTCAGGATAATATTATTCCCCTGGCTCCGGGTAATGCATCCGAATCTCAAAATAATATCGCGGCATCTATTGTTAATACAAGTTTTAGCTGGCCTGTGCGAACTAATGATGTAGACGCCAGCGATTATATTTCAAGGAAAACAGTAGACTTCATATACAGTGATTTGTTTGCATATGGAAGAAACGGAAAAGGTATTTTGGTTATCTCATCTGCAGGTAATGAAAATATCAAAATAACAGAGGCTAACAGGTATAATGCTCTTACTAAAAAACCATTACTGGTATCAGCATCAAAACTTGTATTGGGAATACCAAATGATTTTAATGGTAATAATCCTGTATTCAATGAGGAAAGAGCCGGATATTCAAACTATGGTCAAAGGGTAGATCTTTGTGCACCAAGTAGCCCTGCCGCAGATTTCAAAGAAGGTGATAGCTTTATTTATGCTTCTGCGAATATAAAATGCGGAGATGTAGGAGCAAATGATAATACCTATCTGTTTCCTGATGTAAATGAAATAAACTCCTCAAAGGTTAAACTCACCGGTGAAATAAAAGGAGTATTTCCAGGACAGGCTATTGAATTCGGGGCACAGAATAGCTATTTCCATGAATTAAGACACATAAAAACAACTGAATTTCTTACGGTGAATAATCAGAATTTTCTGAATATTACATTAGATAAACCTGTTGAATTTACTAAGACCAAAGGAAGTCTGAGTATTGTAAACACCAAAGCTAAAGTGCTGGTCTGGAAAAAAGATGCGGAAAGACCGCAATACACGACTAATATTGTAAAAGTAACAGATTTACGGGGATTTCAGAATGGACAGGACGTATACATCTATCCTGAAGCCGATTATAATAATGGTGTTCAGGCTAAAATTACAAATATCAGCTTTGATACTAAAAAAATTACTGTAAATACCTCATTGGCAGTTTTGCCGGAAAACTTAAAAATAATTCCGGGGCAAATGAAAATGAAGGTAAAGACGATAGACGAGAAAGGGAATTTTATTGTTTTAGACAATATCAATGATATTAAGTATTCATTTTTTAGCGGGCAGTATGTGCTTGTAGATGATAAATATTATAATACCCTGGGTAAAATAGGATTCAAGGGTGATTCTCAATATAACAGAGGGTTTATAGATCATATTGGAGATAATGTAATAGAAGCCTATAAAGAGATTTTTATAAAATCCCTTTCATATGGAGATTTTACTTCCAAGTTCGGAGGAACTTCTGCTGCCTCTCCTATTGTATGTGGTGTTGCTGCAATGCTTATGTCTGTAAATAAAACTCTCAATGCAGCAGAAATCAAGCATATATTAAAACAGACGGCCAATAAAATCACTGGTGATAATAAGTATAAACTACAGGACAAGATCAATGAGTACAATTATGGTTATAGAATCAATGATTATTTTGGTACCGGAAGAGTCGATGCATCTGCGGCCGTAGCAATGGTACTCAACTGGGCGAATGAGCCTAAACCGATCATGAGACTCAGACATACTCCCGATGGAACGCCTGCAGGTACGGTTCCGGACAGTCCTGATATCTGGATCGCTCCGATCAACAGTGCAGATACTTTGATACCGGATGCTCAAAATAAATATAATACTCTGAAAACCAATCAGGAACAAAAAATATATGTCAGAGTAAGAAATGAAGGGAACAGAACCAGTTTTAAAGAGACCGACCTTAGAGTTCTGGTAGCTTTTACCAATGAAGCAGACCCGAAATTCAAATTTCCTGACTGCTGGTTTCATAATACGGAGAATTTAAATATGAAAACTCTGCTTTTAGATGTAAAGGAGGTATTACCGATCGAGGCAGGTAAAGATAGAGTTGTCGTAATACAATGGAAAAATCTTTCTGATGTTTGGAAAAAACATAATCCGGAAGGAAAACTTCGTACGTTTATTCTTGCCCATATTGCTCCTTTTGATGGCCCCGATGTAGATCTGAATGATATTAAGAATAATAAGAACCTGAGCTGCAGGGAGATCATTGCTACTCCAATTTCAATTAATGCTATTGGAGCTAACGGCAAAGTCGATATTTTAAACGATCATAATCAATACGAACTAAAAGTGGAAAGCCAGACCACCAATAAAAAGTTCAGCTTTGAAAACTATAATATCGCTTCAGCCGACCTTGACACTATGGAGTTCAAATTTTCACTGGTCAACAGAACAACCAATAATGTTGAACAGGATGTGGTCTTCAAAAAGATCAATGGAAACTGGGCGATGAATACTGTCCCTTCCAACGGATGGCTGCAGGCGGATATGAATATTTCAGATTCCACGCTGTACACCAATTACAAGAATGCTCTTCTGAATTATGAATTCAATTTCAATAATAATGATAAAGAGATCAGATTTAACGTGACCAACGCTTAAAACAAAAATTAATATGTCAAATTTTTTCGATTATAGTTTTCCTGTCGTACAGGAAACACAGTCAGATCCGGGCGGAGGTCCGGGATCGGGGATTGAAGGGCTGAATGTCCCCCCAAGAAAACCGGAATCGTACTTCTTTATGGATCCTTCCGCCGCTCAGGTGCCTTCGGATAAGGCTTTTGGACCTGTCAGCAGCGATGAATTCCAGATTACAACAGGCTTTAACAGTGGCGGAACAGAGGTGAAGGCCTATGCGGTAACCTCCGGAACTTTATTCTTTGCCCAGCATGGAAATGAAATCAATAAAGTCAACATCTTTTTAAAACCCAACAAAGATATCGGGCTGGGGGTAAAAGTGAAATACTTTGTGTACAGGGGGATAAAAACAGAAAATATCTTCAAAAATGTAGGCGGTGAAAAATTTCTGATAGAGAAACTCAATGTCAATACACTGGATTTTTTAAAACCTGTGTGGGACGATTATACCGAGTTCAATGAAACAGATCAGGATTTTAAAGCAAAAAAGATAGGCTATCTGGACGAGAATACACCTGTTGATCAGATCCTGCAGATGTTCTTTACAAAAGATACACATTCCCTGCTTCATGTAACAGGAGGAATGCATATCGGTAATTTTGAAGGAAATTTCGGCTTTGAAATTGTTCTTGATGACGGTGACTTTACAGAAGGAAAAGCTGTTTCAGGATTGCAGTTCAACGAAAAATTCGCCAACGCGAAAGAATGTATCCTGAATACAGGAACTGCCGGAGCTGCGTATGTGTTCGGAAGCAATACCAACGGAATCGGAGAAAAGATATTCCGTGAAAACATCTACCATTTTGTAGATCCCGCGGCCTACTATGGAGCCCATATTACCGCTGTCGGAGCCAATAACAATAATGGCGGAAAGGTCAAAGTAAAGAATGGAAGCTCAGAAGATACCTGGAAAAAAGCGGCTGATATTTTTACCCATGTCGTGAGTAAGTTCAAAAACAAAAACAAGGTATATCTTTATATAAAAAGTACAAAAGGACGGTCATATAATTTTTATGACCAGGTGGCTAAACCTGTTCTGGTTTCTTACAGTGTGAACAGCGTCACTACACAGCTTGAGCAGTTCCATGCTGACGGATGGCCTATACAGATCTTTAACAATGAAGCAGACTCTGTCAGGATTACTTTAAAGTTAACCAAAATCCGCAATAATCAGGTATATTATCATACCGGAATGAATGGCGGAACATTCTGCAAAGATGAAGAACTGGTATATGAAATTGAAGGAGGAGGACATATTCCACGCTATATGACAGCAGATATTCCTGCCAACCGTGCCTCCTCACTGATATTTTTATCATGTTCCCTGAATGACGATAAGAACAGCTTTTTTGGCCCTCTGGATATTGATACCATTTTTGAAGAAGAGGATTTTACAGGAACCGAGAGCAGAATGAGCTGGGGAGTCAGTACAAGACCTGTTCTGGCAGGGCGGGGAAAAGAAGCCGTTCTTTATAATACCAAGATCGTATTTGATAAGAAAAATCCGGATGTCAGTAAAAGGCTTAAAACGTTTTTTTTAACTCCGGTTACTTCTACCGTTGAGAATGATGAATATGCTGAATTCCAGAATCCCGGTTTCCTGAGTGCCGGTTATACCTCCAAGAAGATCAGCAGTTCCCGGGAGTTCTGCAGGGAAGTCTTAGGAAAAGCCAATGCTTCCGTTTTCAGAGGAAAGATTGCGGGTAATATTTATTCGCTGGCATTCAGAGCGGATGAATCTGTGAATGTTTTCCCCAATATGATACTTGGGCTTACACAGGCGGATATTGATGCTTTACTGGCGAGAATTCCGGCTGATGAGAAAAACAAGGCTTTAAACTATTATATAGATTTTCAGGAAAATAAAGCCACGGATGCCGAAGCGATGTATTTTGCCAAATATGCAGTACAGGTAAGCTACGAGATCGGGGATGGAATAAGAAAATCTACGCAGACCCCTTCGGGACAGGCTGAAATTTATATGTACAGCACAGACGAACAGTTCTTTTTTACCAAAAGCTATTCAGATCATTTTGCCTATTACGAAGAATTGGCAGAGACTACCGTAGATTTCAGACCGGCAGATAACTGGATGCAGTTTTATAAATATCCGCTTGCAGCTCCTCCGGGATCTCCTCCCGGAACACCTCCTGCACGCAATAATAATCCGGATTTGTTCTATGGTTTCGACTGGCTCAGAAAAGGAGACAGTGAAAGAAAATCTCCTTACAGGATCTATGATATGGCGTATCAGAATGCTTATAAAAGTATAGGAAGAAATATATCAACCGATCCTAATAGTTCCAATGTAACACTCGACAAAAAAGAATATGTAAGAGCGAAAGGATTATACAGGTCGATTCCTATGAGCTGGAAATTACCCAATGGTAATCTGTTTACCGGTACGGATGATTCCGTATACACCAATACAGAACCTGATGATTTGTATGATAGAGACTACTCACCGGCCTGGATCAGTATTCCAAACATAGAAAACTATAAGATCAGCACTCTGAAACTGAAGATGAAGATCAGAAGCCAGAAAAAAGCAACGGATTTAAGGCTCTATTTCAATGCGGGGAAATTTAAAATCAAAAAGATTGGAAGCGCCACAGGTGCTGCATTAACCGTAAAAACAGATGAAAACTTTGCCCAGTCACAATTGAGTTATGTAAGCTTTGCCGGCAGCGATATACCGGCAGTAACCAATGGTAAAAAGGTAAACTGGATCGATTTCGAGTTTGAAGTTATTGCCCCATACGAAAAACTGGAAATCTTTAAGGTAATGGCCGGGAAATTACTGGCCGGCAAAATGTACCTTTTCCCTAATTCTGCGGAAAATATCCGGGAGAAAAAGCTTCTGGTTGTAAAGATCAGACACAAAAGCGGGGATGCCGGAATTGGTAAAGTGACGGATGATGAACTGGAGCTCCTGAGAATATTCAGCAGTACCAATAACATCAAATTAACCATAGATACGACGTCCGTACCGGAAAAAGACCTCATTGGTGACTCTACCTTCCAGAATTATTTCGATTCCCCGGACGTAATCAATGACGAAAAACAGGTAAGCGGAATGAGGCTGGCCAAATATCTGAAAGGGCTTGTTCAAGGGTATGATGACCATGTAAAAGTCTTTTTCATCAATGCCAGAAATGAAGAATCTGGAGTAGGAGGAGCTACCTCTCAGGAAATCAAGACCATCTTAATGTTTAATTCGGCCCACGAAACGAGCGGACCTCACGTATGGGATCTGGCACATGAATACTTTCACAGTCTGGGCATTGCCCATGCTTTTACAGACCGGGATATTCAGGAATCAGCCTATCTGACATTTGCTAAAGGATCCACCAACAATGTCATGGATTATGACAATGACGATCCCACTGCACTGTCGTTCATTCAGGGAACCTTCTTCTGGCAGTGGGGAATTGCAAGAAAGAATGCATCCAGGAACTCTTAGTATGAATAATACGGTTTTCCGGCTTCTTACGTTACGGATGCCCTTAACTCCGGGATGTAAGAAGAAAATAAATTTAAAAAATATAAACGAATATGCCTAATAATACACCAGCACCATTACATTATTATCCGAGGCTTTCTAATCTGATTACTTTAGACAGCCTCCCGTCTTCGCTGGATTTCGTGAAGACCCTGGCCCAAAGCATATTTTCCAGGATATATTACAAAAATTATCAGGGAAGTATCAGCCCTTTGGGTGAAAGTGCGTTTTACAGCTTAAGCATTGTTTCAAAAACCAGATTGGAGTTCGATCTGATCTATGGATTGAAGTTTGTGCTTAACAGAGACCATGAGGATAATACCATTTCCTCATTTCCGGTAACAGTCCGCTACAACTGGCCTGTTATTGCCTATCTGTCGAGATTTGATCTGGACAGCTTTTCATTCGAGCCTCAGGAGATCTTCAATATTGCACTGGTTTGTCTGAATGTTTCAGAAGAAACAGTTGTGAATGAAGCCATCAATGTATTTGTGAACGGAACAGGTGATCCGGTTCATCAGTTCGTAGATGATTTCAATGCAGAGCTCGGAACAGCATTGTCTACCCCAATTCCTTATCCGGTAACGGGTAACAGAATCAGGGAGCTGATTACTTCCATCAACAAAGCGTATGGAGACGGAGCTGCACTTGCTGCATTCTCCCTGTATATTCTGGACAAAGCAGACCTGTCTAAAACAAAAGAAAATATTAAGAAATTCTTTAAAAGAATTCTGCCTGAAGACATTAATGAATACATTAAGAATATTATCAGACCGCAGGCCCTGGTAACCCTGGAAACCTCAGCTTCCGTTGAATTTCCAAGAAATATCCTGCTGCCGTGGAAAGAAGAAACGGTAAACGGAGAAGTCGTTCTGATGCCCGACCCGGATGACAATAAAAAGACCAGTTTCGATTTTGCAAAAGCGGTTTTCTATGCAGATACCGATGCGGGAATTGGGTATAACCTTGATCTTGCAGGTACACTGGATCCCAAATATTCAGAAATTGCAAAAACAGGCTTACTCATCCAGATCGAGCGGCTTAAACTGGATCTCAGCAAAAAGAAAAATATTCCCGAAGCCGATGCTATGGGATATCCGCCGGACTTTGTGGGGGTATATGCCGATGCACTGTCTGTAACACTGCCGCCGAAATGGTTCAGTAAAGAGAGTACATACCAGTCTACACTGCGTTTGGGAGGATATAACCTTCTCGTAGGAACAGGTGGGGTTACCGGAACTTTTGCACTGGAAGCAGTACCTGTTTCCAGCGGAGCCGGGCAGGTTACCTCATTCTTTAATAACAATTTCTCATTTACTTATCCTATTACAGGCTATAAGATCCTGAATGACGAAATGATCCAGGAAGTTCCGATCGGAAATTATGACGAACTACTGGCTTATGTGAATGCACTTCCCGATAAAAACCAGTACCGTTTTAAATTCCCGCTGCAGGTAAATGAAAACGGAGGAGCCGCCAAAACCATTGAAAGCCAGGATAAATTCCGGGAATACATCAATTCCTTCTATTCTGGAAATAATGATTATATGTGGCTGAATCTGGGGAAAGATGCCGATAAATCCTGGAAAATAGGATTTAAAAAATTCGATATCAGCTTTTTCCACGGAAAAGTAACCTCATCACATCTGCATGCCCAGCTGGAGCTTCCTAAATTTACAAGACAGGATAATCCGAACGGGCTGGCAAGGATTGATGTTTACGGAGAATGGGAAAGCAAAGAAAACTTTAAACTTTCCGCAGCATTTCTTCCGTCAGGATGGAAAATGAACCTGTTTAACTTCCTGGATTTCCATCTTCAGAATATAGAAGTAGGAAAGAAAAATGACAATTTCTTCATTGGTGCCGATACCAAAATTACCTTCCCGCCAGGATCTTTCGGAGCAAAAATGCTGAAAGACGGAATTGATCTTCCCGCAATGCGTTTTTACGGTAACGGTAAATTTGAACTGGCCGGAGGAAATACCGTGATCCCGGTTAACCTTAGCCTGGATATCGGACCGATCACGATGAGTGTAACGGCCGTTCACTTCGGAACCATTCAGCGAATGAAGAACGGGGTAATGAGAAGTTACAACTATATCGGGTTCGATGGAGGAATCAATGTGAATCCGCTTGGTCTTGATGTAAGAGGAAACGGAGTGAAGTTCTATTATACCAATGACAATGATGAGCATGGTGGTAGCGGAGACAGCTATTTCCATATCTCCACTTTAGAGATCGACCTTGTGATTCCGGGATCAGCAAGCGCTTCAGCAGCAATGGCTATTATCAAAGGAGCACTTACCATTCCGGAACCGGGAGTTTCCACAGAGTACAGAGGAAAAATCTCAGTACAGCTTCCTAAAATGAATATGTACGGTTCAGCAGAAATGGCTTTTGATCCTAAATATCCCGGCTTTTATATTGATGCCAGCGTAGAGCTTCCGGTGGCTATTCCGTTGGGCTCCTTTGGAATCTTCGGATTCAGGGGACTTCTCGGGTACCGCTATATTGCCCATAAAAAAGCGATCGGAATGACCGATGACGATTCCTGGTACGACTTTTACGTACACCCGGAAAGAGGGATCCATATGGACAAATTTATCGGCCCGCAATATACCAAAGAATTCAGTGCCCCGTTCTCGGTAGGTGTTGGAGCTTCACTGGCAACTCTGGACGGGCGTCTGGCCTCACTCAGGGCGATGGTGCTTCTGTCGCTGCCAAGTATGTTTGCCATTGATGCAGGGCTTACCATTATCAGCGAGCGTCTGGGGCTTACGGAAGATGATCCGCGTGTTCCGCCTTTCTATGCATTTGTCATTG
Source organism: Chryseobacterium sp. FR054 (assembly GCF_056844565.1). NCBI lineage: Bacteria > Pseudomonadati > Bacteroidota > Flavobacteriia > Flavobacteriales > Weeksellaceae > Chryseobacterium > Chryseobacterium sp. FR054. The sequence continues at coordinate 1,164,601 of NZ_JBXDSA010000001.1, read as the reverse complement.
TAGGGAACAACTCTCTGGAGATAGGAGCAGGAGGAAACTTCCAGCTCAACAAAAAAGACGGATCTTTTATAGACATCAAAGCCGAGGTACAGATGGGATTCTTTTTCAAGAACCAGAAACCGTGGTATGTGAACTTCGGAACAAAAGATAAACCGATTACGGCATCCCTGTTTAAAGATTCGGTGAATATCCGGGCACAGGCCTACCTGATGATTGCCGCCAAAGGAATAGAAGCCGGTGCAAGGGTAGACTTCAACCTGAACCTATTCATCGTCAAAGTGTGGGCTGCTATCGAAGTCGGTGGAAAAGTCAGCTTTGAAAGACCGCAGACAGGAGGATATATCTATGTAGAAGGAGGAGCGGAAATCAATTTGTTCATCATCAGTGTATCCCTGTTCATTTCCATCTACTTCAGGGTAGAACTGATCAAGCCGTTCCTGATTCTTGCAGAACTGAAATTTGAACTGAAGGTGAAAATTCTTTTCATTAAGATTAAACTTAAAGTTCATTTAACCCTCAAATGGGAGAAAAACCCGGATACAGATACCTCCGGAATACCACCTATTACCTATGAATCTGATTCCCCGGATATCGATTATCCGAAAGAAGCCAGACTGGAAAATGCGGTAAAAGGAGTGCATATGCTTACCAATGAGGAATTTATTCTTAAACCTCTGCCTGTAAATGTAGTGCCGGACCCTGCTGCTATTAAAGAGAAGTTACCTTATATCCCATTGGATACCTATGTGGATATCAAGATTGAAAAAGGAATGATTCCGGTAGCGGCTGTTGATAAAAAGATCGGCGGACATACAACGGGAGCCAACGGATATCTTGATCTGATTCCGCCTGAGAAAAACCAGCCGGGAGGTCATGTGATCCGCCAGGTACAGCATAAATATTCTATTGAAGATGTGATCATCAATATCGTTAACGAACAGGGTGTCTGGGAAGAATACAATCCGTACAGGGCGGTAGTTACAGAAGAAGAACTTCCGAACCTTCCGAATATCAATAATTTCAAAATTGGTTTCTGGCAGAAGAACAATGAAAAATACGATACGATCAGAATTCTTGCTTCCACGCCTTTCTCTTTCATGGACGGAGGACAGCCGGGATGGTTTATTCCTGAGCAGTACGGGATCACTGCCTCTACCTTATTCTGTACGGAACATACGGAAACATGGCATGAATCCAACGTTCTGGATAAAACGGTAGGAACTGTATACCACCAGCCTTTAATGTATCCGAATGAATACATCAACGGAGCGTATTACAATATTCTGGGAGCCGCATCGGATAACGATTATATGAGTGTTTCCAACATATCCAATCCGCATAACTTTGCCAGGTCCTTAAAGATCGAAAACGGAAACGGGATGGTCATTCTTCTTCCGCAGGCTTCTGCCCAGGTAAGATTATGGCTTACCACAACGGCTGTAAACCTGAGGGTAAGATACTATAAAGATGTTTTCTCCAATTCCATCTACCAGCAGTATGAACTGATCAATGAGGTAGTAAAATCAAAAGCTGAACTGGCTGCCGATCTACTGGCGTATAAATCAGATGATTATGGCGGACAGTATGTAAGCAAAATAGAAATCATTCCTCAAAATCAGAATCAGGCGGAGATAGATTCTATTAATGCCCAGATTGAGCAGCTATGGCTGGATGCAGCTTCCAACTCATCAGGTGAAGTATCCACTATTTTTCTTAACAGGTTCCAGCGTGAAGTGTACAAATCTCTTATGGCAACGCTGTCTAAATTAAGAAGCAGAGGATGTACATCTTCACTGTGCAGCGAACTTGATTTTGATATTCTTCATACTCAGGATAATTACCAGGGGACCGGATGGCCGGGAACTGTAAATCTTTCAGACTCTACGGTAATTAACAATTATACGGAATACCAGGCACAGTTCAATGCAGTGACAGGCCAGGACGGACCTTATGTGGACTTTAATACCCATTCCGTAATATTCCTGTATGTACCATTTCAGGACCCTTCCGTTCTGCATAATACCACAATCGGGAAAATATCGGCAGGTTCATCCAGACTGGAGATCTGCTATGTAGATGATCTTCCGAAACGTCGTACAGACAAAGCGGTGATCATTAAGGTAAATAAAACCCAGGACAAGCCGATTAAACTCAGCTTTACACCGGACTGCGGATGTAACGGAAAAGAAGACCCGTGCCATCGTAAAGATGAACTGTGCAACTTCCTGACCCAGCTGATGTATGACCTTAACACATGTCTTTTATACAATGGCAGTTCAGATGATCTGAGATGGCATTGGAAATGTTTTGAAATTTTCATCGGAAGTATTCTCCGCTTTGAAGAAGAACATCCTCAGTATGAACTCGTAGGAGGTTATGGATATATCATTAACGAATTAAAGGAACTTGAAGAATACGGACATCTTGAAGGGGCTACGGTAACAGGAGCAATGCAGATTGTGAAGAAAATCTATGATATCATCTACCAGCTTGGAGATTGCGGATGTAATGACAGCGGTGAAACAGCCGTGAACTGTTTTACACTGATGCACCAGGTATCATGGCTTACGGCACAGGATCATGAATATCAGCAGACTATTCCTTCTCAGCCGGCTGTGGTACAGGATTCTCAGCTGATGATGGAGGCCATGGAAAAAGTAATTCAGCCGATCTGGAGACCAAACAGTGTATACTGTGTCAATCTGAAGCTGAAAGACGAAGTAAACGGAGATACACCTCACATTTATGATTACTATTTTGGATTTAAAACCGCCGGACCGATCGGACATTTTGAAAAAAGAAATATAAAATATCTCGAACTGATTAAAGATGAAAACGGAGTTCCTTTGGATCCGGAGCAGAGAAAAAAACCGGAAGAATATCCGATTACCTCTCTCAAATCTTATATCGATATGAAGAGGTCTTATCCTAATGCAGACGGAAGCCTGCTGATGTCCAAACCGATCTTCTATGGAAACAGAGAATGTGAAATACGTCTGTTCTTTACAAAACCATATGTCTACAATATGCTCAAGACTTGGGATAAAATAGAACCGGGACTGAAAAAACTGAAAGGAAATATCAATATCGTGATCAAAGATCCTGTTACAGATGTTATTGTACCTTATCCGCTGCCTCAGGACTGGACCATGCACGAAACAGTACCTGAAGGAGAAGAATCCTGGTTACCGGATGATCCTAATCTTCCTCTAAGCATTCAGCAGATGTTCAATTATGTGAATCATATTAACCAGAATCCGGGTTCTATGGTCTGCAGCCTTCAGTTGGGAGATCCTGTTAAACCGAAATCATACAGCTACTCAGTTGTACTTACGAATCTGAATCCTGAAAAGCTGTATACAGCAATTGTGTACAATGCCTTTGATGAAGACGGAAACGGAAGCATTGCCGATCAGCTCAACGACAAAGGAGAGATCATCTATGAAGAAAACCAGAAAGTTCACGAGTTTACCTTCAAAACTTCCAGATATATGAATTTCAGGGAGCAGGTAGAAAGTTATAAACTGAAAGATTTTGACGATACTAACGTCCTTGTAGATGAAAAAGATGCGGTTTATAAAATCAATGTAAACCTTTCGGAACAGTCGCTGAACGATGCCTATACTTTGGTGTCCGGAGGAACTGAAAATGCATATCTGAAAAATCTGGTAGAAACCTATTCTGAAGTGTTTGACAGGGCTTTTGAAGGAGTTTTGGGAATAAAACCACTTGATCCGCCTTCCGCAACAGAATTTGTGAAAATTGTAAATGCAGAAAAAGATGTCGTGGCAATCCTGGTGAGAAACCCGGAACCGTTCAACGATCCGAAAATTCCTCTGACTGAAGTGGCGAATACTTTCGAAATTCTTAAAGCAGACGGAATAAATGCAGATGACAGCTTTAAGGTTTTATACTCAAAAGATTATTCACAGATGCTGATCATGAATAAAAACAAGAAAATAACCAATGAGAAGATCCGTTGCAGGTTCAGATACAAAGCATGGAACGGAACTGCCTATACAGAGCAATCAGAGGTGATTACAAACGATATACAATTAATCAATAATTAAATCAAGACATGAGTTTTTTTAAATATAATCATTACAACACTTCTGAAGTGGCTATTAATTCCTCTTACAAAGGAACTGACAGTGTTATTTTTGCCGGACGTTTTAAAGATTCCGGGCTGATCACGGCGATCAGCGAGAATGGAGTGCTGCAGTGGAACAAGGCCTATAACTTTGCAGATGGCAGAGATCTGGTTTTTATCAAAGCGCTTCCGTTTTCAGATAATGAACATATCCTGGTCGGAATCAGATCTGGAAAGACCCCGGTGATAATAAGAATCAAAAACTCCGGAGACATCATCTGGAGCCGTACTTTTCCGGATATTACAACCAGTGAAAAGAATCTGTTTGCCGAGATCTTTATAGGAAACATGATCTATCTTGCCTATTATGACCTCAATATGGGCCGAAGCGGAACACTTCTCATCGATGGAGAAGCAAATGTTTTATCGAAAAAATATATAGAAAACCAACCCGGAAGCTATCTGCAGGTCACAGGTATTGCCACATATCAGGAAATGGTGCTCCTGAGCGCCAATGAGGTGATCAATAATGATATGAAAAGAGGGGTTTTCATGAAAGGACAGGTAACAGTCCCTGTTCTCGAGTCCATGTATACACAAATGGGAGGTGCTCCCATAGAGCTTAATGGAATTTACTGCCGTGAAATCCAGGGGAATTATGAAATATACCTGACAGGAGTGGTGGACGGAACCCCGGTTTTAATGACCGGGGAAAGTGACCAGGCTATTGTTTACTCTCATCATCCAGGCCAGGATCTCCGGTTTACCTTTGGCAATGATTACTTTTATATCTGTAACAGATACAGTGAAGTTACCCTTTCTAAATATAATTTCACCCATGACTGGACCAAAAGAGTAGATCTGAAAGGATTTATGATCGATCACGTTAAACAGAATAAAGTAGTGGTGAGAGCAGAGCCGGATACCGATAATTATTCAGGGTATATGGCCGGTACAATCGACAGCTGCCGGACTACGCCTGTCGATAATTTCCAGCCGGTTTTCAGGGAATATCAGAGACAGGATGCAGGCTATACCTCTTCTGATGCTTCCTCTTCAGTAGACTATCCGGATTTTATTCTTGAAGATCTTTCTTATGAAGGAGAAAACATCTGTGATAACGGTGGAGGTACAGCCATTCCTTTTAACGATCTTTCCGGGCTTCAGACACCAAGTTTCTATCTTCAGGCTGCCGGCTCCAAAGGAGAAGACAGTGCCAGGGGAATCCACTTGAGATGGGCATTCGGAGGGTTGCTGGGTGAAAATCACCTGCCTAAAGGAAATATGGCCGGTACGTATTATAACTTCAACAAACCCGGGGATTTCGTAAAAATATACAGAACCCCTTATGTAAAATCGGTTTTCACACTCGATTTTTCAACACCTCCGGAACTGATCGATGACGGGCAGAAAGCATGGATCTATAAGTTTAATAACGGCCAGAGAATGATCTATGTTTATTTTAAAAATAAAAATACATATTCCTTTGTAAGACAGACCGTAGACCCCTTCACAGAACCCCTGAAATTTATCAGAACCTATGGGAACGAACTCATTGAAATCCATTGTAAAACGGATATGTTCTTTGCCGCAACGCAGAACGTTACATGGCAGCCCGGTTCCCGTCTGATGACAGAAGTTCTTTCAACGGAAAACTCAGGAAATGTTTCGGAATATTACCTGAGCTGCCGGAGAACAGGCAGGGTGGGAGCTCCCTATTTCACCGCAGAGAACGGGAAGATCATCCGCTTCAAACCGGATAACTGCCTGGTGTATTCTGTTGATTTTGAATTTTATTCAGACTTTATCATAAGCAGAAACGAAGAGCAGGCCTGGACTTTTATCAATGATTTCTCTCTGACTCTGGAAAGTGAGCGCGCTTATAAAGAACTCGATCCGCTTCCCAATGAAAATCCCGTTCATGGTGCCTGGCTGAGATACAACGACAATGCATTTGTGAATATTGAGAACTATAAAAACAGATGGGAACATTCTTCACAAGGGCCTCTTGACAGAGATATCAGAACTGTTGTGGAACAGTATATAAAACTGAGTGATGAACAGGCCAATCCAAAAGCCTATGAAACCATTGATTTTAATTTTTCCCAGGATTCTGTGAACGATCCTTTCGTTACCATTTCCAATGATCCTCCGGAGCCGGGTTCCACACAGGTTGCCAATCTGGATATGCTGAATATTGCAGCACTGGATTATCATGTGGCAAGAATGCTCGGACTGGGTTATCTTGACATCAGAGACAGTGTTGTAGGACAGGAATTTATCTATATTGCCGAGTACTATACCAATAACGATCTGGATATCAATGCTTCCGAGAAGACCTATCAGCTGCTTTCAATGTCTCTCCCTGTATCTACGGATATAGAAAGACTTCCTATGCCTGTGGACCTGATGAAACTGTCGAAAGGAATGGGAGCCAATAACCAGAATTCTTCCCCTTTATATGATAATGAAGGATATTCACATGATGGAAAATTCCGCTATATAGGAATTCATAATCAGAATGTTCCTGATTATGAAGTCAATCCGGGCTTCTTCGCATCATCAGTTCCTTTTGATGCCTCACAAATGACCAAACCGGTATATGCAGGATTGGAATACCGTTTCATAGAACCCGGAAAACCCGATAATTATCTATGGTTCAAGCCTGAGCTCTGCCATGATACCCGCTATTTGAATATAGACGGAACCGTAAATTCTGATCAGGCCTTTGAAACACTGCCGATAAGAATTCCGGATAATAATGATCCGATGTATATGCACAAGCAGGATAAAACAGGAACCTACTTTTATAAATCTTATGGGATCAGCTGGTTCTCCAGATCGGGAATGGGAGATATGGAACTTTCCATAGAAACAGAAATCAAACCATTCAACAGGCTGCTGCCTCCGTCAGGGGTTACCGCTTTTAATATTCAGAAAGAGTTCCCGCTGACATTTACCTCCAAAGAAGAACAGCTGAGGCTAAAGGAAATCGGGAGTACAGATAAGACACTGGTAAGGCTTTTATATGATTATTACAGCTATCAGGATATGATGACCTATTCTATTCCTTTTGATTCTGCAATACCTGATCAGGACTATCTTAACGATCCAAACTCACTGTTCCCTGATGATAAAGAGGTTTTTGCAGATGAAGCTGAAATTTATTTCAGAAACTATACGCCAAAGATCATTTCCGCAAAAGCATATGAGGTAGCCTATCATCCCAATCAGCTGATGGCAACCATCCGGACGCAGGATTATGCTGTTCCGGGGTCAGGAGCTACCGTGCCGGGAAGTTCGCAGCCGTCGATTGTTCCGGAATATTTCAAATCCAGGATTCCGGACGGATCCGTGGCAGCCGATTTTATCGGAGGAATATTCCTGATGGATTCGGAATCCTATATCATCCATGAAATTGCTCAGGGAGCACAGGGACTGGATTTTACAGTCTTCAAAAAAGTTCCGAGTGAGGCAATCATTGCAGGGCAGACTCCTGTTATTGATCAGACGTCGCTTGCACTTCCCGTCATCAGTTCTGCATCTGAAGGATTATTCAGTGCTACGGAGAACCTTCAGAATACAACAGCATGGGGAGTTAAAAATCCAAATTCGCTGAAAGTGAAGATCGGTACAGACGACTGGACGGTACACAGGGAAATCATATCAGTACCGCAGTCTGGAGGAACAGTTCAGAAATATCTGGAAAAGAGCAGGGGCTTCTGGAAAAATGCCAATATCGAACCGCTTTTTGAAAAACTGTACAAATACCAGAACAGTGTCGGTACCGTTATAGAATATGATGTTGATAATCCTCCGCAGGTATTTCAGGGAGTATATAAAATAACCTTCCCCGGGTTTTCATTAAGCCAGCATCCGCAATATTCTGATGGCGGTCATTCAGCAGAGTGGTTCAGGGGAATGGTGAGACTATTTACCAATGAAAGTTATGTAGACGGGACAGCCATCGATTCCAGATCCATATTTAAAGTGGTAAAAACCGAAGGGATAGGAACATCTCAGGATCTGGTACTTTATATTTATGACGAAAGTTTTGAGATTATTGAAGAGGTAGACAGCCATCTTCCGATTCTGTACACTGCTGCAGATACCATCCCGAAATTGCCGTCAAATCCTTTAACCGGAAAAGAGCTGGATGTCAATTATTATCCTTCCTATAAGGTGTATCTGTATGAAAATACGGACAACAACCTGAATGAGGACAATATTTTACCGTCAGGAGACGAAGATGTAAGATATTCTATTTTCGGACTGAGAAGTGTTGATGAAGACAATACCGATATGCAGGGGGCAAAATATAAATCGAAGTTCAGCATTCCTGCGGTGATGTTTGCCAACAGGATCATAGAACCCAAACAGCCCCGAAAACCTAAAGGTTCCAAATATGCAACCAGACCGGATAAATTTGGAAAATCTACTTATAGTTTTATTACAAAATATCAGCAGAAACCTTATTCGGTACAGTTTTTCAGAGCAAACAATACCCTGATGCTGGCCGCGCTTTATGAAACTGAAACGATCAGGGAAATAAAAGCCAATCTGGCATTGCTCGGTGGAAACGAAGAGACATTCTTCAATGACCGATGGATGAACTTTGTGGATTTTGAAATGCTAACCAGTGGAGCAGACGGCTATGAAATACTTCCGGAAACAGGAGACTTCACCTATCAGCTTCCGCTTCCGGACAGTAAGGATTTCTTCAATGCAGTCAATCATTTTATCACAGAGCATAATAAGTATTATAAACTCGTTCAGGGCTGTCCGCTGATTGAAGAAGTAGAATTCGGAAACGTAGAGTTCAGCAGGGAGATTATTTCAGCAATTCCGGGTGTTTCAGGATCTTTAAGTTTCGGAGCATTTGTTAAAGAAAGGCTGTTCAACTGCTTCATGCCGCTTACAGAAGTTCCGGTGATCTATCAGCATATTAAAAACCTTAATTTGTCTGACAGTCTGGGACACAGACCGAAAAATAAAAAACAGAGCATCAGGGATGCCAGCGGTTATCTGCTGCCCACCACCCATTCTGATTTTGATATGGCACCAATGGCTGCAATATACAGCCAGGCACCGGAACATTCCACCCTGTTTACAGACTTTACCCTGGACGGTTCTTCGGATAACTTCTACTTCTATGGAGTAAGAGAGCTTGGGAATCAGATGCAGATGGGAGAGTTCAGTCCTTTCTTGGGTCCTGTAAAGCTCGTAAACACCAACCCTGCGGAACCTGCCAAAATCATGAGCCTGCTACCGGTTATGGAAGATACGGCAACAGGTGAAAAGGCAAAAATAAGAATCGAGATCAATGCGTATCCGGAAGTGCAGAAAATTAATAAAATCTCTGTATACAGAACAGATAATAAACTGAGCTCCGAGTCTATTCTCGATATGAAACTCATTAAAACAGTTGATATTGATGATGTGGAAACCGATCCGGAAAACAGTACCTGGATTGTGTACGATGAATTTGAAGATATGGAAAACAAACCGTATGGAGATCTGATGTTCTACCGTGTTGTAGTATCCAGAAAAGTGGAATATTCTACAACAGATTACAACGTAATGCCTCCGGCTTCTCAGGTTATCGTGGAGCAGGCACCGTCTTTGGCCTCTAAAGTTATCGTTTCCACGCTGATAGAAAGTGCTGCCCCTCCGGCTCCGGAACTGAGGTACCATTCCGAACCTGTGGAGTCAGATGTCATCAACTGGGTGATTCTGTCCTGGGATCAGGTTTGCTATAAAGGAAAATATCACCTTTATAAAATGGGCGCACAGGGGAACTGGAATGAAATTGCCAGAATAGATACAGATAGAAAAGACACTTCGAAAGCTCATCTTTACCTGCTTGAAAATGATCCGGTAACAGGTGTCGGAGAATGGATACAGAAAGAAACATTTGATATGACGCAGAATGAGTTCTTCCTTCCGCTGGAAAAGCTGAACCTGGATCCAATGTCCATCAGGAATGCAGACGGCAGTATTCTGTACCACCATTTCAAAATGGTTGCAGAGAATACATCAGATATGTACAGTAAAGAGGAAAAAATCCTTACGATTTACAGAGAAGAAACCTGGTCGGATATAGGAGGGATTTCTCATGACGGAACAGACGGAATGATCCTTCAGGGAACCTTTATTGTAAGACCTAATTAATCATTAAATTTTAAATCATGGCAAAAAAAATAATAGCAGAACTGAAAGAATACTTCAAAGCCGGGAGGAGACCCACGGAAAGCCAGTTCGATGATCTGATAGACAGTTATGTACATTTAGATGCCTCTTCCGAGTATTCTGCTTTTGTAGAGTTCCCTGCCGATTACCGGGCAGGAGACTACATAGAGTTTGTAGAAGTTGAACCTTCCAGTGCCCGCGCAGGTGGATTTTATGAAGTTTCAATAGCCTACACCAGAGGGAATATCGCCTGTGCGGCTACCCATATTGCTGCTGTTTCACATTCAAATCCGGATATCTGGAGAGAATGTGGAACAGTCAATAAGAACAATTATGTTGACGGACCGGAGAACTACAACTTTACGGTTGATGTAAACGGAGGAACATGTAGATTCAGGATCAGAGCCGTAAATATTTACGGAAGTGCAACACAGCCGCTGGGAGTCTTTATCAAGATAAGATCCGTTAATAAAAACCTGGAATGGAGAGCAATAGATAAAAGAGGCAGTATCCGTACCTTCGTTCCTCTCCAGCCTATGAGCAACGAATGGAACCTGTGGGTAGGAAACCTGCTGACCTCTGAAAGTGCTAAAATAGCACTGAAAGTAAATGAAAAAGGAAATGTAGGAATCGGAACCGCAACTCCCGAAGCAAAACTGAATGTGGTTCAGGAAAATACCGACCATAGGAACATTACAGTTGCTAAATTTACATCCAACGGAGCAACCGGTGGAAGTAATATCGTTAATCTTTATTATCACAACAATGTCAATCTGGAGCTGAATTCAGGATTTTCCAGCTATGGAAGAAGGTACGGAGACTATTTCGATTTCAATATCGAAAATGACAATGCCGGATTTACCAGTTACGGAGCCATTAATTTTATTACCGGCAAGAAAATTCAGATGACAGTCCGCCCCAATGGAAACGTGGGGGTCGGGGAAAGTAATCCGTTAGCTAAACTGGATGTCCGCGGAAACATTTTAGCCGGGGAAACTCATGCTACGGAAGGCATCAATGCTTTTTCTATACGTTATGAGGACGGATCGGTCAATAACTGGGGATCACTGAGAAGTAATGCGGAAACCTATATGAGCTACGGAGCCAAAGCAGATAATACAACCGCTTCAGGATGGCTGTCAAGCTGTGGGATCTTTTCAAATTACAAAACAGCTGTAACAGCAGGGAACGAAGGAATAAAGTTCTTGGCTTCTTCCAATCAGCAGACTCCTATGAACGCCCCGGTGGCGATGGCCGAACTGATGAGAATCAGCCCTAACGGTAACGTCGGAATAGGAACTGATTATCCACAGCAGAAACTGGATGTGAGGGGAGCCGTCGTGTCACAGGTAAATACGAATGAAGGAGGAGCCTTATTTCTGGAAAATCACAGCAAAACACAACCCGGTACTGCCAACAGGTGGGCCCTGTACAATATGACAGGAGGCTACGGCAATGGCCTGCAGTTCTGGAGTTATGGCAGTGATGGCAGTTACGGATCGAGATTATTGCTGTCTGACGCCGGTAATATGGCATTGTATGGTAAACTGCAGGCTAAAGATGTCATCATCAGCCCGACTCCTACTGCCGATCATGTTTTCACAGCAGATTATAACTTAAGAGAAATCAGTGATCTGGAACGGTTTATCTCCGAAAAAAGTCATCTTCCGGAAATTCCTTCCGCAGAAGAAATGACAGAGAACGGGCTTTCAGTAGCTGATTTCCAGATAAAACTCCTTCAGAAGATTGAAGAATTAACCCTATACATCATTTCTCTCAAAAAAGAAATTGATGTTCTAAAATTAAATTAACTATGGCTAGAAAAACAGTTGCAGAATTAAAAGAATATTTCAGGGCAGGAAAAAGGCCTACTGAAAATCAGTTTGAGGATTTCATAGACAGCTTTGCCAGTCTGGAAGACCCTCAGCTATTCCCGAAAAACTATTATAAAAAGAGACTTGAAGTAAATTTTCCTCATCAGGTAACCGATCAGGCCGTAGATATCCTGTTCGGAAACAGGGGAATATCCGGCTGGCTGGAAGTGGAAATCGTAGGAACTTTTGCCCACGTCAACAGTGTCGGAAATATAAAAAAACTATTTCAGCTCGGAGCAAATCCGGACAACTACTTATGGAATCCGGCGGTTTCCAGAATTGTGGAAGCAGGTGGACCAATTATTTACAATATCTATATTGGAGATTTTGTTTGGGACAGCAGCAGCAGCCAGTATAAAATAACGGTCTTTCATACAAGCCCGTCAGGCAATATGTATGACATCAGGATTACTTATCACTGCGCCTTAGATACATCGGATCTTACGGATGTAAAGGTTTCCGATATATATACGAAACCTCTTACAGGACAGAAAACTCATTATATCCACTATAATGATAATCTTGGAATAGGTACTAGCTTGCCTGAAAAAAAGCTGCATGTAAAAGCTCCTCCGAAACAGGGAAATTCCAATGTGGTTGCTGCATTGTTTGAAAGGAGCGATACATCGGGCGGCAGTAATATTATTCAGCTCCGTTATCAGTCAACAGCCGATATGGAACTTAATTCAAACTATACAGGAGGTATTTTCAGATACGGTTCATATGGTGATTTCAATATCGTCAATAACGGGCCGGGATCAGGCATCAATTTTGTTGCCAATGCCGCAGTAAGGCTTTCTGTAAAGCCTGACGGGAATATAGGAATCGGTACCCAGAACCCTAAGGCAAAAATGAACATTGTTGCCGGCTACACAACTCCTGATTCCACAGGAGCAATGATCCTGGGAGATACGGATCAGGCCAATCTGAGGTTCGGATGCAGCAGCAATTATACCTGGATTCAGAGTCATGCAGGAATGCCTTTGCATATCAACCCTATCGGTAATAATCTGATTCTGAATACAGACGCTGGAAATGTGGGAATAGGAACCAGAAATCCGGATCAGAAGCTTACCGTAAAAGGGAAAATCCATGCCGAAGATATTATCATTGATATGAATGTGCCGGCAGATTACGTTTTTCAGAAATATTTCGACGGCAGCTCATCAATCAGACCCGATTATTCTATGCCGGATATCCGTGAAGTAGAGCAGTTTGTAAAAGAAAACAAACATCTTCCTGAAATTCCTTCCGGTGAGGATATTCAGAAGAAAGGAGTTAATATCGGAGATTTCCAAATGAAACTGCTGCAGAAAATTGAAGAATTAACCCTGTATCTTATTATTCAGAATAAAGAGATCGAAACTCTGAAAGATGCAGTTAAAAGTCAGCAGAACTGATGTGATCTTATTACAGGATATATTCAGTAAAAATACCTTTAAAAGTGCGGAAGACCTTCTTCCGCATTTTTTATTGGCATACGCCGGATTAAGGGGCTGGTGTGAGCCTGAAGCTCTACGGCCCTCCCGGCCTTTATATTTAAACCCGAATTCGCGGTAAATACAATCTGAATCTGTAATCTGTTTTATGATCTCAAAAAAAGAGTTTGGTATGTTAATTGTTTATTGGTTTGGCGCAATGTGAATATTTTATTTTTTAATTATAAAAATGGTGAAAAATAGTTAATTTATTATAAAAGTGTATGAATAATGTAGATTTAAATGCTGTTAATAAGAAAATGATTTTCCTGTTAATGGTTTTTTTTTATAGTATGGCAGGGGCACAGTGTATAACTTATACCGGGCAGGCAATGACTTCCGGTAATACCTACTGTCTGAACGGAAACCTGACATTAGCTACGGATATTGCTATTCCTGCAGATGCTGTTCTGATTGTTCAGTCCGGATTGCTTACGGTAAAAGGAATTACCGTAGACGGAAATCTGGAAATCAATGATCAGGCTTCTGTAAAATCCGAAGGTTCAATTACCATCGGTGCTTTTAACAGCCAGAAGAATTCAAAAATTAAACTGGGAACCAAGTCTTCTCTTTCACTTACAGGATCTGTTTCTCAGGGAGATCCTACCTTTTTCGGAAATTTTCCCGGAACATCTTCCACAATAGAAATGGGAACCAATAGTGTTCTGGAGATTTGCGGAACTTTCAGCCAGCAGTCTGTTACTTATCCATTTGTGAACTATGTCGGAATACCTTCGGGAAAAGCTTATTGTATAGCGAAAGCCCAGGTAAGCGGGGGAGGAACTTCTATACTCAGTAACGACAGCCAGATCGTAGCCATTGCCATGGATTCCGTAGTAGGGCTGTTACCGGGAGGAGCCAGTTTTTGCGGTCCCAATGCTACTCAGGCAATGTGCCCTTCATTATGGCCCGCAGGTCTGCCGGACAATAAGCAGTTATGCGGATATGCTCTTGAGGTGATAGATGAGATGGACGGATACTGTACCAGGCCGGCGGCTTCCGGTACTCCCGACGGATATACTAAGTTCGGAATTACTGTTCAGCAAAAAAACAGGGTCTGGCCTGAAAATATTCCTAACGGCTTTCTGGCGCTGGAATCAAAACATAAAGGATTGGTTATTACAAGAGTCGCTCATGTGAGCCGGACGCCTCAGTCCGGTGATGCTGTTGCAGATCCCAGAGAAGGAATGGTAGTGTATGATATTCAGGATGCCTGCGTGAAGCTTTACAACGGTACTGAATGGAAATGTATCCAGAGAGGATGTAATGAATAATTTTAATTTGAAGACAATTATGAAAAATATAAAACAGATAGGTTTAGTTTCAGCATTCTTTATTTTCAATATTTTCAGCGCACAGGTTGCAATAGGAAAGGAAGTATTGGAAAGCGACAGTGCGGTTCTGGATTTTGATAATACGGCAGGAAATACAAAAGGTCTCATTCTTCCTGCAACATCAGGACTTCCTTCTGATGAATCTCTTGCCAATGGTACATTTGTTTTCGATGTCACAGATAATAAAGTGAAAGTATATGAAAACAATACCTGGAAACCACTTACAGATGCAGGCGATTCCAGCTCTCTTTCGGTGAATGATTCAGATGATTCCGGAAACGGGGTCATTATAGGGGCTTCCGCGAGCAGCGCGGAGGGAGTATTGGTTCTGGAGTCTGATACCAAAGCAATAATACTGCCTAAGATTGCTTCACCCCACATCCATGTGAAAAATCCTTATCCGGGAATGATCTGCTATGATACAGCAAGCAAAACACTGGCTGTGTTTGATGGCAGCGTATGGAGCTATTGGAAATAAAATTATAGAAATATAATCCCGGTTTTACAGGATTTAAATAAACGGACCTCAAAAAGCACTTGTTTTTTGAGGTCTTTTTTATCAGTTCAGACCATAACATGATCTGTTTATTTGATTTTCCTGCTGCGTGTGGCACGGATATCTGAAATGGATAAATCGGCTGGAATATTGATGGAGCCGGTTCCGGAAATATCCTGTAAAAGAAAAAGTATCCCAACAAAAAACTGGAGATACTTTTATAAGTTTGGAAGAAAAAAGGTAAGATATTATGTTTAATGATCTTAATTAACCGGCTGATTACTCAAAAAATGCACCCCTCTTCTGGTAAGGTTTTCTCATTTGTGTCTGTTTTTCCATCTTTGTGTTTTTGCGCCTTTCTACCAGATTAATATTTTAAAAAGAGGGGGCATATAAAGTTGATTATATGAAATAAAAAATAAATTTTCTACTTTATTATTTTATGTTGTTATTATTTCATTACACGTAAATCATCGGTTTATTTTTTTAACAGTACAAACCTATTTATCTGATCATGATTTTCCAAAAAAATACCTACTACATAGGTACGTCACGTTGGTATCTTATTGTTTTACAGTGTTTTAATTTTTTTTTGTAGTATAGCTGGAAATTATTAATATTTCTGATGTTTAAATCAGTTTCCCGAAAAATATTAATGATGCAAATGAAACTGAAGGAAATGAATTGGTCAGATAATCTGTACACTTTCTTTAATACTGTTCATTACAAAGATACTTTTGGTCTGTCCGATCCCTTCAATCTCTGAAAGTTTATTCACAAAAAATTCGTGAAACTCATCCATATTGGGAGCAAGAATTTTCAGCATAAAATCAAAATCTCCGCTGATGTTATAAAATTCCACAACCTCTTTCAGTTTACTCACCTCTTCAATAAATTTACCTGCTGTTTTTTTGTTATGAACATTCAGGGCGATCATACAGATCACCATCATGCCTTTGTTCACTTTTTTCCGGTCAAGAACCGTTGTGTATTCTTTAATGATTCCGGTTTTTTCCATCCGTTTGATCCGCTCATGAGTTGGGGTAGGGCTCAGATTGATCCTTGCAGAAATATCACGGACGCTCATTTTAGCATCTTTTTGCAGCAGACGGAGGATAGAAAGATCTTTTTCGTCTGGGGTATATAGGTCTTTAGTCATTTGTTCTGTTTTGAAGTGAATATTTGAATGTTAAAGTGAATTTGTTCTTTTAAGTTGTTTTTAAAATGAATTATTGTTCCAAAATTACTATATAATTTTTATATATGTTCTGTTAATTTTAATTTTGCAGGAAATTTGAATATATGGATACAAGGAAGAATTTAATATTGATTATCGCATCGGTGGGAACATTTGTAGAGGCTTTGGATATTGCTATTATCAATTTAACGATTCCTTCTATTCAGCAACAGTTCGGGATCGGGGCTGCCACTGTGCAATGGTTACAGACTTTGTATGTATTGTTTTTCGGCGGATTTCTGATTATCGGAGGAAAACTTTCAGACCAGATCGGACGGAGAAAAATATTTCTGATCGGAGCCCTGGTCTTTATGCTGACCTCATTAGGAGCAGGACTTTCCCAAAGTTTTGAAATGCTGGCTGTCTTCCGTGCCCTTCAGGGGCTGGGGGCGGCATTGGTGATGCCTTCTGCCTTATCTGTTGTAACCAATACTTTCAGAGGAGAACAGGAACGTAACCGGGCGATCGGTATTTTCAGCTCGTTTGCGGCAATCGGCTCAGGAAGCGGACTTTCCGTTGGAGGAATCATCAGTACCTACATGAGCTGGCATTGGGTTTTCCTGATCAATGTTCCCATTCTTCTCATTACTTTGATCTTTGCTTACCGGTATCTGCCGCTGGATGAGAAAAATGAAACAACACAGAAAACAGATCTTGTTTCAGGAATTCTGCTTGTGCTGGGACTGTTAAGCCTTACCTACGGAACCCATGAACTGATTCACATTCAGGAACAGCCTGTATTGATCGTCGGTTCATTGGTATTGTCAGTGCTGCTTTTAATAACAGTTTATAGAAGACTGAAAGCTGTTTCCCAGCCATTGATTGATCTGAAGCTTTTCAGACACAGATCACTTGTGGTTTCAAATGCCGTATTTTTTACTTTGGGCGCTTTTTTCATAGGATTTTTATTCCTTATTTCCCTGATGCTTCAAAAAGATATGGGACATAGTGCGGCTTCTGCCGGATTAATGTTGGTTCCGTTCAGTATCATGTCTGCACTGGCGGCTAAATTTGTACTGCCTCATGTCTCCAAAAGACTGAGTTCTTCCCAAATGGGCGTTTTCGGATGGAGTTTTATGCTGGCCGGGGCTTTGTCTCTATTGTTGTCGGTTTATACCGGGCATCCGCTGGCTGTTGTATTGCTGGGTGCGGCCTGTATTTCAGGAGTAGGAATGACTTTCTGCTTTACCGCCCTTTCAGTAATGGGTATTCAGGATGTGGAAGCTTCTCATTACGGAGTAGCCTCAAGCTTAAGCTCCACCAGTTATTTCCTGGGAGCCGGAATCGGACTTTCATTTATGACTCTGATGAGCCAGATTTTCCCTTCAGAATATGCCGTAGGAGAACTCAGTCTGATGATCCTGATCGGCTATGCCCTCCTGGCATTGGGAATGTTGGTGTACTTTATTTTCAGAAGCTTAAAAATAAGACAGGCTGCCGTTGCCGTTTCATAATTGTAAAAACACACAAACTATATGGTCATAAAGAACCGGTGCTGAGGTATCGGTTCTTTTTTTATATCATACTGACAGCAAATTTAAAATGGATAAAGAACAAAGTTGCTGAATAAGTAAAAATTTCAATCATCCGTATAAATGTTTTTGTAATATTAAAGGATGAATGAAGATTAAAAAATATATTTATCCCAAAGGGGAACAAAAAATTCTTTTTCAACTTTGGTTTGAATCTTGGACATCAATAAAATTATTGGTGATTTTTCTAAACCTAACAGGTCTCAAAGACCTGTTAGGTTTTGGGATTCCTGCAAAATAAATCACAACTAAACAGAGAGAAATAATAATCCGTCTTTTAAGATAAATAAAAAGCTTAAACTCAGCAAAGTAATACCAGTACTTTGTATTTCAAAAATAAACAGGCGGCTTTGTTTATCTTAAAAGCAGGCAGCTGTAATTTGCCCTTGTCTGTCCTTGCGATTAATAAAATATTTCCCTTTAAAGCCCGCAGTTTTGTCCTTTTCTTTCTCTTTGCTACTTTTGCAATATGAAAATACAAGTGATCAGCGACCTTCACCGGGAATTCGGATCTACTGATCTTGATTTCAGCGGTGCAGATCTTGTGGTGCTGGCGGGAGATATTAACCTGGGAACAAAGGGAATAGAATGGATTAAATCTGAAATTCAGAATAAACCGGTTATTTATGTTCTCGGAAATCATGAGTATTATAAAGGCTCCTATCCCAAAACACTGAACAAGATCAGGGAGGCAGCAGAAAACTCCTCTGTTTTTGTCCTTGAAAATTCTTCAGTAGATATTGACGGAATACGTTTCCACGGTGCCACACTCTGGACCGATTTTTCCATTTTTGGAAACCCTGTACAGTATGGAATGCTCTGCCAGCCAAAGATGAACGATTACAAAATGATCAAACGGGATCCATCCTATTCAAAAATGAGAACGGTCGATACATTTAAAATTCATCAGTTTTCGAAACTGTGGCTGAAAGAAAGCCTGGAAGAATCAGCGGGGTTGAAAAATATTGTAGTTACCCATCATGCGCCAAGTATAAAATCCGTTCCTGAACATTACAGCAATGATCCGTTGACGGCAGCCTACGCATCCAACCTGGAGGACGTGATCACGGAGTATCAGCCGCTGTACTGGATTCACGGGCATATCCATACCCCTTGCCGATATAAAATCGGAACTACGGAGATCATCTGCAATCCTCACGGTTATATTGATGAAAAATATAACGGTTATGATAAAGGACTTATTCTCGATGTGTAAAGGAACCGGAAAGTAGGTTTGTCAGCCGGAATGCTTCGTCTTTTTCATAAAAATCCCCTAATTTAGCATAGAAATTTATCGTAATGGCGAAAAAATCTGCATCAGCATCTCCGGAATTTGTCTCCATATTCACATTTGAAGAACTGCTTGAGCAGGTGGAGTTTGATCTCCGCGTGAAGGAGTTTGTAGTGATGGAAATTGATAAGGCCAGTTATGCTGTAAAGCTCAATACCCCTTACCGCTCAGATTATTTCTGTATTTTTATGGTACAGCAGGGAGACATCCGTTTCAGGCTTTATGATCAGAGTTATGAAGTTTCCAAAGGAGATATTGTCTTTTGCCCGATGTCTGAAACTTTCTGGGTAGAAAAGATTGCAGAGGATTACAAATCCAAATACATTTTCTTCTCCGCAGATTTTATTTCCCAGGCCGGTTTTAATTATAAATCGAATCATGTGATGAAAAGTCTGTCATCCGATCCTACCCATATTATCAGGAATGAGCCGGATCTGTTCAGAAGAATCAATTTTCATCTGGATGAGCTGAAAGCACTGAATAACACGGAGAAAGATAATTACTACTTCAATGAAATGATCTGGCATCACTTTTCATTGGTGATTTATGAGATCGATAATTATTTCAAAAAAATAGAAAAACCGCATCAGGTTACCCTTCGTGAAGATGAACTGACGACCAGTTTTTTTACCCTCGTGCAGGAACATTTTAAAGAGGAGCATAATGTTCAGTTCTATGCGGACAGGCTTTTTATCAGTCGTAAATACCTGACCAAAGTAATCAATAAAACCATGTTTAAATCTCCCAGGGATATTATTCATCAGGTATTGGCAGTAGAAGCCAGACTCCTGCTCAAAAATCCCAACCTGAATGTAAACGAGGTGGCTGCACAGCTGAAATTCTCCGATCAGGCATCGTTCAGTAAGTTTTTTAAAAAACACGTCGGAAAGTCTCCGCTGGAATACCGTAAAGATGATTTGTATTGATAATCAATAGATTATATTTTTTCAGATGTCTTTTTGATAAAAATGTGTTGTAATTTGGATAAAAACGGGTAATATGGTCAATTTTATGCTGTATAAATGATATTTCTCATGTTTTGAAAAATAAGGAGTCTTTCTGACAAAACAAGAGGTTTTTTGAATATTTCCCTTGAATTTTTTTCGGACGAATTTTGCCCGGTAAATTTAAAAGGAATATTGTTATGCAGAGATTTTTTATCCAGAAATCCACCATCCTTTTCCTCTCGCTTATTGTTCTGGCGGGATGTAAGAAAAGTAATCCCAATCAGTCTTATCAGCAGCAGGCACCCGAACTTCCGGTAGAAACGGTTAAGCAGGGGGATGCTTCTGTTTCCAGAGAATATGCCGCCTCTGTTGAAGGGGTTTCCAATGTAGAGATCCGCCCTCAGGTAACCGGTTATTTAAGCAAAATTTTTGTAGATGAAGGAGATTATGTGAGAGCGGGGCAGCCCCTGTTCAAAATTGAAGACCAGGTATTCCGTGAGCAGCTGAAAAGCGCACAGGCCGCTCTGATCACCGCACAGGCTACTCTGGCCACTTCTAAAATAGATCTTGACAGGAAAAAAGAACTTCTGAAAAACAAAATGGTTTCCGATATCCAGGTGAAAGAAGCTGAAGCTGCGTATAACGGTGCAAGAGGTGCAGTCAGCCAGGCGATGTCCACCATCGAATCTGCGAAGATCAACCTGAATTTCTCCACGATTAAAGCTCCGGTAAGCGGATTTATCGGAAGATTCAATTACCGTCTGGGAAGTCTGATGACACCTTCCAACCAGGAGCCGATCACTCTTTTATCTGATATTCATGAGGTATATACGTATTTCAGCATGAGTGAGAATGATTTCAATAATTTTCAGAAACAGCATGCAGGAAGCAGCATCGATGAAGTGATTAAAAATACCCCTGCGGTTTCTTTATTGCTTTCAGGCGGTGAAAAATATGCACAGACCGGAAAAATTGATGCCGTGGAAGGGCAGTTCAACAAAACTACGGGTTCCATTACCCTGAGAGCAAAATTCAGCAACCCTGATAACCTTTTGAGAAGCGGAAATACAGGAAAGATCGTTCTCGACCAGTTTTACAGCAATGTGATCCTTCTTCCGATTGCTTCCACAAGAACCATTCAGGATAAAATTTTCGTATTCACCATCAAAGACGGCAAAGCTATGATGCTTCCGGTAGAAGTGAACGGAAAAGCCGGAGATAATTTCATCGTTTCAAAAGGTCTGAAAGCCGGTGACCAGTACATTGCCACAGGATTTGACAGACTGCAGCCGGGAACTCCCGTAACGGCACAGAAGAAAAATGCGCAACAGAAAAAATCGTAAGAAGAAATCATGTTAAAAAGAATTATAAAAAGACCCGTACTGGCAACGGTAATTTCCGTGCTGCTTGTCATTCTGGGGATCGTCGGTATGGTAAGTCTGCCGATCACAAAATTTCCGGACATCGCACCGCCTACCGTTATGGTAACGGCTGCCTATCCGGGTGCCAATGCGGAAACCATTGCAAGATCTGTGGCTCCGCCTTTGGAAAATGCCATCAACGGAGTGGAAAACATGGATTACATCACGTCCACTGCAAGTAATGACGGTACTTTAAGCATTACCGTGATCTTTAAATTGGGAACCGATCCCGATCAGGCTGCCATCAACGTACAGAACAGGGTAGCTCAGGTAACCAACCAGCTTCCGGCAGAAGTGGTACAGGCCGGAATCACCACACTGAAAAGACAGAACAGTATGATCGCGATGGTCTCTCTCACCAGTAAAGACGGAACTATGGATGATCTTTTCCTGGAAAACTATGCAAAGATCAACATCGTTCCCGAGCTGAAAAGAGTGAAAGGAGTAGGAGATGCTATGGTATACGGAAATAAAGACTACTCTATGAGGGTATGGCTGGATCCGAATAAACTGACTTCCTATAACCTTACCCCGGCAGAAGTTTCCCGTGCGATCCAGTCTCAGAACCTGGAAGCGGCACCCGGAAGATTCGGGGAAAGAAGTAAAGAAGCTATGGAGTATGTTCTTCGCTACAAAGGAAAGTTTACAGAGCCTGACCAGTATGAAAATATTACCATTAAAGCACTGAGTGACGGCTCCGTTCTGAAATTAAAAGATGTTGCCAAAGTGGAATTTGGCGCGTACAGCTATACGGTTTCTTCCAATTACAATAAAAAACCTTCGGTAACGATGGCGATATTCCAGATGGCAGGATCCAATGCCAATGAAGTGCAGATCGCACTTCAGGAAAGAATGAAAGAACTGGAAAAATCGTTCCCGCAAGGCATGAATTATGAAATTCCTTATGCAACGAAAGAAGCACTGGATCAGTCGATCGACCAGGTGATCCATACCCTGATAGAAGCATTTATCCTGGTATTTATCGTGGTGTATATCTTCCTGCAGGATTTCCGTTCCACTCTGATTCCGGCTATTGCAGTTCCGGTATCGATTGTAGGAACATTCTTCTTTATGAAAATTTTCGGGTTTTCAATCAATATCCTGACGTTGTTTGCCCTGGTACTGGCCATTGGTATTGTGGTAGATGACGCCATTGTCGTCGTGGAAGCGGTCCATGCTAAAATGGAACATAAAAAACTCAACCCGAGGGCCGCAACCATGTCGGCGATGAGCGAGATCACAGGAGCTATTGTTTCAATTACCCTGATCATGTCTGCCGTATTCGTTCCGGTAGCGTTTATGAGCGGTTCTACGGGACTGTTTTATCAGCAGTTTGCTTTAACTTTAGCCATTGCCATCGTTATTTCTGCGGTAAATGCCTTAACACTGAGCCCCGCTTTATGTGCTTTGTTACTGAAGCATAACCACGGAGGAACCCATGAAAAAATGAACTTCAAAGACCGTTTCTTTGCCGGTTTTAATGCCAGCTTCAACAAGCTGACCTTCCGTTACGGAAAATCGGTGTTGTTCCTGTTAAAAAGAAAATGGATAGCGATTGTTCTTATCCTTGTTTTCGGAGGACTGTTCGCATGGATGTCCATGACAACGCCTAAAGGATTTATTCCGGATGAAGACCAGAGTTTTATTATCGTTACAGCCAACCTTGCTCCGGGAGCTTCTAAAGACAGAACTTCCCAGGTAGTTTCCGATACGGAAGACCTTTTGATGAAGAATCCGGCAGTAGATGAGGTGATTTCCGTAGATGGACTGAACCTCTTCAGTGGATCAATGTCATCCTCCGCGGCATCTATTTTCGTAAAGCTGAAAAAGGGTGAAGAGAGAGGAAAAGTGAGCAATATCAACGATATTATCGGGCAGGTTCAGGGAATGCTTTCTCAGGATAAAAGAGCCAATTTCCTTGTGCTGAATACGCCAACAGTAGACGGTTTCGGAAATACCAGCGGGATGGAACTTGTGCTTCAGGACCGTACCAATGGAGAACTTCAGAATTTAGGAAATATTTCTTACGGAATGATGGGCGCTTTGATGCAGAGACCGGAAGTGGCCGTGGCATTTACCACCTTTGATGTTACCTATCCGCAGTTTGAAGTGCTTGTAGATGAGGTGAAGGCTGCACAGCTGGGAGTGAGTGTTGCTGATGTGCTTGGCGTAATGCAGGGATACTACGGAAGTATACAGTCTTCGGATTTCAACAGATTCGGGAAATATTACAGGGTATTGGTACAGTCTACCCCGGAAACCAGACAGGACAAGGAATCTCTGAACGGTATTTTCGTTAAAAATAATTCAGGGGAAATGGTTCCTGTAAACACGCTGGTGACATTAAAGCAGGTGACTGGTGCTGAGGTGGTGGACCGTTTCAACCTGTTCAACTCTTCCAATTTAACGGTAATGCCGGCTCCGGGATTCAGTACGGGACAGGCAATGGCAGCGATAGAAGAAGTGAGCAAACAGGTACTTCCGCCGGGATATACCTATGATTATAAAGGAATGAGCCGTGAAGAGGTTTCGGCAGGTTCACAGTCGGTGATGATCTTCGGATTGTGTATTGTGTTTGTATTTTTCCTGCTTTCTGCGCAGTATGAAAGCTATGTCCTTCCTTTAGCGGTGCTGATCGCTATTCCGGTAGGTTTATCAGGAGTATTTGTAGGAATCACGCTGGCAGATCTTTCCAACAATATTTATGTACAGATCGCTTTGGTGATGCTGATCGGGCTTCTTGCCAAAAACGGGATCCTGATCGTGGAATTTGCCATTCAGAGAAGAAGAGCAGGGAAAAGCCTGATCGCTTCGGCAGTAGAAGGGGCAAAAGCACGTCTGCGTCCGATTCTGATGACTTCACTTGCATTCATTACGGGACTTCTTCCGTTGCTGTTTGTGGTAGGACCTTCTGCTTTAGGAAACCATTCCATCGGCTATGCAGCGGTTTCGGGGATGCTTTTCGGAACGATACTGGGAATTTTTGTGGTTCCGGTACTTTTTGTAGTCTTCCAGGCCCTGCATGAAAAGATGAGTGGAAAAACGATAACGGACGCCGACTGGGAATATTAATCCAAATGATTATAACAATGAATTCAATTAAAAATATAGCTTATATCGCACTTATTTCAGGGGTAGCAGTATCCTGCAAAGTTCAGAAATATGAGCAGCCTGAAGTGAAAATGCCAGAAACATTCAGAAATGACAGTCTTGCGGCAGATACTCAGGAGAATATCGCAAAGATCAGCTACAAAGATTTTTTTAAAGATCCTGTTCTTGTTGCTTTGATTGATAAAGCAATGGCACAGAACAATGATCTTCTTGCCGCGCTGAAGCAGATAGAATATGCATCACTGGCTTATAACCAAAGCAAATGGGGAAATGTTCCGGTGATCAGCGGAGGTCTTAATGCCAATATCAGCAGGCCTTCTGATAACAGTATGAACGGAATGATGGCGGGACAGTTTATGGGAAAAAGATATATGGAAGATTATACGGCTTCCGTGAATATTTCCTGGGAAGCGGACATCTGGGGCAAGATCAGAGGCAGGAAAGAACAGGCTTTGGCGGAATACCTTAAAACACAGGAAGCGGCAAAGGCAGTGAAAACCCAGCTGGTAGCTTCTGTGGTGCAGGGATATTATAATCTGCTGATGCTGGATACCCAGCTGGACATCACAAAATCCAATCTCACCTATGCAGACAGTACCCTGAAATATCTTGAAAAACAGCAGGAATTGGGACTTACAACCGCGCTGGCAGTACAGCAGCAGGAGATTGTAAAAGATCAGATCCTGAAATCGATTCCGGCCTTAGAAAGTTCGGTTGCCATTCAGGAAAACGCGATCAGTCTGCTTACAGGTTCTATGCCCGACAGGGTTGAGAGAAGTGCAGGCCTGAATAATGTGCAGTCACCGGATAAAATTGCAGCGGGAATCCCTTCGGAACTATTAAGTTACCGGCCGGATATTAAAAGTGCCGAACTTGAAGTAAGGAAAAGCGCTGCGGCCATTCATGTCGCCAAAATGAATATGTATCCTTCCCTGAATATTACGGCACAGGGTGGTCTGAATGCTTTCCAGGCCAGCAAATGGTTCAGTATTCCCGGATCACTCTTCGGAATGGCTGCCGGAGCTATTGCACAGCCTATCCTGAATGGGAAACAGCTGAAAACCCAGTATGAACAGTCGAAAGTACTGGCGGATCAGGCTGAACTTGGTTTTAAACAGTCTGTTTTAAAGGCGGTAGGAGAGGTCTCCGATGCACTGGTGCAGATCCGGAAGCTGGAAGAACAGCAGAAAATCGCAGAGGGGCTGGCTGCGAAATCCAGTGAAGCGGTAAAGAAAGCGGATATTCTGTTTAAATACAACTCAGCGACCTATGTTGAGGTGATTATCGCTCAGACGAATAAACTTCAGACAGAGCTTGATCTTGCTTCCCTGAAAGCACAAAGACTGAACGCTATTACCGCCCTGTACAGAGCGGTAGGCGGGGGATGGCAATAAAGTAAAACTGAGCCTGCTTCGTCTGTAATGATGCAGCAGGTTTTTTAATCCATATTATTATGAAAAATGCAGATATACAGGACGGAATTATTCTTATTCCCGATTTCAGCGGATTCACCGAATTTGTGTTCAGCACAAAGCTTTACACGGGAGAATATATTGTGAGACAGCTTCTCTCAACGCTGATTGATGTAAACGGACGTTATTTTGAGATTTCCGAGATCGAAGGTGATGCTATTCTGTTCTACCGTTATGATGAAAATCCGTCTTACGGGAATATTTCTGCCATGCTGTGGAAAATGCGGAATGCTTTCAACAAAAAGATCGAGGAACTGAGCAGGGCATTAAGTACGTCTATTGATCTGTCGCTGAAATTTATAGTGCATTACGGAAAGTTTTCGCAATACCAGATCGGAAGTTTTAAAAAACTTTACGGAAAACCTGTTGTAGAAGCCCATCAGTTACTGAAAAATGACTTTGCAGAACAGCCTTCCTATGCTTTATTCAGTAATTCTTTTCTGGAAAGCAGCAGTAATAATGAGGTGCATATGAAAACTTCAGGCCGCCATCTTCCCGAGGTAGGAATGATTCATTATTTTGAAAATGTAAACTAGCATATCTATTTTTTAATCCTTGTAAATTTGCTATTGTATGTCCGGATTTTTCCGGGCATTTTTCATTTTTAAGTGATATAAAGAATGTTGTTTTTTGCTTTAAAAACGGGGTATTTGAAATATTTTTTATTTTTCCCATATTTCGTGTAACAAACTTTCATTCACAGTTGTCTTATAGGAGAAATATTACTTTGGATGAAAATAATTATATGTTCGGTTGCTTTATTAACGGGTTCTTTTACTTTAGCCCAGGCAACGAATGACACGATAAAGAAAAATGAGAAAGAGATAGAAACGGTAACCCTTACTGCCAGAAAACCAACGGTAGAATCTAAAGTGGACCGTACTGTTTTCAACGTAGCCAACAGCTCTATCCTTGCCGGAAATACAACCTGGGATGTTCTGAGAATGACGCCTATGGTAAGTATCGATAATAATGATGCGGTAAAAGCGGAAGGAGAATCGGTAACGGTATACATCAACGACCGTAAATCTGTTTTTACCGGAAAGGAATTAAAGGAATACCTCAAGACTATTCCTGCGGACAACCTGATGAAGATTGAAGTAATCACAAGTCCGTCCTCAAGATATGAAACCACAGGTTCGGTTATCAACATTGTGCTGAAAAAAAGGGATGATGAAGGAATGAAAGGAAGTGTAACCTTCAACAACAGGCAACAGAGAAAGAATTCACAATATACCAACCTTAATCTGAATTATCATAAGAAGAATTTTACCCAGACCTTAATCGGAAGTTACAGTGATAATACCTATGTTCAGAAAAGTTTTTACGAAAATACCCTGTATAAGGACAACTCTCTGAACCAGGTGAATAATGAAGTGATCGGAAGAGGTCAAAGTCCTTCGTTCTCCTCAACTTCCGAGTTTGAACTGAACGATAAAAATAATGTGGGGCTTATCCTGGAATATTATCAGAGCAGAAATAGCTCTACTTCAGATGCTGACGGGATCAATTATTTAAATAATGAATACCAGGACTCTTATCACCAGGATCAGGATGTAGCCGGAAAGTACAGGACTCTGGGAACCAATCTTTTCTATAAATATTATGATAAAGAGAAAAATAAGATCCTTGATATTAACGTAGGTTCCAATTATAATTCTCAGGTAAATGCCAACACGTTCCTGAAAACGTTTAATGTTTCTCCGCTTTCGGATCTTTTATTGACTAATTCTGATGAGCAGACCCGGAATTATTATGTGAAGGTGGACTATACGCAGCCCTTAGGAAAATCCGGCGGCAGCTTTGAAGTAGGTGGAAAAATGGACTTCAATAACAACGTGATCGCGAATGATGCCAACGGAAGTTACCTGAACAATATCCGTAAAAATGACGTTTTCCATTACCAGGATAATATCAACTCCCTGTATGCGAATTACAGCAAAACCTTTTTTGAAAAGCTGGAAACCAGAGTAGGACTGCGTTATGAGCATATCGATCTTAAAATGAGACAGGATATTGCCGGAACGGAAAGAAAAGATTCTTACGGTGCATTCCTTCCTAATTTATTGGTAAAATATACTTTTTCAGATAAATATGATCTGAGCCTTACGTATAACAGAAACCTATGGCGTCCGTGGTATTCCGAGTTCAATCCTTTCCTTGTTCCTACCAACGACGGAACGTACAGCAGGGGAAATATGGATCTGGAACCCAATCCAAGCCACAGACTGTATATGAAATTCGGATTTAAGAAAAAATATTTCCTTTCGGCAAGGTATATGTTCACCGACCAGGATTACTGGACCACTTTAAGGGAAGAAAATAATTTGCTGGTAACCCTTCCTGATAACCTGAACGGAAAGGTTCAGAAATACTACGTGTTCGCCAATACCAACCAGTCTTTCCTGAAGAATAAGCTGAATGTGAATGTCGGGATAGGATGGTATTATGTTGATAATCATGATTTCAATGAAAAGAATAATCTTCAGGGAGCCAAATACCTGAGCTATTTGGGAGGATCTGCGAACCTTTCATACACCAATCTTTTCAATAAAAATATTAATCTGAGTGCCTGGGTGGAAATTGCCAATCAGAACAGCGGTAACTCCTACGGAAACAAAGTGAATGTTTTCCATAATTTCTCAGCTACGAAAATATTCCCAAAAACGCAGATGGAAGTCAGCCTTCAGCTGATGAATATTTTCCAGAGACCTAATTATGATGCAACCAGTTTCAGCCAGTACGGAACTGTAAGAACATCTTCAAAATGGGACTGGTACGGAGCTTCCATTTCCTTTGTAAAACGTTTTGGAAACCAGAAAGTAAAATCGAATACCAAAACCGATGTAGAGAAAAATTCGGGAGGGGGGAAATAATAAATTTAAAACCTTATTAGAAAAGCACTTACAGTTTTGTGGGTGCTTTTTTTTATCAATCTTTTAAAAAAGTAATTATTTAACATAAATTATGTTAATTTTATAGCAAACTAGCTTTATGGATGAGAGATTTTTAACTGATGCCGAAAAGCCTCATCTCCTTGTCAAGGTTTGGAACGATTATCCTGAAATCCTTCAGAACGGAAATGAGATTTTTCCGCCGCCTTCTATTGAAAAGATTATAGGAGATGTATTCTCTATGGGAGAATTCTATTATTACGTGATCAATTTTGCAGACAGCACCTTAAGCGGACACCATCCCAATATCCTCACCATGCATGGTCTGAAAGACTACCCTTATCACCTTAAAGAAGTTATAGATCTGATACATCCCGATGATCTGGATTTTGTAATGGAAGCGGAGAGAATGAGCATTGAAAAAATGAGGGAAATAGACGGATTCAAACACCAGCAGGAGCTTAAGACAAGCTACTGTTTCCGGATGAGAAAGGCAAAAGGAAATTACGAAATGTTTCATCATCAGGCTCTCCACACTAAGAAAAGTGACGACGGAAAACTCCTGCAGGCCGTTAATATTCATACCAATATCCAGCATATTACCAGAGAGAACAGCTATATTGTACTGGTGCAGGGAATAGGAAGCCGGAATGATTTTCATCAGATGCATTACCTTCCCGATATCAGGAATCCCGAACTGAAGAATCTGCTGACTAAAAGGGAAGTTGAGGTGCTCAGCTTACTGATTAACGGAAACTCAGCAAAAGAGATTGCAGACAGGCTGAGTATTTCTTATCATACTGTGACCACACACCGTAAGAATATCCTCAGAAAAATCGGATGCAAAAAGGTTTCAGAGCTGGTAAAGGTGGCTATTGAATATGGATATATCTAACAGGAAAATGGGGCTGTACGGGTTATGGATCATGATTCGGCATACCTGGAATAAAGTACAGCTTCCATCCGGTTTCATTATGATATCTCGTTAAAATAAAGACCAATCTCTGGCAGGGCTGGCTGCATCGACTGGTCTTTATTCTAAATTATATTCCTCCCTGCATAATATCGTATACACTGAAAACCTGTTTTGTCAGTTCCCGTGCATGGGGATTTTTCCAGTCGTTCATCCATTCAGCTCCCAGAGGCATCCATGTAGTAGGAACGGCACCAGCCTGAAGCATTCTTTTAATGCTGTAATGATGGGCATCATGAGAGGCATCACCGGCAGCATCAATTAAGACATAGACTTCATAGCCCGATTTTAACGCATGCAGGACAGAAAAGGCCAGACACATGCTTGTCCAAAGACCGGAAATAATCAGCTTTTTCCGTCCGGTTTTCTGTACTGCTTCCACCACCTGGGTATCCTGAAAAGCATCAAAAGCAGGCATTTCATTACGTTCAATTACTTTTTGCCCAGGAAATAAATCTGTAATTTCTTTGATAAAAGGCCCATTGCCGGCTTCATAAATAGAAGTCAGCACAACAGGAATATCAAGAATTTTAGCTGCTTTTGCAGCCGCAACAGTACAATTTTTAATCGCAGTTCTGTTTCCTGATTCCACACCATTAAACATAGCTTTTTGATAATCGATGAGTAATAACACCGAGTTTTCGGGAGTTAAGAACTCTAATTTTGAATTTTCCATTGTGATTTTTTACTAAAGGTGAATTTATTTTTCTAGGAATACGTGCAGAGATTTTATTCTTTCTCCTTCAAAAATGGCTACATCCATTCCCAGCTGAGCAACAGAACCTCCTTCCGGACCGGCTCCCCAGATTAATCTTCCCATGTCAAAATTGATATTGGCATCTTTTTGTATGGTAAAGATAAAATTGGGCGGCATTTGAGAAATTACATGGTCTACCTGTTTATTAATGTCTT
The DNA here is from genome assembly GCF_056844565.1 of Chryseobacterium sp. FR054. Lineage (NCBI taxonomy): Bacteria > Pseudomonadati > Bacteroidota > Flavobacteriia > Flavobacteriales > Weeksellaceae > Chryseobacterium > Chryseobacterium sp. FR054. The sequence continues at coordinate 1,133,350 of NZ_JBXDSA010000001.1, read as the reverse complement.
CATAACCTTTGGTGACTTCTCCGAATTCTACTAAAACACAATCTTCTGCATAAAGTTTTTTTATACTTTCAAGACGCTTTTCAGAATCTTTTTCGTTCCACACCTGGGCAATATTCTGCTCCATTAACTGTACTAATACTTTGTTCATTTTTTTTAAATTATTGATTAACGATTAACTCACTGTAAAAGGTGATCAGATTTTGTTTTAAACTTTCGGGATGATATAAGAAAGCGCACCTGACGGGCATTTATCAATTTGATTTTTCAACTCATCCATCCCTGCATTTTCCGGGCTGATCCAGGGGTGATTTTGAACATTATATACTTTTGGTAATAATTTAACACAAATACCTGCATGTTCACATTTTTTAGGTTCCCATACCACTGAAATAGCCTTATTATTAGTGTAAACTTTTTTATCCATGATTTTTTATAGTTATGTTTTTAATCTAAATAAGGAGGAAACAGTTTGTCAATAATTAAAGATTAAACCGTCTTTTTTGAATGATCGGTATTACTTTTTCCCCGATTAATTGAATAGAGTTCATTAATTGCTGGTGTGTAAGTCCGGCATTGTCCATCTGGAAGGTAAAACGATCGATGCCGCCCAAAGCCTCACTATGACGGAATAATTTTTCAGCAACCTGTTCAGGCCCGCCTACAACCAAAACGCCTTCAGGAGCGATTAATTTTTCAAAATGAGCCTTTGTCACCGGTGGCCAGCCACGTTCAGCACCAGCTTTTGTCCATAATTCCTGATATCCCGGAAAATATTCTTCAACCGCTTTTTCAGAGGTTTCCGAAACGTATCCCGGAGAATGCAGGCCAACTTTCAGTTCTTCAGGCTTAAAACCGGCTTTTTTCCCTGCATCACGGTACAGATCAATCAAAGGGCGGAAGTTTTTGGTCTGTCCGCCAATAACCGCTACCATTAAAGGAAGTCCTAAAGTACCTGCTCTTACAAAAGATTCCGGTGTTCCGCCAACCCCTAACCATACTGGTACTTTCTCCTGAATGGCTCTGGGATATACAGGTTGATTATTCATCGCTGGTCTGAATCTTCCTTTCCATGTCACAAACTCATTATCACGGATTTTAAGCAAAAGCTCTAATTTTTCTCTGAACAAAGCATCATAATCCTGCAAATCAAAACCAAAAAGCGGATAAGATTCAATGGCAGAACCCCTGCCAACTGTAATTTCTGCGCGTCCTTTAGAAATCAAATCCAAAGTAGCAAAGTTTTGATATACCCTTACAGGATCATTGGTACTTAATACCGCCACAGCACTTGTTAACCGGATATTTTTAGTTTTTGCCGCTGCTGCCGCCAAAATTACCGCCGGTGCCGAATCTAAAAATTCCTTTTTATGATGTTCACCAATTCCGAAGATGTCCAAACCGGCCTGATCTGCAAGCACTATTCTTTCAATCAGCTCTTCCATTGCCTGTACGCTTCCCAATGTTTTGTTTCCGAATAATGCCGATGCGAAACTATCTATCCCTATTTCCATAGTCATTTTTATTTTTTTTACTAAAACCCTTTATTGGTTATTGCTTTTCAATTGCTAAATTGTTATTGCTTTCTATTTTCTTCATTCTTTAAATTACTTTCCAAAAGACATAGGTGATCTGTTTTGTATTTAAAAATACCTGACATGATAAAACTTAAAATTTAAAAAAATGAACAGTCTTTTATACTTGATAATAAAAGAAGGAGAAGCAGGGGTTTACTTCTCCTCTTCAGAGGTTTTAATAGTTCTGCTTTTTTGTTTTTAAAACCTCTTCCACTAATATGTATTTTAAAGAAGATGCGTCAGCAGGAGGGTTGTTTATTTTTTCAACACGAACTTTTAATTCATACTCATAACCGGGTTGATAGCTAAATCCCTCAATGTTGTTATAAAAATATTCATAATCACCTGTTTTATTTTCTTTCACCAACATACATTTCATTTTTCTCACACCGGCAGAACAGTCCTTTTGTTCCGAACTTATATAGAGTGTTTTAATATCTGTTCCAGAGGTAAGACCGGAACATTGCGTGATAGTAACTCCCAGAGTAACCATTGCAGCTGTTTTTATAAAGTTTTTCATCATAACCATTTATTTAACAATAATTATTTACTATTTTTTAATTAGTTCACTTTTTAAATACGACCCAAATGTCCATTTTAATAAGAATTAATTTCTTTGATAGGTCCAATACGTCCATTGTTGGCCATTGAAGGTACACATCATTTTGTTAGTAGGGTCATAAACTATCATTCCTGCAGATGGGTTGATAATATTAGTTTGTGGAGCAGTTACTTTAGGCAAGATCATTACCTTGGTAGTAGATTCCAACACTACAGCACCAGTAGCTGTAGTTGTTTTAGCTCCTAAAATGGTTTGTTTTCCACTTTCAGTTCCAGTTGGTGGTGCAGGAATCTTTGCACCCGTAGGTTTTGTTGCCGCTGCTGTTAAATTGATATAAGTAGAACCATTGTAATACTTCATCATCAAATTAGAACTGGTATCAAAAAATAAAGTTCCTACCGATGGTGCTCCTGGTATACTAGGTGAAGAAATCCATGGCACGATTAATCCTTTGTTTTGATTCGAAAATTCTAATAATACACTTGGATTGTTTTGGGTAGGACTTGTCTTTATCCCCACCATGGTGTGATCTTGTGCTTGGAGGTTTATTCCCATCCCCAAACTAAGTAAAACGAATAGTATAATCTGTTTTTTCATTGTATTTATTATTTGGGGTTATTGACAGGATTGTACATCAAAGGCTTTCCAGCCTGTATTTGCGCCATCTACTACATAGATGTTTATTTTGTTGGTCGTAATATTGTAAACAGTCATTCCTTCAACCAAATTAGCAGCAGGAATTGCAGCAATCTGTACTTGTGTTAATCTATTCAGTACAAAACCACCCGCCTTAGATTCTATCACCATGTCTGCCCCTTTGTAACTATTTTGCCAGTTTGCTGTTGCATTACGATTGGTGATAGTAGACACCGCAGCTATAGGATTAAGCCCACCGGTCGTTGTCGTTGGATTTTTGTAGCAGGGCACACAGGTAGTAGACACGGTAAAGGTACCCACTGGGGAGGAACACAGATTATCATTGTCATAATAATAATATTTGTATGTTCCTACGGGTAAGTTATAGGTTTGTGTAGTATCAGGTGTTATTACGTTTCCGCTATTATCTGTAATATATACAACGATATTGGGTGAAAGTACAGCAGTATGCTTTACGGCAACGGTAGCACCGGGGGCAGACCCACATGCTAAATTTATAACGCCCGTTGTGCCATTGCCCAAATTGGGGGAGAAGTTATTGCCAGGAGGTGTAGTATCCCCTGCGCCACATAAAAATGAAATATAACTTGCGGATTGGTAATTCCCTGCCACTGCCGGAAACTGCACGGAAATCCCAATACCATTATCGGTATTTGCGTTAGCATCAACGGTGTTATCATACATCATAAATTTATTTGTCTTAATTAATGCCGAAGCTCCCACTCCTGAATAATAAGCTGAATAATAACCCGACCATTTTTGTCCTGACTCATAGATAAAGGCTTCAAAAGCACCATTTTTCTGTACCATAATCGCATCTTTAGTTCCATTGGTCTTGTAGAAGCCCGGTCCATAATCACCTCCGGAAAGGTACGTATCCCAGCCTTGAGCAATAGATATGGGCAAAATTGTGCCATTCGGAGCTGCTACATTTGTTACATTATAGGTTACTTTTACTCTTGTTTCTGGATAGGTATATTCATAAGTTAAGCTATACGGAATATTTACCTGTGCAGTACCGGTTCCAAAAGATAAAGAAAAACTCATGGTAACTCTTTGTACGTTTCCACTGGAATAAGGGATAATTGACGGTGTAGGGAAAACAGTACCGTAATTACCACTATTATCACTATCCATTACTCGTCCACCAAAATATAAATTTTGCATTTTAGCGGCACTTGTAGTACCCGTTGATACCCCACGGTATACCGCTACTCCGTTATAGGAAGTATTACCTCCGGAAGACGGACTAGGAGTATCTATCGGAGCGGTGGGGGTAAACTCATAACCATTACCACTCTGAGTACCGCTGTACATCTGATAGACCCCTTTGTAACGTACCATGATATTGCCGTAGGTTGTAAAGGTGATCTCCATACCATCGGAACCATTAGACTGTGCTCCTTTTCCCTTGTTCATGGTATAGCCTATCACATCTCCATTATTTATAGGAGTAAGCGGTCCTATCTGTCCCAACGCTATTGTGCATGCAAATAAAAAGAATGCAAGGTTCAATATTTTTTTATTAATCATATTAAGTAGTTTTAAAAGTTAAATGTTTTAAAAATCATCATTATAACAGTCGGGCTATTTCGATAATTTTTCTAGTTTCTCTTCTAAAGCTTTAATGCGATTATTTTGTGTTTCTATTTCTTTCTGCAGTTGTTCTGTTTTTTGGTTTTGTAGAGTTATAATTTCTTGTTGTTCTATGACATGTAAGTATAATTCCTCCAGTTTTTCTAGTTGCTGTATAGAAAGCTGGGTAAGATCTACCTTGTATCCATTTTCAGTTTTAGCTACTTCATCAATAGGCGTTACCCCAGGTAAGTGATGGTTTTTCGCTACAAAATCTTTTACTACGCTTAGTGGTGTAAAGTTATATTTCGCATTGATGGTTGAGTTGCCTGTAAAATATTTTTCAAATACATAATCGGCATAGTTGGAAGATGAGGTAATAACATTTCCTGTGGTTTCAATATTTCCTTTTACAAATAATGAAGAAGCTGAAACAGCGTCTCCAGCTCCGGTTCCAATAGCAACTTTTCCTGTGTGGTAAACATTATCTACAAGGGTAGTGGCAGAATTTGTTGTAGCCTGTATATTCCAGATAGAAGAAGCTCCAGCGGCTGGTGTTGCCCATTTTGTTTTTACCACCTTAGCGCTTGTTCCTCCACCGGATTCGGTATCATACATCAGTACCTGGCCGGCTGTGGGCATCACTTTAGGTAAAGCATAAGTGTCGGTCACCAGTCCTGAATTGGATGTTGTTGAAATACCATTCGTGCCATCATACTGTAAGTCGTTAGATATGGCTCTCATTGTTCCTATTTTAACACCATCGTCATCCAGTCCTAAATAAGTGTTTTTTCCTGCGGCAGCGGAAGTATAAGAGTAGGCATATAAGTCTACCCAGCCTAATCCTGAAGCCTTCTGAGTACTACTGGAAAACATACTAATTTTACCTCCTGCTTTATGGGTGTCATTTCCCGAGAATATTTCTGCAACCGGAGCACTATCAGTATTATAATAGCTCAACATATTATAGGTGCGGGATTTGGCCTGGCTTTCACCATTGTTACTGTTTGCGGGTTTTTCATAAATAGAATTGTAATATGAACTATCATTCATATTTAAAATACCTGCTCTTGTACCTGCAAAATTTTGTGCATCCAGTATTGTACTTCCTTTTACGTATAGCTTTTCTGTACGTGCAGGATCCGTAGCTAAGCTTCCTAAAGCTACATTACCGTTTTGATAAATATTTTGTCCATTTGCTGTTGCTGCAGTATTGCTGCCTTGTATATTCCACGGTTCAGTTGGAACAACAGGAGTACCGCCAATCGCCTGCCAGACGGTACCGTCAAAATAGTAATATCCGGCACCGGTAACTTTAGCCGTAGCGGCATTAGTGGTTCCGGAAGCATCCGTTACATAAACAATAGCTCCCTGTTGGTTAGAACCATAGATAGTCTTTGCAATTAGTTGTGCTCTGGTTAAACGGGGAGCAATAAAACCATCGGGTACAGTCTGTTCTCCCGGTTTTCCAACAACATCTAATGTGGCTGCCGGAGTAGATGTATTTACACCTACCTGGGCGTGTATTTTCATGCTTGTGGCAATAATAATAACGGGTAATAATAATTTTTTCATGAAGTTTTTCTTTTATATTGTGAATTAAATAATTTGTTTTTTCTGGTTCAGAACTGAAATACTCATGATGCAGATTTAATAGCCTCCACCGGCACGCTGTCTCAGGTCTGGATTTATATAGCTTTTTCCAAGAACTTTGATGGTAACGGTGGCTTCTCTGAAAGAACCGTTGGTGAATGTAATACGGTATTTAAACGTATCTGTACCTGCAAAGCCAGGTCTCGATTTGTAAATCAGCTTATCGTTTCCACTTACTTTTACTGTACCGTTAGCAGGATTATTGGGTACACTTAAAGTATACCCGGCAATTAATGTCGGATTATAAACATCATTAATCAATGGAAAATGAGGAAAATCAATATTGGATTCTGTCATATAATTATCATCTTCCAGCTGCACAATAGGGACAGACTCTTCATCAAAAGCTAAAAAAGCCACATCAGAAGTTCCTCCAAAAATGTAGCGCATTTTTCTGATCTGTCCTACGTTGGCAGACGTGATTCCGAACTCACTGAAATTGAATGCCAGTAAACGGATCTGCCTGGTTCCGGATGTGGCCGGTGCGGGCGTACCTGTTTCGTAAACTCCCGAGAAATCCGGCTGATATAAGTCAAAACGAAAGGTTGCTAAATGGGGAACTTTTGTACTATTGCTCGTATCAATTGAAGTAGACGACAAAACTGTACCTGATGCATTTAAAAATTCAATCCTGTCTAATCCTGAAGCTGAAGGTGTGGCAATCTGTGAGACAATAAAATCAGGCACACCGTCATTTAATTTGGAAATAATCATAGGAATATCTAAAATAGCTTCTATCATGCCGCCTGCAGAAATATTGGCAATTCCTGTTGACAGATCCAGCCCCTTTTTACCGTCTTCCAGCATTTCCTTAATTCTGGCAGGAGATGAAATATTATATCCATTAAGGTTAGGATATCTTGCAGGCAAAGCAGGAGGTCCTGATGCAGCGGGGGAAATAACAGCCACACTGGCGTTGTTATCCGCAAGCGAACCCACCAGTACAAGATTTACCGCAGGATTGGTTCCGGTACCTTTAACCAATGCATAATCTATTAAGGGAAGTGCTCTGAATTTCTTGGCTGTAAAAGTAGTCCCGGATAATAAATTATCATTTACTCCGGTTGAATATAATATGTTATTATATCTGAAACCTACTAAATTTACCGTCATATCAGGTATTGTAGTGCTTACGGAAGGATCTCCGGAACTGAATAATGCTCCGTTGTACTCTCCGCGCAATCCTGTTACGGGTAATAACTGGGACTTGGCAAGAACACCTATCAATAAAAATGAAAAATATCTTAATTTTATCATGTTGTCAGATTAAAAAATAGAAAATGTCTTTTTTATTACAGTTCACTTAGTTTTTTACCTCAAATACAATATTCATATATGTTTTGCTTGTAACATTAGCATTGGACAGAATTGCATAGGATAAAATCCCTGATGTAGAAATGCTGACATTCGTGAACACGGCGGGATCATAATAGGTAACATGATAGATCAGTTCATCCGGACTTAGAATAGGTATTCCATTGTTGGCTTCAGAGCTTACAGAGGTTGCTGAGGTTGCGGAAGCATTCATTTGGCTTTGATAATTGGCATATAAATTAATAGTCTGTATTCCCGTTAAAAAAACACCGCTTGCATTATAGAGTGGAATATCTACCGGAGGAGAATAGAAAAATTTCGGCATCACCGATTTTGCTGTTTTAATATTATTGGGATCTGCTGTGGCATCGCTGGTTTTTGTGACCAATACTCTGGTATCGTATTTTTTCGCAGTTACAGGCCCTGTGGTAATCTCGGTTGTTTTTAAATTGGCAATCTTAACAGGATCTTTGGTGGTATCCCCAACAACCGTTAAGGGATTTGTAGGGGCAACTGTACCAATACCTATATTATCCTGTGGTGTTGAAGCAGAGGGAAAACCGGGTACACGCCCTAAAACAACAGAGTTAGAAGCACCGACCTGAGAACCTGCCCCAATGGCCGTAGCATAAGTAACTCCTGTTGTTACATTGGATGCCAGTGTAGAAGAATTTCCAAGGAAAGTAGAATAGCTGTGAATAGAAGTTACTGAAGTATTGGAAAGACTTTGCAGGGTATTGGCCCCTAAAGCTACGATGTTTTGAAGCGTCACATTAGAAGCAGCCTGATTATCGTTAGCAGCCCCGGAACCAATGAACGTATTCCCAAGATGGTTGTGATCACCCGATGGTGTTTTCTGTGCGGCATTAGCTCCTATGATGGTATTGTCGGTGGCTTGCAGAAATCCGGCTCCTGCATTGGCTCCTAAAGCGGTATTATTGTCACCAAAAGCTTTATTTAAAGCAAAAGCTCCAACGGCTGTACTGTTATTGGCTCTCTGTTGTACTAAGGACTCATGGCCCAATGCTGTGTTTCCGTTTGTTGTTGTAAGACTGAATAAGGTATATGTTCCGATCCCTAAATTCTGATCCCCCGTTGTGAGATTGGCCAATGAATTATAACCCATTGCTATCGCAGCATTAGCTGAGGTTATTTTATTAAGGGTATTATATCCCATACCAAGATTAAAAGATCCTGTTCCGGCAGAAGTTCCGTTTCCGTTGATTCCGGCATCCATAGTAAGATGATTGGAAGCACCAACCATCCTTAAGTCTATTTTTCCGGATGGTATGCCGATCCAGACATTTCCGTCAAAATAATAATAACCGGGGGTATCAATATTGGCTACCTCTGATAAGCTCGGTGGGTTTCCGGAAGGTGAAGCTGCATCCGTAACAAATACTATGGCACCTTTCTGAGGGGTGTCGTAGGCAGTTGCTGATTTTGCAGCCAGTTCAGATTTAGTAAGCCGGGGAGATATAAAGCCATCAGCAGCAGCAGCGTCATTCACTGTTCCGGATCTTTTCTCTTTTATATCCAGTGTAGCAGCCGGTGTGTCAGTATTAACACCTACTTGAGCATTAGAGAAGGAAACAATAAAAATAAAGGCGATGGAATATAAATTTTTTATCATAAGTTTGGTTATTTTGATAATAGTATCGTGTTTATACAGGTATTTAGTTTTTGAATATGTTTTTATGCTTTATACTGTTTTATCATATATAGATCTTACCACATATGTTGCCGTTCGAATAAACAGGTCAGACTAAATAAAATTTATTTCTGATTGTTTTTTCGGTCTAAAGTCAACCTGCGTTTCAGGCAGTGTAATAATTAAAAGAAATGCTATCGTGAATAAAATAGGTCTCATAAATATTCTCTTGTTTTATCTGAATAAAATTTTTAAAAGAAAGGATTTCATATTGATGAACAGGGATTGGAAATTTTAACAATCAATAGGCACGGATATCTCTTTTCCATTTTGTAATGGTATTCCTGCTGATTTTAAAGTGTAAAGCAATCTGAGAGTTGTTAAGGTTGTTTTTTTTCTGGTAATTCAGTATTTCCAATATGGTATTCATGTCATATGACCTGTGGGGAGTATGTTTCTGCCTGTCATCATTTTCAAAAATAATATCATTAAGTTTGATAATATCCATGGAGTTAAGCTCTTTTTTTAGCAGGTAATAGCTGCAGCGTTCTCTTTTTTCGGGGTACTTTCTGGTAATGATGTCAGAATAAATTTTTTTGTAATCAGGAGTTTTCATAAGGGTATTTTTTAATCCATTTGTATAAGGTAGTTTTGGGAATCCTGTATTCTCTGATGATCTCTTCTTTTGTTTTCTCATTATTCTCAAGCAGTTCCAGGATAAAACTGATGATGTTCTTGGTATAAATATTTTTTCTTATCTGTGTTTTTTGAGGAGGAACATTCTGTTTTTTTTGTTTTATATTTCTTGCAGGAGCAAAAAGAATAAGATGCTGGGAATAAGGCCTGAAAAAATCATATTCCAGTAAACTGCTTATTTTTATTAAAGTTTCCGTATTCAGACTTTGGGAACTGAAGAGGTCTTCAGTTTCTTTTTCATTCAAACCGAGATGGCTGCTTAAAGAAACCGTATCTTTCTTCTGTTCTGCAATTGTTCTGATGAGGGCTCCAATATGTATGTGTTTTAAATCCATAACGTTAAAAAATAGAAAGGCATAATATCTTAGCACATTTTATATTATACCTTTCGGGTGTATATCCGCTTTAAGCTGTTACGATATCTTTCAGCCCGGATTATTATAATTGATTGTGTTTTTACAGGTATAATTTCTTTGGGAACAAAAATCAAAAGAAAGCATGAAATGACATAAAAACAGCAGATATAAATAATGTACATGTCTGATTTTGGCGTATACAAATTGTATACATTAATTTTAAGTAACTGGTTATTAGTGTTTTGTGTTATCCTCTTTTTGAGCAATAAAAATCTGCTTTTGAAACATTCCATTTATATTTGTGCTGTCAATACGGCAGTAAATTTTATTTATGATAAAAAATATCTCTGTTATTTTTATTTTTTTTATGTCTTGCATTGTTTTTGGACAGAGCGATTCAGACAGGCAGCAGCAGCTGGTATACGCCTGCCTTTACAGTAAAGATCTGGATATGGCCAGGCAGCTGATCAGATCAGAGTTTCTTGCTTCAGAAGATCCTTCAAGAAAGGTGATCGGCTATGTTTATCTGAGTGATTATTATACCCTTGCGAAAAATGAAGAAGAAAAGATAAGAGCTCTTGAACATGCAAAAAAGCTGGCACGGCAGACAAAAAATCCTGTTGATATGGCGTATGTTAATCTGGGGTATGCACGTTATTATCAGAACCTTAAGAAAACAGATCTTTTTATAAAATCTATTAATGATGCGGTAAATGTTTTCAGCCGGTATCAAAATGAAAACTTCATGCTTGCGATACTGTATTTTTTGAAAAACCGGTATAAAGTCCAAAATGCGCTTGAAGGCGATTACAGAAGTGATGCGATCAATGCGAAAAACTATGCTTTAAAATCAGGAAATAATGTTTTAATTAATTTCACGTACAGCAACCTGGGGTATTATTACAAAAAAAAATTTAATGATACGGAAGACAGAAAGTATCTGGATTCAGCCAGGATAAGTTACAGTAATTCATTAAAGTACTGCGATCTTATTGAGAATTATGATGCCAGAAAAAAGGGATATGCTGTATATTACCTTAATTATGGCAGTCTGATGAATGCGATGTATCCGGATGACCAGGAAAAGATTCTTAAACTTTATAATACAGCATTGAATTCGATCGGAAATAGCCCGAAACTCACTGAAATTTCCACTTCAATCTATAATAATATAGGTTCTGTTTATGAGAATCTGGAAAATACAGTAATGGCCAAACAGTATTATGACAAGGCTTATGTTCTTTCCAAAGATAATGCAGATATCAATCCGGCAGCTAAACTCACAATTCTTAATAATCTTTCAAGGATCAATGAAGGACAGCATAATTTAGCTGCTGCCCTTGAATATGAAAGAGAAGCCAAAAATCTTATCAACGAAGACAGTGATAAAAGGTACAGTGAAAATATACAAGCATTGGAACTTTTTTATCAGGTAGAGAATAAGAATAATACCATTGAACAGCTTAAAAAAACAAATATTCTATATAACCGTCAGAAATTCCTTTACCTGGCTGTCGCTGTTTTATTTCTGATAGGCATTGCCTTTCTTTATTTTCTGTTCAGATCCCGGCAGAAAATACACGAACAAAAAATAGAGTTGCTGAAAAGAGAACAGGAAATATTTACGATTCAGCAGGAACAATTGGCAAAAGAAACATTGGCTGCCTCGTTACAGCTGGATTATAAAAATCACCTGATCAAAGGACTGGGAGAAAAAATAAAAGAAAGCAGAGGAGATTCCGATCCGGAAATTGATAAGATTTTGAAAGAAGATAAATTGAGTGACCGGGACTTTGAAAATATACAGAGTGTGATTAAAAGAATTCACCCCGGCTTCTTTAAGAAACTTAGTGAAATTTCCAGGACAAAACTTTCCAGCCAGGACCTTAAATATGCTGCCTACATTTATCTGAATATGGATAATCAGCAGATTGCCAATATCCTGAAAGTTGATCCAAAGACTGTAAGAGTAACGAAATACAGGCTGAAACAAAAAATGGGACTGGGCAAAGAAGAAGATCTGAAAATTTTTATACAGAATATCGTTACAAAATAACAGACGGCTTTAGAAATAACAACTTCAACCGTCAGAATAAAATTGTGACTTCTGTTCTGCACGGATAAACTGCAATAGGTTCTGTTTAAAGCTGTAAGTTAAAACAGGGCTGAATATCTTTCTTCAAGGGTTTTGTTGTTTAAAGCTTCCAGGAATTCGGAAAAGTTGTCGGCGATATAATCGGTTTCTTCATACTCAGGCTCTTCCCCAAAATAGATCTTCCCCCAATTATTGGATGAGGTGCCGATTGAAAAATGGGCATATCCGTTTTTTACAGAAAGTATAAAGGGCAGATGAGCATCCCAAAAACGGATGATCTCTTTCCGGATTGTTTCATTACCGTCACAGGCCTCCAGAGACTGCTGTTCAAATTCATTCCAGCTGAATTCATTTTCTGTCCGGGAGCTGTTAAAATCAGCAATACTGTTGAACCATGTCGTATCAGACAGATTGGTAAGCCGTGAAAAAGATTCCAGAAAACTCCTGTAATCTTCAGGAATCTCAGGATAGCGCTTCAGAAAATCTTCGGAAAGTCTTTCATCTGAGTGGCTTTCTATGATAAAATCAGGATGATCTGCTAGTGGATTCATTTTTTTATTATTCTGTGATGAATTCAGTTTCCGTTGTTGCTCCGAGACTTTCCAGCTTTTTAATATCAGCTTCCATCCATTTGAAATAGGCTTCGGAGAATAAGATCCTGGGCTGCTTGCTCAACAGCAGTGCTTCAGGGCCTGAAATATTTAACTCTGCTTTCAGCAGGGAAATTATTTTGATCTTATTGGGGCCTGTATCCGTTATATAAAGTCTTGCTCTCCGCAGATCAGGAGCAGATATTTTTTCTTCATTCTGCCCCTCTTCCGGGAATGACATGCATGCTGCCGCTTCCCGTACCTCGTTCCAGAATTCATTATCCGGAACGCCCTTCAGATAATCCGTTAAAGCATCTTTATCATACTGAATATCCTGAATGTCGTTTAACAGCCTTCCAAACTCCCGGACAGAAGATGCTGCCGTAATGGGGATCCATTCTCCCTGGCCGTGAAAAGCAAAATAAACAGGGAACTGCCGGTCGGATTCTCCAAGATCAATAAAAAAAGGATCATCAAAATAATTGGTGGCTAATACCAGCCAGGTGGATTTAAAATCGCCTGCTTTTAATCCGGACAGATCTTCACCACTGACATTATAGCGGTATCCCTGTTGGAAAAAACAGAGTTCCTCAGGGTTTCCGTAATTTTCCGGCAGTGACATTCCTTCTATCCTGATTTTTGCTTTCAGAAAGTTGTATATATCAATATGTTGGATAATCTCATCATATAATTTACGATTCAGCTGTTGAAAATTCTGTATATCTTCTTTTGAAAATTTTGGGAGAGATTCACGGTCAAAAGGAAACTTCCGCTGCATCCAGTGCATGAGGTCACGGTCCAGAACAGTCAGTTCAGATTCCTGTAAAACACCATAACTGCTTACATATACTTTAGGGTCATTCTCATGAACTGAAATTACTGCCACCTGGCCTCCGGAATCATCCGCAACAGGAATATAGCCCGGCAGATACTGTTCAAAATCATAAGTGTCATACCGCTCCCGTATTTCTTCCTCATCCCGGAATACCCGGCATACATCGTGAACGATTTCTTCAGTATATTTTTTCCGAAATACTTTGATAAAGGCATGCCAATGGGTGGGGAGTTGTTGCTGCATAAGAGTTGATGAGTGCTTTCAAATGTAAATTTAAAAAAATCGCTGGAGAAGCCCATACGATTAAGAAAATATGTAAAGATCTGTATAATCTGCAAGATCAGCGGGAGAAAATGAAAACGTTGTATTAGCTTTTACAAACAAATTCAACAGGACAGAAAATCATAATCAGCAGATATGATCTGTAATCTGCTGATTAACACTTGAGTTTTTTTAAGAGACAAGCTGTACGTTGATAAGTGCCCCTAAGTTTTTAAAA
>NZ_JBXDSA010000001.1:1071899-1119193 GCF_056844565.1 Chryseobacterium sp. FR054 | reverse complement strand
GTTTTTATCAGCCATCAAATAAAAAATCTGCGTCATCTGCAAGATCAGCGAGCGATTAAAAAATAAAACGCGTATTGATAATATGTTTTTACCACTCAAAATGAAACCTTTATTAGTTTTTACAAACAAATTCAACAGGACAGAAAATCATAATCAGCAGATATGATCTGTAATCTGCTGATTAACACTTGAGTTTTTTTAAGAGACAAGCTGTACGTTGATAAGTGCCCCTAAGTTTTTAAAAATCTACGGTTTTTATCAGCCATCAAATAAAAAATCTGCGTCATCTGCAAGATCAGCGAGCGATTAAAAAATAAAACGCGTATTGATAATATGTTTTTACCACTCAAAATGAAACCTTTATTAGTTTTTACAAACCAATTCAACAGGACAGAAAATCATAATCAGCAGATATGATCTGTAATCTGCTGATTAACACTTGAGTTTTTTAAGAGACAAGCTGTACGTTGATAAGTGCCCCTAAGTTTTTAAAAATCTACGGTTTTTATCAGCCATCAAATAAAAAATCTGCGCCATCTGCAAGATCAGCGAGCGATTAAAAAATAAAACGTGTATTGATAATATGTTTTTTTACCACGCAAAATGAAACCTTTATTAGTTTTTACAAACCAATTCAACAGGACAGAAAATCATAATCAGCAGATATGATCTGTAATCTGCTGATTAACACTTGAGTTTTTTTTAAGAGACAAGCTGTACGTTGATAAGTGCCCCTAAGTTTTTAAAAATCTATGGTTTTTATCAGCCATCAAATAAAAAATCTGCGCCATCTGCAAGATCAGCGAGCGATTAAAAAATAAAACGCGTATTGATAATATGTTTTTTTACCACGCAAAATGAAACCTTTATTCGTTTTTAGAAATATTCAGGATCAAAAGATAAAAAAGCAGATTCCCTTCAGAAACCTGCTTTATCAACTAAAAAAAACGACTGGAAACCGAGACTCTCTTTTTCCTGTCTTAAATCTATCTCAACGTAAACTTCACTTTCGTTTTAACAGCATCCGAAGAATTACCGATCAATGCTTCAAAGTCTCCCGGCTCTGCAATCCATTCATGTTTACCGGCATCAAAATAGCTTAATGCGGTTTTATCGATTGTGAAAGTCACTTCTTTTTGCTCACCCGGATTTAAAAATACTTTTTCAAAACCTTTCAGTTCTTTGGAAGGTCTCGGTACAGAAGATTTTAAATCGCTGATGTAGAGCTGTGCCACTTCAGCACCTGCTTTTTTTCCTGTGTTTTTTACAGTTACGGTAAAAGTGATTTTATCTTCCTGTGATATCGTGGTTTTATCCGCTTTGGCTTTTCCAAATTCAAAAGTCGTATAGCTCAGTCCGTGCCCGAAACTGAATAAAGGTTTGATGTTTTTGGTATCATGCCAGCGGTAACCTACAAAAATTCCTTCATTATAGGTAATATTGATCGGATTTTTCTGATCTTTACCTTTTCCTGCCGCCAATTCATCCTTCCGGCCCGGATATTCTCCGAGCTGATGGGCTGAATTGTCTTCAAGCTTCACAGGAAAGGTAAACGGAAGTTTCCCTGATGGGTTGGCATCTCCGGCTAAAACGGAAGCGATTGAATTTCCTGCTTCCGATCCCAGGTACCAGGCTTGTAAAACGGTAGGAACCTCTTTGATCCAGGGCATTGCTACGGCATTTCCGGTAACCAGAACTACGGCCAGGTTTTTATTGGCTTTGGCCAGTGCAGAAATTACGTTATCCTGATGATAAGGAAGTCCATAACTTTTTCTGTCGTTTCCTTCGCTATCCTGGAAATCAGATTTATTCAATCCGCCGATAAAGATGACATAGTCTGATTTTTTAGCCAGCTCTACCGCTTCGTTCAGCAGTTCTGTGGCGGAGCGGGGATCTTTTAAGTCCTGTCCGGATTTTACACCGTTGTATTCACCGCCAATGTCTCCCACATAGCCTCTGGCATACTGTACATCAGCCTGTTTGCCGAATCTGGATCTGATTCCGTCTAAAGGAAGTGTTTCATATTTTACCTTTAATGAAGAGGAACCGCCGCCCACAGTCATGATTTTGATGGCATTCTCTCCAATAACGGCTATTTTTTTTGCTTTATTAAGATCAATAGGCAGAACATTTCCCTGGTTTTTCAGTAAAACAATGCCTTCTTCACCAATTTCTTTGGCTATGGCTTTGTGTTCTTCAGAAGCGATATTTCCGAAAGGTTTGTTCCTGTTCATGGTGGTTTTGTAGGCAAGACGGAGTAATCGGGTCACTTTGTCGTCCAGCTCTTTGGTTCCCGCTTTACCGGATTTTATCAAATCCAGATAAGGTTTTGCCAGAAAGTAATTATCATAGGCATTTTTAGTTCCGGCAGAAAGACCGTTGGTCCAGGTTCCGAACTCAAGATCCAAACCGTTATAGACAGCCTGTTCCGTATTATTCACGGCACCCCAGTCGGAAACAACCACCCCTTTATAATTCCATTCTTTTTTCAGAATATCATTTAAAAGATACTGATTCTGGCTCGCATACTGGCCTTTATACATATCATAAGCTCCCATGATCGTCCAGGAGTCTCCTTCCGTTACCGCAGCCTTAAAAGGGGGGAGGTAAATTTCGTAAAGTGTTCTGTCATCCACAATTACATTACTGGTGTGGCGGAACATTTCCTGATTATTTAAAGCAAAATGCTTTACAGAGGTAGCCACACCATTGGATTGAACCCCTTTGATATAAGGAACCACCATTTTTGAAGTCAGATAGGGGTCTTCACCCATATATTCAAAGTTTCTTCCGTTCAGTGGAGTTCTGTAAATATTGACTCCGGGGCCCAGAAGAATATCTTTCTTTCTGTAACGGGCTTCTTCACCCAAAGCTTTACCGTAGTTCCAAGACATTTTTTTGTTCCATGTGGCGGATAATGCCGTAAGGGCAGGGTAGGCGATAATAGAGTCATTCGTCCATCCTGCCTGATCCCATTCATCCCACATTACTTCAGGACGTACGCCGTGAGGACCGTCCGTAGTCCAGAATTCCGGAATTCCCAGTCTTGGAACCCCCGGTGAACTGAATTTCGACTGGGCATGAAGCATGGCTACTTTCTCTTCCAGCGTCATTCTGGAAAGAGCATCCTGAATACGCTGTTCCACAGGTTTTGATTCATCTAAATAAACGGGTAAAGAAGTATTGGTCTGAGCCATATAAGAAACAGAAATAAAGGTGAATAAACTTAGAATAGCGGTTTTCTTTAACATATGCCTGGTTATTTGATTGTAAGCAAAAATAAAGAAAATTTTTTATTATCTCAAAATGAGAAAATGAAATTAAGCGTATAAAAAACTGCCGGTGCATTGAGCCGGCAGTTTTATATGAATGAAAAGCTGAAAAACCGGTTTGGATTTTCACCGGTAAGTCAATGTTACCAGCCCTTTACCGCGCCTCCTTTGAAAATTTCTCCGGCCTTTTTTTCCACTTCATCAGATTCATACGCCTTTACAAAGTTTTTTACTTTCTGGCTGTTTTTGTTATCCTGCCGGGCAACCACAACATTTACATAAGGAGAATCTTTGCCTTCTTTAAGAACGGCCTGTTTTTCAGAATCCAATCCGGCCTGAACGGCGAAATTATTATTGATGATTCCCACCACAACATCCCTGTCATCCAGCACTCTCGGGATCTGCGCGCCTTCAATCTCCATAATTTTAAGCTGCTTCGGATTTTCTGTAATATCAGTCACTTTTGGAAGAAGTCCCACTCCGTCTTTTAATTTCAGTAAACCGCTTTTCTGTAACAGAAGCAGTGAACGTCCTCCGTTGGTAGGATCATTGGGAATAACAATCGTATTTCCTTCCTGCAGCTCACTGATATTTTTGATTTTTTTGGAATAGGCGATGATAGGATAAACAAAAGTATTGCCTACAACGGCTAAATTATAGCCTCTCTGTTTGGACTGTTCCGTAAGGTAAGGGACATGCTGGAAAGCATTGGCATCAATATCACCATTAGTAAGAGCTTCATTGGGAACTACATAATCATTGAAAGGAATCAGTTCCACTTCAAGATTATATTTTTCTTTAGCCACTTTCTTAGCCACTTCAGCAATTTCCTGTTCCGGACCGTAAGTGATGCCTACCCGGATGAAATTCGGATCATCCTTTCTCCCTGAACATGCCGCAAACATGAGTATTCCGGCTGCCAGTACACCTAATATCTTTATTTTTCTCATTGTTTTATTATTTCTCAATCTAAAATACTACCTGTGATCAAATTTCTTTGACAGTCTGTCACCTGAAAATTGTATGATAAACACTAACAATACTAACAATACAAGGACTGTGTTCATAATCACAATATCATAACCGATATATCCGTACTGATAGCCAACCTGCCCTAATCCACCGGCACCTACGGCTCCTCCCATAGCAGAATATCCAACTAAAGTAATCAATGTGATTGTAGCATTATTGATGAGAGAAGGCAGGGCTTCCGGAAGCAGAACTTTTCTGATGATCTGGAATGGGGATGCTCCCAAAGCTCTGGCTGTTTCTATTAAACCGTGAGGCACTTCAAGAAGGCTGTTTTCCACCAGCCTGGCGATAAACGGTGCTGCTCCAACACTCAGTGGAACCAGGGCTGCATTCACCCCAATGGATGTACCTGCCAATATTCTGGTGAAAGGAATCATCCATACAATGAGAATAATGAAGGGGATAGCCCGGAAAATATTGACGATGATGGATAAGGTTCTGTAATAAACTGTGTTTTCCAGCAGCTGTCCTTTTCTGGTTAAAAACAGCATAATTCCTACCGGAAGTCCCAATACAAATCCAAAAAATCCGGAAACAAAGGTCATATAAACGGTTTCCCAGGTTCCCTTTGCCAGAAGGGCAATTACAGTATCACTAAGCATATCCTTTTACGGTATTTTGAATTTTATTCTGATTGAAATAATAGATGGCCTGCTGATTTTCTTCTGCTCCTCCCTGAAGCTGCAGCAGCAGTTTCCCGAAATTAGAGTTGCCGAGATATTCCACATCGGCTTTCAAAAGCTTATACGGAATCTTATATTGAGAGTACAGGGTTGAAAGAAGTTCTTCAACACTGATGTTTTCATTGAGTTCTATTTCAACCAGCGGAAATAAACCTTCCTGTGGTTCTTTCTGCAGTCTGTTATTAAGTTCCTGTGGCAGGGTCATAATGTCTGAATTTATAAATTGGCGGATTACAGGATTTTCTCTATCCGAAATAATCTCACTTAAAGTTCCTTTTGCTAATAATTTTCCTTTGTCGATCACGGCTACATGGTTGCAGACCGTTTTAATGACTTCCATTTCGTGGGTAATCAGAAGGATGGTAATTCCCAGCCTTTCATTAATGTCTCTCAGCAGCTGTAAAATCGACTGTGTTGTAGCGGGATCCAGAGCGCTGGTTGCCTCATCACATAGCAGAAGGTGAGGATCATTGGCTAATGCCCTTGCAATGGCCACTCTCTGTTTCTGTCCCCCTGAAAGGCTCCTCGGATAATCGTTGGCTTTATCTTCCAGTCCTACAATTTTCAGAAGCTCATTCACCTTTTTACGGATCCGGTCTTTACCGGTATGATCCAGTTCCAGAGGAAGAGCGATATTATCAAAAACAGTTCTTGAGGAAAGAAGGTTAAAATGCTGGAAAATCATTCCTATCTTCTTACGTTCTTCCGCCAGCTGTTTTGAATTTAGCCGTGTGAAATCCTTTCCATTGATAATTACCTGCCCTTCATCCGGTCTTTCCAGCAGGTTTACCGTACGGATCAGGGTACTTTTCCCGGCCCCGGAAAATCCGATGATACCTACAATATCTCCCTTCTCTATATTCAGGCTTACCCCGTTCAGTGCCTTAAAGGACTGTTTTTTCTGGTGGAAAGTCTTTGATATATTTCTGATTTCTATCATTCTGATGCTTTATATTTTTTTAAATAGGCTGATAGCGCTTATTAGTTCTGTTAAAAAATCGTCTTACCCTTCTTAATCTGACTTTCGACCGTTTTGAAAGTTTAAAATACCTGGTGACATTCGTCAGAAGTACTCCCAGCAATATGATTGCCAAACCATACAGCTGGCCTCCATTGATGCTTTGGCTGGCTACAATCCAGCCGGCAATAACGGTAACAATAGGGTTGATATAAGTATGCGTACTTACCAAAGCGGCAGGTTTCACAGACAGGAGCCAAATGTACGACAAATAAGCGACTATCGATCCGAAGAAGATCAAAAACAATACACCCAGCCATGCAGAAACCGGAATAGCGGAAACCGAAAAGCCAACCCATTCTTTTCTGAAAAAGGCGATAAGAAAAGAAACTAATCCGGCTACGATGAGCTGTTGGGCAATATTCATAAAGGTGGATTGGGAAGCAGGATTTTTCTTGGAATATAAAGAACCCAATACCCATGCTACCGAACTCAGACCCAATACAACAAATGCTGTGATCCGGAGCTTTCCGTCGGCCGCCGCATGAGCTGCATGGGAATGCACACTTCCTTTCAGAAATAATATCAGGCCTGCAAAGCCAATAATCAATCCTATCGGAATAAATTTATCCGAAAAATAATATTTCCAGTTTTTTCTGTCGATGGCAATGAACCAAAATGGTCCGGTAGCGATGGATATGGCAGCCTCCGATGCTGTTACATACTGTTCTCCCCAGGCTACAAGTCCTGTTCCTCCGGTAAGAATAAGGGTTCCCGTAATGGCATTTTTTTTCCAGTTAACCGGGGAATTGGCTTTTTCTCCTTTTGAAAGCAGATATCCAATCATCAGAATTCCTGCTGCCAGAAATCTCAATCCGGAAAGTATGAAAGGCGGAAAACCCTGCAGACCGAATGAAATTGCTAAAAACGTAATTCCCCATATTACATAGATGTTGGTAAACGCTAACGGAACCAGCCATGTGTTTTTAGAATTGTTCATTGTTATTTTTTTAATGTTGTTTACGGTTAATAAAAAAAGCTCTACAATCATGCAGAGCCTTTGAAAATATGTCATATAAAACTAAGGTCATCCACAATATTCCTGAGGTACAGGCATACAGATCCACATCATCATGGTTTTGATGGTATGTTTCTTTATTGAATTATTTTTTAATCCGGCCTTCATTTTATTTTATTTCCTGAATACGTTTGCAAATATAGAATATAATTTTTATTAGTCCACTAAAAAAGTAGGGTTTTTGAAAATTAAATTATTGTTAACTGGATAATCATTTGTCTTTTAGTGTTTTAATTGATTTTATTTTTTTGTTTTTCAATCAGGGAATTGCCGTTTAATTTTCATTTTGTTCAAAATTTATCCGTTTTCGGAAGTAATTTTCATTGTGGAAAACATAAAATAAATTCAAATTTTTGATAATTGTGTAAAAATATTGAATAGAAGATTTTCTTCCTGAACTGAGTAAATTATTTTAATTTAAATATCAGTAAATCAGAGTGTATTGGTTTCAGGTTTTAATTTTAACATAATTTGTGACCAGACATCAATGGATTGGCTGAGGAAGAGGTTCTCTTGAATTAAGAGGTCCTCTTTTTTATTTTTAATTATTGTTTGTGGTCTGAAACCAAATTTATTACCCTTCATGGAAGAGGTTTCCGTATCTTTCAGCTATAAATTATGAGGGGGCAGCGCTTAACAAAATTAGCGAAAGTCAAAAAAAATCCCGATTTTTGCACTCCTTCAATAAACCCGAGTTCATGAAATTATGTATTGCCGAAAAACCCAGTGTTGCCAGAGATATTGCCAAAGTATTGGGCGCTACCACGCCTAAACAGGGCTATATGGAAGGGAACGGCTATTGCGTGACATGGACGTTCGGGCATCTCTGTACTTTAAAGGAACCTCACGACTACGGACCTCAGTATAAATCCTGGAACCTGTTTTTACTGCCTATCATCCCCAACAGTTTTGGCATCAAGCTGATCCCGAACAAAGGAGTTGAAAATCAGTTTAAAGTAATTGAAAGATTGGTTGAGGAATGTGATGAGGTCATCAACTGCGGGGATGCCGGGCAGGAAGGAGAACTGATCCAGCGCTGGGTACTGCAGAAGGCCAAATGCAGCAAACCGGTTCAGCGTTTATGGATTTCTTCATTAACGGAGGAAGCCATCAAAGAAGGTTTTGCCGCTTTAAAACCGGCTGAAGATTATAAAAACCTTTACCTGGCAGGAAATGCAAGAGCTATCGGCGACTGGCTGCTGGGAATTAATGCGACAAGACTTTTCACTAAAAAGTTCGGAGGAAACAAAGCCGTGCTTTCCATCGGAAGGGTACAGACCCCTACATTAGCCATGCTGGTACAGCGTCAGAAAGAGATCGATGCTTTCACCACAGAAGAATACTGGGAGCTTAAAACAAAATACCGCGACGTGGTTTTCAATGCGGCCATTGACCGTTTAAAAACCCTGGAACGTGCTGAAAAAGGACTTGAATACCTTAAAGTAAACCCTTTTGAAATCGTTTCCTTTGAAATTAAAGAAGGAAAAGAAAAAAATCCGAGACTTTTTGACCTGACCGCCCTTCAGGTAGAAGCCAACAAAAAATACGGCTATTCGGCAGAAAATACCCTGAATTATGTTCAGAGCCTTTATGAAAAAAAGCACGTGACGTATCCGCGTGTCGATACCACGTATCTATCCGAAAGCCTGTATCCGAAAATAGAAGGTATTCTTCAGAAAATGTATCCCTATCAGGAACTGATTGCCCCATTACTTGAAGCCCCGATTCCAAAATCAAAGGCGGTTTTTGATGATACCAAAGTAACGGATCACCATGCGATCATTCCTACCGAAGTGCCTCCTTCCCAGAATCTGAGCAGAGAGGAAAAACTGGTATATGACCTGATTGCCAAACGTTTCATTGCTGTTTTTTATCCGGAATGTAAGATTTCAAATACCCTGGTAGAAGGGAAGGTGGGAACCATTCCGTTCAAAACCAGCGGGAGACAGGTTCTGGAACCGGGCTGGAGAACCGTTTATGCCAAAGAACCCAAAGAAGAATCCACAGATAAAGAGAAAGAAAAGGAAGAAGAACAGACCATTCCTGAATTCGTTGTCGGTGAAACAGGACCGCACGATCCGATGATCCACCAGGGAAAAACTTCCCCTCCGAAACCTTATACGGAAGCAACACTGCTGAGAGCGATGGAAACCGCCGGAAAACAGGTAGAAGATGATGAACTCCGCGAATTATTGAAAAACAACGGAATCGGAAGACCGTCTACCCGGGCCAATATTATCGAAACCCTTTTCAAAAGAAAATACATCGAGAAAAAAAGGAAAAACCTGATCGCTACCCAAACCGGAATTCAGCTGATCGATACCATTGAAGATGAACTGCTGAAGAGCCCGGAACTGACCGGAGAATGGGAACTGAAACTCCGGAAAATCGAGAAAGGCGAGTATGAAGCCAATCTTTTCAAAGAAGAGCTGATCCAGATGGTAACCGAGCTTACCGATAAAGTGGTTTACGGAAAAGGAAAAGTGATTACCCTTCAGGAAGAGGAAAAAGATGAGGTGAAGGAAAAGAAAAAAAGAGAGCCGGCCCAGAAAAAAGAACTTCAGTCCTGGGAAGAAACCCAATGTCCGAAATGTAAAAACCATAACCTTATTAAGGGTAAAACAGCGGTCGGCTGCTCCGACTTCAAGAATTGCGGTTTTAAAATAAGTTTTGAAATTTTCGGAAAGAAACTTTCAGATAAACAGCTGATGGATCTGGTAGTAAAAGGGAAAACTTCAAAACTGAAAGGCTTCAGTACACATCCGGAAGGCCTTACAGAAGGGGTTCTGTCTTTGACAGATCATTTTGAGGTGCAGCTTAGCTAGGCGTTTTATTAGTAAATCTGTATTATCTGCTGGAGAAAAAACACGCACAACATCGGTGAAATCTATTGAAATTGTTGAGAATTATTTTAACCACAAAGGATAAAAAAGTTTTTATATTTCTCGTAGATGGAGCAGATGGAGCAGATTTTTTTAGCACAAGAGATAGATTGGAAATATCCGTATAATCTGTGTAGTCACAGCAATCTGTGGAAAATTATTTTACAACAACAAGTACAAAAGATTTTGACACTTGAATTATTTTTAAGTTTAAAAGCTTGCGCATAGAAGCTCACTTAAGTTTACTTGGACAAACATAGGAGCTTTTAAAAATCTATGATTTTTATTCCTCACATTATAAAATTGCCTAATCCGGACAAAAAGTAAAGACTTTGCTAAGTGTCAACGCCTTTGCGCGCTAAATGCATCATTATAATTAAAAGCCCTTGCTCCCCTTGCGTTTTTCCAACAAAGCCTATAAAAAATCTGCTCAATCTGCCAGATCTGCGAGAAAATAAAACATCCATTAAGATCAGTGTTATCTGAAGAATCTGTGAGAAATTCAATTCTTATGGGTATGATGGCTTAGATTTTTTTATTAACGCTAAGGTTCATGTATAGGCAATACTGATTTTAAGAGAGCAAAGAGCAGAATCAACTCCGTTGATCCGATGAAGCGATGGAATAGCCTTCAGTTCTTTCAATCCTGAAAACAGATTGTAAAAATTGCTGAAAATCTCTGATTTTCTTGCGCCTTAAAAGCAGTATAATATTAAAAAAACCTTGTACCCTTGCGTTTTTCCAACAAAATCTATAAAAAATCTGCCGGATTTGCGGGAGAAAAAATATGTGCAGACATCAGTGAAAACCCTTTGTCCATTATTTTTTTATCTTTTTGATTCTCTCATTTTAAATCTATCTTTAAATTTACGTCAAATTAAAAAATAATGACACCAGAGAAAAAGAAACTTATCACAGACAGCTTCGGGCGCTCAGAAACTTTAAAATTCTATAAGGCCGAACTGCTGGAAGTGGAAACGGATTTCGTCTCCATTAAAATTCCTAAAATGGATATGATGACCCGGAAAGCAGGAATGTTCAACGGGGCCATGATCGCTTCTTTGGTAGATGTTTCCTCGGGGTATGCCTCTGTAAGCCATTATCCGGAAGACTGTTATGTGGTGACGGTAGAACTGAAGGTGAATTACCTGCGTCCGGCAATAGGAGATGCGCTTGTTTCAAAATCTTATGTTATCAAAGGAGGAGGGAAGATCATTGTTGTAAGGACGGAAATCTATGTTCAGAGTGAAGATGCTGATTCTGAAAGTCATGTAGCTACTTCACTGGTTACAATGATGAAAATAAAATAATAGTTTTTCATAAAATATTCCCTGAATAAAAGGGTTTACAGCGTTTTTCTGACCGGAATGGAATGGCTTTTGCTCCACCTATCCCATAAATATTAAAAAATAACGATATGAACTTAATTATCCGATTGTTCGTAACGGCCATAGTGGCCTATCTTTTAACCAAAATTTTACCGGGAGTACATTTTGAAGGATTTTCTTCAGCAATTATTTTTGCTATTGTACTGGGAGTCCTGAACATATTTGTTAAGCCGATTCTGAACCTTTTTGGGCTTCCGCTCACCATCATCACACTCGGTTTCTTCGCGCTGGTTATTAATGCAGCCATTATTCTGATTGCAGATTATTTCATAGACAGTATGGTAGTAGATGGCTTCTGGTGGGCATTTATCTTTAGTATACTTTTGTCAGTCGTCACCTCTCTGGCCAGTTCAATGTTCTCAGATGGAGATTAAATAGACTCAGGATAAAAAATAAGAAAGTCCGCTGGTGTAATGCCGGCGGGCTTTTTTGTTGGAAACGGTAAGAGAACTTAGGTGTTTTCAAATGGGTTTGAAGCAGCGAGCTGGAAGAGGAAAGTTATGAACGCCATCAATAAAATAAGTGTTGAGCTGTTTTAAGATCATTTGATTTTACAGTGTCCTTCAATATTTATAACCAAAAGTTACTTCTATCCTCCGTCTTCTATCTTCCATCCTGATTTCAAGTTAATCCTAATTTTAATGTTAATTATTTCGTTAATTTTTATTTTAAGTACTAACTTTGGCAATCTTTGAATTTAATAATAGGAAATGTATGAAATTAAAATAAATACACGTCCGTTAAAAATGAATATCAACATATGAAACTTAAGTACAGTCTGCTGGCTCTGGCAGCTCCGCTTTTAATGAATGCACAACAAGTAATGACGCCTGAAATTCTTTGGACTTTGAAAAAAGTGGGAGTACAGGCAGTTTCACCGGATCAGGCTTCCCTTATTTATAAAGTGGGACAGGTAGATCTGAAAACAGAAAAAACCAAAAGTGAGAACTACTTTCTGAATGTTCTTAATAATCAGTCTTCCAAAATCGATTTCGGTAAAAAAGCCCTGATTCAATGGGATAAAAACGGGATTTATGCCCAGGAAGGCGATAAAATCTATCTTTCAAAAGATGCAGGAAAGACCTGGAGCGAATTTTACACCATCGGAGAGGCTGATAATATTGTCATTTCTCCGGACGGCAAGAGAATTGCGTTCAGCAGGCAGGTATTGGTAGAAAAGGTAATGGGGAAAGATAAATTCAGCGATACTCCCAAAACCACGGCTCAGGTATATACTGACCTGAACCACAGACACTGGGATTACTTCAATGAAGGGAAATACAATCACGTATTTGTTGTCAGCACTTCCGATAAAGTAGAATCAGCAAAAGACCTGCTGGAAGGCAAAACCTGGGATTCTCCGCAGAGACCTTTCGGGGGAGCTGAAGATTTTATCTGGAGCCCGGATTCGGCACAGCTTTTATATGTTACCAAGCCTAAAAGCGGTAAAGAATATGCAACCAGCACCAATACGGATATTTTTGCCTATGATCTGGCTTCCGGAACGACAAAAAACCTTACAGAATCCAACAAAGGATATGATGTAAATCCTAAGTTCAGTCCGGACGGAAAATCACTGATCTGGCAGAGCATGGCAAGAGACGGTTATGAAGCTGATAAAAATGATGTAAAGATCATGGACTGGAAGTCAGGAAAAACAACCAATCTTACGGCAGGCTGGGATGAAAGTGTTTCCGGGGATGTGCTTTGGGGAGCAGATTCCAAAACCGTTTACTTCACAGCGGCTTACAGGGGAACAAAACAGCTTTTCTCGCTGGATTCCAAACTGGCAAAAGTACAGCAGATCACTAAAGGCGACTTCGATGTCAACGAGATCTTTACCGATAATAAAACCTCACTTCTGGTAGGAAGAACAGACGTAAACCATGCCACGGAAATCTTCTCTGTAAACCTTAAGAACGGAGAAATGAAGCAGGTTACCGAAGCCAATAAGGAAACGTATGCAAAAATGGCTCAGGGTAAATCTGAACTTAAAATGGTAAAAACATCAGACGGTAAGGAAATGGGCGTATGGTTCCATTATCCCCCGAATTTTGATCCGAATAAAAAATATCCAACCCTTGTGTACTGCCAGGGAGGTCCGCAGTCCGCGCTTACTCAGTTTTTCAGCGTAAGATGGAACTTCTCCTTAATGGCAGCAAACGGTTATATCGTTGTGGCACCGAACAGAAGAGGAATGCCGGGATGGGGAACCAAATGGAATGAAGAGATTTCCAGAGACTGGGGCGGACAGCCGATGAGAGATTATCTGGCCGCTACCGACTATGCGAAAACATTACCTTATGTAGACGGAAGCAGAGTAGCCGCAGTAGGTGCCAGCTATGGAGGATACAGCGTATTTATGCTGGCCGGAATTCATGAAAACAGATTCAAAACGTTCATTGCCCACGATGGATTATTCGATATGAAATCATGGTACCTGACGACTGAAGAACTTTGGTTCGCCAACTGGGATATTGGTTCTCCCTGGGAAAAACCACAACCAAAAGCATATACGGAATTCAATCCGAGCAACTTCGTAGATAAATGGAACAAACCGATCATGATCGTTCAGGGAGGAATTGATTTCCGTGTACCTTACGAGCAGGGACAGGAAGCTTTCCAGGCTGCGAAATTAAAAGGACTGAAATCTAAACTGGTGTACTTCCCGAACGAAAACCACTGGGTACTTCATCCGCAAAACGGACTGGTATGGCAGAGAGAGTTTTTCGACTGGCTGAAAGAAACATTGTAGGTATTGAAAAATGACTTTAAACATCAATATGAGCGGGCTTTAGCCCGCTTTTTTTATGGAAAAGATCCGATGGCTTTAGCCAAAATTTATATATTTGAATATGCAAAACCGTATTTCTTCATTTCCGCCTCTCATCGACAGCCAATCTGAAATTATCATCCTCGGCTCCATTCCCGGTGTGAAATCCCTGGAAAAACAGCAATATTATGCCCACCCTCAAAATAAATTCTGGAAGATCATCTTTGAATTGCTGAATGAAGACTTTACCACAGACTATTCTGAAAGACTTGAAGTTTTAAAGAAACACCACATCGCTCTTTGGGATGTTATCGATTCCTGCGAAAGAAAAGGAAGCCTGGATTCTGAGATCAGAAATGAGGAAGCCAATCAGATCGCTGAACTGCTGGAAGAGCATCCCAATGTAAAGGCTATTTTCTGTAATGGAGGGAAATCTTTTAAAAACCTGCAGAAACTGTTAGGGAAAAATTACAGGCTGCCCGTTTTTCTATTGCCTTCCACAAGTCCGCTCCATACGGTATCTTTTGAGAAAAAAAGGGAAGAATGGAAAGTGATCCTGAATTTCCTGAAATAGATTTTTTATCATTCCACAGATGACGTAGATTTTACCTGCACATTTTATTAAAGAAA
The DNA here is from genome assembly GCF_056844565.1 of Chryseobacterium sp. FR054. Lineage (NCBI taxonomy): Bacteria > Pseudomonadati > Bacteroidota > Flavobacteriia > Flavobacteriales > Weeksellaceae > Chryseobacterium > Chryseobacterium sp. FR054. The sequence continues at coordinate 1,104,497 of NZ_JBXDSA010000001.1, read as the reverse complement.
TCACTATTTAAAGTACAGCAAATAAAACGTTATAGGTTTCCAAAACCTATAACGTTTAGAAAATATAACGCAGACATCTGCTTATCTGCGAGATTTTTTATGCCCGCAGATGATGCAGATTCTTTATTGAGTAGGTAATAAAAATCCTAGATTTTTAAAATCTGAAGTGCCCTTTATATGCAAGGGTCTTGTAAATTAAGTATTTAGGGAATTAAACGCCTTTGCTCATCATTCAAAGACAGACAGAAATCACTTGTCTAAATATTTCCTCAGTCCTTTCAGCAGTTCCAGCTGGTTTCTCGTCCTGTCCAGATTGTGTTCAGGATATTGTATGGAATAATAGGTGCTGCCATTCAGATAATCGGTCAGGAAGCGTACAGCCTGGATGTAAATGACGACCTGCGCTGCGTAATCTAAATTGTCAGCTTCTTTGGGAGCCAGCTTTTCCTTTAAATCAGATAAAAAGCCTTCTTTTACCGCTTCGTATATTTCCGCATTGAAATTGCCCGTGGCCGTTCCGTCATCTTCAACGGTGGTATTGGTATAGGATCGGGCGATATCTCCGAAATCATAAAGCAAAGTAGAGATCATTACCGTGTCCAGGTCGATAATCGCCAAAGGCTGGGAATCTTTGAAGAGAATATTTCTGACATTCGGATCTCCGTGAATAATCCTTCTGGGAAGAGAACAGCTGTTTTCCATATCTATCCACAGCTGTGGAAGCGAAAGAAGCTGATGAGTGGCTTCAATTTCAGCAGAAGCAGTCCTTATCAAAGTATTTTCTGCTTTATGTAATGCAGCCTGATAATCTGAAATCCTTTTTTCAAAATTAACAAAATCAGGAAGGGGAGTCTGTATATCCGGAAGAGTTCCGGTATTGATGGTATTCAGAAAGCAGCCTATCGCTTTTGCCGATGCATAAGCCGTTTTCACATCCGGAATTCTGAAAAAAGTTGTGGTATCTTCTATAAAAACCGTCATTCTCCATGAACTGCCCTCATGATCTTTTACAATAAAATCTCCGTTTAAAGAAGGAACCGGAATGATAAACGGCAATGGATAATTTCCGTTTTCAAGAAGCCTGTTAACCGCGAGATGATTACTGATGATGACCTCCGGCTGTCTGAAAACATGATGATTGATCTTTTGCAGAATAAATTTTTTCTGCCGGTCCAGGTCTTCCAGAAGATAGGTGGTATTGATCAGCCCGTCATTGACAGGAGAAAGGGTATAAGCGTTAGTCCCTATAAATTGAATGACAATATCATTTATTTCCATAAATCTTCCGGGTATCTGTTGTTTTGAATTTCTGATTTCAGAAAATTCCTGATATTCTCCTTATCATCGGCATAGGTAACGCCCATCCATTGTGAAGGAGACGTTTTTACAAGAACCTTTACTTCCTTTTCATCCATCATCCTCTGCACCGCAGACGGAATATAGAATTCCTGGCCGGGACCCGGTTCGGATTCTATAAAATCATAGAAATAAGCTTCCAGAAAGCAGAAAATATGCGGATGGAAAATAAAAAAATTCATGGATACCAGTGTATCAGGAGATATTTCTGTATTTTTTCCATTCTCCATGTAAATGATGGAGTCATTAAGCTTTTGAATGGAAGTCTGTTCTTCTATCCGGATCAGGTAATGTTCAGAGTCAAGGGTACATATTCCTCTCGCTACCGCGCCATGACCGCTCAGTGTGGTGCTGACGGGATAGGCAATCATTCCAGACTGCAGATCAGAGATATGATGACGGTTAATTTCGTCTGCTGCCAGCTGATAAGCTTCTTTTCCATAAAAATCATCTGCATTGATCATCACAAAAGGTTCCTGTATCACATATTTGGCACAGAGAACGGCATGAGCGGTTCCCCACGGCTTTTCACGTTCAGGATAATCAAAACCCTGTAATGCAATACTGTTGATTTCCTGATACACCCAATGCAGCTCAAATCCTTTGGTTTCAGATATAGAATTAAGCCGGTCGATATAACTTTGAGGGATCAGCCTGTTTACAATGATAACAATTTTATGAAATCCGGCTTCCAGAGCATCATAAACAGAGTATTCCAGAATGGGGGATCCGTTATCAAGGATCCCGTCAACCTGCTTAAGCCCTTTGTAACGGCTGCCTAATCCGCCTGCCAGGATAAGTAATGCTTTTTTAGAACTCATCAGTCATTCCGAATACAGGTTTACGGTTTTTCCACTTTCCGTTGGTGAAATCGGGAATATCTACTACCTGTCCTCCTTTGGCAATGGATTCTTCACTCAGCGGAGTAATGGAATACCATAAGGCAAGATCATAAACATCCATCGGGAATTCTATATTCCGTTTGATACATTCAATAAAAGTATTCATCACAAAGAAATCCATTCCTCCGTGACCAGCTCCTGCAGCCGTATTTTCGAACTTTTTCCACATCGGGTGGTCGTATTCCTTCATCCATTTTTCCGTATTGTCCCAGCGGTGACTGTGGTTCATTGTTTTTTCAAAATAAATATGTCCCTGGTTGAAGTCTCCCCAGCCGAAATCCTGCCATAATCCTTCGGTTCCCTGCACCCGGAATCCAAGATCGTACGGTCTCTGTAAGCTGGTATCGTGTGTTAACAGGATTGTTTCTCCATTCGCACAGGCTATCTGGGTCGTCACAATATCGCCCTGATTGAATTTTACTTTTGCATTCGGATGGTTTTCTCCTCCTTTAGCATGCTCTGTGATGTATTTATGTAATCCTACGGATTTTGATGAGAATGAAGACAGTCTTGTTAAACGGTTTCCACGGTTGATATCCATCATCATGGCAACAGGACCTAATCCGTGGGTAGGATACAGTTCTCCGTTACGCTTTACATAATGTTCCGTTCTCCATTTCGCTTCACTGAAGCCTTTTTCTCCGAATTCTGCTCCGGAATTGTAAGGCGTAACCCCGTCATTGAAAAGAACACCTCTCAGATCATGCTGATAACCGCCTCTTCCGTGAACCAGCTCTCCGAACATCCCTTTACGGACCATATTCAGGATCGCCATGATATCTCTGCGGTAACATACATTTTCCATCATGAAAATAGGAACCTTCGTTTCTTCATAAACTTTTACGAATTCCCAGCAGTCCTGGAGCTTTATGGCTCCGGAAACTTCCATGCCCACAATTTTTTTAGCACGCATGGCTTCCACTCCCTGGGGAAGATGCCATTCCCACGGAGTGGCGATTACAACAGCATCTATGGTTTTCAGTTTTAAAAGGTTCCGGTAATCATACTCACCGTTGGAAAACTCCTGGGCTGCTGCTTTATTGTTATCTTTTAATATCTTCTGAGAAGCGGAAAGCATTCTTTTATCCGGATCTGCAAATGCTACGATTTCTACATCATTCCGTTTAGCCAGTAATTTTACATGCTCCTGTCCACGAAGACCTACTCCGATAAAGCCGACACGGACTTTTTTGTCTGTCCTGAAATCACTGGAGTAAGCAAATAAAGAATTGGGTAAAACCAAAGCGCCAAAGCTTGCCAAAGCAGCTGTTTTTATAAAGTTCCTGCGGGAAGTGCCGTTGTCCATCTATTTTTTTTATAAATATATTAAAACTTTTGCAAACAGCGATGGAGTGGGGGATACTGGTTCAAGGACTGGAGAATAATAGCAGGAAAACGGTACCGGGCGGCAGCTGCCGGATACTGGTTGATGAACGAAGCGTATTGCTACTGCCCATAATAGGCTGCAATTACTTTTTCTCTCATCTTATTCAGATATTTGATGTCTTTGGTGTTAGACAGGATAATCAGGGTTGCACCTTTATCAATCAGATGTACCCAATTGGCACTGTGCCCGTACCCTTCACCCTGGCGTTCCGCGAATAAAGTATTGACGGTGCCGAATTTTTTAGGATATACCCAAAAGCCGAGGGCGGTATCTTCAAGCTTTTTATCGGCAGTGAGCATTATTTCCAGTGTTTTTTTGCTCAACAGGGTATGGTTAAAGACAGCCTGGTCAAAAATCAATAAATCTTTAGGAGTAGAATACATGGCTCCGGCGGAATAAAAATTATCGATATAAGTATTTGTCGGCATGTGTAAAGAAAACGGGTCCGATTCATCTGCCGAATAGCCTTCATCTATATTTCTGATAATATCATTGTGATGAAGAAAACCCGTACTCTTCATATTCAGGGGAGTGAGGATCTGTTCCTGTAAAACCTTTTCAAAAGGCTTACTGTAAATTTTTTCAATGATCTTTCCGAGCAGAATAAAATCTCCGTTGTTATAGCTGAACCTGGTTCCCGGTTTGTCAACCAGTTTTTCAGAAAGGAAGGTATTGATAAAATCATCAAGTTCCCATATCGTATTGTCATAAGCCTGATGGATAAGTTCCGGGGAGCTGATGTCTTTGTTGGCTCTTCCGCTGCTGTATGTCAGAAGATTTCTTATCGTGGCTTTATGGGCTGCCTCACCTTTATATTCCGGATAATAGGTGGAAATTGGCGCATCAAGATCAATTTTCCCTTTCTCATAAAGCTGCATGATCAGAACTGCTGTAAACGTTTTGGTGAGTGAGAAAATATGGAACCGTGTTTCACCGGAAAAAGGAATCTGGTAATGCCTGTTGGATAGCCCTTTGTAGGTAAGTAACTCAATTTTTCCATTTTGAGCCAGTAAAACTGAACCGTTGAAATTATCCTTTTTTACACAGGAATCGATCACTTTTTCAACCTTTGATATTTGTGAATAAACGATCAGGATCGGCATCAGCAGGAAGCAGGACACTATTTTTTTCATAAGAACAGATTCTTTAATCACTAAGGGAATTGTTTATGGTGAAGGTAATCAATTGTTTACTCCCTTTATAATGAGTGGCTGGAAAATAGTCAACAGGTCATCATCGTTTTAGAGTAAACCCTACTGGCCGATCCAGGACTTTCTTAAAGCCAGCTGTTTTGCATCAGGGGCAGGGGAAAGCTTTACTTTTCCTGTACTTTCATCATAATTAAAACCGACTTTTGCCAGACATTCTTTTAAGGGAACAGGCCGGGTACCTTCTATATAGTCACTGAAAAATGTACGGATTTCAGGATAAGTCATTTGGGTAATTTCATCAAACAGATCATCATCACTGAAATATTTGCCCGCTCCATATTTTTTCATAAGCTCCTGCATCAGATTCTGAGTTCCTGTTTTACCGTCTGAAAGTTCTCTTAATCTTATATCCAGACAAAGCCCGAGTAATGCTCCCTTCTGATAAAAATTCAGATACTGATCCTGTCTTTCCATTGAGTTTTTACTCAATTCAGTAAAAGATAAACTATTATCAAATTCTTTCATTCCCTCTATCTTGTCTTCTATGCTTTTTTCAAAATCATTCAAACTGATCATTTTTTGTTTTACAGGCATATGGATCGTAGCGTATTCTGTCATCCCTTCATACAGCCAGAGGTGTTTAGACATAATGGGATTCAGGAAATCATAGTGCTGGATTTCTCCTGAGTGAATGTTGAGTGGAGTGACAATATGAAAGAATTCATGTGATGCCACGATATTTAAGGCATTGGTAAGAAATTTCATGTTCCCGGAACGATACAGGCATATGGTAGATTGAGAATGTTCCAGACCGTCTCCCATAAATCCGCTCTCGTTGGAAGGCTCATAGTAAATAAGAAAAGCATATTTGCTGACCGGCAGTGTTCCACCCAGATAATCCTGTTGATTTTTCAGAATATGCTCTATATCGCGGGCGATATTTTTTGAATAATGCCGTTCGTTCTTGTTGTAGAAGGATACAAGCACTTCAGTATGCCCTATTTTGAGCCATGTTGTATCAGGAACACAGTACATCACCGGAGAGTCTACCAATTGACGGTAATCTTTTGCCCGGACTATATCTGTATTTTTATTTTTCTGCTTGTAATCCAGGGCAGAAGAAGCATAAAAACCTTTTTTCTTTGTAATATTAATCTGATAGGGAGCCTCTTTTATTTCTTCAAAATATCCTACGAGCGAATTGTAGTTGATCACAAAGACACTGTCTTTTTTAAACATACTTCCCGGAGATTTGGCTCCCTGGGTATCCTCTTCTAAGGAATTCCACCCTCCGGCTACCTGATACGATATTTTGTTCACCCGTTGAAGATCATGGATCATCCAGCTGTTTTTATCCAGACGTTCCACAGTTATTTTTTTACCGTTTTTATCTGTGGCCGTGAGGTTGGAAACATACTGTCCGAAATCCATAGCCTGATAAAATCCCGGAACCAGCTTGGGAATAATAAACTTACCTTGTTTCAGCCTGTTTTGGGGTGGAGTAAAAGAAACCTTTACTTCATTGCCGGACATATGAAGAAGGTCTATATTGTATTCGTAATTCTTTGATTTTTGGGCAATAATTGCAATTGGAAACACAATGAGAATGAAAAGTAACCTGGTCAGTTTATTCATTTGTCTTTTGTTTTTACGAATGTACAAAAATTGCCCAAAGTTTAATGGTGTTATTTCTCAGCGAAATATACTTCTTCATAAGGTTGGATCAGTACCCATCCGTGGCCTGAGAACTTCATCTGGAATTCTTCACCGCTTCCTCTTCCGATCAGGCTCTTAAAAGAAACATTGGTCTTCATTTCAGGGGTTAGGTTTCCGGACCATGCTACCGTGGCATTAGGATCTGTAAACACCGGGGTGTCGGGAGTTACCACTAAAGTTAAAGGATCACCGTGAGTAGTAATCGCGATATGCCCCGTTCCTGAAAGTTTCACCTGGAAAAGACCTCCTGCCATCATTCCGGCAACGCTTTTCAGCATGGTGATATCACTTTTTACGCTTTGCTCGTGTGCCAGAACGTCATTTCCGTTGACGCATACCGATTCATTGTTCAGATAAAGGATACGTACTTTTTTTCCGGAATCAGCTACATATAGTTTTCCTGTTCCTTCGGCTTTCATCAGCTTGGCTCCTTCTCCGCTGATCGCTTTCTTTAAAAGATTCCCGATTCCTCCGGACAGCATTCCCTGTCTTTCAAAGTTAATGTTGCCCACGTAGCTTACCATACTTCCTCTCTTCGTCCATACCGCCTGGTTATTCAGGTTGATTTCCAGAAGATGCTTGGTTTCCAGTTCAAAATAATCCCTCTGCTGCGGGTTCTCTTTGGTTTCATTGATGAATGCTTCAATTGAATACTTGCTCATAATGTTTTGAAGTTTAAATGATATATTATTTTATTGTGTCATGGAGTAAAGATGGGCTCTACCCGTATGTTTTTTCATGACTGTTTTTTTATTCCGGGCTAAAATAAAGTTTTTTTCAATACAAAACTCCCGTAAAATCACGGTTTTATATTTGATTGTAAATAATACTTGACAAAGGGGTATTGAATGTCGTATATTTGCACTCCGAAAATTACACCTTGTAATTTCAATAATTTTTAAACCGTAATTTAAAAAATGAAAACATCAGATTTTAATTTTGATCTTCCTGCGGAATTATTGGCAGAACATCCATCAGAACACAGAGACGAAGCCAGATTAATGGTTCTTAACAGAAAAACGGAAACCATTGAGCATAAGCTTTTCAAAGATGTGGTTGATTATTTTGATGAGGAAGATTTGTTTATCTTCAACAATACTAAGGTTTTCCCGGCGCGTCTTTACGGAAATAAAGAAAAAACAGGCGCTAAAATTGAAGTTTTCCTTTTAAGAGAGCTTGATAAAGAAACCAGAGTATGGGACGTTCTGGTAGACCCGGCAAGAAAGATCAGAATCGGAAACAAACTGTTCTTTACGGAAGACGAATCTCTGGTAGCTGAGGTAATCGACAATACAACTTCAAGAGGAAGAACGCTTAGATTCTTATTCGACGGTTCTTATGACGAATTCAGAACCAAGCTGAAAGAACTGGGAGAAACTCCGCTTCCTAAATATATCAAAAGAGCAGTGGAGCCGGAAGATGCAGAAAGATACCAGACTATCTATGCTAAAGTGGAAGGAGCGGTTGCTGCCCCTACGGCAGGTCTTCACTTCTCTAAGCACCTGATGAAAAGACTGGAGATCAAAGGAATCAATTTTGCTGAAGTTACCCTTCACGTAGGATTGGGAACTTTCAACCCGATTGAGGTGGAAGATCTTTCCAAGCACAAAATGGAGTCGGAAGAGATCATCATCGATGAGAAAAACGCGGCTATCATCAACAAAGCGGTAGATGCTCACAGAAGAGTTTGTGCGGTAGGTACCACGACCATGAGAGCTTTGGAAACTTCAGTTTCTTCAAACAAAAAGATCTCTGCCTTCAACGGATGGACCAACAAATTCATTTATCCGCCTCACGATTTCGGAGTAGCCAACTCAATGATCACGAACTTCCATACACCGAAGTCTACCCTGATCATGATGATCGCTGCATTTGCCGGAAGAGATTTTGTAATGCATGCTTACGAAGAAGCCGTAAAAGAAAAGTATAAATTCTATTCTTACGGTGACGCAATGCTTATTTTGTAATTAATTTTAAATTATAGATTATAAATTTTAGATTATGTTCTAACCTCCGGAAGGGATTTTAATCTAAAATTTATAATTTAAAATCTATAATCAACCCTATTTTGAAAGATATCCGTACATTATCTCTGGACCAGCTTAAAGACTACTTTGTATCTTTAGGAGAAAAGCCGTTTCGCGCGAAACAGGTCTACGACTGGCTATGGAGTAAAAACCTCCATTCGATTGATGAAATGACGAATCTTTCAAAAAATCTGCGTGAAAGGATTGCGGAAGAATATACCATTAATCCGGTTTCTGTGGATCTGCTTCAGAGAAGCTCTGACGGTACCATCAAAAACGGGGTAAAGCTCCATGACGGACTGATGGTGGAATCTGTTCTTATTCCTACCGAAACCAGAACGACAGCCTGTGTCTCTTCACAGGTAGGCTGCTCGCTGAACTGCGAATTCTGCGCTACGGCAAGACTGAAAAGAATGAGAAATCTTGAAGTTGCTGAGATTGTAGACCAGGTAGCCCTGATCGACAGCCAGAGTAAAATGTATTTCGACCGGCCGCTGTCCAATATTGTGTTCATGGGAATGGGAGAGCCGATGATGAACTACAAAAACGTGGTAGAGGCGATCCGGAAAATTACCCAGCCGGAAGGTCTGGGGATGTCTCCAAGAAGAATTACCGTTTCCACATCCGGAATTCCTAAAATGATCAAAATGCTTGCAGATGACGAACTGCGCGTGAAGCTGGCCTTATCCCTTCACTCGGCAATCGAGTCGAAGCGTAATGAGATCATGCCTTTCTCAGATAAATTCCCGCTCACAGATATTATGGAAGCCCTTCAGTACTGGTATCAGAAAACAGGTTCTGTGATTACTTTTGAATACTGTGTATGGAAAGGCATCAATGACGGAGATGAAGACATTAAAGCGCTTATAAAATACTGCCGACAGGTTCCTTCCAAAGTAAACCTTATCCAGTACAACCCGATCGGAGACGGAAAATACGACCAGTGCAACAAGCAGGCAGAAGAAAACTATGTACGCCAGCTTGAAAATGCCGGAATTACCGTTATGATCAGAAAAAGCCGTGGCGGCGATATTGATGCAGCCTGCGGACAGCTGGCCAATAAAACAGCCGATTAAAATTTCCTTAAAAAACCGGAAAAATTCCTTAAAAATTTCTTAAAGTCCTACCTTTGTGTAAAGTTAATACGTGATGATGGACTTCTTAATGAGCGAAGACGGGCTTGAAAGTGTGTATGCATGGGCAATTCCGCTGCATGCTGCTGTTATTTTGGCTGAAATGATTTACAGTCATGTGTCTGAAGCTAAATTATACAGTGGAAAAGATGTAGCCACCAATGTCTATCTCGCCCTGATGAATTTTGGCCTGGATCTGATCATGAAGGCCTTTGCTATGGGAGTGATGTTTTTCTTTTACAGTCACAGACTTTTCTCATGGGATTTTACCGTATGGTACTGGCTGATCTGCTTCGTGGTAACGGATTTCGCCTATTATGTGCTGCATTATGTGGATCACCGGTCCAGGGCGTTCTGGGCGGTTCATATTACCCATCACAACTCGGAATTCTTTAACCTTACAACCGGATTCAGAAGTCCTGTTCTCCAGCCGCTTTACAGGTATCTGTATTTTTCTCCGCTGGCCTTTTTAGGTTTTAATCCCTGGCATATTATGGTAGCTTATGCTATCGGACAGGTGTACGGAACATGGGTACATACCCAGACGGTAAAAAGTATGGGATTCCTTGAACATATTCTCGTAACACCTTCCCATCACCGTGTTCACCATGCCTGCAATATCAAGTATCTGGATAAAAATATGGGCATGTGCCTGATCATCTGGGATAAAATCTTCGGAACTTTTGAAAAGGAAGATCCCAATGTGCCCGTAAAATTCGGGATTTATCCGAAAATGCCGGACAATAAGCCGGATACCGTTCTTTTCTATGAATGGAGAAAGATCTGGAAAGACCTGAAACAGCCAGGGTTGAAACTCACAGACAGAATCAACTATATCTTTAATTCCCCGGGTTGGAGACATGACGGAACCGGAAAAACAGTGAGACAGTATCAGAAAGAATATTTAGCAAGACAGGCTAAAAAACAGGAACAGAAAAAACAGTCTGCCTGATGTCTGTACATTAATCTTACATCAATAAAAATCTACAATAAAAATCGATGGGGCGGGCTTAGGCCCGTTTTTTATTAAATGAAAGATCAGAAATCATAATGTCTCTTCTTTCAATTATTCATAAACCTTTATTTTTGCCTTATGAAAAGAATCCTTCTGTTTATTACCCTGATAAGTTTTCAGTCCGCATGGGCCCAGCAGACCGAGTTTTTGAAAATAAGAAAGCACCGTGTGGGATATCTGGATGATAAAATTAAAGAAACTTCAGGACTGAGTATTTTTAACGGAAAACTATATACCTTCAATGACAGCGGCAACGATCCTGAGCTTTTTGAGCTGGATGAAACAACCGGAAACATCAAAAATATCCTTAAAATTAATGCAAAGAATAAAGACTGGGAGGCTTTAACGAATGACGGAAAAAACTTCTATATCGGAGATTTTGGAAATAATGCAGGAACGAGGAGGGATCTGGAGATTTACAGGCTGCCTTTCGGAAATGGTGAGCCGGAGAATAATTCCATTGCTAAAATCTCTTTTTATTATCCGGATCAGACCGAGTTCATTCCCAAATATACCGACAACGATTATGATGCGGAAGCTATGATCTACCTGAACGGACAGCTGCATATTTTTACTAAAGAATGGGCCTCAAAATCAACTTCACACTATATTGTTGATCCCGAAGTCTCTGAAAAACAGAAAGCACGTAAAACAGAATCTTACAGAACCAACTTCGTGGTAACTGATGCCGCTTATTTTGATAAAAAGCTGTACCTGGTTGGATATACCAAAAAAACAGAAGTTTATATGAATATTTTTACCGAAACGGAACCGGGGGTATTTTTCAAAGAAAAACCAAGACATTTTTACCTGGGAAGTGCTTTAGCGGTAGGACAGATAGAGGGTATAGCAGTAGATGAAAAAGGAATATACATTTCAGGTGAGAAATTTAAATCCAGGTTTGGAAAGGCTGAACCCGCCCTTTATTTTATTCCGAAAGAAAAACTCAGAGATTAATTTTATCTTAAAATTGCCTGAAAAAAATTATCTTTGTGAGAATTAATTAGTATTTACCCATTATTCGCAGATTGTGGCCAACATTGTAGAAGAAATCAAGCAACCGATCAATGAGGAAATGAAACTTTTCGAGCAGAAGTTTTATGAATCCATGCAGAGCAAAGTGCCTTTATTAGATAAAGTAACCCGTTTTATCGTTACTACAAAAGGTAAGCAGATGCGCCCGATGTTTGTATTTTTATGTGCGCGGCTGACCGGTGAGGTGAATGAAAAAACCTATCGCGGAGCCTCCATGATCGAGCTGATTCACACAGCCACACTGGTACATGACGATGTGGTGGATGAAAGTTTTAAGCGCCGTAATTTCTTTTCAATCAATGCCCTGTGGAAGAATAAAATTGCTGTTTTGGTAGGGGATTATCTTTTGTCCAAGTCCGTACTGCTTTCTACCGACCATAAAGATTATGATCTGCTCAGTGTAATTTCCAGAACGATCCGTGAAATGTCCGAAGGTGAGCTTCTTCAGCTTGAAAAGGCCAGAAAACTCGATATTACGGAAGAGGTTTATTATGAAATTATCCGCCAGAAAACAGCTACTCTTATTGCGGCCTGCTGTGAAATAGGGGTTTTATCCAATAGCACTGATGAAATACTTGCCAAAAAGATGCAGGATTTCGGAACCTATACCGGAATGGCATTTCAGATCAAAGATGACCTTTTTGATTATCTGAGTTCCAATGTTATCGGGAAACCGGTAGGTATAGATATTAAAGAACAGAAAATGACGCTTCCCCTGATCCATACTCTGAAAACAGCTTCGGAAAAGGACAGGAAATACTATTTCAATACCATAAAACGTTATAATAATAACCCTAAACGGGTAAAGGAACTGATTGAATTTGTTAAAAGTTCAGGCGGCCTTGACTACGCCGTAAAGGTGATGAAGGATTTCCAGCAGAAGGCCAAAGATATTCTGAATGAATTCCCAGATTCCGAAGCCAGAAGATCTTTGCATATCATGCTGGATTATGTAATTGAACGGAAATTTTAAGAGCCGTAAGATCTTTAGATATTAAACCAGGCTTCACTTTAAAATCCTGTGTTTAATTTCCTTAATTCATCTTAACATGAAAAGGATCTTTATTTTAAATAAAACGGTTACAAACCCTAAATAATCTTTACCGTCAGAATAATAACGGCTAGAACTATACAAAATAAGGCTATTAAAAATAAATAATCCGCAATAGTCTCAAATCTGATTTCCCGCTTTTCGTGCCGGGTCCTGATGGCCAGAAATGAAAAGAAACAGCTGCATGCAAAAAGAAGACAGGCAAGACCGGCAAATTCGTCTAAATGTGTGTCTTTGCTGATCTTTGTGATTTTAAGAGACGTAATAATAATCAGCGAAAACCCTAAAAGATTACTCGATGCATTCAGGATATGAGGAGACTTTTTTTCCATCTGTTACAATTTTTTTCAAAATAAAACACAATTTTTTTTATTATCAAATTTTTAAAAAAGATTATTAAAAATTAAAATTAATTTAAAAAGTGTATATTAGCGGAATACTTGAAGAATAAAAACTTTTATATCTAGCTATGCAGACAACTTATATTGAAACACAGCAAATTTCCTTCCAGGATTTTAAAAATCAGATACTTGAAGATTACAGGTTAGGAAGGATCTCCCGCGAAATGTCTTACCTCGGAAGAAGAGAAGTGCTTACGGGAAAAGCCAAATTCGGAATTTTTGGAGATGGTAAGGAGCTTCCGCAGCTGGCAATGGCAAAAGTTTTCAGAAACGGGGACTTCCGTTCAGGGTATTACAGAGACCAGACCTTTGCTTTGGCAGCAGATGCTTTAACGGTGGAAAGTTTCTTCGCTCAGCTGTATGCCGATACAAGCGTAGAAAGAGAGCCGGCATCTGCAGGAAGACAGATGAACGGGCACTTTGCAACAAGAAGTTTAAATGAAGACGGAAGCTGGAAAGATCTTACCGCACAGAAAAATATCTCTTCCGATATTTCTCCTACCGCGGGACAGATGCCAAGATTATTAGGACTGGCCCAGGCTTCTAAAGTGTATAAGAGTGTAAAATTTGAAGGATCTGAAAAATTCTCGAAAGACGGGAATGAGATTGCTTTCGGTACCATTGGAGATGCTTCCACCGCAGAAGGTCATTTCTGGGAAACACTGAATGCCGCATGTGCTCTTCAGGTTCCTATGATCGTTTCTATCTGGGACGACGGTTACGGAATTTCCGTACCGACTAAAAATCAGAGAGCAAAAGCTGATATTTCTGAAATGCTGAGCGGTTTCCAGAGAAAAGACGGAGAAAATCAGGGATGCGAGATCATTCAGGTGAAAGCATGGGATTATCCTGCATTACTGGATGCTTATGCGAAAGCAGAACATTTTGCAAGAACAGAAAGTGTTCCGGTAGTAGTACACGTAATAGAAGTTACCCAGCCTCAGGGGCATTCTACTTCCGGTTCTCACGAAAGATATAAAAACGAGGAACGTCTTGCCTGGGAAGCCGATTTTGACGGACTGGTAAAATTCAGAGAGTGGATCCTTAACTATTCTATTGAGATCGACGGAAAAGAAGAGATCATCGCTACCGCAGAAGAGCTGGACGCTATTGATGAAGAATCTAAAAAAGCGGTAAAAGCAGGTCAGAAAAATGCATGGGAAAATTACCAGAAAGCGATCACAGACCTTATTCAGGCTGTTCTTCCGTTGGTAGAGAATCTTAAAGGACAGAATGCTGAGGTGGAAGGGTATCTTGCGCAGTTCAGTAAACTGGTTTCCAAAGCGAAGAAAGATGTATTCCACCTGGCAAGAAAGACTTTAATGGCAACCAGAGGAAATCATTCGGCAGAAAGAAATCAGCTGATGCAGAAATACCTGGAAGTATTTGAAGTGGAAAAAGACAACTATTCTTCCCATTTATACTCCCAGTCGCAATGGAAGGCTGAAAATGTAAAAGAAATCAAACCGGTGTACTCAGACGCATCTGAAGAAGTAGACGGAAGAGTAGTGGTAAGAAATAATTTCGATAAAATTTTTGAAAAATATCCTGAAACCTTAGTGTTTGGTGAAGATGCCGGAAATATCGGCGACGTGAACCAGGGGCTTGAAGGAATGCAGGAAAAATACGGTGACGTACGTGTAGCCGATACCGGAATCCGTGAAGCCACCATTCTTGGACAGGGAATCGGTATGGCGATGAGAGGTTTGAGACCGATCGCTGAAATTCAGTACCTGGATTATATTTTATACTGTCTTCAGGGAATGAGTGATGACCTGGCAACGGTTCAGTACCGGACAAAAGGAGGGCAGAAATCTCCGGTAATCATCAGAACAAGAGGACACAGACTGGAAGGAGTATGGCATTCAGGTTCGCCGATGGCCGGAATCCTGAACCTTTCCAAAGGTATTTTAGTATTGGTTCCGAGAAACCTTACCAAAGCAGCAGGATTCTACAACACCATGCTTCAGAGCGATGATCCGGCAGTTATTGTTGAATGCCTGAACGGATACAGATTAAAAGAAAAACAACCGGACAACTTAGGTGAATTCACCGTTCCTGTTGGTAAAATAGAAGTAACCAGAGAAGGAAAAGATGTAACACTGGTAACTTACGGTTCAACATGGAGAATTGTAATGGAAGCCGCAGAAGAATTGGAAAAATTAGGAATCTCTGCTGAGGTTATCGATGTTCAGTCTCTGATTCCTTTCGATCTTTCCCATGAAATTGCAGACAGCGTGAAGAAAACCAACAGACTGGTGGTGATTGACGAAGATGTAGAAGGAGGTACTTCCGCATTCATTTTACAGCAGATCCTTGAAAAACAGAAAGCATTCAGATACCTGGATTCTGATCCGTTAACGATCGCTGCCAACGATCACAGACCTGCTTATGCAAGCGACGGGGATTATTTCAGCAAACCGTCTTCAGACGATATGGTTGAAAAGATTTACGCGATGTTCCACGAAACCAATCCTCAGAAATATCCTTCATTTTAATCAGGATTAAAAATATATTTAAACCGCTTTCCATTGGAGAGCGGTTTTTTTATGGTTAAAACAGAAGTGAAAATTTTTATAACCGGGAAAGAAGAAAAAGTATAAGAAGAAAAACGATAATTTTCAGCTGTATACGCATCGTGATTTTTGCCTGGCCCTTAATTCCGTTTAAATCCTTACATTTGAATCAATACAAAACTGTTTCCATGAAAATCACCAGGCTGGTTATCCTGTTCAATTACAGAAAAATCATTTTAGGAGCTATTATTTCCCTTATTCTTTTTATACTGTCTTTCCGGGTTGATTCTCTGGAATGGGTTCTGTTTTTAAGAATAATCAGCGTTCTCATTATTCTGAATATAATAGCATCTATTACGGCATCCTATATTCTTTATGACAAATCCGATCTTTATGAACTGAATAATCTGAAAGGTATTGTAGACTGGAACGCAACGGATCACGCGGTTTTAGTTCATGCCAGTTTTGATCCTCTATCGGGATATTTAGAAGAAAAATATCCGGATCTGCATCTAACAGTCTGTGATATTTACGGTAACAGGCATGAGCATGAAAGCGGAATAAATGTTTCTAAAAAACTGTTTCCGCCCAATGAGAAAGAAATCAGAATATCACCGGATAAGCTGCCTTTTGAAGACGGTTCCCAGGATATCATCCTTGCCGTTACTGCCGTTCATGAAATACTGGATCATGACCGGAGGGTTCTGTTCTTTAAAGAAGCTAAAAGAGTGGTTAAAAAGGGAGGATTGATTATTATTTCGGAACAGTTCAGAGATGTAACCAATTTCATCTTCTTTAATATCGGAGCCTTTCATTTTCTAAGCCGTAAACAATGGGAAAAAGCCATTTCTTCCGCCGGTCTGGAAATATCAGAAAATAAAAAGATCACTCCTTTTGCGGATATGCTGGTGATAAGAAATGATTGAAGTTATTTCCATTGAAAATAAATGAGAGCATTATGAAGTTTGAATTGTAAAAAATTGCCGAAAACATTTACACCTTCCAGCTTCCCAATCTCTGAAATTTCTCTCACAGATCTTATGTAGGCTAAGATTGTAATAGCCGAAGGCCAGTCAAAGCTTTATCGAATCAACGGAGTTGATTCTGCTCTTAGCTTATTTAAAAGTTAACGTAGCCTGTAAATCATCTTTGCGTTGATTTTTTCTCATATTTTTACATGAACAGTACATTAATTCGTGCATTGGCGGCAAAAATATTTTCCCACTGATCCCACAGATTTTCCCGGATGGTAAAAATTATTTTGGCAGCTCAATAGCAAGGAATAAATAATTAAATCTCACAGATCTTGCACATTGAGCAGATCTTTTAGGTTGGTATACAATAAAAATCGTAGATTTTTAAATAGCTAATGTGAACTTCTACGCACAAAGTATTTAAACTTAGAAAATCACTAAAGTGTTTTAAAATAAAACTTTTGTGACTTTTGCGGTTTAATAAAAAAGTTTAAACAGCTTTTCAAAAAATCTGCTCAATCTGCGGCATCAGCGAGACTAATCTTTTCTGATTCTTTATTCAATACACTGCAGTGTTCAGACTGCATTTCCTTATTCTGATATTGGGCTTCCCATTCCTCCAGTTTATATAAAATAGGGAGCAAAGCCAGTCCTTTTTCCGTAAGAGAATATTCCACTCTTGGAGGCAGCTCTTTGAATTCTTCACGGATGATCAATCCATCGGCTTCCATTTCTCTAAGTTGATCGGTGAGTACCTTTCTTGAAATCACATTGATCCGCACCGCAAGTTCCCCGAAACGCAGCTTCCGGTCCTTGATCACAAGAACAATGATGGGTTTCCATTTGCTTCCCAGGGCAGACATTGCCTTGCCAAGAGGGCAGCTGTACTGCATCAGTTCATTCTTTTTCATAGAGATATTTTATTGTTCAGCCATATGAAACCGGGATTTCATATGTTACCTGAATGTTACTATTGTAAGTTACCGCGAAGTTACCACTATTTTTTCAATAAAAGATACAAAAACAAACTATTATTAGTTACTTTGTGTAACAATTTGAAAATGCACTAGCAAAAAATATTACAAAATGAGTACAGAATCACTGTTTAAACCGTTTAGCTATAAAAATTTACAGCTTAAAAACAGAATCGTTATGGCTCCGATGACCAGAGCACAGTCTGATAACGGGGTGCCTACACTTAAAATTGCAGAATACTATGCCAGAAGAGCAGCATCGGAAGTAGGACTGATCCTTTCCGAAGGTACGGTGATCAACAGGCCGGCTTCTAAAAACCTGCAGAATATTCCGGATTTTTACGGAAATGAAGCATTGGCAGGCTGGAAAAACGTTATCAATGCCGTTCATCAGCATGGCGGCAAAATGGGACCTCAGATCTGGCATGTAGGAGATACCAGAATGGCTGAAGATTATCCCCTGATGCCAATGGAGAAAGCATCAACAATGACTCTGGAAGATATTCAGGATACCATTGCCCAGTTTGCAGCGTCTGCCCGGTCTGCTAAAGATCTTGGATTCGACTGTCTGGAGATCCACGGCGCTCACGGGTATCTTATCGATCAGTTCTTTTGGGAAGTCACCAATACCAGAACCGACGAATATGGAGGAAAAACCATTAAAGAAAGAAGCCGGTTTGCCGTAGAAGTCGTGAAGGCCATCAGAGCAGCAGTAGGAGAGGACTTTACCATTATTTTGCGTCTCTCCCAATGGAAACAGCAGGATTATAAAAGCAGAATTGCGGAGACTCCAAATGAAATGGAAGATTGGCTTTTACCGCTAAAAGAAGCCGGTGTAGATATTTTTCACTGTTCACAGCGCCGTTTCTGGGAGCCGGAATTTGAAGGCTCAGATCTGAATTTTGCAGGTTGGGCTAAAAAAATCACCGGACAGCCGACGATCACAGTAGGTTCAGTGGGATTAAAAGGTGATTTCCTTAACGCATTTGCAGGACAGGGAACTGAAAAAACAGATCTTACAGAACTGACCCGCCGGCTTGAAAAAGAAGAATTTGACCTGGTGGCTGTGGGACGTGCCATTCTTCAGGACTATCAGTGGGTTCAGAAAATAAAAAACGGAAATATGGAAGAACTGCTGGACTTTTCGGCAGAAAGCATGGGGAAACTGTTTTAAGGTGAATGGTGAATTTGCCTCGCTGTCATTTATTCACATCGTTAATTTGCGCAGCAAAAACCGAAGATTGACTAAAAATTTCAATACACTTTATTTTTATATTTAATTTTTCACCTATTTATTTAAAACTGCGGCTTTCAGGAATTCCTGAAAGCCGCAGTTTGATTATTCCTGGTATCCGTTTCCCATTGTAGCAGGTTCATCAGTCTGTTTATTTTTTTATAATCTTCTTTATAATCCGGGATTTTTTTGTTTTGATTTTTAAAATATAATCTCCCGATACGATGCTGGAAATATCAACCGATGAAGAGCCAGGCTTGCCAAAATCACGGATCAGACTTCCTTTAACGTCGTATAAAGTAATACTTTCTATATCTTCTACCGTTTTAATATTCACTTTATCAGACGCAGGGTTAGGATAAATCTGTACAGCAGCCTGACCTGATGATTCCTTAGTAGACATTGTTGCAGAAATATTGGTCATTTTTATATTATCCACATAATGATCTGCTATACCGTCATAAAAATCAAAATTAAGAACCCCTATATTATTATATGCTCCCAAAGTGCCTGAATAGATCAAATTATTATCCAGATAATACTCAATTACATTAGTCGATTTTTTTTCTGTTATTTTGAAGTTTACCCACGTATTGTTCGAAAACGTAGCAACATTATTGATGATATCACCATCGGCAACAACAGATACGGAACCCAGCTCATTAATGATAATTCCTGCGGAATAAGTATCTGTATTTGACGGATCATCATTAATAGCAAACTGAACAATGGCCTGATCTGTAATATAAAGGTCCATAGAAATTTCATGATCATTTGCTGGATTATAATAAGCCGAAACATCTTTGGATATAATAACATCCTCATATATTTCGCCTGAACTTGGCATTTTAAGTGAAAAAGTCCCATCTGAGGCCTGGCTGTTGGTAATAATTACAGAATTTACAGGAAATTGAGATGATAAAGCACTAACGGACCATCCGTTTTGTCCGTCAATAGGTCCATTAATATAGCTTTCTGAAGATTCGAAAGAAATGCTTTGTGTTTGTGCCTTCAGTATTACAGGCCAGAAAAAGCAGAAAATCAGAATTAAAGAATAATTTTTTTTCATGTTAAATATTGTTTTTTGATAGTAGATAGTTAAAAGAAGCTATACCGCAAACAGAATAATAGAGATACCCTGCACAGAACCACCATTTGTATAGGGTACAAAAATTCAAAAATGAATGAAGGAATGCAAACTTTACCGATTACAATTCATATACATTATTTTTTTGGGCGGTATCAATTCGTATACAGATATTGTAACAGCCTTAATAATATTAATGTTCTGCGGCGGTCAGGAATGATAAAAAACGGTTCTCAGGGTTCTTGCAGAATTAATTACAGGTAACGATGTCATAAAAAAATCCGCCCCATTCCGGAGCGGATTACTAACAGATTTAAATATCTAAAACTGCCGTTGCCGGCAATAGTGATTATGTTTATAGACCAATATTCTTGGTAGGCTTCAACTGCTTCAGAATATTTTTCGGAACTGCATTCTTGTGAACCAGAATAGCGGTAGACTTATATTCAACATAAGGTCTTGTAACGTAAAGGTATCCTTCAAAATCATTGGTTACACCCCATGAGTTTTTCACCATATAATATTCCTTTCCGGTCTGGTCTTTAGCCAATCCTACAATATGCATGCCGTGATCGTCAGTTGTGGAAAGATTATTTAAAGCTTTCTGACGCATATCTTCAGTAATGGTTTTATCTTTTTTAGGCTCGGTAAACAGAGACTGTTTGTTTTCTGCATTGATCTGATCCAGATCCATGTCCGGAACATAAGCTACTCCGTTTTTATAGGAGAAATAAGGCTCGGAAACATCAGTAGCCCAACCCACAGAATATCCTTTATTTACAGCATTGTCAATAATAGCTGTAAGATCTTTCATCGGAACATTCCAGTCGGAGTCATGGCTCCAGTTATCCGGGATCGGAACTACAAATTTCTGGTAGTACGGATAATCTTTGTAAGAAGAGATTTCTACATAATCTTCAGGATTAATTCCCACCACTTCTTTAGCGAAAGTTTTTGGCGTGTAATTTTTTCCTTCATAGGTAAAATTAGCAGGAACTTTTCCCAGGTATTCATCCAGGATAGCATCCACGGAATCCATCCAGTTATCGGTAAGTTTTCCTTTTGAACCTGCCTGTACAAGGCTGTCAAGAACAGGCTTAAGCTTTTCCTGCATTTCCTTAAAGTTATTAAGGGTCTGCCCCGGCTTCAGTCCTGTATATACATCCTGAGGTACAGCGCCGTATTTTTTGTACATATTGATTACGTCGTGAAGTTCCCCTCCGTCACCCCAGCTGATCGCTCCGCTGTTCAGTACATATAACTTGGCTTTATCGTGGTATGAATTTCTTGCGGTGAAAATTTCAGCGAGATCTACAGGTTTTTTACCCATTCTCTGCATTTCAGATTCAAGGAAGGAATTCCCCGAATAACTCCAGCATGTTCCCGAAGAACCCTGATTTTTTACCGAAGTAGCTCCTACGTCTTTTAACGTGGTGAACTGAAAATTAGCATTTTGAGAGTGATTGTTTTTTAGTTTGTTGATCAAATCATCCTGGGCAAACATCATACTTCCTGCAGACAAAACAAAAAGTAATGACACAAATTTGTTATTTTTCATTACTATAAAAAGATTATTTATATGAATAGTCGTTCATATTAAAGATTTGTTACAGAGGGAAAAGTTAAATTTGAAATGAAAAAAAGTTGATATGTTTCCAACCAATCTCAATTTGTATGCATCTATAACAGTATAAAGCCAGACTATGGAAAGAGAATTACTAATAGAATGCCAGCGTAACAGCCGAAGTGCACAGCGGAAAGTTTACGAGACAATGGCGGGCAGGCTGTATTCAGTCTGCAGGCGCTACCTGAAAAATGATGAAGATATTGAAGAAGTATTGGCAGATACCTTCTACAAAATATTCACCAGGCTCAGCCAGCTTCAGAACCTGGAAACTTTTGAGGCATGGGCCAGAAAAATTGCCGTGAATGAATGTCTGCAGAAACTGAGAGCAGGGAAAACGCAATTCATTTCTCTTGATGACGGTTTTACAGAAGTATCGGGTTCTGCGACAGAAAATATCTCTTTTGAAAAAGATATTCTGAGTCTGCTTAATTTCCTTCCTGAAGGCTGCCGGGCGATATTCAACCTTTTTGCCATTGAAGGTTACCCGCATAAAGAAATTGCTTCCATGCTTTCCATAAGCGAAGGAACTTCAAAATCCCAGCTCAATTTTGCGAGAAAAAAATTACAGGAACTTTTGGTGAATCAAAACATTTAAACTTTAAAAACAATGGAAAATAATCACGATATAGATAAAAGATTCAATGATGCTTCAAAGCTTTCAGAAGAACCTGCGGGATTTCCTGGTTTTGAAAAAGTCTGGGCAGAAGTGGAAGAAAAACTGGATAAAAAAGACAGCCGCAAGAAAATTATCCCGGCATGGTTTCCCTATGGAATTGCAGCCAGCCTGATCCTCGGTCTGGGAGCCTTTTATTTTCTGAATAAAAAAGATACCGCTATGGTTCTCCCTTCACAGCCTGTGATTGCAGAAAATATAAAAGAAAAACCTTCCGGAACTGATATTCAGAAGACAGACAGTACGGTAAAGGCTAATATTCAGAAAGAAATAAAAGGAATTGAACCTCCTGTTTTAGCATATAAGCCGATAGCAGTACCGGAACCGTTTATTCCTCCCGTTTCCTGTAATCTGCCGGTACCTCCGAAAATAGATGAAGAACATAGGGTTTCCCGGATTGGAAGTGATACTCTGAAAGAAAAAAGTATAGATGAGGTAGTCATGATAGGATATGGAATGAAAAAGGCTGCCGCAGTCACCACTTCATCAAGTGCTTTAATCGCCTCATCAGATGTGAGTGTTTCCTCTGCCCTAAGCGGAAGAGTAGCCGGGGTATCTGTTTTGCCTGGAGATTATAACGATGGCGCAATCAGGATCAGAGGAGCCGGCAGTCTTGGAACTGTGAAATCTCCACTCTATGTAATAGATGGCACGGTAACAGATGCGGGTTCCGGAATACTGAATGTTCTGGATACCAGAAATATCAAAGAATTCAGAGTTCTAAAAGGATTTGAAGCCACTTCTTTATACGGAAGCAAAGCCAGTGGAGGAGTAGTGGTCATTACAACTTTAAAAGGCCTTTCCGAATCCGATCTAAAGAAAATTAAAGAACTTCCCCCTGAAAAAGAGAAGGAACCTGAGCCGGAAAAAAAACTTCCGAAAGCAGGTCAGCTGACCGCAGGAGAAATCAATGATTTTTCCAAATGGGAATACTGGAAGGATATTGCTGTTCCTGCACTTGATGAATATAAAAACAGCTGGAAGTTCTTCCCGGACAGAAGAGTCTCTGTTCAGCTGGTCAATAAAAACAGAAAACCAGTGATAGGAGAAAGAATAAAGCTTCTGAATAATAAAAAAGAAGTGATCTGGGAAGCCGTTTCCGATAATCTGGGAAATGCAGAACTCTGGATCAGCCCTATGACAGGAGACGGGGATTTTTCAGGAAAATATTCACTGACAGACGGTTCGGGACAAACGGTCAGCACCAACATCAGGGAGTTTAAGAACGGGCAGAACCTCATTATGCTGGATAAGCCCTGCCTGATCAGAAGAAATCTGGATATTGCCTTCGTAGTAGATGCTACCGGTTCTATGGGAGATGAAATTTCCTATCTGCAGTCTGAACTGCTGGATGTACTGAAAAAAGTGGAAGGAAACCTGAAAAATACCAGCGTAAGATACGGATCTGTTTTTTACAGAGATAAAGGAGACGAATATGTAACCCGCAAATTTGATTTTTCCGAAAATGCAGAAGACCTGATCAGCTTTATAAAAAAACAGAAAGCAGCCGGAGGAGGAGATACCCCGGAAGCAGTAGTGGAAGCATTACAGGTTTCTGTGGACGAACTGAAATGGAGCAGCGGAAATTCGGCAAAAATAATGTTTCTGATCCTGGATGCCCCACCGCACCGTTCTGATGAGAATATCGCCATTCTTTATGAAAAAATAAAGGCCGCTGCTCAAAAAGGAATTACCATTATCCCTCTCGCAGCAAGTGATACCGACAAGCAGACCGAGTACCTGATGAGAACATTTGCCCTGATGACCAACGGAACCTATACTTTCCTCACCAACGACAGCGGAATAGGAAACCATCACATAAAACCGACGATTGACTCCTACGAAGTAGAAAAGCTGAACGCCCTGCTCCTGAGACTGATCCTTCAGCGGGCAACCCTCCCGGAATGTAATGACGGAATTACAAACCAGAACCTGAATAAAAAACTGGAAACAGAAGCTAATAATCAGGAAGAAACCAAAGTAACCCTATTCCCGAATCCTACCAAAGGGCTCATTAATATAAAGTCTCCAAAGACAATAGATGAACTGTTTGTGTATGATCTGGCGGGTAAGATCATCATGAGGAAAGAAAAACTGGTAGAAGGTAAAAACACGATTGACATCACGGCATATCCCCAAAGCATTTATCTGATAAGAATGAGGTTCAGTGACCGCTGGGAAACTTTTAAAGTGATTAAAAATTAATGCCAAAAAAAAGAAATTTCTTCGGAGATTTCTTTTTTTTCTTTACTTTTAAACAGATAACCATGTATGAAGAAAATTTATCTGACACTGCTGCCATTGGCGGCTAACTTTTTGTTTTCACAAAATACCTATTATTCAGGCAGATTTTTGGACCTGAAAGATAATCCGAAGAATTTTTTAAAGGTTCACAATAAAAATAACGGAGTTTATGAACTTACAGATGATAGAGGATTTGCCATTATTGAAGCTAAAGAAAATGATACTCTCACCTGGAACAACGGTAAAAGCTGGCTGGTCGTACGCAGTGCCCGGGAACTTAAAAAGATTTTAGAAAATCAGACTGACAGCGAAAACGTCAGAAATATCACAAGCGGGGCTTATGACAGCCTGGTTACCAAAGAACATAAAGATGAGTTCAGTCTGGAGAATTCGGAAGAATTCGCCTATGGAGATTACAATTCAGGAAATTCTTCGTCTAAGGTAAGAAGGATTAAAAAGACAGACGAAAATTCATACGAAATAAAGAGCCTGCCGGAAAAATATCTTGTCTTTAATGGGAGCTTTACCACATCCTTTGATATTAAAAGCAGAAATTCAGTTCCGGACACCCAAAAACGTTATGTACAGGGGCGTTCAGAAAGCGGACAGCTGATATGGAGAGGTCCTGAAACAGGGGAAATGTTCAGCTTTGGTCCTGATATTTCTTCGTTGGGATATGATCATCAGCCCTATCCGTATGATGTGAACGGAAGACTGATTCCTTTGGCCGACGGAACTTCCCCTGCAAAAGCCTATCGTAATGATATTTTCAAAACAGTGGCCGGGTATAATAACCAGCTGAGGCTGGGTACCACCCTGAAAAGAGGATATTACGAAAAATTACGTTTGTCCGTCGATCTGGGTCAGCAGAAAGACATGATGTATTTTGCAGATCAGTATCATGTTTCTAACTCATTCAAAACCAAACTGAATACAGACATTCTTAAATTTTATCTGAATTTTGGTTTCAGTTATGACGATAATAAAGCCGTGAATTCAAACCGGATAGGCCTTTACAACAGGGTTTATCAGAATTCACTCCTGACTCCGGTTTCTTTCTC
Organism: Chryseobacterium sp. FR054; assembly: GCF_056844565.1. NCBI lineage: Bacteria > Pseudomonadati > Bacteroidota > Flavobacteriia > Flavobacteriales > Weeksellaceae > Chryseobacterium > Chryseobacterium sp. FR054. Next base: position 1,078,933 of record NZ_JBXDSA010000001.1, on the reverse strand, counting down.
GAACACTCAGAGCAGTTTGTTTCCGGACGGATCCCAAAGAAGCTACGGGCAGTCGGCTGACAATCCTTATTTTTTGTTGGACCAGAACGATAAGTACAATTACAGGGATCAGAGAAGACAGTTCAGTTTTGATTTGTCAAGAAACTGGAATAAATGGAAACTGAATATCAGTCAGACTTATGAAAATGATGCTTTCAAAAATACTGATCTTTACAAACCTTCCACATATGGCTTTGTAAATGGGGTCTATAACAGCAGGGAACAGAAAAACAGACTGTATTACTCCAGTGTTCAGGGGGCATATTCTCTGGGAGACTACCGTCATAAAAGCGTATTAAATTTTAATTTTATTCTGAATAACAGAGAGTCCGGTGTATACAATAGCCTTACCCGGACAGCCTATGCGTATCAGAGAACTTCACAGGATTATATTCTGAATTATAAATTCGATTACGATAGCGGATACCGGGACTTCAAGGCAGGATTTAATGTGGGAAATGCTTTCTACATATCAAACACTTCAGTCCGGAATAACTATTGGCTTCCAAAGCTGGGAGGTTATCTGTCATTTGATAATGTCTTTGACTGGCACAATGCCAACTTTAAAATTATCGGAAGTTACACCCAGCTGAGTTCAGAGCCGGAAATCACAGGATCTTATGCTTCCTATGCTACCACAACCCTGAATGCACAGAATGCCTATCTGTATTTCCCGGTGCTTGAAGCAGATACATTCCGTAATCTTTCCAATATCAACAGCAGGGAAGGAAAAATAGGAGCTTTTTATGAAGTGAATCGCTGGCTGAATATTGAAGCAGAGTATTTTAACCGGAAAATAACGGATGACGTATTCCCGGTTTTTGAAAACAACAGACTGCTGCTTAAAAATATGGCAGACCACACTTATAGCGGCTTTGAAATCAATGCTGAATACAACAACCTTTACCTGGGAACAGATTTTAAGATGACGAATAAAGCTTCCTTTTTTAAGTATAAAGATGTTGTAGACAGAGTAAATCCCGGCTATAACGGATTAGCTGTTTCCGGATTCAGGGATATTTACAAGACATTGTCGGAAGGTGAGGTTCTGGGTGCGGTAAAGGGAAGCTATTTTGAAAGAAACGCTGCGGGAGAGCTGGTTATTGATGAATTCGGGTATCCCCAAAAAGCAGATGGACTGAAAATTATTGCCGATCCTACGCCCGATTTTGTGATGAAATTCAACCATACCCTCAATTATAAAATGCTGACACTGGATATCAACTGGGAATGGAAAAAAGGAGGTCAGATATGGAACGGAACCCAGGCCGTACTGGATTATTACGGACGTTCCCAAAGCTCAGGAGAAGACAGGAACATCAAAAATTATGTCTTTCAGGGAGTGAATGAAGGAGGAACAGCCAATCAGATCCCGGTGGATTTCTATGATCCAGGGCAGAATGTTTCAGAGAACCGGTGGACGAGGTACGGTTATCTGGGGGTAGCGGAAGACTATGTTCAGGAAGCAGATTACATCAGGATCAATAACATCTCGTTAACCGGAAAGTTCGATATCGGACGGTTTAGAAGAGGACTTGGCGTAACGCTTTATGTAAATAATATTCTGCTTTGGCAGGCCAGTAAGGGAGCAGATCCTAATCAGAACTTTTATGATCTGAATAACGGAAAAGGCCTTGATTTCTTTAATCTCCCTTCCTACAAGACTTTCGGATGTATGGTTTCATTTCAATTTTAAAGTATGAATTTCAGATTTACCGCCTATATTGTACTGCTCATCGCTCTGTTTTCAATGGATTTGAAAGCACAGAAGCAGTTTAAAGATTTCGAAAAAGAAAAAACGTATATACAGACCAGCCATGTTTTTTATAAACCCGGTGAGACGATGTATTTTAAAATCTACACGGTGCAGGCAGAAAACAATCTTCCCGCAGACCAGAGCCGGGTGGTGAATTTTGAACTGATTGATCCGTCCGGAAGCGTCATTTCAAAAAATAAGTACGAAATTACCAACGGCTGGTCAGAAGGATATTTCCATTTCAGTGAAGATATGAAGGGTGGAATTTACAAAATCAGGGCTTTTACAGGCTGGATGCAGAATGAAGAGGGAAAAAATGTCTTTGAAAAAGAAATTACCCTTCAGAAAGTGGTTTCACCGAGAATTCTGATGAAGCTCGATTTCCCTAAAAAAGGATACGGAGCAGGAGATGAGGTAACTGCCGATTTTTCAATGCGGAGTCTTGCCAACCTGCCAATTCCTTTCTATGAAGCGTATTACACCGTGATGCACAACGGAGAAAAAGTGACGGAAGGCAGCCTGATAACAGATAAGGAAGGAAAAAAACAGCTGAATTTTAATCTTCCCAAAGTTTTAACATCATCAGATGCACTCCTGAGTATCAAAGTGATTTTTGACGGGTTTACAGAATCCATATCAAGAAATATTCCGGTTGTTCTCAATAAGCTAGATGTGAAATTCATGCCGGAAGGAGGAACTTTCATCAATGGAACAGAACAGAATATAGCGTTCAAAATTATAGATGAATTTGAAAAACCTGTCGATGCCGTACTTGAAATCTATAACCGGAGTCACCAGAAAGTCGCTGAAACTTCTGCCTACAACTTCGGGATGGGAAGTTTCGTTTTAACCCCTGAAAAAAGCCAGGTCTACTATGCAAAAGTGATCAGACCTGAGAATATTTCACAGACGTATCCGCTTCCGGAAGCTCAGGATGAAGGTGTTGTTTTCAACATCATAAAAGATCATCAGAAGATCTATTTCACCATGACTTCCACAGATCACAGAAATGTTGTGGTGAAAGGCAGTTTCCGCGAAAAAGAGATTTACAGTCAGTCGTTTTCCCTGCAGAAAGGACCCAACCGTTTTGAAATCCCGGAAAATGAACTTCCGGCCGGCATCATCAGATTTACAGTTTCCGAAGGAGAAAAACCTCTTGCAGAACGTATCGTTTTTACCAATGAAGACCGGCAGATGAACGTTAAAATAAAACCGGTAAAGAAACATTACCTTCCGAGGGAAAAAGTAGTTCTGGATATTGAAACTACTGACAGCAACGGAAAACCGGTTCCTGCCAATCTTGCGATGAGCGTGGTGGATGATAAGCTATGGACGTATGCAGATGACAAGCAGAATCATATCCTTTCGTGGCTTCTGATGGATTCCGAGCTGAAAGGAAAAATAGAAAAACCTCAGTTCTATTTCGATAAAAAAGAAGAAAAAGCAAAGAAAAGTCTTGATCTGGTAATGCTTACCAACGGATACCGGTATTTTGAGCTGGTTCCGGAAATAATTAAAAATCAGAAATACAAATACCTTCCCGAAAAAAAGAATCCTGTTTATGGAATTGTAGAAGATGAAAAAGGAAATCCTGTGAAAGCAGACATCTATCTGCTGGAAGGAAACAAGGTGCTGAAACAGGAAACTTCAGACGAAGGGACTTTTTATTTTTCAGATCTTAAACAATCGTATGACTATAAGCTTATTGCCAAATCTTTTCAGCCGAAACAGAAGGTGAAGATCAGGATTTTGTCTTACAGGCTCGCTGTGAATCCTCTGGCAAAAAAATCCCTGAATAACATCAATGTAGATGAGATTGTAAAAGAAGCCCTGAAAGAAGCCGGAACCATAAAGCTGAAGGCAGAACCCCAGCCAGAACAGACGAACACTGAAACTTCAAAACAGACTTCCGGAGATCAGAGGGAAAGACCTTCCAGAGCGGGAAGCAGAAGGACCGTGAGAGATTCGGCCAATGCCAGAATTGAAGAAGTCGTTATAGTTGGGTATAGTATGATGAAAAAAAAGGATCTTACAGCAGCTGCAACTACTGCAAAAGCAGAAGAATTACAGAATCCGGATCTTGCTTCTGTTTTGAACGGTAAAGTAGCAGGACTGGCTATAAGCCCTTCAAACGGACAGCCTGGCATTGCAGGTAACATTCTGATCAGAGGAACGGCCTCAATCTCAAATAAAACCCCTCTGTTTATTGTAGACGGAGTGCCGGTGGAGAATTTTAAAGCGGTTATTAATCCTGATGACATCAGCAATATAACCATCCTGAAGGATGCTGTGGCAACCTCTGTTTATGGAAGCCGGGCTGTAAATGGGGTGGTGATTATCAATTCTTTAAGCAATAGAAGATCAGGACTTAATGTTGATGTTACCCCGAAAACCTATTATGCAGTAATGGCTGTTCCGGGAGACAGCCTTTTGTCTTATTCGTACAGCAGAAATTTTTCCTATCCTGTTTACAGAAATACCAATACCTCTTACCGTTTTGATTACCGGGAAACTCTGTATTGGAATCCGGTAGTGGAAACCGATAAGAACGGAAAAGCCAAAGTTGAATTTTATAATTCTGATGCTAATTCAGCATTCAGGATCATAACAGAAGGGATTTCCGGAACAGGGCAGATCGGGAGGAATGAAACCACCTACGCTGTGCAGAGCCTGATTGCCATTGATGCGAAAATTCCGCAATACCTTACAAGAACAGACCAGATGACCATTCCTGTTGTGATAAAAAACAATTCGTCCGAAACCCGGAAAATGAAGCTGGATGTTATTGTTCCGAATAGGGTTCGATTAATAGAATTTGACAGTATTATTACTTTAAAACCGCTGGAGTCCGGAAGAATGCTGGTCAGAATGCAGACGGATGAGGTCATCAGTTCCAATATCCAGTTTGCCGTACAGTCCGGAGATTTCAGGGAAACAGCAATTTTTTCTTTGAATGTGGAAGAAAAAGGATTTCCGCATCATTATGCCCTGATCAGCAATAAAGTGGAAAATATAAAGCCCGACATTCCCGATTACATCAACGGAAGCCTTTCTTCTTCCTATACGGTCTTTGAAAATACAGCTCTCCAGTTGTTTGAAGATCTTGAAAGGCTGAAGCGTGAACCTTACGGATGTTTTGAGCAGCTCTCATCAACCGTATATCCCAATATCTTTATTCTTGATTATCTGAGAACCATCAAAAGAATTACCCCGGAAACTGAAGCTTTAGTAGTAAGAAATATGAGGAAAGGCTTTCAGAAAATGCTTGCCTATAAAGGAAAAGAAGGCGGTTTCGGATATTTCAATTCTTCGGAATCTGATGCTGCAGTATCTGCGTTTGCCCTGCTGGAATTCAACGATCTGAAAAAATACGTTCCTGTTGATCAGAGAATCATACAGAACCTGACTTCTTTTATTTTATCCAGGAAAAATCAGAACGGAACTTTCGAAGTAAGGAAAAGCTATGAAATGCAGCGTCCTTTTAATGAACATGCATGGTCCAGGAATCTGTATGTGATCTATGCACTTTCTAAATCAGGAATAAAAGAAGGGCTGGATCAGGCTTATAAAACAGCACTGGATAAAGCAAAATCGACTCAGGATTCGTACCAGCTGGCTTTAATGGCCAATACGGCAGCCCAGCTTAATAAAGAAAGTGATTATCAGGAACTGATAACCCTTCTGAACAGGCAGTATGAAAATGATAAGATGAAAACCGAAATCACTTTCACCGGTTCAGGAGGTTTTTCCGCCAAAGCAGAAACTTTATCGCTGTACATCATGGCTTTGCAGAAAGACGAAAAACAGAATGAACTGAAAATTGCTGAAGCTGTTGATAAGCTTGTAAATTACAACGGATATTACGGCTTCGGATCTACACAGGCTACGGCACTTGCTATGGAAACTTTATCCGGTTTCTTTGCAAAAAATGAAAAACTATACGGTAAACAGAAACCGGTTATTACCATCAACGGTGCAAAAGTAAAACCGGATCTGAGCCTGGCCTCAGCCTATAAAACCGGACAGAATGAAATTAAAATAGAATATGAAGGTTCAATTCAGAAAGGACTGCCTTACAAGCTTGAATATGAATATCACACCCTTCAGGCTCCTGAAAGTAAAGACATTCCGGTAACCCTGGAAACAAGATTGAAACCGGGTATTTTAAAAGTAGGAGAGACCGGCAGAATGACCGTGAGCGTTAAAAATAAGATCAACGGACCTCTGCCGATGGTTACTGCAAAAATCGGTATCCCTGCCGGACTGACCTTACAGAATGCCCTGCTGAAAGATCTTATCGATAAAAAGCAGATCTCTTATTATGAGATTTTCGATAATTATCTGGTGCTGTACTGGGAACATTTTGATGCAGGGGAAACCAAAGTCGTCAACCTGGACCTGAAAGTGGAATTCGCAGGGGAGTATACCGGAAAATCCAGCAATGTCTATATGTATTATATGCCGGAATCCAAATTCTGGAATCAGGGGATAACGGCAAAAATTGAATATTAAAACTAAGTGAAAAAATATGATAATCCCGGTTCGTAAAATCCGGGATTTTTAAATGTTGTTGGATCAACGCAACAGGCGCTAAGAATCTTTTAAAATAGAGATGCTTTTAAGGCGCAAGGGCGTTAGCACTTAGCAGAGGTTCTATTTTTATTCTCTCGCAAATTTTGCAGATTATGCAGATCTTTATTTCATCATAAAAGAATTTGAGGGCATAATAAAATCGTTGCTAAAAATCTTTGATTTTTTTTGCGTCTTAAAAACAGAATAATGGCTTAAATCCCTTGTATCGTTGCGTTTCTCCAACCCCGAATATTACTATCCAAAAGTTTTATTTCCCACAGATGACAGAAGGCACAGATTTTTGATAGATGTTGTTGGATCAACGCAACAGGCACTAAGAATCTTTTAAAATAGAGATGCTTTTAAGGTGCAAGGGCGTTAGCACTTAGCAGAGGTTCTATTTTTATTCTCTCGCAAATTTTGCAGATTATGCAGATCTTTATTTCATCATAAAAGAATTTGAGGGCATAATAAAATCGTTGCTAAAAATCTTTGATTTTTTTTGCGTCTTAAAAACAGCATAATGGCTTAAATCCCTTGTGTCGTTGCGTTTCTCCAACCCCGAATATTAATATCCAAAAGTTTTATTTCCCACAGATGACAGAAGGCACAGATTTTTGATAGATGTTGTTGGATCAACGCAACAGGCGCTAAGAATCTTTTAAAA
>NZ_JBXDSA010000001.1:833325-1071799 GCF_056844565.1 Chryseobacterium sp. FR054 | reverse complement strand
TAGAGATGCTTTTAAGGCGCAAGGGCGTTAGCGCTTAGCAGAGGTTCTATTTTTATTCTCTCGCAAATTTTGCAGATTATGCAGATCTTTATTTCATCATAAAAGAATTTGAGGGCATAATAAAATCGTTGCTAAAAATCTTTGATTTTTTTGCGTCTTAAAAACAGCATAATGGCTTAAATCCCTTTTGTCGTTGCGTTTCTCCAACCCCGAATATTAATATCCAAAAGTTTTATTTCCCACAGATGACAGAAGGCACAGATTTTTGATAGATGTTGTTGGATCAACGCAACAGGCGCTAAGAATCTTTTAAAATAGAGATGCTTTTAAGGCGCAAGGGCGTTAGCGCTTAGCAGAGGTTCTATTTTTATTCTCTCGCAAATTTTGCAGATTATGCAGATCTTTATTTCATCATAAAAGAATTTGAGGGCATAATAAAATCCTTGCTAAAAATCTTTGATTTTTTTTGCGTCTTAAAAACAGCATAATGGCTTAAATCCCTTTTGTCGTTGCGTTTCTCCAACATTCATTCATTTAATAGCATTCAGAAGAAAAAAGAAGATAAAATTAATTTTCAGAAATTATTGAAAATTCAAAATATTTAATTACATTTGTAACAGAAATTTAAAAAGAAAGAACAGATGCAGCTTTCGGAAGCAAAAGAAAAGTATATACAGACGTGGGGAACCTTTGCTACCAATTGGGGGATCAACCGTACCATGGCACAGGTTCATGCACTGCTTCTGGCGAGCGGAAGACCGCTTTCTACCGATGAGGTAATGGAGCAGCTGGAAATTTCAAGAGGAAATGCCAATATGAATCTCAGGGCGCTGATCGATTGGGGGATTGTAAGAAAAGAACTGATCAAAGGGGACCGTAAAGAATATTTCGTCGCAGAAAAAGATATATGGTATTTATTTAAGCAGATTACTAAGGAACGCAGGAAAAGAGAGATCGATCCTGTGATTGCTTTCCTTGAGGAACTGAAGAATATTGATGATAAAGATTCTGCTGAAGCCAGAGAATTTATAAAGCTGATGGAAGATTTCAGTTCTGTCACCAGTAAAATCAGCAATATTATGGATCTGGCGATTAAAAGTGATGACCACTGGCTGGTAGGAAAAATTACCAACCTGTTAAAATAGAAGAGGACATTCATCCTTTTTTATTTCAGATTAATTTTCAAAAATTACTGAAAGTATAAAATAGATAAAAATTATGAAAAGTTTAATCATTCATTTATTTCTGATCTTTTATTTCGTAAAAATCTGATTTTAAAACTTAAAAACAAAAGCCATGATAAAACTATTTGAAAAACATCTTTACCTGCTGGTCTTTACCATCATTGCCCTGATTATTATCGCATGGTTCCTGCTGATAGAAAATGGAAGTTATGGCATTACGCTGTTTCTTACCATTCCTATCACCATTGGATTTATTATTGGATATTTATCCTGTTTTAAAGACTTCAGCATAACAAAAATCCTTAGCATAGCCGGGAAAATAGCCGGAGGTCTGGTTATCATATCCGTTATTCTGATTGTTTGCGGCATAGAAGGAGCCATCTGCATTCTTATGGCACTCCCGTTTATCGCTTTTGCTATACTGGCAGGGTACTCAGTAGGCCTGATTCTTGGAAACTTAGATAAAGCGAGATATACCGGCAGTGTTATTCTGTTTTTTCTTATCATTAATCCCGCTTCCTATATTTTTGATACCTATGCGGAACCCATTCAGGATACAGTGACTACCGAAATGATTGTCAATGCCCCTTCAGATAAAGTCTGGCAGCTTTTAAGCACCGAAATCAGGTTCAGCAAACCGGATTTTGTCTTATTTGAAAAGGGAGTAAGCTATCCTCAAAGCATAAAATTAACTCAGCATAACGGAAAACCAGTTTATACCTGTACCACCAATAATGATAAAATCAACCTGAATATCGATGAATTCACAGACAACAAAAAAGTGAAATTCTCCCTGGAAAATCAGACTGTTCCCATGAAAGAGGTCAGCCCGTATGACGAAATTGATGCCAGACATCTGCACGACTATTTTATTGTGGATTACGGAGAAATTTCTCTGGAAAAACTTCCGGAAAACAAAACGAAAATAATCGCGAAAACCCAGTACAGCTATAAAATTGCTCCGGAATGGTACTGGAAAAAATGGTCAGGGTATATCCTGGATAAAATGCAGGGGCACGTACTGAATTCCATTAAAAACCAATCTGAACATGACTGATCTGCAAACCTATTTTAACCACATCCAGCCGAAATATTACATCAACGAGATCGCTTCCTTAGGTTTTACAGGATTATTCAGAAAAAAGGCGGTAAGAAAAGTGAAAAATTACAGTGATAAAAGAGTACTGGACCTGATGAGCGGGCAGGGGGAAAACCTCAGGTATCTTCAGAATCCTAATAAAAATACCCATATTGTAACCCTTGATTTTTCTTCAGCCATGAACCGGAAATTATCTTCAGAATTTAAAGAAATATATTCCATCAGGCAGATTGAAAGAGATTTTTTCAGCAACGGAATTCAGGATCGTTCCATAGATATTATACTGTGTTCTTACGGTACAAAGACCATTGAAAAAGAAAAAGAACAGTTTTTCGCAGAAGAATTATCTAGGATCATTGACGAAAACGGGGAAATCATTATTGTAGAATTTGTGAAGCCCAAAACTCCATGGAGATTCAGCTGTGTGAAATGCTATATCGAAATTTTTGTTTCAAAGATCTTCGGGAGGGAGTTTAAAGAATTATTTCGTTATATCAACCAATATGAAGGTCTTCAGAACCTTAAGGAACATTTTATCCGTGAAAACTTATCGGTTCTGACGCACAAAAGATACCTGGATCTTATTGAAATCCTGCATGTAAAGAGAGCCTAGTTTAAAATCAGGCATTGTATATAAACCGGAAGGCTATTTTATTAATTCTTAAAATGAATCATCATGAAAACGTTTACAAAGATTGATTATTTCGTACAGATCTTCGCCCTGATAGTGGGATTTCTGTCTATAATCAACCGGTTTCAGGATATGGGAGCTCTACGTTTTTACTTTATTGTAGGTGGTGCACAGCTGGTCAGTTTTCTGATAAGACTGTTTTTAAAAGAAAAAAAATCTCCGGGATATATCGCCTATGGAATACTCATTCTGCCGGTCTGGATGATTTTGCTGGCTTTTTTTCTGTTTGGTAATACCATTAAATATCCTGCTTTTCTGCTTTATCTATTAATGTCTTCCCTGGTGTACAGTCCGGTTATGGCTGTTATATACATCTACTACTGCTATAAAAAGTATCAATTCTATAACTCAGAATCATGAAAACCTTAAAAAAACACACCCTGATCTACGACAATGAATGTCCCATGTGCAGTATCTATTCCAAAGGTTTCACCAGCTGCGGAATGCTTGATGAAAACGGCCGGGAAGCCTTTACAGAGTTAAGTCTAAAGAACAGAAAACTGATTGACTTCCACCGTGCCAAAAATGAAATCGCTTTGATTAACCATGAAAGCAACCAGGTTGTGTACGGTCTGGACAGCCTGCTTCTGATCATCGGAAATTCATTTCCTTTACTGGAGAAAACAGCCAGAATCCAGCCGCTGTACTGGTTTATCAGAAAAATGTATTCCTTTGTCTCTTATAACAGAAAACAGATCATTCCTTTACAAACAGATCATGCAGAACAGGCCTGTACTCCTGATTTTAACCTGAAATACAGACTGGCTTATATGGTTTTTGTGGTCCTGTTTTCAGCCTTTGTCCTGAGTATATTCTCTGCAAAACTGGGATTAGGCATCAGTCAGAATTTTTGGAGAGAGCTGATGATCTGTTTGGGACAGGTTGCCTGGCAGACCTTATTTTTAAGAGCATATTTAAAAGACCGGATCTGGAATTATCTGGGAAATATGATGACCGTTTCACTGATAGGAACGCTGCTTCTGATTTCTGCCTTATTGTTGAATCTGACCTCTCTTTCTGCCATCATTTATTTTGGAATAGTAGTATTCATCATGTTTCTGGAACATCTGAGAAGATGCCGGATTTTAAAACTAAGCTTTCTTCCTACCCTTTCATGGATGATATTCAGAATGACCGTTTTAGCCTTACTTATTCTGCTCAACCTTTAAAAAACTGAAAAATGAATCATACCGAACTCATCAGAAAAGTGGAATGGAAGGATCTGAAATCTCTTTCCACAAAGGAAATGCTGATCGAAAATAACATCAGTCTTCCGTGGTTCTTCATTTCCCTGTTTCTGGCTTATCAGGGATATTACTGGGCTGCGCTTCCGTTTTCGGGATTTTATTTTCTGACGGCGCTCAGACAGGTTCACAACGGTTTTCACAATTCGCTCGGAACCGGGAAATTCCTCACCTGGCTGTCTATGTATCTCAACAGTATTCTGATGATGGCTTCTATTCATGCTGTGAAATTCAACCATATAAGACACCATAAATACTGTCTTTCCGAAGAAGATTATGAAGGAAAATCCGCCTCTATGAAATGGTATGAAGCCATTCTCTATGGCCCGAAGCATATGTTCCTGATCCATTGGGTCACCTTCAGGCTGGCCAATAAAAATTACAGGAAAAAAATGTTCTTTGAGTTGATCTCGATCTTGGTTTTTATATCTGCAGTATTTTATTTCCAGGTTCATTTCCTGATCTACCACATTCTGGTGATGATCTTTGGCGAGTTTTTAATGGCCTTCTTTGCGGTCTGGACCGTTCACCACGATACCCATGAACATCCCAATGTAGCAAGAACCCAGCGCGGATTCTGGAAAAATAAACTTACATTCAGTATGTTTTATCATATGGAGCATCATCTGTTTCCGGCAGTTCCCACCATTAAATTGCCTGAACTTGCAGCAAGAATTGATAAAGCCCTCCCTGAACTCGATAAAAAACAAACCTTTTAAAAGATGGAAAGAATATATTTGGAAACCCTCATCAAAGCAGATATTCAGAAGGTATTTGACCTTGCAAGAGATATAGACCTTCACCAGAAATCCACAGCAGGAACCCATGAAAAAGCAATTGCAGGCCGAACTTCCGGACTGATTGAAGAAAATGAAACGGTAACCTGGAGAGCAAAACATCTGGGAATTTACCAGACCCTCACTTCAAAGATCATCAGCATGGAAAAACCTTACCGCTTTACCGATACCATGCTTGAAGGCGCTTTTAAAACCATGAAACACCAGCATATTTTTAAAGTTAAAGAAGAAAATACCCTCATGATCGATATTTTCGAGTTTGAATCCCCATTCGGGATAATTGGGAAAATGTTTAACAAAGTCTTTCTTAAAAATTATCTTAAACAGTTTCTGCTTCAACGGAACGAACTCATCAGGAAAACGGCTGAAGGAAATTTTTAACCATTAAAATCTAAGAAAAATGAACTTTTTAAAAGCAGAATGGCGTAAGCTGGCCATCATCAACTACGATATCAATCCTGACATCCTTCTGAAATACCTGCCGGAAGGTACCGAACTCGACTTTTATCAGGACAAATGCTATGTAAGCCTGGTTGGGTTTATGTTTCTGAATACTAAACTGCTTGGCCTTCCCATTCCGTTTCACAGAAATTTTGAGGAAGTCAATCTCAGATTTTATGTGAAAAAGAAAGAAAACGGGATCTGGAAAAGAGGAGTGGTTTTTATCAAGGAAATTGTTCCCAAACCGGCACTCAGCTTTGTGGCGAATTCCGTTTACAAAGAAAACTATACCACAATGCCGATGAAAAATAAGATGCATGAAAAAGGCAATGAGCTGCTCATCCAGTATTCATGGAAAGACAAAACCTGGCATTCCATTGAGATCACAGCCGAAAACCGGCTTTTAAAAATGGAAGCCGATTCAGAATTTGAATTTATTACCGAACATTATTACGGGTTTACCAAAAGGGAAAACAGCACTTCAGAATATGAAGTCTGCCATCCGAAATGGGATCATTACCGGGTAAAAGACCATCAGCTGGATATCTGTTTCAACAAAATATACGGAACCGATTTTGAATGTCTTAACCGCCAGAAACCGGTTTCCGTAATGCTGGCAGAAGGATCGGAAATCCAGGTGAAAACAAAAAAATACCTGAGAAAAATATGAATTCCCACATTGGAAGCCAATATCTTAACTCTTAATCAGCCTGAACTTTAAACCCTGAGCCCCATGAAAATTATCATAGCCGGTGGAACCGGATTCCTCGGAGAAAATCTTGAAAAATACTTTACTGCAAAGGGAGATGAGGTATTCATCCTGACCCGGAACCCAAAACATAAAAACGACATTCGCTGGAATGCAGAAAGTCTGGGAGAATGGCAGACTGTTCTTGAAGGGGCGGATGTACTGATCAATCTCACCGGGAAATCCGTGGACTGCCGATACCACGACAAAAACAAAAAAGAAATTTACACTTCAAGGATCAACAGCACGAAAATCCTTCAGGAAGCCGTTAATCAGTGCAAAGTAAAACCTAAAGTCTGGCTGAATGCAAGCTCGGCAACCATTTACATTCATTCCGAAACCCAGCTGAATACCGAAAAAAACGGAATTATCGGGGACGATTTTTCCATGAATATCTGCAAAAGCTGGGAGAAAGAATTCTTCAGGGTTCAGAATGATGGTATAAGAAAAGTAGCATTAAGAACTTCCATTGTATTAGGCCGTGACGGTGGCGCTTTTCCAAAACTGAGAATGATCACAAAGCTCGGATTGGGCGGAAAACAGGGAAGGGGAGAGCAAAAAGTAAGCTGGATTCACATTGATGATTTCTGCCGGGCCGTGGAATGGGTGATCAGGCATGAAGATATTACGGATGTGATCAATATTACATCTCCTGAACCGGTCTCCAATAATGATCTGATGAAAGAAATGAGGAAAATACTGAACATTCCTTTCGGCCTGAACGCTCCGGTGTGGCAGCTGGAAATAGCCTCTGTATTTTTAGGAACCGAAACCGAACTGCTGCTCAAAAGCAGAAACGTATATCCCGAAAAAATCATGAGAAGCGGTTTCCAGTTCACCTACTTCAGCCTTGAGACAGCACTGAAGAATTTGCTCAAAACTTAAACTTGCCGATTAATGGAAGGATGATTAAATTAGCGGAAAACGAACCCGGTATGCTGATCAAACAGAAATCAAAGACCTTTTTATTATCGTCATTTCTCCTTTCGTCTGCCCTTTTTTCGCAGGCACACAACGTTTCTGAAGGCTATGTGAAGCCGGAAGATCCTCTTGTGGTACAGAATCTTGAGCAATGGCAGGATCTCAAGTTCGGACTGTTTATGCATTGGGGAACATACAGCCAGTGGGGAATCGTGGAAAGCTGGAGCCTCTGCCCGGAAGATGAATCCTGGACGCAGAGGAAACCGGAGCACGGAGCGTCTTATTATGATTACGTGAAAAACTATGAGAACCTCCGGACCACTTTTAACCCCACACAGTTTAATCCTCAGAAATGGGCAGATGCGGCAAAAAAGGCAGGAATGAAATATGTGGTGTTCACTACAAAACATCACGACGGCTTTGCAATGTTCGATACCAAAGAATCAGATTATAAAATTACTTCTTCCGGGACCCCTTTTTCGAAAAATCCCAAAGCGGATGTCACCCAAGAGATTTTCAGCACTTTCAGAAAAGAAGGGTTTAAGATCGGAGCTTATTTTTCAAAACCCGACTGGCACTCTGAAAACTACTGGTGGCCGTATTTTCCGCCAAAAGACAGGAACGTTAATTACGACCCGAAAAAATACCCCGAAAGATGGAATAACTTTAAAACATTCACTTTCAACCAGCTGAATGAAATTACTTCCAACTACGGCAAAATTGATATTCTGTGGCTGGATGGCGGCTGGGTAAGACCTTTTCACACCATTGATCCTGCGGTGGAATGGCAGAGAACCATCAAAGTAGAGCAGGACATTGATATGGATAAAATCGGAAGCATGGCAAGGAAAAATCAGCCTGGAATTATTGTGGTAGACCGTACTGTTCCCGGAAAATGGGAAAATTACGTCACTCCTGAGCAGGCCGTTCCTGAACATGCGCTTTCGGTTCCCTGGGAGAGCTGTATTACGATGGGAGATTCCTTCTCCTATGTTCCCAACGACCATTACAAATCTTCCCAAAAGATCATTGAAACCCTTGTTAAAATTATCTCAAGAGGCGGTAATTACCTGATGAATATTGCTCCCGGTCCCAATGGAGACTATGATCCTGTGGTTTATGACAGGCTGAAGGAAATTTCCGGATGGATGGAGAAAAACAAGTCTGCAGTTTTTGCCACGAGAAGCATTGCTCCTTATCATGATGAAGATTTTTATTATACCCAAAGTAAAGACGGTAAAACTATAAATGTTTTCCATATCAGTGAAAACAGAGAATATAAAGCTCCGGAGAATCTTAGATTCACCATTCCTGAAGGTTTTAAACCTGAAACTGTAAACGTTCTGGGGGTAAAGTCAAAAATACAGTGGAAGCAGAACGGCAATATCATCGAAATTAAAATGCCGCAGGACAGAAAAGCATTGCAATATGCTGCCGTTATTCAGATGAAGAAATAAAAGAGCAGAAGATCAGTCGTTTTGAACCGGTTTGAGGAGGGACCTCCGTAAATTGAATTTATGTTTGGTATGGTATATGTAATATTATGATAAATCAGGATGAATTTAGCTGACTAAATTCTCTCTTAAAATATACATATCATGAAAAAGTTATTCATTTCAACAGTATTGCTGTTAGGATTGTCGGTGAATGTTTATGCTCAGAAACATCCTCCGCTTCCTCCGCATCCTTCAAAAAGTGAGTTGGTTGATCGTAAGATGAGTGAACTGGATAAAAGATATAAAACCGAAAAGAAACTGATCCAGAAACATCCGCTTTTAACCAAAAAGATGAAAAGAGCACAGCTTCAGGCCCTGAATGAAAAATACCAAAGCCAGAAACAGCTGCTTAAAAAAATGAGATAATGTTGTTTTCTTTCATTAAACAGCTCAGACAATACAGGTAAATAAAAAGAGCAGGCGGAAAATCCTGCTCTTTTGCTTTTATAAACCTTCTTAATACACCTTTCTGGCTAACAGAAGATTGAGAAGGAAAGTTCCCGTCCAGTTACTGTTATTGGATCCGTTGTTTCCGATAAAATCAATACGGGCTACCGATACCGTAAGCCGGGTTTTCCCGTCGGTTCCGTTATTCGCAAGACTCACAAAAGAAGCCGTAAAAACATCAGGAAAGCTTGAGTTGTTTCCTGCCGTGAGAATAGGATACATATTGTTCACATTAAATGCAGGTCCCTGATATTCATAAACAATAGTCATTCTGCTTGCATTTGAATAACCTGCGGTATGACCATAAGGGGTAGAGGCTTTACTGATCACCCACCAGGCATTCGTCCCTGTTCCCGTATCGTATGTGCTCACCGTATGATTGCTCCAGTCTGCCACAGGCGATGTTCCGTCTTTATGCGGGGGAATAGAGAGCTGAACCCCGAAAATCTCAACATTGCTGGGTTTGGGTAATACCGTAAATGACAGGTCCCAGGTTCCGGCAGTGGTATTGCTGTTGTTCACCACTTCTGCGTAAGCTCCGGTTGGAATGGTAAAAGAAGTAACCGGATTGTTGTCAATTCTTAATGTATTTCCGCTGGAAGCCTGAAGGGTAATGTTGAAGGCTGATATATTCTTGATCTTGTAAATTCTGCCCGTAAAACTGGTTGTTCCCGTTCCGATTACCGGAAGGGTAAAAGTAGCATTGGCCGCTCCGTTATAGGTAAGATAATGGTCTGTTGCAATAATGCTGTACGCCGTTGATGTAATCTCTTTGTAATGGGCTCCTAACGATCCGTTAATCATCAGAGTACTGTTGGGAGTCTGTGTGTTGATACCAACTTGTGCGTTCAGTAAAATGCCCCAAAGCAAAATGAGGGCTGTAATAATCTTTGTTTTCATATTTTTATATTTTAACTAAAAAAGATTAATATAGCCCAAAGTGGCTAATAAAGAGTAGTTTACAAGAGTGGGAAATCCAATCGGTAACGATTTAGTAATGGTGCTTACTGCACTCGCTTTCATCTGATTACCTTGTAAATCAATACTGCAAATATAAAAAAATAAAGGGTAAAGTACATAGGTGCTTTACCCTTTTTTTCTTTCCTCTCATACAAAAATTATGAAAAAAAATTCCCCCACTGTGGGGAACCTGTGATATTTATTCCAGTATATTTTCCAAATTTTGGTTCATCATCAATAGATGTAATTCCGAAACAGATAGTGATAACTTTTAAAAGACTAAGCTATGGAAATCCTGTTGAGTAAAATATTATCGCAAATAAGGTATCAAGAAGATAAACTCGCTTCCGATTTGATGCCAACGGCGGAAAAGGCGTATCAAATGACCTTATTCCTGAATGAAATGCTTCTTAAAGTAAAAGCCAAGATTGTGCAAAGTGGGTTTAAGAACGAACAGCAGGAAATTAACTTTTTTAAGAACATCAAACCCCAAATCTTAGGAAAGCTCATCTACTACAATAAAGTATTTCGATTTGAAACGACCTGTCCGGTCAGCACAGGGAAAATACATCAGAGTTATTACGAGAATGAATTAAAATCTCTCAAATCAGAATATAAGGAGAGTATTTGCAATACCTATTTTTACAGGTACTACCGTGCAGGAAGAACAGACCGTGACCACAGCTATTTTATGCTCGGAAAAATTAATTACCACGATGGTTTAAATAGCGGAGTTTTTGAAATAGACCTTAGCTTTTCCACTTATTACGATAACAAAATAGCCCATATTATTGCCAATGAACTACTCTATACTTATTTGCTAAACAAAATCAATCCCGAAGAAAATCCTGACTTCGTTTTACTAAATGACGATGTGAATAAGGATATTTCGTGGACTAATTCGCAAAACGCACTTATCGAACTGATATATGCCCTGTATGCTTCCAGTTCTATCTCACACGGAAGTATCGGTATCAGAAAACTGGCTTTGATTTTTCAAATCCTGTTCCGAACTCCTGTAAATGATATACATCACGCTTTCCACAGAATGAAAACCCGTGCAGGTTCCCGAACGGCATTTTTAGACCAGCTTAAAGTTTCATTGGAAGAATATATGGATAAAGACCTTTGACTATTAAAAGGCATTGGTTCAAAGCAGTACATTTATGTGTACTGCTTTTTTTTACCCATATCTGCCAATTGGCAAATGAAGGCAAAATAACGTAGTTAATAATTCAAAAGCCCTCGAAACCCTTATTAAACAAGGGTTTTTCCCGATTGCAAAAATTTTCAAAAAACCGTCAAACCAATTGGCAGACATTGGCAGACAAACTTTGCCACCCTTAGCAATTTTGCATTGTGAACATTAATAGCAATGCAATGAAAATAATCACTATCGAAGAAGAAGCGTGGCAACAGCTCAACAGCCGTATCAATGCGATTGCCGATTATCTCAAAAGGTTAAATGATACAAGCTACGATGACTTGTGGCTGAACAACCACGAGGTATGCCAATACCTGCACATCAGCGAAAAGACTTTGTGGCGTATGCGTACCAAAGGCGAAATAGCTTATTCAAAACTTTACGGGCAATACTTCTATACGATTGGAGCAATCAAGGATATGCTCAATGCCAATGCTATACAAAGCAATGATGAATTTGTACAGGAGCTTATGGCAAAAGGCAAAAGCTATATCAAGAAAGGTAGAAAGCTGAAATCAGGTAAATCTTAAAACGTGCGGTTATGAACATTGACAGAATGGAATTTTTGGCGTGGATGGAACGCCTAATGGAACGCCTCGATATGCTGGGCGACAATATAGACAGCTTACAAAAGAAACGCAACAGCATTGACGGAGAGGAATTGCTCGACAATCAGGATTTACTGCAAATGCTGAAAATCAGCAACCGTTCCCTGCAACGGTATCGCTCCATCGGCAAGTTGCCCTATTACACCATAAGTGGCAAACTGTATTACAAACTGTCTGACGTGCATCAGTTCATCAGGGAAAGTTTTAATCCGCCTTTACCCAAACTGAACGCCAATGGATGACAAACACTGCCTTTGACTGCCATATCAGGCAAGTGAGCAAACGCTTCATATACATTCGGCATTTGAACTTTAAAATATTCAGATTATGAGCGAAGAAACAGAAAACAAACAGCAAACTCCCGAACAGTTATCGGATATATTACTGGTATTGGATAAGCAAAAGAATAAAATACAGGCGGTTACCGGCATAGACGAAAACGGCAAATTGAAGACTACTGACCCCACAAAGGAAAACCAAAGCCAGTTTATGCGTGTGGATAAGCACGGCGATTTGTTCTCCAACTTCTTCTCTAACTTTTGGAGGCAGTTAAAAAATCCGACCAATTTTTCATTCTTCAAAGTATCGGCTGATGAAGCCGTAGATAAGGCTAAGGAAATGCAAAAGCAGGTAGATAATCCTACACCCGAAGGCGAAAAGGAAATGAAAAAGAACGAGGTAAAAGCCGAACCCGAAAATGAACAAAAACAAGAAAATAAAAATGATATGGCAACAACACAGACAACACCGGATACCAGCGAATACCGCTACAAGCCGGAACAGATTGATTGGGAAACAATGAACAATCTCGGAATAGGCAAAGAACGCCTTGAAAAAATGAACCTTTTAGACCCGTTGCTAAGAGGTTACAAGACCAATGACCTTGTACCTGTAAGCGTAAACCTCGGCGGGGCTATTGTTCGCACAGATGCCCGTTTGTCTTTACAGACTGCACCGGACGGAACCGTAGTGGCAGCGATACACGGTATCAGGAAAGAGCCTAACCTGAACTTTGAGTTTTTCGGACACAAGTTTACCGATGAGGATAAGAAAAACCTGCTCGAAACGGGGAATATGGGTCGTGTGGTTGACTTGACCAATTCCAAGACAGGCGAATTGATGCCGTCAATTATCAGCGTGGACAGGCTAACCAATGAGCTGATTGCCCTGAAGACCGAATTTGTCAAAATTCCCGATGAGATTAAGGGTGTAAAATTGAACGATGAGCAAAAACAAACCTTGATGGAAGGCAAATCGCTTTATTTGGAAGGAATGATTTCTAAAAAGGGCGATGAGTTTAGTGCCAATGTACAGTTTAATGCGGATAAAAGATATGTTGAGTTTCTGTTTGATAGAAGTAACAATAATCAGCAAACACAAGAAAACCGGCAGAACAATCAGCAAAGCCAACCGCAGGAAGCTCCGAGAACTTTTAGAGGTAAGGAACTTGATGATGAACAATACAATAAGTTCAAAGCTGGACAAACTGTTTATATAGATGGTCTGATAGATAAAAAAGGACAAAAATATCAGGGCTACATCACGCTCAACAAAGAAACTGGCAAAACAGATTTCTCGTTCCAAAATCCCGACAAGCTCAAAGCCCAAGCGAAACCAACCGAAGCCCACAAAACGCAGACTGCGGTTAATTCCGAGGGAAAAACCAACGAAGCAACCAAGAATATCAAAGAGCCTTTGAAATCGGGGCAGCAAACACCCAAAAATGAAAAACAGCAGGAACAACAGAACAAACCCAAAGCACCTGCAAAATCCAAAGGCGTAAAAAGATAGTGAATAATGAAAACAATTATTGCAGAAAAACCAAGCGTAGCAAGGGAAATAGCCGGACTTGTGGGAGCATCCGATAAAAAGGACGGCTACCTTACGGGTAACGGCTATTTTGTTACGTGGGCATTCGGACATCTGATAGGATTGGGAATGCCCGAAGATTACGGCATTTCGGGGTTTGACAAAGCATCCTTGCCGATACTTCCAAACCCTTTTATGCTGACCGTTCGCAAAGTCAAAAAAGACAAAGGCTATCAAGCCGATGCTGGTGCATTGAAACAGCTAAAAGTGATTGAAAAACTGTTTAACCAAAGTGAAAGCCTCATCGTGGCAACCGATGCAGGTCGTGAGGGCGAACTCATCTTTCGGTACATTTATGAGTATCTGAAATGCTGTAAGCCCTTTAAACGGCTTTGGATAAGCTCGCTGACCGAAAAAGCCATTAAACAGGGCTTTGACAACCTAAAAGACGGAAAGGAATTTGACGGATTATATCAGGCGGCACAAGGCAGAAGCCGTGCCGATTGGCTCGTAGGCATCAATGCTACACAGGCATTGAGCATTGCCGCAGGCAACGGTATTTATTCGCTCGGAAGAGTGCAAACGCCTACACTGGCTTTGATTTGCAAACGGTATATAGATAACAAGAATTTCGCCGTACAGAAATATTGGCAGATACAATTATCCCACTCCAAAGAGCAAATTGATTTTAAAAGTATTTCTGCTACCAAATGGCAGGATAAAAAGCTGGCAGATGATACATTAAAATCTATTGAAAGGAATGGTAATACTGTAACAGTTACTTCCGTAGAAAATAAGAATATAACGGAGCAGCCGCCTTTGCTTTTTGACCTCACAGGCTTGCAAAAGGAAGCCAACAAAAAGCTGAACCTCTCTGCTGAAAAAACTTTGAATATTGCTCAAAGCCTGTACGAAAAGAAATTCATTACCTATCCACGTACCGGGAGCAAATACATCCCCGAAGATATGTGGGCTGAAATTCCCAACCTCGTGAGGGCATTGCAGAACAGGGAAACCTGCAAAGCTGCTTTATCCAAAATTAAATGGGGGCGTTTCAATAAGCGTATTGTAAATGATTTGCGTGTTACCGACCACCACGGATTGTTGATTACAGATAAAGTCCCGTCCGTTTTGAGTGCAGACGAAAATGCGGTGTATGATATGATTGCCTTTCGCCTGCTCGAAGCCATTTCGCAAGCCTGCATCAAAGAAATAACCGATGTTTCCTTACAGGCAATGCACTATGATTTCACCGTAAAAGGCTGTAAAATTTTGGAAGCAGGCTGGCGTATGATTAAGGGTAATTTTTCGGAAGATGATGCAGAACCTATACAGGATTTGCCCGAATTGAAAAAAGGCGATGAACTTAAAATAAAAGAAGCTGCCATTCTCGAAAAGAAAACCAAACCTCCTGTGCTTTATACCGAAGCTGGGCTTTTGTCGGCTATGGAAACCGCAGGTAAGGAAATCGAAAACGAAGAAGAACGGAAAGCCCTGCAAAACATCGGTATCGGTACTCCGGCTACAAGAGCCGCCATTATCGAAACACTGTTTACCCGTAACTATATCCAACGAGAAAAAAAATCTTTAATACCAACCGAAAAAGGATTGCAGGTTTACGAATTGGTTAAAGACCGAAAAATTGCGGACGTGGCTATGACCGCAGAATGGGAACTCGCTTTGCAGAAAATTGAGAACAACGAAGCGAATGCCGGAAGTTTTCAAAAGGAAACGGAAACCTTTGCAAAGTCCATTACCGATGAATTGCTGCAAACCTCCATTGCTCAAAACAGCCTCCCTAAATTGGTTTGTCCGAAATGTAAAAGCCAACAGCTTATTATCCGTGATAAGATTGTTAAATGCTCCGATGAAGTTTGCGGCTGGATACAGTTTCGCAATGTGTGCGAAGTGCAAATCAGTATTTCCGATATTGAAAACCTTGTGAATAAAGGGAAAACCAATCTTATCAAAGGAATGAAAAGCAAGGCAGGAAAGAAATTCGATGCTTATATCGTATTGGATGCCGATTGCAAAACCTCTTTTGAGTTTGATAATAAAAAGCCAAAAAGATAATGACCGATATTACCATATCCCAAAAGGAAATAGCACCGCTTATCCATACCATTAGGGATAAGCAAGTTATTCTTGATGCTGATTTAGCAATGCTCTATCAGGTAGAAACAAAAGCCCTAAACAGGGTTGTAAAGAGAAACCAAAACCGCTTTCCCGAAACTTTTTGCTTTCAGCTTAGCGAACAGGAAGTAAAATCTTTGAAGTACCAATTTGGCACTTCAAACGTTGGACGGGGCGGGAGGCGTACGCTACCCTTTGCATTTTGTGAGCAAGGAGTGGCAATGATGTCCGCATTGTTGCGAAGTGATATAGCGGTAAAGGTCAGCATTGAGATTATGAATGCCTTTGTAGAAATGCGGAAAATGCTTATCAGCAATGCTTCGCTGTTTCATCGTTTGAATAATATAGAACTGAAACAACTACAAGCCGACCAAAAATTTGAGGAAATCTTTAAGGCATTGGAAAGCGACAAGCTCCACAGCGAAAATGGCATCTTCTACAACGGTCAGGTTTTCGATGCTTACGCCTTTGTGTCGGATATTGTACGAAGTGCCAAAAGCTCCATTATCCTGCTGGATAACTACGTGGACGATACAGTGCTGACTTTGCTGGGCAAGCGCAAGGAAAATGTAACCGCTACAATCTATACCAAAACTATCAGCAATCAGCTACGGCTGGATGTACAACGGTACAACAGCCAGTATGCTCCGATTGAAATTGAGGTTTTCTCCGATGCTCACGACCGCTTTTTGATTATTGATAATGCAGAACTATACCACATCGGGGCATCTCTCAAAGACCTGGGCAAAAAATGGTTTGCCTTTTCGAGAATGGATATTGAGGTCGGCAGGATGCTCCAAATTCTAAACAATCCATAAAATGAACCTCTGAATTTTCAGAGGTTTTTTATTGCTCATTGCGACAAATCCTGCCACACAAAGCCAAACCCTGCCACTTCTTCAAAGGCACTTATCTACCGCTATAATTTTAGGCTTCAAGCAAAATTCTAAACAAAATTATAGTATGAGTACACAGCAAAAAGACTTGTCGTATTACAGATTACGACTACAAGAACATCTTAATTCAGGCTTTCCTGAAAAAGCCAGCGACCACAAATTTATCGACCAGCGTTCTTCGTGGGCTGCCAATGCTTACGAGGGTGCTTTCAGTTCGGGAAACGCTATTGAGCAGTGCAACGAAATAGCCAATTACATTCTCTTTGAGGGCTTACATTTTTCAAGGTTCGATACCATTTTTCAGGTGGTCTGCAATGAGTTCGATACCCTAATGGCAGACGAGGAACTTCGACCATTTGCCCTGAAAATGTTCCGTGTTTGCGAGCCTGTTTTTGCCAAATATAAACTGACCGATGATTTCGCCTACGGTTATGAGTTTGATGTACTCTACACCGAAATAACGGGAACCATCGCAATATGGATAACCGAAAATGGGCTTCAGTAAAAAGCAACATCTCCAACAGAATATTGATGCCCTGCGAATTGCTTTTAAACTGGAAAAGGAGAACCGACAAGCCACCGTAGGCGAAAGACTGCTAATGATGCAATACAGCGGATTTGGCGGTCTTAAATTCGTTCTGAACCCCGTTGAATATGAGATGGACATCAACAATTGGAGAAAGACCGAACACGACCTTTTCTCTATTACGCAGGAGCTGCATCAGGTTTTAAAAGAAAATGCCACAGACGAAAAGCAATACAAACGATTTGTGGACAGTATGCGAAGCTCCGTACTCACAGCATTCTACACACCGCCGGAGGTTATAGATGCCGTTTCTTCCGTATTGCGTGATAGCGG
Organism: Chryseobacterium sp. FR054; assembly: GCF_056844565.1. NCBI lineage: Bacteria > Pseudomonadati > Bacteroidota > Flavobacteriia > Flavobacteriales > Weeksellaceae > Chryseobacterium > Chryseobacterium sp. FR054. Next base: position 1,054,262 of record NZ_JBXDSA010000001.1, on the reverse strand, counting down.
TTTGAAGATTGATAAATTCCTCGAACCCTCCGCAGGTATCGGCTCATTTATACAATCCTTTTCGGAAAATCAAAAAGCCAATGTTACTGCTTACGAAAAAGATTTGCTAACGGGCAAAATCCTAAAGCAGCTTTATCCCGCAAATAATATCCGCATAAGCGGTTTTGAGGAAATCCCCGAAAAGGAACAAAGCAGTTACGATGTTGTTGCCAGCAATATCCCGTTCGGTGATACCTCTGTATTTGACCTTTCATACTCCCGAAGTAGAAACCCCGCAAAGGAGCAAGCTGCCCGAAGCATTCATAACTATTTCTTTTTGAAAGGAAATGATATGCTCCGAGAAGGTGGTTTGCAGGCTTTCATTACCTCACAGGGGATTTTGAACAGCCCGAATAATGAGCCGATACGCAGGGCATTAATGGAAAACAACAATTTGGTTTCAGCTATCCGCTTACCCAACAATCTGTTTACAGATTATGCAGGTACAGAGGTTGGCTCTGACCTGATAATCCTGCAAAAGAATACAGCAAAACCAAATTTGACCGAAGCGGAAGAATTGTTTTGCCAAAGCAACAAAACAGGATATGGTACACCCAGCAATGCTTTATTTGAGGACGGTACAAGAATTATACATACGCATTGGAAAGTAGATACTGACCCTTACGGGCAACCTGCATTAATCTATACACACAAAGACGGCGTTGAGGGCATTGCAAATGCCCTCAAAGAGATGCTTTCCGAAGATTTTGGTAACCACCTGAATTTGTCTTTATACAAAGGCGAACAACACGATGAACCTTTTATACAAATTCCAACGCCGGTAATTCCGCCTCCCATTGTTGAGCGTGAAATCATTCAGCCCCAGCAACAGCTTTTTACGACACCTGTGATAAGACAGGAAAGTCCGCAGGAATTAAAACAGCTAAGCATTTTCGACCTATTTGAAAATACAGGTGAAACTGTGGCTGTCCTTGCTCCGCCAAAAAAAGCAACATCAGCCAAAAGACAGACCAGCCAGAGAAAACGAATGCCTATCAGTCGCCAGCCCGACCTGTTCAGTTCTGCAATGCAGCAACCTTACACGCTTCCTGTTTCAAATGGCAATAAAACATTTAATGGCAAAGAACAGGAAGTAATCGGCGATTTGTTTTCGCAACAAAACGGGAATGGCCAAGCTGATAAGCCAGCCATTCCCGTAGCCGTTCTTGCCGCCATTCCCGAACCTGCGCCGTTTAGTAACGAACTGCAATCGTTCCACCGAAACGATTGCCTTGTGGTAGATAATGGCTGGGTGGGTTATCTGCAAAGTGTAGATACCGCAGACGGTACGGCTGTCTTCCACCCGTTGCAATTACCTCCTACGCAAAAAGCAAGAGCCGAAGCGTATATACAGGTACGTGATGTTTACCAACAGCTTTATACCAAAGAAGCACAGCACCAAACTGAACACAAAGAAGAAAGGGAAAACCTTAACCGATTGTACGATGCCTTTATCAAAAGGTATGGCAATCTGAATAGCGCCGATAATATCAAGCTCATTAAAACGGACAGTGCCGGAAAGGAAATGCCTTATCTGGAGCGTGTGGTGGGCGGCGTGGTACACAAAGCGGATATATTCAGCCGTCCGGTCAGCTTTTCCATCACAACATTAGCTACCGACAATCCCGATGAAGCGTTGGCGGCATCGCTGAACAAATACGGAAGTGTGGATTTGGACTATATGTCCGAAGTGAGCAATATGACTGCCGATGTGCTGAAAGAAGCCTTACACGGCAGGATTTTCTATAACCCTTTGCAACAGGAATATGAAATCGCCGAACGCTGGATTGCAGGTAACGTGGTAGAAAAAGCGGCGGATGTAAGAAACTACCTCGAAAACAATCCCGATGATGCCCAAGCCAAAGAAAGCCTTACTGCTTTGGAAGAAGCCCGCCCAAGACGAATTGAATTTGAAGAGCTGGACTTTAACCTCGGCGAACGCTGGATACCGACTGGCGTTTATGCCCGTTTTGCTTCGCATCTTTTCGATACGGATGTGCGTGTACATTATTCCGAAAGCTCCGATGACTTTTCTGTAACCTGTGGACAGAAGAATGTGCATATATGGGACAAATATGCTGTTAAGGCAGAGAGCAGAACGTTTGACGGGATTAACCTGCTGAGGCACGCCCTTGTCAATACTACGCCTGATATTACCAAGAAAATCACAATAGATGATAAGGAAGTAAAGGTTAGGGATATGGAAGCCATTCAAATGGCAAACACCAAGATTGACGAAATCCGAACTGCCTTTACAGAGTGGCTCCACGCCCAAAACAATGAGTTTAAAAACAGGCTGACCGACCAATACAATGATACCTTTAACTGTTTCGTCCGACCGAATTATAACGGAACACATCAGGAGTTTCCGGGATTAGACCGCAAGGGGTTAAAAATCCAAGACCTGTATGATAGCCAAAAGGACACCGTTTGGATGATTAAGCTCAACAACGGTGCTATCTGCGACCACGAAGTAGGTGCAGGAAAAACGCTGGTAATGTGTACGGCAGCACAGGAAATGAAGCGGTTGGGGCTGGCTCACAAACCAATGATTATCGGGCTGAAAGCGAACGTACCCGAAATTGCCGAAGCATATAGAACCGCCTATCCGCACGCTAAAATACTCTATCCGGGCATTGACGATTTTACGCCTAAAAAACGCTTGCGGATTTTTGGTGATATTAAAAACAACGATTGGGATTGCGTGATACTCACACACGACCAATTTTCTATGATACCGCAATCGCCCGAAATGCAAAAGGAAATTCTCGAAATAGAACTGGACAGTGTGGAGCGTAACCTCGATGTGCTGCAATCGCAAGGAAATGAAGTTACCAGAGGGATGCTTGCCGGAGCGATAAAGCAAAAAGAAAATCTCGAAGTAAAGCTGAAAACCCTGCAACACGATATTGAGAACCGTAAAGATGATGTGGTGGACTTCAAAATGATGGGCATAGACCATTTGTTTGTGGATGAAAGCCACCAGTTTAAAAACCTCATTTTTAATACACGCCATTCAAGGGTTGCCGGATTGGGAAATATGGACGGAAGCCTAAAGGCTTTGAACCTGCTCTTTGCCATTCGCACTATCCAAGACCGTATTGATGCGGATATGGGTGCTACTTTTCTTTCGGGTACAACCATCAGCAATTCACTGACAGAGTTGTATCTGCTGTTTAAATACCTACGCCCAAGAGCATTGGCAAAGCAAGGCATTCATTCTTTTGATGCGTGGGCGGCTATTTACGCCCGTAAGACCACCGATTATGAATTTTCGGTGGCTAATAATATCGTGGCGAAAGAACGTTTCCGCTATTTTATCAAAGTACCGGAACTGGCTCAATTCTATTCCGAAATCACGGATTACCGTACAGCGAAAGATATTGGAATTGACCGCCCCGAAAAGAATGAGGTGTTATACAACATACCGCCAACTCCCGACCAGGAAGCATTTATCCAAAGCCTGATGCAGTTTGCCAAAACGGGCAATGCCACTTTATTAGGAAGAGAGCCGCTTTCTCAACGGGAAGAAAAAGCAAAAATGCTGATTGCTACGGACTACGCCCGTAAAATGTCGTTGGATATGCGAATGGTAAGCGATATTTATGAAGACCACCCCGACAACAAGGCTTCTCATTGTGCCGCTAACATTGCGAAGTATTACCACCAATACAATGCGCAAAAAGGAACGCAGTTCATTTTCTCGGATTTAGGTACTTATAAACCGGGTGAATGGAATGTATATTCTGAAATTAAACGCAAGCTCGTGGAAGACCACAACATACCTCCACACGAAGTCCGGTTTATACAGGAAGCTAAGAATGATAAGCAGCGTAAGGAACTTATCAAAGGAATGAACGAGGGCAAAATCCGTGTGCTGTTCGGTTCAACAAGTATGCTCGGCACTGGCGTAAACGCACAGAAAAGAGCCGTTGCCGTACACCATTTGGATACACCGTGGCGACCGAGCGACCTTGCCCAAAGGGACGGGCGGGCTATCCGAAAAGGCAATGAAATTGCAAAGCATTTTGCGGACAACAAAGTACAAGTAATTATCTATGCCGTAGAAAAATCACTGGACAGCTATAAGTTCAACCTGCTATTCAACAAACAGCTTTTTATCGACCAGCTAAAGAATAATAATCTCGGTAAGCGTACCCTTGACGAGGGTAGTATGGACGAAAAATCGGGTATGAACTTCTCGGAATATGTAGCAATTCTCTCAGGAAATACCGACTTGCTGGATAAAGCCAAAATAGAAAAGCAGATTGCCGGACTGGAAAGCGAAAAGCAGGCTTACAGTCGTTCTAAATACAGTGCCAAATATAAATTGGAAGACTATACAGCCGAACTTGACAAAGCCCAATCACGCTTTGACCGTATGAGCCTTGATTGGGGAAACTTAGAGCAACGGTTACAAAAACGGCAGGACGGTACGGTTGTAAATGCTCTTGTGCTGGACGGTTTATCGCCGAATGCCGATGTAAAACAGACGGGTGCAAAACTTAACCAGCTTGCGGACAAAGCACGTACAGGAGGCGATTATGAAGAAATCGGTAGCCTGTATGGTTTTCAGCTATTGGTAAAAACCGAAGTTTCCCAAAAAGAGGGCGTGGATATTCGTGTGAACCGATTTTTTGTACAGGGCGAGGGCAATATCAAATACACGTTCAATAACGGTGTTATGGCAAAAGACCCCGAAACGGCATCACTGAATTTTTTAAGGGCTTTGGAAAAGCTGCCTGTCTATATTAAAAAGGAACAGGAGAATATTGCCGAGTTCCAAAAAGATTTGCCTGTGCTTCAGGAAGTGGTTAACGGTACGTGGTCTAAAGAAACCCGTTTAAGCGAACTTAAAACTGAACTGGCTGCCGTAGAAAGGAAAATACAGCTTTCCATAGAACCTGTTAAACAAGTAGAAGAACCTGCGGAACAAACTGAAAAAAAGCAGCAAGCTCCAAAGGTGTCAGAAAGCATTATCAGAACTAAAGGTATCCATTTGCCACGAGGCGTACTATGAAAAGAAAACGGGGATCTGCAAGTCCCCGTTCCTTTTTTATCAATTTCTAATATTCATCTTCTTCCAGCTCATCCATCCGTTTTATCAGCGCATCACGCAGGCTGTCAAGAAACTTCGTCCGGTTTATTTTTCGGGCTTTCAGCTCCATAAATGTATGGTAAAAGTCGCCTAAATCAACATTAAAGATGCTTTCAAATGTTTTGGCGATTACTTTAATATCCGTATTGTCAAATACACCCTGAGCGTGAAGGGCATATATCAATTCTGTCAATGCAGTTTTACTGCCTCGCCAATTTAAGTTAGGTAATTCTATTGATTTGCTTTTATGTATCGGGCTGTGAAGCTGGTCTTCAAGATATACTTGTATCAGGTCATTGGCGATGATTTTTGCAGCCTTATAATCGTGGGAAGTGGAAAAATTATGGTCCGCTTCAAAATAATAGGTGTCCAGACTTAGTTTAATGTCATACTTTCCCCGTACAAATAGCTTATCATCTATAAAAGTATTATTGGTTCTGTAATATTTATAAAATTCGAGGTTATTGTCAAAATATCTTTTGAGTTTTTCCAATTCATCATTATAGTATTTCTTCACTGCCTTACCGCCATAAGGTTTCTTTGTTTCGATTTTATAGATAGCGTTATAATAGATGAGCTTTGAAACAATAGCGGGCTTTTGATGCTTGAAAAAACGAATTTCTTCCTCTACATTTTTAAATCCTCTGTTCAATACATATTCTTTCACATTAGACAGGCATTTGATGATAAGTTTTATTATCACTTCAATCTGTTGTATGGAGCAATCCGTTTCAGTTTCTAATTCTTTGATTGCGGCTTCCAGATTATTCAACGTTTCGTTATAAAATTTATCCATCCTGTTTATTTTGAAATTTCTATTGGACACCTACATTGAATTAGTTGATGTCATTACATAGGGTTAGCTAATCGGTCAAAGTGCCTTTTTACGATTTCCTTTCGATGATTTAAAGGTTAAAACAGCAATTACCGCCAAAGCCAACGTAAGCATACCTCCATACAAGAACTCTTTTTCGGGAAACCGTGTGCCTAAAAAACCTGCTATCGGGTATGCTATTGCCCACCACAAATGAGAAAACGCAAAGTGAGAACCGTACACCTTACCTTGATTTTCTGATGCAATGTTTTCGCCTATTAATGTTTCTGACGGCATATCGGCAAGCGTTTGACCTATACCTGCCAAAACCCATAAGAACAGCAAGCCGTTGTACGGAACAAAATTGGCAAAGCTGATAGCTAAACCTATCAGGACAGCCCCGCTTATCAGCGATATGCTCCGTGTTTTGGTTTTATCAAGGCTGCCTAACAGAAAAGCCGTGATAGCTGCGCCTACTCCGAAAATTGCCATTATCCAGCCGTAATGCTTATCATCTAAAGCTAAAGATGTTTTTACCAAACCAACGGTATTTACCAATACCATAGCTCCGGCAATAGCAGATATAAATTCAATACTTAAAGAGAACCTTAAAATCTTGTTTCCAAACAATAAGCGAATACCTTTTATTACTTCGCTCCACGTATTGCCGGGCGGTGTACTATCGGTATTCACTCCTTTTTGCAGTGCTGCCACCGGTATAGTCAATATCAGTAGTATGGCAATGAATAATGTTGCTCCATTGACAAAGAAAATCTGCTTGGCTCCTAACCATACCGCAAATATCCCCGCCAATGCAGGACCAAATACGCTTAACAACTGAAAAGTTGCCATTGATAAGCCGTTGGCTTCCCTGTATATTTCTTTGTCTACTATCTGTGGGATAATAGCCCTGTATGTTGGCGTGAAGAATGCAGCGAATACGTTCAATGCAAATATCAACCCATACACCTGCCACTCGGCATTTACAAACGGCAGCATACACACAATTGCCATTCTTGCCAGTTGCGTTATCAGCAATATGTTTTTTCGCTTTAATTTTTCAGACACTACGCCTGCAAAGGGCGAAAAAATGATATACGCCGTTACCCGCAAAGTGAGAGCCGATGCCAATATAGCTGCCGCATTATCGGGGCTGATTTCATAGGTAAGCAATGCCAATCCTAACCACGTAAAGGCATCCCCGAACAAACTTGCGATTTGGGCAAAATAAAGCCTTGCGAAAGTCGAGTTCCGTAATGTTTTAAATGGTTCTGTAAACGCTTTTTTTAATAATTGTAATTCCATTTTACATTTTTAAATTATTCTTATTAAGCGGATAAGCACCGCCGTCAGACGGTGCTTTTTTCTATCCGCTTCGTTATGGTTTCTTAAAAATTCATTATCAGTTTCACACTGATATTACGTCCCATATTGAAAACGCCCATTCTTCCCGTTGCCGGATTTTCAGGAGCATATTTCAGTCTGCTTAAATGACTTTGATAAGCCACATCAGCAAGATTTTCTCCACTAATGAACAAAGACATAAAGTCGCTCCGGTTGAACGCCTTAATATTTGTTCCGATACCTGCACTCAATAAAGTGTATGCGGGTGTTGCTGTTTCTGTTCCGTAAGCACTGAAAAACTTATCCTGCTGAAAGAAGTGGTTAATCCCAAATTTGATGTAAGCGTTGGAAAACGTTCTATTTACATTCCTTAATTCGGCTTTGATTTCGCCCCTGTATCTCGGGGCTGGGATAAACGGCAAGTATTTCGAGCTTTCGGGTTGGCTGCTTTGGGTAGCCTGTACATACGAAAATGAGTTTTCCAAATGCAGCCATTCTATCGGTTGCGGGTGTATGTCCAAATAAATTTCGCCACCAACTAAGGTAGCGTTGCCCGCTGTATATTGAAAGGCTGGCGCACCATCAACAGGGTCGGGAATAATTTCCGTTCCGTCTTCCGCAACAAGTTTTTCGAGATAGATATAATTTTGAATGAAGTTTACAAATGGCGTAAGCTCCAACGTAATGTGTTTGGAGTTCAGAAAATAGGCAACATCTATCTGGTGACTGATTTCTGATTTTAAATCAGGTGTTCCGAACAGATAACGAAACGTTCCCTCGTGTCTTCCGTTCGCTGACAGTTCCGTACTGTTCGGCGCTCTGAAACCTCTCGATACATTGAATTTTAACGTAGAATTTTTATCGACTTGATAAGACAATCCTAAGCTACCGGAAACGCCATTGTAGTTTTTATTAAAGGCACTGAACTTTAATTCCGCATCGGGGTCTGTACTTTGCACAGGCTCTTCGTCTTCATTAAGATAGAGTTCTTTTGAGTTCATAGACCTGTTGTCAAATCTAAGTCCTCCGGCTAAAGTGAGTTTGCCAAAAGTTTTCTGTGTAAAAAGAAATGCTCCGGCATCAAACAGATTATAGGCAGGTATCAAAAATTCTTCCCCTCTGTTGGTGTTGGATTGCCACATACCACCGATACCAACCGAAGTTTCCCAGCCTCTTGATTTTTCAAAATTATACCGCACATTATAATTAAGTGTGTTCAAATCAAAGAACAATGCCGGTTCATTGGGAGCGGCGGGGTTTTCATACTCTCTTCGTTTATTGTTCTGAAAACCGAAATCGGCATTAATTGTACCTTTATTCAATATGAAATAATTGTTGGAAGAAACGCCCAAATGGTTGATGGTCTGATGTGGAAAACCGACCTTATACCCTTTATAATCATTTCCGCTTGCAACTACTTCATCGCCATTGGCATTTTCATAGATAAATCTTCCTAACTCGTCCCTTTCGCCCTCTACAAGATTAAGCGTGTTGTTATAAGAGCTGACGGTGAGGTGCGAGTGTCCCCACCTTTTGTTTATTCCCAAGAACAAGCTGCCGTTAAGTTCCTTAAAACCCGAATTGAAGACTTTCCCATCGTAGGCATTTTGATAGTTGCCCGCAAATTTATTACTAAACCTGCCCAACCATTGTAAACCATCCTTATTGCCTGCATTGGAAAGGGAGTAGCCTATCAGGTTATTATTGCTTTGGTAATTCGTAGAAACCTGCGTTTTTATCTCACCTATTGGCAAGGCTTTAGGAGCAAGAAAGTTAAGCACTCCGGCAATACCGTCCGAGCCGTACATCAGGCTGCCGGGACCTTTCACTACTTCCACTCTGTCCACCGCATTCTCATCTATTTCAATACCGTGTTCATCTCCCCATTGCTGCCCTTCTTGACGAATACCGTTATTCAATGTAATCACCCTGTTGTATCCCAATCCTCTTATGGTAGGTTTTGAAATTCCCGTACCCGTTGTTATCTGGTTTACGCCCGGTATGTTTCTCAAACCGTCAATCAGGTTGGTAGCACTGTTTTGTTTTAAGGTGTTGCCGTCAACCGCTTTGACAATAACAGGGCTTAATCTTAGTTCTGTCGAGCGGGTTACACCTGTGATGATTAACTCGTTCAGCTCCGTAATGGCAGGACTTAATACAAAGTCCATAACCGTATCTTGTGCTATCGTTATTTTCTCGATTATTGGTTCATAACCTGTAAAACTTATCTCTAAAAGATATGTTCCCCGTTTCAGGTTTTTGATTTCATAATTACCGTTTACATCCGTTGTGGTTCCGGCTTTTAAATCAGCAATATAGACTGATACCCCGGCTAAATTTTTATTATTTTCCTGGTCTTTTACTGTACCGGAAATTCTGTTTTGTGCAAATATGTTTAAGGTTGCTGAAACAAAGGCAACCAATAGCAATACGCTTTTTAAATTCATAAATCTGATTTTTTAATTCTTATAATTTGAGCTGGATAAACAGACGCTCCGGCTGCTTACCTCTATAAAAAATCAAATTATTGGCGGACCTCTGTTTTGGGTTTCAGGAAGTGTGGCTTCGTAAAAATTTGCCTTATATAATGTATATTCCGAACGATGTTCAACATTAATGCAAACAAACTGTATAGCGGTAAAAAGATGAACAGATACACAATGATTGTCACAAAGAAAACACTTCTTTAATACTTTGCTAAGGTGGGCTTTATGTTCGCAGAAACTATTGCTGCCATCTGAATAGTAAACAGTTTTTTCACATTTGGTTGCTTTTTCAAATGCAATAATTTCATCGTGGTGGTGAAACATAAGTGCAGGGCTGTTGCCGAACAGGTATAACATCAACAGAAAAAGTCCTGCAAATTTTATGTTTCTTTTATCTTTCAATTTTAGCTACGATATGGTTAAAAATGTTTTGGATTTTCCTGTAAACTCAACGGGTATCTACCAAAGACAATCCTGAAAATCGGTTGCCATATGTAACAATAAGCCCAGCGCAACAATCCTGACTATTTTGTTGCCGAACAGCAAGAGCAAGAAATACACTGCTATTGCATAATACGAATGCAGGTAGTGAAAGCCAACGCTGCATCTGTTCGGGTCGAATATCGGTTCTGCAAACAGGTGGTCTATATCAACAAGCATTGTTGCTAACAAAATTATCCAGACCATCTTCCATTCCTTTCTGAAAAACACGAAGGCAACCAATCCCGGAAAGAGAAGGTGCAAAGCGTAGTGGATAATATTTTGCAGTACGAATAAGGACATTTAGTTATTTTTCTTTGGTCGTTTTTTAGTCGGGTATGAAGCCTATTAATAGTTTATGTTGATTTGTTATGGAAATAAAGCCTTGCGGAAGTCTTATTCCACAAAGCCTTATTATTTCACCGCCAATTTTAGATGAAAAATTAGTGTTGATGTCCGTGTGCTTTGTCAGCAGCAGAAACCTCATTTTTAAATTTTCCAACCAACTTTTTGCCCTCATAGGTAATCGTAACGGTGCAATTCGTATGGATGCCATTTTTAGGCAATGCCACTGTCAATGCTCCATTTTTACCTGCGATAAGATTAGCTGTTGATTTACTGCCATTTTCAAAAGCAAATTCTACCGAGCCGGTAGCCGTTTTGGTTAACGTTTTAGCATTGGCATCCAGCACATAAAAAGTAAGCGCATTGTTGGCTTTTACCATTTCGATATGGTAGTTGTCAATATCTACCATTTTACCCCCGTGTGGAGCTGCACCGTGTCCGCTTTGAGCCATTGCAGGGCTAATTGCTAAAGTTGCAATAGCAACCACTAAAGCCATTCCGATTGATTTGATTTTTCTCATTTTTTTTGATTTTTAAAAAGTGAATAATTAAGAATTAAATTTTTACCCTAAGTAATTTGATTGAATTAAGAAACACCAGCGTATCAGGTAACAGGTGGATGATGGCTGCCTGCACCGGTCCTAAAACTCCCGTTAACACCAATGTGATACCTACAACGTGTACCACACCCACACCGCCGATGATATTTTCCTTAATTGTCCTGAATGCTTTTTTACTGATGGCTTTGGAACGGGCTATTTTTTCCAGCTTATCTTCCACCAATACAATATCAGCCGCTTCCATTGCAGCTTGTGTACCCACTATGCCCATAGAAATACCTACATTCGCCTGTACCAAAGCAGGTGCATCGTTAATGCCGTCACCAACCATTGCTACTTTTTCGCCTTTGGATTGTAGTTCCTGTATCGCCTTGATTTTGTCTTCAGGCAGCATATCTGCCCTGAATGATGTAATACCTAATTGTCCTGATACGTGTGCTGCCGTCTGTGGATTGTCGCCTGTGAGCATAATGATGTTTTCTACACCGCTTCTTTTCAATTCCTCAATCATTTCCTTTGCTCCCGGACGTATCGCATCTGACACATAAAACACAGATGCCGCATTGCCATCCACCGCCATATAGATAGCCGTATCGGTGAGGTTTTCGCTATTGACGGTTACGGAAATAGTATGGTCGTCCATCAGCGTTTTGTTACCTATCAGCACTTTTTTATTGTTGATGGTAGCACTGATACCTTTCCCTTTGAATACCTCAAAATCCGTAGGCTCTGATAACGAAGCACCCATATTGTCCGCATACATCAGTATAGCATTGGCAAGGGGGTGGCTGGAACGGTTTTCCGCTGATGCCGCTAATTGCACCAATTCTTTTTCAGTAAAGCTGTCATCGAGTATTTCAACTCTGTTTACGGTAGGCTTACCTATGGTCAATGTGCCTGTTTTGTCAAAAACAATGGTTTTTATCTTCGCCAATTCTTCCAAAAACTTACCGCCTTTTACAAGTATTCCTTCTCTTGCGGCTCTTGCTATGGCAGAAATGGTTACTAAAGGCGTAGCTAAGCCTAATTCGGCAGGCGAAGTGAAAATAAGCAGGGCTATCACGAGCTTTACATCTTTAGTTAGTAGGTAAACACCCAATACAAAAACGAAAACAACGGGTATCAGCCACGCCGCTACCTTATCCGTTAATTTTTCAATAGGGGCTTTACTGCTTTCTGCTTCTTCTACCAAAGCGATAATGCGTGAAAACACCGTATCTTTTCCCGCTTTGGTCATTTCTACGTCCAAAGCCCCTAACTCCAGTATTGTACCTGCAAATACTTCTGTACCGGAATTTTTTTCTACGGGTACGCTTTCTCCTGTTATGGGGGCTTGGTTTACAGACCCCGAACCCGCCACTATCTTACCGTCAACGGGTATTTTTTCGCCAGCCTTTACCACCACAATATCACCCACCGTCAGTGATGCAATAGATACGGGCTGCTCGTTACCGTCCTTTTTCAATATGGCTGTCTGTGGCACAGAACCGATGAGTTCCTTTATAGATGCTCTTGCTCTTTCACCGCTTGCACTGGCAATGTATTCGGCAATCAGGATAATCATCAGCACCACAGAACCCGCTAAATATTCTTTACCAACGACCGATACGATTACGGCAATGGAAATAAATAACTCCGTACCTATTTTCCGTTCCCTGATTAATTCGAGAATGGCAGTTTTTAGCAATGCGTATAAACCAAAAGCCGTAGCTGCCAGCAAGACGGGAAGTGGTATAATTTCTAAATAAAACAACAGGCTGGCAATACCCACTGTAATAATGCGTATGATTTCCCAAAAAAATTGCCGGGAAAAAAAGGTTTGTAAATAGTTCATATTGTTATGATATTAATGGGTATGCCCTTTGGATATACCCAAGTTTGAAATAACTACCGATAATATGAGCAATGCTATAAACAATACTACCCCAAGGGCAATCAAACCATACTTCATCTTTTTAGATAGGGGTCTGTTATTTGTACCTCCTTTTCTTTTCGGAGGAGGTACAAATTTTTTCCTCTTTCTTGTTTTCCGACTTCTATTTGTTCTTGATTTCATACAGTAGATAGCATTGTCTTATTCTTCCTCTTCAGCGTTTTTAATTGCCGAAAGAATGGTATAAGCATTTTTAGTAACTACCTTTAATGATTGCTGATTAACACTTTGAGGCAATTCGATAGCCGTATAGCCTTCCTGTTCCATACCTTTGGCAACTTGTACCAACTGGAAGGTATAGCCGTCTTTACTATCCGCTGTTTGAATAATGATGTAATCCAAACCGTCCAACTGAACAATGGCATCATTCGGTACTGCACTCTTTTGTTCCGTTCCTGTTTCTACCCACGCCTTTACATACATTCCCGGTAAAAGTTTTGCATCTTTGGTAAAGCGGCAAAGCACAGGTATCATTTTTTTGTCATCGGCTGCCTGACCTACCAAGTACACTTTTGCTGTGTGGCGGTAATCATTCTCATTAGATAATGAAAACTTAACCGTTTGCCCAACCTGAATTTTTCCCAAGTCTTTTTCAAAGGCATTTAAGGCAAGATGCAGGGCATCTGTACCTGTTATCTCAAACAGCACATCGGTAGGGGCAGCATATTTACCAATGTTGGTATTGCTGCTTTTGATATAACCTGAAATGGGTGCATAAATGCCCGCAGTTCTGGAAATTTTATTGCTGCTTTTTAAACTTGCGCTGCTGATGCCAATGAGTGCCATTTGCTGTTCTAATCCGGCAATACGGGCTTTCATTACATTATAATCTGAACTTACCTGTTGAAAAGTCTTTGCTGCATTCACATCCTCGTTTCTCAATTCCTGCTGCCTTTTGTATTCCTGCGATAAATATTCCAACCTGCCGATACTTTCCAGATATTCCTGCTGAATGGTAATAAATTCCGGGTTTTCAATGGTGGCTAATTGCTGTCCTTTTTTTACAGCTTGCCCCGGTAGCAGCCCTGCTGTTTTTATATAACCTCCCAATGGTGCTGACACTGTGGCTATACTGTTAGGGTCAGCTTCGATAGCTCCCGTCAGCTTGATGATATTACTTAGGTTTCTTAATTCGATAGCACCTGTTTGTATCTCTGATAGCTTATACTGGTCAGGAGTAAACGTAATTTGTCTGACCGAAGAAGCTGTGTCCGCCTTGCTTTCTGCGGTAGTCTGCTCCCCGGCAGCTTGCTCTTTTTTATCCTTACAGGATACTACCACTATTGCTGATAGCAGTAGGAGCGGTATATATTTTTTAAATGACCTATTCATTATTTTAATTTTTTTGAATGATTAATTTTTACCTGAAATTGCTTCTATGGAAATAACGACCCTGTTGAAATTATACAGGTTGTCTATATACTCCGAATGGATGTTATTGGATAGCGTAAGGTTTTGCAAATATTGTGTATAGGAAATATCACCGCTTCTAAAACCTTTATCCGAGTTGTTGATAATCAGGTCTGCCTGCGGCAATGCCTGTGTCTGATAATAGTTTATTGACTTCTGATATTTCACATACTCCTGCGCCAGCTCTTTTAATTGTCCGTTCAGGTTCATCGTTGTCAGTTCCACCTGTTTTTGTGCAATCTGCTCGTTGATTTTAGCCGCATTGATTTTGGATTTATAACCTCCGGGGAAAAGAGGAATAGCAACACCAATCTGGAAAAAATTAAACCGGTCTTTTCCGGTATAGGTTCTGTCTATACCGTTTATTGTTTGCAAGCCTTTGTAGGTTTGACCGTTATAACCTAAAATAATATCCGGTAGCATCTTGCTTCTCTCCAAAGAGATTTCTCTTTGGCTTACATTGATTTCCTGTTGCAGATATTGAATGATGGGATTATTGGCAGTAGATGCGTTATCCATAGGCAATAATATATCTCTTGGAACTAATGCGGTATCTGCTATACTGATATCATCGGTTGTGTTGAGCAATGTCTGTAAAAGCTGCTTGGCAATTTTTATATCGGCTTCGTTCTTTTCCAGCTCATTTTGAATTTGCCGGTACTGTACAGATGAAGTAGCATTTTCAAGGCTTGTACTTTCTCCTGTCCGGTATCTCACGTCGCTTGCTTTGCTTAGCTTACTAAAAATGGTGTCCTGCTCTAACAACAGCTTCCTTTTTTCCAAAATGTACTGGTATTGCAGGTAAGCCAGCTTCACGTCTTCTACAAGGTCGTTTTCGGTCACAGCTTTGTATTTTTCGCTGCTTTGTATTCTTTCCTGCGCCAGCTTTGACTGGTTGCCGTAAACCGTTGGAAAATCAAAACGCTGTGTAACACTGATTAAATTATCATTAATGGTAGGATTACTCACTACGCCCTGCGTATAGGAAATTTCTGTCTTAGGAATAGTAACGCTTCCTTTTTTTAAAGCCTGCTGGACATTGATGTTATACTCCGCTATCTTGATGCTGTTGTTGTTTTTTAACGCCTCGTCAATAGATTGCTGCAAGGTCAGCACTCTCGTTCCCGAATTGGATGGTACTTGCGCCTGCATTACAGATGGGAAACAGAAAAATCCCAATAGCAATATGGCGGTAGGTAAGGCTTTGTTTTTACGCATTTTGAAAGATGATTTAGTGAAGTAGATATACAGTACCGGCAGCACTACAAGGGTTAAAGCGGTTGCCGTTATCAGCCCTCCAATAACTACCGTAGCCAACGGGCGTTGTACTTCTGCACCTGATGAGCTGGACAAAGCCATTGGTAAAAAGCCTAAAGAGGCTACGGCGGCTGTCATCAATACAGGTCTTAACCTTACCCGAGTGCCAATACGCACCCTTTCGTAAATATCTTCTACACCGTCTTTTGCCAATCGGTTAAATTCCGCTATCAATACAATCCCGTTCAGAACCGCAACCCCAAACAACGCAATAAAACCTACACCTGCAGAAATACTGAAAGGCATATCCCTGATAAGTAGAGCAAATACACCGCCTATTGCAGACAATGGAATAGCTGTGAATATTAATAAGCCCTGCTTTACCGAACGGAATGTAAAGTATAAAAGCAATAGGATGAGCAATAGTGCGACAGGCAAAGCTACTGCCAGCCTTGCGTTGGCTTCTTCGAGATTTTTAAATTGCCCGCCATAGGTGATATAATAGCCTGATGGCATCTTAACCTTAGCATTCACAATATCCTGAATATCGTTTACGATGCTTTTTACATCTCGGTTTCTTACGTTGAAACCAAGTGTAATCCGTCTTTTCGCATTATCTCGCTGTATTTGTACCGGACCGGGTTTGTAAGCAATATTCGCCACCTCGCTTAAAGGGATTTGCTGACCTGTGGGCGTACTTACAAATAGATTTTGAACATCTGTAATGTCTGCTCTTGAAGCATTATCCAATCGTACTACCAAATCAAAACGTCTTTCTCCCTCGTACACCAAACCTGCTGCTTTACCGGCAAAGCCTGTTTCGATGGCACTGTTCACGTCCTCAACGTTCATTCCGTATTGGGCTATCTTATCTCGGTCAAACTGTATGCTGATTTGTGGTAAACCCGTAATTTCTTCCACATACAAATCTTCTACACCCTCAACATTTCTTATTTTCCGACCTACATCTGAAGCAAGGTCAGAAAGCACATCTAAATCTTCACCGTATATTTTTAAAACCACATCCTGCTTAGCACCGGTAAGCAATTCGTTAAAACGCATCTGTATGGGTTGCTGGAAACTGAATGTTGCATTGGGGATTACAGATAGAGATTGTTGCATTTTTTCAATCAGTTCTTCTCTGTCGCCTGCACTTGTCCATTCTTTTTTAGGCTTTAGCTTAACAACCATATCTCCCGCTTCAATAGGCATTGGGTCTGTCGGAATTTCACCCGAACCTATTTTGTTTACTACCTGTTCTACTTCGGGATAGTTCTTCAATAAAATGGTTTGTGCTTTTTGGGAAACGTCTATCATTTGGGTGATGGAGCTTCCCACGGGAACCCTTGTTTCCACTGCAAAATCACCCTCGTCCAACTGCGGGATAAATTCACCGCCCATTCTGTTGAATGTGATAAGTGTGATGATGAACAATACCACTGCAACCGATACTACCAAAAGTTTTCGCTTCATCGCACCATTAATGATAGGTGTATAAACTTTCTGTATGGCTTTCATCATCCTGTCCGAAAAGTTTTCTTTGTGCGTTGTCTTTTTACTCAACACCAATGCAGACATCATCGGAACGTAAGTGAACGATAACAGGAATGCGCCTAAAATGGCAAAAGAAACTGTTTGTGCCATTGGTCCAAACATTTTACCCTCAACGCCTACCAATGCTAATAAAGGCAGGTACACGATTAAGATAATAATCTCGCCAAATGCTGCTGCGGAACGTATCTTACGGGACGACTGATAAACTTCTTCGTCCATTTGGTCTTGTGTCAGTTTAGCCACGCCACCGTACCGTTCCTTGCTACCTGTAATCCTATGCAACACCGCCTCAACTATAATGACCGTTCCGTCAACGATTATCCCGAAGTCAATTGCCCCCAAGCTCATCAGGTTTCCTGAAACTCCAAAAACCCGCATCATTGCTATTGCAAACAACATTGCCAGTGGAATTACAGAAGCCACTACCAATCCGCCTCGCAGGTTTCCTAAGAAAAGTATCAATACAAAAATTACAATTAATGCCCCTTCAATAAGGTTGGTTGAAACGGTTGAAATAGCTCCGTCCACCAATTTTTTACGGTCGAGGAAAGGCTCTATTTCTACACCTTCGGGTAAACCTTTCTGAATTTCCGCAATCTTTTCTTTTACATTGGTAATAACCTCCGATGAGTTAGCTCCTTTCAACATCATAACGATACCTGTAACGGTTTCGCCCTCACCGTTACGTGTGGCTGCTCCGTATCTTGGACCGTTGCCAAAACGAACTTCGGCTACATCTCTTAACAAAACGGGTACGCCTCCCTCGGTTTTTATAACAATTTTTTTGATTTCCTCAATGTTCTTTACCAAGCCTTCGCTTCGGATAAAGAAAGCATTCGGACCTTTATCAATATATGCACCTCCCGTATTTTGGTTGTTTTTTTCCAGTGCTGTGAAAATATCGGAGATATTAATGTTCTGGCTGGCAAGCCTGTCAGGTTCAATGGCGATTTCGTATTGCTTTACAAACCCTCCGAAGCCACTTACTTCCGCCACGCCGGGCGTACCTAATAGCTGCCGTTTAATAATCCAGTCCTGAATGGTTCTTAACTCTGTGGCATCGTACTTATCTTCATAGCCTTTTTTGGGATGGATAACGTATTGGTAGATTTCGCCCAAACCGGTGGTTACAGGAGCCATTTCAGGCGTACCCACCCCTTCGGGGATATTTTTAGCTGCAATAGTCAGCCTTTCCTGTACCTGTTGCCTGCCCCAATAGATGTCTACCTTTTCTTCAAATACAATGGTAACAATAGAAAGCCCAAAACGGGAAAAGGAACGCATATCCTTTATACCCGGAATGCTGACCATTGTCTGCTCCACGGGAAAGGTTACGAGCTGTTCCACTTCCTGCGCCGCCAGTGTAGGCGATACAGTAATGACCATCACCTGATTATCCGTGATGTCAGGTGTGGCATCAATAGGAAGTTTGGTAAGCGAATAGGAACCCCAGCAAATTAATGCCAGGGTAAATAATCCTATTACCAACTTATTCTTGATTGAAAAATGAATGATGTTATTTAACATATCATAATGTTATTAGAATATTTATTGTTTAAGAAGATACTGTCCTTTCATTTTGATTTTAACAGTAATGTTCTCATTGGAATTGTTTTTGAAATACCAGCCCTGCGGACCTTCAAACGGAGCGACTAAAGAGCCGACCATATTATTGGAATAGGCAATCGTATAGCTTTCAAAGTAGTTGCTGTTGTTCTTTACTTCGCCGTGAAAGTCAAAGTATAGCTCACCTTTATCGGTAATCCATTCATATTTCATCTGACCGTATTTCAACATATTTACTTTGTATTCCAATCCTTCGCCTGCCGGAATAACCACGCTTACCTCGTCTGTACGTTCTGCCAGTTGAGTGGCTGGTGGCGGGTTATCTGCCGCCGCTGGTTTGGCAACATCTGCCGGAGAGCCAACATTTTCCAGTTTTAGTATCTTGTGCGGTCCCGAAGCCAACGCTTCCGTACCTGCATCACCAACATACAGCTTGCTAAAGCCTGTTGCCTTGCCAATACCCAAAGGGTCTATCCCGTATTCAGCCGGGAGTACGGCACTTACCAAGAGTACCGCTCCAATAACCAAAGCAATAATGACCTGCTTTACAATGGATTTCTTATCTAAGATTTGATGTGCTATTTCTGCCATTTTGATATTTGTTAAGAGTTAAAATAACCGACTAACTGATAGCCGAATAATAAAAAGCCTGCTGCCATCAGCAACATATTTGTAACTGTTGAGAATTTTAGAAAACTCGGTGACCTTCTCCAATTAGTGATGATAAACAATACAAGGGCTAAGGCTATGAACTGACCTATCTCTACACCGATATTGAAGCCAAGCAGGTTGGTCAATAAGCCGGTTCGGTCAAAGCTCAATTCCTGTAACTTACTGGCTAAACCAAACCCGTGAAAAAGTCCAAAGATTAAGACTGCCGCTTTGGTATTGGGCTGACGTCCTAAAAACCTTTGAAAGCCTCCTAAATTATCGAAGCCTTTATACACGATAGACAATGCAATAATGGCATCAATCAGATAGGCATTGATTGCCATATCTGCCAATACACCCAGCAATAGGGTAATACTGTGACCAATGGTAAAAAAACTCACATAAAGCAGTACTTCTTTTGGGCGATACAGAAAAAAGATAACGCCTACAAGAAAGAGCAGGTGGTCATACCCGGTGAGCATATGCTTTGCCCCGATATACAGAAAAGGAACGAAAGCTACTCCCGAATTGCCGCTTAAAAATGTCTGGGTATCCTCATCTACTCCGTGAGCATACGCCGCCCCTGAAACCAATATCAGTAGGGCTATTGATAGAAAAATTTTGATATACTTCATTTCCGGATTTTTTGTTAATTGAAAGCATAGCATCGAGGATGTGCATAGGTGAATACACACATCTCACGATGTACAGTTTGTGAAATCAATTATGCACACGGATTAAGCGTAATCCCCAAAAGGATTAATGCTTGTGTCCGTGAGCTTTGTCTATGCTGTCCTGATTAACTTTAGGCTGCGCAGCAGATTTATCTGTGCTGTCAGCAGGTGTATGATTACCCGCAGGGTCGTGGGAATGACCGTGAGCCTTGTCAATGCTGTCCTGATTGACTGCCGGAGCTGTTAGTTCCTGTTCTGAATTTGAATTATCCGAAGAAGATTTTTCGCTGTTATTGCAAGCTGTAAACGCAAGTGCAGCAAATGCCGCTATAATGAATGATTTTTTCATCGTTAAAATAAATTTGATATTAAAAAAGAAATAATTCGCCCGTAGGATTGGGCGTAACTCAAATTTTAACTTTCAGAGAATGAAAGTTAAGCAACGATGAAAGAGGGAGGTCCCCGAAGGGTGTATGCTCCGAGGAGCGGTGGTAAATAAATAAAGTGTCCATCAGGTGGAAACGTGTGTTTCTGATAGACAACTATATATTCAACAGGCGGAATGAAATCAATCGGTAAAGCCTTGATTGATTTTACATCATCCTTTGAAATAACAATTCTGGTTTCGCTTGAATTAGTAAAAGATACGTGTTCGCCAGCGTGTATAAAACCCGAAAAGGCAAGCTCTAAAGGTGTTTCTTTACTATTGTTATGATGATTGTTGCCATTCTGATGCCCGTCATTGGCAATATCTGCGTGGTGGTGGTGCGATACAATGCCGTGCCCCAAAATAACTAATTGGGCAGCAATTAAAAACAATATGGCAATATATTTACGCAACATTATGGCAAAGATATACAAATAAGTTCATTTGGTAATAATTCGGTGCAAAAAAATGAATTTAGCCCCCAATAAAATATTACAATGGCAGATGCTTAAATTTAAAAAGCCTTTTACACAGGCTCAACAGGAATATGGATTGCTCTCTCCATATTTTCGTAAGGATTTGTCAGCGGGCTTTGCGGTAAAATCTCAAATGCAAAAGGTTGTTTAATCCTGTAAGGGCTTTGATGCAGCCATTCGTATAAGCTGTGAAAAGTATGGAATATTTGTTTTGTATCGCCTGTAATGCCACATACGGCAAACTTTCCGCCGTCAATGTTTAGTATATCAATGCCTTTGGGTATCTCCTGATGTGCCTGTAACGTTATTCCTGCCTGATATATGCCTGCGTGTGGATTGACAATGCCGACAAATTGCGTGTTCACAGTCAGTAAATCCCTTGCCTCTGCAAACTGAATAACTCTTTTGAAACTCTTATGAATTTCTCCGATGTCTGTTAAAGGTGCATTTACAAAAATGACTTTAAGCGATTGGGCTTTTTTTATTTCAATGCTCAAATCCTTTTCCCTGCCGTTATTATCATTTACGAAAAAGTTCCCATTGATTTTTATATGCTTCAGGTACTTTGTAATAGTCGTGTGGTCTTTTGACGGAATGTTCCGCAATTCCTCTGCCGAAATACCAAAGAAATTCCTAAAGCTCCTTGCAAATGTAGAAGATGAAGCAAAACCGTTATCCAGTGCAATTTCGGTAATGGATTTGTGCGTATGTGTGAGCAAATAATGGGCAACATTTATCATTCTTACCTTTATGATAAACTGTTTCGGGCTTTCGCCAGTTACCTGCTTAAATATTTTTTGGAAATGAAAAGGCGAATAATTAGCGATGCCCGCAAGTTGTGCTAACGAAAGCTCCTCTTGCGGGTTTTGCTGAATGAAGTTGATAACTGCATTGATTTTCTTTTTATGTTCCGTTGAAATATCAAACATCGCTTACAAAGGTAATCAAAATACAGGCTAATGGTTTGAGTGCTGCTCCATTCCGTTGTGGTGTGGCGGTGTATGATGCCCTGAATGAAAATGATGAATAATGCCGTGAACAATGGTTGCAACAAGGATGAGGTGAAGCATCACAAGAACGACTTTACTGAAATGGCGATACCATTTTCCAAGCGAATGCCTGTCTATGTAAATCCTCAAAAAAACGGCTGCAATCAACGTCAATAATTCAAAGGTCAAAAGACCTGCTAAATGTAAGTGAAACATAATTTTATATGTAAGCTGATTAAATTAAAAAAAGCAAAGAGCAACCTTATATTGTTACTCTTTGCTGTAACTGCGTTCATCATTTTTTAACAACAAGTTTTTCAGTTGCGGCATTAAACTCAATCGCCTTTTTGTTGCTTTCGGCAACTCTCGATTGTTTGCCGTGAATGATTTTTCCCAAAGGGCAAATACCGTCAGCAGGTGGTTGGTGTCCTACGTGCAATGCCGCTCCAAGTGTAAGAACAGAAGCCGCACTTAACATTACAATTTTACCTTTCATATTATTTTCGACAGTGATTATAGTGCTGTCCCCGCACTTCTAATAATTTACTAAGGCAAAGATTGAATGTTTACATTGCATACACTTTACAAAACGAGGGAAGTAGTTTGCATTTCTTGCGATTGTTGCCAAAACATTTAAAGAACTTTCACTATTCGGCTATTGTTCCTGCACCAAATGCTGTAAGTTCGGGTCGTTCTTGATACGCTCCATTTCGCTGACTACAATATTCAGTATATCAGATTTTATCTGTTTGTAATTGCTTTCAATTTCCTGCTTCATTTTATCCTCGCCCTGCTCATTTACAAAAGATAAGATTTGCGGTATCTTTTGATAGGCTTTGCTTTCTGCTGCTACCTTTTCATTATCTACCACAATTTCGGCGTGAAAAATCTTTTGCTCGATACGTTCATCAAAGTTATCTGATACAGAACCGACAAACATCCCTTGCGTTAAAGTTGAGATTTTGGAAGCGGGAATAAGGCTGTCTAACTGTGTGGAGATAGAGGTAGATTTATCGTTGCGGTTAATCGTCATACTTTGGCGTTTCTGCAACACTTTACCAAAGCGTTCTGATAGGCTCTTTGCCGTTTCTCCAACCACCTGACCACTAAAAATATTGCCTACGGTATTCTGTATTACCTTGCTTTCTTTATCGCCGTAATCCCTCGTCAATTGCGAAAAATCCTGAAAGCCCAAGCAAACCGCTACCTTATTACTTCTCGCCGTTGCGATAAGATTGTCCAGTCCCCGAAAATAAATGGTGGGCAATTCGTCTATGATAACCGAACTTTTAAGCTGTCCTTTTTTGTTGATGAGCTTTACAATTCTTGAATTGTATAAGCCCAATGCTGCGGAGTAGATATTTTGACGGTCGGGGTTATTGCCTACACATAAAATTTTCGGCTCTTTCGGATTGTTGATGTCGAGCGTGAAATCATCGCCTGTCATCACCCAATAAAGGCTCGGCGAAATCATTCTTGATAAAGGAATTTTTGCCGATGCAATTTGTCCCTGTAACTGGTCTTGTGCGCCGCCTTGCCACGCATCCATAAAGGGCGACAAATAATTTTCCAAATCGGGGTAAGAGGTTAAAATCGTGAACACGTCCGAATACTTTTTATTCAGCAATTCAATGGCGTGTGGGAACGTACAATACTTACCATTCTCGTAGATTTTCAGATACCAAATAATGGCAGCCAATAAGATAATTGGGCTTTCTACGAAGAAATCGCCCTGCTTCTGTATCCAGCTTCGGTTGAGGTTTAGCATTATGGTATAAGCCGCTTCGTAAGCATCGGATATGTCGGTCATAAAATCGGGATTGAGTGGATTGCAACGATGGCTCTTGCGTGGGTCGTCAAAATTTATCACGTAAAATTTTGGCTGTACTTTGTACTTGTCCCTGTGCTTCAGTAAATGATTGTAGGCAATGGTAGAAAGGTCGTCAAACTTGAAATCGTATATGTACATACTGAAACCTTTCTCTATCTGCTGCTTGATGTAGTTATTTACAATCGCATACGATTTACCCGAACCCGGAGTGCCTAACACAATTGATGCCCTGAATGGATTGACGATGTTAATCCAGCCGTTGTTCCATTTTCCTTTGTAATAAAACTTCGTGGGAAGATTGACAGAGTATTCGTTTTCCATCAACTTGGTTTCCTGCTGAAAGCTCTCGTTCTCGTTGTTGAAAACATCGTCCATCAGGTTGTTGCGAAGCAAACGGCTCATCCAAACGCCAGCGACCATTAAGGCGATATACCCTAAACCTGTGGTTAAGATATACAGAAATGTAGCGATTAATAACGGTAGCTTTAGTAAAGGGAAATTCAGAAAGAACAGGATAATACCGATTGCTAAAGCCACATAGATTTTAGACCAGGTTATCTTCTCATCTTTAACGCCCTTTGTTCCCAAACAGCTCAAAGCCAACAAAACCAAAGCGAAGACTTTGGTATATAAGGTATGCGAAAACAGCCCTGCCGTTCGCTGAAAGTTGCCTAATATTTTATTGATTAACTCCAATGTCCAGCCACGCTCTATAAAGAAACCGTAGCAGAACCAATAAAGGTGCATCAGCACTATGATGATGCTTACTGCCCGCATAAAAGCCATTATCTTGGCAAGTCCTCTTAAATCGTCTTCTCCCTGCATTTTTGTAAAATTTTAAATGTTCGGGCGTGAATTTAGAAGCTGTGTTGTGTGGCTATAAGAATGTGGCAGTGAATGGCAGTGTTTGGCATTAAGAGGCTATAAAGCCTTCAATACCGTTCAGGTAATCCAATGATTTTTTTTAAATTTATACTCGTGAAAACCATTTTGCTATTCTCGTCTGTTGGAACAAGCAAGATTTAAAAGAGGAATGCTATGAATTGGAATAATCCTGATGCTTATCCCGGAGAAACTGAAGAAGAATATGAAATTCGGAAAAGAGGTGAAAGCCAAGCTGCCACCGGATTAATGTCTGGGATAATAAAGTTTTTTCTTTTCGGCTTAAAAATAGCGGCTATTTTCGGCGTGTTCTTTTACGCCGGGTTTTTGCTGTCGCAAAAATTGTGGGGCAAAGAAACTGATAACTTTAAGATTTGGGCATTCTCCCTATTATTTGCCTACCTCATCTTCTGCATCGTTTATTTTTTGAAAGGAACTATTATAGGATTACGGAGAAAGAACCAGAGGCTATGGATATTACCGTGGGCTATCTGTGTTTTATTATGCTGCATTGTTCCTGCATTCATTATAAAATCAATAGTAGCTGGTATGTTCAGCGTGACAGAACGAGATAGTATATGGTGTATCGGGCTAAGCTGGGGAGCGTTTGTACTTTCCGCATTATACATCTACGGTATTTATCAATTCAAAACACCTACTGCACCTAAGATTTTGCATTGGAGCTATGCGTTGGGGCTGAAAGTTTCTACATAATAGGCAAAGAAAAACCTGTTACTGACCTCGTTTGCGCTTCCTTTTCTTTTTCATTCTATTGGCAAAATCCTGTTCCTCGTAATCCTCGCCCTGTGCTTCGGGAATGAGCAAACCGCCCAACGCTTCAACCAACCCGTCTTCATTTTTATCGGTAGTAACAAAATCAAACAAATGGTGGGGTTCTTCCGCAGGAAGATCTGCATCATTTGTCCTTGCTATTTTCGGTATTAGCTTATCAGGCTCTTTTATCTCCGGCTTAATGTTGTTATTCCAGTAATCATTAAAGGTATTGGCAGAAAGCTCTGTTGCTAAACGTGAACCGTTCCAAACCGTTTTGGAATTGTGGTCAATAAAAGTGATACCGTAAATACGTCCTGTATCATTCCGGCGCACTACTATGTTAATGCCCTGTTCTCCTAACTGCTTTTTAAATGCCTGTTCATCGCTTGTGGTTTTCAGGGCTATGGTAACGGCAGATTTTAGGGTCTGCTTGGTAGGATTGTCTTTCAATGCCGTTTTGCATTTCGCAAAATGCAATTCCAAAGCCGGAAGCCCTGCGCTCTTGCCAAACAAGGAAGCCTTGAACGGATGCCCGGCTCTTTCGCCTTTTTCATTCAACGGAATATATAATAAGCCCTGCTGCATTTTTCCTTGTAATTCGCCCTCTATTTTCTCGGTGGTAATATTGAACAGGGAAAGCAGGGCATTGTATTCGCCCAAAGTTTGGTATTGGTAGTAGTTCGGCAGGTGGCGAACGACCGAAGCTATTTGGCTTTTTACATCGCCCGCCCGATAATCTACCGGACGGAAAACCTTATCAGTCTGGTTACGTTCTTTGTCCGTAGCCGGTATTAAATGATATTGTTTTTCCAGTTCCCGGCATACATTCATCGACCGCATTTTCTCAAATTTGTCCGAAATCTTTTTGCCCTGCTCGTCCACACATACCGATACGATGTGAATGTGGCTGCGGTCAATATCAGTATGCTTGAATACAATAAAAGGCTGCTCGCCGTAACCCATTTCCCGCATATACTGCTGTGCCATTTCCCGAAATTTATCATCATTTACGATGTCTTTCGGGTCGGGATTGAGCGAAATATGCAGCGTATGTTTCTCGGTATTGCGGTTGGCTATCAGATAAGGAGCGAAAGATTGGGCTAATTGCGCAACCGTATATTGACCGCTTGCGGTTTCAATCATCTTATTGGCAAACAGAATTTGTCCGTTTTCTTTTTCAATTTTCAGGTTATTGTATGCCAATGCACCATATAAATTTCCGCTCCTACCGATTTTTGCTATCACTTTTTAGAATGGTTTTTGAGGTATTTTGCTTCAAATTCTTCGGTCAGTTCAATGATTTTTCTACATAACATCGCCATTTCAGCCGTCTGTTTTTCCAGCTTAAAGAGGTAAGCCGATGCTTTTTTCTGTGAAAAATTCTTGTAAAGCAGCTTAATAATCTGGTTGTAATTCACGCCAACGTTGCGGAACTGGCTGTGAAAAGAGGTCAGCCGCATATAAAAATCAACCGTTCCTTTGTCAATCTGAATGGTCTTTATCGTCTTGTCAAAGATGCGGGATTTGATAAAGTGTGCCTTTACATCCATATTCGACTGGTCAAACAGGGCAAGAAACTTGGCGTTTTCCTCTTCGTTAAGAGAAAGCGAATACCTGAATATCGCTGGGTCTGTTTTAAGTGGACGACCAATGGGTTTTCTCACTTGTCTTTTGTTGTTCTCGTTCATAATAAATCCATTTTTAACCTATACAAAACCCTGACTTCGGAAGGTGTTTTCCAGCCCCCTGCAAGGGCAAGTTGTTCTGCATCGGAAAATACTTTTGAGATGCTGAGAACACAACTTGCCGTGTTCTGTTGAACACAAAAATCCGCCCTGCGGGACGGATTGAATGTAACAGGGAAAAACGGCTCGATGCCGTTCCCCATTTTTTCCGATTTGTCAAAATATGCTTGCATAAATCCGTTAATAAAAATCATTCTACAAAGTAACTACCTCTTATTAAGAGTATTGCAATGCGATACCCGGACAAATACTGCCTTTGAACGCCAAACACTGCCACAATGAAATAAGCACCTATCTATCTGCATTTCTTTGTACATAGAAACAGAGATAAGGGCGCAGATAAGTATGCAGGTAACAACATAAGTACCTGATTAAAAAAGTAGCTAAGTGCAATTGTACGGAGATAGAAAAATACCTGCCGACATACCTGAACAGATAGTTGAGCAAGTAAAAATGCAGGTACGCATATCGGCAGATATGCAGATGCAAACCTGCATATCTGCATACAATCCTAAAGAAGTATTCAGGTACATCGCTAATGGAGCGCATACCTGCCTAAGTAATTACATACCTATATGCCTATGTACAGGATGATATAGGTAGAAGCCTGCGGAGATACGGACATAAGTAATTGAGTATATAAATAAG
This sequence comes from Chryseobacterium sp. FR054, assembly GCF_056844565.1. Lineage (NCBI taxonomy): Bacteria > Pseudomonadati > Bacteroidota > Flavobacteriia > Flavobacteriales > Weeksellaceae > Chryseobacterium > Chryseobacterium sp. FR054. The sequence goes on along the minus strand of NZ_JBXDSA010000001.1, from coordinate 1,026,279 downwards.
TAAAAACAGTTGTAATATGAACGAAAAACAAAAACCAGTATTTATCGCCTTTTCATCCCAAAAAGGCGGTGTAGGTAAAAGCACCTTTACTACGCTTGTTGCAAGTACAATGCACTACCGGTTAGGCTACAATGTTGCCGTATTCGATGCGGATTTTCCACAGCACAGCCTGATGAAAATGAAAGACCGTGATTTGAAAATGATAATGGAAAACGAGGCTTTGAAAAAGCTGGCGTACAAACAATTTACCACTATCAACAAAAAAGCCTATCCAATAATACAGCACAAGGCAAACAGCGTACTGGAAGAAGCCCACGAATTTGTAAGCAGCTCTTCAGTGCCACTTGATGTGGTATTCTTTGACCTGCCCGGAACGGTGAACACACCCGGCATCCTGAAAGCACTGGCAGGAATGCACCACATTTTTACGCCCATTACGGCAGACCGTGTGGTAATGGAAAGTACGCTCATTTTCACACAGCTTTTGCAGGACGTGATTATGAAGAAAGGAGAAACCGATATAAAAACCATTAACCTGTTTTGGAACCAAGTGGATGGAAGGGAAAGTACCCCGCTATACGGTATATATAATCAGCTTATCGAACAGTTAGGGTTAAGCCTGATGCAAAGCCAAATCAAAAACAGCACACGCTTCCGCAAGGAAAGCGAAGTAAACAGCAAAACCATATTTCGCTCAACCCTGATGCCGCCCGATGAGCGGCTGATGAAAGCCTGCCAGTTGGACGAGTTTATGAGCGAATTTTTAAAAATCATTCAATTATAGTCCTATGGAGAAAGACAATAAGAAAAAAGTAACGCCCGATATTAACGAGGAGCTGATGATGAACCTGATGGTAGATGGTGTAAAAAAAGAGGGCTTACAGCTTCCGCCAGAAACCGCCGATGAACCGGAGCAGAAAGTAAGTGTGCGGGAAGAACCGACAAGGGAAAAGCCTGCGGTTAAAGAGAAGAGCAGGACCAAAAAGGCAACCGAAGCCGATTACGAAAGTATCTTTTTCAAAAAGTCGGAAACCAATGCCCGTGATGGGAAAACGGTCTATATCCGACCAGAGTTTCACGAAAAGCTGACACGTATTATACAAGTAATTGGTGAAGACAAGATTAGTATTTACGCTTATTTGGATAACCTGTTGGATTATCACTTTCAGGAATTTGGCGAACAGATTACCAAGAGCTATAACGATAAGTATAAACCCATTTAATAATTGGAGCTATGGAGATTGTAATTGTAATATGCCTGCTGATAGTCATTGCCTTGCTTTTGCAGGACAAGATTGTCATTAAGAAAAGGTCGGAGCAAAAGCCGACAAAGGGAAAAATCAATCCGCACCTTCCCGATATTATGGGGCAGCCTAAACCGAAATTAAGCCATTCAGTGCCAAACACTGCCAATGAAAGCCAAATAGAGGAAGTGGAGATAAACCTTGATAATTTAGACATTGAATATGACGAAAACGAAAACGTCAGCATTCAAATTCCGCAGGAAGAACTGGACGAAGTTTTCAGCAATATACCTGATTTGGAAGATGAGGAAGAAGACTGGAACAGGTACGGAATACCCAATGGCGATGACGGTTTTGCCCAAGGGGTTACCTTCGAAGAACTAAGCTCCGTGGGGGTATTGCTCCAAAAAGAAAAATTGGAAACAGCCCAAAAGGAAACAGCGGTAGCCATAGTTCAGAAATTACAGGGAACCGAACTATTCAGCCTATTGGAAAATTCTGTGGCGGATGCTTCCCGAAAGATAGCCGAGCTTTTGGATAGTAGCCTTTCAACTGAAACAGAACCCGGTTCTTCCACCTTGCGGAAAAATGATTTGGGGAATTTTGACATTGGGGAGTTCTTATAGACTTCCCTTTGTCTTTTTAAATTCCGTTTTCCGAGAACTCTTCAAACGCAGAATAGTTTTTTATTCCTTTAGACTTGTTCACTTTTCCCATAATTGTGCAATCAATCCGGCTTTTTAGATAGGATGCTAAATCATCAAAATGCCGAACATCAATATAATTAATTCCTGATGCTTTATATCTTTTAGATAATGAAATAGTAAAAGCAGCCCAGTTGAATTTTTCTCCCTTTTTACTTAGTTCAATTTGTTTCCAATCGCCATATCTTTTTTTTAAATAATCAATATAGTTCTTCTTAGAAAGCTCTTTCCCCAATGCTCCGTCAGGTAATTCAATTTTTGCTTTTACAGGCTTGGATTTTTTTACAAACTTTGGAAAATACTTATGTAGCAAAGCCTCTGATTGTTCAATATGCTTTGTAACGGTGTCCCATCCCCAATAATATAAATGAAATGGAAGTTCCTTTTCTTTTCTGATTTGATTGAGGTATTCCTGTATTTGCACATCGTCACGGAAGGTAGAAACAAAAACAAATTTGTCGAAATCAATAGCTAAGTCCCTCGATTTTTCTAAATCGGTGTTTATATCCTGAATTAGATTTTTCCTGATAGTTTCATCCTTTCTTCCAATGCTCTTCAATTTGCATTGAATAACCGTTTTGGTTTTAGTAGAAAAGACATCAATTCCTTTCTGATTTTGTCCTTTTACACCAAACGTCTGAAAGTCTGTATTCTCATATGACGAAGTATTCTCTACAAAATTGAATAAATCACAAGTAAGTTCCTCAAATAACCTTTCATCTTTTAAAGGAGGTAGTTGATAGTTCGCCATCTAAAAAAATCGTTTAAAAATTGTTTCCTGTTCGGTATCTGAATATTCAGCAATCACTTGTTTTGACCAATCAAAATCAAACTTTCCAAACTTATTTTCATCGCCGTTTAAATCAATTTCATCTTCATTGAAAGTAAGTATATATTGAAAGTTATGCAGCTCGTTCGATTTGTGGTACATATAGTTCAGGACATTGGATATTGTTTTGTATGATATGGCGTGAAATACACCATCGTGTACAAGAAAATCAGGGATATTGCGTTTATCAATCCTGCTTTTTAAGAATACCATTAAATCATACGCTACAATTTTCAAACGTTCCTGTCCCAAAGCATCTGCTTTTGGAATTTCCAGACTTATTTTAAATGGCAACTGATTTCTTGGCGAAGTAGAGTTTAATGTGATATTAAAATAAGAATTATCAAATTCTTCATCCAAATAGATAGCATTTTCAAGAATTTGCTGAAATAATAATCTCAACTCATCAAGATAGGTTTGTTGCTTATTTAGTTCACTAACAATATCTCTCTTTAATTCTGCAATGACAATATTGGAATTTCCTAATATTTCCTCTATTTCGTCAATTTCCCTTACAATTGAGGTGTTCCGTTCTAAAAGTGTTTTTTCATTCACTAATCTTTCGTAGGTACTCTCAATCCTGTCCAATGCACCTCTCTCTTTTAGCAATGAAAATAATTGGCTCCTGTTCTTTTCTAATTTTTCAAGCTGTGTTAAACTTTGGTCTATTGATGATTGTAATTTCTTTTCTTCTTCCAATAAATATTTATTTCTATTCGCCAGAAGTTGTTTTTTAAAGTCTATAACTTCATCTAAACTCTTTTTTACAAAGTTGCCAAATGTAGATACGGTTTCATTGTAGAGCTTACGAATTTTGTCCAGGTCGATAGATGTTACATCATTGTAAGAGGATTTGAGTTTTTCTAATTTACGGTTTGTATTATGATAGATGACAGATTGCTCGTTAATTTCAGATATAACCTGATTTAGCTTTTGCTCTATCTCTTTGTGATTAGCAAGAAAGTTGTACTCTTTCAGGCTATTCTCAAGTGCTACAATATCTTTTTCGATTTTTAGCCGCTCGGTTCTAAACTCCTGAATATCTTTCCCTGTATCTGCCTTAACCTTTTCTGATAATGATTTTACTGTATTATTGTATCTTTCATATTCAGAAGAAACTTCGTTATATTTTAAAAGTGTTTTAGTCGGGAGATTAAGCAAATAAAAATTATACAACGCCTTTTCTCTTGCATTGGCGTTATAAGAAACAAAATTTAAAGGGTCAACTCTCTGCTGACTTTGCAAGTCATCCTTAACAAAAAATTCCATCAACGTTCCATATCTTTTTCCCTCAAAGAATACTTCGTTGTTCTCTGTCGGAAAAAATATCCCTTCCAGCAATTTCGGCATTTCAGATTTTTCATATTCATCGAGAGCATCCGGTCGCTTCCCGAAAAATATTTTTTTTGTATCGGCAAAGCCCCTCTTGAGAAAATATTTTTGTTCCTGTACTTCAATTTCTAAAGTAATCGTGTGTTCATCCTCACGTAAAAAGTCATACTTTTTTTGAGCAAATCTTTTTTCTGCTTTACCGCTTAGTAAGGTAAAATCAACAAGCCTGACCAACGTAGATTTGCCAATACCATTAATCCCTCGTGCTTCTTTATCCCCAGAGTATTTGCCCAATATGATGTTTATTCCATTGTGAAATGGAACAGCATCTATAAGGTTGGTTTCTGAATATATTCTAATTAACATTGTCGAATAAACTTGTTTGATTTTCTTCTTGGCTTTCTTTCTTTACCAATTTAATTTTATATCCTTTTTTCTCAATACTGCCAATTGTATGCAAAAAGGTTAAAGCATACAGAAAAAGGTCGGGTGTTCTATCTTTATCCCTGTTTAAAAACTTATTCATTATATCATCCACGATGGTATATTTGTTTTTAAAAGGGGAATTGCCCATAATACTAATAATATCTGCTCCCAATACCATAAGATTGGTTTTAAGATTGCTTTCTGGCTGCGGTAATATCATAGTTCATTTTCTGTTTTTCTGCCTATTAAACACTGCTCAAACATATAAAGCAATATAGATTTTACACACTTCACATATTCATCATCTTTAATGTTTCCATATGCTGTTGTATATTGGTCGGTTAGATTATATAATCTATCCTTGAAATTTCCTGAAAGTTTATTGTAATCATTTATAACTCTTCTTTTCAGGGTATTAATCTCATCATCGTTATATCCCGAAAGTATATTGGTAATCGTGTTAAATTCTGCCATAACCAGTACCATTTCCGAGTTCATTCCATCCCAATCTTCCTGCTCAAAGTTGAGTTCGATTTTCTTTTGGGGAGGGACTAATGATTTCCTGTCGAAATGCAGAGCCTTATCTTCTTCGCTTGAAGCATTCAATAAGTCATTAATAATTTCCTGAATATAGTCCTGTATAAAAAAGTTCTCAATCCCCAAATAAGCTGCAAGTTTTCTTTTTTTACTTGATACAAGTTCATCAACAATAGAAAGAATTTGGTCTATACCCTTAATCGAAGTATCGCCGTCCAAACTCTGAATTAGCGTAAATTGTTCCGGTGATACTTCGTGGTTTACGTACATTTCCCAATTTGGAAATTTGTCTTTCCAGTTTTTCTGGTATTTTTCGAAATCTCCTTCTTTGTTTGTTGCCCCTAAAACTTTCGTTTCAAAATCAGTTTTGCTATATTTTCTTGGTGCGTAACAAGCCAATATTTTTTGTTCGGGTAAAATAGTACCGTCATTGCCTTTATCCTTATTCCTTCTAATGGGCGTATAGTTATCAACGCCATATTTCAAAAGAAACAGTTCATCAATAAATTCTTCGAACTCAAATCCTTCTTTGGATTGAATTTGCATTTTAAAAGCGTTCTTCAATAATTTATCCATATACAAATCAGAGTTCCAAATTAATTTTAACTGTACCGTCAAATCCCTTTTCTACTATCTCTTTAAGGGTTTGAAGTTTGATATTATTGCCATAATCAGTTTCAACCTTAGAAATGTAACTCCTTTTCTTACCCACTTTTTGGGCTAATTGTTCTTGAGTTAGCTGTCTTTGTTCTCTGGCTTCCTTCAGCATTTCTCCAATATGTCTGCCTGATATTTTCATCTCAAAAAGGATTAAAATTGACTTTATTACGAATGTACAAATGTAATTTAAAAGTTGCATTGAACCAACTGTAAATTGTATAAAAAGCATTTGAAAATTTCCACTCTCGTTCTGAAAATTCCCACCAACAAAGCCACTCACAGCCAAACACTTCCTTTGACTGCCACTTTCTTATAACGCCTCTTTTTCCACAAGACATTTGTCCCGAAAGCTCGCAAGGTGCGGGATAAAATGTAACAAATAAATGTGTTTCAATTATGGAAAAACAGAGAAAAAAAGTTTTGCTGGCAGCCGTGGCGATGCTGTCAGGAATTGGTGCGTTCGCACAGGGAAACGGTTCGGCAGGTATCAACGAAGCTACTCAAATGGTAACAAGCTATTTCGACCCCGCCACCCAATTAATCTACGCCATCGGTGCGGTGGTTGGGCTCATCGGAGGCGTTAAGGTGTATAACAAATTCAGCTCCGGCGACCCTGACACGAGCAAGACTGCGGCAAGCTGGTTTGGTGCGTGTATCTTCCTGATTGTTGCCGCTACCATCCTGCGTTCATTCTTCCTGTAATCCTTTGCTTATGAATAGTTACAATATTAACAAAGGCATTGGGCGTACAGTAGAGTTCAAAGGATTGAAAGCGCAATACCTGTTCATTTTCGCAGGCGGACTGCTCGGTACGCTTATTCTCGTGATGATACTGTATATGGCAGGCGTAAACTCTTACATCTGCCTGTTCATCGGAGCAGGGGGTGCTTCGCTCATCGTATGGCAGACCTTTTCACTGAACCAAAAGTACGGCGAACACGGGCTGATGAAAGTGGGTGCAAGAAAACGGCATCCTCGATACATCATCTGCCGCAAGCCTGTACACAGGTATTTAAAATTCACTTCTAAACCAAAAGCCGTATGAGAAATGTAGCAAAGACCTCCACTTTGGAAAGCAAATTTCCATTGCTGGCAGTAGAGAACAACTGCATACTTTCCAAAGATGCGGACATTACCGCCTGTTTTGAAGTGCGTTTACCGGAACTGTTCACGGTAGCTTCTGCGGAATATGAAGCCATTCACTCCGCTTGGCACAAGGCGATTAAGACCTTACCCGATTTTACGGTCATTCACAAACAGGATTGGTACATCAAAGAAAGCTACGCCCCCGATTTGGCACAGGAAGATCAGAGTTTTTTATCGAAATCTTATCAACGCCATTTCAACGAGCGACCATTCCTGAACCACTATTGCTACCTGTTCCTGACAAAAACCACCAAAGAGCGTATGCGTATGCAAAGCAACTTCAGTTCGCTTTGCAAAGGCACACTCATACCAAAGGAAATCAGGGATAAGGAAGCGATACATCGCTTTATGGAAGCCGTAGCACAGTTTGAGCGTATTGTGAACGATAGCGGTTTTGTGAGCCTGCAACGATTGAGCGAAGAAGACATCATCGGTACAAATGAAAAGCAAGGATTGCTGGAACAGTATTTTACCCTTTCGAGGGAAGCAGGAACGCCGATGCAGGACATCGCACTCGGTGCTGAAGAAGTCCGTATCGGAAACAAAAGGTTGTCTTTGCACACCCTGTCCGATACGGACGATTTGCCCGGAACGGTATCGGCAGATACACGTTTTGAAAAGCTATCTACCGACCGTAGCGACTGCCGTTTGTCGTTCGCTGCACCTGTGGGGTTGTTGTTGAGCTGCAACCATATCTACAACCAGTATTTGTTTTTGGATAACAGCGAAGCGAACCTGCAAAAGTTTGAAAAATCAGCAAGGAATATGCACTCATTGGCTCGGTACAGCCGTGCCAACCAAATCAACAAAGAGTGGATAGAAAAGTACCTGAACGAAGCACATTCGTTCGGGCTTTCCTCTGTTCGTGCGCATTTTAATATTATGGCGTGGTCGGAAGACCCTGCCGAACTCAAACAGCTAAAGAATGATTGCGGTAGTGCGTTAGCACTGATGGAGTGTAAGCCACGCCACAACACTACGGATGTTGCCACGTTGTATTGGGCTGGAATGCCGGGCAATGCCGGCGACTTTCCGGCAGAGGAAAGTTTTTACACGTTCATAGAGCCAGCCTTATGCTTCTTTACCGAAGAAACCAATTACCACAATTCGCCGTCCCCATTCGGGGTAAAAATGGCGGACAGGCTTACAGGCAAGCCTATCCATTTGGATATATCAGATTTGCCAATGAAGCGTGGCATTATCACGAACCGGAACAAATTCATTCTTGGTCCGTCAGGTTCGGGTAAATCGTTCTTCACAAACCATATGGTAAGGCAGTATTTCGAGCAGGGCGCACACGTACTGTTGGTAGATACGGGTAATTCCTATCAGGGTTTGTGCGAATTGATTAAGGGGAAAACCAAAGGCGAAGACGGGGTTTATTTTACCTATACCGAAGACAATCCCATTGCCTTTAACCCTTTTTATACCGATGACGGCGTGTTCGATATTGAAAAGCGTGAAAGTATCAAAACTTTGATACTAACGCTTTGGAAAAGGGACGATGAACCGCCGACCCGTTCGGAAGAAGTGGCATTATCCAATGCCGTTAGCGGTTATATCGAGCGTATCAAAACGGAAAACGTGTACCCATCATTTAACGGCTTCTACGAGTATGTAAAAGGCGATTACCGCAAGGTATTGGAGCAAAAGCAGGTAAGGGAAAAAGACTTTGACATTGCCAATTTCCTCAACGTATTAGAGCCTTATTACAAAGGCGGCGAATACGATTACCTGCTGAACTCAAACAAGCAGTTAGACCTGCTTTCCAAACGCTTTATCGTGTTTGAAATTGATGCCATCAAAGACCACAAAATCCTCTTTCCCATAGTCACGATTATCATTATGGAGGTGTTCATCAACAAGATGCGCCGACTGAAAGGTATCCGTAAGCTCATCCTGATTGAAGAGGCTTGGAAAGCGATTGCCAAAGAGGGAATGGCGGAATACATCAAGTACCTCTTTAAGACCGTTCGCAAATTCTTCGGAGAAGCGATTGTCGTAACGCAAGAGGTCGATGATATTATCCAGTCGCCCATTGTGAAAGAAAGTATCATCAACAACTCCGATTGTAAAATCCTCTTAGACCAGCGCAAGTATATGAATAAGTTTGACGATATACAGGCAATGCTGGGGCTTACCGATAAGGAGAAAGGGCAGGTACTTTCTATCAATATGAACAACGACCCATCAAGGCTTTACAAAGAAGTCTGGATTGGTTTAGGTGGTACGCACTCGGCAGTCTATGCCACCGAAGTTAGTTTGGAGGAATACCTCGCCTATACCACCGAAGAAACCGAAAAAATGGAAGTAATGCAGCTCGCTGCTGAACTGGACGGAAACGTGGAACTCGCCATTAAGCATATCGCTATGCAACGGCGTGACAATTCAAATCAATAGTCATTAACAATTTAAAATTTCAAGAAAATGAAAAAAATCCTTTTTATGGTGTGTACGGCACTAATGCTTGCCGTTGCACCGTCCGCAAAAGCCCAATGGGTAGTAACCGACCCCGCAAACCTTGCATCGGGCATTCTCAACAGTGCGAATGAAATCGTACAGACTTCTTCCACCGTAAGCAATGTGGTTAAGAACTTCAACGAAGTGAAGAAAGTGTACGAACAGGGCAAGGAATATTACGACAAGCTGAAAGCCGTCAACAACCTTGTGAAAGATGCCCGTAAGGTGCAGCAAACGGTTTTGCTGGTAGGCGATGTTTCGGAAATGTACGTGCAGAATTTCGGCAAGATGATGAACGACCCCAATTTCTCGCCGCAAGAGCTGACCGCTATCGGTAACGGCTACTCCGCATTGCTCAATGAAAGTACCGAACTGCTGAAAGAACTGAAGCAAATCGTAACCTCATCCAGCCTTTCGCTGAACGACAAAGAGCGTATGGACATCATCGACCGTGTGTACAAAGAAGTAAAAGACTACCACAGTCTTGTACGCTATTACACCAACAAAAATATTTCTGTAAGCTACCTGAGAGCGAAAAAGAAAAACGATGCCAAAAGGGTGCTTGACCTATACGGAACTGCTAACCAAAAATACTGGTAACAATGGAATGGGATAATCTTCACGAACTCCTGCGTTCGCTTTATGACGATATGATGCCGCTTGCAGGCGATATGGCGGCAGTGGCTAAAGGTCTTGCGGGATTGGGTGCATTATTCTATGTGGCATTAAAGGTTTGGCAGGCTTTAAGCCGTGCCGAACCTATTGATATGTTCCCATTGTTACGCCCGTTTGCTTTGGGGCTTTGCATTATGTTTTTCCCAACCATTGTATTGGGAACTATCAATGCAGTGCTAAGCCCCGTTGTAACGGGAACACATTCCATACTCGAAGACCAGGTGCTTGACCTGAACAAGCTGCAACAGCAGAAAGACCAACTGGAATATGAAGCAATGGTCAGAAATCCCGAAACCGCCTATATGGTATCGGACGAAGAGTTTGACAAGAAGCTGGATGAATTGGGCTGGTCGCCCTCCGACATCGGCACGATGGCGGGTATGTATATGGACAGGGGTGCTTATCAAATAGAAAAAGCCATAAAGGATTGGTTTCGCAATCTACTGGAGATACTCTTTCAGGCGGCGGCTTTGGTTATTGATACCATAAGAACATTTTTCCTGATAGTCCTCTCCATACTCGGACCGATTGCCTTTGCAATTTCCGTATGGGACGGCTTTCAGTCCACGCTCACGCAGTGGCTCACGAGGTATGTGAGCGTTTACCTGTGGTTGCCTGTTTCCGATTTGTTCAGTTCGATGCTGGCAAGGATACAATCGCTGATACTGGAAAAGGATATAGCAATGCTTTCAGACCCGACCTATATACCCGACACCTCCAATACGGTGTACATCATCTTTATGATTATCGGCATCATCGGGTACTTCACTATCCCGACAGTAACAGGCTGGGTAATCCAAGCTGGAGGCGCAGGAAACTTTACCCGCAATGTAAACTCAACAGCAATGAAAGCAGGAAACCTTGCCGGAGCCGGAGCTGGTTCAACGGTTGGAAACATCGGCGGTCAGTTACTTAAAAAATAATGTAAAACAATAATCATTCTTAAAAATGGAATTTAAAACGCTAAGAAATATAGAAAACAGCTTTCGGCAGATACGTTTATATGCCATCGTGTTTGCCGTTCTCTGCATAGGCGTAGTAGGATTTGCCGTGTGGAAATCGTACAGCTTTGCAAATGAACAAAGGCAAAAAATCTATGTGCTGGATAATGGCAAATCACTGATGCTTGCCTTGTCGCAGGATGCCAGTATTAACCGACCTGTGGAAGCAAGGGAACACGTCAGGAGATTTCACGAATTGTTCTTCACGCTTGCACCCGATAAGAACGCTATTGAAAGCAATATGAGCAGGGCGTTCAACCTTGCCGATAAATCAGCTTTCGACTATTACAAAGACCTGTCTGAAAAGGGCTATTACAGCCGTATCATTTCGGGTAATGTTCAGCAACGAATTGAGGTAGATAGTGTGGTGTGCAATTTCGACAATTACCCCTATGCAGTGCGCACCTATGCCAAACAGTTCATCATCCGTTCGAGCAACGTAACACGCCGTAACCTGATTACTTCCTGCTATCTCGTCAACTCCGTTCGTTCGGATAACAACCCGCAGGGATTTAACATCGAAAAGTTTGCGGTAGTAGAAAACAAAGACATCGAAGTTATCGAACGCTAAAAATTAAGGATATGAAACAGTTACTTGATTTAGACGCATTCGCAAAAACGCTGACCGATAAAGGGTATGACGGTTATTTCCAAACGGAGGCAGCTTATGCCGACAAAATCAAAGACAGCATCAGCAGGTTTTTAGAGGCTTGTAAAAATGGGATGGATAAACCGATGTTGCCCAACATTATGATGCTGACAACTTACCTGCAATGGAATGGCGATGATAAGCCAAAGGTTGAATGCAATATGTGGGTAAAGTATGAAGACGGTCTTTTTGATGTACAGAAGATGAATATTGAAAGGATAGACCAATACGGGCAATTATTGAAACAATCCAAACTGACAGACCTCTCTACAAGCTCGGTTCCGACAAGGAAAGAAGCCATTGCCCAAGTGTCTGACAAACCTAAAGAACAGTTGTCTTCCCCGAAAAGGCGGTTTAAAATGCGATAACCGAAAATCATTAAAGTATGAAAAAATTAAGAGCAACTATGGACAGGTTTTTTGATAAGCTCGATGAGCGTTGGCGGGCTTTGCCAGTGCGCAAGCAGCATCAATACACGTTGTACTTTTTTGTGGGTTATCTCTTGCTTACGGCAGGGGTTATTGGCAAAGTAGTGTACGATACGGGCAAGCCGAATGATACCATCAACATCAGGCATATCGAGAACCCTGTCCTCAAAAGTAAAAATCCTGCAAGGTTGCAGGATAGTGTATCAACAATTTTAAAAAATCAGTTTTATGAAAGAAAATGAAAAAAGGGTCAGCATTCTCGTTGAGGAAGGCGACCAAAGTAAAGCATCCAATCTGCTGGATGATAAAAAGAACAGCAAAGACCGCCTTAAAAAGCCCTTGATATTCGGTTTGATGGCGATTGTCTTCTTAGGCTGTATGTACCTCATCTTTAAACCGTCAAAGGATAAAAAAGAGGTCGAAAACATCGGGCTGAACGATGCTGTTCCACAAGCTACCGGGGCAGGAATGCCCGACAGCAAAGGCAAAGCGTATGAGCAGGAAATGCTGGAACAAAAAGACCAGGAGAAACGCAATGCCCTTACCACGCTATCCGATTATTGGAATGAGGACAGCTCATCTGCCAACGCCAAGAGCGAAGAAGATTTTGTAGAAGAGGAAGAAAGCAACGGCTATGGCAGTGGCAGAAATTCGGGACGTTATGGCAATCCTGCCTTGAACAGCTACCGAAATACACAAAGCACGTTAGGCTCATTCTATAATAACGACAATGCAGAAACAATGGAACTCCGCAGGCAATTGGATGAGCTAAAAGAAAAACTGGCTGATAAAGATGTACCTAAAGCAACAACAGTAGATGACCAGCTTGCCCTGATGGAGAAATCCTATCAAATGGCTGCAAAATATCTTCCGCAAGGTAATAGCAGCAATGGAGAAGCCACACCCACAAACGGTACAGCTTCGGGAGCTTCGACTGCCAGCCAAAAAGAGCATTTTGTATCATTTACGCCCACAAGGAAAAACACCGTATCAGCCTTGTATCGTGAGCCAACAGACAGCGAATTTTTGAACGATTTAAACCAGACCAAAAACAGGGGCTTCTATACCGCAGGTTCTACTGAACAGGTGGTACAGCCGAAAAACAGCATCAAAGCCTGCGTACACGATGCACAAACCGTTGTTGGGGAAACGGGCGTAAGGCTTCGTTTATTAGAGCCTGCCAAAACGCCTAATCGTACCATTCCCAAAGGAACTATCGTAACGGCGAATGCCAAGTTTCAGGGCGGTCGTTTACAGCTAAAGGTTACTTCGGTAGAACTGGAGGGTAATATCATTCCCGTAGATATTACCATTTACGATTTGGACGGGCAGCAAGGCTTGTACGTTCCGTATTCGCCCGAAATGAACGCACTTACCGAAATGGCGGGCAATATGAGCCAGACAGGAGGAACGAGCGTGATGCTTACGCAGAATGCCGGACAACAGGTTGCTGCCGATTTAAGCAGAGGCATTGTACAAGGAATTTCGGGCTATTTCGCAAAGAAAGTACGTACACCAAAGGTTACGCTCAAAGCAGGGCATCAGGTCTTCCTTGTATCAAAACAATAATGTTAAACTAAAATAATTTTATAATGAAAAATCTTTTTAAAACACTTTGGGCATTTGCTCTGACTATCGGCTTAGCCGTAAATTCTTTTGCGCAGGACAGCATCAGAACTCCGCTTGCATTGGGCAAGATAGAACCATACAAAATGGAAGTAACCTACGATAAAACTTCGCACTTGATTTTCCCGACTGCCATTCGTTACGTGGATTTGGGAAGCGAATACCTGATTGCAGGTAAAGCCGAAGATGCGGAAAACGTACTACGAGTAAAAGCATCGGTAAGGAACTTTGAACCGGAAACGAATTTTTCAGTAATTACCAATGATGGACGTTTTTACAGTTTCAGTGTGTATTACAGTTCCTACCCTGAAGCAACAAGCTATGACCTGCTAACAATGCAAAAATCAGTAGATAGAACCAACGGAAACGATGTGCTTTTTGAAGAATTGGGCAACAATTCGCCCTCACTGGCAGGCTTGTTACTGGAAACCATTTACAAGAAAGACAAGCGCATTGTAAAGCATATCGGGGCTAAGAGTTTCGGCATTCAGTTTATCCTCAAAGGCATTTACATACACAACGGCAAATACTATTTCCATACCGAACTGCGTAACAAAACCAATGTTCCGTTTGAGATTGATTTTATCAATTTCAAAGTGGTGGATAAAAAGGTTGCCAAACGTACCGTAGTGCAGGAAATTCCTTTGACACCGCTTAGGACTTACAAACCATTGGACGGCATAAAAGGAAAATCTACCGAGCAAAATGTATTCCTCTTAGACCAATTTACCATTGCCGATGATAAGATACTTCTGATTGAGATTTTCGAGAAGAACGGCGGCAGGCATCAAACATTGCAGGTGGAAAATTCGGATTTAATCAAGGCTCGTTTGATTGACGATATGCACCTGAAATTTTAATAACCCATTTAAAACAACAGTAATAAAATGAAAAAGTATATCTATACCGTGATGCTCGTTTTAATGGGTATCACAACGACACAGGCACAGCGAATGCTGCCGAAACAGAAAGGGTTGGAAGTAAATGTTGGTGTGCTGTCCGATGATAAAATCGGCAACGATTATTATATCAATATCGGTATGACCGTGAACGGTAAGAACGGCAATTACCAGCTTTGGGCGTTGGAATATACGCACCAATACCACGATTATAAAGACCTCCGCATCCCGCAGGAAACTTTTACAGCCGAGGGCGGTTACAGCTTCTTCCTTTTGGGCGATGCCCGGAAGAACATCACGCTGAATGCCGGAATAACCGCCGTAGCAGGTTATGAAAGCATCAACCGTGGCGAACCGATGTTGTATGACGGAGCGAAGATATTGGACGAGGACAATTTCATTTACGGAGCTGGCGGACGACTGACCTTTGAAACGTACCTTTCTGACCGATTTGTATTAGTCCTGCAAGGGCGTACAAAAGTCTTTTGGGGTACGGATTTACGACAGTTCCGACCGTCGGCAGGTGTGGGATTAAGGTTTAACTTTTAAAACGTAAAAAACGATGATAGCAATATTCAATAAATTCAGAACAGGGCTACTGCCATTATATATATTCCTGGCAATCCTCACAGCTTCGGTTACGTTGGTATCTTGCAGCAAAGATGATGAACTCGAAATACAGAACAATTTTCCTTTCGAGGTCAATGTAATGCCAGTGCCTAAAGATGTTGCCAACGGACAAACCGTAGAAATACGCATTACCATACAGCGTACAGGCAATTACAGCAACACGCAGTATTTTCTTCGCTACTTCCAGTTTGATGGTCAGGGAACGTTGCAATACTACAATGAGCCGCCGTATCAGCCCAACGACCTGTACCAGTTACCAACGGAGCAGTTCAGGCTGTATTACACGTCAACGTCTGCCGTATCACAATCTTTTGATGTTTGGATTTCGGACAGCTTCGGGAACGAAAAGCAGATAACTTTTCAGTTTAACAGCAGCGATTAAGAGCAGTATTCCAATTCATAAATAACGGCTTATCTGATGGGTAAGCCGTTTTTAATTTTAAATTCGATAGTTGCTAAAGAAATAATTTCTTATCCTTGCAATAATGAAAAAGGGTATTATCCTTTCGGTTTACCAAATTTGAGTAAGTTATTATTTCCATAAACAATGAAAGCGGCTTGCCTTTTTGGGTAAGCCGTTTTCGCATTTTATAAAACTGCTGATTTTACAGACTATGGAAATAAAAATTAGAAAGGAAGAAAAGGAAGATTTCAAAAAAGTTTTTGAACTCATTCGCCTGGCTTTTGAAAACGAGGAATTGAGCGACCATAAAGAACAGTTCTTGGTGGAACGGTTACGCAATTCTGATGCGTTTGTCCCCGAATTATCACTTATTGCCGAAGTAGATAATCAAATTGCGGGATATATATTGCTCACAAAAATTAATATTGAAGACAAGGATAAAAACACTTACACCTCGCTTGCGTTAGCCCCTGTTGCTGTGTTGCCGAATTATCAGGGAAAAGGTATTGGCGGCAAACTCATACAAGCTGCCCACGATATAGCAAAAAAAATGGGCTTTGGCTCTGTGATGCTGTTAGGACACGAAAACTATTACCCTAAGTTTGGCTATAAGCTGACCAAAGAATTTGGGATAAAGCTGCCATTTGAAGTTCCTGAAGAAAACTGTATGGCAATAGAACTATCGCAAAATGCGCTGCAAAATGTAAGCGGTGTAGTTCGGTATCCGAAAGAGTTTGAAATTGAATAATGCCACGGATATTTTTCGTAAATTCAAACAGTGGAAATAAAGTATTTTTGGTATGGTTGCATCATTGGTAATAGGTATTATATTTTTGGTTGCAGGACTGGGACTTCGCTACTGGATTAACCGGAGAAAGTTTTACAGGCGCAGCCCTATGGGAGCAGAGGGCTTCTCATCTTATGAAAGTTCGGTTTTCATTAAATTCGTGGAAAGGGTCGGTAAATGGATAGCTTACGGGCTGATTATTTTCGGTCTGTT
This sequence comes from Chryseobacterium sp. FR054, assembly GCF_056844565.1. Classification (NCBI taxonomy): domain Bacteria; kingdom Pseudomonadati; phylum Bacteroidota; class Flavobacteriia; order Flavobacteriales; family Weeksellaceae; genus Chryseobacterium; species Chryseobacterium sp. FR054. The sequence goes on along the minus strand of NZ_JBXDSA010000001.1, from coordinate 1,009,630 downwards.
GTCGCTGTGGGTTTATTGGCGTGAGAAAAAAGAAAAACAACAACCTGAAGTAAAAATAGAACAACCTGCCGAACGCAGATAGTTATTACAGCATACATTTTTTAAGCAAATCGGATAGCCCAAAAGCTATCCGATTTTTTTATTTACGGCTTAGTAAATCGCCAAACGCTACCTCTCAAAGCCAAACCCTGCAACTTTCCCCAATGCCGTACTAAGCCTTTATAAATTCAACTTCCATAGCAAAATTGAGCAAACAATGGAAGTAATCGCAATACAAAAATCCGCACTGGACGGAATGAAGAATGAGCTGAAAGCACTTTTGGAACTTACCGAAAATGCCACGCAGAAATACACGCCAATTTTTGCGCAAGAGCAATGGCTCGATAACCAGGAAGTGTGTTTGATGATGAACATTACCAAGCGGACTTTGCAGACGTATAAGGACAAAGGGTTATTGCCTTATTCCAGACTGAACCGTAAAAATTATTATAAACGCTCGGATGTACAGGCTTTGCTCGAAGCCGGACAACCGTACAATACTGCCGAAAATGGATTTATTCACGAATGACAATGAAGAAATCATTGCCCATCAGGAAATGATAACACAGCTAAGAACCCGTATCGAAAGCATATTGAAAAACTACCGCCCTGTAATGAACGGAGAAATTTACCTTTCGGGCGAAGATGTGTGCAAGCTGCTCCATATCAGCAAACGCACTTTACAGCAGTACCGTGATGATAATATACTGCCGTATATACAAATAGGCGGTAAGATTATTTATAAGGAAAGCGATATCCTGACTATACTGGAGCAAAATTACATTTCACAAAAAATTGTTTGACTGTAATCTTTTTTGTATTATATGCTGTCAAAAAAGGACGAGTTTAGTATCTTTGTTGTCGAAAATATAGAAAATACTTAAAGTTGTTTTTGCTTTAAGTTCCGCATTAGAAACTGGTAATTTTTAAAACCCCGGAACGAATAAGTAAGAACGCTCACGTTATGGCGTGGGCGCTCGCTTATTTGGGGGTCAGGCGTACCAGTGCCTTAATGCCAGTAAGTGTGGTTGCCTGCGCCTCTTTTTTTTGCAGGTTCCACTAACTTGATAAACATTAAGAGTTATGGACGGCAAGGATATTTTTTACCCCGAATTTGACCACCCTGCTACGCAATTATCAGCGTTCTCTCTCTGCATTGATGTTTTTATCATATCCCTTAAAAACGGGGAAATTGTACATTTTAAACCTAACGAGATAGCACACTTTAAAGATTGGCTTGACCGTTTTAAAGTCAGGGACATTGAGGTCGATAAAGGAATACCTTACGTTACTCGAACTCCGAATTTATCTAAAGCTCCCAACGGATTTTTTAACCTCATCAAACTAAGCAAAAAGAAAATGAGCAAAGAACAAATAATAAAGGTAGGGATGATAGATGACCACGATATGCTTAGAAAGGGTATTTGTGATTTTCTAATGGGTTTCGGTTTTGAAATACTTTTTGAAGCCGAGAATGGAAAAATGGCAATGAAAAAAATGGAGGAAATCGAAGTTGTTCCCGATGTAATGGTTGTTGATATAAATATGCCGGTAATGAATGGTTTTGAAACCGCTAAAGCATTGAATGAAAAATATCCGCAAACCAAAGTCCTGGCTTTTAGCATTAATGATGATGTACAGGATGTAGTAAAGATGCTTCAGCGTGGCGTAAAAGGGTATATACTGAAAGGCGCAGACCCCGAAGAACTTAAAAAAGCCATAACCGTTATAAATGATGGAGGACATTATTTTAGTGCTGGCGTAGCCGAAATTGCAAAAGAATACTATAAACAGTTTCCGCAATAACAGGTTTCTTTGTTACTTTCTTTTCCGCAGAACTCACGAAAGAAAGTAATCCCCCAATAATAAATTATGGGATAATGAATATCCCAAGCAATAATGTCGCAACCTGTTTGGTAAAATGGAAAAGAAAGGATTTGTGTAAGGGCGCATTTTGCTAAAGGGGATTGCACCAATTTAAAGCAAAAAGACTGCCCAACCATCGGGAGGATCTGTCTTTTTGCCGCCCGACTTTTCGGGTCAGGCGGCTGCTATTTTAGCTTATGGTTTTTAAATACTCGTCATAACGTTCCGTTATATCCTTGCCTTTCCTGAACGTGTCTTTTGTGTAGCTGTAATGCTCTTCAAAGAACTTTACTTCTTTGGTGGTAAGGTCTATTAAATAGCGGTAGTCTGCGTTTATCCGCCTTTCATCCATTGTACAATGCTCCGTAAGCATTTCGAGTTCTTGCTCACTGTTGTCAAGGGATAACAAAGGCAAAAAAAGCCTTTCAACGATATATCCCTGTTCGGGTGCGCTGCTGCTGTCGGCAACGCAAATAAGAGATTTGCCGTTGCTCAATTTGATATGAAGATTTGAACGTGTCATAAATTGAAATTGGGGTTTATTGATTAAGCCGTTAATTGGATTAATGAAAATTCTTCCGTCCAAAATTCCTCGCTGGTGTGCTTGCCGTATGCTGTATAGTAGCCTGTACCGTTTGCACGCAATACAAGCCTGTAACAGTCCAATCGGTTTTCGGGTGCGGTAAACATTTCCTGCTCCCCCTCGTCAAGCTCCACAAATGCCCATTCTTTATCGTTTAGCATTTCTTCAATGTTCGGGGTATCGTCTTCGCCTGTGCAATAAAAATCTACTGCCGTATCATAGTAGTTCATTGAGCAGAAATAATGATTGCCCTCTAACGGCTTAACCAATGCAAGCCGTTTTGCCTGTTCCTGTTTCCATTCTTCGGATAGATGGATAATTGCAAACTCGCAATTATCCCATTCGCTATTGGTGTTGGCTTTAACCAAAATATGTGCTGTCGCTTTATCGGATAGTTTCATCGTTCTAAATTTTAATGGTGTTTAACTGATTTTCGATTTTACGTTCTAATAGAGTGTCGAGTATTTCCCATTCGCTGTCGTACTCCTTGCCCTCAAAATGGTAGGTGTCTGTTTCCTTGTCTAATTCGTAGCTGTCAAAATCTTCGTCTTCCAGATAAATATCTATGAGTAGCTTGTCAGAAAACATTGTCCTGCCATATACCAAACAACCTAATTCCTCATAATCCAATTGGAAATCTATGTTGTAATGCTCGGCTATCTGCTTAACTGCTTCCGCATTTGGCGACCATTTTGTTTGATAATTGAATATTCCCGTATCGCTTTCGTAAACCTCAAAGAAATATCCGCCGTTACTGTCGTCTATGAAATCGGGCAGTTGTCCGCAATTCTCTTTCCTTTCTCTTTCAGCCATTGATTTGAATAGCTGTGTTACCTGTTCGATTGCTTCAGGCTTCCCCTCGAAGACAACCGTATTGTTGCACCAATTTGGCATAATTATTTATCGTTTAAGGTTATTTTTAATAAAGGCTCACTTCCGAATATTAGGTGTATAGCCTGTTTTAGATTGGGTTTACAGTCCTCTGTCTGTGCATATTCGATAAGGCAGTGCATCGCAAATATTGCGTTGTATCCGTCAAAAAAATGGTCTGCAAACCAGCGTGGTTTTTTGAGAAGTTTGTCCTCGTTCTTCTCGATTATCCTGTGTGCATCCTGCACAAGCCTGTACCAAAATTCTGCGGTAAAAAAGCCCTTTTGATACCAACCCTCACGAATGGTAATTTCATTTTTCAGAAAGTATTCGCACTGCTTTTTTACGGCGTTCTGAATGTTCGCCATTTCTTCGGGGAATAGCCTGCAAAGCAATTCGCCTTTATCTAAGTTGTCCATTTTATGTAATGCTTTCATATTGTTGTTTTATAGTAGGCTACCACCATTTAAGGCGGTAGCCTGTTGTTATCTAATTAAGGTTTAGGATTTCCGCACCGTCCAAAGCAAATGCGGTACACAATTCAAATGCTTTCTGTGATTTGAGTTGGGCAGTACCACCCAATACAATGCTCTGTAATTTGGCTTCATCATCTTTGTAATTGCGTACATTCTGAAAGTAGCCTGTAACAGCGTTGTATGCTCCGAACAAAGTCCCTTTGGTCGTGTTCATCTGTTGTGCATCATCTGTCATAGCATATAGAAGCGCATTATCAACCACGTTTTTGAACACGGTGGAAACTTCATCGTCAGCCCCTTTGTTGATAAGGTCAAGTGTTTCTTTGTTCGGGCAAAGTGCCAACTGGATTAGCTTTCTTACTTCTCGGTCTGATACTTTTACCTTTGTCCAATTATTGAAAATGCCCTCTAATTGGTTGCTCAATGTGTTGGCAAGCCCCATAATCTTGTGGGCGTTCTCGATACGTTGTTTTGCTCCCGAAGTATGTTTGATACGGACTACATTGGTCATACTGCGTAGTGAGGCATTCAGCGTGTTTTGGCATACGATACGGATAGGCGTAAATGCTGCGGTAATACTTCCGCTACCATCGTGCGAAGTGGTTAGAAAAATGTACTTTTCCGTTACATCATCGCCATTGCCTACACGGATATAATCGGGCAGTTTGGCAGTGATAAAGATGCGTTCCCCTTTGCCCAATGCCCCTGCGGTTTCGTACAGGATACCTTCGCCACCACCTACAATAGCATCAAAAAAATTAAAGGCTTCCCGATTTTGTACAATGTGGTAATCCTTACCGACTACACCCAATACTGCATTGTTATCGGTGCGTATGTTAGCGAAATAGTTAGGTACTTCTAATTCGGTGCTACCTATTTCTATACCGTTGGCAGTTTCGATAATGCCCGAACCTTTGGTAAACAGTGGGGATTTTACGACATCGTAATCTAACCCTGCGTATTTGATAGCTTCCTCGCTCGTTGGGTATTGCTCTACGATTTGCCCCAAACCGTGCCACGCTTTTTGCTGTACTGAAAAGAAACTGTGCTTTCCTGTTTGCTCGTTGAAATGAATGTTATGTGCCATTTTGATAAATTTTGATGTTAAAAAATGATTGAATACTCGTTGTTAGAATGGGAGGTCGTCATCTGCTCCCTGTGCTGTAACCTTGTTGTTCTCGGCTTGTGCAGTAGCTTGTATGGTTTCGGCTCTCCTGCTACCTCCGTGCAGTTTGATTTGTGAGGTATGAAAGTTCAGCCCCGAATGTGCTTCGCCGTCTTTGCCTATCCACGCTCGTGTATTCACTCGCCCTGTGAGTTCTACCAATGTGCCTTTTGTCAGCAGTCTTGCCACGTTTGCAGATAGCCAGTAGGCACAATCGAAGTAGGTCGTTTGCTCTACACGCTCGCCTTGTTTGTTCTTGTAGCTTTCGTTGCTCGCTACCGAAAAGTTTACTACTTGCTTGTCGTTGTTAAGGGTTCTTACTTCCGCATCCCTTGTTAGTCGTCCGATGATGTTCATAATCGTTCTGTTTTAAAAGTTTGACATTTTGTTACGTTCGCTTTTCTCGCTTCCTGCTTCCTGTTGTGGTCTGCTCCGCTTCGCATAATATTTTCCAAAAGAAAAACCGGAAAAAAGAAAGCAGATAATCCAAGCGGGCAACAGCGATGACCAAGAAAAAAAATGATTTAATGGGGGTTCCTTTAGGGGGAAACCGTTCATTCGTTTTTTTTATTGGTGGGTGTGTGCGATGGCTGCCCGCTATAACTTAGCTGCCTTTTTACCGGTTGATTGTGGAAATTTTCTATTCCTAATTTTTATGTCAATTATGAACAGGCTTCAATAGTCTGAAACAAAGGAGGAGTAATAAAAAAGTATGGGCATAAAAAAAGCAGAACCGTTAAGTTCTGCTTCTTGTGGTTAGATAAAAGCGGATTAGATTGCCATCATAAATGCCTCTTCCATTGCTTTGAATTTCGGTGTAACCAAATCCATATCCTTGCTGATTTTTTGGCTTGTGATTTTAGCATAAATTTGTGTGGTGGAAATGTTTTTATGCCCCATCATTTTGCTAAGGCTTTCAAGCGGTACGCCCTCGGTCAGAAACATTGTTCCAAAAGTATGTCTTGCGGTGTGAAAGGTTACTTTTTGCTCCGTGATAATCTCTGCCTTTTCAACCAATTTACCTATGTGCGTATTGCAGGTTGCATTGGTAGGAACCGGAAAGATAAATTCATTCCTTGTTGTACCCTGATATTTCTCAATGATACGTTTAGGGATTTCCATTAACCGAACATTGGAAGCAACATCAGATTTCTTTCTCCGGCTGATAATCCATTGATGACCGTCAAAGAATGATTGAATATTGCTTCTTGTCAATTTCTTAATATCAGCGTAAGCCAATCCTGTAAAGCAACTGAAAATAAAAATATCTTTTACAAGTTCATATCTTTTATGCGGAACCTGACACATCATCAGCTTTTCAACGTCTTCTTTCAGTATGTACCCTCTGTCGGTTTCTTCCATACTTATTTCGTAATCCTCAAAAGGATTATCACGTATCAGCCCTTTTTTGATAGCCAGTTCAGCCAAAGCAATAACAGGCATTGTGTAAATCCAAACCGTGTTATGGGCGCATTGCTTATCGTAGCGGAGGTAAAAGTCAAACTCACGGATAAAATCTGCCGTCAGTTCCCGAAATGCCATATCTTCCCTGTGATAACGCTCTTTTATAAATTCCGTAAGATGATTGTAAACAGTGATGTATTTGTTGTAAGTTCCTTGTGAACGCTCCTCTTTATCAACCAATCTTTTAAATTCAACATTCTGGTCGTTAAAAACTTTCAATATGGCATCATCCATTACACCAACACCGAGAAAAGAGAGCTTTACTTTTTGGGCAGTTGCAAAGCCCTCGTGCTTCAGCATATCTTCATAAATCTTGTCGATACGTCCCCGTATATTGTCCAGCTTTTGGTTGATGCTCAAAGCTGTGGCACTTTTGCCCTGAACCCGTCCGTGTTTTAAATCCCAACTATTAGGGTTAATTTCTAACTTTGTCCCGAAAGTTTTCGGTGTTCCATCAATGGTAATACGTGCCATAACCGGGGCATTACCGTTCTTTTTCAGTTCGTTCTTTTTCAAATAGAAAAGCAGTTTGAACGTCGATTTTTTTGTCTGCTCCATAACTCAAATGTTTAACGTTTAAAATTAAATTACATTGAGTTACAAGGGAATATAAAAAAGGGTGCAAAAGACTGAAATATAATCAGTTAAGCTATATAGTTGCCTTTATCAATCGGTAACGAATTAGTAACCTAACCTTGTCAATTTAAGCCCAAAACCTATCAGACACCGAGTTCCAAACTAAGACTACACATTTATAAAGCATTGTATAGTAGCGGTTTTAATCGCTTTGCGTACTTTTGCTTTTTATTAATCTTTTTAAACTAAAATATAAAAATTTTACTACAATATTTGTTTATTGATTAATAAAATTCATTTTTTAACATTTATCTCTGTTTTGTGATATTTTAAAAAATGAAAAATAAACCATTTTAATTTATCGGTTTAAAACAGAAGTCTGATTTTTCTATTGCCCCGGTCGCCAAATCAGGAGTGGTGTTCAGTGAAATATGGAAGGGCAGACCATGAAACATCAAAATTTTTTCCTTAAATTCGCATAAAAATTTTTAAAGTAATGAATTACGATATTATTGTCATTGGAAGTGGTCCTGGTGGATATGTTACTGCAATCAGAGCAGCACAGTTGGGTTTCAAAACCGCAATTATCGAAAAAGAAAACTTAGGGGGAATCTGTCTTAACTGGGGCTGTATTCCAACGAAAGCCTTATTGAAATCTGCTCAGGTTTTTCATTATATCAACCATGCTGAAGATTACGGACTGAACAAAGTGGAAGCCAGCTTTGAGTTTCCTAATGTGATCCAGAGAAGCCGTGGTGTAGCCAGCAAAATGAGCAAAGGGATTGAATTCTTAATGAAAAAGAATAAGATCGATGTAATTCTTGGAACTGCTAAAGTTCAGAAAGGTAAAAAAGTTTCTGTTACAGATAAAGACGGTAAAGTAACTGAATATTCGGCCAGCCATATCATCATTGCAACAGGAGCGCGTTCAAGAGAATTGCCTAACCTGCCTCAGGATGGTAAAAAAGTAATCGGATACAGACAGGCATTATCTCTTCCGGAGCAGCCGAAATCTATGATCGTTGTAGGTTCCGGAGCTATCGGGGTAGAATTTGCCGATTTCTATAACACAATGGGAACGAAAGTAACCATCGTAGAATTCATGCCGAATATCGTTCCTGTGGAGGATGAAGAGGTTTCCAAGCATCTGGAGAAATCTCTGAAAAAATCAGGAATCGAAATCATGACCAATGCTTCTGTGGAAAGCGTTGATACAAGCGGGGAAGGCGTAAAAGCCAATGTGAAAACCGCTAACGGGAACATTACCCTTGAAGCTGATATTTTGTTATCTGCCGTAGGTATTGCTGCCAACATCGAAAATATCGGTTTGGAGGAAGTAGGAATCCAGACAGACAAAGGAAGAGTGCTGGTAAACGAATGGTATGAAACTTCAGTACCGGGTTACTACGCAATCGGAGATATTATTCCTACCCAGGCTTTAGCTCACGTTGCTTCCGCTGAGGGAATTACCTGTGTTGAGAAAATCAAGGGAATGCACGTTGAGAAAATCGACTACGGAAATATTCCGGGATGTACGTACTGCCACCCTGAAGTAGCATCCGTGGGTCTTACAGAAAAACAGGCTAAAGAAAAAGGATACGAGATAAAAGTAGGTAAATTCCCTCTTTCTGCCAGTGGTAAAGCTACTGCGAACGGAAATACGGACGGATTTATCAAAGTAATCTTCGATGCTAAATATGGTGAGTGGCTGGGATGCCACATGATTGGTGAAGGCGTAACCGATATGGTAGCTGAAGCGGTAGTCGCAAGAAAACTTGAAACGACAGGTCATGAGATCATCAAATCGATCCACCCGCACCCAACCGTATCTGAAGCGATCATGGAAGCAGCAGCAGCAGCTTATGGTGAAGTGATCCACATCTAATCTGAAAAGAACCTTACAGATATATAAAAGCCCGGAAATTTCCGGGCTTTTTTTGTATTCCCGTTGATAAGTTTTCTTTGGGAAAATATTCATAAACATCCGTGAGATCCGGAGGATCTGTGGTGAACTTTTTAACCACAACTGCCACGAAAAAATTTGAACACTAAAGTAACCTTAAGTTGAATGCACGAGGCACAGAAGTCCGCTAAAGTTCTTAAAAATCTACGATTTTTACCTGGAGTGGTAGAGAAAATGTAACGGGTTTCAAAAACCCGTTAGGTTTAGAAACAAAAAATCAGTGTTATCTGCAAAATCGGCACAAGAAAAATATCCCAGGCATCTGTGGAATCTGTGAGAAGCCCTTTAACCCTTAAAATCTTAATTTCATTATTCAATAAAGGTGAAATTTAGTCCATCTAAACAAAAAAAACATTCAATATGGCTTTAGCCAAATCTAACAACTTGTATATCTTATTCCGGTACATTCCGGAATTTCCATTGCATATAAGCCTTCCTCATACAGTGTCCGCATGGCCGGAATCCGTGCTGTAACGCTTCCTGTTCTGAGCCCAAAAAGATTCTGTTCTCTTTGTTCATCCGTTTGCCCGAACGACAGCTCAGGAGCCCGTAAATTTTCAGTTTCTTATTACCTCCAAAGCGGATTTCTCCTTTCCTGATAAGACTTCTTAACGTTTGGTCCGGAATATCGGAATGATTCAGTATCATTATGTAAGATTTTAATGGCTTATTGAAAACCTAATTTCTTACGTTTTGCCAAATCCTGCAATCCGGAATAAGCGATTCTGCATCATGCTCTGTTAAAATAATAATAAAATCGGCATATTTAGAAAAATTAATCCCATTTTATCACCGTGTTTTCTTAAATTTATTCTATGAATTCTGAGAGAGTAGGACTGGTTTTATCGGGAGGCGGTACCAAAGGAATTGCCCATGCCGGAGTATTGAAATTTCTGCATGAAAAAAACATCGGTATAGACGTTTTGTCTTGCTGCAGTGCAGGTTCTATTGTGGGGTGCCTTCATGCGGTGGGAAAAACTCCGGAAGAAATTCTGGAATTCTTTAATTCCGTATACTTTTTCAACTGGAAACATTTTGCCTTCAATCAGCCGGGACTGGTTTCCTCCGTTATTTTCAGAAATTATCTTAAACCCATTTTTCATGATATGAAACTGGGAGATCTGGATATCAGGGTCAAAATTGTAGCTACGGAGCTGGTTTCCGGAACCCAGAAGATTTTTGATGAGGACTTTGAAGTGGTAGACGCTATTATTGCATCCTGTTCCATCCCGGGAATTACCACCCCTTATATTATTAATGACGAAATGTACTGTGACGGTGGAGTGCTCAATAATTTCCCTGCCGATATTATCCGTGACGAATGCGACAGACTGATTGGTGTTTTTGTGTCTCCCCCCAACGATATTGACATCAAGGATCTGAAATCCATCAAAGCGATTGTTTCCCGCTCCTATGACCTTCTTTCCTACAGGATAGAGAGAATAAAATTCGATTACTGCGACTGGTTCATTTCCTCGCAGGAACTGTCTACCTACGGAACTTTTGAGCGGAAAAAAGACCGCCTGGACCAGATCTTCAACATCGGGTACAGAGCAGCCGAAGAAAGCTTTGAAACCAGCCGTTTTCATACGGAACTCAGAAAATCCGGAACCTGATATAATTCTAACGCAGCTGCATCCTTTTTACACGATATTCCCCCACATCAGGAGAATACAGATCAATGTAAAAATAATGGTGATCCAGGCAATAAAGGCTGGAATATGCCAAAAGTTCCGCGGGGAAGAGTTTTTCATAAAACCGGGAATAAAATATGATCAGGACGACTGTATTGGCAGCCCCAAGAATAATGAGTTCAATAAATGCAGCCGGGATCTGGCTGCTTCCATTCTGATAGGTATAGTAAAGATGCCCCGTACTTATGAGCTGCAGTAATACGGTGAGAGACGGAAATATCAGTGATTTATTCATTACAGATATAAAAAAATCCCGCATAACAACGGGATTCCTTTTTTTATTTTTTTACTACGGTTCCATATTCATTAACGATCTCCTGGTCATTATTATCAGTAACCGTTAAGGTATAGGGTGGTTTTTTTGCAGAATCCGTAAGGTAATTTCTCCAGACCTGATACGTATAGCCGTTGTTGTTGAAAACGATGGAATAATTACCTCCGCTGCCGTCAGGAACCAGTTCACCATCACTGATGATCATATGCGGTTTGGTGGTAATGCTGGAATTCGCTCCCCAGGACTGATACAGGTATTTGCCATTGGGCTGTTTATCAATTCTGATCTTAAACTTTTTGGTTTTGATGATTACGGTTTTGGGAACCTGCTGGAAAAAGCTGTTAGAAGCTGTATGGTTGAGCGCTGATGCTCCGTCCGTAAGATTTTTAGCGTTCATAAAGGAAAACTGAGCAACGCAGAAGATTCCTAGTACAATTTTTCTGGTCATTTTGTATTGGTTATTGTTGAGGTTAATTGCCCATCAAAAATAAAGCCATTTTATATTAAAATTGTTTCTGTGATCCAGCTTTCCAGTTCGTGATAATGTTTAATAGTTTTGGAGAACCATACATAGCTTCTGTATCTTTCCACATACTGCCGGGAAAAAGTCAGAAGGTTTTTGGTGTTATTGAAAAAACTTATATGGATATTGGTTCTGAGTGCTTCAAGACGCTTATTCAGCCATGCTTTATCTTCCTGAACTCCGGACTGGTGATGTCTGATCAGAACACTGATAATTCCCGGATCGATTCTTCCGGATGATCTCAGAATCCTGTCTAATTCGGCAGTCAGCATTTCATCATCTGTCAGTTTAATTTCAATAATATTCTCATCGTCATTCTGAAACAGATGTTCAAATTCTTCATCGTTAAGCAGGGGACGTGCGGCGTGCAATACCTCCCGGGCAGTTTCACATCCGCTGTTTTGTTTATAAATAACGATGGCAGGAACATCCATTTTCAGGCGGAGGTAGGCTTTTATTTTATGATGACCGTCCAGAATAAACGAAGAACTCATTCCGGGATCTGCATGATAAAGTTTACAGAATGCCACTGCTTTGGGACGCGCACCTTCCCGGATAAGGTCCATATAATACTTTACTCTTGTTTCATCAATACTACTGTCTGTAAGGGTAAGAATATGGCCGAAATCCTTAAAAGGATAGAACCAGCCTGAAAAAAAATCAGTATCAGAAGGAAACTCATCAGCAGGTAAATCCCTGTAAGTATGAAAATCCGTATTGTCAAATGGCATATTTTCAGGATATACCTGATAAGTTCCATTTTCAAAAAGCTGAAGAAAGTCCTGAATGCCGGTCATGATTTCTTCTTCTGTACCGTCAATGAGAGCCCGGTTAAGCTGACCGGCCATGTGGATCTGTTCTTCTTTTGAAAGTTCAGATACGGCATAATATTCACCTATGCTGCCTCTGCAGTCCGGCCAGTTGATGGCAACAGGACGCTGTATACTCAGGCAGCTTGCAAACCCATCAGATATAAGCCTGATAATCCCCTGTCCGTTGGTCACAGAAAATTCCATGATAATTATGAAACGGCAGTATAGCTGGCAAAAGCTTCTTCCAGGCTGTTGAATCTGCCTTTGAATTCATCAATAGGGCAGTCCTGGAGAATGTTACCTTTATGAATCAGGATAACCCGTGAGCACAGCGCTTCCACTTCCTGCATGATGTGGGTAGACAGAAGAACGGTTTTCTGCTGTCCGATTTCCTTTACAACATTCCGGATCTCAATAATCTGGTTGGGATCAAGACCGTTGGTCGGTTCATCCAGGATCAGCAGATCCGGCTGGTGAATGATAGCCTGAGCCAGTCCCACCCTCTGTTTATATCCTTTGGAAAGCTGTCCTATCTTTTTCGATTTTTCCGGGGTAATGCCTACCAGTTCGATGACTTCATCTACCCTGGAAGCAGGGATTTTATGAATATTGGCAACAAACTGAAGATATTCTTTAATGTACATCTCCAGGTATAGCGGATTGTTTTCGGGAAGAAATCCTATTTTTCTTTTACAGGCAATTTCATTTTCCGTAATATTCATCCCGTTAAAGATAATTTCGCCCTGATCAATTTTCAGAGCACCTACGATAGATTTCATCAGGGTGGATTTTCCTGCGCCATTGGGGCCGAGAAGTCCGATGATTTCATTTTTATCAATAGAAATGTTGATCTGGTCAAGTGCGGTCTGTTCACCAAATTTTTTGGTTAAATTGATTATCTGAAGCGGCATAATAGGTATTGTCTTTCTGCAAAAATAAAAATAAAAAAACTCATTCGGATGAATGAGTTCAGTAATATTGAAAAAATACGTTTATTTTTTTGATTTCTTGTTTTTACTGCTGCTGTTGGAGGCCGGTGAAGCAGTAGAAGCCTGATTAGCGGCAGGCTTTGTGGTATTTACCTGATGGGCCGGAGCTGCGGGTTTGTCATACATCGTATATTTTCCGTTTGTTCTTCCGAAAACCTTTTCCATCTGTTTTTTAGTTAAAAACTGTGATTTTCCGACATACTTACGGTTTTTGTTGATGTACTGGATAAACTGCATGGTAGGCTGGCCGTAGTTTTTCTCATAGTGAAGTTCAATGATATCATTAGGAAGCTCCAAAACCACATTTTCTTCCGGAACTGTTGTGAAGCCCTCCATAATAAGGGTATAAAGACCGGAAACATCGCCGTTCAGATTCTGAAAAGAAAAAGATCTGATGGTGTTCAGGTTACTGGTATTCAGATCCTGATAGTTGATGGTGAATTTATCTTCTTTTTTATATAAACCTACGGAATTATCTTTGCCAATTTCCACCAAGCTCTCATTTTTCAGCACTTTGATCTGTGAGAAAACTGAAATGCCGAACATACATGTAATGAGTAGAAATATTTTTCTCATGTGGATGAATTTTAATGTTTTATAGATTGGTGTACTAAAATTACTAATAAAAATGCTGATAAGCAACTTTATTCCTTAAGGCAAAAATAATACTTTTTTTTAATATCCATAGGAGCCTGCGTATAGATGCTATGCATGTCTTTATATGGGTACTTCGTTGGAAATCATATTTTTATGATTGTAAAACGTAATTTTCTTATCTGCTCAGTTTAGCCGTATAATAAGGTTTGTATCGTGTAAGTTGTTCATATACAGCAGGTAATGCGTATGTGGCAATTTAGAATAAAATCTATAAAAAATAATATATTCTTAATGTATGATCAGGAATATATTATTTTTTTATTTGCTTTATCACTCAGGATGCCAGGCTTTATCTAACGGATCGAATATCCGTTTTATTTCAGATTAATCCTTCCGTCTATCATATATTGTGGGGTGTAATCAGAGGTAATTCCCGGGCTCCAGCCTTTGTCAAATGCCATAGATGCCAGAGCGGTACAGCTCCATGACAGAAAACCTTCGTGATCACGGCATAAAGGCGTACCACCTCTGTTCAGTGCTTTTTTCTGACCCCAGACTTCTTTACAGGCCTGAACGGCAAGTGCAAAATGGGTCCGGAATTCGGATTCATTGTTTTCTGCGAGACTTTTCAGGGCATTCAGATAGCGGCTTCTCAGATAGTATCCGAATTTCTGCCTGACACCCGGCCCGATTGAAGATTTATTTTTTTCCAGATCTGCCTGCATTTCTTCAAAAAGAGAAAGATTAAACTGTTGGGTGAGATAGTATTCTTTTATCAGCTTTAAAAAGCCAATTCCGAAACTTTTAATATCCCAATCCTTTTCATTGATTCCCCAGAAACGGATCGGGCTGCCGGCAATGATTTTTTGTTTTTCCTCATCACGGGCAATAGTAGCCAGGCATAATGCCGTAAAAAGATTAATACGTTCATTTGTTGGCTCCACTTTGATCTCAAAAGTTCCGCTTTCATCTATCACGGCTTCTTTTACTTCGTCTTCAAAGTGAGCCAGGCGACAAAACTCACTGATACTGTTCAGGCCGTAGTGAAACCATTTTTTTTGTAACGCCAACTCCGTTTCTGTTAATACCGACATTTGCAGCAATTCGCATGAATTACGGAACAGATAGAATAAGAACCGGAATGTGTGTTTTGCTTTTTCTGCCGATGCGTCAAAACGAGCGCTCTGCCATTCGAAGTTTTCTTTAATAATCTCCGGATGATCAACTTTATGTAAGGCAATATGGCTGTCGTCCTTTGTCTTTTTTGCGGACGTTTTAGGTTTTGCCGGTTTATGTTTTTTATAAACGGTCAGAGCGTTTTCAATCACTGCCAGGTTATTTTCATCCCGGGGTTTTAAACAGGGGAATTGAAGGAAATGGAAATTCTTTCTGTCGAAAAATAACAGATTTCCATGAACGGTTTGCCCAATCAGCTGAAATGCCGCAAGTGGTTTCGCAGCACCCTCCAGTATAATTTTGTCTAAGCACGTACCGTCAAACCCAAAGATATACAGGATATTCTGTCCTTTGAAATAAATGAACTGTTCGGTATCATTCACTGCGAAATTAAATTCTTCCAGGGCTTTCAATTTGATTTTATCCGGCTGAATGTCCCGGAGCTGTCCTGCAACAGTTCCGTCTGTGTTCACCAGAAGAAAGCAGGCTTTGGCACTCAGATTCCTGTATTGATCGAAAACAGGAACGAGAATAAGCGATGAAGTAAGCGGATAAATACTGCTGATCCAGGGTCTGAAAAGTGTTATCCCGTTTTTTTCTCTGATGCCGTCCGTAAGATTTTCTTCCATCCGTTCATCACGGCGAATGGTTTTTCCGTTTTTAAGTACAATTCCTGGAAAATCAGACTTATACATAGTGTCCGGAGTAGCATTTAAGGCGGCCAGCAGTCTAAAACGAGGGCGTTGTGCAGCATCTTTAAAAGGGGAGTCGGAAATCACAATAAAATCACCTCTTTTTTTGTCCATGACGGTTCCCCGGCCCATTTCGCCATCTATCAAAGCAATCAGCCGGTCAGTCTGCGGCAAAACAGTTGCGCTGTAATACAGGTTATTTGTGGCAGCTTCCTGTTTTTGCGGGAAAAGTGCATGCGCATCTCCCGGCACATCGATAACTGTTGTCGTGTAGGAAGCCGGATCGATGTTCCCGTCTTCATCAATGATGAAGCACCGGTTGGCGGGACCGGAAATAATGATCTGTCCCGAAGTGCTTTCACTCAACGCAAACTCCCTGGATTCGCTGAACTGTCTGAATCCATTTAAAACTTCCGTTACCGGAATTTCCTTTTCAAAGACGAAATCTTCTGAATATTTGAACAGATATAATTCGGTAAAATTGGATATAAGCAGCAGATGGCTGTTGTTTCTGCGGGCTAAAAAGGCAATACAATTGATAAGAGTCAATGGATTTCCTGCAAATTTTTCATCGGTGAAGAGCGGCAGTATTATTTTGTGTTCCATATTGTTTTTGGAATGTTATTTTGAAATGGTTAATTGTTTTTTGAATATCTGTATTTCGGATATATTGGGATCCTTTTAAAATACGGAAGTAATTTTTCAGAGTAAGCGTTTCTCAGAAAGCTGTGCAATAAAAGTATCAAACTCATTTTTGTAACTTCTTCCCACAGGCACCGTATATGTGCCAAGTATGACCTCATGATTGCTGAAAGCCGTTATATATTGTGAATTGATCATAAACGATCTGTGAATCCTTATAAAACCTTTAGCGGAGAGGGCTGCTTCCAGATCTGCCATTCTGTTTTTGGAAATAAAAACTTCATGATTGGCCAGAAGCGTTTTCACATCGTTGCCCTGGCTTTCAAAACAGATGATTTCTCCGGTTGAAATTTTCCTGTTCATCCCTTCTGTTTTAAGAATGATAAAATCTTCTTCAGAATTTTTTTTATCCCTTAAAATGCGTTCCACAGATCTGAAAAAGCGCTCAAAAGTAACAGGCTTCAGAAGATAATCCACGGCTTCAAGCTCAAAACCTTCCAGCGCAAATTCGCGGTAAGCTGTGGTGAATATTGTTTTGGGACGATGGGAAAGCGATTTTAAAAAATCAATTCCGTTTAAATGAGGCATCTCGATGTCCAGGAACATCAGATCCACCGGTTGGGTCTGCAGAAGCTGATAGGCTTCCATCGCATTGGCCGCTTTTCCGGCCAGCTGCAGACTGCTGATCATGGAAATATGTTTTTCCAGCAAAGCCGTAGCTAAAGGTTCATCATCTACAATGATACAGTTAATCATCTGCTGCAGGGGTTTTTATTTCGGCCTTAAAAATATTGTTTTCTTTTGAAACATTAAAAACAAAGTGACTCTGATAATGATGCCGGAGCTGCCGTTCAATATTCTCCAGCCCGATTCCATGAGTTTTGGCTGCTGTACCGTTATCCTCACAGGTATTTTCTATGCTGAATGTGATATAACCATTACCGTGGTATAGGCCTATTCTGATTTCTGTCTGCCCGGAAGCTGCGGCTGTACCGTGTTTAAAGGCATTTTCAACCAGGGTAAGATAAATCAGCGGTGGGACTGACCCTGTACAGCCAGGCTGTATGGTCCGGGTAATCTTCAGCTTCCCCTCATGATAACGGAGACTTTCGAGGGCAATATAATCATTAATAACCGCAAGCTCTTCGGAAATGAGAATTTTATTTTCAGGTGCCCTGTAAAGGATATAATCAAGAATATGAGAGAGACGGCTGATGGATTCCGGGGTTTTCTCCGATCCGTTTAAAGAAAGGGAGTATATATTATTCAGGGTATTGAACAGAAAATGCGGATTCAGCTGGGATTTAAGGGATTTCAGTTCCAGTTCTGCTTTTTCTTTCTGCAATGTCAGGGTATTTTCCTTTTCATCTTTATACCGGATAAAAAACATCACGGCAGTCCATATAAATGCCCCGCTGATCACCGGAAAACTGTAATGCGGCAAAAGATAACCGATGTCCGTAAAAATACTGATCAGGCTGTCTTGCGGAACGTTCATGAAAAAAGGTTCCGCTGCATAAATGATGAAAATTCTGTTCGCTGCGGAAATCAGGTAAATACTGAGGAGAAAATACAGAGAAAACTGAAGGTATTTTTTCGTATCAAAAAATCTGCGGATCAGGATATAATAAATAAAATTGGCTCCTGCAATCTGAAAAATCCAGTGACAGAAATTATAAATTACCAGGGTGGTGAATGGTCCTCCGTCATATTCACTGTAACTTCTGGCTGTTCCGAATAAAAATAAGGCGGTCCAGAAGAACAACTGGAAATACAGGTTCTTTTTAACAGCATTTTCTGATTCTGTTTTCATTTTCTCTCAAAATGTAAAAATATAAAATCCGCAGATAGGGTAGTAGTGATGGGCACCAAAATATCCGGATAGATGGTGAAATGCAGTAATTATTATTCAGACAGCGTTTTTTACATTTTTTGTTTACTGCTGAATTTCAGCCGGAAATTCGGGCCTGTCAGGCTGAATGTATCATGGGATCGTTCGGAATACTACAATAAATCCGATCAATATTTGAAAAAAACATTTTTAGGGAATATTTTCATCGGTTTAAATTATATCACTGATTGTTGATGTAACTGGAAATTAATAAATTATTTATAACCAAAAGTAAATGTAAAAAATGAGAAAATTAAAAACCTGTTTTTAGGTAAATTTTATAAATAATGAATATAAAACATGGATTTTTTTATTGTACATATGGCAACTAATTTTTATATTAACTTCAGAAATTCAAGTGTTTATGAGGGAATATAATAGCCGGCAATTCTTTTGTACAACGTCGTTTCCGGGACAGGAAATAAATCTGCATTCCATTTTTAATTTTTTTTATAAAAGAATTTAATACGACGCTTTTTGTCGCATATGCTTCGTACTATTGATTTTCCCATTAGGTACTGATCAGCCGAATTGTAGCTTATAGAAAATTGGTTAAAAGATATTGTTTAGATCAGCAGTCATTCACTTACACGGAATTTTCTGTGATGTAAACATTAAATGGTGTTTGAAGAAATCTCTTAAAAACAGATTATCAGAATATTGTTAATTGGTTCGGTATAATTAGGGAAAGAGAAAAAAAGATCGTGAAATTGAAGGAATGCCGGCCGGGTAACCTTATCAGGAAGCAGGATATCAGAGCTGTCTAAACCTGTCAGCAGATATAAACAGTAAGTACTACAATGATTAAAAATAATAACACAATGAAACAAAATATAACAGCTTTGTTCTTCTGCCTGTCAATAGGTACAGCATTGGCACAAACTTCAACAAACGGGCAGTCAACCCTTCCCAATATTATACCTCCTTCTGCGGAATCTTATAAACTGGGAACCTTCGGGAATATTCCGGTAAGCCTGTTTATGGGCAATGCCAATGTAAACATTCCACTGACCTCCTATGAAACAAAGAATATTAAACTTCCCGTCTCACTCAGCTATTCTTCCAATGGAATAAAAGTAGATGATATGAACGGTGCCACCGGATTAGGCTGGACACTTAATGCCGGTGGTGTCATCACGAGGATTATAAGGGATCTTCCTGATGAAGATCATCAGCTTAATATTGCATTTCCTACCAATATTGACAGCCTGGGAGCGGTAAGAAATCCGGCTGTAATGCAGTTTTTCCAGGATGCCTCCAGTCCTGATGCAGATACGGAGCAGGATTTCTATATGGCAAGTTTTAACGGGATACAGATCAAATTTATTTTTGATAAAAGAGGTGTTCCTGTAATCTATTCTCAAAAAGATGTGATCATTGAAGGAAGAAGTGGCGGTGATGCTTTCACCATAACCACAGACAACGGTACCAAATATTATTTTACTGACAGGGAAAAAACTTCCAACCGTACTGCGGGAGACGGACATTCTCTTATTTCTATAAAGACTACTGCCTGGTACCTGACGAAGATTGAAGATACAGCAACTGGAGAAACCGTGTTTATTGAAAATACAGACGGAGGTTATTCAGCTACCATCAGCCGGTCCCAGACATTATCCTATACTTCCCCAACAGGAGGACCGATGTTTTCCGGTTGTGGAAATCCTGCATTTATACGTTATCCGCAGGTAAGTGAGCTCATCAGTCATAACCAGACGGTAAACGGAAAACAGATCAAAAGAATATACAGCAGCAATCCTGCTTATGGCGAAATCCTGTTTGATTATACCCAGTATCCTGAGAATACGGATTACAAAAGTTTAACACGTGTAGTGAAAAAACTGAGTAATTCCATCATTAACAACGTTGATATCACCTACCAGTTTACTGCGAACAAAAGATTGTTTCTAACTTCTGTGAAAGATAATATTTCAAATGCGCTTCACCAGCTTGAATATATCAATCCGCAGGAATTCCCTGTAAGGCTTTCGTTCAGCAGGGATGGCTGGGGATATTATAACGGAATCCCCTACAATACCAATCTGGTTCCGAAAATAAACAAGTTGACAAGCTGGGCCAATTATGAGGGGGCCATCACAGCTGTGATGCCGGAAAAGACCCAGATCGGGATGCTGAAAAAAATTATCTATCCCACCAAAGGATCATCGGAATTTTTTTATGAAAACCATACGAAAGTAGATAGAAACGTAGTGCTGAGCCCTGAGCAGAAGAACGGGGTTCAGATAGGTGCAGAAAGCGCTTACAGCGGACAGGCTACCAATTCCACTACATTCATGTCTGTAAAGGATGAGGAAATTATGTTGGGAGGAGGAGCAGAATTTAATATTGATGCCTGTCGGCCTGAGTCGGAAATTCCAGGTAAACACAGGGCAAATGCCAGTCTTCATCGTCCCAATGGCCAAGTCGTAAATCTTTATCAGAAAACACCCGCCGGGATGGTATATAATGTTGGGGTTTCCGTTACTTTTCCGCTGGTAGATGCCTTTTACGCAATGATTCAAAAAAACGAGGTGCTTACTTTATCACTGCGGACTACTTTTAAATGTGTTCAGGCTCAGGTAGCTGCCGGCTATACCGAAAAACTGGAGATAAGGGGGGACAGGGAAGTACCTATCGGAGGTTTGCGGATAAGTAAAATTACAGACAGTACGGAAAATGGAGTGGCCACCACCAGACAATTTGTTTACAGGGACCTGAACGAGCAGAAAAGTGAAGCGGAAGTAATAAGAAAGCCTGAATTTGAAGAGCTGCTTAACTTTACCAGAACCTGCAATAGCAATCCCAATCCAGGTAATCCGGGAAGTGGCGTCCCGATAGGAGTTGAACGTTTTCCTTATTATGTTGTTACCTCTTCAAATATCAATCAGCTTTATGCCACCCATCCGAATATTTTCTATAAAACGGTACAGGAAATTGTGGAAGGAAAATCCAATATCGTCCATAAATATTCAACGGATACCGATGTATTTGGAAATGTACTGTACGGAAATAATATACGGAATTCCCAGTGGACCAATGCTGGATGGAACAACGGCCGGGAAATCTCTACAAAATATCTGGATGGCAGTAATAATCTGGTAAGAACGGTTGAAATAAGCTATGCAGAAGACCCGAACAGAAGATATCAGGTGGATGGTTTTAGCATCCGTAAAAATTATGATAACCCTGTTATACAGAACGTAACCAGAACCTGCACTGCGGAAGACGTTACAAGAACGATCGATTTTACCTATTGTACCGCTAATCATAGCCATCATTACCGTGTGTCGGACTGGTATAAAAACTGTTATGCCCCCGGAGCGCATAATGTAACCCAGCAGTATAAAGATCTCTGCTATGGAAAAGCGATTGGGGAAGTGGTTGCTTTTGATGATTATCTGGACAATCTTGATATCATGCAGTATAAGAACATTTCTTATTTCGAATACCTGAAAACACAAAAAACAACAGACTATCTTGATGGGCAGGCACTAAAGACCGAAACGGAATATTTCTACAATAATCCGAAGCATAGCCAGCTCAACAGGCAGAAAACAACCCATCCTGACCTTTCGGTTGATGAAACCTCTTATCAGTATGCCCATGAAAAAGGCAATCAGCTGATGATAGATAAGAACATGGTGGGTATTCCGATGGAAACGGTTGCTATCCAGACTGCGGGAAATGCAACGAAAACACTGTCCAGAACGGAAACGCTCTATCCTTCGGTCCTGCCGCATCCGGTAACCGGAAATTTTGTGCAGCCACTGTCGGTAAGGTCTTATGATATACTTAACCTTTCAAAGGTGAATACAGAAGTAACCTATGACAGGTATGACAGCAAAGGAAATCTCATTCAGTATACGACTAAAGACGGTATTCCGGTAAGTATTGTTTGGGGATATAACAAAACCCTTCCCATATTTAAAGTGGAAGGAGTTACATACAGTCAGATCGAAAATCTGATTTTGCCTTACGTCACAGGTTCTGATATCGACGTCACAGATCCTGCTTATGAACAGGGACTGATCAGTGCTTATGAGACGTTCCGCAGGGAAGCCGTACTGAAAAATAAGATGGTTACTGCTTACACCCACGATCCGCTTATTGGCGTAACGACTATTACCCAGCCCAATGGTATCAGGGAAACCTATATTTATGATGCTGCCAACAGGCTGAAAGAAATAAAGATCAGAGAGAAGACAGGCAGCGGAAGCTATGTTTCCAAAACAGTCAGTGAATTCAACTACAATTACAGACCTTAAAGATTCAGATCATGAAAAAACAATTCATCTTAAAAATAATGTCTGTACTTCTTTTGGCATTTTTTACATTACAGAAAGCG
The DNA here is from genome assembly GCF_056844565.1 of Chryseobacterium sp. FR054. NCBI lineage: Bacteria > Pseudomonadati > Bacteroidota > Flavobacteriia > Flavobacteriales > Weeksellaceae > Chryseobacterium > Chryseobacterium sp. FR054. The sequence continues at coordinate 986,993 of NZ_JBXDSA010000001.1, read as the reverse complement.
CAGACTACTTCAGAAAATTATGTACAGTCAAAGACCTGCCTTAGCGAAGACTGTGTTAAGAAAACAGAAACCATTACTTACTTCGATGGCTTAGGCAGGCCCAAGCAGGTTATCAGTGTAAGGGCAACCCCGCAGGGTCAGGACCTTGTGGTTCCGGTTACTTATGATCATTACGGAAGGCAGCTGAAAGATATTCTTCCTGTGCCGGCTCCTTCAATGGGTTCAGGCTATCATTCCGGGATCACCAATGAAAATGCGGCTAACACCTATTATGGTTCCACGAATGCTTTTTCCGAAAAGCAGATAGAAAATTCCCCTTTAGACAGGTTGTTACAGGAGGCAAAACCCGGCGATTCGTGGAAACTTTCATCAGGTCACACAAAAAAATACCGGTATGAAACAAATGCGGATAAAGAGGTTTTAAAATTTATTACTGTTACCACAATTAACACTGTAAATGGGGTCTCCAATACGGTTTCTTCGTTATCGGTATCTCCGGATGATTCAGGAAGCTATCCTGCGGGAGTGCTGTATAAAAATACAGTGACCGATGAAGACGGAAATCCTGTTACCCAGTTTCTGAACGGGCGGGGTCAGGTGGTGCTGATCCGCAGGACAGATGGAACAAACAACGCAGATACCTATTATGTATACAATGAATACAGCCAGAATGTATTTGTAATTCCCCCAAAAGCTGTACAGCAGATTGGGCAGAATAGCAACAGTATTTCCCAGAATATACTGGATGACCTGTGTTACCGGTACAGTTATGACGGCAGAAAACGCGTGGTTGAAAAAAAGCTTCCGGGTAAAGGATGGGAGTATATGGTGTATGATAAAGCAGACAGGCTTGTTTTGACCCAGGACGCGAATCTGAGGAAAAGCGGAGAATGGATTTTTACCAAATATGATGAATTTTCGAGACCTGTTTACACCGGAATTCTGTACAGCCCGGCAAGCAGACAAGCCCAGGTAAATGTAGTAGAAGGTATGGCTCTAAATATTGAAACCAGAAGCAGCTCAGGCTGGAACAACAGCGGAATGAATGTGTTTTATACCAACAGCACTGCATACCCGACTACCAATTTTAAGCTGCTGACCGTTAATTATTACGATACCTATCCGCCAGAACTGACCGCCATTCCCCAGCTGATATTGGATCAACCGGCGATGGCACAGGAGCTGGACCGTTTTAATGATGCCTCAACCAAAGGTTTACTTACTGCTTCTTATCCGAAAAATATTGAAGACGATAACTGGACAAAGACCTATTATTTCTACGATACAAAAGCCAGGGCCATCGCCACTTATACCACCAATCATCTGGGAGGATATACCAACACACAGACCAGGCTGGATTTTGCCGGACTGCCGCAGGAAAGCTATATTTCCCATAAAAGAACCACTGCTTCTCCCGAAGTAGCCATAGAAGAGCGTTTTACTTATGACCACCAGAACAGGCTTTTGGTGCATAAACACAAGGTGGACAGCAATCCTGAAGAGATCCTGGCCCGGAACAGCTACAATGAAATTTCCCAGCTGGAAACCAAAAAAGTAGGAGGGAAGAATATAGGATCACCTTTACAGACGGTGAATTATCAGTATAATATCAGGGGATGGATGACTCAGATTAACGATCCCTCCAACTTAGGCAATGATCTGTTTGGCTATAAGATCAATTATAATCTGAGAGAAGGACAGGAAACTCCGAACAATGATTACAGCAGCTTAAAAGTAAAACCCAGATTCAACGGAAATATAGCGGAAATAGCCTGGAAAACGCTGACAGAAGAAAATGAACCATTGAAAAGATATGGCTATGCTTATGATGGATTAAACCGTCTTTCCGCAGGTTTTTATCAGAAACAGGGTTCTGAAACAGCCAAAGAATATTTTGAAATTCCGGAATATGACCTGAACGGGAACATTACCAGGCTGAAAAGATCAGCGGCGCTCCAGATGGGAAATACAGCAGCTATTGTGATCGATAACCTGAAGTATGATTATACAGGCAATAAGCTGACAAAGGTTACTGATCTGCAGCAGAACCCTTCAGGATATCCATACCTGGCGAATCCCGGTACCATCGGTTATGACAATGATAATGGTAACGGAAACGGTAATATGACCAGTCATCCGGATAAAGGGATTTCTTCAATTCAGTATAATTATCTAAATTTACCTAAACAGATTACCCAGAATGCCAAAGTAACCAACTATACTTACAGGGCAGACGGAGTAAAAGTAAAGAAGCTCTTTGGAGACATAGAAACCGATTACCTGGATGGGTTCCAGTATAAAAGTACGAAGCCATCGGAAGCGGGTGATGGATGGGTAATTGTTGATCCGAATGAAGTGGCTGAGATGAAACTGAGAATTATACCCACTTCAGAAGGATATTACGATGCGCTTAGCGGCAGATATGTCTATCACTACACAGATCATCTGGGCAATGTAAGACTAAGTTATACGGATGCCAACAAAGACGGAATCATTCAGCCCAGAAAATACCAGGCTATGAAATGTACAGAATCTCCGGCCGGAAATGTTTGTTATATGGACTGGAGACCTGGAGAGATTGTAGAAATGAATGATTATTACCCGTTTGGATTGCTACATAATTATACGGTTACTACGCAGAATGCTTATCAGTACAAGTACCAAGGACAAGAGTTACAGGAGACTGGTTTTTACAGTTTTAAGTGGAGAAATTATATGCCGGATGTTGCAAGATTTTTCAATATTGATCCTTTGGCAGAAAAATACCCAACTTGGGGACCTTATGTTTTCAGTGGTAACAGAGTTATTGATGCAAGGGAGCTGGAAGGATTAGAACCTGTAGTATTGACGAATATCGAAGGTAAAATGATTGTCGATTTTCATGTGAAAGTTACACCTAAAAGTGATATGACAACACAAAATATTAATGATCATCTAAGTTATGTATCTACAATATTATCCCAAAACTCTGGTCTACAAATCAATATGATTAATAACCCTAAAGCTACTTTTGGCCTTGACATGACAAAGCCATATCAGTCAAAAAAAACAACATTTTATAAGGATGGTAAAGTCAAAATAGAAATGATTCTTGGTGAAGCGAGAGTCGGAAACCCGATAAATCAAACAATTACTTCTAATGGAAGTCCAAAAGTTACAGCACATGAAATCGCGCATACATTAGGTCTTGAACATATATGGGAAGATCCTAATGTATCCAATACTCCTGAAAATATTAAAAATTTACAAAATTCAGATGGCAATATAATATCTGACATGCAAGAAAATTCAGGAACAGATATTTTACCACAGCAGGTAGAGAAGATGAAGAAGGTTATAGAAGCATCACAAGCCAGAATTAATAAAGATGAACTAACCAAAACTAATAAAGATGAAACTACTAAATAAATTACTCATAATAATATTTTTAAATATTGTAGTATTCTCTGCTTATAACTGTAAAAGTGTTACGGCAGAATTTTATTATAATGACAGAATCGAAAAAACAAATTATGAAAAGGATGCAGAAAAGATGTATTTTGAAGAGGTTCCTAAAGAATATCAAAAAACAGATAAAGATATTTTAATCATATTTAGCGGTGCTGCTTTTAAAGGGAAAACAATAATTATTAATAATAAAGATTCAATACACTTTGATCTAAAACCTGAATCACCCGAGTGCTATGGAGTAATTATGAGAAAAGTTCCAAAATCTGTGAAAAAAATAAAATTATCTGTTGATGGAAGAAAGAATACAGTTATTCCTATTATTGAAAATTATGAATATATCGTTGTAGGAAATGCTTATAGTGAAAAGAAATGGGGTATTCGTTATAATAAGATCCTTCCAAGTTTTTCGTGTATGTAGCCATTAAAAAAATAACCAGGCTTTCTTTTGCAAGAGAGTCTGGTTTCTTATAAAAGTACCTTCCTTGCTAAATGCAAAAGAATAATTTTTATATTTACAATTATCCCTCTGCTCGCGTCTCGCTCGTGTCGGCAGATAAAAACAAACCCATCGTTTTTGCAGCGGTGTGAGATTGCAATCTAAGTCAAGGAAAATTGTAGATAAGCTATACAGAATCATTCAGCCCAGAAAATACCAGGCAATGAAATGTACAGAATCTCCGGCCGGAAATGTTTGTTATATGGACTGTAGACCTGGAGAAATTGTAGAAATGAATAATTATTACCCGTTTGGATTGCTGCATAATTATACGGTTACTACGCAGAATGCTTATCAGTACAAGTACAACGGAAATGAGTTGCAGGAGACGGGAATGTATGATTATGGTTTTAGACAATATATGCCAGATCTGGGTAGATGGTCATCATCTGATCCTCTTTCGGAATTGGCTCCAGGCTGGACTCCTTATAGATATGCTTATGATAATCCACTAAGATATATCGATCCTAAAGGTTTATTCGAGAGTAGAAAAGAAGCTAGACAGTATCGAAGAGAACATAATTTACACGGATCAATAAAGAAGCAAAAAGACGGCAGCTATGCAATAAATGATAGGGATAATATGGTATCTTATGCAAAGGGTAATGATTCTGATCTTACAGCTTCAGATACGCATGATAATGATGGGGTTGTTGAGTCTGTTTTAGTTACTAAAGCTCCATATACTCAGAAAGATGCATTTGATCTTACGACAACGGATATCTCATTATTTGAAAATACTACATGGAAAGGGATGTCAACAGCTCAAAAAAGTAAGCTTGTATGGGATGCTAAAAAATTTATTAAAACAACTACAGGTATAAAAATCTCTGGAAGTACGAGTAGTTGGTATAGAACAAAAATTCCAAAGGCAATGAAAGGAATCGGAGTTGCTGGAGGAGCTGTTGCAGGAGCTGTAATAATTTATGATGTGGTTGATAGTAAACAAATAAAAGCATCTAATATTTTAGATGCTGCTGTAACAGGAGTGAGTTTCGTCCCAGGATGGGGTTGGGTTGTTGGAGGTGTTTTTTTTGGTGCAGATATGATAACTAAAGGAGTTACTGGCCAATCAACAGGTGATCACTTGGACAATTATATTGAAGAAAATTATGATAAAGATGACGGAGCATTAATAGATTGGTCAAAGAAATGAGAAAGATAGAAGAAAATATTTTTTATAGAGTTTATATTGCCTATTTGAATAAAGATTATCCAGCTACATTTGTAAGCTGTTTATACATCACATTTATTTATATGTTTTTATTAGCGCCAATTTATGGTTTATGTATTGATTTATTTAAAGGATTAGATGTAAATATTGTAAAATTTTTATATATAATTTACGTTATGGTTATTTTTATTGTGATATTTAAAAAATATTATAACAAAGTAACATTAAATGCTATATTAAATAGAAACAAGAATAATAAACAATATTTGCCTACTTGGTGTTATTTTTTAATATTACCAGTAAGTATGGTTTTTGGTATAAGTTTTTATATTTTAATATCTATACAAGTGTTACAGAGATTTAGCCTAGAAGGATATCTATATGATTTATTATAATTATCATTTGCCCCTCTGCTCGCGCGAGCGTCTCGCTCGTGTCGGCAGATAAAAACAAATCCATCGTTTTTGCAGCGGTGTGAGATTACAATCTAAGTCAAGGAAAGTTGTAGATAAGCTATACAGAATCATTCAGCCCAGAAAATACCAGGCAATGAAATGTACAGAATCTCCGGCCGGAAATGTTTGTTATATGGACTGGAGACCTGGAGAAATTGTAGAGGTGAATGATTATTACCCGTTTGGATTGCTGCATAATTATACGGTTACTACTCAGAATGCTTATCAGTATAAGTATAATGGCAAGGAGCTTCAGGAAACAGGGATCTATGACTGCATGAAATAATAATACAAACAGCGGAAATGGAAAGTATACTTTTAATTTTCATGGGGCAAAGTTTAAATCTGATTTATAGATCACCAAAAGAAAGATTAGTTAAATCAGTCGGAGCATGGATTAAGCAAAGGTTAAAAATAACCGGCTGTCTTTCAGGTTGAGTTCGTTTTCCGTGCCTGTTATAAAACCCGGACGTTTAAGATTGTGCAGGGGAGTCCGAAGCTATCCGTACCACATTTCCTGCCGTCTGCCTCTCACAAACGGTTATCTGCAATACCTGTTAAAAATACCGTTTATACAGACTCATATTTGCAGTAAAAAATGGTAGCGGAAAACTTATCAGGCAAACTTCATGGATTGGATCATCTGCGGGCATTGGCAATCGTGCTGGTGCTCATGTATCATTACCGTGCATTTAAGCATCCCGGATGGATAGATACGGTTGGGCAGTTCGGGTGGACAGGGGTTGATCTTTTTTTTGTACTCAGCGGATTTCTCATATCCGGGCAGCTGTTCAGGGAAATAGGAGTGAAGGGAAAGATCAGCTTCAAAATATTCTTCACCAGGCGTTTCTTCAGGATTATTCCGCCTTATCTTTTTACCCTTTTCCTGTATTTCTGTATTCCTTTTTTCAGGGAAAGAGAAGCCTTGCCTTCTTTCTGGAAATTCATGACGTTTACCCAGAACTATGGTCTGGATGTCATCAGCCGGGGAACATTTTCCCATGCATGGTCCCTGTGTATTGAAGAGCAGTTCTACTTTTTTCTTCCTATCCTGCTGCTGATTACTGTAAAAACGGGAATATTCAGGTATATGGTGCCGCTGTGTATGCTGCTTATTGTTTTTTCCCTGGCGGCAAGAGCTGTGGCCTGGCAGATGTACACTGCTCCGTTTATGGATTCGGAGGATTTCTGGAAAAGCTGGTATATGAATATCTATTATCCCACCCATACCCGGCTGGATGGGCTGGCGGTAGGAGTTCTCGCTGGTTTTCTGATGAATTATTCAGAAGGGGTTAAGCGGATCATTCACCGTAACGGAAATCTGCTTTTTGTATTGGGAATACTACTGTTAAGCTTCTCATTCTGGTTTTGCAGGGATCAGGTTTCGCAAAAAGCATCTGTATTTGGATTTACATTCGTTGCGTTGAGCTATGGCATTATAGTTATGGCAGCAGTTTCGGAAACTTCATTCCTGTTCAGGACAGAATCTTATATCACGACACAGCTGGCCGGGCTGTCTTATGCCGTTTATCTTTCACATAAGGGAATCATTCATATGGTACAGTTTCTTCTTGAAAAGCAGGGAATTCAGACCTCAGATAATCTAAGCCTTTTGATTGGTCTGTCAGCCTGTCTGGCGGGAGGATTATTTTATAGATTTTTTATTGAAAAACCTTCTTCCAGGCTTAAAAACAGGATTTTGGCACAGAAACAGGCAACATGAAAACATGTCAGGTCTCTGATTACCATCGCTTCATCAAATCAACGGAGTTTATTTTATCCTTAACTTCCTGAAATATGAACAAAGAAGCTGAAATTTTGCGTTCCCAGAAAATAGAGGTTCTCCTGTTCATACCAATTGATTTTCCTGAAGAATACACAGAATACATGGGTGTTTGCAGGGATTTCTCTCTGCTTTTGCGGATGACGCTGATTTTATGGATGGGACTGAATCTTATAGATTTTAATATGGAGTTTTAAAACTTCTATGGTCTGATGACCTCCAAAACACTTTCAAACCTGCTTTTATCCTGAATTCAAGCTTTTACTGCAAAGTCAGATTGTATTCAGGGCCGGACATCTGTGCAGTCCGGGCACTTCCTAACCGGCAGGATGAAAAGACCCTGTAACAAAACGGAATTGAAGTTCTACTCATCCTGTAAAATTATTCTCCGGATGAAACTGATGCTAAACCTATTGGTGTTTTTTATAACACAACTGATTTTTGCCCAAAAAACCTGTAATGAATTTTACCATCATACATTTACGAAGCAACAGCTGGAACAGGATATAGATTTTATGAGGGAAAAGATCATAAATGCTCACGTAAGCCCATTTACAGAAATCTCAAAAGATGAATTTGAGAAAAAATATAAGGGAATCCGGAATGCCTTAAAGGACGGAATGACCCAGAAAGATTTTTATTTCGCAGCCAGGCCCCTGATAGTCACACTCAATGATGAGCACAGTGGAATTTCTGATTACTGCGTGACCGACAGTATGAAAAATGCGATGAAAGTACTTCCCCTGAAGTTTGCCTACGATAACGGGAAAATGATCCTTACAGAAAACTATTCGGACAGTCGGCTGAACATCGGTGATGAACTGGTCTCACTGAACGATATGCCCATAGCGGAGGTTTTGAAAAACTGTGCATCAACAGTTCCGGGAGCAAAAGAAGAAAGGATTCCGATCGTTGTTGACCGGTTCTGGATCATGATCAATAAATTCTGCTATTTTATTACAGATAACTACAATTTAAAATTTGCAGGCGGACTTCAGACCGTAGTTAAAAGTATCTCACTGGAACAGCTGAAGGCTAATGCCTCAAAAGATCAGAAGCCTGAGCAGAAAAAGTCTGGACCGGTGACCTATAAAAAAATTAAGGATTTCGGTTATCTTACCGTGAATACCTTCAATGAAAAAAGATCTTTCCCAATGGAAGGCTGGAAGATAAAATTCGACAGCCTCTTTACGCAGATCAGAAAAGACGGGGTAAAAAAACTGGTGATTGATGTTCACGAAAATTCAGGCGGTAATTCCGGGATCGGTAATCTGCTGATTACTTATTTTTCGGATAAAACGTACAACACTTATCAGGGCAGATGGAAAAAGAGCCGGGAATATGCAGATTATTTAAGAACAGATAATAAACTGCCGGCAGAATATGAAAAATTAAAGGACGGAGATTATTATCCCATAAAGTCACGATCCGTAAAGCCTTCTGCAAATGCACTCCGATTTAGCGGGAAAACCTATGTTGTGGTAGGTAAAAATACATTTTCAAGTGCCATGATGTTCGGAGCAGTTGTTCTGGATAACAAACTGGCAGAAGTGGTGGGGGAAATTCCGGAAAAAGGACATCCCAATCATTTTGGAGAACTCATCAGCTTTAAAACTCCCAATACAAAACTGGAGTTTTTTTTCGGTGTGAAAGAATGGATCAGACCCGCCGGAAATATTCAGCCCAATAAACTGATCCCGGACAGGCAGATTGAACTGAAAGATAAAACGGAAGAACAGATCGTGGAACAGCTTTAAAAGAAGACAGAAAATTTAAATTCTCGATATTTTAAGATCTGAGGAGTTTCTGAATCTCTTTCTGATGGTTTTTATTACGTTTTCTTATTTTTAAAATCATTACAGAAAGCAGACTGAGAATTATCAACCCTGTTATTACCGAGGTTCCGATAAGGTAATTATAATGAGAGATGACTTCAGTGTTCTTTTTTTCTGTGTCTATGGTATGGGCATCAATAGCATGATTAATAGAATTGAGTTCACTCTGTTCTCTCTTAAAACGGGTATCAATATACTTTCTGCTGTAAGTCTGATATTGATCCTGCTCTCCCATAGCCAGATAATTATCCGCCATTTCTTTGTAAATTCCTTCGTTTAGAGTAAGATCACCTGATTCTTCTCCCAATTTCTGAGCTTTGAGAAGGAGTTCAAGTGCTGCCTGATTTTCATGTTTCTGCTTGTGTACTTCAGCCAGCCCCTTTAAGGCAAAGGCTTCCAGACTTTTGGCTTTGATCAGACCTGCGAAATCCATCGATCTCATAAAGGCAGATTCTGCTTTTTCAGGCTGATCCAGGTTGAGGTAGCAGTATCCGATATTATAATACATGATACTCTGGTTGAAAAAGGTGGTCTTCTTATCTTTTACCTTTTCAAAATTCCTGACGGCAATCAAGAATTCCTGAAGGGCAATTTCAGGATTCGACTGGCTTTTATAGATCATTCCCCGCAGGGCATAGCTTCTGGCCGTTTCAAAATATTTAAAAGAGAGACCCTCAGGAAGCCTGGCCAGGTATTCGTCCGCTTCATCCAGTGTTTCAAGACTTTTACTGTACAGTTCCATTTGCTGAAACTGAATGGCGGCCGAAATAAAGAAGGTAGTCTGTACCTTGAGATCATTTGTTTTCCGCACCAGTTCCCTGGCTTCCAGGATATAATGGAGTGATGCATCAAAATTTCTTTTGGCAATTTCTGCAGTAGACAGCAAAAGATATATTTTGATGGATCTGTTGACATCTTTCTCTTTTTGAAGCAGTTTTTTCCCTATACTGATCGCATTATCCGGGTTATTGTAGATCTCCTGATTGGCCTTTTTTATCAGGGAATCATCGGAAATGGCCTGCCCAAAAAGAAGAGCCTGGCAAAAAAGAAGCATCAACAGAAAAATTCTCGTCGTTAGTTTCATGATCTTTTATTTTTAATGATTTCCTGGATATAGGTATTCGGAGACATGCCTGTTATGGATTTAAAAACATTGGTAAAGGCACCATGTGAAGAAAATCCCGAATGTTCCGCAAGATAGCTTACCTTATAATTAAGATAAGCGGGATCGGTCTTTAATAAATGTGCAATATGGTTGATTCTCAGTTCATTAATGTAGCTGTTGAAGTTCTTCTCTTTATGACTGTTAATAACTTCTGAAAGATATTTCGTATTGATCCCGGTCTGAGCAGAAAGAGCCGAAATAGACATATTCTTGTTCAGATAGTTATCCGTTTGCTCCCATTCTTTCAGTTTTTGAAGAATTTCGTCTTCCTTTTCTTTTGAGATCTTGGGAGAATCTTTTTCCCGGCTTTTATTCACCTTCCCGCTTCCGGTTTCAGGGCTGTGGGCCTGGGCCGGTATTGCATTTTCCTTTTCTCTCAGCTTTTCAAAAAATCCCAGTTGCTTTTTCAGATCTTTACTTCTTCCGGATTCGTATAAAAAATAAGCAACGGCAGCTATGATAAAGAACAGAGTAATGGCAGTAATACCCTTGAACTGGCTGAGTTTATTCTGTCTCTGAAATTCAATGTCTTTATGATGATAGGTTTCAACCAGCTTTACAATATACTGTATTCCTTCTTTTTTGCTGGAATCAATCTTTGTTTTCAGCTCTGTATAAAGATTATTGTAATAATGGTATTTTTCATCATTATTCAGAGCCAGATAATTTTTGGCATACAGATCATAAAAAATGACCTTCATATCGTGATAAGGCAGGTCTTTAATTTTCGAAAAACCTTCATCAAGGTATTTCACAGCGGCTGTATAATCTTCTTTCAGAAAAAAATAACGGGATATGCTTTCATAGGCAAACGCCGCAAGAAAAACATCATTTCCATTATTTTCAATATCCTGTATGCTATGATCCAGCAGTTTTTTCGACTCTTCCAGCCTGTTGAGCTTCATCAGAAAGGTGGCCCGGAAGATGGTGTTTTCCTGTCTTATAATCCGGTTCTCCTCATTATTGCCGTCCAGATACCGGTCGCTTTGATCAAGATACTCCAGAGCCGTTTCATACTTACGCGTCACTCCCGAATTGATAGCCTGGAGTTGAAACAGTTTGGCAATCGTCATCCTTTCTTTCTGATGCTGGCTTTTTAAAAGCTCACGGTCGGCCAGAACTCTGGTAATAATTTTTTCAGACTGGCCATATAATCCCAGATTCTGGTATTGGTCGGCCAGGTTATAATCCCCAAACAGCCGGATAAAGTGGGAGAGGGCCTCGCTCTGATGATCATCTTCCTTCTGATTGGAGATGTTGACAGCCTGAACATAATTTCCCTGCATAGCATAAGCCTGAGAAATGATTTTTCTGAGAATCATTTTATGCTCCGGATTTTTATCACTGATTAAAATACTTTGTGAATAGCTGATACAGTCTTCAGGATTCTGATATAATTTATGAAAAGCTTTATCCGTCGAAATGCTGAAATCAGGACCGGCTTGCCCGTATGTAAAAATAGGTAACAATAATATGAAAAATAATATCAGGATATTATTTTTCCGTCTTTTCTGCAGCAGAATATCTCTTTTCTGCCTGTTTTCCTTTGACATTCCTGGCATTTGCCTTTTTTAACCGTTGTTTGTTAACTTATTGGTTTGCAATATTTTATGTTTTTAATTCTTGTAAAATGAATGAATTATGCAAACGTATTCCTTTATAAAGGGCAAATATAACGCTAATATTGTTTAAACCTTTATGTTGATTGAAAATAGTAGACTTATCTGAGGATTTTAATGAAATTATCATACTTATTTGGTGTTATAGTTAAAAAAAATAATGATGTTTCATTAATGGGTTTGATAAATAAATAAAGTCCGGAGCTTAATGTCCTCCTGTTACTTTTAAGATAACAGAATCCGGGTGAATAAGATGAATAAGATCCTTATTGATGATCATAAATTCTTCAATACAACAATACATTCTTAACTCTAAAAAAATTAAAAATGAGAAAGCATTACCTATTATGGATGACTTTACTTCTTCCGTTTTTACAGCTGAATGCACAGACGTACTGTATCCCGGCTACCGGAGGAACAAACTCCACGTATTACCTGAAAAATGCTGTTTTTTCAGATCAGGGGGCCTTTTACTATGATGCAGCTGCCTATCAGGCTTATACAGACCATTCTGCCAGCCATATCGTGACCTCTTATCCCGGAGGAACAGTGAAAGTACACCTGGAATTCGCAGGAGGTGGAACCAAATCACTGGTATGGGTAGACTGGAATGGCAACGGAGATTTTAATGATTTTTATGAAAATCCGCTGGGAACATCGCCTTATTCCGTTGTAGATGATCAGTTCTTTATTCCTCCGGCTCAGGCTCCGGGAATTTACAGAATAAGGGTACAGACCGGAACAAACCTTAATACTTCATCCAGTCCATGTGGCCCTAATGCCGGCAATAATGGAAACTTTGCAGATTTCAGCTTAAAAATCGAAGCTGCTCCAACCTGTTTTGTACCTTCTGGTCTTACTTCAAGTAATATCACAACGAATACGGCTTCTATTGCCTGGACAGCTCCGGCCACACCACCGGCAAACGGTTACGAATATTATTATACCTCTTCTGCTACGGTTCCGGATGCTTCTGTCACCGTTTCAGGATCAAGCACGGCAACTTCTGCTCCTATCAGCGGATTAGATCCGTTTACTACTTACTATTACTACGTGAGATCCGTTTGTGGAGCATCCAATAAAAGCGCATGGTCTTTAAGAGGAACATTTAAAACGAAATGTAATCCTGTAACCTATATGTTTGAAGATTTTGAAAATGCAACAACGGGAACTCTTTATAATTTAGACTGTTGGGATAAAATTGTATTAGGTAATGGTTATCAGGCTGTTAGTGCGGGTAGTGGAATTAATAGCTCAAAAGCAATGTATCAGACTGCTAATGGGGCAGCCAATACAGTTATCGCTATTCTTCCGGCATTCAGCAATGTGAACGCGGGTACCCACTGGCTGAGATTTAAAGCCAGGTATGCAGGGTCTACACAGGGGCCTTTAGATATTGGCTATGTAACCAATGATACAGACGCATCTTCGTTTGTGAACATTCAATCCGTAAATATTGTCAGCAGTACATTTGACGGTTATGAATATTCGGTAGTGATTCCTAATACGGTTCCTGCCAATGCAAGACTGGCTATAAGACATGGAGGTACACCATCCAACAGTTATTATGTGGATAATGTTTACTGGGAACCTAAGCCTACCTGTATGGCTCCATCTAATGTTGTTTTATCCAATGTTACCAGTGCCTCTGTTAATATTGGCTGGACCGCTTCAACACCTGCTCCCGCATCAGGATATGATATTTATTACAGCACGAGCAGCACACCTCCGGCTGCAGATGCAACGCCGAATGTAACCGGAGTAACAGCAAATCCTTATACATTACAGGGCCTTAATTCTGCAACAACCTATTATTTCTGGGTAAGAGCAAGATGCAGCACTGCAGACCAGAGTGCATGGACGAACGTGGTTTCTGCTTTAACACTTTGTGCTCCAAAAACATCACTTTTTGAAAATTTCGAGTCTTATAATACCGGTCTTATCACCAATGCGCCATGTTGGGGCAGGCTGGTTACCGGATCAGGAAGTGTAAATGTCAACGGAACAGGTGCTTATTCAGGTACAAAACATATTATGCAGAGACCTCTTACGGGATCTTCTATGGCAGTTTTGCCTGAGTTAAGCAACATCAATGCAGGAACACATTCATTAAAATTCAGAGCGTACTGCAGCGTAAACACAGGTAAGATAAAAGTTGGATATGTAACCAATCCTGCAGATATTAATTCTTTTGTTTTGATTCAGGATTTGAATATTACCAATACTTCTTATAACCCTGCTGCCGGAACCAGCGAATATGCAGTTGCTGTTCCCAATACAGTTCCTGCCACGGCTAGACTTGCCATATTCACAACATTTGCAGAAGGAGGGAATGTGATTTATTACTGGGATGATATATCCTGGGCGCCTACTGTTTCTTTAGGAGTAAATGAAATAGCGGCAAAGAACGATATTGTTATTTATCCTAATCCGTTCACAGATACTGTTACGATCTCAGGAGAATTACCATTACAGTCTGTTTCCGTATTTGATGCTTCAGGGAAGAAGATAAAAGAAGTACAGCCTTCTGACAGAACGGTTTCATTACATGAGCTTAATTCAGGAATGTACATGATCAGATTAATGATGAAGAACGGAACTTCCAAAACCATAAAAGCGGTTAAAAAGTAAATAGGTTGTCTGTCATCACAAAGCGGTGGAGCTTTTTTCACCGCTTTTGGACAGATCCGGTCATTTTCTATGACAATTCCATCCTTTTAATCTTCAGAGGGTACAGACTAACAACAAAAACAAAATAAAACATGAGAAAACATTACCTGTTATTTTGGATGATTTTACTTCTTCCGTTTTTATCACTGAATGCACAGACGTACTGTACTCCAACCAGTGGAGGGACAAACTCCACCTACTATCTTAAAAATGCAGTTTTTTCGGATCAGGGAGCACTGTATTATGAGGCGGCAGCCTACCAGACTTATGTGGACAATTCCGCAAGCCATACCGTAACGTCATATCCCGGAAGTACGGTGAAGGTACATCTGGATTTTGCAGGAAGCGGAACCAAAGCCCTTGTCTGGGTAGACTGGAACAGCAATGGAGATTTTAATGATTTTTATGAAAATCCGATAGGAGTATCTGGTTTTTCAACCATTGACGACCAGTTTTTTGTTCCGCCAGCCCAGGAACCGGGAATTTACAGGATAAGAGTACAGACCGGAACAACGCTTACTGCTTCTCCTAACCCCTGCGGTCCTAATGCCGGTAACAATGGCAACTTTGTAGATTTCAGCTTGAAAATTGAACCTTCAGCTCCAGCCTGCTTTGTGCCTTCTTCTCTTACGTCAAATAATATAACAACGAGTACGGCTTCTATTTCATGGACAGCTCCTTCCACAGCACCCGGAAATGGTTACGAATATTATTATACCTCTTCTGCAACGGCTCCTGATGCTTCTACTCCAGCTTCAGGAACGAGTACAGCAACTTCTGCTTCTATCAGTGGATTAGATGCATTTACTACCTATTATTACTACGTAAGATCTGTTTGCGGAACGTCCAATAAAAGTGCATGGTCTTTAAGAGGAACATTTAAAACGAAATGTAATCCTGTTACGTCTATGTTTCAGGATTTTGAAAGCGCAACCACCGGAACTCTTTACATTCTGGACTGCTGGGATAAGATTATCTTAGGAAACGGTACACAATCCGTTACCAATACGGTTGGCGTGAACAGTTCAAAAGGAATGTATCAATATGCCAATGGGGCAGCCAATACCGTTATTGCAGTTCTTCCCGCATTCAGTAATGTAAATGCAGGAACCCACTGGCTGAGGTTCAGAGCTAAAGTAAGCAGCGGAACCGGAACGCTGGATGTAGGGTATGTTACCAATGATACGGATGCATCGTCTTTTGTAAATATACAGTCTGTCACGATGACGAATACCACTATGGACGGTTATGAATATTCAGTGGTGGTACCCAATACGGTGCCTGCCAATGCAAGGCTGGCCATAAGACACGGAGGAGTACCTAATACCATCATATATTGGGATAATGTGTATTGGGAGCCAAAACCAAGCTGCTTTACTCCGGGGAATATTGTTTTATCCAACGCAACCAGTTCAGGAGCAGATATCTCATGGACAGCTGTTGTGCCTGCTCCTGCTTCAGGATATGATATTTATTACAGTACAGATAATACACCTCCATCAACAACAACAACTCCCGGTGTAACAGGAATAACTGCAAATCCTTACACCTTGCAGGGACTGAATTCTGCCACAACCTATTATATCTGGGTAAGATCAAGGTGCAGCAGTACAGATCAGAGTACCTGGTCAAATATTGCATCCGTACTTACGCTGTGCGCTCCGAAAACATCTCTTTTTGAAAATTTTGAAGCTTACACTAACGGATCAATTGCCAATGTACCTTGTTGGGGCAGACTGACCACCGGAAGCGGAAGTTCAAATGTAGATGCGTATAGCGGAGGGTATTCCGGAACCAAACAGGTGTTCCAGAGACCGGTTACAGGATCTTCCATGGCTGTTTTACCTGAATTGAGCAATATTAATGCAGGAACCCACTCTCTGAAATTCAGAGCGTACTGCAGTGCGGCTACCGGTAAAATAAAAGTGGGGTATGTAACAAACCCAGCGGATATTAACTCATTTGTACTCATTCAGGATCTCAATATTACCAATACTTCCTATGCGGGAGCAAGCGAGTATGGGGTAGCGGTTCCCAATACGGTTCCCGCCAATGCAAGACTGGCCATATTTACAACCTTTGCCGAAGGTGGGAACGTAATCTATTATTATGATGATGTATCCTGGGCACCTACTGTTTCTTTGGGAGTGAATGAAATAATGACGAAAAATGATATTAGTGTTTATCCTAATCCGTTTACAGATGTTATTACCATTTCCGGAGACATGGAACCGCAGTCTGTTTCGGTGTATGATACTTCGGGAAGGACTGTGAAAGAAGTGAAGTCTCCTGAAAAAGCAATTTCATTACAGGAACTTAATTCCGGGGTGTACATGATCAGGTTAATCATGAAGGATGGCACCTCAAAAACCGTAAAAGCTGTAAAAAAATAATATGTTGTCTCTGCCATGACAAGCCTCGGACTCATCCTTTTTACCGCTTTCATGGCAGATTTTTATCCTGGTTATCAGGGGACAGTATGTATTCTGATAACATCAGGAAAAATGATGGAAAGCTATCCCTCTTTTCTATTATAAAACAAAAGTATTCTAATGATCCCTAAAAAAATACCCCACCATACAAAACAATGGCTTACCTGCTCAAAGAAGCTTTTTTTAGGCTTTTTACTGCTTCTCTTTGCCAGTAATGATCTTTTTTCGCAAAGAGATACCGAGCACTGGTTTGCCCCTATGATGGCCAGACCTAACAGCAGCAATAATGAACAGGCACTGTTTTTATCTACTGACTCTGCTGTTCCTTTTCCGGTAACCATTTATAATAACAATACTGTTGTTGGAACGGTAACCATCAGTAAAGGAAATCCGCAGTCTTTCAATATTCCTGTGAGTATGATGATCGCTGATTCTCCGGATAAACTGTTTACAGCCACAAGCAAAGGGCTTTATGTAAAAGGAGATAAGCCTTTTTTCTGCACCTTCAGATTTTCAACCAGAAATCATGGTGAGATCCTTACTTCAAAAGGAAAAGCAGGAACCGGTACTAAATTTTATGTGGCATACGGTCCTATTGCTGTTTCTTCTACAAATAATAATTTTAGCTGCGGTATCCTGGCTACTGAAGACAATACCAGGGTAACAGTATCCAATTATAAGACATCCGTTAAATTTTCTAACGGAACAAGCGGAACGAGCAATCCGGTGATGACCTTTACACTAAACAAAGGCCAGTCCTATATCATTGAAGGTATCGGAAATGAAGCCGGAAATCAGACGGGATTTATGGGGGCAAAAATTGAATCTGATAAGCCAGTGACGGTTACCAACGGTAATTTTAACGGACAGATCGTCAATTCCAATAACGGGAATGATATTTTAATGGACCAGTCTATTCCTGTGGAACGCCTGGGTAACGAATTCGTTCTGGTAAAAGGAATGGCCCCGATAGCCGCCAATGTGGAAGGAGCCATTGTAGTGGCGACAGAAAATAATACACAGGTCTACCTGAACGATGAAACCAATCCTGTTGCTGTACTGGAAGAAGGTCAGTTTTACAGGATAGAATCAACCGCTTACATCAGCCAGAACTTCAGTGGACATTACAATATGAGGATCCGCAGTACCAAAAATATATATGTTTATCAATTAATGGCCGGTGCGCAGTCTTCATGGGTTGAAATTACAATAGGGGCCAACTACATTCCGCCTTTAAACTGTTTTCTTCCCAAAAAGATTGATGAAATAGGAATGATTGATGTATTGCCTTATTACACAGCCATTACTCCCAATGTGAAACTGAATATCATTACCGAAACAGGTGCTTCTGTATCTGTAAACGGAGTAACCTTATCGGGAGTCCAGGGACCGTATCCCGTGACAGGAAATCCGAACTGGCAGACCTATTCAGTCAATAACGTGACAGGGAATATTACCGTGCATTCTACCAAAGCGGTAACCGCAGGAATAGCGGCAGGAGAAGGTAATGTTGGCTATGGCGGTTATTTTGCAGGATTTTCCTCTGTTCCTGTTATCGCGAAAAAGAACGGAAACTGTATTCCGGGAATGATTCTGGAAGTGGATGACAGCTATGCCTCCTATCAGTGGAATTTCAACGGAAACCCTATTCCGGGGGCAACGGCCAATACCTATTCTCCAACGAAAGCAGGAAATTATACGGTAACAGTATCCGCGGGGGGAAGCTGTCCTCCTGCCACCACTCCTGTATTTGAAGTGACGATGCCTCTTCTGCCTCCTTCTATGCTTACGGATAAAATAATCTGTGCCGATGGCACCACAACACTGGATGCAGGACCGGGCTATCAGTCCTATGAATGGAGCACAGGAGCCACTACACCATCCATCTCCAATGCAGGAATCGGGAACTATTGGGTTATTCTGGGAAATAACGGCTGCTTCAGCAAGTATGAAGTATCTGTAAAATCAGCACCGAAACCGGTGATCAGGAATATTGATATAGAGCAGAAAAAAGCTACGGTTACTGTAACCGGAGGGAAACCGCCGTATATGTATTCTATGGACCATGTCAACTGGCAGAATTCTAACATATTTATCAACCTTCCGAACGGGCAGCATAAATTTTATGTGAAAGATGCCTATAACTGCGATCCGGTAGCAGTGGAAATGACTGCCGTCAATATCATCAATGCCATTACGCCGAACGGAGACAACATCAATGATGTGATTTCTTACTCGGAGCTCGGCTATAAGAAAGACCTGTCTTTTTCAGTGTATGACCGCTACGGAAATAATGTTTTTAAAGGAACAGCTTTCAACAACTATACGTGGGACGGAAAATTCAGTAATAAGAAAATGCTTTCCGGAACCTATTGGTATGAAATCTCATGGAAAGAACCCGGTATGCAAAACGCAGTTATTAAATACAATGGCTGGATTCTGCTTAAAAACAGGGATTAATCACCATCAATTATGTTATCTGTAAAAACTTATGAAAAAAACGATATTATTTTTTATACTTTTCTTTTTTTCCTTTTCTGTATGGGCGCAAAGGGATACCGAACATTGGTTTGCCCCTATGATGTCCAGGCTTAACCGAAGTAATGACAGGCAGGCCCTATTTCTGTCAACAGACAGTACTGCTCCTTTCACGGTTACCATTTACAACAACAATACAGCGATAGGAACAGTAACGATCAGTAAAGGAAATCCTCAGTCATTTGATATCCCGATGGAACTGATGATTGCCGATTCCCAGACTGAACTGTTTAAGGCAACAACCAGAGGATTATATGTAAAAGGGGAGAGATCTTTTTTCTGCACATTCAGATTTTCTGTAAAAGCACATGCTGAAATCCTGACCTCCAAAGGGAAAGCAGGAATCGGTAAGAAATTTTATACCGCTTATGGTCCTATTACAGTGTCGTCTTCAGTATATAACTTTTCCTGTGGTATTTTGGCAACTGAGGACAATACTACGGTTACCGTTTCTGGTTATAAACCTTCTGTTCAGTTTTCTAACGGAACCAACGGAACCGATACTCCCTCGATGACTTTTACTTTAAACAAAGGGCAATCCTATACCATAGACGGGCTGGGGAATATCCCGGGAAATCAGACAGGATTTATCGGGGCTAAAATTGAAGCGACAAAACCCATAACAGTTACCAATGGAAATTTCAATGGCCAGATTGTAGGATCTAACAATGGAGGAGATATTCTGATGGACCAGTCGATCCCTGTGGAACGTCTGGGTGATGAGTATGTGCTGATGAAAGGAATGGCTCTTCTGGCAGAAAATACGGAAGGAGCCATTGTGGTGGCAACAGAAAATAATACCAGGGTTTTCTTAAATGACGAGGCTACTCCGGTTGCCGTTCTGAATGAAGGGGAATCATACAGAATCAATTCCACGGGATATATCAGCCAGAACTTCAGCGGGCATTATAATATGCGGATAAAAAGTACCAAAAAGATCTATGTTTATCAGCTGATGGCCGGAACGCTCTCGAGGAGTGATATTACGCCCGGAGCCAACTATATTCCGCCGCTCAGCTGCTTTCTTCCAAAGAAGATAGATGAAATAGGGATGGTGGATGTTATGCCCTATTATACCACTTTCACTCCTGCAGTTAAGCTGAATATCATTACTGAAACAGGGGCTTCCGTATCTGTAAACGGAGTCACCCTATCAGGTACACAGGGACCATATCCCGTGACAGGAAATCCCAACTGGCAGACTTATTCTATTAATAATGTGACAGGAAATATTACAGTACAGTCTACTAAGGCAGTGACTGCGGGAATAGCAGGAGGAGACGATGCGGTAGGCTATGGCGGTTATTTTGCAGGATTTTCTTCCATCCCTGTTATTGCCAAAAAGAACGGAAACTGTATTCCGGGAATGATCCTGGAGGTGGACGACAGCTATGTTTCCTACCAATGGAATTTCAATGGAGATCCTATTCCGGGAGCTACTTCCAATACCTATACTCCGGATAAAGCAGGAAATTATACAGTAACTGTGTCAGTAAGTGGAAACTGTCCTCCTGAAACCACCCCTGTATTTGAAGTGGTAGTACCTCCCCAGATTCCAACTTTGCTTACTGATAAGGTGATCTGCACTAATGAGACAACAACACTGGATGCCGGGCCTGGATTTCAGTCATATGAATGGAGTACGGGAGCCACCACACAGTCGATCTCTAATGCAGGAGTCGGAAAATATTGGGTGATTGTAGGGTATAACGGCTGTTTCAGCAAATACGAAGCAACTGTAATACCTGCCCCTGATCCGGTGATCAGGAATATTGATCTGGAGAACAAAAAAGCTACCCTTACCGTGATTGGAGGAAAGCCCCCTTACAGCTATTCCACGGATAATGTTAATTGGCAGAGCTCCAACGTATTTACGAATCTTCCAAACGGGCAGCATAAGTTTTATGTTAAAGATTCTTATCACTGTGAGCCTGTTGCAGTAGAGGTAACGGTTATCAATATTATCAACGCGATTACCCCGAACGGCGACAACATTAATGATTCAGTTTCCTACTCAGAACTCCGATACAAAAAAGATTTGTCTTTTTCGGTGTATGACCGGTATGGGAATAATGTCTTTAAAGGAACTGCTTTCAACAACTATACATGGGACGGAAGATTCAGCAATAAAAAAATCCTTTCCGGAACCTATTGGTACGAAATCTCATGGAAAGAACCCGGCCGCCAGAATACGGACGTTAAATATACCGGCTGGATCCTGGTTAAAAACAGAGAATAACCTCCGGAAAAAATATAATTAATAATCATCGCAATATCATCAGCAAAAAGTTTATTCAGCTGTTATGAGTTGCTTAATTTAAAAATCTCCTTATAATCTATGAAAAGGGTCTTATTTATTTTTATGCTGCTTTTGTCTCTTTCCGTTCAGGCGCAGAGGGATACGGATCATTGGTTTGCCCCTATGGTGGGAAGCCTTTCCAACGGAAATCCCAGGCAGGCTTTATACTTATCTACGGACAGTACTGTTCCTTTTCCTGTTACCATTTACAATAATAATGCGGTAATAGGAACCGTTACCATCAGTAAAGGAAACCCTCAGACGTTTGATGTTCCTATCAATCTCATGCTGGGACAGAATCCTGCTGATGCTATGAGTGTAAAGACCAGAGGGCTTTATCTTCATGGTGATCTCCCGTTCTTTGCAACTTACAGATTTTCAGAAGTTAATCATGGTGAAATTTTAACTTCCAAAGGAAAAGCCGGAATCGGAACAAAATTTTACGCGGTATATGCTCCACTGATGAATAACACCAATACGCTGAATTTTACCTGCGGTATCCTGGCTACTGAAGACAATACACAGGTGAAAGTTTCAGGGTACAATATGACCACATGGTTTACCAATAATTTCAACGGGCTTACCCATCCTTCTATTACGATTACCCTTAATAAAGGGCAGTCTTATATATTTTCCGGAAATGCCAACAGACCCGGCAATAAGGACGGATTTATCGGAGCCAGGATAGAAGCTACAAAACCTGTTTCGGTAACCAACGGAAATTTCCGCGGCCAGTTCGGGCTTGTTCCGCCTTATAACGGGGAGGATATTATCATGGATCAGTCGGTTCCTGTGGAACGTCTGGGAAATGAATTTGTTCTGATCAAAGGAATGGGAAATCTTCTTCCGGAAATTGAAGGAGCCATTATTGTAGCCACAGAAAATGACACCAAAGTCTGGCTGAATGATAATCCTACCCCTGTTGCTACATTAAATGAAGGCGGTTATTACAGGGTTAGAGCCTCTAACTACGTAGTAAACGGGCCTTCTCACCTTAATATGTATATCAGGACAAGTAAAAGTGTTTATACCTATCAGCTTTTATCCGGTACGGCAGATAATGATGCTACGGAAGGATTTAATTATATCCCGCCTTTAAACTGTTTTTTACCTAAAACGATTGACGAAATCGGGAAAATTGATGAATTTCCTTATTCCACTACTTTTAATCCACCGCTTTTTGTAAAGCTTAATATTCTTACTCAGGCAGGAGCTAACGTAACCGTAAACAGTGTTAGCCCTACCGCTGCACAGGGGCCTTTCCCGGTAACGGGAACCACCGATTGGGTTTCATATTCCATTCCCAATATTGCCGGAAATATTACCGTAAATTCTACTAAAGCAGTTACTGCAGGAATTGCCGGGGGAAGCGGAAACTTAGGTTATGGAGGTTATTTTGCGGGATTCAGTTCTGTTCCGGTGATCACTAAGGTTTCAGGAGATTGTGCCCCAGGAATTGTTTTGCAGGCTGAAAGTGGCTTTGCCCATTATCAGTGGAACCTTAACGGAAACCCCATTCCGGGAGCCAATGCTAATACTTTTACCCCTACACAAGGCGGGAACTATACTGTATCTATCACTAATGAAAACTGTGTATACACCACTTATCCATACAAGGTATATTCCTGTCTGGCAAATACGGTAAAACCATTAAATGCCTGTGGAGCGGGCATGCCTACACAGATTACTCCGGCATTCACCGGTTCAGCGCAGACTCCTGTTCCCGGAAGTGTACAGATCATAACGCCTCCGGCCAACGGAACTTTAACGGTAGACCCTGCCACAGGTATATTGACTTATACAGCCAATGCAGGAACAACAACAGATACCTTCACGTATAAATTCTGTGGAAATGATCCGGAATTTACAGACTGTGAACAGGTAAAAGTGAATGTTACCGTACAGCCTTTAGTGCTTACAGATACTACGGTAAGTGCATGTAACAATAACGGGTCAGGAATCTTTGACCTAACCTCTGCCAATGTGGGCGGACCAGCTACGGCCATCAGAAAATATTATCCTACACTGGCAGACCTGAATGCGGGAACCGCGGAGATTATCCCTGCGAACGCCTATGCAGCTACATTACCTGCCACGGTTTATGTGAAAGTGACCACAGTGGAAGGATGTACAGCCAATGCGAAGATTACGCTTCAGTATTATCGCGGACCGGATGTTATAGATGCGCTGCTTTCCGGGTGTTCTGTTCCCAATCAGCCAGGCCGGGGAACTTTTAATCTCACGACAGCAATTGTTACCACTACCAATCCTGTTACAAAAAGATATTATCCGACCCTTAATGATGCAATTAACGGAACAGCTGAAATTATGGCTCCTTCTACCTATGTCTCTCCGGATACAACGGTATATGTGAAAGTTATTACTGTGAACGGATGTTTTGATTTTGCCAAAGTAACCCTGAATGTGATTCCACCTAAGCCGTCACCATTATTAGTGGATCAGTACATCTGCCCTCAGGCAGTTACGAGACTGGATGCAGGACCTGGTTATACTTCCTATCTGTGGAGTACGGGAGCTACTACGCAGGCTATTCAGAATGTGCCGGTAGGAAGTTACTGGGTTATCCTGACGGCTGACGGCTGCCAGACCAGACAGGAGGTGAGAGTAATTGCGATACCAGGCCCGAAGATTAAAAAGCTTGATGTTAAAAATAATACGGTAGCCATTACTGTGGAAGGTGGAGAGCCGCCTTATCAGTATTCCAGGGACGGAATTCAATGGCAGGACTCCAATGTATTTACGGATCTTCCGAGGGGACGGAATACGTTCTATGTAAAAGATTCATTCAACTGTGATCCGGTACAGATACAGATTACGGTACCTAATCTTGTGAATGCAATCACACCAAACAGCGACGGGATCAATGATGATCTGGATTACAGTGAACTGAGCTACCTGAAAGATCTGAAATTCAATATATTCAACAGATACGGACAGCTTTTGTTTTCTTCAGAAAAAAATAACAGTCTGAAATGGAACGGAACCATTGGCGGAACTCCGGTGAGCAGTGGCACCTACTGGTATGAAATAACCTGGACCGACCCGGATACTAAGACCCCGGTAGCCTATTCGGGATGGATCCTTGTGAAAAATAGAAATTAGGAGTTTTTTTATTAAAGGGGATTTTTTATTATATTAATCATGCAGGAGGTAAATGCAGAGGAATGCTTTTGTTTGGGCAGTACGGATCTTGATCTGTGCTGCCCTTTTCTGTTTTTTATTACGGTGTATGATATAAAGTACAGAAAATTTTCCATACACTTACTGATACTGTTGGATTCAGGCAGGTTGAAATTCATGTTTTGCTTTATGCCTGTAATCATAAACCGTTCAGGAAAGTATTCTTATCTTTATAAGAGCTTTGTACAAGGCGTAAACCATGATCAGTTCAAAGAAAGCAGGGGCGAATACTCATTTAAAAATTCATGGTTATGGAAAATAGTCAGAACACATACAGCGTACAGGATTCTTCACACAATTCAGGACATTCTTCAAAGATGTATTTTCGCTTTGTCATGATGGCGATAGCTATGTTTGTGGTGATGTATGTCATCATGTACGCTATGATTGACAGTTTGCAGAACTTTATTCCCAATATCAATAATCTGTATATGACTCTGATGATGACGTCGGCTATGTTGCTGCTTGAGCTGTGGATAATGAGAGCGATGTATCCCAATCCGAAGATGAACACGGTAATTGCGATGATTTCGATAATAATTGGTTTTTTTTCCTGGTTCGGTATCAGGGAGCAGATAGGGGTTGATGACTGCCAGTTTGTAAAAGGAATGATTCCCCATCACGCAGCAGCGATATTGATGTCAGAAAAAACAAGGCTTACAGATCCTGAGTTGATTAAACTGCAAAAAAATATTCTTGAAACCCAGCAAAAAGAAATTGAGCTGATGAAATGGAAGCTAAAGGAATTTGAAGAGAGAAAATAAACAATATGATGTTGCTCTTTTTTCTGTTTTTTTATAAATTGTGGACGCTGAAAAAAGAGTAGAAGCTTGTTTTCAGCAAGTGCCAACTTCACATTTTATGAAATATAAGAACTATTCCGTTATCTTTAAACTAAACTCCCTGTATCTTTCTTTTCTGTATTTCCGGATGTTCTGGCTTTCAGACGGAACGGAGACTCAAGAACTTCTGCTTTATAAATATATGCTGTATTCGGTTTTTATGGTGTATCCGTTATTTATTTTCTCAACGCTTATGTTTTCTAAGGAGGTGAAAGCAGGCTTTTTTCTCAAATTTTTTATATGGCTGATGATTCTTCTGGGGCCGGCACTCTTTTTCTATACCTTTGATCTGTATCAGCAGAAGGAGCTTCTCTATGGATCCATACTTACGGTGATTCAGTGCCTCATCCAGTCCAGGACGATAAAAGATGATGAATTGCTGTTCCGGGCTGCCGGCGTTTTTGCCGCCAAACTGCTCCTGTGGTTCTTTGTTTTACTGCTGTCTATGATCTCACTGGTATGGTATTCGGACAGGGATATTCTCACCAATATGCTGGCCGGGGGAATTTATTATTTTTGTGTTGCTATTCTTGATATGCTGATTGATAAATATAAATTCCTCTCAGAAAAATAGCAGGATAAAATAAAAGTCTATGACCGTAAAAGAGCTTATCATCAACGAAATTGAATCTTTGAATATTTTAATTGCCGAAGGAAAGGATAAGGAAACCAGCATTCAGATGAAGAAAAACCTGTCGGAAACCCTGTATCTTCTTGATGTTTTTGAAAAATACCGGATTAAAAAAGAAACTGTTGAAACTGTTGAAACTGTTGTTGAGCTTCCGGCTTCCCATACAGGATATTCAGATTACAGGATCATCAATGACTGTGAATCTGATGATCCGGACCACTGGGTTGAAGTGGATATTTCCGGAGAAAAAATAAGGCTGTCCGAAGGTGATATTATCATCAGAAAGAAATAGAATAAGTGAATAAAAAACAGCCCCCGTTGGGGAGCTGTACACTTAATATATGAATGTGTTTTTTTATTGAATGATCAGATTCCTGCTTTCAACAGCAGCATTATCGCATACCAGAACCAGTCTGTAAGTTCCGCCGGGATATTGGCTGATATTGATGTTCATTGTATTGTCTTTCTTATCGATGATATAGTTGGAAACGGTTCTTGAATTAGAATCAATCAGCATGAAATACGCATGGCTGCAGTTCATTTTCTTATAGCCGATATTCACCGTATTTTTTGCAGGATTCGGATAAATAGTTATGATATAACTGTTTTCCGGGCTGATGGAAAGCGTTTTGTAATCTTTAAATCCGTCCAGTTCAGCGGTCACTTCAAGAATAACCTTTGAATCTTTGCTCTGGTATTCAAAACGTTCTCCGGTATGAAGCAAAGTTCCTCTGGAATCATACCATTTGTAGATTGCCGGCTCATTGATAGGAACAGCTTCCAGGGTATTACCTTTTTGAGCTGCATCAGCACGGAATAATTCTCTTTTTTGTTTGGAAACCTGGTAAAATTCTCCCCCCAGCAGCTTTTTTTCTTCCATATCCCAATGCTCTACGTGGAATCCGAATTCCTCATTTTCTGAGTTGTTGGCGGCCAGGAAATTAACCCGTACATCCAGAAGGCCATAATCATTTGGTGGGAAATTGTCAAGGATGATCTCCGTGTTTTCATTAACTTTAATGGCGTTTTCACCCTGCATCTGGAAATTCGTTCCCTGGAAACCATTGGAAGCCCAGATATTCCATAATTTACTGTCGAATTTAAAACTTACCTCAGCCTCATTAAAGATATTGGTATTGAACCGGCTTAGTTCGTTCTTTAATCTGAGCTTGAACTTTTTAGGAGTATTTCTGAAATTTCCAATGTGAATTTTTCCGGAGTTGGAAGCTCCTGTTTTCAATACGCTTACATTTTTTAAAGCAATATTATTGGTATTCAGAAGAAGGTAGGAATATCCGTCACTTTCCGGTAAAGGAGAAATATCGGTAGGCGATTCAATTTTAGCCAGCAGGCAGAAATGCCAAGGCTCATTCAGTGAGCTGTAACGGGCGGGATCGGGAATATTATTCCATGGAATGGTAACAATATGTTCCTGGTAAGAATTTAATACCGGAAGATCAGCCTCTCCGATAAGGCCTCCCAATGGATAGCCGTTGTGAAACAGATTTCCTTCAAAACCGGCAATCGGAAGAGAAGTTCCGGCTTTGATCCAGTATAGCTTTACCTTACCTCTGCCGTCGGTTGGAGAACAGCCTTTATTCACAATACGTATTTTGGCATAATTGGGGCCGATACCATATAAAGGATTGTCATGATAAGGGCTGTCATCATTTACATTTCTTATCCAGATATCCGGGCTTGACCAGAAATTGGTAGAAATATGGTCAGGCTCAACACCCAGGTCCACTTCTGAATTTCTCACCATCATATCAAAATTCTTGTCATTATTAGGCGTTACCAAAGCTCTTTTTACAGGATGCATCAAGGGATCGGCATTGTCAATCGACTGATGCATTCTCTCAGCCTGTCCCTGAGTGAAAAGACGCAGGCACCGCGGCCCATACGACATAATATTATCCAGAACCGAAGAGTCAAGACTGTAAGGGGTTCCCTGGCAGTCTGTCTGATGTTTGATATGCTTGCAATTTGAATCTACATTGTAAAAATTACCCGGACTTCCGTATAATCCCGGATCGGCAGCAGTATCGTATACCATATCTCCGGCAGTAAGTGCATTGTAATTGGGATCATTGGGATCTCTTGTTACATGCTCACAATTAGGATCATTGGCCATAGAGCCGTTGGGTGGGTCGTTGGTGTCACCGTGGGTATGGATTAAGTTCAGAACATGGCCCATTTCATGTACCAGAGTAGTGTCCATCCACCATAAATTCTCTTCTTTTATTGCAATGGCATTATCCAGATAAGTGGTGACTCCGTCTGCTGAGCCTCCGTTTACCAGGATGATGGTTTTAGCCACATAAATATTAATGGCATCGTCTGCGTAAGCATTCTTTATTTTGCCCTCTGAAGCCAGCCAGCTGTGGTTTTGTCCATGCATATGAGCTGTGGATTTCAGAACGCCGTTCCCGTTTAAAACAAAACAGATCTGGTGCTCTTTGTAGGCTTCGTTCAGTTGTTTTACGTATTTCAGGGCCATATCATAATAGATACGTACTCCTTCTGTACCTTCATCATTCATCACTGCCCAGAAATTCACTCTGAACTTTTTGGGAGTAATCGTGGTTTTTGCTGAATGAAGTCTGGAAGCATTTTGCAGTGGTTTAGACTTATTCTTCAGGAATTCTGCTTCGGAAATGCCCATTTTTCTTCTTATCTCAGGGGGGATGTCATCATATACCACACATTGGGAATAAACAGTTAAAGCGAAGAATAATCCCAGCAGGATCATCAGCTTTTTAAGATAAATTTGTTTCATAATACATATTTTTTTTGGATTCCTTTAAATATATGAAAAATATTTATCTATAATTTATTTTATTTGTTTATTTTATTGTTTTAATGGTATTTTTGTTTTTATTTTTAGTTAAAATTGATTAATTTATTATAATAATTCTAATTTTAGAACTGTTGTTTTAATTTGCAGAATCCCTTTTAAATAAATGAAACAGATGATTTCCGGTATCGTTTACATGACCATAAAAATAAAAAATGATATAACTGTCCGTTTATCAGGTATTTATAATGGATAAAAATAAGAGAGGATGAAAGGGATATAAAAAGCAGCCCTTAAAGGACCGCTTTTCAGTACAGGATATCACGTATGCTATACCGGGGTTCTTAGCTGCTCCACAAAATAGGATGGCGTAAAACCTGTTTCATTCTTAAAAGCCGTAACAAAAACCCTGGGCGTTGTATAGCCGCATTCTTCCGCCAGATAGTTGATCTTATACTCACGGTAGATCGGGCTTTCATAAAGTTTTTTAGTGATATAACCGATCCGGAGACCGTTGATATAGCTGGTAAAATTCTTATCCCTGTATATTTTAATGACTTCTGAAAGATACTTGGTGTTGGTATTCAGATTGTTGGCCATCCAGGTAAGGCTGAGGTCTTTTCTGAGATACTTTTCCGAAGCTTCAAACTTTTCAAGCCTGGCTAGCAGTATTTTTACAGTTTCACCCGGAATGTTTACAGAGGGTTTAGCTTCTGTATTTTCTTTTATATCCTCATGCTCTTTAGGATTTGTCTGCTGCTCACTGTTTATTCTGGCAGTCACCTCATCATATCTTCTGTGGGAGATCTCATTTTTTCTCCTCCAGTAAAGCCATATGGACAATACTGATAGAATAATAAAACATCCGGAAGATAAAAGCAGAATTCTGATATTGGAGGTATGTTCTTTATCTTTTTTTGTTTCTGTGGCAGCGACAAGTCTGTCAAATTCTTTGGCAGTTTCCTTTTTTGCCGCATCATTGAGGCTGTCATTAAGCTTTGCATATAAAAGAGTGTATTTTGCCTGCTCTGCAGAGTTTTT
The DNA here is from genome assembly GCF_056844565.1 of Chryseobacterium sp. FR054. Lineage (NCBI taxonomy): Bacteria > Pseudomonadati > Bacteroidota > Flavobacteriia > Flavobacteriales > Weeksellaceae > Chryseobacterium > Chryseobacterium sp. FR054. The sequence continues at coordinate 956,565 of NZ_JBXDSA010000001.1, read as the reverse complement.
CAACTCTTCATTAGAATCGGCGAGAAGCATAAAGGCAAATAGTCTGTAACCTGGATTTTTTTTGAATTTTTCCCGTTTTAAAACTTCATTGGCGAGATCAATAGACTTTTTATAATTATGCTTCTCTAAATAAAATCTTCCTGTACCACAGAGTATGGGCAGATCAAGCTTTTCAAAAATCTCAGGTTGTGTTGTTTTATAATTGTATGCTTTCAAATAATAGGGTTCTGCCAGGTCCAGGCGCTGGGGCTGTACAACTCCCAGATAAAAATTACCGATATTGAGGTTGTTGAGTGCAATTTTTTCATATTTTTCCAGGGAGTGTTTCTGATATTCATTATCGATCTGCTGAAGTTCTTCCAGTTCCTTTTTTAAATAATAAATAAGTGAATCAGGTTTTTTATAGTCATAAAAGACCGAAAATCTATTGTACACAACAGACATTATAGAATGCCTTGCATTCGGGTTCTCTATTTTTTCTGCATATTTCAGTCCGTTATTTATATTCTTCAGCTCTTCTTTCTGTATGCCCATTGCCTTATCTACATACGATTTATAGATATGAAGCATAGCGTTTGTGGTGTTATCATTTAAATCCAGAGCTTGAGTTTCTTTAATAAGATCCAGCATTTTTTTATAATCAGAGCGGTGATATAAGATATACAGCATTTTGATTTTCCCTTTTCCAATTCCTTCTTCATAATTTATTTTTTCTGACAACTCAATAAGCTGTTCAATCTTTTTAAGCTCCCGGTCGGTAGTGTTGTCACCGGTTTCATCATACAATCTGTTGATTTCTTGTTTTGTAGGCAGATTGCTCAGAGCCGGAATAAGAATAGAAAAAAAGAATAAAGTGAAAATCAGACAGTCAAGTTTTCTCATGTCAGTTATGTTTATGACAAATCTAACAAAGAATTTTTTTAAAAATTCTTACATACCTACTGATGCATTGGTTTTATTGCTGTAAAAATGCATTATGATTGTATATTTTGTTGATTTTCAGCATGTGTTTTTTGTAAAATAACCTGCTGTATATGTAATACTTTCCGAATTGTTCCTGGCATAATGTTGTACAGTAGCTTAGAGAGATTTAATATTGTCACGCAGCCGCCAGACTGAGAAATGTTTCAAGCAGGATTCTATAAATACGATGATGTACAGAATCTTCTCTCTTTGCTTAGGGAGAAGATTTCTTTTCTCTTAAAAGGCGGATAAAGAATACAATGCAGAATAACAGATCATCTGTTAACTATAATTAAATAATCAATAATATGAAAACACACGATGTAAAAGGAAAAGTAGTGTTAATTGCAGGCGGTGCTAAAAACCTGGGCGGATTACTGAGCCGTAATCTGGCGGCAAAAGGAGCAAAACTGGTCATTCATTATAACAGTGAGAGCACCGGGTCTGATGCTGAAAAAACACTTGCCGATGTGCAGGCTTTAGGAGCGGAAGCTATTCTTGTTCAGGGAGATCTTACAAAAGTAGAGAAGATCACTGAACTCTTTCAGGCAGGCATTGAAAAGTTCGGAGGAGTTGATATTGCCATTAATACCGTAGGAAAAGTTCTGAAAAAGCCTTTTGTAGATACTACCGAAGCAGAATACGACAGTATGAGTGAGATCAACTCAAAGGTCGCATATTTTTTCATCCGGGAGGCGGGGAAAAAACTGAATGACAATGGAAAAATCTGTACTATTGTTACTTCCCTGCTTGCTGCTTACACAGGTTTATATTCTACGTATGCAGGAATGAAGGCTCCGGTAGAACATTTTACCAGAGCGGGATCTAAAGAATTTGGAGAGCGGGGGATTTCTGTGACTGCCGTGGCTCCCGGCCCCATGGATACCCCTTTTTTCTATGGGCAGGAAAGTGATGATGCAGTAGCTTATCACAAATCTGCATCTGCTCTTCAGGGATTAACGGATATTAGAGATATTGCACCATTGGTGGAATTTCTGGTTACCGACGGATGGTGGATCACCGGACAGACCATTTTTGCCAATGGAGGATATACAACAAGGTAAATGCAGGCTTTCATACAACTGTAAATAATTTTTCTAAGTATGCTGAAATTTCCGGAACACTCATTTTATGAAAAGGACTGATCATAAAATTCCGGAAATAGAGACAGCTGTTGGAGTACAACTTTTCAGGGGTACTCCAATTTTTATTATAAACTGTCGGGAAAACTGGAGAACTTTAAAAAAATGCAACGGAATCACCGCCCATGATAGAGACTTCCCCAACTGATTCATCAGCTGAATACCTATCATCCGCCGGTGGTATGAAAATCCCGGGTTTCAGAAGATATAGAATAAAATCTGAAGCATGCCCACGCGGATAAGAAGCATTACATTCAAAGCAGCGTGAAAATAAAAGTCAGGATCAGGATATTGTATATGGGGTAGTGTAAAGCATCCTCGAAACCCTGATTTTTCATCAGAAAACAGGTATTTATTTCGTGAAATCTGAAAAGAAAAAAGTCTTTGATATAAAACTTGATTTGCTTTAAGTGTTTGATTATCAATGTTGCTTATTTGTATAATAAAGAAATAATACACGAAATTTTCTGAATTTTTCCTGCATCGGCCTTGTATACATTTTTATGTAATGATAATATTGCAGCGATGTTAATTGGTTTAATTAAAACATTTAATTTGATTTATTTTTTTATTAAAAATACGAAAAATTCGAATTTTTATTAAGTTGTTTAATTGATCCGTATCCATAAACTAATCAGAAAACATAATGAAAAAAACACTACTGATTTTAACCTTGCTCACAGTCTGTACTGTAAAAGCACAGGTAGCAATAGGGAAAACAGGCGTTACCAATACTTCGGTATCTCTGGAATTTTCCGATACAGAAAACAGGGGATTCATTCTTCCGTATGTTGAAAATAAAAGCGGAGTATCCACCGAAGGAACCATAATTTATGACACAACAGATCATAAAGTAAAATATCTGAAAAACGGCGGACAATGGGTAAACCTCAGTGAAGATGACAGTACTGCTGCAACGGTGGGAACTGCTGATCTGAGTATTCAGGGAACAGACAAAACAGAAAAGGCAACCGCTAAAACAGCAATAGGAAACAATTCTTCCACAGATGGAATCCTGGTACTCGAAGCTTCAGATAAAGCCATGATCCTGCCCAAAGTAGCCAGTCCGCATCTGAATATTATCAATCCGGCTCCCGGTATGATGGTATTTGATACCACTAAAAAACAGCTTGCCGTATACAACGGAAAAGTCTGGACATTCTGGAAACCATAAATCAAATGAACAGATTCCGGAAATTTTAATCTGTCTGATCAGGTTCTGAGGGAAAATCTATTGACCTTTTACAATCTTGTAAAGTAATTAATCGTGGTCAGGTAGGTATTAAAACAGGTTTATTTAATGGTTATCGATATTACAGGCAAATCCCCGGATATACAATCTAAAAACACATATCACCGGAAAAACCGGTTAAAAATTTATTGACTAATGAAAAAACAGACTATCCTTTTTTTCATATTGCTCATTTGGGGCAATATGATGGTTAGGGCACAAAACTGCAACGTGAATGCAGGTGCTAATGTCACTATATGTGGCACGTCTACCAATCTCTCGGGAAGCCCGGGAGGCAGTACATCGGGAAATCCCGTATGGACGCTTGTTTCCAAACCGGCAGGCGCACCGGATCCGGTGATCGCAAATCCTGCAGCATACAATACCGGGGTCACAGGGATGACTTTCCCGGGTAATTATGTTTTCCAGATTGCACAGAACTGTACAGTCGGGACAACAACTTCCCAGGTAACAGTTACTGCGCCGGGGAGTGTTTCCTCTTTCACGGCAGGTCCCGATATTACCAATGTATCTGCCGTAACAGGAACGGTTACCCTAAACGGTGTTGTTCCTGCAGGATACACAGCACAATGGAGATATTATCATCTCTTCTCAAAAGAAAGATATAATGAAGAAGTTACAGATAATGCTACAATGACCAATAGCAGTACGGCATCTCCAACACTTACCTTAATAAAGAAAGCAAATCATGACACAGATCCTGCTTACCGCGTTATTCTGCGTATCACATCGGTTAATAATCCCAGTTGTTGGTATGAGGACGATGCTATTGTAAGATTTATTCCCAATCCACAAATTAATGTAGCTTCAATTTCTTTTTGTGGAAGCAATAATCTGCGTTATGCAAACTTATCAAACTCTCCGGTATTTGACACAACAAAACCCGGTTCTTCCGGAAATGCTTCGTTTGGAACGACGGTTACACTGAACGTTATCAGCCAGCCGGCCGGTGGAAATATGTCTTATCAATCAATAGATAATCGGGATATTAATTTTAATGGCATTACTGTTCCCGGTGTATATACTTATACGGTTACGGTAACTAATGCGGGCGGTACTTATACCACTCCTCAGATTACATTCAATTATTTGGGTCAGACACCCAAAGAAGTTAGTTTTTTAGATCCTGCTCATCCTGACCAAATGGAATATAGATTCCAAAGGACTGCCGGAGCAGTATATTGCAATAAAGTAGGAGATACCAATCCTATTACATTTTATTATAAACTAAATCCATCAGACTCTCCAGGGCTTGTATCAACTGTGAATAATGGCGGAATAACACCTCCGGGAGGTGCTCCAGGTCTTTCGGCAAATGGAGCGGGAACTATGGATAGAAGCGTGACCGTGACACCTCCTGCAGGAGGATGGCGGGCAGGTACCTATGTCGTTCATGTGGGTCTGGGAACAGGCTGTGCTCTTGATCATTATTATTATATTCACATTTCGGATGGAAACCGCCCGAATGTTGCCGTAAATAATATGACTGTTTGCTATTCAGGAACAGGAAGTGTTTCTGCTACCGTTCCTTTACCTAGTGTATATCAGGGGGCAGTCAACAGCAGTTATTTTCAGGATTTTGCAGGAAGGTATGATTTTACAGTGGTTTCAAAACCTGCTGGATCAGGAACACCTGTATATCAGACGACCAATTTCAGGACTATAACTAATACTTCTACCGTAATCTCCAACCTGGATAAAGAAGGAGAATATGTTTTTAAAATAAAAGCTGTTCCGGATGCAAATGGTCTGGGGCCTTTTTTAGATAAAGAATATGCCTGTTCAGGAACCTCTTTAGAAGGTACTTTTTCAATATTTGTATCTGCTCAGGTAGGCTCCAATGCAGGTTCTGCCCAGAATCTTGTCGGTGTATCACAGACTGCCTTCAATGGAAATAATCCGGGAGCAGGATCCACAGGACTATGGACTCTGATATCAAAACCGGCCGGTGCTCCGGATCCGGTAATTGTAACACCTTCAGCTTATAATACTAATGTTACGGGATTCAACACTCCCGGGATATATACCTTCCGATGGACAGTTACCACAGGTACCTGTACAAGTACAAGCGATCTGACGGTTAATGTTACGGCTCCGGCTCCCGGAGGGGTAATGGCAGCTGTATGGTATAAGGCAGATGCAGGGGTATATTCCGATGCAGGAACAACCACAGCGGCTGACAATGCTGCTGTTCAGCAGTGGAATGACCAGATGGGAACAGGCCGTAACCTTTTACAGGCTACCGCTGCACAAAAACCTGCTTTCTCCAATCAGACTGTGCTTGCTAATTTTAACCCGACAGTGACCTTTAATTCAGCAGGGCACGGAACTGGTCAGGGAGGCTTTATGGCCGCAGATCCGGGAAGTGGAAACGAAATTATAGACCGTTCTAAAGGAAGTATCTATATTGCAGGTAAAATGAAGACCCTGGGTGCTGCTGGACTGGCTGGCTTTGATCAAACGATGGATTATCCCGGGCTTCATATTTCCAATAATGCCACCACCGATAAACTGCTGTTTTATTCCGCAGGAAGTGGTTATACAACCTTGTCAACCAATCTGTTTGCTGCCGGAAAACCTTTTGTGGCAGGATCTTCATGGCAGAATGCGGCAGGATCAACTGCATCCAATCTGTTGGCTAAAGTGTGGCTGGACGGTAATGAATCTGTCTATAACAATACCCTTAATAATGTAAATACAGCAAATTCAGCCCGTGCTTTCAGAATCGGGCGTGACTCCAACTGGGGAAGTCATGACGGACAGATGAACGAGGCTATTGTATTTGCCAATCCTCTTTCCGCTTCAGAAAAGGCACGTGTAGATTCTTATCTGGCTGTTAAATGGGGAACAACACTTACAGGAGATTATACCAGTTCTGCCAATACTATTGTGTGGAATGTCTCTCCTGCTTATCAGAATAATATTCTGGGGATTGCAAGGGATGATCTTTCTGTTTTATATCAGAAGCAGTCACGCAGTGAAAATGCTGATCAGAAACTGATCATCGGAGCAGGAACCTCATTGGCGAATACCAATATGACGAATACCAACACCTTGACTGAAGGGCAGTTCCTTCTGGCAGGAGATAACGGACTGAAGCAAAAACTCAGAACACCGCTGGCCTATACCGGAGGAACAAATGGGGAGATCAATTCACGTTTTGAATCCATCTGGAAAGTTCAGAATACAGGAAATGTAGGGGTTGTTACACTGGCATGGCCGAAAGGGGTAGAAAACCTGTATTTAGTACAGTCTCCGGATGCCGTTTTTGATGGCGGAGATACTTTTACTCCTATGACTGCGGAAGTAACCGTAAACGGAGTGGTATACAATACTGTTAATGTAACACTGGCCAATGGACAATATTTTACTTTTGCAGGCTATCTGCATGCTCCGGGAGGAGTTTCCAATAATCTGTCTTATTGGTACAGAGCTGATAAAAATGCAGTGAATACAGGAGACGGTACAGACGTTACGGAATGGACAGACCTGGTTTCCGGAGTTACTTCTGCAAAAATATCAACAGCGCCACTTCCTAAATATAAGATGGGAGCCTCTGATTATTTCAATTTTAATCCGGGAGTTAATTTTACGGCGATCCAGCAGATCATCGGAAATATTTCCAACCCGACACTGGAAAATGTAAATTATGATATTTTCACCTTTACGAAAGAAGGGATGACAGGAACCCGTTTCTTTAATGTAGGTTTCAATAATACTTCATTTGGTGGTGCCAACTGGGACCAGCCGGGATTCTATGCTGATGGAAGTATCGGTTCCAGAAATAATGCAGGAGGAGGGATCATATATAACCTTAATCCGGGTAATGTTGTATTCAATACCGGCATTCCTAATATCATGTATCATACTTTTACCGATACAACCCTGAGTAAAGGACTGAACGGATCTGCCAACGGTGCAACAGTTACTCATGGAGCCATAGGATTGGTAAACGGCGGACACCTCTTTGGCGCCAACGGCGGAGTGAGTCCTCCCGGAGGGGACGACTGGGGCTTTACCGGGCATATCGGAGAAACCATTATTTATGGAGCCGGGAACCTGACTGCCACTGAGAGAAGAAGAGTAGATTCTTATCTTGCTATTAAGTATGGAATTACTTTGGACAGGGTGAATACAGATCATTACCTGGCTTCTGATGCAGGAATTGTATGGAATGGAACAAACAATACCGGATACAACAGCAATATCTTTGGTATTGCCAATGATAAACCGTCTGCACTTACTCAGAAACAGTCTAAAAGTGTAAATACTGGACAGAAACTGATTATTGGAGCAGGAAATTCTCTGGCAGAAACCAATGATGCCAACCCTAATACCTTATCAGCCGGACAATTCTTAATAGTAGGTGATAATAACCTGAAACAGGGACTTAGTATACCATTATCTTACACGGCAGGCTCCAACGGAGCAATCAACTACCGTTTTGAATCTGTATGGAAAGTGCAGAATACCAACAATGTAGGAACAGTAACGGTAGCATGGCCAAAAAGTGTGAAAAACCTCTATCTGGTACAGTCATCTGATACCGCATTTGACGGAACAGATACCTTTACCCCAATGACTAATGAGGTAACTGTAAATGGTGTGGTATACAATACTGCCAGTGTAACATTAGGAAACGGACAGTTCTTCACCTTTGCAGGTTTCGGAAATGCTCCGGGAGGAGTTGCCAAGAGCTTGTCTTACTGGTACAGAGCGGATAAAAACGCTGCCAATACAGGTGCCGGAACAGATGTAACCGGATGGACAGATCTTTGGAACGGAACCACAGTGGCACAGATGGGAACCAATGCAGTACCAAAATATGTATCGGGAGCCGCTAATTATTTTAACTTCAACCCGGGAGTTAATTTTACCGCAGGAACGCAGACTCTTGGTAACATCAATGTAAGAACATTCTCTGAGGATTCTTATGATGTATTTACCTTTACCAAAGAAGGATTGGCCAGCGGAGGATTAGCTCATCCGAGTATCTTCAGATCTTTGGTAGATAACGCGTTGCTTACCGGAGATATCCGCAGATGGGATGGTCTGGGAATTGTAATGGATAACAGAATAGAAAGGCTCTCCAACACAGGTGGAAATACCGATTATTACGGAACCCCTGCAGGAGCATTTTCTACAACAATCCCTAGCATCATGTACCATACGTTTACGGCGCTTACAACGACTAAGGCGCTTAACGGAGGAGCCAACTTCGCTACCACCAATCATGCAGGAACAGGAGTCCGGAATCTGAACGGAGGACATTTATTCGGTGATTCCCAGTTTGGAGGTAACGGAAGTGATAACCGGGGATTCATAGGTAATTTAGGAGAGACCATTATCTATGGTTCAGGTAACCTTACCGCAACAGAACGCAGAAGAGTAGATTCTTATCTTGCCATTAAGTATGGTATTACACTGGGACAGGTGAATACAGACCATTACCTTTCTGCGGACGGAAGCATTGTATGGAATGGAGCGGCTAATACTGCTTACAACAATAATATTTTCGGAGTATCCCGTGACGATATAGAAGTATTTGAACAGAAAGTATCGAAGAGCGTCAATGCCGGAACGATCCTTACCATTGCTACCACCAATGATTTTGTAAAACCGAATCTTGATGCATCACGTACCGGATTTACCAATGATAAAACTTATTTCCTTCTGGGAGATAATGCCAATGTAGCAACAGCACCTTCAGACATTACGGTAGGTAGCCGTACTTTCAAAAGGATACAGAGAGCATGGCTTGTGCAGGAGAAAAAGCCTGATGCGGGAGACTTATTCTTTGAAGCAGATCTTACGGCTTATAACAGCAGCACATTTAATACCACATCTGGGTTGGTGGCTATGCTGGTGGCAGATGATGCGGCTTTTACAACGAATGTAAATGTGGTTAACCCTATCCTTAATACAGCAGGAAAATGGGTGTATCAGCAGAATATAGCAGATAACAGGTTCATTACATTTGCGGTAAATCCTTGCTATGGCCCTGATACAGATGGAGACGGTATTGCAGATATGTGTGACCTGGATAATGACAATGACGGTATCCTGAATACCAATGAAGGTTATATCTGTGATAAAGCTTCAATCCCGACTTCTGTATTAACCACAGACCATGTGATGAACTATAATTTTGTTGATTATAACGGAATTAAAGGTTTTAATTTCAAATTAACATCAACAGCAGCCACGCAACGCTGGCCTTCTCCCGCTGCTCAGTTCAACATGAGTGGTATAGACCCGAGAGTCAATAATAATAAAGTGACTTATGAGTTCGATCTGCCGGTAGATAATTTAAGGTTCTGGGTTGCAGACCTGGATGCCCTGGAGAAAGTAAACGTTAACATTTACGACCAAAACGGTAACAGAATCAGCGATCTTCTTGCATACACCACAGTAAAGGCAGAAGCAGCAGCAGGTAGTACAACGTTTACAACAGATGCCACCTATGGTGTTAAAATATCTACAACGCGTAATTCAGGAGCCAACGGAAATCAGAATTATGTGGAGATTTATACACCAGGTATACAGGTAAGTAAGGTAGAGGCTACTTTTGTAGGAACAAATGGCAATACTCCGGAATATCATATTGGCAATATGTGTGCTAAAAGAGATTTAGATGGTGACAGAATTCCGGATTATCTCGACTTGGATTCTGACGGAGATGGCTGCCCTGATGCCATAGAAGGTGCAGGTGGCTTTACAGCAGCTAATCTTGCTAACTCTTCAATGCCCGGTGGTAATACAGGAAGCAGCTACACCGGAACAGCAGGTCCTGTGATCCAGAACCTGGGTAATACGGTAGACGTTAACGGAATTCCAACGATTGCCAATACAGGGCAGGCTGTGGGAAGTTCCCAGAATCCTCTGATCTCAGCATGTATTCCTCCATTCTGCTTTAAACCGGGTATCATAGCCGGAACAGCACTGGATACCAAAATGGGAATCACGGCACTTGGCAGAGCCGGAGTCAATGCAGACAACTGGCCGATGGCAAGAAAAGGAGGCTGGATAGCACTGGAAGCAAAAACCAAAGGTTTTGTACCCAACAGAGTAGCGTTTGATGCATCAGGAAATCCTGTGGGGATTCCGGCCGCTAACTTTGTAGAAGGGATGATGGTGTACGATACAACAAACAAATGCATGAAGATGTACACCCTGAAAGAGGGCGAGGCTTCTATGAAGTGGCATTGTATCTCTACACAGACCTGCCCGGACTAGACTGAACAATACAGAAACTTTCCACGGAAAGTATTAAAAACCAACAGCCTTGTTGAGGTTTCCTGACAGGGCTGTTTCTTAAATAACCGAACAGCATGATTTCAAATTTCAGAAATATTCATATTGGAAAACTGATCCGATTACGGGTGACAGAAAACAGAACTGATATATCCCGTATCTGCAGCTTTATGAACTGCACAGAGAAAGAGATCAATGAAATGTATCTTCAGGAGGACCTTCCGACTAATGTTCTCATGAGATGGTGCAAACTGCTTGAGTATGATTTTTTCAGGATTTATTCCCAGCATCTGATATTGTATGCTCCGCCTTCAGCCCTGACAAGCGGAACAGACGTTTCGAAGCTGCCGAAATTCAGAAAGAATATCTATACCCAGGAGATCATCACTTTTATCCTTGAACTGATAAAGACCGGGGAAAAAAACAAACGACAGATTATTGATGAATACGGAATACCTAACAGCACTTTAAATAAATGGATCAATAAATACAGCGCATTGTAAAAGTAAGACCAAAAAATAACTGTGAGGCAGGAATACATTGATTGAAAAAATTGAATTTAACAAAATATATACTAAGATGGAAAAATGTAGCCAACCCAATTACCAGCGGATTTATTCTGATATTATTACCCGGAATTTTCCTCATAAAAAACAGGAATGTGAAAAACTGCTGGGAAAAAAAGAACTGTCGGTAATTGATATTTTAGAACTTAATAAAAGAATTTTCGGTACAAAGGATAAAGAAACAGGAAAGCAGAACCAGAAACACCGTTCTTACAGTAAATCTGATATTTTGCGGATCCTGGATTATCAGAAAACCCATAAAATGAACAATTCGCAGGTAGCCAGGCATTTTGGATTAAGCAGAAACTCGATGACCAAATGGAAAAAAGTGTTTCTGTAATCAATAGAATTTTTTGTTTATAATTTTTAATATGAGACCTTAATCAACACATCTGATCACACCGGTAAATTTAGTTTTGCCGGTGTTTTTTTTTATATTAGCAAAAATAGTTTGAGTCCCATAAAAAGAAAAGATCAATCTCATGGATACCGGAAAACTCAATATGCTCAGAAACAGCATATCAATTCCCCTGGGCAGGGCCATTCAGCTTTTAAAAAAGAATAACGGAGATGTCCGGGCCAGCGAGATGGAATTTCATTGTGATAATATCAGTGAGATCTGTATAGCGGCTGCCTGTAACCAGGAAACTGCTGAAAAATATTATCATGAATGCAGATATGATCTGGCAAAAGCCACGGAAAAGATCAATGCACTTCCGGTAATTATTACAACAGGAGAGCATCCTTCACCACGGAATGAAATAGGATTCATCCTGTGGCCGATAACAGCCTCCGGGGAATATTATAAAACAACAAAACGGAATGATGCTTTTATTCCCACAGCAGACTTCGGTTACATTATCCATGCATTTAAAGCGGCCTTTCCTGTACAGTATCCTGAAATTAATTATTCCGATGACAGTTTTGATGACTGCGGACATAATTACTTTGACAATGCTGCATGCAGAAAGATCATGGAAAGAATCCGTCATCCGGAAACAGAAGATCCGGATGTGAAAAAGTTTAAAAATGAACTGATCAGCTGGCTGGATGACAAACTGCAGTATGCTGATTATATGGTGGTATACGGAAATCTTTAGATAACACGGCAACCGCGCCCGTTTCATTCAGGTAAAAATAAATAACAGCAGGAATCTCAGTACATTCGTGGCAATGAGTTCTGCGTTTTTCACGATTCTGATAAAGTCTTTTCAGCTGAAGTGGGCCAATTTTAAATATATTTGTGCGCTAAATCCGGAAATGCAGACCGGGTGAAAACAATTTTTAGTCCAACTATATGAAACAGAAAACAACCCCTTTAGCAAGGTTTGTCGTCCTTTGCTTTATCACTTTATGGAATCAGTCTTTCGGCCAGAGTAAAAATTATACTGAATGGTATCTTAGAACCCCGGACAGTCTTGATGTTTATAACCAGGATATTTATGTACGGGAAACAGGAACGGGAAAAGACACAGTAGTGGTAATTCATGGAGGTTTTGGTGCCAATCATGATTATATGCTGGATGCCATTGAAGGGTTGGAAAAGAAATATCATTTCGTACTCTATGACCAGAGGGGTTCTCTGCTTTCTCCCGGCCCGAAAGAGAAGCTTACCTTTCAGAAAAATGTGAATGATCTGGACTTACTGATCAAACAGCTGGGAAGTAAGAAAGTCAGGATTATGGCTCATTCAATGGGAACACTGGTTGCGATGGAATATCTTCAGCAGCATCCGGAAAAGGTTTCAAACCTGGTTTTGGTAGGCGCAATCTTTCCAAAGTCTGACAGTATGGCAAGTGTTTTTTCGAAACGGCAGAATGAACAGGTGAAATTTCTGAGCTCAAGACCTGAGGTAAAAGCTTTACCCATCTATAAAAGATATAAGGAATTGAAAGGTAAATTTACCAGCGACAGGGAAAGAACAGATTTTAACCGGATGGCTTTTGCTTCGTCCAATATATACAGAATCGACAGGTATAAACTGATGCGTGGCGGATTCCATTACTATAAAGAGGACGCATCTGTAATGTCGGAAACTGTAAACTGGAAATACGATTACAGAAAATCACTTAATGACAATGCCAGAACAACCGTTATTTTCGGTGATCATGATTTCCTTGATTTTAATGGGGAAGTGTACAGGGAACAGATAAAGAACTATAAGAAAATTGTTTTCAGACTGATCAGATCAGCCGGGCATAATATCTGGGTAGACCAGCCGGAAATTTTCAGAAAAGAACTGGACATGGCGCTCCAGAGATAAAAACAATATATTGTTCAGTAAACACAACTTTCAGTCCTGTTTTGCAATCTGTAAAACAGGCTTTTTTATATTCGTGCAGAAGAAAGCCATCTCCACTGTCTGTATAAAGAATATAAAAATAAACAGAATTAAACCTGAATTTCGGGTTTTAAAAAAAGTTAAGCAGGCATTATTAAAACAGGTTGGAGAACTGTTCAGGTAATTCATTATATTAGCAGATTAAAGGTTCTCAGGGTAAATATTAAAAAACTATCACATCCGGAATCTGAATTCTGACAGCAAAACATTCAAAAATAATGAGACAATCTGTTTTAGTAACTGTGTTTTTTTTATCTCTGTACAGCATCAGGGGACAAAATCAACAATATCCCAACGATAGTATTTCTGCTTATTTTAATGAAATTAAAACGGCTTCAAAAGAAAACAGAGAGCTTTGGAATAAGGATTTGTACGGGCCTGTAATTTTAATAGATCCTAAAACAAGAGAGGTTTTTGCCAATGAGCCGGATAATGAAGGAGCGCTGAAACCCAATGGAACCATCTATTCCGGAATTCTGCCCAATAAGATAAATATAGCCAATACCGCTGTAAACTGGAATGGAAAAAGATGGGCCATGATTATGCTGCCTCTTCCACGGAATAAACAGAGCAGGATTAATTTACTGGCTCATGAGTCTTTTCACAGTATTCAGCCTTCCCTGGGATTTGAACTCAATAATGTTGAGAATAATCACCTTGACCAAAAGGATGGAAGAATTTATCTGCGCCTGGAGCTGGAAGCATTAAAGAAAGCCTTGATGTCTTCCTCGGAAAAAGAATTAAACCGGTATCTGACCCATGCATTTACCTTTAGAAAATACAGAAACTCACTCTATCCTGATTCAGCAGATACAGAAAACCTGCTGGAACTGAATGAGGGAATTGCAGAATTTACAGGAGTCATAGTCAGTGGCAGGAACAAAGCACAGACCGCTGCGTTCTTTGTAAAAAAAACAGACGATTTTTTCAAAAGTCCTACCTTTGTGCGCTCATTTGCTTATTATACCACACCAATCTACGGATATCTTCTGTATAATAAAGATAAAAGCTGGAACAGGAAGATTACAGCAAAAACAGACCTGACGGGTTATTTCATAAAAGCATTCACCATTAAGCTTCCGGGCGATTTAAAGAAATCTGTTGAGAAGATATCCGGCCTCTATAATGGACGGGCTGTAACAGAGGAAGAAACAGCAAGAGAAGAAAAGACAAAGAAACTTATTGCCGGATACAAATCCCGGCTGATAGACAGTCCCCACTTTGAACTCAGGTTTGAAAAGATGAATGTATCCTTTGATCCTGGAAATATCGTACCCATAGAAGACAAAGGAACCGTTTACCCCAATATCCGGGTAACAGACCTTTGGGGTATTCTCAACGTTGAAAACGGAGCACTGATGAGCCCGAACTGGGACAAAATTTCAATAACCGCCCCAACCCGAACAGAAGGCCGGAAAATATCCGGAGACGGCTGGGTATTGGAACTGGCCAATGGTTACAGCATCGTGAAGGATGATGCAGGCGGAAACTTCAGGCTGAAAAAAGAATAATCGATCCGGGTTTACCGATCCATTTTACAGCATTTCCTGATCTGTTTTTCAGACAGATAATCGTATCGTTTTCTTAACCTGTGAAGGGGCTGTCATCAGGAAGTTTTTTCCGGCAGCGATGCTATCGGCAGCAATCGGGCTTCCTGATGTTGTATGGTTATTTTTGCATGATTTTTATTTTTTAGTTCTCGGATTCTGAAGTTTTCCTGAGAAATTGCATGGTTTTATCAGTACTTATCCATCAGATTTGAGGAGGAATTTCAATCTGTTCTTCAAACTCCAAAAAATCTTCATGCAGACCGCTTACAGGTTTTCCCGGTTCATCCGTTTCCCTGTTTTGCGTCATCAGGATCCAGCTGTCATTGCTTTCATAATCAAAATTCCCTTCATCAAAAATGCCGAGCATATTGTACAGCATACCCTTTGCATAGGCCGTCAGAAAACGGTTAAGCTTTTCTGTACCGATTCCGGAGCTTATTTCTTCATAAACCCTGCTCACCTCCGGACCGAATTCTCCGGCAGCATCCACATTTCCTCCTACATCATAAGCAGAGAGATACATCTCTTTCAGGATCATAAACCTTGCCCATTGGGGGAGCCCTTCCCGGAATTCACTCCATGCCCAGTCAAGAGGTTTCCTGGCTCCGGATTTTACCATCCGCAGGACGAGTTCTTCAAGGTGCTGTTTCTCAGATTCGTTTAATTTTGAGATTTCAAATTCATAGTATTTTTTGTTAGACCCGGACAATTGATCCAGTTGTTTTTTTATCTCTTCCATAGTTTTGATTTTCCTGTACGAATATCGGGTATTTCTTCTTCTCTTATCTCAGTTTCTCTGATTTTTATCCATTGCGGCTGCATGTAGCTATATATAAAACAGATATTTATAGCGGGCCAGTCGGCAGCTTTGATAATAACAGCTATCTCATCACCCGGAACTTTATTGATGTTTCCTATGTTTTGCCGTAAGTCCGGTCCGGGAACATATAAATTGCCGTGATTCAGATTTAATACCTGTAAGTTCTTGAAAATGAGCTGTAACCGCAGATTTTTGGTAATGGTTTTCTTAATGAACCGGTCATAGCCGGAAACCGTGTCTGTGGCAACCGGAGTGTTATCAATACCGCTGACAAATGATATGGTAAGGGTGCCCGGCTGCCTGTCCCCGTTAAAATAGCAATGATGAATTCCTGTTTCTGCTGGGCACAGACAGAGCTGAAAGCTGGGATGAATCGGCCGGTTATTTATCCGACCACAGATTATCTACATAGGAAAACCAAAGATCTCTATAAAGTGTCTACATCTTTCTGAAACTGCATAAAATAGGCTGTTTTTGTGAAGAAGAAGGATTGTTTTTAAGCCTGATAAATTGGGAATATAATATTTACCTTACGATCAGATCATCCTGATCGTCATTAAAAAACAGCCCATAAAAAGCACCAATTGAGAACAGTTGGTGCTTTTTGTGGTTCGTGAAATTCACGGGATCATCTTCAAAAAAAATTTTGAGGATCTAATTGAGATCAGTAATATTTTTATAATACAGGACAATATTTTTAAGCTCTATCAGGGGCAGTTTACTCTCGCTGAGCGATGAGAAGACTGCTATATCGATCTGGAACCAGGCCCCGTTGCTTACAGGTCTGTGCTGGCTGTACCATATTTTAAGAGTCTGAGCAAGACGGCAGACAAATGGAACAGATTCACTGAATTCAGGCTGACATCCTCCGGAAGGCATAGTATAATCTTCAGGAATTTCAAACGTGAACGGTGCGGCCATCAATACCGGTAGTTCTATGGCAGGAAGAAGATCACCTGAGGAAGCAAGCAGAGGATAATTCCATGATACGCTGAGTTTCACCAGTTGCTCATCCAGTTCATCATAAGTGAAGAAGGTACTGAAGAAATTGGCCAATTGCTGTGCCAGCGGCAGAGTGGTGCCTGCTTCATTACTGATTCTGGCAATATCAAAAATATCATCACTGCTGAGTAAAGGAATCAGTTTATTGGAGAACCTAACCAATGGCGTACGGTAAATAAAGTCATTTACTGTCGGATTATAAGGGATAAGATCTTCGTTGCGGATAACAGACAATCCGGCCCATGCATACTGAAACTGTAATATATTCAGGGCATCGGTGTTTACGGTGCGGGAAGGAATGTTGAAAGATTCTTCCCAGGACAGATAGGTCCCGTCTGCTGCCTGATACCAATATGCATTAGGAATAGGGGTTCCTTTTTTATCCGTAGCATTTACTTTCGTATAATGATCAATGGTAACATAAGGGGCTTGCGGAAGGTCTACCTCCATAACGGCCTTAGTTCCACGGTACAGTGACAGATCATCGGCAGGCATATCCACAGATGGAATAATCGTTACCAGCAGGCGGTTGTCAAAATCAATGTCATCTGTCTGACGGATAATAAAGTCGTATGCACGGACAGTAGCATTGGCATAAGGATTGCCGGAAAGCAGTCCGCTAAACTGGCTCCAGGCAACAGCGAGGTTATTGGCCAGGGTTACCATAGTCTGTAATGCATAGTAAGCATTCATCAGATGAGGATCATTATTGTCCGACTGGGCGGTAATCAGCTTAAGATCCCGGTTGAAATCATCCAGTACATGAGGCCACACGGTTACAAACTGTGCCAGATCACTGAAGAGATCACGGGTAGGTGTACCCAGCGCTCTGGCAGAAGGATTGGGGATCATATTAAACTCAATATCAGAAAATATCTTGTCCTGAGCCGCCTGATCTTCCGTATAGGAATAAGTGAAGTCCCATTCGGATGCTTTGGCCAGGCGTGTTTTGGTAGTATCACCTTCTACGGAAACACCTCTGCCTGTTTGTGTAGTTAATGTAGGCGGGGTAGGATAATTACGCAATACCACAGGAATATCCACATTACCCAGATTCTGCTGCAGTGATCCGGTAGCAGGAACTGTCTTAAACGTACTGCTGTTTACATCGGCAGGAATAATAAAGGTAAGCCAGTTGGACCCCTGATAACCATTGATTCCTGTCACATCGCTGATGTCGCATTCCACATGGGTTATTACATAGGTCATGTCAAGATCTACACTGGTAAATTCTTTGGCATTTTTTGTAGAAAAGCTAAAGGTAAGGAAAGAGTCTGTATCGGCTGCATCCTTTTCATTCAACTGTATCTTGGAAGTGGAGATGCTGTATTCTTTTGTATCACTATCTGTTTTGTTGCCGATCACCGGTGTGCCATACAGACGTGGAGGTGTCTGATAGTTACCGGATGCTGTAAAATCCGATTCGGCAGTTACCTCAAACTGTACCAGCGCATTTACCGTATAGGCATTGCCCAGCTGGTTAAGCAATTGCTGTCTGAACTTCTCTTTGGCATTGCCCAGACTGGTATTATCTCCGGTTATTGGAGGAACATATGGAGCAGTGAGTATCGGTTTTACCTCCGAAGCAATAGCTTCAGCCAATAAGGTCTTGGCATTAGTGATAGCCTGCAGATAAGAGTCAGCATTGATATCCTGTGTTGCCAGCCAGTCTTTTTCTTCTTTCTGCTTCAGCTGGTCTACAAGGAAAGCAGGTATTGCATAGTCTGCGCTCAGGAACACATCGATGGCATTGAGAGACTGAGCTCCCCAGGTATCCATATCTATGCCTGTAAAGGTCTGTACTTCGCCTTTGCTGCAATCCAGCCCCTGTCCTGTTATATAGTTGCACACCGGTACACCGCTTTTGGAAACAAGACTTGTGGCTAATGGCTTAGGGGCGTAAAATACAGCATTCAGCAGACTGTAAGTGTAAATATTGATACGGTACTTGTTAAACTGTTCCGCTGTCAGCTGCTGCTGCAGTGCTTCGTCGAACAGAGCTTTGCTTTCATATAAACTTCCTGTCAAAGTACTGATCGCAGAGGTAACATCTGCCGGTACACCGTCTGCTGCCAGTTGTGCAATAGAATCAGCCGTCAGTTGATAAGTACCTGCCTGATTTACCTTCCAGTAAATACCCTGACCGGATTTTAAGCCCATACGGACTACAAATACAGCCTGGCTATTGGCACCGCCTGCTGTTGCAGCATTGGTACCGATGGCAATCTTCAGTTCGTAATGGCCAACACTTAAGAAGGCTGCTTCAAATAAAGCGGCAAACTCGTTCAGACTGTACTGCGGACCCGTGCCTGCCTGTGCTGTTGTGGACATTGTTTTAGGTTTCACCTGCGTAAGGGCACAGGTTACCAGGGCACTGTCTTTAAAATCAGTGTTAACATATTCCAGGTCTCTGAAAAAATCCAGATTTACGGTGAGCTGCAATATAGAGCGGGTATCAATATCTGCGATATTAACCGGGCTGGTGAGCGGATTCATTGCAGGAGCTGTTGCCTGTCTGCCCATACTGCGTTCTGATAAATAAGTATAAATATCTTTTACAAACTGGAGCAGCTGGTTGAGCTGGTCACCGGACAGATCTGCATTTTTACCAGGTGTAAGTGATGTGCTTAGGGTAATCGTCAGTGTATTTTTACCATTTGCCGGATTTAGCTGGGTAAGCTGATAATATATATTCGTGTAGATCAGCAGGTCATTGGCTGCGTTCTGCTTCCAGTCCTGCTGCTGGTCTGCCGGTACATCGGGCAGTTCGGTATAACGCTGGGTATTAAAGTTAAATTCCAGTTTTAGTTCCGGCTGATTATCAGTACCCAAATCAAACAGATAACTCAGCTCTACACTTGGCCATTTACCAAGTCCTTTCAGTTCATCTACATATCCTGTCCGGATAGGAAGATTATTGACAGGTGTGGCAGGATTCAGTTTTGGATCTGTGAACGGAGTGACGGTTACATTACCGTAGTAATCTACCCAGTCGAAATGTACCTGTACCTGGTGACCAATACCGAGATAAGGATTGCCCGCCTCCTGAGGATAATCTTCCGGATAAGTCATAAAGGGATTGGGCTTGGCATACCTGGAAATGGGAACAATCTGATTATAGTACCATATCAGGTCATCCTGACCGGTGGCTGTTTTGCCCAGTACATCGTCCTGTGTCTGCGGTTTGGCAGGTCCTGCAGGAAGACCTGTAATGCTTTCTCTGAACCAATGGTTCTCCACGATCTTATAACTGAGCAGGTTATACATATTGTTGAGGTATACTTCAGCATAATCTGGATCAGTGACCTTAGGTTGCCGGTCAGGATCAGGGTTTGGATTCGTCCTGCTCAGATCAAAGCCTGCCGTACCTTGCTGTACGGCCGTTACCTTATGCAGGATCTGGTCATTGATGGTAAGGGTGGTAGGATTTACAAAAATGTTCATTACATCTCTGGCAGCCCAGGCCATAGCAGCTGTATCTATAAAGTAATAAGCTGCAATGCTTTCAAAAGTAGTGCCTGCTTTGCCACTGTTACTGATCGTGTATTGTACCTGAGGTAAGACAATAAGTTGCCATAACTGGAGATTGTTCCAGTCGTTTATGCTAGGATTTAACTGCTGAATAGCTGCTGCGTCCACATCATAATAAGAAGCGATAGAAGAGAGCGTATTGCCCGGACCATTAGTCCCTACTTCATATATCAGTTCATTAAAGATAATAACAGGTACGGGATAGTCGGCATCGGCTTTAGTATTAAGAGGTATTTTTTTATTCAGTTCGACCAGTTCGGCAGGAAGTATATTGAAAAGTGCAGTAATAGCATCAATGGTATTGCCCGATTTGTTTACACTGTATGATAATCCTTTCTGCATTTCGCTTTGTGCATATACTACACAGGAGTTTACATCTATTTTATCGCCGGTTACGGCACAGGTCATGTAATCGGTCGGCTTGTTATTGTATTCACTGCTATATGTAACCAGCAGGCGTATATTGGCCGTATCTCCTTTACCGAATATACTGGAAGGGAAACCTGTATTGCTTTCGGTCTCGTTGTACATGAGATAGTAGCCTCCTGAACGGGTAATGCTGCATTCCCACAGCAGACGTACAAAATCATAGAGGCTGTTCAGTACACCTGTAACAGGTGTTGCTTCTTCAATCTCATTTTCTGTTTTTTTCAGGGCAAAGGTATCAGGATTGGTTTCGGTAGAAAGATTAGCCTGTACGATAAATGTTTTCATATGCTCCATTCCGGCGGATAATAAACCGTCTGAGCCTTCATACAGCCATTGTATATCGATTATCTTATCCATATTATTGCTGGCTGATTTTGGATCCAGCGCAAGAAGCAGTCTCTGCAGAACCGTAGCACCTGCTTCACCTGCACCCATAAGTTCATAGCTGTAAGCGTTTACCGGAGCTGTGGAATCAGCATCAAGCAACTTGATTTCTATATCAATCATGGTACTCCATCCATAGTAAGAAGATGGGCGGTAGTCCATAACACCTTTGGCTGCGTCGTATTGCCCGATCTGGATACTGAATGCCGAGCCTTGTTTTTTAGGAAGTGCCAGTTGGTTCAGCAGGCCGGAAGGAAACTGCCAGATGAGAGGTGATACATTGCTCTGGTCTCCGGATGATCCATAAGGCAGCTTCAGTGCTCCGGAGGTCTGCCATTGTGTAGTCGTCTGGAAGGTATACTGCACCGGCTGAAGATTAAAAGGCTTCATAGGAACCAAATTCAGTACATCAGGTTGTATACCTGTTTTCTGTGCATAGGTAAGCAGAGTACCGATCTGGTTAATATCTTCAGAGGTTAGTGCTATATCAAGGATATTACCTCCTTCTTCCTGGTTGGTTTTTCCATTGAACTGAAGCCAGTGTAAAGAATTATTGATCAGCTGTATAGAAAAGCCGGAAGGAATTGCAGCCGGAAGGGTAAATTCCTGGCCGGTAAGGGCATACAGGGCACAGTCGGGACCTGTACAGCCGGAACCTGCCGAAAGACTAAGCCCCGGAAGAGTAGTAGGCAGGCGCATACCATGCAGCTGGTAACGCGATACCATACCGGACAGCTGTCCATAAGAATGATTATCGCTGAAGTATTCCAGAATGCTGCCTACGGTAAGATACTGCAGCCCCGGGATGTTTGCATTGGTGTATCCTTTGCCGTTATAGAAGAGGTTGTCTTGTTTTTGATTGGTATAATTGGCAGCCAGCAAGGCTGTCGTGGTATTGTACTGTTGTGCCAGGGTCTCCAGCGTATCAGCCTGAACCGGATCGGTGAAGGAAGCAGTAGTGTGCACAAAAGGCTGTATCAGTACCTGGCCGAGTGGCTGTACCTGCTGTGCCTGCACCTGTGCACTGCCGGCGAGTTCCAGAGGAGTGACCATACTGCCTGTTAATACTGAAATAGCGGCTGCCATACTGGTAAGCGTATCACCAGGAACAATCATATACACGATCTCATTGTATTCAAAGCTGTTGCCTGCAATGAATAAGCCCGGTGTTATCTGGTTCTGCATCAGCAGTGCACTTACACTAAGATTCTTATATACATCAGTACAGATACTGTTAAAGGTATCTTCGTTTCTGGCCGTATAGAGTGCCCCTCCAATCACCAGCCAGCTGTCCGTCGTCAGTACGGCAGTATTCTGAAACTCAGGATCAGCTGCCAGATCATTAACTGTTGTTTTTAATCCGGAAGCTGCTGAATTGATGGTATCGCCAGCCTGTACATTGTAGGAATTGCCTTTATAGGTAATAGTCTGCGGAGTTAATAATCCCGG
Organism: Chryseobacterium sp. FR054; assembly: GCF_056844565.1. Taxonomy (NCBI): domain Bacteria; kingdom Pseudomonadati; phylum Bacteroidota; class Flavobacteriia; order Flavobacteriales; family Weeksellaceae; genus Chryseobacterium; species Chryseobacterium sp. FR054. The sequence goes on along the minus strand of NZ_JBXDSA010000001.1, from coordinate 933,882 downwards.
AACAGCTGCATTTTCTCTGATCAGCATTGCGGGCGTAACAGCATACAGGGCAGCTACCGAAGTAAAGGTGTCACCTTCTGCAATGTCATACATAACCCCTGAGATCATTATCGGATTGCTGCCGGTGAGCGGATGAGTCTGATTAGCCGTAGCAATCCCCTGAATATTCACTTTATTGCCTGTTCCGTCTACGGAAATACCATTGGCCCAGTTTAGCATCGCCCACAGACTGTTGCCATTGCTGAGGCGATAGGTAAAGTTATCCATGGCATCGGATGCGTAGCCTGCCAACTGTTTGCCCAACAGTACAAAATAATCTTCAAATACAAAAGTGGACATGCTCCATTGCTGCGGATCGGTAACAGCTGTAAATCTGGCAGCAGATGCTGGTTCTTCCTGCACCTTTACAGCCAGTTCGTTAAACCATTTTTTCACTGCCGAAAGATATTCCTGTGTGGCCATATTATAGGTGTTAAACTGAATATCCAGTGCCGTATCAGGTACCTTCAGCTCAAGATCAAAGAACATAGGGAAGATGGCCGCTGAAGGAAGGCTCTCCTGCAGAAGCTGAACATTTACCGCCTGGAAGCTGTTCTGCAGGAAGCTGAGCAGATCGCCGGTCGGTATAGGAAAAGGATTACTTTCACTGGACAGGAAGATGATCAGCGCATCGAGATCTGCTTTTGAAATACCTTCTGTATCCACTTCCGAACGGCTTGACTGTGAAGGGGTATGGTCGATATAATTCAGGATCAGCCAACGGAAAAAGTCACTGCATAAGTATTCAAAAGAAGTAACTGTTCCATTGCCATCATCCGATGGGTCAGGAGCACCGATGAACAGGGTGGCTACATATTGGGCAGCCTGATCTTCCAGATTACCGTTTTCAGTTCCTGCTACGGTTAAATGGGGCACAAAATAGAGACTTAAAGAAGGTCGGCTGTCTGTGGAAGCGGCTGTCAGTAAAGACTTGTAATTTAAAGGCATATGTGGAGAACGGCGTATCACGATCTGGTCAGGTACAGGTTCTCCTGTTGCTTTCAAAACCTCTGTCTCAGCAAAAACAACAGGTATTACACCGTCAAGCGGTGTTGCTGTTCGGGCAGGAGCAATGCGTACTGTGGCTGCAGGTGCAGATATACGGGCCGCTGTGCGTGGTGCTCCAAGATTGTTGTTCCAGGGAGCTTTGGCTGTCTGGTCTGTCCCGATAGTGAGATCAAAGCGGATTTTGGCAGTAAAGGTAAAGTGAATGGTAATAGAGAAAAAGCCCAGGTTCAGTTTAGCGGAAACCCTGACATCTACTGAAGCTACAATAGCCAGCGGTATTTTCTTATAGGCTTCAAATGTTGCCTGTGCATATACCATCACAGTGATGTTGACACTGGCCGATATGATGCCGAAGTCTATGGAACCGTATAATTTACCAATGATACCGATGGTACCCTGAAGGTAATAATAGTAAGATGTTTCCACCTGTTCCTTATTGCTTTCCTGCAAAGTACCGCTGTAAGGGTAATAAGCAGCAATCACCCCTTCAATGATACCAAACATGGTAATGCTGAAACCGGCATTGAGTATACCGTAGTTTACACTATATCCCACACCTACCTGCAGACCGATACCAAACACGATCACGGGATTGAAATTACCGTAATTGGTTTTAGGTACTTTATTGGTAGTGGCACTGCTGAGTTTACCGAAATAGAAACCGCCTGAGCCCATAGCAGGTATGCCGGGAGGTACAATTGCCTGTACCGTAAATGAGCGGGAAAAATCCATATTATAAGGGAAGCCGATGTCTACCATGAAATCACCGTTGGTATAGATTTCAATACCAATGGAAGGCAGGGTGATATTCACCGCGCCAAACTGCAGGTATCTCAGTATATTGGGCAGGGTAAGGTCGATCTGATATACACCGATAGAGTCAGAGATCTTCTTATACATGATCTCAAAATCGAGTCCTTCAAATATCTTGGCTTTGCCGCCTGCCATAGCGATGCGCAGACCGTACAGATTAGGATCGTTAAATACAACCTGCATATCCAGAGTCCACACAGGCTTATCTTTGGTACCTGCATTCAGGATTCCGAAATTGGTGGCGATGAGCCAGTTGCTGTCTTCATTGAATTTCAGAAGGGTATTGCCTGAGCCCGGTCCTATAGGCACAGTGCCTGGTTTGGGTTCGATAAAAGCTTCCTGCATGGCTTTGGTAACTTCCCTGATGGAATTGTACTGGGCCGGATTGGCCAGTTCTACATGTTGGCCCATTGCCAGCAGGCGCAGGTCGAAATACTGGGTACCCTGTCCCGGTACCTCCGGCATTTTCTGAATGTCCTGGCCGCCACTGTCCGGTTTAAAGAGGTTACTTTCATTGATGGATGGTACTACGGAATTACCGTCTAAGGTAATGAATACACCTTTCTGTGTTTTGGTAAGGTTGATGCCGTTGATATTGATGAATACCAGGTTAAGCGTTTTAGGGAGTTTATAGGTAACCTTAATATCTTTAGTGTCGAGATTATAGGTAACCGAAAAGCCGTCCAGACTTATTTTGTTGAGTATATCCCACGGTGCATCAAGTTCAAATGTCGGATTGAAGAGCATTTTCATAAAGGAAGTGATCAGTCCTCCCAGTGTCCAGTTTTTAATGGAAAACACAATGGTACGGCTTTGCCCGCTTACGTCATACATGGCGGTAAAACCTTCCCAGGTAATGGCAAGCTGCTGGTTGTTTTCGGAGAAGTTATAGCTGATGTCAACGGCAGCATTGAAGTATTCTAACGTTACACTGCCTAAAACAGCACCTGAATATTTGCCCGTACCCGAGTTATTGTCTGCTGCTTCGTATTTCAGGCGTATATTGGCAATGATATTGATCTTCTGATCGATAACAGGGAAAGTAAATATCCATTGCAGCCCTCCTTTTACTTCATAGCTGCTTTTCCCGTTTCCACCCGGAATAGTGGCATTCAGAGAGAACTGTGTAATGTTCAGATTATCAGGCAGGAAGCTGGTAGGAAGACTGATGGCCTGGAACAGCTGTTTAATGAGCTCACCCAGGTTCAGGTTACTGCCTTCAGGCATAGCCAGACTTAGATCCCATCCATCTGATGAATTGTAATTTACTTCTGTATTGAGCTGTAACTGGCCAATAGCAAACAGACCTGATACCTGGGCTGTAAATATACTGGGACCGGTCCCGCTTGCAGGTGAAGAAGAGGTCAGCCGCAGGGTACCATCAGTTACCGAAACATTAGTAATGAAATTGAGGTCGACGTTGGCATTGGCATAAAACTCATAGTATTTGCTGTTAATATCCATATTGATACCAAAAGCAGTAAATTCCACCAACAAAAGATTTTCAGGGATGCTGATAGCACCAGCGGTAACAGCAGATAATAAGTTGTTGAAGGTAACAGATCCGGTAAAGGATGCAGAAAGGATCAGATCTGAAGTGATCTCTACATCAAAGCCGCCTGCAAAAAGGGTAGGGAAGAAATTGACTCTGGCACTGAAATATAAGGTTTGAGAATTGGTGGTGCCCGGACCAATAATAACCCAGTTCACATTAAACTGCTCAATGACAAAATTGTCAAAGAGCGTCCATGCACCGTTCGATCCTACATATGCTGATACACTGGTGATGCTGAGTCCGTTGCTGAAATCCAGGCAGGTGTTAAATCCTTTAAATGCTATGCTGTTCAGATACTGCTGTAATGTGGGCGGTATATTCTGAAACCAGTTCTGTCCGGCCATCAGCCCAAAGAGATTGAGAGGGGTGAGCGGTTTCTGAGGATCACTTGTAACATCCAGGGTAAAGAAAGAAGACCCTGATTCAACAGCAGCACTGAAATTTAATACAATAGCATCACCTGCGGCCAGTAACAACCGGAAGTAGAGAACAGGGGTCTGTACTTTTTCCGTTTCTTCCGCAATCAGAATCAGCCCGTCACCTGTTTCGTATTCCAGGTACAGCGCATCTTCGTCATCATCAGGTTCTATTGTTTCCTCTTCTGTTTTGATCTGAAATCCAATGCCGGGGTTACTGACTTTCAGGAAGCCCAGGGATATAAGTGTAGCATCAATATTCACAAAAAGATCCATTTCCGGATAAACAATGTCTTCATTATTGACCTGGGAGGGATCAATACTTCCTACAAGAGCCAGTTTTGCAGAAGTTGTCCAGGAAGTGAAAAAATTAACAACAGGTTGAAGCCATTGGGTCAGTGTGATAAAGGCTGCAAAATTCTGCCCTTTTGTTAAGGCTATATTCTGTTGCTGCCATTGAAACGCGGCTACTTCCTGTGTGCTGAATATAAAGAAAGGAGAAGTATAAGGGAGGTTGTCAAATACACCGCCCGTCATATATGGCCAACTGGTGGCAAATACCCAGTTGGAGAGACTGATCTGTATGGTAAACTGAATTTCATCCTCATTATTTGCTGTAACGGTCAACGTGACAGAAGTATTTGTCTTTTCTACACCCAGTATGGCAGCTGTTGCCCCGGAGATCGTTAATCTGTTCCCTGTGGGATCGGGAATAGAAGCCCCCGGGATACTGATCAGCAGATACGAGTCAGCAGGCAGCTTATAGCTTTTGGATAGCAGATCATCCAATCCAACAGGAGGAATCATGTCTGAATCTGTAAAAGAAGCTGCATTAATGGTGATGTTGTTATTATTGGCCGCTGCCTGGTTCCTGAACGTAGCAGCTAATTTGGATAAGCTCATAATAATAAAATGTTATTCGGTTAAACCTCTACAATCAGCCCCATATGATCACTGGTGCTTTTGATCCTTCTGTAATTGTTCCAACCTGCAAAGGCGGTCAGAGCTCCTATACTGCCGGGAGCAAAACCACCCTGTCCGTTTGGGCCCGCCGGTGGAAGCTGTAAGGCAGCCGGAATTCCCAAAGCATTTAAAGCCATGGCTGAGTTATAGGTCAGGCTGCCGGCAGGAGCCCCCCCTACCGGGGGGGCAGTCCGGTTGTATGGCGTTCCGGTTACTCTGTTTACAATCGTGATATTGGCTGCGGGGCCACCGGCTGTTGCTCCATACAGGGTCAGGATATTATCTATACTTGAGAAAGTATTCGGAATCACGATCTCATAACCGGGATATCCGTTTGTTGCCCAGGGTTTGGCATGTTTGTGAGATCTCAGCGTGGTACATACATAGCCTTTATTGGGCCATGTATTGGCGGTAGGATTGATCTGGCGGATATATCCTGCGCCACCTGCCAGTAAATTGTTGTAGGCAATCGGTTCAAAATGGGTATTAAACAGATCTACATTGAAGTCACCGACTATTACTCCCACCTCATTGGCGGCAAGATTAGCTGTCATTTCCAGAATGTGGGAAAGCTGGTTGGTGCCGTCTGCAGCCTGTTGTTTTTTGGGTGAAGCGTGAAAAGATAATAATTTAATGGTTCTTCCGGCACCTGCCGGATCCCAGAATGTAGTTAAAAAAGGTGTTCTGTTAAAAGCATTGGGAAAACCTAATATTCCTCCTGCAGGATCGTGAAACAGCCATTGACCAGCCAGTTGCCGGTAAGGTACATCGGGGTTGATCAGGTTACCTCCTCCAGGAGTCTCACCGTCCGGTAATGCATTATCCCAAGGATGTGCATAGTCCGTCAGATTCATTGCTCCGATATTGGCCACTGAATTGGAAGGATGAATTCCCCCCTGCCAGCCCCATGGGCCGGTAAACTGCACGCGGGAGTGGTTATAAAATACAGAAATACCTTCCTGTACATTTCCCAGCCCCAGTCTGAGCGGAGGAACAAGTTGCCAGTTATCAGCAGGAAACCAGTTTCTTAATTGTTCCAGAAGGAAAAGACTGCCATCTCTGCCACCGCCTGTTATCAGTGTACCGGGAGCTCCGGCTCCTGTGGATGTTTCTACCACCACAAAAATATCAGGTTTATTTTGAGCGAGTGTCGTTTGGATCACCTGTTTTCTGTAAACCGACTTGAAGGTGGGAATAGAGGTTCCGTCCCATGCTCTCTTTTTGCTGGGTTCATTTATTTTGTTGATTCCAAACTGTTGTATATTCCAGTATAAGATGCGGGTCATGAGAGATGTGTTTTTATGCTTTCAGCAATGGTTATACATTTTTGTTATAAGCGGCATACCAGCCCAGACTTTTAGCTGTGGCTCCGGGATTGGGGTTACCAAAGAGAAGAAAATTGGTATTGCCGCCTGGCGGTAGCTTCAATATACCCAATAATTTCAGGGCAATATTGGATAAGGTAAGCAGATAAGACTGCTGATCCACCACATACTGCAGGCTCAGCTTATCGATCGTGAGCTTCAGTACCCCCTGTATGCTCAGCAGTTTGGCATTGCTGGCAGTGCCGGGAAGTCTGATACCCACAAAGGCATTATAGCCGGGGTCAGCAGTTTTGGAGCCTGGACTCCAGGCTATGAGCAGGCTGGCGTTAAAACCTGCGCTGCCGGCCAGTTCTCCGGGAGAACCCATATTGAGGGTCATCTGCAGTCCATACCAATTGCCTGAAAGTCCGGTGGCATTGATGCCGGGTAAGGCTAGCTTTAAATAGCCCTGACCCGATGGTGCGGATTCGTCATTGCCGCTCAGCAGTTTATTGATCTGAAGGGCAAAGTTGGGATAAAGACTGCCGTTTCTGGCATTGCTTTGCGATGAATTGAATGCAAGCTGCGAAGCATCAAAAGTAAAGTGGGTCACCGTTGGAGTATCAAGGTTAAAATCCATATTTACATACAGGTTACTGTAATTGAGACCTCGCTGCAGTGTATTGTCATTCATTGCTATACCAAAAGAAAAAGCATCCAGCGGATACTCCGTTCCGTTTTCATCAGCTGCCGTGGCCTTCATTGTGCTGAAATTCAGGTAGCCCCACATGGTAAATCTGGATTGTATATCGAGTGCTGCGGGATTGGTAGTAAGGGTATTGAACTGTACTTTGGTGATTTCCACATTGGTCAGCAGATTACTGTCGAAGAAAAACAGGTTATCATCTTTGTTATCAAATACATATACCGGTGTGCCATTATGGTCCTGGTAAGTGCCGTTCAGAACCACTGTATTTAAACTGCCGGAACCATACGGATTGTTGGTACCGGTCACCTTATCAGAGAACAGGTTATTCATGGTCAGTTGTAATTTACTGGCAAAATCCTTGATGGCGGTGTTTTCAAACAGTACCTGAAGAAATAATACTTTAAAATCATAAGTGGCTCCTGCTGCAGGCTGTACCGGTTTATTGGGATTCAGTCCCTGTGATATCTGCTGGGCATAGGCAGGGTCAACATAATTGATGAGTCCGAACAGGGAACTGACGGGATCCATAGTGATCACTCCACTGGCATCCACCCGGTTTACTTCTATTCCGAAATGGTGTGCATAAAAGTTTTTGAGATTGATACCACTGATCAATCCTTTTAACTGCTGAGGAAATTCCTGTAAATCGATGGTTGCCTTCAAAGCCAGAACACCGTTCCAGTCGGGATCATTAATGATGGAATGGAACTTTTCATAATATTTCAACTGGTCTGAGGCGGGATTGGATAATGCTGTTTGATAAGCTTTTTCGGCTGTCTCCAGATAATCCTGTAGCCAGGAAGACACAGCTACCAGCTGATTGTAAGCTGCAGCGGGATCGGTATTGCTTCTGTCAATATTAAATGCAGCGGCCTGCGTCCATTCTTTAGGGTTTTTCACCCGGTCGATAATGGAGCCTTTACAGAACTTAAAAATTAAAACATTATTATAGTCGGCATAGGTGTTGCCGATGCCCACATTCAGATCAAACGGCCAGTCTTCTATGGATATTTTATTATTGAATACAGGCTGGCTGCTGAAACCGCCGCCGGATGTATCCATCATTGAAAACAAATCACCCAGATACTGATTATTGGTCATCACCAGAAACTGCTGATTGGTGAGAAAGGCGCTCTGCATCTGAGGCATCAGGTTTATAAAACTGAGCTGATACTGCGGAGGTGTTGCCGGAGCCTGTCCTGTGGGATTAAGGTACTCATACTCAGACAGGTTGCTGCTGACGGTATTCTGGGCCAGGTTCAGCAAACTCCAGGTACCATCATTATTCACATTGGCAATCATACCCTGTGGAGTGGTGGAAGAGGTATAGGCTGACGTTCCTGTTTTTGCGGTTATCCTTCCGGCCTTGTTTTTACTGCTGTTTGGAGTGGTAAAGGCAGCTGTGATCAATGCCTTTCTTTCAGCACTCAGTACTTTGGACTCAAATATCCCGATATCTTTAGCATCGGGCGGGGGAATAGGATTTACGCCGAGATAAGGCGTTATGGGGATAGCAAAACCATTGGTCTGCGGCATGTCTACTGAAGGTTCATAAAAGCCGAGAAATCCTGTGACCGTATTGCCCGGCGATGCCACACCGTGATCTTTGGCATATAAAGATGCGCCCTGGGGCTGTGAAGCATATTGTACATTGCCGGGGGCAGGGGATACGATATTGGCCCAGGCGGTGAGATAAGTGCTGTCGAGTACAGGCTTATCCGTACCGGGATTGGCAAGAGATACTTCCTGACCCGGAAAATTAGCTGCAAAAGCTGCCTGTTTTGATTTAAAACGTATGGTGTCGCCGGTGATGGTACCGGAGTTGTTTTTATAGGGAGTAAATGTAATCACTTCTGTGCCGGAGAGACCCGGCAGTAAGCTGTATTGCCCGTTTTCATCGGCAAAGGCTGCCTGTGAAGCACCGGGATCGAGGTAAAAGTCTCCCTCCGGGGCCAGGTAGTAGGGCTGGCTACCGGCAGCATCCTGTGGGGATATAACAAAGCGTGCACTATGGTCTGCCGGAAAAAGACTGTTGACAGACGCTCCTGAGTTTACCATGTCCACAGCAGGCCATAGGGTTAATGGATAGCCTGTGTTGATAGCGTAATAGCTGGGCAGGCCGGCAGCTCTTGTCTTACCGGTATTTAAATTGTAGATCTGGCCTGTAATGGCAAAATAGGTATTCAGGCCGCTGCTATTGGCTACGTCCAGCAGATCGATCTGAGTCTGGGTAATAAGAAAATCGTTGCTGTCACCGGATTTTAGAATAGGATAGGCAAAATAAGAGAATGTTTCGCCTTTAGGATAATAATAGTTGTTCTGCAGCCCATATCCTTTAAAATCCAGGTTCATATTCAGACCCAGTGAAAAACGGAGCGAGCCTGTACCGGGGCCACTGAAAGGAATGGTAATATCGCTTCTGAAAATAGAGTTGGTGCCCAGGTTTTTATTGGCAAAGCTCATGTTGGGGCTTCCGGAGGTCCAGGTAAGCTGCAAAGAATTGGGGGCTTTGTCCGGCCGGAGTGCCATTTCGGTATTGTTCTGGATGGTAAGTGTACCAAAGCCGCTGCCGATCGTTACATTAAACGGCTGTCCTACCACAAAAGATCTGTTTACGCTATACTGCACAAAGTTGAGGACGGTTGTATTTTCTGAGTCGGGTGTTTTATCCGGATCGTTTAACCATGCTGTGGTGAGATTGGCATTTACATTTTGCCGGAATTTAAGCAGATAAGGCCGGTAGATTTTGATAAAGTTACTGGCATCATTGGGTGCTTTTTTAGCAAACAGGAAATATACCTGCTGCTGAGAGGCTGTCTGCAGGCTGATGAGAGGATCGGTATAAGAAGATCCGTCAGGAAGCAATAAAGCGGTCCAGTGCTGTTCTGTCTGGCTATATATATAGAGTGAGGGGTTTCCCGAATTTTCATTGCTGAATATGATCTCTGTTTCAGATGGTGCCATAAGAATAATTATTGGTTCTTAAGATGGAATAAAGTAAATACTTAACCAGGGCAGAGCAGCATAACAACAATTACAACCTCCATAAGCGACAGATTTAATACGGTGATTTTCCTGCCCGCAAAATTACCGACAGCAATTACCTGCTGGCCGGGAGGTAAAAAATGGATACCGTTAAAGGCTGCCATATTGTTTAGCAGGACCGTATTGGTATCGGGTGCACCGGTTAACGTGATCATGGCTATATTAGCCTGACTGGTATTGGTGATCGAACAGATACAGTCGCTTCCGTTATTGGTTATTTTCTGTGTAAATTCAAAACGGGAAAGCGATAGGGTATCTGCTTTAGACCTGGCCAGCCCCTGACCCATTGCCAGGGTATGGCCAAGAATAAGCAATAAAAAGAGCAGTACGTAAGATTTGCTGCTGTGCCTACGATGTAGTTTGACACTGAATAGCTGCCTCAGCATCATTTTGAGCGTTGGTAATGTTGGTAATAGTAACCGTTGAACCTCCGAAATTACCCGTAGCAATAACCACCATTGAAGGCGAGTTGGGAGGTAACGTCCAGATGTTGTCCACACTTGGCTGTATAGCTCCGTTTACCTGCACAATAAGGCCGGTAGAAGGAGCTCCGGTAACAGCGATAACCAGATTGTTGGCACGGCTGGCATTGGCAATGTTAAGCGTTGAAGAAGAACCGTTTGCTGTATTCCAGGTACAGTATTGACCTGATTTGATGCTGGCACTTCCGTTTTGGTTGATTACTGGATTTTGTGATGACATAATTATAGGTTTTTAAGGTTGTAAAATATATTTAAAAGTGTAATGTTATTTCGGATAAGGATCTCATACAAAACAGTAGTCTTTTATTTCTAAATCTGTTCTGTCTTATGCTGTGATCTGATATACTTTAGGATAGCCTGAAATCTGTTTCTGATTGATTTTTCTCCTTTATTCAGACTTTAACTTTGCTGAATTCACCCTTATTCATCGTATTTGCAATGCTTATCAGACAACAATTCAAAGTAAGGGAAATAAAATAATACTCCTGTAAGTGAAAATACCGGAATTACGGGGTAAGTATTTATACCTAATTGATGCGTATCACTTTATGAAAGCTGTAATAGCCGGCTTTCCGCCCTGATGAAACCTCAATAATAGCCGAATGTATGCTTTACCGGGATGGAGCCAGGTCTTGTAGTATAAAAATAAAAAACCGGTATGGAAGAAGGAAATCTTCAGATACCGGCTTTAAGGTCTGTATGATAAATGTGTCAGTTTATTTCCACTTTCCCGCCTTTCGTATGGGCATTCATCTGTGGGGCATAGTAGTTCTGCATCGTGGTGATCCCGTTTGAGAACGTCCCTGAAACATTGGCGATAAGATCATATTCAAACACGTATTTCCCTTTTGGCATGTATTGAATATAGAAATTGGTGGAGGTGTCTCCGGTAGACTGATAGTATCCCAGATTATTTTTCCACTGATAGCCTGAAAGCACATCAACAGGCTCAAACCCGGCTGCTCTCATGTCCCTGATCCGGATGAATTCCATAGGACGGTCGGTATTGAGGATCATTCTGACCGTTACTTTATCTCCGGCTTTTAGAGGAGCTTCACTGGTGATTTCCTGAAGTTCTGCTCCGTTTTCGGTTTTTATCTTTTTGTACAGTTCCCGGGTTATCGAGATATAGTTTTCTGAAGATTTTACGGCATCGGCATCTTCATAATACTGCCAGAATAGTCCTCCCTGAGCCATTCCGGGACCGTTTTTTGTAATGGTTGCAGTGGCCAATTTTTTATCTAAGATATCAGTTTTCACTATTGATTTTACATACCCTATAACCTGGGTCCGGGCTTCCGGTTCTTTTCCGCCCCAGACAATGACGGTTTGATCATCCTGCGGACCATTGCTTTCTGTTTCTGCCCATGATTTTCCTGAATTCAGGAGGGTAAAGATCACTTCTGCGGTTCCTCGTGAGCTTCCCCACGAATTGACTTCTTTTTGCGTGATCAGCCATATCTTCAGATCTTCAATAAATTTCTCATCATCGGGTCTTAAAGTATTGAAGGCTTCCAGTACCCCGGCATGGTTGATTATTTTTGAACTGAACCATCCCCAGTCGTTAAGATTCTGCTTCCAGTAAATTCCCTGGGTTTTCGACGCGACGGAAGTTTCTTTCAGGTAATTTATTAATCGATCTGAAACATCCTTTAAACCGTAATCATTCATCAGCAGAGCAAGTCTGTGCACTCCAAAAAATGTGAGATCTGTTATTTTTATATCTTTCGTTTTTTGTTTTATCAATGCTTTCAGTACTGCTCCGTTTCCTTCCAGCGGGTATTGTTTTTCCCAATAGTTCCGGGTATCAAGATAGTCAATGACCCGGTTGCTCCAGATATTTTCCTGTTGTATATCAGAATATCTGCTGATTTCACGGTCTGCATATCCGATCAGATTTTCAATCAGTATTTCCTGTTCCGGATGTTGTTCATCTTTCCACTTATCTTTTAGCCATGTACTGATCTTTCCTAAATTTCTCAGAATATACAGTGATATGGAATAAGAACTTGGGCTTCCCTGATACCATGAGAATCCGCCATCGGAATTCTGCCGTTTTCTCAGATCTTCCCAACCCTGACTGATCGAGTTCTTCATGGTATCTGCATCCCATAATAAGGCTAATTTATGCATCTGTTCGTCTTCATTCTTACTTTCCAGAACCCAGGGCGTTTCTTCCAGAAGCAGTTGTTTCAGTTCCATGTTATTTTCAAGATCTGAACTGAGCAGTCCTTTTTCCTGATAGGCCTCAAAAACATTTTTCATTCCCGGATCGGACTTAAAAATTTCAGAGGCAAGCACATCTGCAAACCATTTATTGAAGATCACATCTGCCGAATTATTCTGATCGTTCTTCAGCCCCGGAAAGGCAAACATGATTTCCCAGATCGGGTTGGTCGTCAGTTCCAAAGTATTTGAAACATTGGAAATAGTTGCTGAAGCAGCATTTTCAAGATTATCCAGAACAAAAGTCCGGGTTTCGCCTTCTTTTACAAAAATCGGAATGGAATCTGTGACCAGGATCCTGTTGGGGATAACAGCCAGGGCTTTCTGCTCACCGTCAGAATACTGTCCGGCTTTTGCAACAACTTTTATAATAACGGAGGAAACGTGTTCCGGAACTTTTAATTTCCACGCCACCACGGAGTTTCCGTTTTCATTCAAAGAAAATGCCTGTTCTTTATTATAACCCGAAACAGCAGTCAGAACATCAAGTCCGAACTGAGCTGAGATATCTTCATGGGTGAATGCATCAAGAATCTGTAATTCTGCGTAACCGTTTAATTTTCTGTCTGTGAGATTGGATAGTTTCGATAGAAAATTCAATTCGTCCCCTTCTCTTAAAAATCTCGGGTAGTTGGGAGTTACTGAAAATTCTTTGCGGGTTATCACTTCTTTTTCCAGCGTGGCTGCCCTCGCATCCCGGGTATGGGCCAAGATCATCAGTTTCCATTGGGTGAGTGCCTCAGGGGATGTGAATTCGAAGCTGATATTTCCTTCGGAATCGGTTTTCAGATCCGGATAGAAAAATGCGGTTTCATTTAAATTCTGGCGGACAGGAATTGTTTCTGTGTTTTTATTACGGCTTCCTGCTGAAACACCTCTTTCTTTTTCAGAAGATCCTCCGGCTATTTTTTTATGTATTCCCGGCGTCGCAATTTCATTTAGGACCATTCCGTCCCCTGAAGATGCACTTCCCCCAAGAAAGGTAATATGACCGGGTAAATCACCATCATACCAGTTGAAGTAGGGAAGGCGTATGGAAAGCTTGCTGACGTAAGGCAGGGCTTTATATGCAAATTTCGAATCAAGGTTCTGCCTTATGTCATAGGATGCAGCCGGATAACGTTGGAGATCCAGTTTTTCCCATGTGAAAGTATTGGCAGCAAACTGATCCAGAGACCTGTCGTACATTCCGGCCAGAACCTCAGCATTTATTTTTTCCCGGTCTTTTCCAGAGACCTTTACAGACCATTTTTCTTTGGAACCGGGTTCTATATGATCGCGGAAAGTTGTGGTTTCAATACTTAAGGGATTTTCATCTTCTTTTATTTTAAGTTTCACGGTCTGCAGCTGTACATCATTATAAGCAACCATCTGAAACTGGATATTCAGAGCGGAGATGGTCTTATCCTGAGGAATTTCCACTATATACTTCAGTACGCCGTTTTTCAGTTCCTTTACCTCGGAAACGGTATTTCCCAGGCCGTTCTGTATAAAAATGTTCACCAGAGCTCCGGGAATGGCAGAATAGACATAAATCTCCGCTTTTTCACCTCTTAAATAGCTTTTATCAGGATCTGCTACATTCAAAAATATGTTCTCCGTTAATATATTTTTATCCCAGACATTGAAATACTGTGAGGTTTTAATGGTTTCCGTCTCCTGAATATCGTAAAGTTCCAGTTTGTATTTTCCGGCCTCCAGCCTTCCCAGATCCAGTTCTGCTGACTGGTGAACCTGATCGGTTATCACTGTCTCAACTTTCCGGTCTTCCGATTCACCATAGAGATCATGTGGAAACTTACGGATAAATTCTTCTCCGGAAAACAGCGGAAGATCCTGAATATCCTTACTGAAATTACTTCTTAAAATTCTGTCAGGGACTGTTAGTCTGGAAAGCCTCACATGATAACTTTTTTGAATATGCTGATCGTTATACGTTTTTGTTTCAACTTTTATTTTCAGATTTTCATGATTGAAGGTGTCTTTAATCTCTTCTGCTTTCAGGTAATAGGAAACAGAGGATACATTTAAACCGGTGGAAGCCGACTGTGTTTCTCCGTTGATGTCTGTAACGGAAGCTTCCACTTCGAAACGATCAATCTGGATACCTTCCAGATAGGTGTTTTTTTCAAAAGTTAAAGGAATGATAAATTCACCCCGGGCATCGGTTGTTGCTTCTCCTAAAACAGTGCTTTCGGAAGTCCAGTCTTTTGAATATCTGCTGAAATATTTCCAGCGGATATTATTCTTACTAATTTCATATTGTACGGTTACATTACTCAGGGGAGTTCCGGAAAACATCACTGCTTTTCCTTTTAATTCAAGGGTCTGACCATATTGATATTCTTCTTTTACCGGTTCAAAACGGATTTCGAACCGGGGCCTTTTATACTCTTCCACTTTGAAATAACGGTAAGATTCCGCTCCTCCTTCAGTTTTCAGAAAAAATGTTCCGTTGAGTTTTCCTTTGGGAAGAATAAAGCTGCCGCTGTAAGAACCAAATTCACTGGTGGTGAATTCCCGGGACGAAATCTCCTGATAATTGGCATCCAATAAAATTATCTTCTGCTGTATCCCCGAAAGGGTGGATTCCTTTTCCCGGTCTGCCCGGGTATTGATTACTTTAAAATAAAGGGTCTGCCCCGGTCTGTAAATGGCTCTGTCTGTAAAGATCTGTGCTGCCGTTTTATGGGCACGTTCATCATTAGGATCCTCTGTTTCCTCCTGCCCGTAGATATTCATCACCTGGAAATCGTTGGTCTCCGGCTGATGAATCAGGTAGCTCCTGTAAAGATGATTATGCCGGGAAGGAATTTTGAAAATACCTTTTTCATCTGTTTTAGCATATAGTTTTACCAGATCCTTATCCTGAATCAGTTCGAAAAAAACAAGATCTTTATCAGGAACGGGTTTTCCGTTTTCACTGTTTACCAGTCTGAATTCTCTCGGAACATTGTCTGTACCCTTCCTGTTGTAAATAATTTTATGATCTGATACTGTAAAAAAGAAATTTTTTCCGGTATCGCCGGTTGGATTTTCTTGTAAAGAAAATTCTGCAATATAAAGGCCGGGAGGGAGTGGCTGTATTTCCAGTGAAGTATTCCGTTCTTCGTAAATTTTACTCTCAGGCAGCCGGTAATGCTCTTTTCTTATCAGCTTTTTCTCTATTTTATCATAAAAAATTCCTTTGGAATAATAATCTTTTGTATACTCCAGGAAGGGCTTAAAATCACCGGATACTTCATAAATGCTTAACACAAAATCCGAAATATTCCGGTGTTCCGCCACTATATGAATCGGTCTGTTGCTCTGTGTCTGTTCTTCATAACTGATTCCGAGGCTGGGATTGGTAAGCTCGTCTGCCCGGTACCGGATTTCTTCTAAAAATGATGATTCCGGAAACTGCTTTTTTGCCTGATCTGCTATGGCAAGAGCTTCTTCCCATTTTTCATTATTTCTGTAAAAACTCATAATATCACTCATAATCAATGCTTTATAATCTCCTTCAGTATCCGATTCCAGGAGAGCCCGCAATTGTTCCGGTTTATCTGCCGAATCTGTTGAAGAATAGCTGTGAAGCAGCTTTTCGTGCATGAAATAGAGCTTTACATTGCCTTTATTTTCAGCGATCAGCCGGTCATAAAGGGCATTGATGCCGGTTTGATTCTCTTTAAGTTCATGTTTGGTGAAGAAATCCGAATCCGAAAGAAAATGGATTTTTCTCGTCAGATACCATTCCTGCAAAGTGTTATAATAAGCTATACCTTTATGATCGTCTCTAAAAAGGGCTTTATATTTTTCAAGAGACAGCTTTCTCAGTTCCTGCTCTTTACCTTCATTTTTTCTGAAACTCTCAGAAAGATAATTTTTGAAATCAAGCTTACTCCATGTTTCAATCTGCGACAGGTCCCCGGAATTTATATCCGTCATTTCCATTCCCCAGAAGCTGACGTTATAATAATCTATCACAAAAGTATCTTTCAGAATATCATACAGAATCTTTTCATCACCTTCTAATGATTTTCCGGAATTCTGTATTTTTTCAAAGAAACGGGAAACGGTATTATTCTGCTCATCATCTATGGTATAGCGCATGGCTGCAAATTCATTTCTAAGGGAAAGAATAAGCTGTATCACATCGTTGTTTTTCATGGTATTAATTGAATAGAAGTGGATTTTATGGAAGTTGTGTCTTTATAACTAAGAAATTGCTAAGTGAAGACGTCAAAACTATGAATTTTTTTCTATCTGAAATAATTTCTCCGAAGTCAGGAGACTTCGGAGAGCAGTGAACGGGAAAAATAATTTTAAATATCCTCCTGCACCGTTTATTTTTTGGGAGTTAAAGAAAGATTATCGATATAAACGGCCTGATGTATTCCGTTAAGAAGGACTTTCAGCCCCAGGTGAGCATCTTTTTTAAGAGAAATCGTAAATGTTTTTTTTGATCCGGTAATCTCAGAGGACTTAACAACTGAAACATAGGATTTCGCATCAGAGGTACTGTTTATGGTGAAAATTTCCAGTGTGGTTTCTCCTCCGTTGTCTGAAGCATCCAGGGCCAGGGTATAGGTTCCCGCTTTAATTTTTGGAGTTACTAGATACATATCTTCTCTTGGGCTGTTCATGGAGTAGAATATGATCTTTTTGTCACCGGCATAAAGCATTGCTTTTCCCGGCTGGGCAGTCCAGCATTTATTAATGTCTTTCCAGGCATCAAAGTTTTCTGTAATGGCGGATACAGTATTACACTGTGCTTTTGCAGTCAGCAGTCCTCCCAGAGCCAGCACTCCCGCAAATACAATTTTTCTCATAGGTTGATATTATCATGTAAAAATAGCTAAAAAGGCTATATGATAGACCGTATAATCTTGTTTTTAGAAAATAAAAAAGCTTTAATGGAAGATCCGGGAGATGAAAGAAGGCTGGAGGTTTTCAGTTACAGTATAATAGTCACCGGGCAATTTTAATCTTATACAAAAGAATAAAATTATTGATGATGAAAGCAGCCGTGAATGGATAGCAGCAGAAAAGAGGATACAGACAGAAAACTTGCCTTGTATTTCAATGAAACTTTCTATATTTAGGCAAAAATACAGAGATCCGGATGAATAGAGCAAAAGCGTACCCTGTATTTTTAAGTTAATCAAAATAAAAAAAACTAATAACCCATTAATATTTAAAAATCATGAAAAGCAGGCTTCATTTATTTCCTTCTGTAAGCTGTACACCGAAATCCATTTACCGCGCCTAATATCACAGATATCTCTGAAATAAAAATCATTTATTAAAAACTAATGAAAGATTTATTTTTTCAGAACAACACATAAAAAACCATGATTTACACTTTAGAAGACGTTAAAAAGTTTATTTCAGAATTTACAGAACTGGAATATCAATTTAGGTTGGGTTTTTATAATAGCTCAATAACAAACGAAGAATGGGAATCTTTAGTCGCTAAACTTGAAAATTGCTATGGTACTGAATTGGGTTATTACATGATTAGAAATACTATTAGAGATGAATTGGATATGACCTTAAAAAAATTCAATAACAAAAAAAGCAATCTTAAAAAAAGAAGGCTGTTTTTAATCAGGAAATACGATGATCCTGAATTCGGTACGGGAATATATAATACGGATTCCAGCGTTGTTTTTTCCTGTTTTTTAGGTTCTGATGTCGAGATGGGAGCAGAAGTTTACCCCACTAATGTCAGTGTGGGTATCGTGAATGGAGATTTAAGAATTATTTCTTCAAGGGAGCTTGATTTTGAAAAAAGAAGAAATGAAGAAGTTATCGAATGGATTTATAACAAAAGATCCAACGTATACACAGAAGACATCATCATAAAAAAAGACGGAACATTAGCGGAAACATTAAGGATTTCCGAGCCGGAGCATCCTACCTGGATGAAAGATTATCATAAAGGATAATACCGGTAATCCTCCCAAAAGCAAAAATTATTCAAAAAAGCAATTAACTATAAAAAACAATTTAAAACAATGGGATTCTTTAAAAAGAAAGAAAAAACGGAACAGCCGTCAAAAAGCAATGTATTATTGGCTATGCCGATGTTTAATAACGGAGAGACCTTTGACCTGGAAAAAGTCATCGCTTACCTTTTATCCGATTGGGGTATTGAAGCGACAGAAATCGACGGTTCTTCAGGAACAGTGAGCTTTTCTGTCCAGGGAGAAATGGTGGTGCTGGCAACAGTAGCTGCACAGATTCCGTGGGGAGACATTCAGGGAGCGGCACAATATGCTTACAACTGGCCCACTGCGACAGCTGATCTGGAGAACCATAATTCACACGTTCTGGTAACCGTAATGTCAAACAACACCAGCCATAAAGAGCGATTTGGAGTGTTGACGAAAGTTCTTACCGCCATTCTCGCGACAAGCAACTGTATTGGTATTTATCAGGGTACTCAGTCCTTACTTATTCCAAAAGAGCAGTACCTGGACAGCGCTGAAGCCCTGAAATCTGATCTGGTCCCGCTGGATTTGTGGGTTTATATTGGTATAAGGAGAGGAGAGCAGGGGAATAGTGCCTATTCCTACGGATTAACAACTTTTGATAAGCTGGAAATGGAGTTTATCAATGCGCCGCTTGAGCTGAGAGAACTGCATAATTATTTAAGTCAAATCTGCGGTTACGTCATCAAAAGCAATGTAACGTTTAAAAACGGTGAAACTTTAGGCTTTACTGCCGAACAGAAAATTAAGATCGTACAGTCAAAAGGGGTATTTGTAGAAGGTGAATCATTTAAGTTTGAGTTATAATTTTTTGATAATAATCAGATAAACGGCAAGTAATGATGACAATAAACATGAATACAGTTCTCGAATTCTATAAAGCTATTCGGGAAGAATACGATAATCCTATTTTGAGAACCGTAAACATTCAGGAAATTCTGGACGGTAACCCTGTGGGAAAGAACATATATGTTGCCGTTTATGGCGATGGAATGATAAAAAGCAATGGTTTCGATATGTATTTATACGAAATAAAATACGGAAAAATAACCCATGCAAAAATAAAGCAGGCCTTTAAAGAAATTGGGTTTACTGAGGGGCTGGATATTCTGAATAAAGTTAAAAGAGGTGCAGATCTGGAGGCGCTGGATATGGCTTATTACCAGTTGGAGGATAAGTTTGAAGCGAGTCTGACTATGTATCTTGAGCGTGTCTGGAACGATCCTGAATTTGTGATGTATTGTGATTCAATTTCATTTAAGCGGAAATAACTGATGCAGGATTTCTTAATCCGGAGTGAGATTAAATAAAAATACTATGATAAACAAGATCCCTGAAGTAGACCGTCTTATGCAGGATATAGCCGTAAAATACAGACTTAAAACAGGAAATGCTGAAAATACAGAACATCTTTGGAACGAAGAAACGATGGGGATAATGAAAGACACCGCGTTCATAAAAGATGATGCCTATTATTATTTTTTAAGCGAATACGGAGGCTGCAATATTTATGGTGACAGCTTTGATGTAGGTATTTTCGGCTTCGATGACTGGCTCAACCCAAGTCTTCTGACCTCTCCTTTGCTGAATAAAACAGGGGTATATTTATTCGCAGATTTTATAGATTATAACACCGGGGAAAGCATATTTTATGGCTACCACGCTGTACAGGAAAATGAAAATTCAGTGTGGTTTTCCAATGAATTAGAGTCCGGCTATCAGCCTGTTTATAAAAATTTTGTAGAATTTTTAAGGTATATTCTAACCATTGAAACAGGCAGCTTCAGTACGGACGATTGAAAAAAAATAAACTAAACAGCATTTAAAGACTCATTTATTTAAAGCTTAAGATCAGCAAAGCTGCATCGTTTATTCAATACAGAATCTTGACTGTTGGCATTACATTGCTGAGTTTATACCTTTATTTACCCAAGCTGATGTATTCTGCTGTGATAAAATAATTTTTTACAGATAATCCGGACATCATTTTGACGTGCCTGAAAATAATATCTCCAAAACCAAAAGCTTTGGAGATATTTTTATTTCCGTATTTTTTTGTAAAACGGTTATTTTTCCTGAGCATTGAATGTTGAATAATACACAAAAATAGGGAAGTATTTAAAAGTGTCTGATTTACCCATAGTATATTCGTCATTTCCGTATACATTGGAGAAATCAAGGATGAGAGATTTCTTTTCCGGAGAATTGTATATGATTTTGATTAAACTCGTAGCGGCAGTTTCCGTTTCATAGGTGAACAGAAGGGTTTTACCGTCCAGACTGTATACTTTGGAATTGTAGATTCTGGCATTCAGTTTTTTATCAACTCCTGTATCATTGAATTTGGCTTTGTACATTAATTTCTGTTTACCGTTTTCGGTAATATAGACATCCGCTTTTTTATAATCCTCATCATATTTGAAGGTCACAAACTCTTCAATCCTGGACAGACTTCTTTTGAAATTTTCATCTTTGGACATTACCTGAACTTCCGCATCTTTAGGCATTTCTATCGGTCCTGATTTGGCAGGTCCTGCCGGTTTCTTTTTTTGCGCATGGATGGCGGTTACTGAGAACAGCATCAAAACAGCTGCTGCAATTAATTTTGAATTTTTCATGAAATTATTTTTGCAATGTTAAATAAATTATTGCTGTGAAAAAATAAATACATGAATTTTCTATATGATTTTTCTGATTTTATATTTAAATCCTTTAATTATTCATCAACTTTGCGTTAATTTTTTTTGTAGCCTGGAGAAAAAATAAAATTTACACAATATTTGTATTGATTTTTTAATTAATCGCAACGCTAAACGAAGAGCTGTAAAATGTTGCTTTTTTTAAGATAAACAAAGGCGCTTCGCTTATTTTTGAAATACAGAGCCTTTGTATTACCTTGCTGAGTTTACGCCCTTGTCTGCCTTAATATATACGCTTGATTTGTTTATTATTTGTCTGGCTTTCTGACAAATAAAAAAATACCCTTTTTTTGCTCAGATACAGGTTGTACCTATGACCGTGTCTTAAAAAAGTATAAATAAATAACAGTTATTTTTTATCCGCTATTTGAGGATTCCCGGGAAAAATATATTTTTGTGACTGACGACATGGAATCATAACCGATTATGCTGTTGTATTCTAAAAAAAACTAATAAAGGAGCCTGAAACCAATTAACCGCTGACAATGAGAAAAAACTGTGTTCTATTCATGTACTGATCATTGCTTCCGGCAATCTGAAACCGTATCAATTCGTCCAATCTCTTTAGAATCACGAGCTGTAATCAGCCAGTACAGGGTAGTGGATTATTTTCTGAGATCAGAGGACGGAATAAGAAAATTGACCGGACATAAAAGGTAATAATTTCAAAAAAATAACCAATAACCCAATGGAACAGATAGAAGAACTGAAAAAATCCAACGCCATCTTAAAGTCAGCTTTAAATGATATCCGTGAAAAAATAATTGATGAACTGGTACATATCCTCAACGGAAATACCATTTCAATGCTTCCTTCCTTTAAGAAAGAGGATATCGCAGTCCATAATTTTGAATACCGCCACGAATGGTTTTCTATGGTGTTTTTCGGCTCCAATGCAGAGGGGCTTACCATTACCGGAGAAACAGACTTACTGAGGAACGAACTGAACAGCTATTTTTCAGAATCAGAAGATTTGCTGGACATCGTGAGCGAACTGGAAGAGGATGCTGAGGATGAAGAAGAATGGGAAGAAATGAAGGAGGAATATGAGCAGGAAAAATATGAGATCTTTGACGATTGGTTCGAATCCTGCTGGAAAGAAGCTCATAAATTAACAGGCAGCAGCGTACCTGCTTATTTGTCAATAGATGAACTGGATTTTGGCGTGGAGTTTATTTCCTCAGACAGTGTTGAAATCGATAAAACCCAGACTAATAAAAGACGATACATCCATTAAATAACGATGTTCCTGAATAACATCAGGAAAAACTAATGACTAAAAATAAAATGAAATCAAGACAATTTACCAAATACAAGAAATTAGGATCCCCCGGTGCTTCACCGGATTCACCCGGCAGAATGCTGACGAGCTATCCGGCAGATGCTTTGGTGGAAAAAGATAAAAAATACACCGAACAGAAAATCCTGATTCCGGAATTTTCCGTTCCGGGAATTCTTACAAAACCTGAATGGGAAGGCTTAACGTTCCATTTCATGGCATTCCCCACAATCTTTGAATACGCAGACTTCCGTCTTACAGACGGAAACCGATACGAACTGTCAGGCTTTAACGGCAAACCTGTTTCTGAATTCACGTCTGAATTTACAGCAGAATGTCTCGAAGCCATGCAAACGCATTTTGAACAGACAGACGTGCCGTCTGTGTACAGTGAAGAAGACGGAACCGACCCCTTTTATCATAAAGAAGATGCCATGCTGCTGACAGGCAAAGTAAAATGGCACTTCAGCAATTATTTACGCCAGACTACCGAAGAGGAAAACGAAATACTCTATGATCTGGAAGATGAGGGTAAACTTGAATATGAAGATTTTTATGAAGGCTTTAACTACACAACCAATTACGACCTGCCTGTTTTTAAAGATGAGAACGGAAATACTTTAGAATTTGTCTGCCGTCTGCATATTGCCCATTTCCCGGGTACCCATTATCTTTTTTATTCCCCTGAAACGAAACTTGTACGCCAGTTTTCACAGTTTCCGAGAAGAAAACTGCATAAAATATGTTTTACCGAAACGGATGAGCCGAACGTGCAAGATGTCTTTGTAAAAGTACTTTCCGATCCGGGAAGTGTTCTTACGGATCCTTCTCATTTCGACCGGAAAATCCTCCTGCCGAAATACAGTTTTCCGGGTCTTACTGTTGACAGAAAATATGAGGGGCTGACTTTTCATTTTGTATTGATGCCTGTTTTCAACACCCTGATAGATTTCAGGCTCACAGCAGATAACCGGTATGAAGTGCTGCGTTTCGATGAGGTGGAACCGAAAGATTTTACAGACGATTTTGCCACCCATTGTGAAAGCGAAATGGATACCTATTTTGACGAAGTTGAAGAAAAACCCCGCTTTTTGACTGTTGATCCAAAATCAGATGAATACAACAGCTTATGTCTGTCCATTGGTACAGAACCTTTCTGGGATCAGTCAGACTTCATGCGTGAGAAGACCCTTGAAGAAGTTCAGGCTGATTTTGATGCTTTTAATATGGATATGAGGGACCCGTTTGATAGCAGAGATTACGTAACCGATTATGATGCACCGGAATTGAAAGATGAAAATGGTGACACTATGGAATTCATAGCAGAATTATATTATGGTGGAGTATTTGGGAGCTACTATCTGTATTTTTCACCGAAGACACGCTTGGTACGGCAGTTTTTCCAATGTACATAATCTGAAAAATCATTGCAATGGCAGGAGGATATTATATTTTCAGTATATATAAAGCGTCGGGCAGCAATACGCGGTATTTTGTATTGCGTACAGAACGTCCGGCTTTCAACAATGCATCCCAGAATGAAGAAGATGAAAGCTGGGAAATAGAATCGGCACAGCGCTCCCGGCTGCTGGAATCACTCGGAAACCGTGAGAGTTGCACAGATTTCGAGCGCATCGGAGAGTTGCATGGTTTTCCGGTTGGTGATGTTTTTTACTCGGATTCCGGTCAGTTGCAGGTTCCTGTGTACTATATGCAGACCGATTTCGGGAACCCGTGGATTATTTTCGGAACAGCGGACTCGGAAGAAGAATTTTTAACAGAGCTGGCCAATGATGACGAACTGCAGGCCCTGAATCCCATAGGAAAACCCATAAAAATTGAGGCTTACTTTGTTACCTCAAATGATTTTTAACTTTAAAAGATAGAAAAATATGGCAGAACCTATCCATATTCTTGACGAAATAGCGATCCGGTGGAAAGAAGATGAAGAGCGTTTTTTTCTGGATTCAGACTATTCCAGGCATTATGTGAAAATTGAAACACCTATTGGAAAAAAACATATCAGTCAGGTTAAAAAACATGATATTCTTAAAAGTGTTAATTTGAAATCATTATTTGATACCCGCTACCGAACCGTGGATCATGATGAATTTGTCCCCTGGATGAATATGTTCCACGAAATGATGACCGAGGAAAGGGTTGCACCTCCCGAACTGGATTTGGGAATAGCAAACCTTTATCCCGAAGCCGGACTTACCGATGTAATCAGCGGAGTAGCAAACGGGTGGGTGATCAGTAAAAAATTATTTGAAATTCTTAAGGACTTTAATATTGGTCATTATCAGGAATATAAAATTACCGTACAAAGTAAGAAAACCGTTTCTAATGATTATGTTTACCTCTTTTTTTACAATTATGCCGATGAATTTGTAAATTATCCGCATACAACTTTTTACACAGAAAAAGGCCTGCTCAATTTTGATTCCAGAAAAGTAATGGCGGCAAAATTCAATTCATTTGAAGAGGTTAAAAAAGCATCAGAAGAACTGAACAAGGGTATTGACTGGCTTGATTTTACCAATAAAACGCATATAAAAGCTAAAGAAATAGTGTTGAATCATAACGATCAGGATATTTTTAAGTTTAAAAGCTTTTGTTTTAATACTGATATGCTGATGTCTGTTAAGCTTGCAAAAACACTTATGGATGAAAAAATTACAGGATTAGAATACATTAAAACCAGTAAGGTCAAATTATTTAATCAGGAATAATGATGATATCTGAGTTATTTCTGCACTTCCGGCATAATGAAAACCATTTATTTTAAAGACATACAATTTGTAATCAGCCAGGCATCAGATGCTTCTCTTGAAAGAGATTTCTATCGTGCCTATAACATCCGGTTTAATGAAGTAAAAGAATTGATAGGAATAAAAGATGCTGATCTTTTTTTTCAGAGGTTCAGAGAAAGTATGAAAATTACATTGAACAATCTTGAAAAAGTCAGTTTATTTCAGTTCTTTTTTATAGAAGATTTGGCCCCGAGTGATAAGAACGAAGGTCTTCAGGAAATATTTTTGATGATGTGGAACATTTTCTTTCCGGGAGAAAGCTGGCAGGATGAAAGCTATGAGGGCATTCCTTTTCAAATGGACTATGAAGATTTTCTTTAATGGATTCCCGGTATCTGACGAGGTGAAGGCAGTTTTATGATAGAGATTGCCTGAAATTAATGATCTGAAGTATGGAAACTCCGGAGCGCAGGACGAAAAGTATTTGTAAATTTAAACTGAAGTAAACGTTACACCTATGAAAATCTATCATACCCTGCTGCTTTTTCTGCTGCTTTTCGCGCAGACCCGGGCACAGAATAAACTAGTTAAAGATATTGACTTTGACGGAAAGAACGATACTGTTTATGTTGATACGGGAAAATCGGTTATTGTGTGCCGGCTTTCTTCCCAACACTACATACCTGTAAAAAGCCAGCTCTTAGAAATCCTGAACCAGCAGAGCGGGATAAGTGCCACAGAAAACGGTTTTGAATTTCAGAATCACTGGATGCGTGCCGGGTACAGCAACCGGTTTCGTTACGATAAAAAAGCAAAACAGGTCCGCCTGATCGGTATGAGCCGCTATGAGTTTGGCCCGGCCAACAACAACGGCAGCGGCGAATCCAGCGTTAACTTACTTACCGGAGATTATATCGGCGACTGGAATTTTTATGACGACCTGGCCAATGACGGAAATGGGGAACTGGTGAAAATTCCGACTATCAAAACCAAAATGAAGTTTGATAAAATTTACTTAACCGGTTTTAGCGATAAAGTATATTTTGATTTTTCCAAAAGATGTGCAAAGCTGTATTACAGCCGAAAAAAGCTGATGCAGTCAAAATAAATAATTAATTTATAAGCACCCCAGAGAGAAGGTTGAACCCATTCGTTTTAACCCTTGAAAACGTAGAGCAGATTCTAAGTCTGCAGAATCCGCAGCCGGAAAAAGCTGGTAAAAAATAAAAAAAATGCTATGATAAGCAGGATACCTGAAGTAGACGGCCTTATGCGGGATATAGCCGCAAAATACAGGCTTGAAACCGGCAATGATGAAAAAAAAGAACACCTTTGGGAAGAAGAAGCGAAAGGTATAATGAAGGACACGGCGTTCATAAAAGATGATGCCTATTTTTATTTTTTAAGCCAGTATGGAGGGTGTAATATTTATGGTGACGGCTTTGATATAAGCATTTTTAGTTTCGACGACTGGCTGAATCCGAGCCTTCTTACCCCCCCGCTACTTAATGATGCCGATGTATATGTATTGGCAGATCTGAGATATGACAATAATGATGAGGTTATTTTTTATGGCTACCACGCTGTACAGGAGAATGAAAATTCAATATGGTTTTCCAGTGAATTAGAGTCCGGATATCAGCCTGTTTATAAAGATTTTATTGAATTTTTAAAATATATTTTAACCCTTGAAAATGAAGCGCAATAGTATAAACGGTCTTGTTTATAAGGAGGATTTTTTAAGTATTGAAGAAGAGGAATTAATCCTGTCGGAAATAGATCATGCCGTATGGGATAACCATCTGAAGCGCAGAGTTCAGCATTATGGATACCTGTATGATTATAAGAAAAAAAATATCAATCAGGATTTAAAAACAGGCGAATTACCCCATTGGCTTTTTTTACTGGAAAGAAAGATTCAGACGGACCTTAATCCTGAAAACTCCTTTGATCAGGTTATTATCAATGAATATGAGCCGGGGCAGGGCATATCCGGTCACATCGACTGTGTTCCCTGTTTTGAAGATATTATTGTTTCCGTAAGCCTGTTATCTTCCTGTGTCATGCAGTTTTCAAAAAACGGG
The DNA here is from genome assembly GCF_056844565.1 of Chryseobacterium sp. FR054. Lineage (NCBI taxonomy): Bacteria > Pseudomonadati > Bacteroidota > Flavobacteriia > Flavobacteriales > Weeksellaceae > Chryseobacterium > Chryseobacterium sp. FR054. Next base: position 906,529 of record NZ_JBXDSA010000001.1, on the reverse strand, counting down.
GAAAGACAGGAAATACTTTTACAGCCCCGGAGTATTCTGTTATTAAGCGGGGAGGCAAGATACAGCTGGAAGCATGGTATAAAAGCTGTAAAAAATGATAAATGGGAAGGCACCATAATTCCCCGGAAACGACGGGTATCTGTAACTTTCAGAAAAATAATACAGCGCTCCTGATTTCAGGCAGTGGTTTAGCTGATTATCAAGCAGGTTAAAATAATACTATGGAAAAATTACTTAAAAAATTAGTCTATTATGTGCTCCACAGTTCTACCGAAAGCGAAAAAGTAGGCAGCTGGCCACAACTGGAAGCGTCCAGAGGATATTACAAAGTAAAGAACAATTTTGAAATCCTCAATAATCGTGAATTTCCGGATGAAATACCTGATCTGGATACATTTACCCTAAAACGCATTGCCAAACAAACCGATGTTCTGAGTGCGGACATGCTGCATTCAAGTATTGGGATTTATGTGAGTGATACCTTCAAAAACCTTGTGAAAAAATACGAGATTCTACATTTCCGTTTTTATGACTGCCTGTTAACTGTGCCTGATCCCAGCTATAAGACCAAAAAAACGGAACAGTTTCCATTTAATTTTCTCCATTTAATAGACCGGAAAGACAATATTGATTTTGCACAGTCGGTATTCTGGGATATAAAGGAAGAAAAGCTCATTACAGTAGACCATGTAGAACAGCTGCCTATGTTTAACTTCAGGAAAAAGCTGGTGCTGAAAAAAGCACCGGATCTGTTCCGGGAGCCTTTCGGTATTGGAGTTTTGGTTTCCGAAAGGCTCAAAACCGCAATGGAAGAAGCCGGAATTACAGGTATTTGGTTTGAAGAATTTAACAGCCCTGCAAGCCCCGGACTTTTTATTGAAGAATAGTAAGATGAAAATAAAAAATGAACAATGCTTATGATATTAAACTTGTTTAAATTTTTCATTTTTGCAACTGCTCATTTTGAGAGAGCAAAGGATAGAATCAATTCCGTTGATTCATTTAAATGAAGTTGAAAGTAGTTTTAGTTTCCTCTGAATTTGTACCCTGCAAGGATTTGCAGATTGGTATTTACGGCAGCTGAAGGACCGGTCTTTTGTGCGGTTATCTTACCTGCACTGTAAGTAATCGTCATCGTACCGAATGAATCTCCGAAAACAAGGCTGTTAGTTCCTTCTCCCGTCATCGTAATACTATTGGCAACAGGAGTATTTCCTGAATGCGTCCAGTTGGGGTTTACCTTAAATCCTCTTCGCTCGGAAAAAGTAACCTCAGCATAGATCACGGCCGAATTACTGTTCCCAAAGGAAAAATTGGTCAGAAAATCGAATTTTACAATAGTACCAAATGCGATACCTGTTACAACATCTACCGGGGCTCCGTTTACCGCCAGCAGATAGCCGCCGTCAAAATAATAGCTGCCACTGTTATCTACCCCGGTAAATTGTCTTACCATTACACCGCTTTTATCTATCATCACAGGAGATAGCTCTCTTTTTGCAGCTAAGACAGTGGATTCGGAAGACTCCATATTCCTTGCACGGATGGGAGCAGTGCCGGAATCACCTGTAATATCTAATTTGGCGGCAGGTATGGCATTATTAATCCCAATCCTGTTGTTGACAGCATCTACATTCAATGTGGTTCCGTCTACCGTAAAGTGACTGGTTCCGGTGGTTGCCGTACTGGTAAAAGCCAGTGTTTTTTCTGCCTGGGCTACGGTTCGGTCGGAAAGTAGTGTGCCATCATCTTTGTAGAGGTTGATGTCCGTAATTTTCTGCCATACACTACCATCGAAATAATAATAATTATTGGCCGTTGTAATGTTGATTCGTTGTCCCGCAGCTGTTCCTCCGGAAATATCTGTAATGAATATCAGCGCTCCTTTTTGTCCCTCACCATAGGTGGCAGTAGTGTTGGCCAGTTCCAGACGGGTCATACGCGGAGCCTGGAAGCCCACCAGCTGGTTGTGATCCACAATCGTTCCTGAAATGTCTCTTTTGGCATTTACATCCAGGGTGGTCTGGGGAGTAGAAGTATTGATTCCCACCTGAGAATATGCGAAACTTAAACTTAGCAAAGCATACATTGAAATAATATTCTTTTTCATTTTTTATATTTTGAGACAAAGTAACATCCATTTGAATATGAAAAACAAGAAAACCATGTAATAGAACACGGTATTTTTCGCGAATAGTATTTTATATTATGTAATAATCGGTTGAGGTTATTTGTTTGATTTTTAGTATTTTGTATCTTTAAATAAATACAATTTCAGAAATTATTACACGATTTTTTGTGTGTTTTTTTTTATTGTTTTTACTTTAACATAATCAATTCCCAGATGTTATGAAATTCGGACTGTCTTTGTTTTTTCTTTTTTACGTTTTTTATGTTACCTGTTCGCAGACTAAGCCGGAGCAGCTTGCTTTGCAAAAAAAAATTGAGACCGCAATGGCAGCCATCAATACTGAAAATTCCGATAAAGCACTTACCGGTTTAAAAAAACTAAAAGAAGAAAGCATAAAGCTGGATTATGATAAAGGAGCTTTACAATGCATCTATAAGATAATTGACCTCTATGAAGTCTCAAAATTAGATTACAGATCGGCTATAAAAGAAACTGAGATCGGAGAGAGTATTGCAGCAAAAACCAACAATTATAAAGCATTAGCCGATATGTACCATTACAGAGCCATTCAGTATAAAATGCTCGGGTTTTATGAATATGCCCAGCAGCTGTATCTGCAGGCTCTGACACTTAGTGAGAAAATTGAAAACTTAAACGAAAGAAGCTTAACAAAATCTCAGATATATGGAAATATTTCTTCGAATTATGAAAACGCTTTAGGCCCGGATCTTCAAAAAGCGACAGAGTTCATGATAAGGAGCATAAAAGAATCAGACAAAATTAAGCCTGCCAATAAAGAGGAACTCCTCAGAAAAAGACATTTGGATGCCCAGAATTTTCGTGGTTTAGGGTATATGTATGATATGAGAAATCAAATAGATTCTGCTGAATATTTCTATCTGAAAGCTTATGAAAATTACGACGGCATTGATTTCTCGGCCTATGAAAGAAAGGAGATCCTGGCAGATTTAGGACAGCTTTATCTGTCAGCCGGAAAGCCGGAAAAAGCTGTTGTATTTGCAAAACGCAGCCTGCTGTCCCAAAATCCCGATACAAACTTGGCACTGCAAACAACGGCTTATGAAATACTTTATCAGTCCTATTTGAATCTTGGAAAAATAGATTCATCAAAGTATTATTCAGAACTTTTTACCAGGTTTAACGACAGTCTGCTGATTCTCAATGAACAAAAAACCAACCAGGCGTTTCAGAATCTATCCGGAAAGACCAAAGAAAAGTACAATACAGATTTGATGTGGGTAATATGGGCATCAGTGGTAGGTTTGGGTGTTATGAGTCTTGTTTATGGGTACCTCTACCGGCAGAAACAGTCAAAAGCACTGCTGCTCATTGAAAAACTGAAAAAACAAAAAGCAACAGCCTCATCAAGAATCATGAATGATGAAAGTACAGAAACTGCAATGACGGATGAAACAACAGAGGTATTGTTAAAAAAGCTGAAAAAATTCGAAGAATCCAAAAACTTTCTCAATTCCAATATCAGCGTAGCTTCTTTAGCTACCGATCTGAACACCAATACCAAATATCTTTCGCAAATCATTAATACACACAAGAAAAAGAACTTCAATAACTATATTAATGCATTGCGAATTGATTACATCATGCAGGAATTGTACGACAATCCTAAAATCAGGAAATATAAAATAGCCGTATTGGCCGAGATGTCAGGCTTTGCTTCAAGAGAGGTTTTTACTTCCATTTTCAAAAAAGAAACAGATATGCCCCCTTCATATTTCATTAAAAACCTCGATAAAGAAACAGGGGAGATAAAGGGTAGCGATGAAGTCTGATTCCTTTAAGGTAAGATTACCCTATTATAATACGGTTGATAAGTCATTAACCTGACAGATCATGTCGTGTACCTCTGCTTTTCTTTGAATAAAGTTATTTCTTTTTACCCGAATACAAGCAAAGGCAGATTCATTAGATAATGGAGATTTTAAAATCTTTACCGGTCCAGGTAAAAATCTATATCCGATTCTTCAAAAACGATTCCTGTGAGCTGCTTTTCCTCTATTTGGAGCCTGAGTCTTTCAGAAACGTATTTTAATCCCGAAAAAGGAAACTGAAGCATATCGGAAGAGTAATTCAATGCTAACTTTACAGGAATTAACTCAAAAGCAAAACCTTTTTCTTTTCTTAAAAGTCTTCCTTTTTCTTTGTAATCCTCAAATGATAAAACTGTTACCTTTTCTCCTCCGGTTCTCATAGAAGGTGCAGAATGATCAGCAATGAATATGGATTGGGTAAAGTCCACAATATCAGATGTCCTTGTAAAGTCTAAAAAGTAATAATTTAACGGCTTTTCATGAACAGAAACGGTTGTTTCATAAACTTTAACATTACTTGTGATAAAAGAGGTCAGTATTTCGTGGAATGCATTACTTACGAAAAATCCCTGCGATGCAAAAAATAAACTGCTCATGAAGTCTGTAATTTTAGCATTACCGTCTGCTTTAAACTTATGCAGATCTGTTCCTTCCGGGATATACGTCAGCCCTTTATACTGGTACTGATCTGTTCTTTCGCTGCTGTTGTTTTCAGGATCAATAAAACCATTGATCTGGCTGTTTGAATATTCAGGCAGACGGCCCGTGATTGCGGGATCAACAGAGTAGCTGATTTTGTAAAACTTTACTTTCTTCATTATGCTGAACTGGAAAATGTTTAAAATTAAAAAAAATTGACGGTTAAATCCTGTGGCTTTACCAGGGAAGTATTTGGAACCATAAAAAAGCTTCAGATTTATTTAAGAATAAAAACAGTGAAGGTATTCCCGCTTCGGATTCCGAAATCCGGCCTGCTGTACACCTGGAATTGATATATTGATTTAAAAACATGAGAAAAATTGAAATAAAGACAGGGAAAAAGAAATATGACTAGGTAAAAGTGTCTAAAATACTTATTTTTGGGACTTAAATATATTCTTCCACTTTCTTTATGTACAAAACTAAACTGATAACCACAGCTGTATTCCTGTTTTTTATAGCTTCAGGTTCCTTTGCTCAGGACAGGGCCATTGACTCTCTGAAAAGAATACTGCAGAACTCCAGAATACACGATACCGCCAAGCTGACGGGCATAGGCACTGTCATGGATCAGATACCTGCCAATGATAAAAGGGCACAGGAACTGAATGAGATCATGGGAAAACTGGCTTTAAAGAACTTAAAAAATGCCAACCCGCAGGAGCTGCACGTAAAATATACCAAATACCTGGCTGCCTATTATTCCAATTTAGGAGGGCAGTATACCGTGAAAAGGGATCTGGTGAAAACGGTGTCCTATCTGGATAAAAGCATGGCACTCTTTAAATCCGTGGGGGCATACTACGAAATGAATTATGTGTTGGTGAGCAAAGGAATTTTCTATTCCCAGATTAATGATAAGGAAAAAGCCATACAGTGTCTGTTCACCGCGTTAAAATACTTTGAGAAAGATCCTGAAGAGAATGAGGAAGGCATTTCCTACGTAAACAATACACTGGCAACCCTGTACGGAGATCAGAAAATGTACGACAAGGCTATTGCGTATTCAAAAAAAACCATTGACTATATTAATTCCAGGAAAAAACCGGCCGGAGATGATGAATACCGTCTGAGTGAAGCACAGCTGAACTGCGGTACATTTTATCTGTCTTCAAAACGATATGAAGAGGCACTCAGCTATTTTAATAAAGCGCTTGTTTATTTTAAGAAAGTGGACAACGGCCCTTATACCAGCATATGCCTGAGTAAAATTGCACAGGTGAAAATGGAGCAGGGCAAATACCCGGAAGCGGAAACCTACCTGAAACAGGCCCTGGAAAATAATGATGATGAATTGTCAAAAGCCAATGCCTACATCAATCTGGGAGATCTGTATTACCGGCAGAAAGATTTTATCAGATCAGAATCCCTTTTATCAGAAGGTTTTCTCATGAGTAAGAAAGTCAAAAATTTACAGCTTCAGGAAATTGCCGCAGGTTTGCTGCTGAAAGTTCTCAAACAGAACAATAACTTCAAAAAAGCACTGGAAATCTATGAATTTCAGGCAAAACTGAACGATTCCAGCAAAACCGAAGCTTCTAAAAATGCACTGGCCCAGCAGCAGCTTAAATACAGCTATGAGAAAAAAGAATTAAATTTAAAACTGGAAGCTGAAAAGAAGGAAGCTGCCCAGAACAACTGGCTGATAGCACTGTCGGGAACCTTGCTGCTGGTATTGGTTGGAGGCTTTCTTTATTACAGGAACAACCGGCAGAAGCAGAAAATTGCGGTTCTTGAAAAAGACAGGATAAAGCAGAAGCTTTTGCTTTCTCAGATGAACCCTCATTTTATTTTCAATTCAATAGACAATATTCAGAGTCTTATTATCAATAAGAAAGAAACCGTTGCGGTATCCTATCTGGACAGCTTTTCCAAACTGACAAGGCAGATTCTTGAAAACTCCAATGAGAATTATATTTCGCTGAAAGAAGAAGTGGATATGATTGAAAATTATTTATCCATACAGCAGCTTCTTTATAATAACAGGTTCGATTTCAGTATCGAGGTTGAAAAAATATCCGATCCGGAATCTCTTTTTATGCCCCCGATGCTGGTACAGCCGTTTATAGAAAATTCTATTAAACACGGGATTAAAAATAAAACGGAAAAAGGCATGATTGAAATGGTTTTTTCGTTCAGCCAGGAAAAATTATTTTTTGAAATCACCGATAATGGTTCAGGCTTTAATGGCGAAAAAAAGCAGTCCGGACATAAATCGATGGCGATGAAAATTACCAGGGAAAGGCTGCTGAATTATACCCGGAACAAAAATTTTGATATTATATCAGAAAACAGGGTAGATGCGGAAGGAAATCTGAAAGGTGCAAAGGTTATGTTTGAAATACCTTATATTTGTGAAAACTAATTCAGCCATGCTAAGAGCCATCGTTATTGATGATAATGAAGAGATCAGACAGAAGAACAGTACTTTGATTAAGGATAACTGCCCGAATATCAGTGTTGTCGGACAGGCGGATTCTGTTGAATCCGGAATGAAAATAATCAGAGAACTGTCTCCCGATATTGTTTTTCTGGATATAGAAATGCCTGACGGTACCGGCTTTGATCTGCTTCAGAAGCTAAGTCCCATTACATTTAAGGTAATATTCATTACAGGATACGAAGATTTTGCCATAAAAGCCTTCCGTTTTTCTGCGATCGACTATTTACTGAAGCCACTTAACGCCGGAGAATTGGTTGAAGCCGTAAAAAAAGCTGAAGAATCATTGAACAAGGGTATTTTTGATATGAAGCTCAGTAATCTGTTTGCCAATCTGGAACGCCCGAAGAACCTCCAGAACCTGATCCTTAAAACCGCAGATAAGATCTATTCTGTGAATGTTCAGGATATTGTCAACTGCGAGTCGGATAAAAACTATACCACGTTTTATTTCATCAACGCTCCCAAACTGGTGGTTTCTACCAATCTGAAGGAATACGAAAATATGCTGTCTCCGTTTAATTTTTTCAGAACGCACCAGTCGCATTTAATCAATATGGCTTATTTTGATCATTTTATCAAAACCGATGGCGGCAATACCATTATTATGAAAAACAAAACAGCCATACCGCTTTCGGTACGGAAAAAAGAAGAATTTTTAATGCTTCTGGATAATCTCTGTCAAAGCTTCGAACTTTAAAAAAACTCTCTGAAATTAACAATAAGCAAGCTGATCTTTTGACCTTATCCGGAAGATCGGAAAGGAGTTATTTATCCCGTTGTCTGGCCTCTGTTTTCTTAATCCGGGAGCTGTTTTATAAAACCGGCCCGGAGTTTCAACGAATTTCCCCGGATTCTCTACGAATGTTCATCCGGTAAAATCTGAAAAAACTTTTGTTTTATTTTTGAAAAGTGCTTTAGCAAAGCATATAGGAATATTATTAACCATTATTTAAATTAAACAACAATTTTATGAGAGTATTAACTTTAATCTTTATGATTCTTGCCTTTATAATAGGAGGCGCTTTATCTGTATTTCAGTTTAAGTGTATAGAAAGCAGAATGGGAACCGATGGTGATTCTGAGAAATTAGATCAGGTTTACACCCTTGTCGATAATGCGCAAAAAGAAATTGATGAATTAAAGAAACAGGGAGTAGATGTTACCAAGATAGATGATCCGCAGATTCAGGAAAGCCTGGATATCATTGCCAAAACACCTCCGAGATGGAAAGTGGAATACGCAGGGAAATTAGGGATCCTGCTGGCTGTTCTGGCTTTTGCAATGGTAATTGTAGCCTTTATGAAAAAAGAGGTGGTAACAAAACTGAGTATAGCGGTCGTAATTCTTGCCCTTGTGGTATGGTTCAGTGCACCGGATATCGCAGCAGGTAAGTACTCCGGAATGAATCCTAAAACACTTGCTTTAATTGCACTGGTAGCCTTAGCGGTTTCATCTGCGTGTGCTTTTATGAGCTATAAGTTATATTTAAAAAAGAAAGTGACTGCCTAAGCAGCAATACTCTGACCTCTGTTTTAAAACTGTAACAGAACAAAGAGTAATACCTGTACTGTTTCAGCCTTTTGATAAGAACATAACTTTTCCCGGATTAACCGGTGATTTTAGAATCCGAAATTCAATGAATTTAAGACGGTCAGAAAAACTAAAAAAATAACTAAAACTAAAAAAACTATGGATACTTTATCAATAATAGGCATGATATTAATGTTTCTTGGATTTGCGGGCGCAGCCTGGGCAGCAGTACTTTATGTACTGTCCCTGAGCGCAGTGGCGGGAACCAGGCTTTCAAAGAAGGTGGGAACAGCCAATGATAAGACAGACGAATATCTTGAAACAGGAAAAGCAATGTCGAATAATCTGTTAAAAAAACTGATCTGGAGGCTGGCAATAGGCTGCCTGGGCTGGCTTATGTTTTATATTGCAACAGGTCATTTTTAAACTGAGGACCTGTATGTTGGCAGTGTCCGGAATACCATACGAAACCTGAGGGGGTAAAAGCTATAAAAAAAACCATGAAAACCAATGCTGCCTCTGTTTCCGTTATCATATGATGATGCTCAGGAGCTATATAACTGAAATTACCTTGCAGCCTCTTCCTTCCGGTTTCAGGTCTTTTATCTCAAATAGATCAATCTGTATCATGTTGAATTTTAGATTTTTGAGATGAAACTAAAGGAATGGAAATGAGTGCTTTATCAACAACAGACATAATCCTGCTGCTTTCTGGCCTGGCCAATGCAGTCTGGATTATGTTTCTTTATATATTATCCCAAAGGGAAGCAGCAGAAAATGAAATTTCAAAGAAAAAAGAAGTAGTTCATAAGAAAAAATACAGCTGTTCTGAAAAAATGAAACTCATATCAAATGATTTATTTAAAAAACTGATGCGGACCCTGCAACAGACTGCCTGACTTGATCTGAAAGAATGCCTGATAATGCTGAAGCATCAAAACCGGAAAAGCAGGATAATTAAAAATTGAAATGTATCTTTATGAAACTCATCTGGGAATATCCCCGATTGAAAAAGAATTTTGAAAAAATAGAAAATATCCGGATAAAAAAAGGTGAAATATTTATATGATGAAGGTAAAAAAAATAATGTATGCTCCGTCGGCAGTTACGCAGTTCACTTACAGGTTCAATAAAGAAAATAATACCCATATCGAACATACAGATGAGGTTATAGAAGGTTCTCCTTTTGTAACGGTTGATTTTAAAGAAACCAGCCGGGAATTGGTGTTTGAATACTCTTACGGATTAGGCTGCATTCAGAATTATTTAGCCGCAGAAAGGCTGCAATTATTACCGCTGGCAGATTATCCTTTTCCTCCTGAAACGGAATAGGCCGCGGATGGTAAAAGCAATATCAGGGACACAGGAATTTCAGATACAATGGAGAACATATTTAATTGGTACAGTGCAATACGGGAAAAAAGTGATTATACGGCTGATGATTTACCCGGTTTTAGCGAAACAGAATTCAAAGATCTGGTTATCAGTAGTCTTAACCTGGATGATCTGATTTCTGTAAAATCCCGGTACAGCCATGTCGAATTTAATGATACATCACTTTATTCGGCGTATTTTGTTCAGACGTCATTTCAGGAATGCATCTTTCAGAATGTTGATTTTACGAAATCCAACTTCAATAATACCACATTTACATCATGTACTTTTATTTCCTGTTCTTTTTTCGGTGCCGAAATAATGGAAGCCGAAATTACAGGATGCCGTTTCACCGGATGTGATTTTACAGATATTATTTTTTGTGATAATATGATCAGCCATAGCCGGTTTGAGGTCACCGTTCATTCTTTCCCGGTCATTAATGATAATACTGAAAAAGATGTTGTCTGGGTACTGGATGAAAAAACGTAAAATATCTTATTAATATTATAAAGGAGAGCAGGGAAATGTCCGGATCTGTAAATCAATAAAGATGGAAAATATAAAAACAAAAATACAGCTGCATCAGCAATGGCTTCACGGTACGGGCGGAAAGCAGCTGGATATAGCCCATGAAGAATTTAATGATCTCAGCCTGAAAGATGAAGATATGAACACGGCGGTATTCAGTAATACAAAATTTATATCCGGTACTTTCAGCAATCTGAATCTGGGAGGCAGTTCTTTCTTTAACTGTACTTTTTCTTCCATCAATTTTGAACATTCTTTTTTAAGGAAATGTGAGTTTCATGAATGTACGTTTATCAACTGTGTTTTTTTGGAAAATGAAATAACGAAAGCTGAATTTTATGATGCGGTCATAGAATCCTGTACTTTCAATAAAGTAAAACTGGGATGGAGCTATTTTGGAAATTGTTGCCTGTCAGATACCGCTTTTGAATCAGCAGAACTGGATGGCTTAATGTTTATCGACAGTAAATTTAAAGCCGTAAATTTCAAAAATGCAAAATTCAATACTACTTATCCTGTGAAAATTAATGATAATGCACACATTACGACTATTGATCAGTTGAACACTGTAATTAAGAATTATTAAAAAACGAATAACAATACAAGCCAACCATGACTTTTGAAGAAATTAAACAACGGATCCTTAATGCAGAGAAACTGCATATAAAAAAATTTAAGGAATCATTAAAACAGGCCGGATTGTCTCATGTGTTGCAGTACTGTTTTCCCCATTTTCATATTAATGATAAAAGGAAGGTCTATTCTTATACCGTAGAGCTGCTTTTTGACATCGAATACAATGAATATCTGTATTGGGAAGGCAAACATTTAATCAGTGTAAATCCGGAGACGGGAGAAAAAGGAATTTTGATCGACTACTCCTATAAAGGCATCTTAATATATCAGTCAGAATCCGCTCTGCCTACCCTGGAAGGTGATCCTACTATTATAACAGATCTCCCGGAAGCAGAAATCAGGGATATTCTGAAGACTAAAAAGCTGGTTATTCAGGAGTATTTCAGCCCGCTTTATTATATTGAAGAACCCGTACCTCCTCAAAAATATCCTATGCCGGATAAAACATTAAATCCTCTGCAGCTGTTTATCAACGATCAGGAAACGGATCCCTGTACGATCTTATACGATGAGTTTTATTACAGAAAATATTCTGAGAGTAAAGAAATACGTCCGTTTGAACTCCATATTGAACTGAATGATTTTAATGAAAGATTACAGCCTAAATATGCAGAACTGCTGAATGAACTAATGGCAGATGATCTGCTGGTGAATGAAAACTATGCCCTGGAATTATTTGAAAACCTTACGGAGTACCCTTCCTATGAAGACATTCTGGGTGATACCCTGGATATGAAAGAAAAAATGAACTTTCTGGATCCTTTTTTTATATCACAGATTTTTAATGAATACTTTTGGGGAAACAATAGAGATAATTGGTCCTGGGTGATAAGAGAGGTGTTCTATTTTAATAAAAATGAAGATAAAATTATAATTAAAGGTAACGCCCAGAGAGTAGATTAAATTTAGTTATAAAGTAAATCAACCTTGAAAATAAAAAATGAATCAGGAAAAAAATTGTATCCTCTGTAAGGATTTCGGTTCTTAATTTTTAATTCAACAATATTAACTTCAGCAAAAACAGAATAAAACTATGCAATATTTAAACGAAATCCTGTTGAATTTAAAAAGCAATGATTCTGAAGTTATAGAAAAAGCCCTGGATGATTTAGCCCGATCAGGATATGAACGTTCTTTGGAATGTATTCTCCCTTTTTTAACGCATCATTCAAAAGAAGTAAGAGAAACCGCTGTATTTAATCTTGGAGAAATAAAGAATGAGAAAGCAATACCTTATATCATAGACAAAACAAAAAATGAGGAAGAATCCGTAAGAATGTTTGCTATATTGGCTTTAGATAATTATAGAAATGATGCAATATTAAAAGTTCTGCTTGAGGAAGTAAAACGGCCCAAAGTATCTGCTTCCCCTAAACAGCGGGTTGCTGAACAACTAAAGAATTATCCTTGTAAAGAAGCTCAGGAAGCATTAATATTTTTAATTCTCAATGATGAAAATCCATATATATTTATCCCGGCAGCAGACTCTTTATTTTCAATGAATGATAAAAATTTATTGGATATCTGGAAAGAAATAGACGCATTATACAATCATGATTATGTAAATTCGGTTGCCAGGAAAGCAATACAAGATATAGAAAACAGATCGTAAGGTGTAATTAAACTTAGATCATAATCTCAAACGAAAATAGGCCCGGTTGCCGCGCTTCCACCGGATAAAACCACACTTGTTCATTTGCTCAAAAACATACTATACTTTAGATTAAATTTGAATAGCAAATAGTTTAGCAAGGATATAGAGATAAAAACTGATCAGCAGATATATGTCATAACGTTTATAGCTTCAAACCAGCCTGAACCAAAAATTCTGCTCCCGGCTGATGTTGATTTAAAAAACACTGATCTTTTGAATAATTAAAATAAAACGATGACAGATCATGAAGAAATTCTGAACATACTGTCCAATAAAGATAGTGATGCGTTACAAAATTGGATAGATAACGGAGGAGACTCAAAATTAATTATCCGTAACAAGAGTTTAATACAGCGTATTATAGATGAAATTGAAAAAGACGATGAAGAGGATGTTTACTTAATAATATTAGAAATTTTAATTAAAAACGGGGCTGATGTAAATTATTTTGATGATATATGTAACTCAGCAGTCTTTGATCTGGTCAGATTAAATAAACCGGCATTATTAAAACTGATTTTAGAAAATGGAGCCACTATCAATCTTATAGATGACGAATCAGAAACCCCGTTGATCAGTGCGGCCTTAGATCAGAATTTTGAAGTAATGAAGTTATTGTTACCTTATGCAGATCAGGAGTTTATTAACAGATCAGGCTCTTTTCATGCAAAAACATCTTTAGGATTGGCTTTTTATTATGGACATTTAGAGATGATAGAATTATTGCTGCAATACAAAGCTGATCCTTTTGTAAACGACGGAGAAGGCTATTTAACCATTGAAAACATTCCCAAAGAGACTGATGAACATCTGAAAAAGAAGATTTTTGGTCTGATAGAAAAATATAAAACAAACTAACAGAAAAAAATAATCAATATTTTTGAAAATAAAACTCAAATAACAACCATTTTAAAATTTTAAAACCATGAAAAAAGCAGTATTCATTTGTTCCCTTCTATTCGGTCTGTCTATGGCAAGTGCACAGACGATCGAATCGGGAAGCCACAGTACAACAGGGTATATCAAAAGTGACGGTACCATAGAAAACAGCAGCCATTCAACGGTAGGCTACATTAAAAGTGACGGTACCATTGAAAACAGAAGCCACGGCACCATCGGCTACATCAAAAGTGACGGTACCATAGAAAACAGCAGCCATTCTACCGTAGGTTACGTTAAAAAAGACGGTACCGTAGAGAACAGAAGCCACGGTACCATTGGCTACATCAAAGATGACGGAACCGTAGAAAACAGCAGCCACGGCACCATTGGCTATGCCAGAGGGGTAAAAAAAGAATGGGCTGCGGTAGTGTATTTCTTTTTTAAGCTATAATCATCTGCCATGCTGCGAAGCGGGAACTGCCCGTAGAAGATACATACTAAAATGAAATCCCGGATTGCATGATCCGGGTCTTTTTTTACAGGAAGAGGATAAGAGAGGGGAGTGGCGGACTTTTATACCTGGGTAATCCTTTTTATTTTAATTTGATAAGGTATTGGCTATTCATTTGATCCCTGTATATCTTTATAATCAATCAGGCCTTCCAGAAACTCAGTAAAAGAAGAGGCCAGAAATTCTAATTCTGCAGTAGAATAATAAGCATAGATGCAACCATAATTTTTTTCCTGTAAAGACATACAGATAGTACCTCCTCTGATTCTTCCGATATTAAAATAACCGTCATCAAGAATACCATCATTGAATTGGTTTTGTTCTGAAAAATTTGATTTTCCATATTGTAAAGAGTAGATTTCAAATACATTGATATCATCGTCATATTCTCCAAAGAAAATATCGGCAGATTCAAAATAAGCACCATTGCTTTTCAGCAAAAAATCTTTGTAGTCTTTTGGAAATATTTTTCCGGTTTGATTGGTGAGTTCACTGATGTCGTTTTCAGTGATAAGTTTATTTTTAGCTTTTATATCTATCATTTTACTTTCATACCTTTTTAATTAGAATCATATGGTATTTTGAACGATGTCAGGTCCTCAATTTTACACTTAGATGCAAAGTCTCTTTTGAAAACCGGTAATTTTTAGAATGTTTGTTTGAGAGTGCCAAAATAAAGACCACGAAAGAATTCAGGTGCCAGGTGAGGGTTCTTTGGTATCAGACAGATCCCCCACAGAACAAAGTCTTCTGATTCTGGATCAATACAATCAACAGATTTTGTAATATACACTCCAAAGTCAGGAGACTTCGGAGAGCAGAATTCAGGCAGGATTAAAATTGATCTATATTATATTCCAACCATTTTAAAAAAAACAGCTAAAGTTAAATTCTTGCCATGACAAATTCGCATGATCGTAAGAAGAGCAATCTGATAGGTTTCATCATCCCTTATTCTCCGAACTGTCTTTTCATCGATATTATGATCTACTGCAAATTTGCTGTTATTGTTCAAAGGAATAACCCATTCATCCCTTATAAATTCAACAATCTTTCTATTTGCTTCTGTCATGGAAGCAAATAAATTACTTATTCTTAAAAAAAAGTCGGACTCAAATCCGAATTATCGAAATTTTTCCTATATTTGTAAAATAAGCTATAATAAAGTAGCTTTGCGATACTTCAAAGAACAATAGAAGCTATTGCTTAGAATCTCAATCTGAAAACTGGTAATTTTTAACGTACGAGAGGATAGGCAGGAAGCTCACGACCTAGGTGTGGGCTCTCTTATCTGTACGTAAGGTATACCAGTACCTCAGATTAGATATTGTAGAGTCTCATGCCGTTTTTATTTCCATGTTGTTCAGTTTTCTGCAATCATCTTTTTCTAAGCCGCTTTCCTTTACTAAATAAAGTATCATGATACGATACAGTGGAGTGTACAATCCATTGCGGCTTCAGGGCTTTCACGGGAACACGGCTTTCATTTACATTCATCTTTTAGGGTAAGGCTCAGCGTACATCCGTATGCCGGAAGCTTTACTCATTCTAAAAATACAGACTCATGAAAAAAAATAGAACAGATTTTAAAACCCGGTGCCGGGCAGATTATAAGAAACGTTCCGCATTACAGCAGATAGAGGAGTTCTTCCAGTTCAGCGATCTGGCTGCCTCTAAAGAGCGGTTAAACAGCATTATGAATCATGCGGTAAGCAGAAACAGCTGGATAAATGAAGATCCGGTTGTTATTTTTCAGTTTCACCAGGCTGTACGGTCGTTCATCCATGCCGGTTATCTCATCATGCTGAAGGAAAGGAAGCAGGCGGTAAAAACTCAGCTGGAAAATGGTTCTCCACTGGCTCTGGGACTGCTTTCTGAGAAGGAATACAAAAACCCGCAGCTGGTTTTTCAAAAAGCTTTCATGGCATACAACATCCGCGAATAACTCACAGGAAAGGATTCGTGCGGTAGCGGGCATTCGCACTTATATATTAAACATACGCATTTATAAACCCAATATTAGCAGCTATAAAGTTTAATTTGCTTTGCCTGTTGAGCTATTCTAATTTTAATAAAAACTATAAATTATTACAACTTCTAAAATTTTATTTATTATGAAAAAAAACATTACATTTTTCTTAGCCATTTTATTTACATTGGCATCAGGAACCAAAGTTTTTGCGCAAACCTCTTTCAGTATTAAGTACCAAGCAGAAGGATCTACTCCTAAACCATCTATAAAGGTAACAGCAGAATACGATATTACTACGTGTTATTTATCATCACCACCTAGTTCCTGCGTATCAGGTCCTTTGCAGTCTATGAGCAAGTATATTAATAATGGACAAACAAGCTTATATGTCAGTACTTCTCCTAACCCTCTCGAATCATATAATATTCATAAGCTGACAGTAGCATGGGGTGTTGTTGATCCTATTAATCATCTTGTTTATGAAAGAAAATATATTTTTAATCAAGAGCAGATTTCAGATCTGAGTATTACAGGTGAACTGTCTGTTAATGTGGGGAATGATATAATTCGTTTAAAACGTCCTACTAATATTAGTACTAATGTTGTTTATACCGTTGTATTGAATAAAAATCCTTAAGCTAAAATATTATTTTCCAAAAACAAAAAAGTCTCACATTTATGTTGAGGCTTTTTACATCATTTTCATTGGTGGCAGGTGAGCGTTCTTTGGTATCAGACAGATCTCTCACAGGGCAAAGTCTTCTGATTCTGGATCAATACAATCAACAGATTTTGTAATATACACTCCAAAGTCAGGAGACTTCGGAGAGCAGAGAGCAGATGACGTATTGGCTCATTCACATGAGGGCTTATGGGTCGATATAAAATTCTATATCTGTTTCTTCAAATACAATTCCTGTGAGCTTTTCTTCTTCTGTTTTCTGTTTTAATTTTTCGGATATTAAAGTCATTCCAAAAGGAAATTTTACAAAATCTGATCTATAATTTAAGACGACCTTTGTGGGTATGAGTGCATAGCCAAACCCTTTTTCATCCCATATCTGAGAAGACTTTAAAACATAATCTCCGTTTGAAGATACCTCTACAATATCTCCTCCCGATCTAAGTGCCGGGGAAAGCCTGTCTGCGATAAAAGTTGACTTCGGAAAACTGACAATATCAATGTTTTCGATTATACTGAGAATAAAATAAGGGTACTTTTCGTTCCTGAAAGTGACTACTGATTCCAGAAAAATAATGTGATGAAAGATAAAATTCTCAATTATTTTTTTGAATTTTCCGCTTATCATATAATAACCTGAAAAGAAATTACTGCTCAGAATATCTGTTACTTTTGCTTTTTCATCAGCTTTGAATTTTGTGAAATCCATAGAAGAATCTATATGGTTTAATCCTATATAGGAGTAATTTTTAGTTCTTTCCGGACTGTTATTTTCAGGGTCAATAAAATTAATAATCTGGGACTCTCTGGTCCCGGTTATTTTCTTATCAACCGAGTAATTCATTTTATAATAATTTACTTTTTCCATATTGATCATTCAAAAAAAATAACTGATTGATTTACAGGGGATTTTCAGATTTTAAGTCAGCTTCAGGAATTCTTCTCTGCTGGTGAAAACGTCTCGCTTGTCTCTAAAAACTACGGGCAAATGAGGCAGAGGTCCGCATCAGTCTGATTTATGACTGTTCAAAAACAACTTCAGTATCTAACTGCCTGAACAGAAAACCAGTTAAATGGCTTTCTTCAATAGCATTTTTAACTTTTTCATTGCAGATTAAGCCAATACCAAAAGCAGGGGTAATATCGAAATATTCTTTCAGCTTTAATGTTTTAAGAACAATATCCCATCCTTCTTTCTCTGCATCCAGCTTTCTACCCTTCATTTTATAATCCTCAAAATCCTCAATCGGAATTATTTCACCGTATAGCTTTTCAATAGTTTGATACTCAATAAATACAGATGCTTTCCAGTCTATTTTACTTTTGCCGCCTATTTCATACCACAGGAAATTGTAGCTGTGCTTTTTATCCTGTTCGTAAATGGAAACCGGATAAATAGTGCCGTTAATCCTAAAAGAGTCAAAAACAGATTTTGCTCTTTCGCTGATGAAAATTCCGGAAGTAATGTTTACAAAGTTATTGGTGACAATATCTGTGAGTTTGGTACCTTTCTGAAAAAGAAAATTATTCAGATCCGGGATATCATCTTCAGATTTCCATTCACGTATTATTCCCCATTGTGAAGCCCTTGCTTCATGAAAATTAATTTTTAAACCTTTTACCTGAGGGTATTTACCTGTTACCGGCAAATCTGCATTGATAATAATCTCGAAATATTTCATAAGTTATTTGTTTTTTATGTTTTATACATCTGCTTGCTGCTTATAGGTCTTCGCTGCGCAAAATCTCCTGACTTTGGGCCAATATACTCAACTAATTTTGTAATGTATGCTCCCAGGTCAGGAGACTTCGGAGAGCAGAATCTGACAGCCGGGGCATAAAATATTAGACTTCCGAAATCAGCTGATCTGATCTAGAATATTTTTAGGTATATAATCCGTTGGATTTCCATACTTTCCCGTCCAGGTTTTGTCCGGCAGGTAGGTTTCTATATCAATATCGTGGAATGTACTGATGTATTCTTTTGTATCAAAGTCTATAAAAAATGTAATTCCTGAATATTCTTTTCTGAAATTTTCAATGATATTTTTTACTTCTGATATTGAAATTTGATCTTCTGAAATGGACATGAAAAAGGAGTGTATTTGGTCATCAGTTACATTGAATGTCCCGTTTCTGAAATTCTGACGGGTAGTATCCTCTAATATAGACGGGCTGTATTTTGCATAATTCAGAATCCACCATGCAATTGGCATGATATAAAACCGATATTTCTTCTGATGTCTGATGCATCCCGGTATATAATTTTCATCTAATCTTTGTTGTATGCTTTTCATAGAATTTAACTGCTGACTGTTCAGTTTTATAATTTCCTTTATTGCCTGTCCTTACTAATACTTAAATTTTGGAAAACTTAATAAAAATTTTTGAGTATCTTCCATCAGCTGGTCATCATTCCCTGAAATAAATGGCAGGAAATAAGCCTGTAAAATGATCATTGTATTTCGTATGGCTGTTTTCATGTCTTCTTCATTAGGCCAGACACTTAACCGTTTTGCCAGGTGCAGATGAGAGATTTCCAGATTTCTGGCCCCTAATGCAACAGCAATATTAATCCTTATCTCTTCATTTTTATATGAAGTAAAATCTAAATCTGTCGCACCAAGACCATCATCTGACAACAGCAATGTACATTGAGGAAAAATAATCTCTGCAAAAAGATCAAGATCATCATCAATTATTGTGTAAGACATTGGCCATACAAATTCCTTCATGATTTCTTCTACCAATGAGGTACTGAAGAATCCTTCTATTTCAAATTCTTTTTCGTTCATTTTGTGTAAATTATTAAAAATATTCTACTGCAAAGTCTCATTCAATTATTTATAATATTTTTTCCTTTCCTCAAAAGAAGTGTTCCATTGCGGGTGTTCTATCAGATACTCATGATCACGTATATCTTCATACTCCAGAGAATAGATAAAGCCTTTCTCATGCAGATACGCTGCAAATTCTTTCAGTTCTTTTTCTCCTTCTTCAAAAGAGCCTTTATAGGCCATGCTTAATAAAT
This sequence comes from Chryseobacterium sp. FR054, assembly GCF_056844565.1. Classification (NCBI taxonomy): domain Bacteria; kingdom Pseudomonadati; phylum Bacteroidota; class Flavobacteriia; order Flavobacteriales; family Weeksellaceae; genus Chryseobacterium; species Chryseobacterium sp. FR054. Next base: position 886,603 of record NZ_JBXDSA010000001.1, on the reverse strand, counting down.
AATCTTCTTCTACATCTTCTATCAGCATATCCGAGAGATAGATATAAATTTCCCAGTATTTATTTTCAATCGTTACATTGCCATACCCATCATCATGGAAATTGATCTTCTTTATATTTTTAAAATAAGGAACGATTAATTCTTCTATTTTTTTAAATGAGGTTCCCGGGATAGTGCCATTTAAAGTGAGACTGAATTCAAAATTGTTATTTTCCATATTTTCTGATGATTATCTTTTAGTAATAAAATGAGCAGAAAACTGTTCTCTATTCATCTTTACTCCACGGTTTGTAATACCAGACCCCTTCTAAAAACAGCCTATATCTGCCAAGCTGATATTCTCCATAGGAAAACAGGTAGATCATCTCATTTCTTATCAGATAATGAACTTCCAGTCCTTCTTCGGAAGTATATATTTCGTTATAAGTTTTGATCAGGTTGAATTTACTTTCTTCAATTATCTTATCAAAACTTTCGGCATCTATTTCTTTTTTTAGTGTTCTTAACGGGCTGTTGTAAAAATCTGTTACGGTAACCTTTTGCTCGTCAACGTTAAAAATTTTATGCAGGCATTTTTCTTCATCTCCGTCAAATAGTTCCTGTTTGGTTTGATGAAAGTTAGCAATATTTTTATCATCTTCAGGAGGAAAAGGATACGATTCCAGTGGTAGAAATTCTTCTCTTTTCCCCGCCAAATAATTCTGAATCCTTCCCAGTTCGTAAGTGTACTCAAAAATTAACTGAAATGGAGTTTCTTTAAAGTCTATTGTTACGAAGAGAGAGCCATCCAGTATTTCACGGGTATATTCAATATGGGTATTATTTTCTTTGTTGAACTTATAAGTAAACTGAATGACTCCTGCCAGAGCATACATTATTTTTTTTGCTTTCATTTTTTTATATTTTATCTGTTTCCATTGATTTTACATATGGAAATATCCTGTGAGCTGTTAGTGAAAGTGCTGCATTTGCTCCTGAGAGTAGAAATTATCTGCAAAATCAAATAATTTATCGGTTAGGATTTTCAGTCTGTCATGCTTTTCAAGGCTATGATGAATGCTTTTATATAAAGAGAGTAATTCATGAAATGTAGGGATATCTTCTTTTTCCATGAGGCTTATTTTTTCCTGATTGATCAATTGAAAAACCTCCCAAAAGCTTTTCTTTAAAAGAGGGGTAACCGGGTATTTTTCAACAGGTGCTATCTTATCCGCCAAAAATTGTTCAGGATGTTTTATAAGCCATGCACAATACAAATTATTCTCATTAAACATTAAAGATATATTTTCAGTTATTTGTAACTCAGTACATTGATTCTGACTGTTTAAAAAAATGTCTCCATATCCTAACAGGATGTTGCCGGAGGGTACACTGTACCTGTATTCAAACGGTTCCAGATCAAATGATAATGGGTATACGAGTTTAGGAATACCTACTATCTTTTTTGCATTCGTTACCAGATCCAGTTTATGATGAGGTTCTTTTTCCAGTTCGCTGTAACCGAAGTAAACAGAGGTGAGCAAATGGTCATCGGCATTAAATCTGAATGTATCATTGTATTCTGTAAATAACCAACCTCTATCGCTTCCATTGGTGGTCAGTATTTCATGCTCTATTTCCTTAATGCTGTTGGAGGATGTCAGAAGAATTTCCACATCATAGATCAGCACTCTTGGAATGGCGGATAATTGCTGCCCGGCAATAATCTCTATATCAACATGGTCTGTGAGCTTATACATCAGTTTATTTTCTTAGAAGGGAACGTTTCAAAGCCTTATGGCTTTGGAGAATTGTTTTTTGTATTAATGATACAGGATTATCTCCATGAATTCATGGTATAATCTGAAAAATTGACTTTCATATCCTGTATTCTTTCTTCAAGGGCTTTAATGCCGGTATGTAAGTATTTTTCTCGTTCAGAATCGTTCAGTGTATATATAATATCAAATCCCGGGGTTGGAGTAGGAATTGGAACTGATAATTGGATAGTATCATTTTCCTCAAAAACATAATATTCCCATTCTTTTTCTTCTAATAGTTTTCTTTTATTCATGGATAAGTTTAAAAAATCAGATCAATTAAGTTTCCTGGTTATGGAGTTTAGTTGTTTCAAATATAATTAAATATTGCTATTAAAAAATAACTCTTTTAAATTGGAGGGGGGTTCATACTCCGGAAATTAAACCGTTTGTGTGTAATAGCCTGGTATGGAGTGGGTTGTGTTCAGGTGATTCAAAATGGTATGCTGAATTTTAGAATGCTTTCCTATCTGTTTCCCAAATAAAATTGGATGCTGTTTTATAAATGCCACGGATGCACGAATAAAAAGGATTCGTGCATCCGTGGCGATAAAAAATAGATATGTTCTCGAGGATTATGCAGATTACGCAGATTTTCCACAAACATCTACGCATCTGTGGGAAATAATATATCCGTATATCTTATTGTTGATAGATTTTTACGTTTTCCGGTATATCAGCCTGCTTCCGTTACTGAAAATTCCGTTTTTCCAGCATCCCGTCTTTATATATTTCAGTGTAGATCAGCTTTCCTTTTTTTCTGGTACTGATGATGGGTTTTCCGGTTTCTTCATTATAATTCTGCAGGAGTTTATAGCATTTCCATTCTCCAGCAGGTAAACCATTTTTATACTCTGCTTCCAGGTAAGTATAGGGATCTGTATATTCCGGAGATAACTGTGAATCTACAAATCTGTTAGGCTTGAATTCTACCCATTTTCCTTCTCTGCTGTGATTTTTTACCACGCCCTGTTCTTCATCATTTTTATAAAGACCATCGTGATCATAGTATCTGGCAAACTTTCCAGAGGGAAGAATCTGGTATTTCTGTAAAGGTTTTAAGGTAAAAGGACTTTCAGAAAATTCATAATCCTGGAGGGAAATGATATGGTTTTTATCAATATTAAACAGGGTATGGCCGGCAAATCCCATTTCTCCTTCATGATGAAGGTATATTCTCTTCATATCAAGAGGTTTATTGTCCTTTGTTGAAATCAGGTATATTTTTTCAATAAACGGTTCTGCGTAACGAACGGTATTATAAACTGCCATAAAATATAGCGAATACTGCCCATTACAAATGAAACCGGAGGCTATCTTAATGGGGTCATATTTTTCGTTGACCTCTTTGCTGAATGGCAGCAAAACATCGTAATCTTCGGGAAGGATGATAAGATCTTTTTTGATGGGTGTTTCAAATTTTAAGGCACTGAGTTCTTTCAGCTTATTTTCATCCTGTAAGACAGGCAGAACAGCATCGGCGGTCATTCGTTTTGAAATATCCGTATATCCGAAAGGCAGCGTTATACAATCCGTTGTATTGGTGTTGAACGGAATAGATCTTCTACCAGGCAACTGTGGCTCTGTGTTTGTTGCTTTGTTTTCCGTCTGAGCCGTAGTGCAGCTGAAGAAAAGGAAAAACAGAACCGTAAAAGCGATATTAATTTTAGGCATATATATCTGATATAGGAGTGAAACCGTGAACATGCAGGTGATTATTATGTCGTGGAGTAGCGGTATGTGTGGTATGAGGCAGCCGTGTGGTGACATTGTCTTCAGCACTGGCATTTGAGGTGTTGGAAAAATTTTCTGACCGGCCTGATTCAAACCCAAATTCATACAGAAGATTCCGAAGTGTTACCTGGCTGTCATAATCAAAATTCTCTGCGGTAAGGACGGTATTGAAACCATCCTGCTGAGTCGTTAATAAATTCAGATCTCCTGCTTCTCCGTTCACATGCTCTGCACTTGGATAGCAGGAGGCATCGGAATAAGAAAAGCCCTGAGATACGATATAGTGCTCGTTTCCCGCCTGCCTGAACTGCGCCAATGCTCCTAAGAAACCGGAAAATAAATCCGGCTGGATACTTCTTCTTCTGGTATGCTGGAATCCGTACCGGATGATAACACCATTCCGGTTATAGTTGAAAGCTTCAAAAATCTGCGGCCCAACCCCTGCGTCGCCTATGATATCCATATCTACAAGGTCTACTTCTCCCGGTTGATTGGCATACCATTTATCGGTAGCCCCATCTCCAAGAGTTCCGTTGGAGTACACCAGCAGCTGATGGGCATCTATACTTTCCCCGGCAGCTCTGTTCGCTGTGAAATCTATGGTCTGTAAAAGATCTCCTCTCTGGGCCGGCGGTGGAATGGTATTTACCCTTCTTTTTCTGGTTACCCTTGTTTTGGTTCTGGAACAGATCCTGTGCTCATTATCGTGCTGGTCGTAATAAAAATAAACAATATCGGTAGAATGATTGCTCACCACTTTCTGGATTCTCCTTCTTCTTTCCGGATTCGTTGTGATCAATGCTAAAGTATTGTACGTATTATCACCATGATGAATGTTGTATATCGTTTTATTCACCACTCTGAATCTTGCTGTATCATCATTTAAGAAAATGCCTGCCCCGTTTACTTCTTCCTGACCATCCTTATAGGCACAGGGATTATTGTCTGTTCTTTCCACCGCTACTTCCAGATTAATACTACCATCTGTGAGTCTTGCGGTCCATTCATCAAGAGTAGCTCTGGAATCTGGTCTGAGCTGCAGCTTAATAATGGCTTTGTTGATATGATCGCTTCGTAAATTAGTGTAATCACGGGTTCCGGCTCTGTTGTTCAGGGCATCGAAATTTCCGACCTGTACGGTAAACAGCCTTTGTGCCTCATACCGGTTGGGGGATATAAAGCGCATTAACTGTAATGGGTCTGTATTTCCGGTCAGGGTATCTGCGGAAGGTCTTATCACCACATCTATACTCAGGTCTGTCATATTGCTGGTTTCCAGGATGAGATACACAGTTTTTCCCAATATGGCATCGTAGGGAATCGCCTGGTTCAGATGATCCTGCTGTACGTGGGCAGAATCAATTTTTGTGAAACTTACTCTGGTTCCATTGTCTGTGGTTACTTTTTTGGCAAAATATACATCGGTGATACGCTGTAATGAATCATCGGGAGTATCGGGAGCCAATGGTCCATTCAAGGTTTGGGTCTGCCCGGAATCTGTTATTGTAATACGTGTCGCCATTTTAAAATTTTTCTTTTTTTAATACGGGTGATTATCCAAATAATGAACATACACATGCCGGAATGGCATAATCCTTCGCCGGATTTTTCATCTGGCGGGTTCTGCATTTCTTCAGTTTATCCGGATTTTTATAATTCCTCATAGCTTATTTCTTTGATATGACAGATGATCTTTTTCTGATAATTTTCCCCCAGCGAAAATTCTATGGTCAGCTTATGTTCCAAAACTTCTCTGGTGGTAAAATCCAGTAACATCTGCCCTTTATATTTGTCCAGTTTCGGAACATCTGTTTCACGGTTACAGTCTATTTCCTTTCTTTTCATTTCTCCGTAGAACATTTCCCTGTTTTTATCTGAAGGAATACTGCCGGTATACTGTAACAGCAATAATTCATCATCACAGCGCATGGCATCCAATTCCACCGTTTCGTCTATATCTATTATGGTATTGGTCATAAAATTAGAATAGCGCGTACTGTATTTTATCTGGTGCTCTTTCTCATACGTTCCATAAAATTTATGGAGGATCATTCCGAAATGGCTGTTTTTTAAAAAGTCTCTACTGACTAAGTTTTCCTTTTGGTAGAAATCTTTTAAAAACCGGTAAAAATCTTCAGCTTTTTTACCGACATAGGACCGGGAGAGCTTTTCCACCGTTTTTTCCACTTTAGCCTGAAGGCCAGGCAGACCCTGTATATTTTTTAAACGTCCGTATCCGTCTGTTATCAGCACTACTTCATTATTGATGTCTGCAATTCCGGCTAAGAAATCTTTTTCAGACAGTGAGAGTTCCTTATCCCGGTGAACCCTGTCAAAAATTTCTATATGGTATTCAAATTTTCCTTCTTCCAAAAGCTTCAGTGTAACATGAAAAATCTTATTGAGTTCGCTTCTGTGAGTTTTTCCGTTGGTGGTGGTATATTCATTACAGGAATAACGGTAAAATTTTTTTCCTTCGGTAAGGTTTAATTTAATATCTATGGGAAACACTGGCTCCATAATTTTCACTCATTTTACAGGCTGTGGCTGCAGCTTTTATTTTACTTAAAAACTACTTTGCCTGCGGAAGAGACCCACTGGTTTTTTTTGTTCCAGGATCCGTCGCAGTCCTGCTGCAGCTGTTTAACTATTTTTGCTTTTTTCAGATCAATAATTGCACACGTATAATTTTCGTGCAGGGTACTGTCTTTATCGCTTTCATACACATAATCTTTGATGATAGCATCCACTACCACGTAATTGGCATTAGGGGACAGGGAGGTAAAGAGTTCGCTTCCGGTACCTTTATATTGATTTCCCTTATCTACTTTTATTTTTTTCTTTTTATTGATAATATAGAGGTTGTACCATAGCTTCATATCTTTGTTGTATGATGCATAATACAGGGATACATTATTATTTAAAGCAAGCAGGGTATCTTTCTTTACCGTTTTTCTGTGCCCATCATGATTCCGGGGGGAAGCCATATTTCCACACGTAATTAAAATCACTGAAATCATCAGCAGGCTTGTTATTTTTTTCATGATAAGTTTGAATTGTTTTTCATTTTTTCATACCGTTTATCCATATCGGTGCCTCTTCTTTTATTACCGTAATCATCAAGAATTTCCTGTTCATAGGTACTGTGCATATTTCCCCATTCTCCGGGGTTTCTCGATATTTTTGCAAGTTTTTCGCCTTCTTTCCTGGTTTTGTTTTCTTTATCCGTATTGGCATCTTTTTTAGCAAAAAACCTGTTTAATGCAGCGCCGAAATCATCTTTTACAAACCCAGGCCTGTTGATGTGATGATCCAGTGCGGTGGCTTTTCCTAATTTTGATTTTAAATACTCCGACAGTTGATAGGAATATCCGGCAGGCACTAAAGGCATAACCACTTCTTTTAATCTTTTGATAAAATCCAGCACCTGTTTTTCCTGAAATGTTTTATCAATAACGGCATTCACGATCGGCTGCAGAGGTTTGGATTCTACCGCTTTTCCAAATAAAGATTCTTTACAGTTTTCCCTGATTTTAGCGGACAGCGTGTTGCCTGTAATTTTTTCCGCTTTGGAATCTGCCGGATCTTTATAATACAAAATCCCTGAATCAACCGTCCATCCGCAGGATACAAACAGTTCTTCATATTTTTCAGGGTACTGGGCTTTAAATTCTTCAACCTGAGTGGTAAATTCACCTTTTCCGGTATGATCCACTGTTTTCTGCATCGCTCCGGCGGTTAATATCATCTTTTCACCGGAAAGATCCCAGTCATAGGACTGAACGGAATCCAGCTTGCCTTCATTCTCAGACATTCCCACGAGAATAGCTTTTTCTTCGGTGGTAATTTTACTGTCTTCAATTAAAGTATCCCAGTCGGCATAGTTCTCCAGTTTCTTCGTACCCCAGTAGGCGGGTCCGTATTCACCGCTGTACCGGGTACAGGTAATGGTATATTTCTTTCCGCAGTCACAGTATCTGATCTCGAATCTTTCGCTGTCTTTATTCAGGAATTCATGGGTGTCATCCGGAAATTTTACTTCATCTTCTGTTTCTTTTACTTCGGCTTTAAAATATAAAAAGGCATTTAAATCATCTCTTTTGTTAAGTTTTTCGATCAGTTTATTTACATCTTCATCACTTTTGGGACGAAGCGTTATTTCTTTGGAATAAACCAGTGTTCCGTTGATGCTGAATTCAATCTTGCTTTTCTCTTCCTCTCCATCTAAAAATTTCACCGGATTATCGTAGACATTTTCAGCGTTTTCCAGTTTATTTTCGTGGATTTCAACCGAGAGTTTTCCGCTTGCCCCTTCACAGTTGGCGACTACCCATACTTTCTTTTTAATGGTGGTGCTGTTGATCCTCTCAAAATCAAAATCCGGAGTGCCGTCCGCTTTTTTTGCCTGTACTTCTTCTTCCCACGTAACTTTCACCGAGTCGTTTGCTTTTAATCTTACAGAATCCTCCTGATCTGCCTGGATGTTCCTCCTTCCTTTTTTTTCATACTTCTTTTTTACATCAGATACTAAGCCTCCTTTTTTTACAGGATAAGTTTCTTCTTTGGTTTCCCAAGTCATTTTAGGAACCTGCTTCGCAAAATATATTTTCACCACATTCACTTCATGATCTACCTGGTGCGGCACATCATAAACCTTCTGATTGGGGTTTGCAGCATAATCATCTTTTTGTTGTTCGTCACTCATAATCTTTTATTTTGAGCTGATTAATAAAAATCACCTGATTTATTATACTTTGTTTCCAAGTCTTTTATCACTTTCAATTTTAATTCTGAAGGCAGATCATTCAGTCTCATATTCAGATGATCATTGATCCTGCATTTTCCATCTTCACCACAATAGTATTTGATATGATACAGATACTTTTTACGGTTATACAGTATAATTAATGAGACTTTTGTATCATTATCCCAGTTTCCGCAGTACGTAAAAGGGATGAAGACAGCCTGACTTTTATTTACGGTATAACTGGATATATTCTCTGCTTTTAAATTAATTAAACCCGATTGTGCATCCGGATAATGATAAACTATACTATCGCTGTAATTTTTATTTTTAATAACAGCGCTGATGATTGTTACTGCGCCGTCAAATCTCTCTTTTTCAGCATTACACGGATTAATTATCTTCACGGTCAGTTTACTGAATTCTTTTCCGTCTTTAAAGCTTCTATTGACAATTAATGAATCCTGGTAATACATCTTCAGACTGTCATGAACATACTTTTGCCCACAAACAGAGATCAAGAAAAATAATATGAAGCCAGTAATCAATTTTTTCATTTTTTTATCATAAACAAGGGATTCATTATCTGTATAACTACTTTTTCTATTTTTTTCCTAAATATCCGTTTAAGAATGACCGATAATAAAAGTTTTATAATTTTTAATAATAAAAAATGACATTCCAAAAACTAAAAAGTTAAAAGGGATAGCACTTAAAATAGCCCAACCGCCCCAGATTAACCCATAAAACATATCTGAAAATATTTTTTTAAAAAGATCAGCTCCCTGGGGAAAGTAGCCTGCATTCATATCAAAAATAGACCACAACAAACCGGAAAAAACTAAAGAAAGCACAATCCAGACTACATAAAAAATAAAATAGAACATATTGCTGTGAGCAGTCTTTCTGTTTCCTGTCAACAGCATCGTTATCATAAAAAAAACAGCAAATACCATAATAAATGAATAAGGATGCGCCCAGTGATAGGCAGATCCCAAAGGAGAACCTACGACTTTATCAACCAAATTATTCAAAATAAGGTACAGTACGGATGCAGCGGCAAAAAATATCGTACTGCATAAAACAGTATAGGATAATCTATTCAATTTCATTAGGGGAAGCATAAAATTCATGATATACATTTAAATATTTTACATCGGTATATAAGTTAAAGTCCATTCCTTTCTTATAATCTTTTCTCCATTCTCTATATGATTTATTTTCTATGGTATAATAAGTATCTTTAGTAACTCCATATGGATTTACCGATACCGCATTCTTTTTAGGCGACCAGTCACCCAGATATTCATCTTCTGTGATAAAATCGAAACTGTCCTTTACATAAACTCCAATTTTTGTGATCTTAACCAGATAACTGTTTAAACTCATTCCTAAAGGTGATTTCCAGCTTTTACGGGTAATGGTCCCAAATGCAATGACTCTAAACTGGCAGCTTGCCAGTGTTCCGAATAAATCGTCTAAAGGTTCCATTGAAAAAGGATTTTTGCTGATATTATAGGAAACACTCTGATAATAAAACCTCTCAAATAACGGCATTATTTCCCGGGCTTTTTTTCCTCCTAATTTAGGCTGTTCAATATCATTAAACGTCCGGATGTCATTTCGGGATACTCCGAAATTTACCGTTTCGTTATCTTTTTTAGGAAGCTTTAAACCGACATCAGGATTTCTTACCATTTCTTTAATCCTTTTTTTCAGAAGCTTTACCGCATTTTCAGATTTCCATTTAGTGGTCGTAATTTTGTCATATTCGGTTTTCATTCTGGAATAGGATAGTACCCAGTCCATAGAGAGTAGGTCAACTTTAGGATCAACTAACCAGGGCTTATCATTTTCATTGCCATTAAACCATATTTCCTGCAGCATTTTAGCTTTGGTCCAGTTCAATGCGCCTTCTATTTTGGGAACAAATTCAACGGCGTGAATTTTGAGATGATCAGTTTCCTGTGGCAGTTCATAGGTGCTGTTTTCAAGTTTAATTTCCGCATATAACTGTATTATGCTTTCTCCGCCTTTGGTAAACAGATCTGCTGTTAAAGGGATTTTAATAGAATTTTTTTCATGGCCGATAGTATATTCTTTTTCATATACATTATCATCATTTAATGGCCCTGAATCTAATTCATATACCGTAAATGTTATCTTTTTTCCTATCGCCGCTTTATTCACTTCAAAATAAAAACGTAACTGATCATCACCGTAAGGATGCAGCTTTATTTTTTGATTATTTTTATCGACCCAATACCCTGAAATGATGATGGGTTTATCATCAATACTGGAAGCTATACTTGCCACTTTCGGAATCGGTGAAGCAACAGCCGCATTAAAATCCGGAGTGCAATTGATGTAAGATTCTTTTACCAGAACGGTCTGTTCCTGTATGATGGAGGTTCCCAGGTTCTGCCAGGGGCTTAATTTGATCACGCTCATGCAGGGTGGGGGAGACATATTCTGGGCAGGCCATTTCGGGTGCCCGCAGGTTCCTTTAAACTGAAGATTCACCATATTGTTCCCATCACCTTTTGTGGCAAATAGTTTATCCTGGAGGATGATTTCGTTGGAGGTAACTTTCAGTTCTCCGGGCGCCTGAGCATAAGGGCAGCTCAGTTTGGCTCCATGCATTACCATTTCTCTTTTTTCTGATGGAGAATCTTCGCCGGATTTTTTCTGCCGTTCCGCTCTTTTTTCAGAAAGCTTCCGGTCATGCGCTGAAGTCTTTTGCTCTTCCATGTGTAGATATTTTGGATTTGGATTCAGTTGTTATAGCCGTTAACAATTGAAAATTTACTTTCATCACCCGAAACAGGCTTAGCCTTTACTTACTTTAACGTCTTTTCCTCCCTGGAATACGGCTAATGTGGTTCCTCTCAGTTTTAAATCACCTTTAGAGGTCTGTATATCGGCTTCTCCGGCAATGCTTTTAAATTTATTACCCGTGCTTTCTGTCTGATCTTTTCTTACGGTAACACTTTTGTTTTCTGAGGTCTGGGTATATCTTTTGGTAATGGATTCAGTGTGATCGTTGCCAATATTGATGGTGCTGTCCTGTCCGATCCTGGTGGTCATATTCCTGCCCACTGAAATATGCATGTCTTCTCCGGCTATAAAGGTCATATTCTTCGGTGCAGTTACCTGAATATTGCCCTGACCATCCATAAAATAGGTATTTCCGCTTGGGTCTTTGATGGTTACACTTTTGTCCGCATCATTCATTAAAACCCTGATGCCGCTTCTGGTCTGTATAGATTTCAGATGGTTGTCTACACCTCCGCCCAGGCCAACCTGTCCGTGGAACATTCCGCCCATAGCAAATGGAAAATCGGGATTTTGGTATTCAAATCCCACCATCACCTGATCGCCGATTTCCGGAACGGCTACAAAACCTCTGTTCTGGGTAATGGCATCAGTTCCGCCTGCATCGGGGCTCATCATCCGGATAAAATGGGTGGTGTCATTCAGCTGCCAGTCGAAACGTACCTGTATTCTGCCCTGGTTCAGAGGATCTGCGTTGGAGATCACAGTGGCTACCTGCGGTTCTGCATTGGGCATTTCAAAATCTGGTTTAGGCATAAAACCTGTTCCTTCAGCGATGGCTTCAAAGGTTCCTGTGTAATATCCTCTTGCATCCACTTCGTGTTTCACCTCTGTGATCATCAATGTGGTAAAATGTGAGGTTTCATTGCTGTCTGTCTTTCTCATGGCCAAATCTGCAACACAGCCGATGTACAGGAACGGAACCGTTGTCTGTCCTGTAACGGTAAAAACTTCTACGGCTTTGCTGCCCCTTGCGCTTTTCTGGGAATCATCCACATCAAGGAACATATTGGCATTCACGGGTGCAGGGGTGAGAGAACGGGTGGTGAAAATCGTTTCATTCAGTTCATAGGCTTTGGATGAGAGTTCTCCAGGATGCTGTATACGGTCGTCGGAACCTACCATTTTGGTATGGCTGCTGCTGTTATAGCCGAAGTATTCAGGTTTGGTGTGAACGGCTTTCAGCTCTACAACCACCTCATCTACATTGCTTCCATACATCAGCTGAATCGGTTTTTCTGAAGAGGGGAGCTTGCCGAAATGAAGGATCTCTCCGTCATAATAAAACTGTTCTCCGTAGGCTTCTGCAATCCTTGTGAGATAGTTATAATGGGTTTCGTTGTATTGTGCACTGTATTTGATATAGCTTTTGTTCCGGGTATCTACCCTGAAATCGAATTTATTGGTCCCTAAGGTTTCTTTAATAATCCGGTTGGCAATAATGTTGGTATTCACCTCCTGGCTTCCTCCGAAACTCTGGGTATGCGGGGCTGCGTCCATCAGAATCGTGGGACTCATTCCTTTCAGGATAATATTTCCCAGGCTCATTTTTTCCTGGCTGAATGCTACTTTGGTGATGAGCCCCACAAATGTTCTTTCGGGGCTTTCATCTTCGGCATCTTTATACCTGAAAACAACGGTGATTCTTTTTCCCAGAAACTTCTGTGCCTGTGCAAGGTTGTGGTTCTGCACTTCACCCAAAGAGTCATGAGCCAGTACCAGTTCAAAATCATGGTGCTTTCTTGCGCTCTGTTGTAAGCGAAAATGTTTAAAGTGATTGATAACCTTACCCTCAACCACAATGTCCAGTTTTACCACCCGGTTGATGCCCGGAATGTGGTTTTCTGAAACTTTATCAGAATTTGAGGTGTTTTTCATAATGTTTTTGTGTGTTTTTTGGTATTATGTCACCTAATTTAGAAAAAAAATAAATTATGGAATGTAAATTTATATTAAATCTGAAAAATTGTAGTAGAACTACGATTGCTGTGCTAAAGATCACACGCGGGTAGGGAGGAGGACAATAGCGAAATAGAAATTGCCGGAGATTCCTTCATTAAAACAAAAAATCCTTACTTGTGAAGGTAAGGATATGGAATGGCTGACAAATATTTTTAGTACCCCATTGTCAGCTCAGGTTGTGACCGCTTTACATCTGAAAGAATTCAGCTTTCATAATTCGTGAATTTTAAAAGAGAGAAAATTACAAAATACTTAAAATCAATATTATAAAACTAACTCTTGCGCAACTCTCTGTTCATTAATTTATAAGTTGCGGCCACACAATTCATCTACTTTTTAACGAATTTATAACTTTCCGGATTTCTTCCTTTTACAGAATATTGCAGTATATAGTCTCCTTTTGATAATGATGACACATCTATTTTACCTTCTATAAAACCGAATGATTTTATTTTCTGTCCCACCATATTATAAATTTCTGCTTTTTCTATTCTGTCTGTTCCTTTAAAATATAAAACATCAGCTACGGGATTAGGATAAATTACTATGCTGTTTTTATCTTTCACCGCATCATTTACGGATAAGTAGCTGGTAAGATCCAGATAAAATGCTACGAACTGAAAATTTGCATCCACTCCCATTCCGGCAATTTTCTTTCCATCCCGGGAAATAGCCTGCGGAAGTCCCAGTGTAATTCCATTGGTTGCAATTCCTAATGATGCTACATAATCATTCAGTTTAACACGTCCTCCTGTTGGTGTCCATATAAATCCTTCACCTGCCATTGGAGGTCCACCTAATGGTCTGTAATAACCGATTACCGTTTTGCCATCTGCGGAAATACCGGTTGCTCCTCCTCTGAAGAAAGTAGAAGCATTAGGATGGGTAATATAAGTGAGTCCGGTGGCCGCATTCCAGATATAAGGGGTTGGATTTCCGCCGCCACCGCCTATGATTGTACTTCCATCTGCTGAAACCCCCTGTGCTTCATCTACGTAACTTCCTGTATTATCGGTAATGAAACTTTCTGTTCCATCCACCCATTTTACTCCTCTCCGTATTCCGGTTTCCTCATCCTGCCATCCAACAATTACATTTCCGTCTGCACTCACCCCATTGGCTCTGGAGTCGCGTCCCGGTACTATACTGCCCAGATCTACCATCCCGCTGGATGGGGTCCATTTCACGGCATGTACACTGGCGCTATCAAGAAAGCTTAGTCCTACAATGGTGTTTCCATCCGAAGACATTCCGTAAGGAGTACTTTCACCTCCTCCGGGGCTGGTAGGGGATAGGGCCCCTCTGTTTGTCCAGCTGGAGGTGGCTAAATTATAAGTTGATATCTCAGGAAATCCGGTAGCAGGGTTTGTAAATGCAGATGAGATCATATTTCCGTTACTGGTTACAAGAGTATTTCCGGCAATCATACTTCCCCCTGACAATGCGCCAATCTGAACAAGCCCTCCATCGGCAGTCCATTTAAATATTGTACCGTCTCCACTTATGTGCATGCTTACCACTCCATTATCAGAAACTCCCCCGACATTATAATTGGATCCTGTTGACATTACGGTAAGCTGGGCATCAGCTGTTCCAAATGCCATCATAAATGAAGCCGTCAACATTTGTACGGATATTTTGATGCGATTTTTCATTTTTAGTATTTATTAATTATTAGGTAGTCGATTAAAAAATTTGCTTTCATAATTCGTGAATTTTGAAAGCGGGTTACGCTTACTTTTTTATAAATTTATAACTCTGCTGTCCTTTTCCTTTTACTGAATATTGTAGTATATAATCTCCTTTTAATAAGGATGATACATTAATCCTGTCATTTACAGAACCGAATGATTTTACTTTTTGTCCTGCCATATTGTAAACTTCTGCTTTTTCAATTTTTGAAGTTCCTTTAAAGTATAAAATATCAGTTACCGGGTTTGGATAAACAGTGATGTCATTTTTATCTTTCTCTTTCTCAGCATCATGTACAGATAAATATCGTGAAAGATCCAGATAAAAAGCTACCGGAATATTGGAAGCATTCATTCCCGTTCCTGCAATTTTAGTCCCATCCTGTGAAATAGCTGCAGGAAATCCCAGTGTAATTCCATTGGTTGCAATTCCTAATGATGTTACATAATCGTTCAGATTTATACGTCCGCCGGTTTTGGTCCAGATAAAGCCTTCTCCACCCATTGGCGGGCCATTAAATATTCTGTAATATCCCAAGACTTTAGAGCCGTCAGAGGAAATACATGTAGCTGCCCCTCTGAAAGTAGCGGAACTGTTAGGATGCGTTATAGTGGTTAGTCCGGTAACGGAATCCCAGACGTAAGGCTTCAGGGCATGGGTGCCTATTATTATATTTCCGTCTGCGGAGACTCCAAATGCTTCACCTACATTATTTCCGTTATTATCTGTAATGAAGGTTTGTATTCCGTTCACCCATTTTGCGCCTCGTCTTGCTCCGTTGGCCAGATCCTGCCATCCGACAATAACGCTGCCGTCAGAATTCACACCATTGGCTCTGGAACTACTTCCGTTTACAATACTTCCCAAATCTATGAGCCCGCCGGCCTGAGTCCATTTTACCGCGTGACCAAGTGATGCACTAAAAAGGCCTAATCCTACAACAGTACTTCCATCTGCTGACATTCCCCAGGAGGAACTGTGCCCTCCGCCGCTGCCGGTTGCCGGAAAAGCTCCTCTATTGGTCCAGGTAGACGAAGCCACATCATATGTTGAGATTTCATTAACCCCTGTTGCTGAATTGATATAGGTTGCAGCAACCATAGTCCCGTTACTGGAAATAGTGGGTATACCTGCAACGCTGCTATCTACGCTACCAATCTGTACCAGTCCTTCAGTTTGTGTCCATGTGAATATTTTACCCGCAGTAGTAACCTGCATACTCACCATCCCATTATTGGATACTCCTCCTACATTATAGTTATCTCCTGTTGCTATTACAGTAAGCCGGGCTTCTGCTATATTAAACGCCAGGAAAAAGGAAGCTGCCAAAGTTTTCATTGTCATTTTGTGAGATTTTTTCATAAATTCTATATGTTTAGTGTTCAAATTGTTGAAAAACAATATTAAGACTATATTATTTTCATAAAAAGATATTGGCTTTCATAATTCGTGAATTCCGAAAGAATAAAAAGAGCTACACAGGCGGCAGCTCTTTAAGGGTTTAATTTATTTCACTTGGTGTTATTTTTTTATAAACTTATAGCTTTCCTGTCCTCCTCCTTTTACGGAATACCGCAGAATATAATTTCCTTTTAACAGTGATGATACGTTGATCTGGCCTTCTACGGAATCAAATGATTTTATTTTTTGCCCAACCATATTATAAATCTCTGCTTTTTCAATTTTTCCTGTACCTTTGAAATATAAAATATCGTTTACAGGATTAGGATAAATACCTTTATCATTCTGATTCTTTACAGGATCTTTAACGCTTAAATACTGGCTGAGATCAAGGTAGAAAGTAACTATATTATAAGAGGTATCCAGTCCCGTTCCTGCAATCTTTGTCCCATCCCGGGAAATGGCAGTGGGAAGTCCCAGTGTAATTCCATTGGTTGATATTCCTAAGGATTCTACATACTCATTCAGATTAACACGTCCGCCATCCCGGGTCCATATAAAACCTTCCCCATCCATTGGCATTCCTCCGAACTGTCTGTAATAGCCAATTACCTTTTTTCCATCTCCGGAAATTCCGGTGGCTCCTCCACTGAAAAAGAAAGAAGCGTTGGGATGTGTTATATAAGTCATTCCTGTGGCAGCGGTCCATACATAGGGATTGGGATCTCCTGTTCCGATGATGGTACTGCCGTCTGCAGAAACACCTTGTGCTTCTCTTACATTATTTCCGCTATTATCGGTGATAAAAGTTTCTACTCCATCTACCCATTTTGCTCCTCTTCTTATTCCCATCGGCTCATCCTGCCATCCTACCACTACACTGCCATCAGCATTTACGGCGTTAGCCCTGGAACTGCGCCCGGGTACCATGCTTCCAAGATCTACAAGACCACTTGCCTGGTTCCATTTAATGGCATGAGCTTCTGAAGGACCTGCTGCAATATAGCCCAGCCCAACAACCGTGTTTCCATCCGGAGACATTCCCCAGGAACAGCTTTCACTTCCTCCGGCTGCTGCGGGTACAAGTGCTCCTCTGTTCGTCCATGTAGAGGTTGCCATATCGTAGGTTGAAATTTCTTCGAAGCCTGTTACAGGATTTGTCTGGGAGGAAGATATTACGGATCCGTTAGTGGAAATAAGAGCGTTACCTGAAATCATATTTCCGCTTGATAAAGCTCCGATCTGCACAATTCCACTGTCAACGGTCCATTTATAGATTGTTCCGTTGCCAAATTTTTGAAAACTTACGATGCCGTTGTTCGAAACTCCTCCTACATTGTAATTTTCTCCTACATTTATTATGGTGAGCTGGGCATCTGCAAAGCCAAATTTCATTAAGAAATAAATGGTCAATATTTTCATTGACATTGTGTAATAATTTTTCATTCTGTATTATTTTTTATTGTTTAAAATGAGATAGAACAATATTAATATTATATTTACCCAATCAAAAGCATTGAACTTTCACAATTCGTGAATTTCAAAAGAAATAAAGACACAAAAAATAATAATTGCGGACGCTAATGAACTGCCATTTTGAATACGGATAAAAGAGAATTATAAAAACATATGAAGGAAATCCTACTATTCAAAAAAATATTTCAAAGTAACAGAAGAGTTTTTCTGTTGGTTTTAATCTGTTGTTCGATTCTCATTAACGGCCAATCCGGTCCTGATTTTAATATTCTGGCGGATAAGGCATTTGAAAAGCTTTATCAAAATTCAGACGAGTGCATCAGTTATACACAGGGAATACTTGTAAGTGATCAGGATCCTGAGCATCAATTAATATTACAAAGTATTATTTCGCAGGCCTTTGCTATGAAAGGCGACTATGTGCAGTCTGTCAATATTTTCTCTCAAAAAGAAGATTTTGATCAAAAAAAAGGCATTTCCTATTTCAGACAGGTTTTCAGCGATTATACGCTTGCAGATCAATATCAGAATGTTGGACTTTATAATCAGTCAAAAGCAATTATTGCCCGGCTCTTATCGGATCAGAAACTTCTCACCAGCAATGATCCGGCATTAAGGATAACTACGGCAAAACTTTATCAGCTGCAGGCCCTGAATTCAGTGATCAGCAGAGCGTATTCTGATGCTTTGAAAAACCTTGATATCAGTGACCGATACATCAGCAATGGTAATGAAGAAAACAGAATAATAAAAACGGAAAACAAAATATTCCGCTCTTTTTATCTGCTGAAAGAAAACAGACTGGATGAATATAAAAATCTTATAGACCGTGTTATTTCAGATCTTGAAAAACAGAAAAATCAGCCGTTTCTTTTAAGTCTTGCCTATGAAAATCTGTCACAATATTATTTTTTAAAACAGGATTACACGACCTCTGTCCAGAAACTGGAAACCTCGCTTTCATTAGTTGAGCACCTTCCTTTCAATAATTTAAAAATTAAAATCTATGAATCGTTATCCCGCACTTATTTTGCTCTTCATGATGATGTAAAATACCATGAGTATAATAAACTGTACAATGATCTGAAAACAACAACGGATGCCAATGCAAGGGAAGGAATACGCTATATCATAAAGCTTGTGGAAACCAATCAGAATAAAAATATTGAATTTCAAAGACAGATTTATTTCAGATCTTTATGGCCTTTACTGTGTCTGTTCCTGATCATCATTGGTTTATTTATTTACTTTCTCATCATTAAAAGCAAAAATACAGACCTTAAAAAGCAATTTGATTTTTTTGTAAGACAGAACAGTAAGAATCATCATAAATTATCTGTAATAGAAACGGTTACGGAAAAAACACAGGTGATAGATTCGGGTTCCGGTAAGGTATCTAAGGAAAAAGAAGAAGAAATCCTTCAAAAGCTTAAAGAATTTGAGCAGTCAGACCGCTACCTGAATAATAATATGTCTCTGGCCCTGCTTTCTTCCCAGCTGGAAATCAATACGAAATATCTTTCGGAGGTCATTAACAGCAGGGAGAAAAATTTCAATGGCTATATCAATAAACTCAGAATCAACCATATTGTCCAGCTGTTGAAAAACGATCCTGTATTTCTGAATTATAAAGTGAGTTATCTTGCAGAATATTCAGGATTTTCATCACACAGTGCATTTACAACCGTTTTCAAATCCGTTACGGGAATGTCCCCTAATGCTTATATTCAGGAAATTATTAAAGGTAAAGCGTTATGAAGTTAATCGTAAAAATAGGGATCCTGCTTTTGCCGTTCTTTTGTATTCTTGTGAAAGCGCAGAAAGCTTCAGACAGTATCCTGCTCAGACAGGCCCAGCTCGAAATTTATGATAATCCGGATAACGCCATACGGATAGGAAAGCAGTTACTCAAAAAGGATCATGATATCATGATATCTATTGATATTTATATGCTGCTTTCTACGGCTAATATTGCCAAAAGAAACTTTGATGAGTCTTTACAGTATATTCTGAAAGCAAAAGAACTTTCACAGAAAAGCAATGACTTCAAAAGCCAGGCAAGCGTTCTGATTGCAGTAGCCACCCAATACCAGCAGATGGAGCTGTTCAGCAAAAGCCTTGAAACGTTGGATGAAGCGGATCAGTATCTGGCCAAGATACCCGCCAATGCCCGTGAAAAATATATTGGAGCAGGCCGAACCTATGCTATAAGAGGGATGATCTATAAAAGCCAGTCCAATTCTGAAATTGCTCTGGAAAAATTTCTGATCTCGATACAAAACTTTGAAAAAGTTTCTTTAAAAAAATCAACCTACTCCAACATGAGTGTGGTATATTATAATATAGGATACTGTTACCTTAATCTTAATCAGACAGGCAAAGCACAACAGGCATTTTTACAGTCCATAGAATATGCCCGCAGAAACCAAGCGAAAAGCCTGGAGGCATTCGCCCTGAAAGGGATGGCCGAATTGTATAAACAGAAATACGAAAACCGGGAAGCCCTGAATCTCCTGGTAAAAGCCGCAGACCTTTCTAAAAACACGGGAGACATTATCCTGAATGAAGGAATCTACAAAGAAATGGCAGATAATTATCTTGCTATGGGAAAACAGGATTCTTTTCAGCTCTACAATAAAAAGTTTTTTGAAATGCGTTTTCAGAGAAAGCAGAATGAGCTGGTTTCTATTAACCACGTGATCAATGATCATAATAAGGAAACTCTGAGGAAAAGTGAAAAACTGAAATCATATTACAGCTCTGTAAAGATGGTCTCAGCCTGCGTAGGAATTATTCTTATTGTCATTTTACTATACTTTATCATAAAGATCAGAAAACAGAACAGGACATTTCAAAAAGAAATACAGCAGATCATCAGAGGCTCATAACTGATGTAAATAAATACAGAAGTGCAACAAATGATTCTGATGAAAAAGATCTTTCAGATGATATTGCCGTTTTTAGAATGTCTGAGCGGGTGTACCGGATACCACACAGAAGATTCGTGCGGCGGCAGGGATCTTTTAGTATATTTGCCAAAATTTTAATTATGACTGCTGAATACCCGGACAAAAAAGTAACATCTCCCGGTAAATATTCGGGTGGCAGTGGGGGATTCATTGTGGGAAAAGGCATTAGAATTAGAAAAGTTTATTGAGTATACTAGCAAAGGTTCTGAAGTGACGGTAGCCAGAACGTAGAATAGAATAGTTCCTGACTCAATAGCCGATGCTATTTTTGAATTTGTATGTAAAAAACCGGACTAATTATTTATGGAAAAAATGGAAGAAATAGAAGCTGAAATTCTGAAAATAGTCACAGAGCAGTTTAAAAAAGACGGTGGCGCAAATGGAGTAACCATTGGATCCTTTGATCACATACTGAATCTGCCGATTCAGGAAAGAAACGAATTTCTGTACAGAATGGCAAGGGAAAAGAAAATACATATTTTCCAGAGTCTTAATAATATAAGAGTAACACTGCCAAAATAGCGTACCTTATTCCGGAAAGGAGAGAAATGTAGGCCTGGATCGGTGATAAGGAGGTTTTGTGAATTGGGTTTTCTTTTGTTTTTTCTCACAGATCATGCAGATTGAGCAGATTTTTTAACCGCGAAAGGGACAAAAGTTTTTTGCACATGCTATTTTAATCTTAAATACTTTGAGCATAAAAGTTAACATAAGATCTGCGATTTTTATTGGATTACCAATAACAAGACCTGCGTTATCTGTGGAATCTGCGGGAATGTATAAAATCTGCAGAATTTATTCAATAGAGTAGACTTTTGTTTATCCGGATAGTGTTTTTCTTCTTTTACCCTTCTGATTCAGGATAGGTTTTCTGTTTCCTTTCATCAAAAAAAATATTCCAACCAGGGTGTTGTATCAGATATTCGTTGTTAGCGATATCTTCATATTCCAGAGAATACATAAATCCGTTCTCATGCAGATATGCAGCAAATTCTTTCAGGGCTTTTTCTCCTTCTTCAAATGTCCCTTTACAGGCGGCACCTAAGAAATAATCTTCTTCTGTATTTTTTATGAGGATTTTAGACAGATTCATATCTAATTCCCAATTTTTATTTTCCAGCGATACCGTATAATCATCGTCATCATGAAAACTGATCTTTGTGAGGTCCTTGAAATAAGGAACGATCAGCTCTTCTATTTTTTTAAATGAGGTTCCCGCTATTCTGCCATTTACAGTCAGACTAAATTCAGTTTGGTGATCTTCCATACTTTTTATTGATTGGTTCGGCAAATTTGCTGGATTTTCTTTTGTTTTGGCTCGCTGATCATGCAGATTGAGCAGATTTTTTAACCACAAAAGGGATAAAACAATTTAACATCTAAGTTATTTTTAAACTTAAATACTTTGGGTATAAAGCTCACAAGATTTTAAATCTGCGATTTTTATTATCCATTCAATAAAAAGATCTGCGTTCTTCGGGAATGTATAGAATCTGCAGAAGAAAGCCATAAATAATACCTTTAAAACTATCGGACAAGAAAATAAATTCCAACACCAATTGCAGTATAAGCAGCCACGGTAAGAATATCGGCTATGGGTTGTGAAAACCGTTTTTCTGCAATTTTTTCCGCATTGATCTGGTTCTTATGGAATTTCAGCGTTTTTTTAGCATTATTAACGGGGTGTGCCACCAGGCTGTCGCTTTCCCAACGGTCAACGATTATTTTATAAGATCTGCCTTCAACATCTATTTTAACATTTTTATTAGGAGCCAGTTTTTCCTGAATACTGACTGGGGCTGCCGGCTGCTGCAATTTCAGATTCTGCGCTTCTTCTGCGGTCTTTTTCATTGGTAAAGCAGCATTATTGGCAGGTGTGATTCCTTTTTTAGCTTCCTGGCTATTATCGGCGGCCGGATCCGGCTGTTTTTTTACCTGGTACGTATAGCAGCTGCTGAGAGAAAATAGTATAATGATGAGATATAGATTCTTTTGCATTAGTCAAATTTAAGAATTAAACGGAATATTTGGGATTTTCTTTTGAAAGATGCTGTTTTTTTATTTTGTACAGTCGCCCGGATCAGGCTAACGAAGCCGGAAAAAGGAGCGGGAAAGTTATTTTGAGTTCTATTGACTGATAAAGATGAAACAGACCGGCAGTTATTCTCTATGGTCACACTTTTTACTATTGGGTCATTTTCTGTTTTTTTATCCAGTTTATAGCATATTCAACAGGTTCTTCAGAGTCTGAAAATGCAGTATTGTGCCCTAAAGCCGGGTACAGTTTATATTCATAGTATCTGTTTTTGGATTTTAAAGCATTCAGGTGTTCGATGGACAGATTAACGGGAACCTGTATATCTCTGCCTCCAAAAATCCATAGCCCCGGAACTGATAATTGAGAAAGAGTACTGAGGGGGTCAGTATCTGTAAATTCATATCTGTCGGGATCGGTCATAATGTGTTTCCGTGCATCTTCTTCCGTATGGGTATCCCAAAACCCCGAATTTCCATTGGTATAAAACTGAAACCGGAGCTGCTGTTTAACGGTGATAAGTGCCCCGCTGAATATCGTCATAAATCTGATCTTTTTATTTTTTTGGGCGGCCAGCGGAATAATCCATCCAGCCTGGCTGCCCCCGATTAAACCAATAGGGACATGAGATTTTCCCAGGTCTTTATATAATGTATTTACAGCGGCACTTGCATCTGAAGACAGCAGGTTAAGGTTTCCGGAGTCTACATTATTGGTTCCCACTTCCGGACCGGCATATATCCCGCCTGATTCCCCGACGCCGCGCTTGTCGTACGTTAAAACAGCAATGCCGTTTTCAGCCAGAAGTGTTGCAAATTCTATCATTCTTTTTTCCTGTCCGGAGCCATGTACAATGACAACTGCGGCAGATGTACGGTCAGGCTTAAAAATTGTCCCTGAAAGCGATACCCCTTCACTGCTGAACTTTATGTTCCGGGTAGTAAAACCGGGTGGAATAGCGGATAGCAGATTACCCGTAAAAAGGCATAATATCAAAATAAGGCTCATGACAAAAGCCCTGCTGCTCACAGATTTTTTAGGAAAACTTACATTCTCCGATACAGGTATTGATGAGAGGTGACCAGGTATTTTTATACGATTCAAAGGTTTACAGTTTTTCACTCGTTTCAGGTTTATAGTTTAGCCATAAAAATAATTAAATTTCCATTAACCCGGCTGCTGATGAATGTGAAAATTGAGTGCATTGAAGACGGTACTGCTTTAGAGTGTCTATACGAATTATTCGCTTTCCGACAAGCCGTCTAAAAATTCAGTAAAAGATGAAGCCAGCAATTTTAATTCTGCTTCTGAATAATAAACAAAAATATTTCCATAATCTTTTCCATCCAGCGACATGGCCAAATATCCTGTTTCCGTATAACCGATACTAAGATACCGGTTGGGTAAATAGTCCTGCTTTTCAACAGGATAATCACCATATTTAATCGGTTTGAAACCGGAAAAGAGGATACCCTCATCCGGCTCTCCGAAATAAAGATGATAGCTCAGTGGAGATCCACCGTTATATTTTAGCATGTGTTCTTTATAATCCTGAGGGAGTGATACCCCTGTTTTTATCTCAAATTCCTCCAGTTCTTCCGGGGTGATGAGCTTATTTTCTATTTCAAAATCAATCATATTCTTATATTTCAGACCGGTTGGTGTTCATGAACGGATCTTCAGGATCAGGATATTTTCAGCTCTGCGGAATAATAAAAGAACTGATCCCGTTTTTTCTGTAAAAGTCCTCAACAAATTCCGGGTATGATTTTAACTGCTCTACACTCAGAACATCAGTTGTTTCTTTATTTTCTATGACCGACAGCGCCCAGTAAGGCGGATTACCTGTAAAGCTGCTGACCGTTTTATAATTTCCACCGGCAGGTAAAGCATTTAAACGATTAATAAGTCCGGCATTCATCTTATTGTATTCAAAAGGTTTTTTAAAAAAATCAGTGACCAGGCTATCTATGAATTCATAGTATTTCTTTCTTAAAAATATACTTTTGCCGCCCTCATTATTATTGAAAACATAGGTTTCTTCATTGATCCCCTCTATGATAAATGTGATGATGTCGTTTTCTGTACGGTATTTATGACTCCATTCCCTATACTCTTCATTGGTTTTATTTTTTATCAGATGATTGTGGGTCCATCTGTTTTCGATGATGCAGACCGCCCAGTAAAAGGGCATCTCGGTTGTTATATGATACACATCATGATAATCTTCAAGAGTATTTAATACTTTCAGGAAACGCTGATGGAACTCATTATCGGGTAATGGTTCCTCAAAAAAATCAGTAATTAAGGCAGATACCTTCTCATAATACTTTTTCCTGAGAAATGTACAGTCATTGTCGTATTCGTCTTTATATACGTATAGGTCTTCCATTTTTCTCTGTTATATTAAAATTCTTTGTCATCTGTTTCAAAAGGAATATTTCTGAAGTTGTTATCCTGCCAATTTTCGACGGGGAAAAAGCTGTTCCATAATAATTAAGATGATAATATATAAATATAATAATTTACCGAAATAATTAAACAGTCTCTGGTTTTAGTTTAATATAATATATTTATACAAAACAACGAGACCTTCGTAAAGAATGCCTTGCTGTTTTGTATTTTGGAAAAAATAATTTGATTAATCTAATAGATTATTTTCTTTAATTTTTAGTGGAGCTTGCCTTTCTGGAATAGTTTCCTTTCCATCAGGTTCTATTGCTACATTAGGCTTAAGAATAAATTCTGTTCTTTTTTTCAAAAATTCGGATTTACTGACATCAAAAATCTTTACATATTTAAGAGGTTCAATAGGTTCTTTTATTTTTGCAATTTCAACGGCATTTATTCTTATTGTTTTTTCTTCGTTATAAACTTCTAAAATCAAACCGTTCAATCCTTTAAATCTAAAAGGGCCTTCAGATATAGGAATTGAAGTAGTATACCAGGCATAATAAACTTTTCCTGTATCAGAAGTAGCTTTAGCCAGGTTACATGAATAAGTGAGTATCGTTTTTTGTTTATCTTTTATAAGTTCCCAATTTAAAGCAGGTTCTTCATATCTGTATAAATTTTTTCTTCCAATAGGTAGTGTTACGATTAATTTATTCTCATCTTTGTAGACACTGCTTTCAGATTTAGGATAGCTGATTGTAGGTTGTTGACGGTAACTTGCTCTGTTATTATGTAAATAGTCATAAAACGTTTTTGCTGTTTCATCAAAATAAATAGATTTTTTTGTACTGCATAATAATGTGTAATTAAAAACAGGAGCTTTATTCTCATTTTTTAATAAAGTAGAATCGGAAACCATTATCATGTGATAACGTACTTTTAAATCAGATATATTATCCTTTTTTTGAGAAAACAACATTGTGTATGAAACAACAGAGATAAGAATTAATACTTTTTCCATTGAGCTAATTTATATAATATTTAAAACCCCATTAGTAGCTAATGGAATTAAATAGTTAATAAAAAATTAAATTTTAACCTCTTTCTTTGATATTAGAGGTATTCATTTCGATAGATGTAAAATTCATAGCTGTCTTTTCTACCTGAAGTTTACAAATTTGGTCACTCATGGCATTAACTTCATACATAAAATCTCTATATTGAGAATCGGTCATATTCTATATTCCAATATCACAAATCATATTAAAAACCCAATCAAAAGTGGATCGGTAAAAATAATGCCATTCCAATAGTTGAAACTCATAATAATTTTTTCATTTTGTAATTTTTTTGATACGTATCAAGTTTACAACTATTTTTTTATTCATCATTACAGGAAGCAGCCATTTTTACATTTTTTTTATTATGTTAAAAACGAGCCGGTTATAGAAAATTTTTATTGCTTTACTAATGATCAGTCAAAAAGTTAGTTCATTGATCAGTTGAATAAATACAACAAATATAAGTTTCAATAATATAAGATCTTTAACAACATTTATCAACTAACAATCAGACGATTTATATAGGAAGAATAATCCGCGTCAAATGAAGTTTCTATGGATTGTAATAAAATAATCCGGATTGTTGGAGAAATTTTTTTTCATGGGGATAACATAGTTTGATGTCATTGTATATTTTCCAGATTAAACCGTTCCGTTGGTATCGGGAAACCAGGGGGATGAAACCGGGACCGGCATAGCTAATTAATTTTAAAAAATAACCGCCGGGGAATAGTGAATTCTCTACTGATGCAAACGTTTCGGCCGGGTCTGAAAAACTAGGGGCAAATGGGGTAGAGGCCCACACCGGTATGATTTCAATTACTTAATCTAACCGGTATTTTTCATCTTCCTTTGGAGGAAGAGGATACTGTAAGTAATCCAGTGAATATTTTTCTTTTCGGGATAACTCATTTTGTATTTCTCCAAGCCGGAGTGCATATTTAAAAATGAGTTCCTTATCCGTGTCCTTAAAGTCAATTTCCACAAAAGGAATGCCTTCTTTAAGTTCTGCACAGGCACAGATTTGTGTATTGTTCTGATGATTAAACCAATAGGTAAACTGTATCACGGCAATATCTGCATAAAAAGCGCTGCTTATTTTCATTGTTTCATTTCGGGTAAGTAACCTGCATTGTTAAGGGATGATAATAGAGATTTAAAAAGTAAATCTTTACTTAATGTATTCCATGCCGGATAAGATCTCCTCATTTTGAACCCCATGCAGTAAAGGCGTTCCGAAGCGGGAGATTTCGGAGAGCGTACTTTTTATATTTCTGAATTAAAGATCAAGCCTGTAAATAAACTCCTCAATTTCCGCCTGTCTGGCATTGGCAAAACCTGTGTCGGAACCTGTTTTTACAAAGCCGCATTTCTCAAGAACCTTCTGCGATCCTATATTGTCAAAGGCAACACGTCCAAAAATAGGTCTGGCAGTTTCAATCTTAAGAAAATCTTTCAATGCTGCTGTTGCAACACCTTTTCTCCAGAAAGCTTTATCTATCCAGTACGTGATTTCGGCATCGCCCTCCATGACAAACTTTGCTATACTTCCTGCGATCACAGTACCGGCAATAATGGTCTGGTTGTTCACGGTAGGATCATTCAGTAATCGGGTGTATTTGGCAAGGTAGGCTTCTTTATCGGCGAAATCCTTTGGCATAAACGCAGCCAGATAGCCGGCTTCAGGATCAAGCTGGAATTGAAAAAGAATATCCAGATCGGTAACGGTTGTCGGCCTGAGTTTTATCTCATGTTTGCTATCGTTCATTTTAATGGCTTATTGGTTGATCTTCAAATATAATTAAATATTATGGAAATAAATTTCAGATGTCTGTGTGCAAAAACAGCCTGCAGGATCAAATTTTCAGCTTTAAGACGAACCGGATTATGCCGTTTAAATTTACTTAAAAAGCCTTCCGGTTTTTACCGGAAGGCTTTTATATGCAGAGAAATATTATTTAAAGATTTTATTCTCATAAAGAAGATTGTCGTCTTCATCAAAGCTTATGATCAGAACCCTGTATTGTTTTGCGCTGTCATTATTGAAGAATTTGATTCTCGGAGGAACATAGTCACTGTCAAATAAATTAGGATTCCAGTACAGGGTTTCGCGGGTGTCTTTTTCAATTTTCGCAGCATCATCCAGCATTTCAACAGGAAATTCAGAAGGTTTATCATACCCCTTGATGATCGCCGAATTGTTATTTTTCGTAGTTTGTTTTTCACTGCTTTTAGCTTTCAAATCACCTCTCATGGTATATACGGCTACTGCATCACCTATTAACCCCGATGCCTTGATAATTTTTACCATAGCAATATTGCTGATGGGAAGGGTGCTGATCATAGAAGGATCGGTAGGCATTTCATCCAGATAGAGTTTAGCCTGCTTGCCGCGGATATAAGGGACGTTTACTCCGGAGCTATTTCTCTGAAAACTTAAACCGGCCGCTCTTCCCTGCAGCCAGTCGAATATATTCCCAGATACGGAAACATTCTGATTTTCATTAACGAAATCGAATACCGTAGAATTTACAGCACTGAACATTCCGCTGGAAAGCTGTCTGTCCAGTTCTTCTTTCGGGTCTTTCTTTTTTCCCACCAATTTTACCTGTTCAATTTCTATATCGGTACCCGCTATTTTTTTTATATTTTTTTGAGTGTTGAGTGCTCTGGAAATAGCTGGAGGAAGAGTTTTGTTTTCACCGCTTTTTACTAATTTATATTTTGTACCCGGGAAACTGCCTTTAAACGGTGTAGGATTTACCAGGGGTTCTATGGTAACAAACAAATCAGAACCTGCTTCTTTGTCCTTTTCTGAATTTACAAATACCGAAACCTCCAAAGGTTCTTCATTATTAAGATTATTTAGATAAATATATCCGTTCTGATCCGTTTGAAAAGGATTAATAACAGGAGCATTGTTACCTAGTTTCAATAATAAATTGACATTCGTATTCACGAGCTGGGTATTGTCTTTAATGGGCCTTGCCCTGTAAGAAAGATACTTCTGGGAATCGGTTTTAAGGGTGGGTACCGAACCGCTGAGTACGGAATTCCAGTCAAATCTTTTCCACTTTTCAGAAATAAGAAGGGCATCCAGAGCTTCTGTGTTGGCATTGTTGGAAAAATATTGTGCCGGGCTGTCTATTTTTGAGGTGAAATCTCCCGTTAGCCAAAGGCCGCTCAGGATATTTTCCTCTTCAGGTTTATTGTTGCCATCATCTTCACTTACCAGAACCGTATAATTTTTAAAATAAGATTCCGGGGAAAGATCAATACTGTTGAAAGACCGTGGGGTTGATTTTATGTTCTGGCCTACAACTTCCGGTTTCTCAATCTTTAAACTTCCGGGTTTTATAAAGCAGAGTCTTTGCGCCACCAGATTATCCTGATCATCAAAGACCGCCAGCTGCAGAATACCGTTGGCTCCGTTGTTCAGCTTTGTAGGAATAAGGCTTGATGCCTCATTGGTCATCTGTTGGACATTAGCCTTATAAGCAAGGTGGTTATTAATTGTCCCGATAATTTTATAGTTTTGAAGCTGCTGTTTTAAGTTAACGCCCTTCAGGGTATATTTTACCCCTTCTTTAGAACTGCTGACCTCCAGATGAAGGCCGCTGTCTGAAGCCTGTGGCAGATCTATTGTTTTGCTTTTCCCCGTATTATCCTGAATAATGGCCTGGTATTTTTTTCCTGAAACCGGAGTGATGGTAAAAGAGGCCACATTTTTATCAAAAGATTTAAATGTAGTAACAGGAACGTTAGGGCTTTGGGTATCTACTATTTTCCCCGTCCAGCTTTCCGGCAGGGAAGTATCGGCTGATAATCTTACGGCAAATTTCGTAGGCATACCGTTGATGAAAGTTCCTCCTTCCGGAAAAGCCTTCGCAGACCAGTCGGAACTTTTGGAGATCACCAGCGATTCCGTAGAGTTGGGATTGTAAACGGGAATTGTTTTAACGATCTGGAAATCTTCACTAAAATTGGTCATGTAAGGAGTATAGGCCCTTACAAAATAAACCTGTTCAGGAAGTTCTTCTTTCAGCTGAAAATCTCCGCTGCCCTCACCATTGGTAAGAAGTACGGTTTTCCAGTCTATTAATTTTTTATCGGAATTGTAGAGTTCAACAAACAGGGTAGTGGACAGCGCTGTACGGTTGTAGCCGTCAAATACAAAGCTTTTGAACCAGATTTTGTCGCCGGCTGCATACTGTGATTTGTCGGTAAGTAAATATACTTTTTCCTGTTCGTAATTATTTTCAAGATTTGTAATTGCTTTTTCTAATTTAGTCTGTGCCAGTGCTGGCTGTACAAGTGAGATAAGCAATACAAAGGACAAGTTTTTCATAAGAATCTCAGTGCATTTTAATTCAGGGCTAATTTAATCATTTAAAGACTTTCAAAACTGATATTTAACGTCTTATTTCAAAAGAAAATGAATCAGACTCCGGATATGATAGTGAAAACTGAAAATATTACTGTAAAAAGCAAAATTTCCGGTTTTAGATTTCGTTTTTTATTAAAACGATAATTTGGGTATAAAAATCTTAGCTGAAAGCCGGTGACAATATTTCTATATTCTCTATTAATTTTACCTTCAGTATGTTTTTAATATCTTAATGTCCACCAAGAATCAGGGCCGTAACAAACGTTAAACACGCGTCTGTTCTGCGGCCATATCTTTCTGAAACCGGGAGCCGGAAGAGGGAAGTTATGAATATCTGCCGGTAATAAGCGTTCAACTTCCATCTTCCTTTTTATCCCTGAATTCCTTTTACAGATTGTCAGTTTCATTTACCATTTCCGTAAATAAAAGCCGTCTCCATAAAAATTCTGTAAATGCTTTCCGTCTTAGTCGTCTCCTTCGTAGGCTGCCAGAAACTTCGCCAGTTCTTCAGACTCTGCAAACTTTTCGAACTCGTCAAGTTTCTTTTCCAGGTCTTCTGCTTCTATCCATCCCGGACCGAATGTGGATTTCAGGACAAAGTAGCTGTCTGCATACTCAAATTTTCCTGCACCGTTGGTCAGCTTCGTGAGCTTTTGCATTTCATCCCAAACCTCATCCTGATCGGCATCATAATCCACAGAGCCAAAGTAGCGGTAGAGCAGGATCTCATCATCGTTCCATCCGTACTGGAATGAAGCATAATCCTTTTTCCAGGACCACCAGCCCGGCTGGCTTTCTATTTTCAGTTCAGCGATGTCTTCATTATATTTTTTCAGGAATACTTCGGCCAGTACTTCACGGGCAATCTGCCTTTCAGACTCTATGTCTCCATAATAAGGATTAGGCAGCTGTACAGATACTTTCCGCATATGCTTCTGATCCTCAGTGTCAATGATTTCTAAATTGAAGAAATAATCGAACTTTTCCTGATCTCCGTGGCTGAAACTGCCCAGGTCCTTTACCTGATCCAGCAGGTTGCCGGAGACCTCAATCCTCAGCTCGTGTGACTGTGCTTCAGGATTTACCTCCGCAGAGAGACTTTCCTTCTGCGACTTGTACATAAGATTTGTGGTAACGCTGATCTTCTTAACAAGCCTGCCCGATGAAACGGTCAGATCAAAATAAGCTGTTTCATCAAGAAAATCCCACATATCCCCGTCTGTATATTGTGGAGATACCGTGATGGTAAAATCATCTTTTTGTGGCGCTTTATCCTTTACTATTTCGGGCAGATCAAACTGAGGATCTGCCCATTCCGGCCATTCCTCTCTTTTTACTCCGTACAGCGGATTTTTGATGCGCACCGTATGTGTGGCTTCCTGCAGTCTTGCCGGAGTCTCGTTAGTAGTAGCTTTAGTATGGATATTAAACGTAAAATACTCCTTTTCTTTGCCCGGATTTTCCGTCCATACATTCTTTATGATATCGTAAAATGCAGATCCTATATCCGCATCCATAGTATGGGAAGGGGTTCCCGAGGTCCCGCATGTATATTCCGCGAGAGAGTTATCCAGAGTTACATGGCAGGTGATCCCACTCAGAAGGCATTCTGCGCCTATTTCCATATAAAGCTTTTCTTCATCGAAAAATTCTTCTTTATAAAAACGTATTTTTAAAGGTTTTTCAGTGGTTTCCATAGTATTGTTTATTTTATCCGGCGCTGAAGACAAAATACAGCTGCCGGGTTGTAATGATCAGATTGTTTAATGAAGCGTTTGTTTTGAATATTTATTCTCCTATTAGCAGGCTCAGCCGTTCCGAGATGGCTTCCGGAAGTTCTTCCATATAATCCTCATCGGCATAATTGATGCCTTTTTCCTCATAGCCCAGGGCAATTACCGAATCGATATCCGTATGCTCATTACTTTTCAGAAGGTCTGCAAGGGTACTGTAATCCTGTGTTTCTACCATCTTTTCCAGTTCAGGATATACCTCGTAACTGTCGGAAAACTGCAGCTGTCTGGTGCGGCATTCTACCGAAAAGAAAGTAGAAAGTGCGTATTCCATGTAAATAACAAAATCACAGGCATGAGGTGTTTCATATGAAGCACTGTAATCATCACCAAAAGCTATCAGAGGGTTTCCGTTTTTCAGTATGATGCAGGTGTCGTAGTAAAAATTGAACCCGTCAAAGTAATTAAACAGTGCGCCGCTTTCCTCCGCTTCCCTGCCAAATCTTGTGTAACGGGGATCGCCTACCAGGTCATAGTGCGTATCGCTTAAGTTGGCCAGGCCCTGTATGGGGAGAATGGATATCCATCCTTCTTTAAAGTCATCATCATCTTTTGCTGTCGGGAATCCGTCTTCAGGGGCGATGGCCTCTGCTTTGGGGAAAATAACCGAATGCCAGGATACGTGCAGACCGTTGCTGATTTTGTAGAATTCCTTGATGAATTCGTTGAAGACAAATGGCTCTTTGGGGGCATCCGTACTGTATCTTTCGGCATTTTCTATCTGCTCTTCGTAAATTTTTGCCTCAGCTTCAGCAATCTGTTCCTCCGTTGCTCCGGGATATTTAATGAAGTTGACACTGCTTACCAGATCGTGATTTTTTAATTCTTCAATGGCTTTTTCCAGCCTGCTGAAGTAGCTTTCTGCCCATTCTTTCGGTTTAGTGCTCATGAATTGTATGATTCTTGGTTATAATTTGAAATGTTTTGAAAAATACCGGTTAAACGTAAAGAAAAAATATCCCGTCTAAGAACTGGTGTAAAGAAGCAGGATCTCCGAATGCAGAGCGCATTATCAATTTTTTCATACCGGTGAATAAAGATTATTAATTTCCGCTAAAGATAGAGTTTAAATCCGAATACATAAAATTAAATGAAAATCCGCAGGGAACGGTAACGGATCCGTTCATGGCCGATAGAAATCTGTTAAACTGCATGGCTTTAGCAAACCTGGCATGGTGCTGTCCGGGCTTTGGGGATAACGATGTGACTCAAAGCAGTTTCCGGCTTCCGAATACCGTTTTCCAGCTACAACCTTCTATTGATTATATAAATATCTCTTTTTTTATTTCAGACATTTCGAAAATAAGGATTAATTTTAATAAAGTATTTTAAATACGGGACTGCTGCTATTTCAATTCACTTAATCGATGAGCGGCAGCCGGTAATCAATTGACATTCATAAAAATATTTTGAATATGACGACATACAATTTTGGTATAGTGGGTTTAGGCGTTATGGGCCGGAACTTACTGCTTAATATGGCCGATAACGGATATGCCGTTGCAGGTTTGGATCTGGATCAGGGAAAAGCAGATTCACTGCAGGCAGAAGCGCAGGAAGGACACCGGATTTATGCTACGGTTCAGGCGGAAGATTTTGTAAAATCCCTTGAGCAGCCCAGAGCCATTATGCTGTTGGTGCCGGCAGGAGCTCCTGTGGACGGTGCCATACAAACGCTGCTTCCGTTTCTGGATCAGGGAGATATTATCATAGATGGCGGAAATACTTATTTTACAGATACAGACAGAAGATATAGGGAACTTTCTTCAAAAGGAATCCATTTTTTCGGAATGGGAATATCAGGAGGAGAAAGCGGGGCGAGAAGAGGCCCAAGCATGATGCCCGGAGGCGACAGAACTGCCTATGAGCGTTTACGGCCAATCTTTGAAGCTATTGCGGCTAAAGTGGATGGTGAACCCTGCGTAGAATTTTTAGGCAACGGAAGTGCCGGAAACTATGTGAAAATGGTGCATAACGGTATAGAATACGGAATTATGCAGCTTATTGCAGAAACTTATGACATCATGAAGAATGTTTATCATCTGGATCATGAAACCATACAGCAATCCTTTGAACAGTGGAATAAGGAAGAGCTGAATTCCTTCCTCATCGAGATCACCGCCGATATTCTGAAAAAAAAGGAAGGCACTCAATATCTGCTGGATCTGATTTCCGATTGGGCCAAATCCAAAGGGACAGGAAAATGGACCTCCCAAAATGCCATGGATCTGCAGGTTCCGGTTCCGGTTATTGATGCTGCGGTAAACATGAGGGATATGTCCAAATATAAACCGGAAAGGATCCGGGCTTCAAAATTACTGATCTGGAATAATCATCAGAGGGTCAATGCTAATTTGGAGCAGTTGAAAAAAGGACTTTATTTCGCCATCATCACCACTTATGCGCAGGGGCTCGCCCAGCTTAAAACAGCTTCAGAGGCTTACAGTTATGATTTACACCTGGAAACCGTGTGCAAAATCTGGAGAGGAGGCTGTATTATCAGAGCCGCTCTGCTGGAAGATTTCAGAAAAGCGTTCGCAGCACAGCCGGATTTACCCAACGTATTGCTTGATCGGCAGATCGCAGATCAATTGAATGCAACGCAGGAAAGTATCCGCTCGGTTTTAAAAGAAGCCATTCAGAACGGAACACCAGTTTCTGCCTGGATGAATGCGCTGTCTTATTTTGATGCTTACCGCTCTGAAAATTTACCCACCAATCTTATTCAGGCCCAACGCGATTTCTTCGGAGCGCACACGTATGAAAGAACCGATAAAGAAGGAATTTTCCATACCCGTTGGGAATCATAAAAAATAAATTCAATGAAAAATAATGATAAAAAGCCAACTTCTATCGTAGTCTTTGGGGCAACGGGGGATCTGGCAAAAAGAAAATTGTTTCCTGCATTTTTCAATCTGTTTCTGGAAGGCTGGATGCCGGACGACTTTGAACTTCTTTCATTAGGAAGAACAGAACATACCCAGGAAGAATTCAGAAGCTATATCCTGGAAAATATCAAAGCTTTTTCGAGGATCAAAAATTTCTCTGAAGAGAAATGGAATGTATTCAAAGAAAAAATAAAATTCATCAGGTTTGATATTACTCAGGAGGAATCTTTTGTTCAGCTGAAAAATCAGCTGGATTATATTGATGCCGGTTTGGGAATCAGGGCCAATCGTCTTTTTTACCTTTCAGTAGCTCCCAGTTTTATTGAAAAGGTATCGGAAAGCCTCAAGAAAAACGGTCTGGCTGAAAATGTGGATCAGGACCGTATGATCATTGAGAAACCTTTTGGGTACAACAAGGAGTCGGCAGTAGCCCTCAATGCCATGCTGGCAAGGACCTTCAAAGAAGAACAGATTTACAGGATCGACCATTACCTGGGAAAGGAAAATGTGCAGAATATCCTGGCTTTCCGGTTCGGGAACACTATTTTTGAACCGTTGTGGAATAATAAATATATAGATTCCGTACAGATTACCGTTGCAGAAACAGTAGGGGTTGAAGATCGGGGAGGATATTATGACGGATCAGGAGCGTTGCGTGATATGATCCAGAACCACCTCATGCAGATCCTTTGTATGGTGGCTATGGAAGCTCCTGCCGAATTTGAATCTGCGGAGATCCGAAACAGGAAAGTAGACGTCCTGAAAAGCGTCAGAAGAATTAATCCGGAAGATATTAATCACTACACAGTCAGGGCGCAGTACACAGCAGGGGAAATTGAAGGACAGCCAAAGAGGGGATACCTTCAGGAGCCGGGAGTGAATCCGAACTCCAATACGGAAACCTATGTTGCCATGAAGTTCTATGTTGACAATGAACGGTGGAATGGCGTTCCGTTTTATATGCGTACCGGTAAATCCATGTCAGAAAAAACATCCTCAGTCATCATCAGTTTTAAAGAAGTTCCATGTACCACCTTTCAGAATGGAATAAATAAATTGCAGCCCAATAGATTAACGATTGATATTCAGCCCGAAATGGACATTAAGCTGTCGTTTATGACCAAAAAACCGGGACTTGATATGAAATTGAATCCTGCTGAAATGGTTTTCGATTATTTTGAATGTTCGCCGGATACACCGGAAGCCTACGAGACCTTACTCCTGGATGCCCTTGATGGAGATTCTACGCTGTTTATGCGTTCCGATCAGGTAGAAGAGGCCTGGGATGTGATCGCCAATATCCAGACTGCATGGGAAAAAGGAAACATTTCAAAAATGTTTACTTATCCTGCCGGAAGCTCCGGACCGGAAGCGGCAGATGAATTACTGAAAAGACAGGGACACTATTGGCTTACTTCCCACGAAAAATTAAAAAGAGAAGAAAATGCTTAACATATTACCATCCACAGAAGAGATTTTTCAGGAAGCGGCCAGGCTGTTTGTTGCCGCTGCCCATGAAGCAATAGAGCAGAAAGGCTATTTTTCAGTAGCCTTAACAGGGGGTTCCTCTCCGGAAGGTCTATACAGGCTGTTATCGGAAGATGAGTATAAAAACCGGATCGACTGGAGCAAAGTTCTTGTCTTTTGGGGGGACGAAAGATGGGTACCCCTGAATGATGAACTCAGTAATGCTAAAATGTCCCG
The DNA here is from genome assembly GCF_056844565.1 of Chryseobacterium sp. FR054. Taxonomy (NCBI): domain Bacteria; kingdom Pseudomonadati; phylum Bacteroidota; class Flavobacteriia; order Flavobacteriales; family Weeksellaceae; genus Chryseobacterium; species Chryseobacterium sp. FR054. The sequence goes on along the minus strand of NZ_JBXDSA010000001.1, from coordinate 849,729 downwards.
GGAAACGCTTTTGAAAAATGTGCCCGTGCTGCCCGCTAATGTTTTTCCAATGTTTGAGGAGGGTATAGAGCCGGAGGATTTTGCTTCGAAGTACAGTAGCCTTCTGAAAGAAAAACTGGGAGATGCCGGTGTGATGGATCTCATTCTTCTGGGAATGGGAGGAGATGGGCATACGGCTTCGCTGTTTCCGGGAACAGCAGTATTGAACGAAAAAGAAAAATGGGTTGCCGCGTATTACCTGGATGCCCAGCAGATGTACAGGATTACCCTTACAGCGCCTTTTTTGAATAAAGCCCGGAAAATCATCGTAATCACTTTTGGCGATGCGAAAGCTGAGGCTTTGAAGGAAGTTCTGGAAGGTGCATATACCCCTTCCGTATACCCGTCACAGCTATTGGATCCTACGGATGGCGAACTTTTGTTTCTGGTGGATGAAAAGGCTGCCCGGCTTTTGAATAATGATGATTAATTTTTATAAGCCGTTGATAGGTGAAGAACTTGCGGATGCTTTTGTCTTCCATGCAGATAAGGTTTTTAGCGAAAAGGAGAAAAAAGAGGAAGACGACTTTCGGAAAGCCCGCCGAAACCAATTTGAAAACCGTACTCCCAGGAAAAAATGCATTCAAGGTTGTTACAGCTAAATTTCAATTGGAAGATTATAAAACAGACTTGGATTTGCTTATTAGCTTTCGCTTACTTGAAAGGATGATAACCTGCTTCAAAGTCTCTCCTGCATGAATATACAATGGTAGGTTGTTTACTTAAAAATCCCAACGTAAGCTGGGATTTTTTTTGTTTAATGATGTAGAATGTCTCCCGATTTTGAGCTGGTAAGTAAGCTTATTTTATTAAACTTCTCCAAAGTCAGGAGACTTTGGAGAGCGAGTGTTCTGATTTGGGCTGATAAGTAAGATTATTCTATTAAATTCCTCCAAAGTCACTTACTTTGGAGAAGTAGAGATAGATTTAAATTAGCAGATTTTATTTTCCTTTTAGAACTATTCTGTTTAGTAAATTTTTTAACTTTTTATCATGTTGTATTTTACTGTCGCAACTACTACTTTCGTCTTTTATTTTTTTTTGAGTTTTCCCCTCATTCCCTTTGAAAAACTCTAAATCAAAACAACCTTGAGATTTTCTTATTGATTTTACTGTAAAATTCATTTTCCCAACTTTACAATTCCATTCAGTACCATTTTGTATGGTTTTTGGCATCCAACTGGTGTAAACTTTTACTTTTTCTATTGCATGCCTGAATTCTGAAGCAGATTGAAAACGATTTTTGGGATCTACATTTATTGCTTTATTTATTATATTCTTAATAGGTGTGGGGATAAATGGGCGAAATTTATTCCGGTTTGGATAAACTCCATCTTTTATCATATCAACCAATTCCACGGCATCAACCATTGGAATATATGCATCACCATTAACAAGTCTATATAATGTTACACCAAGAGCATAAATATCTGTTCTTTTATCTGTAATATCATCAGTAATTACTTCAGGAGCTAAATGGCCGATATATCCATAAGGACTCGCTGTTCCTGAAATATCCAATTTGGTAGCCAACCCAAAATCAGAAAGTCTGGCATTATTTGTTTCATCCATTATGATATTTGCGGGTTTAATATCTCTATGAATGTAATCAAGCGAATGGATATATTCTAAACCTCGGCAAACATCCGAAATTATTTTTAAACTCTCTTCTAAGGGAACAACACTGCCTTTAATTACATCTTCTAAACTACCTTTCGGATAATATTCCATTGCGATATATAGTTTTCCATCAGGTGTAGTTCCTGCATCTGTTATTTCTATAACATTGTTATGCTTTAAAGACATTAAAGTTTGTGGCTCTTTGTAAAAATTAGTAGGATTATTAATATTGTGAGGAGGTATAAATTTTATAGCTCTTCTTACACCAAGTGCTCTATCATTACCTAGCCAAACTTCTCCAAAAGCTCCATTTCCTAATCTTTTTTCTAAATCGTAATCAGGCATATTTATTATTGTTTAGGTAACCCGCTAATTGCTGCAATACAGGCTTCTTCATACTTTGCTTTAGGTAATCCATCAAATATTGGTAAATCTAGTAATTCACCTAAATATTTTGCCTTTCTTGCTGTTGTACTGGAATGTAATTGTTTCTTAATTTTACCTTCTATGGTTGTGGGCTTTGGATGACTGAAAATGGCTTCTTGTAATACGCCTTCTAATTCGCCTCTCTGCGGTTCTTTAGTTCTACTGATTATTTCAGTTTCCTTGAAAACTGCTATGTCAATATTATTAGTATCCATTAATTCCAGTATTTCCTTTCTAAACCATGCTAACTGTTCTGCTCTGCTTGAGCCTTTGGGTAATGTAAGATGATTTTGCGAAATGATTAATGGGTTTTCTTGAGTGCCTTCTAATATGACGTATGAAAATCTGTCTTTCCAACATCTAAATCCGATTGATTTCATGTATTGAGTTTTATAAATTATGCCAAATAGAAATATTGTGAATTATATTTAAAAAAGAACTCTAAATAAGCTTATTTAAAATTAATCACATTCTTTCGTTATGCCAAAATAATAATATTTTTTTTTAATTGTTTACGGTTTTCCGTAAGAAGAAATAATAAGTAATCTCTTAGAACAGTATTTTCACGTAATTTATCCAACACTTTATCACAAAAAAATCCCAACTCTCGTCGGGATTCTATTTGCTTATTTTTAATTTATGTCAAAATCAAACAATTCTTTTATTGTTATATTTAATCCTTTTGCTAATTCTAGAACAGTAGACATTTGAATATTTCTTAATCCTTTTTCAATCTTACTAATATCACTATAATCAATGTCGCAGTTTTGTGATAATTGTCTGAGACTAAGATTTTTTTCATTTCTTAATGTTTCAATTCTTTTTCCAAAGCTTGTTAGAAATGCGATTTTTTCTGATGTTTTAGACATATCAATATTAAATTGATAGCAAGTTCAAAAGAAACGTATAAAAATTTGTGGGTATAATTACCCACTTTCGGAAATTTTCCTATATTTGTACAATAAGCTACAATAAAGTAGCTTTGCGATACTTCAAAAAATAATAGAAGCTATTGCTTAGAATCTTGTCATTGAAAACTGGTAATTTTTAGACACACAAGACGATAAGCAGGAAGCTCACGACCTAGGCGTGGGCTCTCTTATCTGTGTGCAAGGTATACCAGTGCCTCAATGACGGATATTGTAGAGTCCCATGCCGTTTTTATTTCATGCTGTTCTGCTTTTCTGCAATCATCTTTTTCTAAGCTGCTTCACTACATAAAGTATCATGATAGGGTACAGTGGAGTGTACAATCCATTGCGGCTTCAGGGCTTTCACGGGAACACAGATTTTATTTCTACTCATCATTTACAATACAACTCAGCGTACATCGGTAGGTAGGTGGTTTTGTATTAACCATTAAGAAAAATGAAGACTTTAAGGAAAGTTAAGATCCATCAAAGATGGATAAGGCGGTGCGCTTAAAAAATAGCTTCAGCTATGATCTTAATAATTCTTAACCGCTTAAAAACCTTAATGGTTCAAATAAAAGCACGGCTCAAAATAAAAAAATGAGTTGTGTAGATCTAACTATTTAAAACAGACTAATAAATATCTGCGTTATCTGCAAAATCAGCGAGAAACTATAAAAAAACATTACAGATCATCACATAAAAATACAAAAAATGAAAAAAATAAAAACAGATTTCGATACCCGGTTTCAGGCAGGGAAGAAGTGCTCCGGATTGCAGTATTTTCACGGAATTTCTTAAAAGGTTCAAAGTTTCATCACAAAAAAATCCCAACTCTCGTCAGGATTTTCTCTTATTTTGATTTTTAAATTCTTTTTGTAATTGATCGATTTCGCTTTCAATCTTCTTTAGCTCTTTTTCATTTAGCTTTGTAAATAAATACAGCAGATCAATTTCAAGAAAATTACAGAATGTAACAAGACTTTCAATGGTGGGATTAGTTTCAGCCCTTTCAATTCTACCAACATGGTTGCTTGAGATATTAAGTTCATTCCCAAGTTGTAATTGTGAAAGTCCTCTCTTGAGCCTATGCAATTGAATAAGCTTTCCAATCTGAAATTTTAGTTCCTCTATTTCCCATTTATACATTTAGTAAAGTTTGAGCTTTCTAAAATTTTTCATAAACACATATATGTGTTTTAATTGTTTTTTTACTACATTAATAAAAAAATACACCCCATGAAAAAGATAAAAACAGATTTCGATCCCCGGTTTCAGGCAGGCAAGAAGCACTCCGGGTTGCAGCTGATGGAAACGTTCTTTCAGTTCAATGAGCTGGATGTTTCCAAACAAATGCTCAGTAATATTATGAATTACGCAGTAAAAAGGAATAGCTGGATCCATGAAGATCCGGCGGAGATCTTCCGGTTTCACAGGTCGATGAGGTCGTTCATCCGTGCCGGTTATCTCATCATGCTGAAGGACAGGAAATGGGTGGTGGATACCGGAAAGGAAAAGGTTTCTCCGTGGGTTCTCGGCCTGCTTTCGGAGAAAGAATACCGGAATCCGCTGCTGGTTTTCAAAAAAGCATTCAGGGAATACACCCTCAAAGAATTTGATTATTTTATGTCCGGAATCGTCTATTTCTCAATGGGCGTCTATGAAAACCTCCCGGAAAGGAATATCGTGATGCCTTATATTCATACGGTGAAAATGCTGGATGCCGCACATCTTATTATCCAAAGAAGGAGAGAAAAGAAAATGGCTGAAACCCTTTCAGGATAAGGAGTTGCGCATACAGATGATGATTATATAAACAGTGTCTGTGAATAGTGAAATATTTATATTGATTTGTTTATTTTTTTAAATTATTTATTCATAAATGCATTATTTGATATATTAATTGATATAATATGGTTATTATATAAAATAATTTTTTTTCACCGGAATTTTCTCTATATTTAACATAAAACAAATAATAGTTAATATCATGAGGAATTATCCGGTGCCTGGCAATGAAAAGGATAGAATAAAAAAGCTGGAACTATTTGATCTTCTGAATCTGCCGAAGGATCCTCAACTAGATATTTTTGCAGAAACAGCCTGCCTGGTTACGGATTGTCCCAGCTCACTGGTGGCCATTATGGAAAGCGATATTCAGACTGTACAGAGCTGTATCGGAATATCTCTGGATACCGTAGAGCGGGAAAATACACTTTGCCAGTATTCTATTGCGAGTGGGGATGTGGTGGTTATTCATGATACTCTGGAGGATAGCAGATCTGCCTCCAACTCACTCATGCTGCAGGCCGGCATCCGCTTTTACGCAGGTATCCCGCTGATAGATGATGAAGGCTTTACACTGGGAACGCTGTGCGTTATTGATTATAAGCCCAAAAAACTTTCAGAAAGCCAGATTGTAACGCTTAAAAAAATAGGCGATGCAGTGACAAAGTTTTTCCTGAACAAAAAGAAAAATATCCAGGCCGAATACTTCCGGCAAACCTTTGATATTTCCAATAACCTGATCTGTGTTCTGGATACCGGATTTATCATTAAAGAAATAAATCCCGCTTTTGAAAGAACTTTTCAGCTATCCGAAAAGCAGGCCATCCATCAGGATTTTTTAACAATTCTGGGAGAACAGCATGCCGAAGTACAGCTCAAACTGAAAAACTTTGTGCAGAATGATGAAGAACTTACATTAAAGACTTCAACAGAGATGGGAAACGCTGCTCCCGTTATTGTAGAATGGTACTTCCGGCAAAATCAAAATCATACTGAAATTTTTTGTTTCGGGATTAATATTACCCAATATACAGAAGAAAAGCTTCAGCTTGAAAGCTCTGAGCGCCGTTTCAGAAGCTTTTTTGAAAATGCCATCGGCCTGATGAGCATGCATGATATGGAAGGGAATATTCTTGAAGTGAACGAAAAAGGAAGGGAAATCCTGCATTATTCTGCAGAAGAAGTAAACGGATTGAATCTGAAAGACCTTGTACCTGAGCAAAACTGGCCTTTGCTGGAGGAATATCTGCAGCGCATCAACCGCAACAGCGAAGATTTCGGGACAATGATCCTCAAATCAAAAGAAGGCGAAGAACTGGTCTGGATGTACCATAATCTGGTGGAGATCGATAAAGACGGAAATCCTTATGTAGTAAGCACAGCCTTAAACGTCACTGAAAGAATAGCGTTGGAAAGAGACCTTCTCTATGCCAAGAAAATGCTGGAGCAGGCCAGTTCGGTCGCCCAGGTAGGCGGTTGGGAAGTGAATCTCAAAAATAATTCTGTATTCTGGTCTAAAACAACAAAAGAAATTCATAAAATAGACCAGGAATTCCAGCCGGATTTCGAAAATGCGCTTGGCTTTTACAAAGAAGAAGACAGGCAGAAAGTTGAATTTTTATTCAACAGGGCTGTTTCGGAAGGCATCCCTTACGATGAAGAATTTCAGCTCGTCCGCAATGACGGGGTTACGATCTGGGTAAGGGTAAAAGGCATCCCTGAGTTTGAAGCCGGATCCTGTAAAAGGGTTTTCGGGATCATTCAGGATATTGATACTTTTAAAACTATTTATCTGGAGCTGGAGAAGAAAGAAGCCATGATGCAGTCTTTTGCAAAATATGTTCCCGTTGCAGTGGCAATGTTTGATAAAGAACTTAATTATCTTTCGGTAAGCTCCAGCTGGAAAGAAGAATTCAATATGAATAATATGGAGCTGGTGGGAGAGAATCTGTTCACTGTTTCGCCCAATCTTCCTGAAAAAAGGAAAACGATTTACAAAAACGCCTTACAGGGTAAGAGCTATAAAAACGAAGACTTTGCCATTGAAGTTTTGCATAAAGAAGGTATCCAGCATTACAAGCTGGAAGTGGGCCCGTGGTACCTTTCTGATGGAGTGATAGGAGGGGTAATAGCCTCTGTACAGAATATTACCGGTACTATAAAAACAAATGAAGAACTCAAAAATGCAAAGAAAATGGCGGATATTGCAAGCAAGGCCAAGTCGGAATTTCTTGCCAACATGAGCCACGAGATCCGTACACCTCTGAATGGAGTTATAGGATTTTCTGATCTTCTTTTGAAAACTCCCCTTAATGAAATACAAACCCAATATCTTAACTATATCAATGAATCCGGAGAAAATCTTCTGGCCATCATTAACGATATTCTTGATTTTTCTAAAATAGAATCCGGTAAAATGGAGCTTCTTATAGATAGATCCAATGTATACGATGTGGTGAGCCAGGTGATTAATGTGGTGCTTTACCAGTCACAGAAAAAAAATATTGAACTGCTGCTCAATATCGAGCAGGGCCTGCCGAAAATAATTTGGCTTGACGAAACAAGATTGAAGCAGATTCTTATCAATCTTTTGGGAAATGCTGTGAAATTTACACAGCAGGGTGAAATTGAACTGAAGGTAGAAAAACGGAATATCAGCAATAAAAATATATCATTACGCTTTTCCGTAAGAGATACGGGAATAGGTATTCCGCCTGAAAAGCAGCAGCATATCTTTGATGCTTTTACCCAGGAAAACAGCTCTATCAGCAAGCACTATGGCGGAACCGGTCTCGGGCTTACGATATCGAACAATATTTTAGGGTATATGGGAAGTCATCTTTCACTGAACAGCTCACCGGGGAAAGGATCTGTATTTTTCTTTGATATTGATGTTCCTTATGAAATATCCCACGCTAATGAGGATGAGGAACTTACAATAGATAAAGTTCTTATTGTAGACGATAACGAAGCAAACAGAGTGATTCTTCAGCACATGCTGGCTTATAAGAATATTGAAGCAAAACTGGCCGCCAACGGAATGGAAGCCTTACAGATCTTACTGGCAGGAGAACATTTTGATGTTATTTTAATGGATTATCATATGCCGGTTATTTCCGGGGTGGAAACCATCGAAAAAATTAAGGAGCTGTTCATTCAGAAGAACGAAACTTCACCACTGGTAATTCTTCATACTTCTTCGGAAGAACACGATATAATCAATTCTTTCCGCCAGGACGAAAACTCTTATTTCCTTTTGAAACCGATCAAATCAAAGGAACTTTATCAGACTCTGAAACGTGCGGTACAGCATAATATAAAAGAAATCCCCGTAGCCGCAGTGGCACAGCAGAAAATGGAAAATTATGTATTTCCGCAGGGCCTTCATATTTTACTTGTTGATGATAACCCTGTGAATATGGTTCTTAACAACAAAATGATGAAATCTTTGATTCCTGATGCCGAACTTACAGAATCGGTAAACGGCCTGGAAGCATTGGAGCAATGCAGAAACAAACATTTTTCGGTGATACTGATGGATGTTCAAATGCCAGTAATGGATGGCATAGAAGCCACAAAACAGATCCGTCTGCTTCCGGGATATGAGAATATTCCCATTATAGGAGTCACCGCAGGAACCATAACCGGTGAAAAGGAAAAATGCATCCTGTCCGGAATGAATGATTTTCTTCCGAAACCCCTGAGACAATCGGAACTTCTGGAAATGCTGAAGAAATATATCTCCGGCAATAATGCAGGGAACAGAAACACTGTAAAAACGGAAAAATATCTTGATCTGAATCTTCTTAATGAGCAGACAGGAGACGATGAAGATTTCAGGAACATATTTCTCAACCTGGTTGTTCAGCAGCTTTCCGAGACCGAAAACAATATAGAAAAGGCAGTTGCCGGAAAAAATGCTGCCGATTTGAAAAATATCCTCCACAAGCTGAAAGGTACTGCCGGGACATCCGGGCTGATAAAGCTGGCAGAAACTGCTTTGTACTGGGAACAGAAAGTGGACGAAACCACAGATTTCCTGTCCTTACAACAGGAGATAACGGCTGAACTATCAATTGGATTGAATTTAATAAAAGGATTAATAAAATAAAAAAACAGAAACCATATTGCTTCTGACCGCTGAAGACGGTGAACTGATTCCGGAAAAGATAGAACACCAATTATTAAAAGAAGGACATGGGCGGGCTTACCCGGGAATGGCAGGAAAGCTGTTGAAAGGTTAAAAGAGAGAGAAGCAACAGAATAGCCCGGTATATTCTCATGGAGGTGAAATTCCTGATCAATTTAAAGACGAAGTTGTATCTTTAATAAATATATATTAGGCTTTTTTAAGTAATTTATCATAAATATCTCTGATATAAATGATACGGCAGCGGAATATCGGGACCCAAGCATACCTGTAAAATATGATAAAAAAAAGACAATGCCAATAAACCCAATACCTCCGGACGGAGGCATGTTGTATAAGGAAACAGATATGGCTCAGTTTTTCCCTGAACCGTTCAATGCAGTAACTGCTCTGCTGTTTTTGGCTTTAGCCATTTTCTGGACCTTTAAAATGAAAGGGAATTTTAAAGCGTATCCTTTTTTAACCTACTGCTTAATCTTATTATATATTGGTGCCATAGGGGGAACTGTTTATCATTCATTCAGACAGTGGGCGGTATTCATCATGATGGATTGGATGCCCATTATGTTGCTCTGCCTGTCTGCCGGATTTTATTTTGTAGCCCGCAGCACCAGGTGGTATTATGCTGCTTTAATGGTTCTCGTATATCTCATATTGATGTTTGCGTTGAGAAATTGGATTTTTACAGATAATACCTCTCTCTTTATCAACATCAACTATGCAGTTATGGCTTCATTTGTGCTTTTTTCGGTATTAAGGTATCTGATCTATACAAAGTGGAAGGCCGGCCAATGGGTAGGCCTTGCTTTATTGTCGTTTGTGCTTGCACTCACTTTCCGAATTGCTGATAAATGGGAATGGTTTAGCTTCGGAACACACTTTTTATGGCATACTTTCGGGGCGGCAGCAACATTCTGCATGTTCAATTATATCTATCTTACGCAGAATACAGTGAAAAAAATATAAGAGTCTGTTTACATTTTGTGGTTTTAAATTATCACTGATTTTGCAGATTAAACAGATTTTTTACCCATAATAATCTGAGATCTTTAGGGAATTATCAGATCAGATCTTATAAATTTTTAATATGCATAAGTTTTAAATATAAGGTTTAGTATACCCATAAAATCTTCGTCATCTGCAAAATCAGCGGGAGAAAATATTCACAAACATCTGTGGGTTCTGTGGGAAACATAAAAAAAACCGTGCATCCGTGGCAAAAATTTTCAATCATAAAGGAGAGGCAAAAGCTTGATAATCATATATACATTTTTTTCAAATACAATTTAAACAGGCTCTTCAGCTTATTTGAACTTAAATGTGAAGAATTTTGTGGTTTAATAAAAAATAAACAGTTTTTTTGAGAAATTCACAGTCTGATTCTTTTAAAGCTGAAAGAAAGATGATTTACTTATATTTGCTCTGCAAAGTAAAATTAAATGTTCAAAAAAGTAAGTACTGTATTTATTCTTGGCTTTTATACGGTTTTTTGTTCGGCCCAGCAGGTCCGGCCCTCCAAATCATCTGAAATTTACCGTGAACTCAAAACACTTAAACATCTTCCTAAAGTTTTATACCTTGCGGCTCATCCTGATGATGAGAATACGGGATTGCTGTCATGGTTAATCAACGGGCAAAATATAGAAACGGCCTATTTGTCCTTAACCAGAGGGGATGGCGGTCAGAATTTATTAGGAACAGAGCAGGGGGCTGCATTGGGTTTAATCAGAACGCATGAGCTTTTAGAAGCAAGAAAGTTAGACGGTGCCCAACAGTTTTTTACCCGTGCTATTGATTTCGGATTCTCTAAAAATACTACCGATACGTTTAAACAATGGAATGCAGACAGTATTACAGCAGATGTAGTCTGGGTAATCCGTCAATTCCGTCCGGATGTTATCATTTGTCGCTTTCCTCCTAATGCTGCGGCAGGCCACGGACAGCATGCGGCTTCGGCAGTGGTTGCAGAAAAAGCTTTTAAGCTGGCAGGAGATAAAAATGCCTTCCCGGAACAACTGAAATATGTGAATGTATGGCAGCCCAAACGCGTATTGTGGAATACTTTCCGCTTTGGCGGGGTGAATACGACCGCTGAAAATCAACTGAAAGTTACCGTTGGGCAATATGATGCGCAACTGGGAATGGGCTATGGTGAACTGGCAGGATTAAGCAGAAGCTTACATAAAAGCCAGGGAGCGGGAACACAGTCGGTAGCCGGGATCAGAACTGAATATTTTGCCCACGTTATTGGCGAACCTGCAAAAACAACCCTTTTTGACGGAGTAACTAAAACCTGGACTTCACAGGGAAACGCTGATATAGACCAGTCATTAGATCAGATTATTTCCGCTTTCAATTTCAATAATCCCGGCCTCAGTTTACCTGCTTTGCTTGCTTTGCGGAAAAAAGTAATGGCACTAAAAGATGCAGACCTGAAAAAAGATAAAATTAAATCTCTTGACCATATCATTTTAAGCTGTGCCGGATTTATGGGCGAGGTAGTTACCGATCAGGCTGAAGCGGTTGCCGGGGATCATTACAAATTCAGGTTAAATCTGATTTCAAGAGCTGCAGATCCTGTGGTTTTAGAAAATGTAAAATGGTTAAATCAGTCAGAAAACGTCAGCAGAAAGCTGTCAAAAGACTCTTTAATCACCATTCAGCATGATATTCAGATTCCTGCAGATGCAGCACTCACAGAACCTTACTGGCTGTCAAAACCGGCTACGGACGCAGCAACCTTCTCTGTCCCGAATGATACTTTAATCGGTTTGCCCGAGGCAGAATCGCCACTGAATGTCTTGGTCGGTTTAAAAATCGGTTCGGAAAAATTTCAGGTTAAACTTCCTTTATCTTTCAAGAAATTAGAACCGGTGCGTGGTGATGTGGTAGAAGCCCTGCGTATTGTTCCTGCGCTGGAACTGAAATTTGCACAGCCGCTTTATGTAGCCAGAGACAATGAAGATTTACATTTGAGCTTAAATGTTAAAGTCAATTCCGGCAGACAGTACAGTAACGGTGTTCTCAACCTGATGTATAACGGAGAACGGTTGGGTAGCGCTAGTATAAGTTCGCTCAACGGAAAAGATACTACTATCGATTACGTTATTCCAAAGACTAAGCTTGCCTCAATACATTCATCCCGTTTGACATTGGATGCTAGCTTTGTTGCAGATGGAGTTACCTATACTAAAAAACAGGTATTAATTCAGTATCCGCATTTACCTTCCTTACAATATTTTGCACCTGCCACAGTAACCGTAATGAAAGGCGATATTCAGGCGAAGGTTAAAAAAGTGGGGTATATAGAAGGGGCAGGCGACTTTATTCCGGAGTTCCTGCGCATTGCAGGTATTCAGGTAGATGTCCTTAAAGACGGAGATTTTTATGGCAGCATAGATAAATCCGGCGGAAACGGCAGTCAGAACAGGCTGGCACAATATGATGCCATTGTACTTGGTGTCCGGGCCAACAACACAGAGAAGAAGCTGGGCCGCTGGATGCCTTTTTTATGGTCTTATGTAAAAGCCGGAGGTAATCTGGTGATGCAGTATAATACCAACCAGGATACCACCGTTGACCAATTGGGAATGTACAGTTTCAGTATTGCCAATAAGCGGGTGACCGAAGAAAATGCTGCCGTTACCTTTTTAAATCCCAATCATAAATTACTGAACTTTCCGAACAGAATTACTGCGGATGATTTTAAAGGCTGGGTACAGGAGCGTGGTGCCTATTTCCCTGCCCAATGGGATGCGGCATACGAACCGCTTTTTGAAATGCACGATACGGATGAAGAGCCCCTGAAGGGATCTACTTTATATGCTAAATACGGAAAAGGTAATTTTATTTATACGCCGTTGGCCTTTTTCAGACAATTGCCTGCGGGAAATGTGGGGGCGGCGCGTTTATTTTTTAACTTTTTATCTGCAGAGAAAAACTGATGAACAAGCAACTTAAAAACTGGAATACCTGGTACATACTATTAGCCGTTGCATTAGTATTACAGATCGCATTTTATTATTGGTTTACTAAATTCTGGGCATGAGTAATACAGATTGGACAGTTCTTATTTTTACACTTGTTGCAGTGGTGGCTTATGGCGTATTCATCGGTCGTGGCCAGAAAAGCAACGAATCTTACCTGAAAGCAGATAATAAAATGCCCTGGTACATTGTGCTTTTAGGTATTATGGCTACGCAGGCCAGTGCTATTACATTTCTTTCGGCACCGGGCCAGGCTTATACGGATGGTATGCGCTTCGTTCAGTATTACTTTGGCCTGCCTTTGGCCATGATTGTGATCTGCATCACTTTCATCCCGATTTTTCAGCGTTTAAATGTTTATACTGCCTATGAATACCTGGAAAACCGGTTTGACAGGAAAACAAGGGTGCTTACTTCACTGCTTTTTCTTTTTTCCAGAGGATTGTCAACAGGAATCAGCATTTATGCCCCGAGTATCATCCTGTCAAGTGTTTTAAACTGGAATATTTATTTAACGAATGTTTTAACAGGCGGTATTCTGTTGATCTATACCTATGTTGGCGGAGCAAAAGCGATTGCTCATACCCAGAAATTACAGTTTCTTATTATTCTGGGAACCATGGCTTTTGCCGGATATCTGCTTATTCAGAATATGCCGGATGGAATTGGCTTTAACGATGCGTTGTATCTGGCGGGTAAATCCGGAAAACTCAATGTAATCACCACAGACTTCGACTGGAAAGACAAATACAATATCTGGAGCGGCTTAATTGGTGGTTTTTTCCTGGCGCTTTCTTACTTTGGTACGGACCAGAGCCAGGTGGGGAGGTATATTACGGCAAAGGATAATACCAATGCAAAAATGGGCCTGCTGCTGAACGGATTGGTGAAAATCCCGATGCAGTTTGCGATTCTCCTGATCGGTGCTTTACTTTTCGCTTTCTTTTCTCTGAAACCGGCTCCGATTTACTTTAACGAACGCTCTTATCAGTATCTGAAGGATACACAACCTGAACAGGCGGCGGTTTTTGAAAAAGAGCATCAGGATTTACAGATAAAATTCAATGCGGAATCCAAAGAAATTCTAAAGTTGAAAGAAGAAAACTCTCCCCGGCTCAAAAAAACGATTCAGGATTTTAAAAACACGCAAACCCAGGTAAAAGCACTGCACGGAAGGGTAGAGGAGGCTATCAATACATCAAACTATAATGCGGAGAAAACGGATACCAATTACATTTTCCTGTACTTCGTAAAAAATACCTTACCTGTCGGGATGATCGGTTTACTGTTTGCCGTTATTTTCCTGGCCAGCTGGGGTTCCATTTCGGCAGCACTGAATTCCCTTGCCGCCTGCTCATTAAAAGATGTTCATCTGATATTCAGAAAAGATATTCCCGATGATGCAACCGAACTGAGGTACAGCCGCCTGCATACTTTAGCCTGGGGAATTTTCTCAATCGGGGTTGCCATGTTTGCCACGCAGATGGGTTCGCTTATTGAAGCGGTGAATGTACTGGGTTCTCTTTTCTACGGCCCTATATTGGGAATTTTTCTGGTGGCATTTTACTATAAAAAAATCACCGGGTCCAATGTATTTATTGCTGCAATATTATCAGAAATTGCTGTGATTGCCGTTTATCAGTTTGATATCGTTTCTTTCCTTTGGCTTAATGTAATCGGGGCAGCGGCGGTTATTATATTTTCAGCAATCGGGTTATTGTTTTATAAGCCGAAAGCAGTAAATTCGTAAAACAACAAAGTAAACATACAAACAAAACAAAAATATTATGAAATCCATCATGAAATCTGCTGCCGTCCTAGTTGCAACAATGACAGTCTCTCTGAATGCCTTTGCACAGGACACTAAAAAACCTGCCAGTCCTCCGGCTACTGCAACGGGAAAAATTAAAGATGCAACCATTACAATAGCTTACAGCAGTCCTTCTGTAAAAGGGCGCACCATCTGGGGCGGTTTGGAAGCTTATGATAAAGTCTGGCGTGCGGGTGCCAATGAAGCAACGACTTTCGAAACAGATAAAGATATTACCGTTCAGGGTAAAAAACTGCCTGCAGGTAAATACAGTTTTTTCCTGATCCCTAAACAAAGCGGAACCTGGACGGCTATTTTCAACAAAGAGCCCAAACAATGGGGTGCTTATAAGTACGAACAGGCTAAGGATGCTTTACGTGTTGATGTAAAAACAAAAGCTTTACCGGCAACACAGGAAACTTTGGTTTATAAAATAAACAGTAATGGATTCACTATGGATTGGGATAAAATCTCAGTTCCTGTGGAGATCAGGTAAGTTTTAAAATACAAGAAATCAAAATCCCGTTCATACGGGATTTTTTGTGTTCTTTGATACTGCTAATAATCTTCCAGAAGGCTTCATTAAACCGGAAAAAAGCAATTGACGGTCCATTATTTTTAAACTTTGCTTACCCCAAACTCTGATTCTTGTCGGTGTATGTTGGCTAAAAACGGTATAGATCATCGCCCTTTGTGAATTTTCCGGCAGATTTAATGAAAATCCGGTCAGAATTAACAATGCTTAATCAATGATGAAAAAGGCTTTGGTAATGTCAGATAATGTTATTAGATTTATAGTGAGTTCAGAATGACAATATTATTACACCTCTTTAAATTTATTAATCATGAAAAAGCAAGTCTTTATCGCTGCTCTGTCTCTGGGAGTAATTGCCTTAGGAACCCACCGGGTTATGGCACAAAATTCAGGGCAGGTGAGTACATCAGTAAATATTATTTTATCGGACGTTATTGCAATGGACATTGGCTCTGCTGCTTCAGAAGGCACAGTAGATTTTAATTATGGGAGCACAAAAGACTATAATTCATCAAAAAATGTGACCGTTCCCAACAGTTTAGTCATTATTTCCTCTAAAAATTTTGATGTAAAAGTAAAATCTGAAGGATCACACTTTGTAAGCGGTGCAAACTTAATTCCCGTAGATGTATTACAGGTAAAAGCAATACCGGGTGGAAGTCTGGTGGGAACCCTGAATGAGGTCACTTTATCTGCAACTGATCAGGTGCTGGTGAGTAATGCAAGCTTAGGTACCAAACAGTCTTTAAATATTGCCTACTCCATTTCGGCGGAAAATGCATCTAAGGTCCTTCTGGGAAAACCACAGGGAACTTACACCCAAAAAATAACTTATACTGCCACTGCACTGTAAGTAAATAACAATTTTAAATAAGAAAGCCCTCAATACTGTCAAAGTATTGAGGGCTTTCCTGTTTAAACCCAATGAGTAATCATGTAGTGATTTTACTACATGAACTTCCTTTTTCCACTACAAGGAAACTTTTAGCACCACTATAAATTTGCAGTATACAAAAGATAACAATTAAGTAAAAAATAACAATAAATATTACCATCATGAAAAAACAAATCGTAATCACAGCCTTAACTTTTGGAGCCATCATATTAGGAACTAATCATGTTCAGGCTCAGAATACCAC
>NZ_JBXDSA010000001.1:454300-833118 GCF_056844565.1 Chryseobacterium sp. FR054 | reverse complement strand
TAATCCCTGTCAATGTTTTGACAATTAAAGCAGCAACAGCTGCCGGAACAATGGGCGGAACAAAAAATGTTGTGGTTTTATCCGCAACGGATCAGAATTTAGTTACCAATGCTCCTCTGGGAAGCGCATTAACACTGAATCTGGACTATACCATTCCAGCGGCAAAATCATCATCTTCTGATATTCTGGGTAAGCCGGCCGGAACTTATACGCAAACAGTAACCTATACCGCGACTGCTTTATAATAAAAAAACACATCAATATACATGTCCTCAGTACCCGGAAAGTGCTGAGGGTTTTTCTATTTATCCTATGGATAACCCGTGTAGTTATTTTACTACATGAACTTCCGTTTTCCACTACAAAGAAACTTTTATCGGCGGTGTAGATTTGTAGTGTTCAAAAGAAACAATTAAATAAGAATAACAATTAAATATTACTGCCATGACAAAACAAATCTTAATCACAGCCTTAACTATTGGAGCCATCATATTAGGAACTAATCATGTTCAGGCTCAGAATACCACTGCAACCACCACGGTAAACATTACCCTGAACGATGTAATCTCTATCGACGCAGGAAGTACTGCCATTGGTAATACGGTTGATTTTAACTATGCTACTGCAGCAGACTACAACTCTGATCAGACCATTACCAAAGCCAACTCTTTGAAGGTTACTTCCACAAAGAACTTTAATGTTAAAGTAAAAGCCGGAGGTGCTAATTTCATGAATGGAACCAACCTAATCCCTGTCAATGTTTTGACAATTAAAGCAGCAACAGCTGCCGGAACAATGGGCGGAACAAAAAATGTTGTGGTTTTATCCGCAGCGGATCAGAATTTAGTTACCAATGCTCCTCTGGGAAGCGCATTAACACTGAATCTGGACTATACCATCCCGGCGGCAAAATCATCATCTTCTGATATTCTGGGTAAGCCGGCCGGAACTTATACGCAAACAGTAACTTATACCGCGACTGCTTTATAATAAAAATTTTAGTTTGTAAACATTCATTTTGCTGCGTTTTCAGTAGTTTTGGGAATCTTTTATTATTAAACTATTTACACCATGCACAAGTTTATTCATCTTTTCATTTTCTTTATCCTTACAGGCTCTTCTTCACTTCTGGCACAAAGCATCTCTATGTCGCCTACCCGCTTGTTTTTCACAGGTAATCCGGGAGAAAAAGTAACAAAGACAGTCACGCTTCAAAACAGCTCGGATAAAGATTATGTTTTTAATCTCAACTACAAAGATTGGGCTAGAGAAGAAGACGGAAACAAGGTTTATCTTGAAGCAGGCAGTTCAAAGAATTCCAATGCCTCCTGGGTGTCCACCTTAGAAAATACTGTAACAGTTCCTGCGAAAAGCACAAAGGAGATCGTAGTAACCATGCAGATTCCGGCAAATGCATCACAGTCTGCCGTTACAAACAGTATGCTGTTTTTTACCCAGCTTCCTCAGCAGGCAGATAAGGCACGTATTCAGAATGGTATTGGTATTATCACCTTATTTGAGGTGGGGCTCCACATCTTTTACACTCCCCCTGGAAATCATGTGAAAAGTTTGGATATTACCAATATTTCAGAAGTGAGCAATGGGAATGCGGCGAATAGAAAAGTGGCAGTAAGCATTCATAATGATGGAAACACCATCAATGATGCCACCGTTGAATTTGAACTCACCAACACAGACAGTGGTAAGGAAATAAAATTACCTGCAATTTCTATCTCCATGCTTCCGGATACCAATCAGGTTGTTCAGTTTTCTTTACCAGAGAACATCTCAGGGAACTTCCTGGGTGTGGCTATTGTTAAAATGGCAGAATCCAATGATTTACGTGTAGGAGAAAAAAACTTTAAATTTTAAAATTAAGCTTTGAAACCACAGAATGGAATATCAATATCAGTGCTAAGAAGAACAATCTTATTTTTTGTATTTGTTCTTCTGCACTTCTCGTTGGCCTTTGCGCAGGAAAACAAGAATATCAAAATCCATTTTGAAAATGATAGTGTAGCTGTTGAGAAGGGTTCTACATTTACTAATTTCCTGGTCATTGAGAATAAAAGTACTGAAGAGATTAGCATTCAGAACATCATGCCTCAGGAAAACTATCCGGGATTGCTTTTCTATCCCAAAACTGAATTTAGCTTAGGCGCGGGGCAGTCTAAAACTCTTCCTGTAAAACTGATCGCCAACGTGGATTTTATGAAGCTGAGATCCAATGAGATCCAATTCAAGGTTTCGTACGCCACTCCGGCGGTCACCAGAACTGAAAGCGCCTCGTTCTTCGTTGCTAAAGGCGAGAACAAAAACATCGCAATTTATACGTCCACTTACGAAAATTTCATTAACCCTGCTTTGCCACAGTCCTCAATTTTGCTTACCGTAGAAAACCAGGGTTATAGTAAACGAACTGTTAAGTTTGATTTGCAGTCCATTCCTGATGGTTTGGAAATCTTCCCAAAACAGCAAACCTTATCTCTGGAAGGTTTAGAAAAACAAACGGTTGAAATCAAAATTGCAGTAAGAAAACAGAATGCACTTTATCCGGAATTTAATATTAATGCAATCGTTACAGATCTGCTTGATCATAAAATTGTGGGAAGCAACACGCTCTACCTGGTCGTTTTATCGCACAACAGACAAATTACCCGGGGAAACGAAGCGGTGAGCGGGAATAATTTTGCGGAAATCAGCTATAATGAAAACAGCTCAGGTTTCAATTTTCTTCAACTGAGGGGAAACACAGCATTCCGGGTAACAGATAATCTGAAATCGCGCTTCAATATCAGTGCAGATTACTATCATGAAGATGGCCGTTATAACCTGTATGATACCTGGCTGGAACTGGAGAGAAAAAATACGGTATTACGGCTGGGAAATGTTAACAGCAACGATTACGATTACCCGGTTTTCGGAAGAGGTGGAAAATTTTCTGCCAAATTCGGAAATAATAATCAGATTGAAATGCTTGCGCTGGAAAATAATTATAATCTGTACGGTACTTATTTCCGGCAGACAGAAGGATCTACTATGGTGGGTGCAAAATATGGTTTTGGAAATGCTAAATCTTTTAATGGGAAAGTATCCTACATATTTGACCATGATCCGCGCTTTAACGTAGATACACAGATAGCGAATGCGGTTACATCATTGTCTGTTAATGATAAAAATATCATCCGCACGGAGTTGGGTGTGAGCCACGAAAAAGGCCTTTCGAACAATGATGAAAACGCAGGCGCTTCAATAGGAGCCAATTATGAGGGAAAAATAGGGAACTGGGATATACAGTCTTTCAATTCCTTTGCCACCAAAAGTTATGCAGGAATCAAACGGGGATCTTTTTTTTCAAATCAGCGGATCGGCCGTCAGTTTTCTGCTGCCCAGCGCGCTTTTATACAATATCAGAATTCGCAGGTAGAACCTGAGTTCCTGAGTTTCCAGAATGCCCCTATCCAACCTGGGAATACCTCCAATTTGCGTTATTATTTCAACAGTACAGAAGCTTTGGGATTAGGTTATCAGTTTTCTTTAAGGAAGTGGAATTTTCTGCTTTCTCCAAAGGTTGAAAAACAGAAAACAGCTAATTTTTACACATCACAGGAGCTTTTCTCCTACCGGTTGGAAGCCAACATCAGTACTACATTAGGTGCCCACGGATTGAACCTGACGGCGGAATATTCTTATTCAAAAGAGAATGATAAACCAGACTGGTTCAACAGTCTGAAAACAACTTTATCTTACAGATATAAATCATTCTCCCTCAACGGAACAGCCCAATGGAACGCAATCAGTGTCTTTGATTTAAATTCTTATTATGATGTAAACCGTAATTTCGCCAACTATAATGTTTATGCCTCCTATAATTTCCAGATGTTTAATCATAATCTGAGCGGATCTTTTTCTGCCGGGGCCTTCTATTCGGAACTTTATAAAAATTTAAACAGCAATATCACCGGTAATCTGGAATATAAGATTTCACCTTCCTGGTCCACCACAGGGTATTTTAATCTTTCCGGCTATAAATCTACGGCTGAATACGCAACCAGTGGAAGTTATTACCAGTTCAGAGTGGGAATTAAAAAATATTTTACCCCGGCTACGGCTTTCGGAAATCATAAAGTGGCGTTCCAGTTCTTTGAAGATAAAAATTTCAATGGACTTCTGGAATCCGGTGAATCGGTACTTGCCAATGAAATTGTAAAACTGGACAATTATGTAGCGATGACAGATAAGAATGGAAAAGTAGTTTTTCAGAATGTGCCCGAAGGTACTTACACACTTAAAGTGAACGAAAGTGCAGGGGCCCGGTTGATGATGGATCCTGTTATTATGGTACATAACAATATTAACCGCAAAGTGGGGCTGGTAAAAAACATCAGGGTAAGTGGTAAATTAACAGAGATCAGGCAAGCCTACGATGTTTTGGAAACGGATGTAACCGGAATAGTGGTGTACGCAAAAAGTGAAGACGGCATGATCTACACTGCCGTGGTTAACCCAAAAAATGAGTTTGAGTTTTTCCTGAAAGATGGCAAGTATAACATCTATATTGAAAATGACAAATACAGCTATACACAACCCAGCCAAACTATTCAGGTGACAAAAGAAGGTTACTCAAAAACCGTGGTTTTTGAATATAAGAAGAAAGACACCACCATTAAGGTGAAAAAGTTTTAAATTTAAAAGTATGAAAAAAATGAGGCCTTTTCTAATAGGAATTTTTACTGTATTCTGCGGGTCGGCAGCCACGAAAGCTCAGGATGTGTACCTGTCGGTTCCTGAAAATAATATTTTTAACAGAAGCGAATTTACCTCAGTGCCTACAAGGGTAATGACGAATGCCAACAGAACCAACTGGGATTATACCTTTTTGGGATTACTCCCAACAGCTCCTACATTTACCTCTGTTTCCGGGCCAAATTTTACTCACTCTTCTTCCTCACTTACTTTACCCGGTTCCACTCTTCTGTGGCAGCTGGAAAGCATGGGCGGGCAGCTGCCATCTACCGGATTTTCAGGTTATTTGCCCGGTTTTCAGTCATTCAGTACAAGTGCTGTAAAATGGTTTGAACCGCCATCCATCAGTATCGGGGGAGGATTCAACCGGGGAAATATCAATTTTACATTTAAAATTCCTGCCTCACAATTTACTGCCAATGCCTTCCGGGCCGGGAATTATTCTATGGATATCACTCAGAATTATAATGACTTCACACCACGTAATTTTAAAACCATTTTAGTCATTCCTTCAGCTATACGATGGGTCGCAAACTCTTTAACAAAATACATAGAAGTATCTTCTTTGAATGATTACCGTAGTACAGGCACGCGGGTCTGGGATTTGGGGAATACGGAAATCGCAAATACGGTTGATTTTAATTTTTGGGCGAAAACCGCTGCCACAACTGTTCAGTTCACATCCTCTAAAGGTGTTCCCGGAACCAGAAACATAGCAAGCATTAAATTGGGCAGTAACGGATCTTCCCTTACAACCAAAGCCTTATCTTCCGATTTTCAGAATTTTTCCGCTGCTAATTTCAGTGTTGCAGCAGGAAACAGAAACAGCTTCATTCCTCAGCTTTATGTGTCTGCGGAAGATTTTAAAAACTTTTTTTTTGAAGCAGGAACGTATACGTTTGAATTGAACTTCAATGCCAGAAGTACAGATAACTCAATTAACAGTTTACAAAATACGGCTGTTCAGTTAAAGGTACTTCCCATGTCGGAGATCACCATTCCAGGTTCCGGACGCAACGTAAATTTCAATTTTAATACCGCTGCCCATTATACCGATGGCCAGTCGCAAATGATTCCAAACCAAATTATGTTGTCCAATAATGAAAATTTTGAGCTCTATGTAAAATCGGACGAAAATTACTTCAAAAAAGGAGGTCTGCAGACCGATATCAATTCCGGCATATTACAAATTGGAGTGGATGGAAGTTCTGTAAGTGTTCCCTTATCCAAAACTCCTCAAAAACTCCTCTTGAACGGAACACCGGTTTTGGACCGGGGACTGAATGTAAGATACACCATATCACCTGAGGGCGCCCAAAGTCTGGTAGGGAAGGAAAATACCACTTACTCTGTCAATGTTTATTATAGCTTTACGGCAATTTAACAGTACTTTTTGAAATGACTCCTTCTTATGGGCAGTAATCAATGCCAAGCAGCACAATATTGATAAAGTAACTGTAAAAAAACAGGGTGATTGGCTGCTGGGATGACCGATTTTGCTATTATTTGCTGGCGAAAAGTTCCTTCATCAGCATAAATAAACTGTATGCTTTCCAATAAATTCGTTTACTGAGTGCATTTTGTGGCAGTGGTTTCATCATGCAACGGGCAAAAAACACAAAACTGCCCGAAAGATTTTCTGAAGTATCTTCATAGATACGTTTTCTTCCTTTGATGTTTTTTCTCCATCGATCCCTATATTTTCAGTACTTGTAGAAGTATTTTGGTAGTCTGGCGATCCATGATTGCCGCTTCAGACTGGCATTTTTATCCTGTATCATTCAGCTGTTTGCGGTCAGTAATCTGTTGATGCTGTATCACGTTCCATCTTTTCTCCATTTTCAATAATGCCGGCAAACAATTCGCAGACTGGGAAACCTCTCCCGCAATGTGATGCCGGACCCAGCCGTTTCAGTGAGACAAAATAGGGTACTTATGATTTGAAGTAAATCCCTTTTGATTTTTCTTTTTACTAATATGATATTTTTTATAACTTGCCGGTTCCTGATAGAGAGGTCTGAACTGTATGTTTTTATTTACATTTAAACAATATAACCCTTCTGTCTTTTTCAAAAAAAATAGTTCAAAAAACTTCTAAAAAACCGTGATACTGAATTTATGAATGATTTTATCAACGAACTCCAATTAAAAATCGAAAGACTGGAAAACGAAATCAATTTCAAAAACGGACTGATCTCGATATTGTCTCATGACTCAAAAGAACTTTTCGGAACTTTTCTGTGGCTTACAGAAGCCCTGGAGCAAAAGACGATTAGTGAGGAAGATTTTTTTAAATTGTTGCCGCAGGTAAAGAATGATGCGCAGAAGAATCTGCAAACTATCCAGGACAGTATTGTCTGGCTGAAAACACAATACGGGGAATTTAAGATTAAGCCCGTTAAAATCATGGTGATGGACCTTTTCCGTTATTTGGAAGAGAAATACGCTGCTCAGTTAAAAGAAAAAAACATTAAGCTTTATTTTAAGGGAGATCAAAACGCATTTCTTACAAGCGATCGCATGTTGCTTGAATATGTTGTAGACAAAATTTTCAACAATGCAGTAAAATATTCCTTGCAGGGTCAGGATATTTATTTACAGGTAATTACAGAGGATGATCAGGTTGTACTTTCTATAATTGATTCCGGAACAGGAATGAATGAAAAGTATGTATCCGGGATCTATACTTATGATAATCCTATATTCCTGGGAACTGCGGGCGAGAAAGGAGTTGGGCTAAGTTTGAAAATTGTAAAAAATTTTATATCCTTGCTGCATGGAAACATGCAAATCATTTCCACTGAAAATAAAGGCACTACGGTTTCCCTTTTTTTACATAAATTTATAGAATGATGGGTTTAAAAGTAAATACTCGCATTGTTGTAGCAGATGATCATGGTATCGTCCGTATGGGTTTGATACAGACCATTAAAAGATTCAGACCCGATGCCATCATTTCAGAAGTAGAGGATTATAAATCACTTTACAAACTGATTCTGAAAGAAGAATTCGACCTGGCCATTATGGATGTCAATATGCCTAATGGTACCGTTCAGGAAGCAATAGATTACATAAAAATTCACCAGCCTGAATTAAAAATTTTAATATTTTCTTCACAGGATGAAGAATTATATGGGATGCGCTATCTAAAAATGGGTGCCGGTGGCTACCTAAGCAAGCTAAGTTCCACTGAAGCAATTGAGACCGCTTTAACGGCAATGCTCAGTAAGGGCCGGTATGTGAGTGATCATATAAAAGAAACGATTTTTTTTGAATCATTAACCGGCACAGCAAAGAATTCTCCCCTTGAAGCTCTTTCAGACCGCGAATTGCAAATTGCCGGTAAACTTGCAGAAGGTCTTCCCCTCAAAGAAATTTCTAATCAGCTGAATCTCCATTCATCAACGATCAGCACTTACAAAATCAGGTTGTTTGAGAAGCTGAAAATACGATCCATTCCCGAACTGGTGGAGATTCTCAGGCTGTATGATCAGTAGATCTTTTACCGGAAATTTTGGTTATGATTCAGTCTCTGCTCCTTTGTAAAGAGTGACAGTGAGATACTCCTGATCACGCATCAATCGGTATCTGAAATTGGAGTTTATCGGAGCCGTTGAGAAGCTATTGCTTAGAATCTCAAACTGAAAACGGGTAATTTTTAACGTACGAGACGATAAGCAGGAGACTTCGGAGAGCATGAGAAAAAACGAAAGCACCTTTGTACAACATCTCTACATCATCCGTGGGAGAGTGGCCCAGCAGATGGATACGGTGGAGTTTTTGAAGAAAACTGAGATGTTGGTGACGGCTGGTGAATAAGATTATTTTTTTAAGTTGCTCCGAAGTCGGGAGACTTCGGAGAGCAGGGCAGGTTATTTTTTTTAAGTTGCTCCGAAGTCGGGAGACTTCGGAGAGCAGGGGGTGTCTTTAATTATGACCAGAGTCCTCTACGTGATTACATGTTGTGTTGTTAATTCGGATTGAACTGAATATTGAAATTCTTTAAATAATCCTCTATTGGCTCCATTCCCATTTTTTTTCTTCTTTCGTTCACAGTTTCAGGATTTTCTAATTTATACAATTTACCATTTTCTATTTGTGAACCATATATTTGGGGGTTTCCTTCATCCATTAAAATCCTATCTTTCATCAATGCGTATTGTTGTTTAGATAAGTCTCCATTTTCAACCGCTTTCTCTATTTGTGGAAAATACTTTTTTCTGATTTCTTTAGTAGTATGTTGGAGTCCCAACCAGATTGCATCCATTTGTTTTTGATCCACCTCCTTTAATGTTGGCATACCACACTTTTCAATAATGCTAATCACTAATTCTTGATTCCTATGGTCTTCTTTAGCGTATTTGATGAGTTCATTTGATTTTCTAATCCTTTGGTCACTTTCTAAAACTTCGCTCAAGATTTGACGTTTTTTGCTGCAATCGACTTCAATAATATCTACTGAACCTACATAGACAAATTTATCCCTATTCATATAAAGGAATATTGATATCATTAAAACAAGAGCGGTTAATATGCTAAAAAATATTTTTTTTATTTTCATTTTTAAAATAGATTGACCATTTTTGGTTAAAAATTAATTGTAAAAATAGAAATTATTTTTAAGTGTCGGAATAAAATAGGTAAAGATGAACAGTATTGTTACCAAACAGAGGTTTTTGCGTATCACAGTAAATGTCTTTTATGGCTACAACTTCACGTGGTTTGTTCTGTGAACGGTATCTTTTAAAGTATAGACCTAAGTCCGGCATCTATTCATGATATTCCCTGCTGCGCAAAGTCTCCTGACTTTGTTCCGAAGTTGGGAGACTTCGGAGAGCAGTGGAGAGCAGCCGTGTAAGTTTATTCCGTAAAGAAATATTCTACGGTCTCTATTTCTCAGATTTGAACAGATAAAAAGTTATTAATTAGTATAAAATGCGTCATTTTTTAAGTGGCGCATTTTGATTGTTTATAATTATATCGGTTGTAACCCTCAAATTCATTATATTGCTCCCTCGAAACATAAGCAATAACTCTGTATTATTATGTTTTGTAAACTAATAACCAGGACAAACCAAAACAAAGTAAAAACATGTGAATTATGAAAAGAAATATCAGTCTATTACTTTCTTTCATGGTCTATTTTTCAGTAAAAGCCCAAACAAACACTTCCACAGATTCCATTACACAACGGAGTTTATTCCAAAAATTTAAACCTGAATTTGAGAAATACGAAAAGCAGCATGGTAATTATATTCAGACTGATAATGTAAAAATGCATTATTTAGAATGGGGAAATAAAAAAAATCCAACACTTGTCTGGATTCCAGGAACGTATAGCAATGGATATGAATTGTACGAAATAATAGACCAATTGGTCAAAATGAATCTTCATGTGATTGCCATTGACTATTATGGGCACGGGTTTACCCCAATTCCTTCAAAAAATCTGTCTGTTTATCACGTTGCAGATGATATTAAATTCCTTTTAGATAAAATGAACATCAAAAAAGCAATTATTGGAGGCTGGTCAAGAGGAGGAACCATAAGTTCTGCATTCTATGATGCTTATCCGGAAATGGTTCAGGCTCTTATCTTAGAAGATGGGGGTTCTGTAGCTTGGGACTTTCAGGCAAAGGCAGCTAATATTGGGAAAGATATTGAAGAAACCAAACAATATTATGTCAACAAAAAAGAACTGATTTTTGACAACGAGTTTGATGCTTATTGGTTTATGTATAACAATTGGGGAATAAAAGGGAAAGAAAAAGAAAAACTGAAAAAAGAAATTTTTACTTCTTATGCACGAATCAAGAAAAATACTAACGGGAAGTATGAAATAAATCCCGGTGCAGAAGAACTTACCGGCGAAAATTCGGCAGAAGAAAATATTGCCATCATTTATACACCTTTTACTTCCAAAACAGCTTTCGGTGCTTCAACACATCAGCTAAACCCAAAAATTATTTATCGAAACCTCAATACACCTTTGCTTATTTTAGATCCTGTCAGTAAAAACGATTGGTTCGATTTTAAAGAAGAAAATGATAAGCTTACAGAAGAACATAAACCTTTTATTGTTCATAAAGTATATGAAAATACCTGGCATGGCGTAAAAGACGAACGCCCGAATGAGGTAGTGAACGATATTAAAACATTCTTATTAAATAATAAGCTGATTAAATGAGACTTCTATTTTTCATAAATACTATGACGACTTATAATGATAGAGTAAAGAAAATAGATAAGATGAATATAAAAATCATATTTACCTTTTTGTTGTTTACCATCCATTGTACTTGGGGGCAAAATACAGTATTACTAGACAATTCGTTGAAAAAAGACAGTGTTATTGCGGAGTTTGCAGAACTCTATAATCTAACGAACACAATTCATCCCGGGCAATTTATGTTTTGCTCAAAAAATGAATTTGATAAAACCTATTTATCTTTAAAAAACTCTATAAAAACAGATCTTTCCCTTGTAGAATATTATAAATTGACAGCCACCTTAATGGCAAAAATTAAAGACGGACATACAGCTGTTGATAGGGGACGAATTATTGGTTTGCTCAATGACAGATTAGTTTTTCCATTCAGCATCTATAAAATTAGGGACAAGTATTACTTTAATAAGTCATCTCAGGAAAATAAAGAATATACCGGGTTAAGAATTTTAAAAATAAATGGGAAAGACATCCATGCTGTGGTAAATGAAATGAAACAATACATTCATCTTGAAGGCAGAAATGAAACAGGATTAAATGTACGATTCAGTAATTTTCCTTTCTATTATTTCATTTACAACCCAACAGAAAAATTTGAAATTGAATATGTAGATCGTAACAATCTTAAAACGAAAGGAATATTTATAGGAATGCCTTTTAAAACCTATACCAATAGTATTACAGAAAAAACAGAACCTTTAGCAACAGAGTTCCGGACAAATGATTTGGCTGTTTTAAAATTCCGTTCATTTGAAAACGGCTATAATGATGCAGACAGGAAAATTGCAGAGGAACAATTAGACCACTTTTTCACACAACTTGACAGTTTAAAAACGAAAAATTTAATTATCGACTTACGAGATAATAGCGGCGGCTCTGCAGATATTGCCAATTACCTTTTTTCATATATAAGCAATGCTCCTTATTACTATTTTGATTATATGGGAGCAAAATATAAAAGCGTAAAAGACTGGAAGCATTATGCTCAATATCCGGACTATATTGAAGAAATAAATCTGAACGAAACAAAATTCAAAGACGGATTGAACTGCTACACAGAAACCAACAGTACAGATTGGTGGTTTAAACTTCAACACAACAAACCCAATTTTTACAAAGGTAAAATCAGGGTTCTGATCAATGGCGGATGTTTTTCAACCACCGGACATCTGTTAGCCTTGATGAGAGAACATAAAATCGGGAAATTTTACGGGGAATATTCACAAGGAAGCAATTACAGCAATGCAGGCGGGCAGGCATTTATTTTACCGTATTCTAAAACATTGGTCTGGATCCCTACTTTTCAATACAGAATGAGAACCTCTCACTTCATGAATGATTCAAAAGGAATTAAGCCGGACGTTGAAATACTAACAGAACCGGATGATCTGAGGACAGGATTTGACAGGCAAATGGATTTTGTGATGAAGCAATATTAATTCGAGTAGATATTTGATCAGGTGGGGGCAAATGCTCAAATTAATAAGGAAATTACCCGTAATTATATGATTCCTTCTCTGAGTAATGACTCATATTTTAATTTAGCTCCCTCTTGACTTTGCTTCACAGCTTTTTTCAAATACTTGATAGCAGTTTTTCTGTCATTTTCATTCATACACAAATATGGATCTTTAAACTGGCAATTAGATTTATACTTTTTCTCCAATATCACATAAACATAATAAGCCGCATTTTTATCATTATATTTATCTGCCATTATTTTGCAAATTGGCAAAAATTCTAATTTATTCATATTGTCTCCAAAATAAAAGTCTGTCAACTCTTGAAAATCATTAGGATTGCCTTTTTTGATGACTTGTTCTTTCAATTGCCTGATATAAACTTCATCATATGTTGGCGTTTTTACAGTCTCATTATTAGTTTTCTCTAATTGAGTTTTGGATTTGACTGCTTTTTTTGTTATTTCTATTTTTTGAACCTGTTTATCATTACAATTTATAAATAAGAAACAAACAAAAAAACAAAATATTTTATTTAACTCTAAGATTATCAATTGGCTTTTTAGTTGAATTTTTATTGACTTCATTAATTGAATTTCTGATATTATCTTTACTAAAATAAGATTAATTTTTTCATATTGTTGAACTGCTTTTCTTGCGTCAAGAGGGTTTGGTTGCCCTGCTGCGCAAAGTCCCTGCTGCGCAAAGTCTCCTGACTTTGCTCCGAAGTCGGGAGACTTCGGAGAGTGATAAATAGTGGATATAATTACTCAGTTTATTCTATTTTGTTGAATTTTTTTCGAAACCAATTCTTTATTTTTTTAAAAAACTCCAGATGAATATTTTCTAGTCTATATAAATGTTCATCTAATTCCTTTAATAGTTCAAATTGTTTTTCAATATATTCATTGAAACCAATGATCTTGTCATCATAAAGTTTTTCATTTTCTTGCAGAGCTTTTTTAATTTCTTTAAATGTCATGAATTTATAGGGTGATTTTTTACTTGATCTCAGCATTTCTCTGACAGCGATCATAAAATTATTGCTCTCCATAATCAAAAAATCCCAGCAAAGCTGAGATTTTAAAGGACCTTTTTAATAATTCTAAAATTATTTTGAATCTCCAGGTTTGTGTTTGTGAGGTTTTAATTCCGGATGTTTTGGTTTTACTTCTGGTGTAACTCTTCGTCTTCTGTCAGGAGTTCCGTCAGGTTTGTTAGGCTTGGGGCCAGGCTTAATTGCTTTAATTGTTTCCATAATGAATTTATTTAACACATTAAATTTAGAGTAATCTAAACTTTTTACATTACGGAAAACCGTACTGTTGAAAAGTATAGCTTTAGAAATTGTTACAATTCACTTGATTTTAACCTTTATAAGCAGTTTTTCAAATATGTTTTTTATAATAAAAACTCCATTTGTAATGAATTATGAACGTTATATGGCTTTTAATTCTTACTTTTAAATAATAGTATCCTTAATAGATTTTTATAATGACATATTTTGTGATTATATGACAAGGGGCAATACAATTGCACGATTGAAAGTTATTTCTGCCGGTGAAGAAATTCGTACGACAGGAAATAGTCCTGTAAAAGTAATTACAGAAGACTATGAAATGTATTTGGCCAAGAATAGCAAGTCGAAGAATCCTGCCTGTGACATGATTAATGAGTTATTAGCAAATAGATTTCTGAATTTGTGGAATTTAATAACTCCTGAGATGGCAATTTTGGATTTTTCACAAGACTTATTACTTCCTGAATATTCAAAGGACAATCATAAGCCTGCTTTTTATAGTAAGCCTTTATTTGGAAGTAAATGGGAAGAGAGTGCTATCGACAGTAGTAATTTTTTCAATTTAAAAGGTAAATATTCTCATAAGGATTTTAGTAATCCAATGGATGTCTTTAAGATTGGGTTGTTTGATATATGGATAGAAAATGATGATAGAAAACCAGCAAACCATAATCTTTTGTTTGTAGAAAATGATGAAAATAAATTTGATATAGTCGCAATTGACCATTCCTATATATTTAGTACAATGGACTATCATAATCTCTTAGCAGAGGATTTTTGCCCTATTGCAAACGAAAATCTTTTGGTTACAGATTTGGCAAAGAGTTTGAAAAATATAAAATATCAAAATATAAAATGGGATGTAGAAGATAAAGATTATTTTTACCTTTGCATTTCCGAATGTGAAAAATATTTTGACGATATTATCCGTTGTATTCCTGAAGAGTGGAATTTCACAGAAGAAGATGCTAAAAGTGTAAGAAATTTGCTTTTTAATCAGGATAGAAATAAAAAAGTATTTAAAGATTATTTGGAAAAAATATAATAATGAAAACCTTTTATACCATTTTAAAATTATCACCTAATACGATGGCGGGAGATTCTCTTTCTATCGGGCTTTTGGTATGCAGTGGAAATGAGTATTGGTTGAAGATTTCTGAAACAAAGAAAAGTATTATTAAGAAGCTTATAGTTAACAAAACTAAATCTGTAGACTTTGTTTTAAAGCAGTTAGAAAATTACCTAAAGCAGTTAAAAACAACTTCTGAGCATGAACAATTATTTCCTTTAGAAAGATTTATTACAGTAGATTATATAGATTATCTAAATATCTATTCAAACGGCTTACTTCAGTTCTCAAAAGCTTCAATGTTAGATGACAATTTTAATTACGAAAAATTTTTAAAGCTTTATTCCTTATTGATAGAAAAAGAATCGGAACTTAAATTAGCTTTAAAGGGAAATGAAAAGCTATATGATACTAAATTAAATATAAATCATTATTACGAAACGGATTTAAACATAAACCAAAAAGTTCAGCTAAATTTGATCCAAAGAGTTGAAAATAAAATTCATACAGAAATTACATTGAATCATTCTAATCTGAAAAGTTTATATTTCAATATTAATGTAGATTGTATTGGCTTAAATGGTTCTTTTGTTGGTGCAAAAACTTTATCGCTGGAAAATAAAGTACAAACATTGGAGAAAAATGTTTCTCATTATATTACTTTAATCGCTTTTCTTAGTCAGGAATACAAAAAAGATCTTGATAAAAATAATTTCTTTCTTATTATTGATGAACCAGAAAGAGAAACTCCCGAACACAAATTTTGGGAGGAAATGAAAAATGTTCCTTCCTTTAAAATGATTCCTTCTGATGAAGCTGAAAAGGTTGCTGAAGTTGTAGAAGAAACTGGAGCTGCCAGATTTTTATAATTAATCAATTTTTTATAAAATCAAAAACTTCATAAAGTTGGATTTCTTAGATATTTCAAATAATGGCATTCATCAAAACTCTGCCATAAAAAATCCCAACTTTCGTCAGAATTTTATTTGTTTATTTTTCTAAAAAATTCTTCTAAAGTAATATCTTTCTTTCGACAAATCTTTGCTAGTGTTTTTATAGACATGTTATACTGTGTCTTTGCAGTTCCTAAAGCAATATTTTTAATTTTCCTAACAGTACTTTCTTCAATGTCACATTTAGATGCAAAGTCTCTCTGCGATTTTGCTTTCGAAACCCAGTTTGTGTAAATGTATTTGCAGATGGCAATAGTTACTTCGTTTTCTTCGTCCATTAAAACAAATTACGAGAAAGGTGAAAAAAATAATGCGGTTTTCTGTGCGCAATAATGAAAATAGTATTATATTTGTCCAATAAGCTACAATAAAGTAGCTTTGCGATACTTCAAAGAATAATAGAAGCTATTGCTTAGAATCTTGTAATAGAAAACTGGTAATTTTTAAACACACAAGACGATAAGCAGGAAGCTCACGACCTAGGCGTGGGCTCTCTTATCTGTGTGTAAGGTATACCAGTGCCCCTATTACGGATATTGTAGAGTCCCATGCCGTTTTTATTTCATGCTGTTCTGCTTTTCTACAATCATCTTTTTCTAAGCTGCTTCACTACATAAAGTATCATGATACGATACAATGGAGTGTACAATCCATTGCGGCTTCAGGGCTTTCACGGGAACACAGATTTTATTTCTACTCATCATTTACCATACAACTCAGCGTACATCGGTAGGCTGGTGGTTTCATACATTCTAAAAATACAAACACATGAAAAAGAACATTAAGAAAAATCAAGGTTTTAAGTAAAAAAAAGCTTCAGCTATGCTCTTAGCTATTTTTAATCGCTTAAAAAGCTTAATGGTTAATAAAAGCACGGATCAAAATAAAAAATATGGGTTGTGTAGATCTAACTATTTAAAAACAGACTAATAAATATCTGCGTTATCTGCAAAATCTGCGAGAAACTATAAAAAAAACATTACAGATCATCCATAAAAAATACAAACCAATGAAAAAGATAAAAACAAATTTCGCTCCCCGGTTTCGGGCAGGGAAGAAGCGCTCCGGATTACAGCTGATGGAAATGTTCTTTCAGTTCAATGAGCTGGATGTTTCCAAAGAAAGGCTCAGCAACATTATGAATTATGCTGTAAAAAGGAATAGCTGGATCCATGAAGATCCGGCGGAGATCTTCCGGTTTCACCAGTCGATGCGGTTGTTCATCCGTGCCGGCTATCTCATCATGCTGAAGGACAGGAAATGGGTGGTGGATACCGGAAAGGAAAAGGTTTCCCCGTGGGTTCTCGGCCTGCTTTCGGAGAAAGAATACCGGAATCCGCTGCTGGTTTTCAAAAAAGCATTCAGGGAATACACCCTCAAAGAATTTGATTATTTTATGTCCGGAATCGTCTATTTCTCAATGGGAGTCTATGAAAATCTCCCGGAAAGGAATATCGTGATGCCCTACATCCATACCGTTAAAATGCTGGATGCCGCACACCTTATTCTTCAAAGAAGGAGAGAAAAGAAAATGGCTGATACCCATTCAGTATAAGATTGAAAAGGTTGAAGGGTATTGAAACAGATAACGAATGTACTGATGGTTTGTATTACAAACTAAAGGATTAATAACTGGAAAGCTAAGAATCTTTACTTTAACTTTATAAGTACAAACTAAAGGGTTTTTAGCATCTTATCCCATATTTTTAAGGAGGAAAAATGGAAGCCGTCTCAGTTGTGAGACGGCTTCATCTGGCTATTTGTGACCAAGACTAATGTATCTTCAAACACCTTCATCGACGATTGGTTCGATTGAGCAAAATTAAACAAGAATTAACTATTATTAATTTTTTATAGTTGTGAATTTTTCTTGGTTAAGAAGAGACTTTTTGAACAGGAAGCCTGCAGACGGCTTTATTAAAGGTATCCCGGTTTTATTTTTTGAGAGTCTTTCATTAATATAATGCAGAAGATATGTTAAATGAGCAGCAGACTATGGGTCATAGTATAAGCGATCAATTCTGAAGATGTTTTTGTATTGGTCTTTCGTCTCAAATTACGCTTATGATTTTCTACTGTATGATAAGAGATGAAAAGTGAAGCGGCAATTTCAGGTGTTTTCTGCCCCATTGCCATGAGTTTCAAAATTTCTTTCTCTCGTTTTGTAATAGTGGGTTTGTTTACATCAATCTGTTTGATGTCGTGATCAAAATGTTTAAAATATTGGATTTCATTATTACTGAAATCTATAATGGATAATAAAGGTTTGTTTATGATTTGGAAATGTGAAAGATCATATATGATTACAAGTGAACTTTGTATTTCTTTCTTTTCATTCTTTTGTTGAAGTGGACTTTGAAGCAATATCCAACGATAATTTTTATTTTTGTCAAGCATTCTTGAATAGAAATTGAATCGGAGATGGCCTAGTTGTGAATCGTCCATTACATAAACCAACCTAGCCGCAAATTCAAATGCGCCCAGTAGATAATATTGATCATCAGGATGAAAAAGGCCAAAAAAGTCAGTATGGGTACTGGAGTCGAGCCATTGTTGTTTGGGAACAGGAGTGAATTGTTCAATGTTATCGCTCAATACCTTAATTTTCATTTCTGAGAGACTGCTGATAAACCAAAAATAAGGGCTTATAGCAACTTTTTTTAAGCTTTCGATGGTGTCATTATAGAAATCAAAATAGTTTTCCGTTTCATTTTTCTCGTTACAAAAAAAAAAGTTATGGAATTGATTATGATCTATTGGTTTGATTTTATTTCTCATTGTCTTTTGTAGTGTTAATATATAAACTTAGAAATCTAACCTAAACCAGGATTTCTAAATTAATGATGTTTTTTATTTTCGTTTTTCTGTGATATAAAATTAACGAAAAATGACATATATCTATCATTTTTTTTCAGGCTGATGAACGATATCTTTGCGTGTATAATGATGAAAAAAACAAACAGGATATAAATAATTTTGTGAAATTCCCGATGAGTTGAGCAAGAGTTTTAAGGATGGAAATAGCCTTTGGATAAAGTAGTTTTGATCATATGTGTTTACTTTATTTTCCATCCTTAGACTCTATTTTTGAATCCTGAGAACACAAATGATGATTTTTCTTCTAACAGACGAAGGAATTAAATTATACAGATATAATTGTAAATTGATTATTAACTCCATATTTTCATATGTTTATTTTGATAAGATTTCTGCATTATATATTGTTGATAAAATGACAGATACCTGCTATTTTATAAGATGAATATTAAAAATACATTTGCTCAATAATATAACTCAAAATTCTTATTCTATGTTAAAAATCAATTTTTATTTATTGTTCTGTATTATAATGATTCCAATGTTTTCATTTTCCCAGGTTACATTGCCTTTTATAGAAAAGTTTGGGAATAGTCCTACTCAATCTGAATGGGGCTATCCTCAAAGCAGCATTGTAGTAGTTAACCCGGATGTAGGCTCTCCTAATGGGGAACAAGGTAGTCTTATGTATAATTTTTACAATTCACAAGGTGCTTCTACTTATAATGTGGTTTCCCCTCTTTTAAATTCTTCAGGAAATTCATCGATAAGGGTAACTTTTGATTTTGCCGGGGCCAATCGCTATACAATGCCTGTTGCACTTCAGACTGTTTTTGCTGATGATCATATCATCCTGGAGTATTCAACAGATGGTGGGAGTACCTATACTGAGGCTCATAATTATGAGATTGGAGTGAATGGTGAATTGAATACGGGGGGTATTCTGACTACTTTTTTTATGCCTAATTCTACCCAATGGGTGACAAAATCTATCATTCTTCCCATGGGAACCAATAGAGTTAAGTTTAAGGGAATAAAGAATATTACTTATCAAGCTGGAAATTTTGCTTTCCT
This sequence comes from Chryseobacterium sp. FR054, assembly GCF_056844565.1. Lineage (NCBI taxonomy): Bacteria > Pseudomonadati > Bacteroidota > Flavobacteriia > Flavobacteriales > Weeksellaceae > Chryseobacterium > Chryseobacterium sp. FR054. Next base: position 813,473 of record NZ_JBXDSA010000001.1, on the reverse strand, counting down.
GGATAATGTGGTGTTTGAAGAATGCAGCACTCCAGCTCCTACTGGAAATACATCACAACAATTTTGTGCTGGAAATACAGTTGCCCAGCTTGTCGTTTCCGGAATGAATATTCAGTGGTATGATGCCGCAATAGGAGGTAATCTTTTACCAGCAACCACTCCTCTTGTAAATGGAGTAGTGTATTATGCCTCCCAAACGCAAAACCTGTGTGAAAGTATAGGGAGATTGGCAGTAACGGTATCAGGAGGAGCTTGTTTAGGAGTGGATGAAGTAGATGTGCCGCATTCAACGGTTGGTCTGTATCCAAATCCGGTTGAAGATATTCTATACATCAAATCAGAAAAGAAAATCACGAAAATCATAATCTACGATATGGCTGGAGAGAGGAGTGTTGAAGTAAAAGGTAAGGAAATCACCTCCGTGAATGCAGAAAACCTTGTAAAAGGAATCTATGTATTGGACATTTATTTTTCAGACGGTAGAAGAACCACGGAAAAAATTATAAAGAAATAATAGAACGTCAATACTAAATAAAAAAGAGCTATCCCATAATGGTTGATGGCTCTTTTTTACTTTCATAATAATATTAATTATTTACTATAAAGAGTGTTATTACATAGGAATTATTATTGAAAATGACAGATATCTGTCATTTTTTTGAATGTTGAGACCCAGTAAATTTGTAGCAGTAATAAATACAAAAATGCTATGAAAAAATTTATTGGGTTGGGAGTTATTCTTATTTCCCCTATCATATATTCTCAGGTTGGGATTAACACAGGCAATCCAAAAGGAATTTTCCATGTAGATGGGGCAAAAGATAACCCAGATACAGGAACGCCTTCTGTAACACAAACATCTAATGATTTTGTAGTCACTAAAGAAAATGTTGGAATTGGCACAGGAACTCCGAACACTTCTGCAATTTTGGAGCTTAATGTTAATGCATTACCTTCAAACGGGAAAAAAGGTTTTTTACCTCCGTCTGTTTCACTTATTAGCCCAACCGATGGAACTACAATTCCATCTCCGTCAACAGGATTAATGGTATATAATGACGGAAATGCTCCAGGGCTTGCTAACAGTGGATATTATTATAATGCAGGTACCCCTTCTTCACCATCTTGGTCCAGAATAGCATCTGTAGGAGATATTCCGATAGTAGGAGATACCAAAGCTTTTAGATGGAGCTATAGTATCACTGCTCCGAATGGTACTGTTAATAATGAAACGACGCCTGGTAGTCTTGTTATTGATGGACTCATGATTTGTGCAAACAACCAAGCTGCTGGTGCTTATGGAGTTTACTTTAAAAATGTTGGTACGACACCTATTACATATTCTTTTCAAGAATTCTCATTTTGGAATACACAACAGGGAAGTATTTTTGGGAAACCGGTATCTATTTTACCTGCTGGAGCAGTTGTTGTGAGTGATAATGACGCTTTGATTGTATATGGCGACACCAGCAGGCCTCCTGAATGGGAAGAAATCAGTTTTTTCAACCTGACTACCGGTAGATGGTATATTGTGCGTTATGCAGGTTTTCTGCAAGGAACAACAGTAAATGTTTATATGAATTATACTAGGGTATTATAAGTATTTCAAGTAAACTTTCGGGTTTATTTGACTAAATACAGTAAAAGAAAATATAATCATATAATTTCTTTAAATGTTATGAAAGAAAAAAATTTTAAAATAGGAGTCCTTTTGATTTCTTCAGTAATGTACTCTCAGGTTGGCATTAATACTGGGAATCCCGATCCATCTTCAAACCTAACGGTAGCCCCTTTGGATTATAATAATAATACCAAAGGAACTTTACTAAGTGTAATGACTACTGCACAGCGATCCACAATTGCTTCTCCTGCTACAGGACTCATTGTATATGATACTGATTTGAAATGTATGATGACCAACAATGGTACACCGGCTGCACCGCTTTGGGAATGCGTAAGTGGAAATGATATCAATATATATAATGCTGATGGAACACTTACAGCCAACAGAACTGTAATGGTAGATGGAAGTACACTTAATTTTAGAACTGGGTCACCCAATATTCGAGAAACAAAAATAGATCATACTGGAAGTGGAAATGCATTATATCACAGAACATCCACAGGAAATGCCATTATACAATTACAAGGAGGATCCAGTTTACTGAATATAGGGCAACGTTCCAACGGTAATGCTTACATAACGACAGGTGTGTTGGCGGCTAATACTACTGGAATTTCTGTAGGAACAACTGCTAGTTCAACGGGAAATGTTGAATTGAATACAGCTGGTGTTACCAGAATGAGGGTTTTTCCTGATGGCAAAATTTCAATGTTGGCTCAGGTGACTGGCCCACTGCTTACTGTAAACGGATCCATACAGACAGCTGGAAATACATATCCTGACTATGTATTTGAAAATTACTTCAAGGGCTCTTCTGAATTGAAAAAAGAGTATGGTTTCAAATCGCTGAAAGAAGTAGAGAATTTTATCAGTATAAATTCACATTTACCAGGAGTGACCAGTATCAAGGAGCTCCAAAAGAATGAAAAAGGAGAATATCTTTTCAATATTTCTGAACTTAGTATACAGATGTTGGAAAAAATAGAAGAACTCTACCTCTATACCATTGAGCAACAGAAATTGATAGAAAGTAAGGAAGCTGAAATAAATATTCTGAAAGAAAATGCTGAGGTTACCATGGCCAAGGTGGAAAGATTGGAAAAGTTAATGCTTGACAAGCAACGTAAAAATCAAGAGTCAAAAAAAAGATTCTTCTGATGAGAAACTTTTTGACAGATCAGGTCTTATCTTATCTGTTTCACTGCTCGGAAGTTGAATTGAAGTAAAGATAATTCCCCGATACTACATTCAATGGACTTTATTTAAAAACACAAACAAAATATATTGAAAGCACTTTTATGAAAAAGAATCTCTTGACTTTAATCCCCATGTTTTTGGGGATTTTGTTCCAGGCTCAGGTGGGTGTTAATCACTCTGACCCAAAATCTACTTTGGATATAGTAGGAAAAGCAGATGCAAACAGTCCTGACGGAATACTTATTCCAAGATACACAGCTTCGGATTTGGGTAAAAAAGATATTGCGTATGGAGCAGAACAAAATGGAACCATGGTGTTCGTGACAGGAGGAATTGGGGATAGTCCTAAAACCATTAATGTTAAGGCCGTAGGTTTTTACTACTATGATGCTCCCAATTCCACGTGGAAACCTGTAAAAGGTGAAAACAACGCAGGGTCTATCATACCGGGAGAAACAATCTATTATACCGAGACTTTCTTTTTGAATGGGTCAAGCAATCAAAACTTGAGTAGCCAACCGTTAGTAAAACCCCTTCCGGTTTTAGATGGATTGATGATTGACGTTAATTCCTATTTGGGCAATTATGCATATCATCCTAGATTTTACAATACAACGGCAAATCCTATCACTATTAGTTATACGTTAGGATATAACAGTTCTTCTTATAGTCATGGCTCGCTTTCCATTCCAGCTTTTGGACAATGGTTTCCATTTGGTGATTCCAATAGTTATAATTCAACAATAGCAGGTTTACCCTATTGGGCAAGTACCTATGCTACCAATGCTATGGTTACCATCATGATCAAGGATAAAGTTTACAGGATTGAATGGTTTTGCTATGACATTCAGGGAGCACCAAGTAATACACAGCGTAAGGTGAATATACTTATAACAAGATTAGGATAAGGGTTCAAAACATACTAAATAATCCTATTAGTTTAATTTCAGATTTAATTTTCATCAGCTTTCATTATAAAGCTGATGTTTTTAACCTTAGATGGGAAAATAAAACATGCTCATATGTTTATGAAATGCTTGAACTCTAAAAATGACAGATACCTGTTATTTCATAGTATATTCTGACATAATATCTTTGTCATAATAAAAACTTTAAAACACAAATGTTTTCATAAATCATCCAATTATATGTTGGAATCCATGAATCTCCAAATTAAAAACATGAAGATTTTTAACTTTTTAGGTGTTAATAAATTTTGTATTTCAGATGAAATAGAAATCCGGTAAATTCTAAAAAGTAATTTCTAACATTTTACAGATCACAGGGAAAAAATGTAAATTATATATTCTTTCATGCCTATTTCAACCCAAAAATGGTTCTATAATTAGCTTGTAAACAAGTGCAGAATTAAAATTTTTATACAAGCTGCTAAGAAGATAGACTTAAATTAGTGATGATGATTTATATTCATATTAAGATAAAAATTCTTAAGTTTTATCTTGGGTTGGAAAGGTTTATTTGCTCTGTAGAATGAATGGCAGCAGCCTTGATTTCAAGGCTGCTGTTTTTAGGATGACACGCTGCTATCTGGATTAAGAAGTAACATCATAATACCGCTCTAAGTTCTGATTTTTATAAAAAAATATAGTTTTTTTAAACTCTTAAAAATCAATAAAATGAAAAAAATACTTTTAACATTCGGCACTTTAGCTGCATTAGCATCTTGTACCAGACCCTTCCTCAGGAGCTTTTTCAGCAGGTAAAATTGGCTCTACAAAAATGGACTGTAATTCTGATGAAGAGCTAAATTTCCTGAATATGCTTCAAAAAGCAAATAAATACATTATCAATGGTGATGATCTGAATTGTATCAAGATGGGAAATTACTGTTGAAATTTCATAAGGGTGAATAATCCCAGATTGTAAAATAGAATAAAATAGTAATTGGAAAGATCAGCTTTGATTTGGCAAGCTGGTGTTTTATATTAAAATAAAGAGACGTATTCCATTAAAGACTTCGATTGATGATGAGTGGTAGTTTTCTACATTAAATTATGGATCATCACATAAGCAACCAGTTCCGATGAAGTTTTGGTATTGGTTTTTTTTCGGAGATTTCGTTTGTGGTTTTCGACAGTATGATAAGAAATGTAGAGCTTTTCAGCGATTTCGGGAGTGTTGTAACCTAGGCACATTAGTTCAAGAATTTCCTTTTCCCTTCTTCCTATTTTTGGGGTATCCATCTCAATACTTTTAATCTCTTTCTCAATATATTTATAATAGTGAGTTTCTTTTTTACTATAATCTATCATAGACATTAACAGGTGGTTCTCTATATTAAAATGAGATATGTCATAAATGACTACTAACGAGGCTTCTACCTCATCATTCTCATTAATATATTCTGCTATACATTTGATCATAACCAAACGATACTCATTGTTCTTGTCAAGCATTCTCCCGTAAAAATTAAATTTTAAAGTTTCTTTTTTAGAAATACCAAGGTTAAATCGCATGGATTCTGCAAGTTGAAAAGCAGCTTGTAAGTAATCTCTATCTTCAGGATGAAATTGCATATTAAAGAAATCCGTCTCTATATCATGAAGCCAGTCATTTCTCTTAAATGGAGTAAACTGTTCAATGTTCTCACTTACCATCTCCACTTTTCTTTCAGATAGATTAAATATAAGCCAAATATGAGTACCTATAGCATGATCAGCTATGCTGTTGATTTTTTCTTCAAAAAAATCATAATATTCTATTGGTGACCGACTTCTGTAAGTAAAAGTTTCAATAAAGTGTGTATTTATAGGCTGAATTTTTTTCATAGCGGTTATTTTAATCAAAATTAGCAAAAAGGCTTACTTATTTTTAAGAAAAAAATTTTTTTATTAAAAATAAAATGACAGATATCTGTTATTTTATGATTCATATTCATAAAATATATTTGTAATAATATTCTAATAGTTATAAAAACACAAAAAGTATATATCTCCACTAATGATAGAAAAAAATGATGTCATGGAACCTGATTATAAAAAAATTTATTGGGATTTGATTTCAGAGAAATTTCCAATACAATTACAAGACTTTCATAAATTCTTTAAGAAAAGAAAGTTAAACTGTTTGGATGTCATTAATCTCAATAAAATACTCTTCCCGAATCATCAGTATGAAAATTTGAATCAAAAATATAAATCATATGATAAAGAAAGTATTTTGAAGATGCTGGATTATCAAAGAGAAAATAATCTTAGTAATTCACAATTAGCCTTACATTTTAATTTAAGTCGGAATACAATTACTGCATGGAAAAGAAATATGAAGAAAAAAAATGAAAGGAATTAGCTACTAATAACAGTTATATTATAACTTATTACTACCATTCAAATTGAACTATGGATTTTAAAAATATACATATTGGATCTTTAATTAAGAACGAAGTTCAAAACAATAAAATAGAGGATTCACGGATTTCTGCATTTTTTAATATATCTGTTTTTGAGGTTGAAAAAATGTACAATGAGGAACATTTGTCAACGGAGCTATTAATGAAGTGGAGTAAACTACTGGATTATGATTTCTTTAGGCTCTACACACAACATCTTATCCTGTTTTCCCCACCAAAGAGTTTAGATTATAATAGGGGGAAAAAGAATTTACCTGTATTTAGAAAAAACATCTATACTAAGGAAATAATATCGTTCATTCTGGAAAAAATAGAAAAAGGGAGCATGTCAAAATCAGAAGTTGTCAAGGTTTATAAAATTCCTAAAACAACTCTTTATAAATGGATCAGTAAGTATTCAGGATCATAATTTTATAACATTGTTTTTTAGGTTTGAGTTGCTGATAATTGATTGTTTACGTGTATTTTAATCTCTTAATTGATAGGATGAATGAATTGAATTCCTAAGTATTATTTTGAAAAATATTATTAAATTTATATTACAAAAAAAATATTATCATGAAAAATTTAAAGAAAATTTCCAGAGAACAATTAAAAGATGTTAAAGGAGGACTAACAGTGAACATATGTTTGAATAGGTATTATTTGGAACGTTTATCAATTGGTCTAGGGGAGATAGATGATTATGATTTGAATATATGTAAATATTTATCAAATAATCCTTTTAATCTCTAATATTTGGCCTTCCAAAATATTGGAAAAATGTATTATGTTTATTAATCACTTTAATCATTAAAAATCAAAAGGCTGTCCTAAAAGTAAGACATATCTTTTGAGAATTTAATATTTGAATATACCTCCTGTATAAGGAGGTACGAACAAAATTAACAAAATTAGAGGCTGCCCAAACTTTTAGGACAGCCTCTTTGTATTCTGGACTCCAGATAATCTCTGCTATGATAAATTATTTTATCAGAAGCTAAGCCATTTAAGTAAATAAGCTTTTTATTAGCAGTGTAATTTTAATCTAAATTATTTTACATACTTCTAGACCTATTTCATTTTGTTGAGGATAAGGTTTTCGAAAAGTCATACTTATATCCTCCCGAAAACTTCTTTGAGTTTCCTGAGATTTGTCTTTATAGATTGAGTATGGGGATCAGGAATAAGTCGTATTTTAGCCATCTTTGTAATGGTAACAGTGGGAAAGTGATAATCCACTTTCACTGCACCGGGCAAGAGATAAATTACTCCTTCCTTAAATGGACATTTTCTAAGACTGTTCAGAAAATGAGCGGTATCAAAATATTACCTTTCCGCATCAATCTAGGTTCCAATGTACATGTCATCTTTTTGTCCCAGATAATTTTTTAGGAATAAGTATTGGATAGACCAAAAGGTAAAACTTACAGAATAATATATTTAGAAAAAGCGCCAACTGTATGCAGTTGACGCTTTTTGGCTATTTGTGAACTTGACAGTGGTACCCTCGAACCAATTTCTAGAAGATATTGATAGAATTTTAAAGTTATTTAATGAGTATTGATTATTTTTTGAAACTTGATAAGAAGATATTTGTCATTTTTAATATATACGAAGTGTAACTCATTTTTGAAGATATACGAAAAAAATAAGATAATAATATACTTTAATGTACCGGCATTTGATGCTTAAAAATTAGTATAGAGGTCATTTTGGGGATTAAACTTCACTTCTTTTTTGCCTAATGGTCAGCTTTACTCAGTTATGTGTGGTATGATAAAGAGGCTGGCGGGCTAAAGTTTGATTACAAGAAGAAGCGGAACAGTAAGTGAGGGATTCGAACCTTGAGTTTTAAATTGCTTTTTCAAAAGTGCCACGAATTTGCCACAACTCTTTATACTATTGATTAAAGTGCAAAATCTTATAACAACTCAAGTAAATTATACTTTAGTTTCACTATGTAAATGTAGTGAATAAATTGTTTTAATCTGTTAGTACCGTAAGATAAAGTTGAAGCTATATGATTAGCCTCAACTTATTTAAATTCCTTCTATTCATTATCAATTCTAATCCATTTGCCATTTTCTACACCTTCATAAAAGTGATCATTATGATAAATAACCGCTCCCTGGATATATGGTTTATTTGCTGGCAAAGTAAGCGCTTCCGGTAAGGCTTCTTTATTTCTCAATAAGAAAACATCAGTTCCTTCTTTGACAACAATTCCTGTTGACGGGATCAATTGCATTACATTAGCATCTGCAGGGGGATTAGCAATAGTAATTGAAGATAATTCTGCCAATCGTCTTGCTCCGGAACTTGCTGTGCAGCCCCTCAATTCGCTTCCGTACAACTGAACAACTCCTGGTGTTGTACAATCGGGATTAATATTCACTACAATATCTTTATTAGCTATCGCAACAGGACAAGCCATACCTGTTGCAAAACGAACACCTTTGAGATGATAGACAAATGCGCCTACAACATTTCTTGGCTGATTAAGTGTTGCCACACCATTTGCATTGGAAGTGATTTCCATATCAGGACCATTGTTGATACTGTAAGTAAAAATATAAGTCTGATTAGTTAAACTTCCTTTAAAAGTTACCACAACATCACCCGTAGCCTGAACCAAAGCACTGATTGCAGTAGTAGACGTATTATCTAACGCTGATGCAACAGACGAAATCGTAAAGTTTTCTGTAATATTACATCCATCCTGAGCATACACCACTTTTACACTATAATTTCCCGGCTGGGTAAAAGTAACCATTGGCGAAGTGCTGATGACTCCGGCATTCGGTGCTCCAATTTTTGTCCAGGTATATGATGCATTTGGATCTGTTCCGTATAATGCTGCTGCATCATAGGTCTTAGGAAACTCTGACGAACAAAGCGTTTTGTTACCACCAAACCCTGCTGCCTGAACATTGGTAGGTACAATGGTAAGATTAGTAGTATTTCCCAAATCCTGGCTGTTTCCGTAAGCATCAACCGGACGTGAAAAATTCATGTCTTTTACAGATGCATAAAACATAGTATAAGCAGCTGCCGGATCAAGATTGATGATAGTTTGACCGGAAGCAGCTATTCTGCTTACATTAATCCTGTTACATGGCGTTCCCGTCATAAAAAGATTTTCTGTTACCGTTTGCCCACTGGCAATGGTATATGTTCCGGGATTGAAATATAAAGTTTTGTAATTGCCTTTTGATGATAGTGTTCCACTTCCAAGGAAAGTTACTTTATTGAAATTATGAACAGGAGTTCCACCATTTAATGTACCTGCAGTTGTTATCGTCACATCTCCGAAGTTGTTTACATTTGTTACACGAACATAGAAGTTACCCGTTGTTATTTTAGAATCGATGGCATTTATTGTTACAGGATAATTGTTATAGGAATCAATAGTAAAGATAGGGCTATTAATAATTGATTGTCCGAAGTTCAATAAAGGACTAACATTCTGGTTATAAAGTAATTCAAATTTGGAGGAACTAACTGTTGTTAAAGAATAATTATTGGTTTTAAAACTTTTTACATTCACGCCTATTAATCCGCCATTGTAATTGCTCTGAAGCTCAAAGAAATCCTGTGTAGCCACTATGTTGATTGGCGTGCTGACTCCTTTGGTGTCTATATATCGGGTGACGCCCGGAGTTGTACTTTGTGCCATAATGATATTAAACGCAGGTGCACTGACTACGACATCATTTTGCAGGGCAAGATTACCATACACGTACAATCCATAAAAGTTATTAGTAGCGTCACCATTAAAGTTCAATGCCGGTTTATTGGGAGCATTGTTGAAAGTAATATTTTTAACACTTCTGCTTGACGAAAAATAGATTCTGTTCTGCGTAGCTGTAAATCCGGAATTTGCATCAAAGAAAACATTATCTGTTGCACGCGGAGGAAAACAATCAGTTAACGGTGTTCCACCCGAACTTAATGACCAATGCTGGGCATCATCAAAATCACCCTGTCCTCCTATCCAGTATAAATCACGACCTGCCGGAACAGCGTTAAAGTTGAAGCCGGTATTATTACCTGCATCAATACTGCTACTTACCTCATAGGTTTGCCCTCCCGATGAAGAAAGTCCTTTAAGATAGGTGTTTACAATTTTAAAATCGGTTGTATTATAGTTTGGTATTACAATTTGTTTTGGAGTAGTATCATTACTAATGATTGCCAGCTTATCCGAGCTACATTCTCCCAACATGTTCATTTTTTGCTGAACATAGATATTACTTCCCAAAGAGATCGTATTTTTTCCGCTGATATTAAGCATATTGACCTTATTTAGATTTCCGATATGCAGTGTACGGAAATCAGATCCTGTGTATATATATGGGCCGGAGTAAGAAAGAATATTCAGCTCGTTGATAGTTCCCTGGGGAAAACTGAAAGAAGCATAATATCCTAAATTTGAAGCTCTTTGGATATATTTTGACTCGATATTTACTTTTCCAATATAATGGTTCAGTGCATTAAAACTAGATGACAAATATTGATAATAAACAGGAGTAATATTAATAACACTGTTAATATCCTGTATGGATTGTACTGTGTTTACAATGATAGAATATACATTGATAGTACTGTTGTTGAGTACTAGTTTTTCTCCTGAAAAATTCATCGCTGGAGATTGCGCTGTAACGTTAGTAAAATCGAGCGTAGCACCTGTATTTTGATAAATACTGTAATCACTTTTTATATTCCCGTTAACTGTCCATATAGCATTGCCTGTAAAATTTAAATTAGAAATACCATTGACCCCTGACATATTGATCGTCTTTACAGTACCTGCAGGTTTATCCAGATTCATAAAGTACCAGGTTCTGTAAGAGTCACCATAATTACCACTCACTGAAAAGTTAGGTTGCAAAAATAGATTACCGTTGATCGTTATAGAAAAATTAGCCATATACATTATTCCTGTAGCTGGAGCAGGAACCGTCCATGTTATATCATTCACTCTTACATGACTGTTAAGACTGATAGTATTGCTACCTGCCATCAACCCAGAGTTGGCGTCAAAAAAAACGTTGTCATAAATAGTAGGTGGCCCGCAACGATTAGCAGGATCAGTACTTCCGCTTACCACAGACCAATGTGCCGGATCTTCCCAATTACCTGCACCTCCAACCCAATACAGGTTTTTTCCTGTAGGTGCTGTAAATGTTATTCCTGTATTGTTCCCATTATCAATAGAATTATCCGCTAATACAGTTGCTCCACTCGCCGTTATATTGGTTATATTTAATCTATTAAGCTGTACAATTCCATTTCCGTTAATGTTGCTGCCCAGTACCAGCTTTCCTTTACGGACAGATGAAATTCCGTTCATATTCTGCATAGAGGAACACGCATTTCTGTTAAAAAGAAATACATCGGTAACAGAAAAAGTTGGGGTATAATAACTACCGAATAGTATTCCTCCTGTTCCGTTATGAATAAAGCTTTTGGTAGAGATTGTTGAATTGTCTGTATTATATCCGTTAAGAAGAAAATCTGTTCCGCTTGCCACCTGAATGGTATTCGCATTTATCTTCCCACGGATACCGACTTGACTCCCATTTCCGTTGAAAATAATACTATCTATGAAATGATTATTAGTATCACTATTAACAGTAACTCCGACAGCTTTTACAGTTGTATTTTGAGCATTGATAGCCTGTGTATTGGAAATGGTAATATTATTGGTTGCAGTAATGTCCGAATTGCTTATGGCTACAGAATTCCCTCCAAAAACTATACTCCGTGCCGTTATTTTACTGTTATCCGCAAAAAGATTGGCTCCTGCGTTGATTGCGTTAAAACTAAAATCACTCATTGTTTTCAAGCTGTAATCTCCCTGTGTACCTGGAGCTACCAAATAATAATTCCCTGTTCCGTTAACAGCAATATATGGCATTATATTTCCTTCAAAACTCATATAATAATTTGCAGATGCAGACCTTCCTAAGAAATTGAAACTGGTATTGGTTGTATTGATCTGCATATTCTTTTGCAGGTAAACACTACCATATGAGTTGGCAGTATATACATTCCATTGTGGGATTCCAGGAACATTCAGCCACTTCATATCCCGGAACTCGGCATTTTGTCCAATGTTGGCTGAAACGGCTACTCCTGTACCGGAATTTTGATCAAAAAAGACATCATCCCATCTCATCGGGACACAATTTACAGGTGCACCTCCTGAGGTTAACGACCAGTGGGAAGGATCAAACCAATTGCCGGATCCACCTATCCAGTAGTACGTATGAGAAGTGTAATTGTTGTATGTAATATTACCGGTATTACCGCCCCCATCTATCGCTGCGGTATAGCTCGCTCCTCCGCCTGCACTGATGTTAGTAAAGCTATAATTTGGAAAATCCATTGTCATGCCTGCCGGTCCTATTATTTTTCCTTTGTTAGAATAACTACCCGTAACCCCAATAGCAGGAGATACACCTTTACAGGGTACATTGGCGGTAAAGTTTTGGTTTACCTGAAGATAATAATTAAAATTACTATTGTCTAAAGAGTATGTTGAATTATTAAGGCTCAGATTATTTACAGAAATCAAACCGCTAAATGTAGCATTACTGTCCATTATCATTTCATCCACATTCAAAACACCAATAGTAGAACTAAGCAAAGGCTTGAACATATTGGCACTCGTTGTAATTTTTTTTACAACCTGTTGTTTTGTAAATGTCAGTCCGGGACTGCCAAAATTGTAATTGCTATAATAACTGTGCGTAGTATTATTGATGATAGAATTAGAAAGATTAACCTTATCGTTGATGTTGGCAAAAGTTGTATTAATGACGATATTCCCGAAATCGGAAACGGTGCTTGAGGTGTAATTGAAATTTTTTACCGTAATATTTTTACCATTGGTATCAAGTGAAGCGTTATCCTGTATTGTGAATACCATATCGAAATGTTCACCACCAAGATCATTGATCAGTTTCCATTTTCCGTTTCCTGTGAGATAAACATAAGCAGATTTAATTGTGCCCCAGCCACCGGAATCATCATACGAAGCATTGTTGAGCCAGTAAATATCTGAGGGGATATCTATAAGGTTCGATGTTGTCTGAGTATCATCATACATCATTGTGATCCCTGTATTTAGCGCGAGATAGGCACCTTTTCGCCATTGTACATTTCCGTAGATACTAATGCCGCCAGTTAACGTAAAATTACCGGTAAAGCCATCCTGAACGGTAAAGTTTTTGCATATAGCCGACGAGCCTGAAATATTTCCCATTGATGCGGTAAAACCACTTGAATTGGTAATAAATACATTATCATAACGGGAAGGAATAATGGTTGCCTGAGGGCCATTTGGCGATCCGATACGCCAACGGTTCAAATCATTCCAGTTTCCTGCTCCGCCTACCCAATAGTAGTTGTTTTGTGCAAAGATTTGCTGGCAGATTACCCAAAAGAAAAGGAGGTATAGTTTTATTTTCATAACTATAGGTTTTATATTATAAGGCGTTTAAAAAAACATTTTTCAAACTTTTTCACAGTAGTAAATGGGATACACATTTCAATATCTCACCATCAATACTCCTGTTGAAGTTCTGTACAAGGCTCCCACTGGTAAGCCTGCAGCTGTTGCCGTGGCATTATCGGCATAAACATTACATCCTTCTATGATAGCAGGCGTCAACTGGGAAGCATTTTTTACGATATGCAGTTTGGCTTGCGGTGTAGTGGTATTGATACCGACATTAACTTCATCCGGACTGTTAGAAGCTCCTAAAACCATACTGTTACTGGCTTGAACTTTTGCACGATAACCTATGGCAGTGCTGTTGTTAATCGTTGACAAATTAAGTTGATTTCCAACAGGGCCTGAATCATACCCTATAGCAGTATTATTATTACCTGTGGAATAAGCTAAGCTACCTGCTCCCATAGCGGTATTGTAATATCCTGTGGTATTAAAGGTCAAAGCGCCATCACCAAAACCACTATTACTACCTCCTGTGGTATTAAAAACTAAAGCATATTGTCCGAAGGCACTATTCCTCCATCCTGTGGTTGTAGCAGCCAAAGCATGATTACCAAAAGCATGGTTATAATGTGCGGTGGTATTAGATGACAAAGCTTTATAGCCAAAGGCATGGTTAAGCTCCCCTGTGGTATTTGCAGTTAGAGTTTCCTGACCAAAAGCATGATTTCCAAATCCACTTGTATTTGCTGATAAAGCTAATTTACCAAAAGCATTATTCCAGGTTCCCGTTGTATTATTCTGCAATGCTGAGTAACCATATGACGCATTTTCTTTAGTTATTTGCCCTGCATGTTGGTTATCTATTCTAAAATTAAGGGGTACATCGTTCAGTGTTCCTAGAAAATAGGTTGCAGTTGCTGTATTACCTGTATATAACCATGCATTGGGAGCGGCTGGTATCAGGCTTGTTGTTGCCACGCTTTTTAATACTCCTGTATTATCTACCATCACCATTTTGTCTGTGGTGATGTTAGCTTCCTGGGTTGGTAAGCTCACCAATTGCGCGTTACCATTAACTTGTAGCACTTCTCCTGCGTAGCGGGTTTCAAAATTATCAAAACCAATACCTATTTTACCGTGTCCCAGGACTGTAAAAGCATCTGACCTTGATATGTCATTACCTTTACCTATATTAAAAAGACGGTTTTTTCCTTCATCCCCAACCACACTCGTATATACGTAATTTGTTGAGAACCTACCTGCTACAAATTCACTAAATCCATTTGCTATATTTGAAGTACCTGCAGCCACCGAATGACCACCCCGGGTTTCGTTAAAACCTCCTCCCAAAACAACAGAATGTCCCCCAATTGCTTTGTTGTAAATACCACCAATTACGCCCGCTCCTTGTGCCTGTGATTCATTGGAAGTTCCACCAATAATAAAATTAGATCTTACAGCATTTGAACTATTAGGATTTTTAATAGCCTTATTAGCATTTCCTCCTATAATTGCTGAAAATTCTGTTTCAGCAATATTATTTGATCCTGATACTACGGAATGCAGCCCTATTGTGGTACTTGTAGAATGACCAGATCCCAAATGAACTGCTCCCCTAACATCTAGGCTAACCCCTGAGGTAGGGTATTGTGTACCTATAGCTACATTACCTGTCTGGTATATATTCTCTGAATTAGCCGTTGCCGGATCTGTAGTACCTTGTATGTTCCACGGCTCTGTTGATGCTATACCATTAGCCACTCTCTGCCAAACTGCGCCATCAAAATAATAGTAACCCGCTGTGGTTATATTTACAGTTTTAGCCGTTGCAGGCGCAGCAGCAGCTGTTACATATACCATAGAACCTGTCTGCGCTGTAAGATAAAGCCCGTCTTTGGCTTTCAGCTGGTTTCCGGTTATTCTTGGGACAATGATGCCATCTGTTTTGGTCAAATCTGTTGGTGCACCCTGTATATCGAAGGTCGCTTTTGGATCTGTTGTGTTCACTCCCACCTGAGCGAAAGTCAGCATTGATAATGAAAGGGTAAATAAAAGGGTAATGTTTTTTTTCATTTTTTTGATTGATTATTGATTAATTTTTATCCCGTGAGTAAAATCATTCCACTAAGTTCCGCCTGATAACACTTCAATATTAGCTCTGGGAGCTTTGTTCCTGTTGTCAAATTATTAGTTCAAATATCTACTCGAATAAAAACACAAATGGTTTATTTAGTCTTTTTCAGGTCCTGTATTTCTTTTTGCAATTCTTGGATTTTCTTATCCTGCTCGTTGACGTTTTTCAATAGGAGAGGAATGAGCTCATTATAGTTAACTGATTTATAGCCTTCGGAATCCGTGTTTACGATATTAGGAAGTACTTTTTCTACTTCTTGTGCTATTAAGCCATATTGAAGCTGTGCATTTCCTCCTTTCTTTTTACCCATATCATTCCAGAAATAGGAAACAGGTCTTAATTTTGAAAGGATTTCTGTGGTAGATTGTACTTCTGTAATGTTCTGCTTCAGCCTTGCATCAGAATTGTAGTCTATTGCTGATGCTTTTACCGTTCCGGCGACATCAAGCTTTGCTGAAGCGGATGGGACGGTCCCTATTCCTACGCTTCCTGTTCCGGAAAAGACAAGGTTCTTGCCGTTAAGATCTACATTTCTTGCGCTTTGAGGAGTGGTAATGCTTCCGTCCGTTGTATAGATATTATTAGTACCTATAGCCTCCCAGCTGGCTCCATTCCAGTAATAATATCCGGACTGGATAATTTTTATCACTTTCGGATTGGGAGATGTAGGGGCAGAAGTAGCGTAGATCATCAGAGATTCAGTGCCTGGTTGTAAAGCATTGGACATAATCTGAATCTGGTCACCTGTGAGACGGGGAATCATTATGCCCTCTGTTTTCGTACTTCCGTCACTTTTTGCCTGAATATCAAGAGTAGATTTTGGATCAGGTGTATTAATCCCGACTTGTGAAAATAAAAAAGAGCCTGAAAACAATGTTGCTAAAGTACATAACCTAAACATTTCAGAACTTAAAGTTCCCAAATACATTCTGTTTTTCATAATTAGTGGTTTTTTTTGTTATTAAATTAGATTTTGGATAATATTATTTCATCAAGCAGACACTTGCATTCTTCAATTAATTCATTTGACTTATAAAGCTGGCTGGTGGTAATAGAACCTTCAAAAAGAAGATAAACATGAACAGAGAGAGTTTCATCTTTAATTTCATGATCAAAGAAATTTTTTAATCTTTTCTTTTGATCACGAATAGTTTTAACTATTTCTGATTTTTCTTCAGAAAGATCAGAAAGAAGATTAAGATGACTACACCCTCTGAAATTTTCTTTTTCATTGATATAAATAAGAAAATCAAAAGATCTAAGAATCCTTTCCTTAAGAGAAGAAGCATCTTTGATAAAATTTTCAAGCTCCAGCATCCAATAATCAAATCTTCTATGTAAATATTCTATGCAGAGACTATCTTTTGATTTGAAATGGGTATAAAAAGTAGATTTAGAAACACTGGCCTCTTTAATAATCTGGTTAACTCCAGTATTATTATAACCCTGATTTTGAAATAAAAAACTTGCTGTACTAAAAATTTTTTCTCTAATCTTATTCATTTGGTTAATGTTTTTGCAAATGTAGATAAAAAAATGAACAGACTTGTCTGTTTATTAAAAATAAATAAAAAAATAATAAACTGAGAAAATTACCGGAAAGATTGGGGGTTCAAAGAATGATTGAAATATCTTAGAAAGATTTAACATAAATAATAGTTATCCTTAATGTTAAATAATATGGAAATTGCCTTAATTTGTTGCCGCTTTAAATAATAAATTTTACCTACTTCATTAGAAGTGTTCTTTATGCACCAATTAAAAACTACCTCACAAGCTCATTGATAAATTCCGTAGGAGTTTTATTCATACATTTTTTAAAGCTTCTGTTGAAGTAAGAAATGCTATTATATCCTGTGTTGTAACAGGCTTCGGAAATGCTTTTTCCTTCGAGTAAGAGAGTACAGGCTTTATCAATTCTGTATTGGTTTACAAAATCAGAAAAGGTAATCTTTGTTGCTTTTTTAAAAAAATTGCAAAAAGCAGGTAAGGTAAGGTTGGCTAGATGTGCTACTTCAGTGATGTCTATTTGTTTTTCATAATTCTTTTCAAGAAATGTGAAAATGATCTGCAATCTTTCTTTGTGTTTAGAAATAATGGTATGGGGCATTACTTCTTTATTTAATAATATATAATCTTTATCTTCAGACAGCTCAAACAAAATATTAAGCAGCAATAAGTATCTTTTTGAACCTTCACTATCAAGCAGCTGAAATAATTTCGGCTGTAACTTTTTTTTTGCTTTATCACTGAAAAGTATTCCAAATTTTGACAACATAAGCAACTTACGCAGAGCTGAGGTTTCTTCTATTTCGGAAGGAAATTTCATAATTTCTTCCTTGAACTGTATGACAATTTCTTCGTGGGGATCAATAGAATTGTTTCCAAATCCGGAATGAGGAACATTTGGCCCAATCAGTACAAGATCACCATTTCTGAAATTACCTTTGTGATATCCTACATGTCTGCTGCCACTTCCTGAAACCACGCAAACAAGCTCTATTTCGGGATGATAATGATATTCCCACCGGAGCTCTTTTACAGGAACATTAATATGTAAAGCTCTAAAGGAACTGTTTTTATCAGAGGTAATACTTTCGTAATAAACTTTCATTATTTTAACTTAAAATATATTGTAAAAATAGTATTTTAATTAATATTGTGTTAATAATGGTTTATTATGTGAAATAATTGTAAACTCAATGTTAATAATTTTGCGAAGTTAATTGAATTCTGATGAAAAATTTACGGATTAAAATTGTCCTTTATCTCAATTACTTTGTCTTCGCAATTCTTCTGAATTCTGTGGGAGCTGTAATTCTTCAGGTGCAGCAAAATTTCGGGATTTCAAAATCTTCAGCTAGTGTCCTTGAAGGTTTTAAAGATCTTCCGATTGCTATATGCTCATTTATTCTGGCTTCTTTTCTCCCTAAGTTCGGAATAAAGAATTCGATGCTGATAGGCCTTTCACTGGTAAGCTGTATGTGTTTCTTAATGCCTTTTACAAATCAGTTTTGGGTTTTCAAATTACTTTTTACTATTGTAGGAATTTCATTTGCCTTAATCAAGATTTCAGTTTTTACTTCGATAGGACTTATTACGGAAACTGACAAAGAGCACTCGAGTTTCATGGGATTCCTTGAAGGATTCTTTATGATAGGAGTTTTAGCAGGAAATCTGCTGTTCAGCCTTTTTATTGATGATCAGAATCCAAAATCCACCCATTGGATGAATGTATACTGGGTACTGGCCGCATTATCATTTTTATCATTTTTATTTCTTTTCTTTTCCAGACTTAATGAGAAGGAATCTAAGAGTGAGGGAACAAACTTTCTGGGTGATATAAAAAACAGCATCAGTCTCTTCAACTATAAGAGAGTCTTATTTTTCTTATTATGTGCATTCCTTTTTGTTTTGGTTGAACAGAGCTTTCAGACCTGGACTCCTACATTCTATAAAGAGATACTGCGGGTTCCCACTTCCATGAGCATACAGGCAGGCGCTATCCTGGCAGGCGCTTTTGCTTTAGGCAGATTTTTATCTGGCTTTTTTTCCAAAAAATTTAGCTGGATTTATGTAGTTTCTTTCTGTGCTGCCGGTTTTGGTATAAGTTTACTTCTGGTTCTTCCGTTAACACATAATACCCATATTAACGCCGATACCAGCTGGTTAAAAGCACCAGCTGCAGTTTACCTGTTTCCTTTAATGGGAGTGTTTTTAGCTCCGATTTATCCTAGTATCAATTCAGTAATTCTTGCATCAGTTCCCAAATACCTTCACAGCTCAATGTCAGGTCTCATTGTAGTATTTTCTGCAATAGGAGGAACGCTAGGGTCAGTAATTACAGGGTTTATATTCCAGGAGTTTAATGGGCAGCATGCATTTTACCTTTCCTTAGTACCATTGGTACTACTGATCATTTCAGCAATTTTCATGAATAAACAGATACAGATCAATAAAAAATAACATACATATGAGCAACGAGCTTTACATAAACGATATACAATTGCTCTTTGATGATATTCAGCGTGCAAGAATATTTGAAGACCAGAAGACCATGACAGATGCAGTACCTCTTTATTCCATTTCGGAGATCAATAGAAGATATGATAATGAAAGAAACGACAGAAACTTTGATCTGAGAGCCTTTGTACTGGCTAATTTTGATTTTATCGATAAAAAGACAATTCAGAGAGAAGATTTCCTGCCGATTGAACAGCATATTAAAAAACTATGGGATGAGCTTACACGTACAGCCATTGATAACCAGGGTACTCTTTTAAAACTTCCTAAACCTTATATTGTCCCGGGTGGGCGCTTCAATGAATTTTTCTATTGGGATAGTTATTTTGTTATGCTTGGTCTGCAGGTTTCCGGACGGCTGGAAATGATGGAGAATATAGTTGAAAACTGCAGCTACCTTATTAATACATTTGGTTTTGTTCCCAATGCCAGCAGAACTCATTTTCTGAGCCGTTCACAGCCTCCTTATTTCTCGTTAATGCTGGATCTTCTTGCCGAAAGTACGGATAACACCGACACATATTGCAGGTATTTCGGAACTCTTGAAAAAGAATATAAGTTCTGGATGGATGGGGAAGAACAATTAATTAATGGTACCACTGCGAAGCGATTGGCAAAAACTGAAGAAGGAATACTTCTAAACAGATATTATGATTCCGAAAATTTGCCACGGCCCGAAAGCTATCTTATCGATATAGAGGATCAAAAGACTTCTGATCAAGATGAATTCTATAGAAATATCAGAAGCGCTTGCGAATCTGGCTGGGATTTTTCCAGCAGATGGTTTAAGGATGGAGAACATATACAGACTATAGAAACGCTGAACATTGCACAGGTCGATTTAAATTGTCTTTTATGGCATCTTGAAAATACCCTTTCAAAGTCTGCCGGTCTTTTGGGGCTGGAAGATAGAAGAGTATATTATACAAAGAGAGCAGCAGAAAGAAAACAGGCAATCAATCATTATTTCTGGGATGAAGAAGCCGGAATATATAAAGATTACCATTTAAAAAAATGTAAGAAAACAGCTTCATATCACATCGCTTCATTGTATCCTTTATTTCTGGGACTTGCCACTGGGAGGCAAGCTGAATCAATGTCGAAAACAATTTCCGAAAAGTTTCTTTACAACGGTGGCCTTGTTACCACAACAAAAAATACAGGTCAGCAGTGGGATATGCCTAATGCCTGGGCCCCATATCAATGGCTGGGTTTTAAAGGAATGAAACAATATGGATTCGTGCAGCTGGCGAATGATATAAAAAATAACTGGTGCAAAAATGTGGAAAGAGTATATGAAAATACAGGAAAACTAATGGAAAAATATAATGCCGAGGATACCAAAACCATTGCCGGAGGAGGCGAATATCCAAATCAGGATGGATTTGGATGGACCAATGGTGTATATCTGAAATTAAAAACCCAATAACTAAAACAAACTAACACTAAAACTGCTATGGAGAAAAAATCAATTATTTTTATTGTGGGAATTGCTACTTTATACCTCAATAATATTTATGCACAAGAGACTAAGCAAGACTCTTCGAATTCTAAAAGTATTGACGAAGTTGTAGTCACAGGAGTTTTTGATAAACGACTGAAGATGAACTCGCCCATTGCCATTTCTGTACTTAAAGCTGATATATTGGAAAAACAGGTTGCGGTAAGTGCGTCAGACCTTTTGAAAAATGTACCGGGAGTATATGTGAATTCTTCAAACGGAGAAATCAGAAACAGTGTTGCTTCCCGGGGAATTACTGTAGGAACACAGGATGGTAGCTTCGGTTATGAATATGTATCCATGCAGGAGGACGGGCTTCCCATAACCAATACCACGTATTATAATTATGGCCCCGACTTTTTCCTTAGGGCAGATGCAACCATAGAAAGGCTTGATGCTGTAAGAGGAGGATCTTCATCTATTACCACAGCCAATGCTCCCGGGGGAATTTTTAATTACATTTCTAAAACCGGCGGTAAAAAGCTGGAAGCGGAGGTAAGAATGAGAACAGGTATTCAGGGAAAGAACAATAACGGTCTATACAGAACTGATCTTAATATCGGAGGCCCTCTTGCTAAAAACCTTTTCTTTAATATTGGTGGATTTTACAGATATGATGAAGGGGCAAGACATCCAAGCGGATATCCATTGAATAACGGAGGACAGGTAAAAGCCAATATCGTAAAAAAATATAGTGGAGGATCCCTTAAGCTTTTTGTTAAATACCTGCGTGACAGAAACGGCTATTCTATGGCTATTCCTACAAGAGGATATGGAAATGCAGAACCTGCGGAGGGCTTTGATAATAGTTCATCTATTCTTCTTCCTCCTGCAACGTATAGTCAGACCAATTTTGTTGAAAGCGGTAATTTATTCTATGATTCCAGAAGACAGGTTGATAATACTTACCGTTCTGTTGGTTTGAATTGGGAGCATAAATTAGGAAACGGCTGGAACCTTGACAATAAGATAAGGGTATCTAATAATAATGTAAGGTACAACACCTCTACAAGTACTTCAATTATTGCGGTAGACAGCAAAGATTTTTTTAGTTTATTTGGAGCAGCCGGAGCTGATGGTAACTTTACTTTTAGAGATCATTCTACAGGCCAGATTATGTACAGTGTAAATTCTGTGAACCCGAGCGGTGGCCCAAACCCGGTATACAACGTCACCACCAACAGCTTGCCTAACCAAACATTAAGAAATAATTCTGTATTTATTACCCCACTACAGATTTATCAGAATAAAGTAAAAGAATTAGTCAATCAGCTTACTATTACTAAAAAATGGAATAATATGAATTTTGCGATAGGAGGTTATTTTGGATATTCCGACGTTGCAAGGGTTTCAGGAGGAGGAGGAGTTGCTGTGACAACTATGGAGCCTAATCCAAGGCTTTTAGATATGGTATTTACAGGAACTATGGGAGCAAATACAGGAACTTTCAATATTACAAATCCTGATGGTTTGGCGCAATTTGCCAGTAACAATGGATCTTTACTAGGTTTCTATGCCAAGCAAAGACAGTTAGCTGCTTTTTTTGGTCATACTTGGGATATTACTCCTGATCTTACATTAGATTGGGGAATCCGCTACGAAAGTGGAAATATTAAAGGACATAATACCAGAGCTTATTTAAAATCGACTACAGGTACAGATAACAATGCATTTACAATGTACGATAATACAGTTCTTAATTATCTGGAAACCGTAGAATATGACCGTACATTGAATTCTTTTTCATATTCAGCAGCCGTTAATTATAAGTTTAACAACAATCTTTCCGTCTATACCAGATTTTCACAGGGAAAGAAATCTCCTGATATGGACATCTACTTTGCAGCCAACCGTGCTGCTACAATTCAATTCTTAGATCCTCAACAACGTACAACCAATCAATTGGAAGCCGGATTGAAAGCAAAATATAATAAGTTTGATCTTTTTGTAACTCCTTTTTACAGTGTATTAAAGAAGGTACCAACGGGAGGTTCGGCAACCTTAACAAATGGTGCTTTTTACTCTTTGCCAACATTATATAATGACTTCAGAACTATCGGAGTTGAAGTTGAATCGAATGTACGGCCTCTGGACTTCCTTAGTATAAGGGCAGTCGCTACTTTACAGCGCTCGAAAATAACTAATGGAACATTTTGGATTGTAAATAAAGCCGGCATGGAAGATGACCAGATCGGTTCTTTTACGGGTAATGAAACAGGAGCTACTCCAAGACTGTTCTTCAATATAACACCTAATGTAAAGTTTGGTAAATTCTATTCACTGCTTACCTGGAATTATATGGGGAAAAGACAGGCTAATAATGCTAATGCCTTTACACTTCCTTCTTTCTCCATGTTTGATTTCGGGGCGGGATATAGTTTTACGGATAGGCTTTCTGCCTCTGTGAATGTCAACAATATTTTTAATACCTACGCTACAATGAGCTGGACAAGACCTGGATCTTATGCAGACCAACGCGCCAGCCTGGACGCATTTACTCCAGAAATGTATCAGACAGCAGTAAATGCTAATATGCCATATTTTACAGTGGCCAATCCTCCAAGGTCAACATTTTTTACTGTTGTGTATAAATTCTAACAGGTTAGTTAGTTGATTTTTTTCTGAATGTCCTGAAATCCGGTAAATGAAATCATATCTTTAACTGGATCAGGGACATTCAGATTTCTTCTGAAGTTTAATCAATATTACAGAATTCTATGTTTTACAAAGCCGTTAAAATAATATTCATTTCCTTTTCCATAGCTACCATCAGTGCTCAGAAAAAGGCAGCCAACAATGATAAACCAAAACTTGTGGTGGGCATTGTTGTTGATCAGATGAGGTGGGATTATCTATACCGCTACGAAAAGAAATATGGGACAGACGGTTTTAAAAGGATGCTGAAAGAAGGATATTCACTTAACAATGTTCATATTCCCTACATTCCTACAATTACTGCCGTTGGCCATGCTTCCATTTATACGGGATCTGTTCCTTCCATTCATGGTATTATAGGAAATAACTGGATTGATAAAGAGACGGGTAGAAGTGTTTACTGTACTGCTGACTCAAATGTAAACCCGGTAGGATCTGACAGCCGTAAAAATGGAAGCCATTCTCCGTCCAATCTATGGTCTACCACTATTACAGATGAGTTGAGAATGGCCAGTAATTTCAGGTCAAAAGTAGTTGGGGTTTCACTGAAGGATAGAGCTTCTATACTTCCGGCAGGCCATCATCCGACTGCTGCTTTCTGGTTTGATGATTCCACAGGTAACTTCATTACCAGTTCTTACTATATGAGTGAGCTTCCGCAATGGGTAAGAAGTTTCAATAGTGAAAATAATGCTGAAAAACTTCTTTCAAAGGGATGGGATACCTTTTTTCCCATACAGGAATATATTGAAAGTACAAAAGATCATACTGAATGGGAAAACCCTGTAGGAAGCGCGAAGATACCTGTATTTCCCTACAGCAGTTTAATGAAAGATTATAAGACAGATAAAGGTGTTATCAGAACAACACCGTTTGGGAATACATTGACTTTACAATTTGCAAAAGCTGCTCTTGTGAATTATGAATTGGGAAAAGGGGCAGAAACAGATTTCCTGGCCATCAATCTGGCATCAACTGATTATGTAGGGCATTCTTACGGTCCCAATTCAATAGAAGTTGAAGATACCTATATCAGACTGGATAGAGATCTTGCAATATTTTTTAAAGAGCTTGACAATAAAGTTGGAAAAGATAATTATGTGGTATTCCTGTCTGCGGATCACGGCGGGGCTCATTCTGCAGGATACCTGGACTCAAATAAAATGCCGAGTGGATTTTTTGATGAAAACCTGCAGCAATCATTGGAAGAGGAACTTAAGGCCAGGTTTAAAACTGAAAAGATAATTTTGGGAATTGATAATTATCAGATTTACCTCAACGATGAAGCAATCATAAAGAACAGATTGAATCAGGAAGATGTAAAAATGAATATTATCAACAAACTAAATAAAAAACCTGAAATTTTGTACGCTTTCGAACTTGCAAAGGTCGCTTTATTGCCTGTTCCTGAACCATTGAAGTATCGTGCAATAAGCGGATTTAACTGGAAAAGAAGCGGAGATATTCAAATTGTTCCAAAAGATGGTATGCTTCCTAATTATGCAAGAAAAGGCACTACACACGGTGCATGGAATTCCTATGACTCACATATTCCGTTAATTTTTATGGGCTGGAAAATTAAAGCCGGTGAAAATAATGCAGCTTATTATATGACTGATATTGCTCCCACTATTTCTGCTCTTTTACATATTCAATACCCTAGTGGTATGGTGGGCAGACCAATAACAGAGGTCCTTGAAAGTAAATAAAGATGGCTATCAATAACAAGTATATTACCTCTCCGCTAATGCCTATATAGTAAAATTACATACATTATCAGTTTTTGCTTAAGCTAAGCTGCACTTTATTGCCTGAAGGAAGAATTTAGATTATTGTATTTTATTGTGAACCTTTTAATCTAAACCTTAAACTTGTCTAAAAAAAGCATACTGCCCATATTTCCTAGAAAAAATAGAAAGTACTATTGATTTTTGAATAGAAAAATAATAATTTCTAAGAAATCTAAATTAGTGCTATTTTACTTTTATATCATTTTATTGTGTTTTTATGCACTGAGTTCTACGAGCTATTTGTTTAAAATTGTTCGATAGAAATACACTAGGTAATATGCCTTCTTATTCTCGTAGTTTTCCAATTATTAGCATACCGAGAAAATAAGAGTACGAATGAAAAGATTATATGAATAAATTCCCAATAGAGCCTTTTATACATCACTCCAATAGTAAACTAAATATTAATTGCAAATCCGTAAATGATGTAGTAGCGTTGCGTGGAGCTAATATAATTGTACCCCATAAAATATCATTTTATGCAATACACTTATTTGAAGAAGGAATAGGTCATCATTCTCTTGATAATCATACTTTTGAAGTCCGGCCAAAACATATATTAATAGGTTCAAAAAATCAAATCAGCCAATTTCATGAACCGGTTTCCTATTCGGGTAAAATTTTAATTTTTACTGAGGATTTTTTTTGCCTTAACGATATTCATTTTCAGTTTCTATACAATTCTCTATTGCTCAATAATGTTGCGGAGATGTCATATTTTGATGTTTCTGCAAGATATGATGAATTGCTTGTGCTTTTTGATCTAATTGAACAAGAACTAGATACACATTGCTATCCTAAGCAGCAACAAGTACTTAATAATTATTTATTTAGTATACTGCTAATTCTTGATAATATTTTTCATCCCTATATTGACAATCTGAGCATTCAAAAAGAAAGACTTATCGTTTCAAAATTCAAAAACTTAGTCAATAATAATACGAGTAAAGAAAATACAATAAAAAAATACGCTGCCAATCTGGGCTTAAGTGTTAGAACTATTGAAAATGCTTTTAAAAAAATAGAAAACAAGACTCCTTATCTCTGGTTCTCAGAGCAGTTAATCTTAAAAATAAAAAGAAGCTTAATATATAAGAATGTCCATATCAATGAAGTTGCCTATGAATTAGGATTCAAAGAAGCAAATCATCTTATTAAATTCTTTAAAAAGCATACGGGACTAACACCCCTTCAGTTCAGGAAATCACATTTAAGTGACAACATAAAATCCTTAGTTGGGATAGGGTATTTGTGTATATCAAATTTTGAAACATTTTATTATTATTCACCATTTAGCAGTTTATTATGAATTATAAAAACATTCATATTGGCGCCTTAATTAAACAAAGAGTTGAGGAAACCGGATTATGTACTTCCCGAATTGGTAATTTTTTTAAATGTACTGATGACGAAGTCGCGCAGATGTACTTAAAAATAGACCTTTCTACAGACATTCTACTTAAATGGAGTAAATTACTGGAGTATGATTTTTTCAGAGTCTACTCTCATCATCTTATTCTTTACTCTCCGTCTACAAATATAAATAAGGATTCGACTTCTATTAAATCTAAAATGCCTCAATTCAGAAAAAACATTTATACAACTGAAATTATCCAGTATATTATTGAGGAAATAGAAACTGGTAAAATGACTAAAAATGAAGTTATGGAACGTTACAGAATACCAAAAACAACTCTTTATAAATGGCTCAGTAAATATAAAAAAACAGATTAGAGGCAGGGATTATAGTTATTTTCTGTTATTTTTTTTCACACAGTTGTGTTTTTTTATGTCATTTTACTTCGTATTTATATAATCTTTTTTCACTAATTTTTGATAATTTTGTAATCAAATGTGATTATCGTGAATTATATGTTCTAATTATGTCTTTATAATTAAAAATATCACATATAAATATATTTAAAATTACAAAATGCTTAATATGAAAACGAATTTAATTGGCATTTGCCTACTTTTTCAATGCCTACTAAATGGTCAAGTTGGTATTAATACAAGTACTCCAAGCTCAACATTTGATGTGTATGCAGCCCGTGATGCTTCCGGTGTCATAGATCAGAATAAGCATGTTGGCATACAAGCCCCAAGAATAACGAGGACAGAACTAAGCAATAGTACAGCAGTGTATGGGGCTGCTCAACAGGGAACTATGATTTATATTACTGACGTTAGTGGAGGAAACAGAAATGGTCAACGCGCCAATATAGATTTGCCTGGTTATTACTATTTCGATTCTACTGCAAATTTATGGCAGAAAATGCTTAATGGGAAGAACAGTACGGCATTCAAAGCTATGGTAGGAAATGGACAAGGCATATTAAATCTTACCCTATTAGAAGACTACCAAAGATTAAATTTTAATCCTACTGGTGCAAATATATTTTACAATGGGGCTGCTAATCCAATAGATGCAAATGGAACAATTACTATACAGGAAAGTGGCATCTATGCTGTGGGATTTTACTTTCGTTATGGTACGGGTGCGAATTTAAATTTGCTGGACCTAACAGGAGGTGGGTTTGCCGGTGTAAGAATTAATAAAAATGGTTCGCCTATAGATTCGAAAGCATTTTCAGGTGTGCGTTTAAATGTGGCACTTATAGGTCTTCTAAGTGTTGTAATTTCTAATACTGAGATCAACACTATTTATCAATTTAATGCCGGAGATCAAATCACTTTTGATACCCGGTTGGGTGGATTACTGGGTCTTGGATTATTATCTGGAAGTGAGGGCTCTTTCTTCATGTATAAAGTATCTAACTAAGAATATAATGCATTAAAAAACCGATGCCAGAAAAACACATGAAATAAAATTTACCCATAGAATTTTATAGAATAGTGAGTTCAAATGCAGGATTAAAAATGAGTCCTGCATTATGAGCAGATAGACCACTAAAATATACCTGTCTCTAAGATACTTATAAGTGTTTGATAACTAGAGATTTCATGTGCAAAGTTAATTTAAAAATAGAAATTTATTAATGAATACAGCAGACAGACCAGATTACAAACAAATTTACATGGATATACTGGATAAAAAGTTTCCTGAAAGAAAAGCTGACGCTTATGTACTGCTTAAAAAGGAAAACTTATCTGTGATGGATATTTTGAAATTAAATCAGTTAGTTTTCAACATTAAAGACAAAGGAAACAATGCGAATCAAAAACATCGTTCTTATTCTAAATCTGATATACTGCAAATCTTAGACTTTCAGCGAAAGCATAACTTAAATAATAGTGAATTAGCTGAATATTTCAAATTGAGCAGAAATACAGTTACAAAATGGAAGCGAATATATCTATATTTATAATATGTTATTAATTAATAATTCTTAACGACCGGTTTTTTTCTTTTTAAATTACTTCATTTAGACTTTCCTGTATTTATGCTTAAGTGAGACTGTTAAAAATGTTATTTAATATTGGGTTCGTTTAGGAAATAATTGCTTAGTTTCTAGTTCCGACAGATCTTCATATTCATTTTAGTAACGTCGTACAATTTAGTTTTTTAGTGGATTTATTAAATAAAAAATGAACGGGTTTAACATTAGGATTTACGCAATATGCATAAGAGATAATAAAATTTTCGTCTTAACGGAAGCTTACGCTCATATTGATACTATATTGACAAAATTTCCTGGTGGAGGATTGGAATATGGAGAAGGAACAATAGATTGTCTGCACAGAGAATTCGATGAGGAACTGAATTTAAAGATTAAAATCATCGATCACTTTTACACTCAGGATTCATTCCAAACCTCTCTGATAAACGATAATAAGCAAATATTCTGTATTTATTACTTGGTGGATATCCTAAATTTAGAAGAATTGGAAATTAAAATTGAATATATTAAAAAGGTAAGTTGGTGTGATATTTCATCAGAAAATCCGTTTACCTTACCCGTTGATAAGATAGTATTTGAAAAACTACAAAATATTTTTGGCAAATAATATCTTTTAGGTTATACGATTTGTTTTTAATCATCTCTTCAGCTAATTCTTGAAATTAATGCAGGATAAACATGCTATAAGTGACTCATTGGCTGAATAGTATTCATGCTGGTTTATCGGCAAATCCTTGGGTAATTTAGATTCTTCCAATAATAATCACGCAAAAAACATAAAGAAGAACAAATATTAAGAAGAGCCCCCTAATCAATATCATTTAATTTATGAATCCATTTAATAAATACACCGATTTCTTTATTAAATATCTGGAAAGCCAAATTATAGATAAAGAACCCAAAGAACTATATGATCCAATATCCTATATTTTATTGTTGGGTGGAAAACGAATCCGGCCTGTACTGACATTAGTAACATCAGAAATTTTTGGGACAGACTATAAATCAGCTTTACCTGCCGCTCTGGCCATTGAAATTTTCCATAACTCTACATTGGTACATGACGACATTATAGATAATGATCCTATTCGTAGGGGAAAACCAACCGTTCATACAAAATGGGATAATAACACTGCTATTCTTTCCGGGGATGCAATGGTTATTCTGACATACCGCTATCTGGAGGAATATGATCCGGATACTGCCATGAAGCTGATTAAAGTAATTAATAAAATGGGAATGGAAATTTTCGAA
Source organism: Chryseobacterium sp. FR054 (assembly GCF_056844565.1). Classification (NCBI taxonomy): domain Bacteria; kingdom Pseudomonadati; phylum Bacteroidota; class Flavobacteriia; order Flavobacteriales; family Weeksellaceae; genus Chryseobacterium; species Chryseobacterium sp. FR054. Next base: position 783,116 of record NZ_JBXDSA010000001.1, on the reverse strand, counting down.
GGGCAGGCCTATGATGTTGCTTTTGAAGATCGGCTTGATGTTACTGTTTCAGAATATCTAAAAATGATTCAATGTAAAACGGCCGTACTCATTGCGACAGCAATGAAAATTGGTGCGATTATCGCGCAGGCTTCGGTGGAAGATTGCGATCTAATTTATGACTTTGGGCTTAATGTAGGGCTGGCATTTCAATTGCAGGACGATTATCTCGATATTTTTGGGGATACTCCAACCTTTGGTAGAATCTTGAATGGTGATATTATTGCCAATAAAAAAACCTATCTATACCTGAAGGTCCTTGAACTCGCAACCGCGGACGAAAAAGAACAGTTAAGGGCACTATATGCCATAAGGCTTGAAGATAACTTTGATAAAATAGAAACAGTAAGAAAATTATATCAAAAGTATGACATCCCATGTGTAACCCAAAAAGAGATTGAGAGATATACTTTCATAGCCTTTGAAATGTTGGATAAGATGAAGATTGACGAAAATAAGAAAGCAATATTGAGGTCTTTTGGAGAAAACCTTATGGGAAGGAGGATTTAGCGTTGGACTACAATTTAAACAAGAAGTAAATGCTGAATATTTTCAATTACTTGCTACAAAAATGAGACCGACTTATTTGGCCAGTCTCATTTAAAAAGCGGTTAAGATATACCTGATGTTAATGGACTGATTACTTAACTTCTAATTTTGCCGTAATCTTTTGATCTTTATCCTTTAGTTCCAGGGTATTGCCACTAATACTGTATTGCTTGACTTGTTTTAAAACATCCATGAATTTAGTCTCTACCTCCAGATTCGGGCAGGCCATCATTGTTGCTCCGGTAAGCGAAACTTCAATACCATTTTCACCTTCGAGCTTGTAACTGCCGCCAAATCCGTTGCATCCGCCATTTCCTTCAAGTTTTCCTGTTTCCTTGTTGAAAGAAATCATTGGTTCCTTTTTGAAGGCAGTATCGATTTTAATCGGGGCATTGTCTAATTCTGTGAGCTTCCAGTCTTTTCCGAACAGGGTTGCTTCTTTTTCAGTATCTGTACTTTGGGCAACCGAATCTTTTGGCGCATCTGTATTATTTTTGCTGCTGTTATTACAGCTTATCAAAACAATTCCTAGAGACAAGGTAAATAAGATCTTTTTCATAATTGATTATTTTTAATTGTTCCATCTACAATTTACAAATTTTAAACCAAAGAGTTCTATCCCCAATAAAATTTCAATGGTTATCGGATATTTTATCCTATTTCAAAAGTAACGGTCACATTCCCTGATCCCAATGCCGATGCCAAACCAGTTACATCATTTACCGCACCTAACTTTGTGTAGCTGTACGATGTTGAAAAGTTCTTGTAAAAAAGCACCAATGTTTTTGAGCCATACAACATTAAATCCCCGTTTTTAATAGTTCCGGGATTGGATGAATTAGCCGGCAGGCTGTTCGGCAAATCATAGTATTTCTCATTATTGTTCAACTCCACCATATTGATGGTTAAAGGCAGCATTTCCTTGAAGGCTTTTGCCGAATTGTTGTCTAACAATATAGCTGTAAAGATTTGTGAACCTACCTTTATTTTGATTTTACCGTTAGCCATAGGGGTAGTGTTTTCGGGGTTATTATTATCATTCTTATCGCAGGACGAAGCACTGCATACCATCATTGTCATAAAGGCCACAACCATTAAAAAAGGATGTTTCATAGCTACCATTTTACTTCAAATTGTCTTTAAAGAATGTTTCCAACTTACCGAAGGGAATAACATCAACCTTGTCATACAAATCAACGTGGACAGCATTCGGGATAATCATTAGCTCCTTTGGTTCTGCTGCTGCTTTATAAGCATCTTCACTGAAATAACGGGAGTGCGCTTTTTCTCCTGCGATGATTAAAAGCGGTCTTGGCGAAATCTCTTTGATGTACGTCAATATCGGCATATTCATAAACGACAACGCATTGGTGGCATTCCACGCACCTGTTGAGTTAAGGGAACGCTCGTGAAAGCCTCTTGGTGTACGGTAATAGTCGTGGTATTCTTTTACAAATTGCGGTTCGTCACCTTTCAGCTTTTCAGGATTTAATATCGCTCCAGGTTGGAATGTTCCTGCTTCGACATCTTTCCAACGCTGTTCTCCCAACTGCTCCAATGTTTTTGTACGTTGCTCCAATGTAACGGCATCATTATAACCTTTAGACATTACCCTCGTCATATCGTACATACTGGTAACAGCAACGGCTTTCACACGTTTGTCAATGGCAGTAGCATTTAAGGCAAAACCACCAAAACCACAAATACCGATGATGCCTATTTTCTTGCGGTCTATGTTTTTCTGTATGCCGAGATAATCTACTGCAGAGCTGAAATCCTCGGTATTAATATCAGGCGAAGCAACGGCACGGGGTTCACCGCCACTCTCGCCAGTGTAAGACGGGTCGAAAGCCAATGCGATGAACCCACGCTCGGCCATCTGATTAGCGTACAATCCCGAAGATTGTTCTTTCACAGCCCCGAATGGTCCACTAATGGCAAGTGCCGCCAGTGGCTCGCTGCCGGGATTTTTCGGGGTGTATAAATCGCCGGATAAAGTGATGCCGTAGCGATTTTTAAAGGTTACTTTTTGGCGGGTTACTTTATCGCTCAACTCAAACGTATAGTGTTCTACTGTTGCTGTATCATTCATTTTATCTGAATTTTTATTGTTTGTATGCTGTTTGCAGGATTGCCCTAAAAACATCAGGCTTATTACTGCTAAAACTGATAATCTTCTCATATCTCTCTATTTAAAATTGACTTAATAATTTTCGCAGGAATACCGCCTACAATCGTATTATCGGGAACATCTTTTGAAACGACCGCACCTGCGGCTACTATGGCATTTTCGCCAATGGTTACGCCTTGCATAACGGTAGCACCTGCGCCAATCCAAGCATTCTTTTTGATGTGGATATGCCCGGTGGTCAGTGTCGCCCTGGTTCCGGGTGTTACGGGGTGTCCCTCGGACAGCAGGCTGACCTTTGGAGCTATCAGTACGTTATCTTCAATAGTGATACCGCCCAAATCAAGAAACACGCAATCGAAGTTGATAAATACGTTTTTGCCTATTTGGGTATGCCGACCGTAGTTGATGTATAGCGGTGTAAATACGGTTGTGGTTTCGTCAATCCCGTTTCCTGTAATTTGGCTTAATAAACTTCTCACTTCGTGCGGCTCGGCTGTGCCGTTCATTTGAAGCAATAATTTCTTTGTATCGTAACAGGCTTGTCCTATTTTGGAATATTGTGGGTCGCTGAATGGTACGCTTTCCCCATTACGTAACCGTTCAAATATATCTGTCGTTTCTATTTCCATTGCCTAACATTTTATAGTACAAAGGTAAAAACAAAGCCTTACAACGGTTTTGCTGTAAGGCTCAAATTACTTTTCTGTAAGGCTCAATTTTATATTTCTGTCGGTGGGATGCCGTATTGCTTTTTAAATGCAGTAGAAAAGTGGGAAAGGTTTTTAAAGCCAACTTCCGTATAAACTTCCTGTACTTTTTTCTTTTCTTCTTTAAGTTTGATGTAAGCCATTTCCAGACGTTTATTGATGAGCCATTTTTGCGGTGTGAGGCTGCTTATCTTTTTAAAATCCCTTTTGAACGTTGCCAAACTTCGCCCAGTAAATGCCGCTATTTGTTCCATTGAAAGCTCCTGCATATAATTTTCATTCAGGAACTCTAAAAGGTCAATTTTCCACGGGTCGGCAAAGTCGAAAAGTATCGGGTAAAATACTCCTGAATTGTTGAGCAAAGCGTAAATGCCCTCCAATAGTTTTAAATGTGTTACGCCCTCTGTTGGTTTTACATTGCTGTCGAAATATGGAGTAAGGGAGTGAAACAAACTTTCAATCGCAGGGCTTGGCTTTAGCTTGAAAACTTTTTTGTCTGATATAGGCACATCTTTAGGTATCTGAGCTTTATTCATCTTGCTATAAAACTCCCGCAAAACATTACGTTGAAACGTCAGCGAAATACCTTTGTAGAAATCTGCGCCTTTACTGTTTTTGAACATTTGCAGACGGTTATCTCTCCTGATGAATGCACATTCTCCCGCCTTTATTATGGTCTTTTTATTCCTGTCAACAATAACCTGCTCGCCCGAATAGATATATACCAAAACGTGTTCGGGTTTGGAGTGTACACAGTGTGCGCCATATTCGGAAAAGCACGAAAGGAAAATTCCCGAATAGCTTAACGTGTCGTATTTATCTTCTTGCTCTACATTCATAGCCTGCTGATATAATGAACGGACAAATTTAGAAATTTTGTTTCGATCATACTTTGCCGTAAGGCTCATTTTGTTTTTCTGTAAGGCTCATTTAATTCCTATGCTTCAGCAATTGTCTAATTGAAGTGAAATGCTCTGACAAAATCATGATAACAGTAAAGTTTGGCAGCCGAATTGTAAAAAGAGGTAGCCTCTTTAATGGTCACCTCATTTAATTTCAAAACAGATCTAACCCAAGTTTTTAAATCACTTTATTGACCGGTGAGGTCAAAGGTTTTATCAATATATATTATACCATTGAAAGCGGAAGTATAATCCATTTTTGCTTCAAAGCCTAAATCAAGCAGTCTTGCGGGGAACCAAGGATATCCACTTGGCTTGCCCTGTGCTTTGGGTAACGGCATAAAGAGTACATTATTTTTTTTGCTATTTAAATACCATTCCAGAGAAGTGTCCCCTGATTTAGGCACTTTTGCTGTTTTCGTGAAATCTGCATGGAAGTAATCATTTCCAAAAAAATTCGGGGAAAAATTGCCGGTGCCTGATGTTATCGCTAATGAGTATACCTGATCTCCAAACATTCTAAAAATATCACTTCCAAAGTAAGTAAAGCCTTTATAGGTGTTGTTCTCATACCATTTGTTCGCAAAATCTTTATCAAACGAAGCATACACATTCACATCCAGAACATTGTGATTGTTGTGAGACCAGACCATAATTTTCTGGTCAGGAAAAATATATTTTGCGAGAAAGATGAAGTTCTTTGCCATCATGGCGTCCCTGTCCTTACCTTCGATCAGTAAACCAAATAGGTTCCTGATGTTGTTGATCTCGATCAGCCATAACTGACGTTGCTTAACTTCTTTCGTGTTGAACAGGACAACTTCTTCAATCATATTTAATTCAGAATGAAAATTTGAAGCATTAACGTCGTCTTTCTTTGAACGGAACTCGTTTTGTAAAATATATTCAAGGTCTTTTGTAAAAGACTGATAGGTTTTGGATTCAGTGTCATAATCGACAGTTTTCAACAGTCCTGCCAAATTTTCAATTAGTTTTGTTTTGGAAAACTTTCCAGCATGGCGGGGATCAAAGCCTCCAATTTTTATGGGATTCTTACCCGCTAATTCGGCAGTATAATAGTTCCACAGATCCTGACTGGTATTGCTTTCAGACCAGCAGGTGTAGATGTTTTCTTTAGATGAAAGAGCGATACTTGAAGGATCTTTTAAATTTGCGAGATCAAACATAATCGCATACAAATCCGCTTCAAACAAAAGAACATCGAATCCTTTCATCTCATGAAGGTATTTTACCAATCTTGTTTTCATTGAAATAGACCCGCCATCCCCGTGGCTGGGTTCTCCCAACAGCACTATCCTGGCATCGGCTATTGATTTTCCGACTGCGTGAAGATCATCAAATTGAGTGTCACTAGGTAATATGGTTCGTATTTTACTTCCTGATTTATACAGATCTTCCATATATAATCTAGAAAAATCAGTTTTTGATTGCGCGATGGATAGAAAAGGAACAGCTAGCACGAAAGCCACTAATTTTAAATTCTTCATTGTTAATTAATCTTATTAAATTCCTGCAAAAATACATTTAATCTGCAATAAGGGGATCAAACAAAGTAATGCTCTAAGTTGAATTGCACAGAAAGATGAGACTGTAAAATGGAATAGGTATTTAGATGATTTCTTCTTTTCGATCATTATAAGAGCAGATTCATTGAGTCTGCTCTCATGTTTTTTAACGCAATGGAAGTTATTTAGAATATACTTCAAAATAATTATGGCATTTTTATGACGTTTTTAATGCTATGATGTGAGATTAATTGAGAAGAGGTGTAGTTAACGAAAACTGGGTCCATGTTGATAGCAGATACTTGGATGATGAAGAGTAAATCTGTATGCAATAAACACTTTACCGCGTATTTATATAGATCTCTTTCTATAAGTATTCAATTACCGTTTCAACCTTTTATAAAAAAATGTATCTCAATATTTAGTTATTAAGCCTGTTCAGACTTATTAATAAATCTAAACCAAAAAAGCTTTTTTACACCTTTGTGGTCAAAAATAAAAGTTTAAACAAACTTAATATTATAGTATTTATTAGATAATTTTTTTCACAACTAATTTAATTATAATTAAATTAGTTCACTTTTTATATTTTAAATCATATAACCCTCTGTATGATGATTTCATGTAATAAATTTATGTTTCAAACACTATGAAAAAATTTTATGCTGTGCTTTTTTACTTTTTTGTGATCAACATATTCGCACAAAAGACTGCTAAAAGTTTGTCCAACGAATATGAAAACTTAAAGAAAGAATTGAATATCTCCCCTGAATCTGTGATTAAAAAAGGAAAAACCTTGACAAAAAAAGCTATTCAGGCTGATGACTTAAAACTAGCAGTAAAAAGTTACAATACTATTGGCTTTGCTTATTATCACACTGGAAACTCAGATTCTTGTCTTTATTATTCTAATACGGCAATACAACTGGCAAAAAAAATCAGATATAGAGAAGGAGAAGCATTGGGATTAAGGCTTTTAGGAACAGAATATGCTAGACTAGGGCTCAGGGATAAAGCTGAAAAAACATTCGTTAGCGCATTGACTTTACTGGAAGGACAAAAAAATGACGAAACTTATACTACAAGGGGCATGGTTTACAGCTCGATGTTGCTTTTATTTGATGATGAAAAGGAACAGCAAAAAAAGATTGATGTGGGGCATAAGGCCATAAATGCTTATAATTCAGTAGCAAATAATGTACGTAAAAAAGAGCTTCTTCCTTCTGCTTATACCAATTTAAGCTATTCCTATTCAAGGATAGGAAAGTATGATTCAGCGCATATCTATTTACAAAAAGCATTGGAACTGATAGATACCGGCAGCCCTATGCATTTGATTTATCTATACCATCAGAAAGGATTTTTATTTTCTGAAGAAGGAAAATATGAAGAGGCAGTACTTAATTATAAAAAAGCACTCAGCTATTGCAAAGGAGATGAATTCTATGAGAAAAAAATGGAAATTCTGGGCAGACTTTCCGAAAGTTATACGGCTTTAAAAGACGATAAAAACGCACTTTATTATACACAGCTTTATCAGGATATGTATAGGGAGCGGTCTAAAGCGGGGAAAGCTGCTGTTTCAAAAATTGAAAATAAAATTTCCGGCGAAAATACTGATCTGACAAAAAGGATATGGTTTTTAGTAGGCGGATGTATTATTTTATTGTTATGTATTATCGGATTGGTTATAAAGAAGAAAAAAGCTAGGACTAAAAAAGAAACTCAGCAAGAAATCAATATCAACAAGGACACAGAGATTCAGATATTAAATAAACTGACAGGATTTGAGCAGCAGAAAGATTTTATTGATCCTGAAATTTCATTGTATGCACTTTCAAATAAGTTCCAGTGTAATAATAAGTACCTGTCGGCTACAATAAAGAAATATAAAAATAAAAGCTTTACGCAATACATTAATGATCTCAGAATTGAATATATAGTAGAGCAGCTGGACAGCAACCCTGAATTTAGAAAATTTAAAATAAGTCATTTAGCGGAAAAGTCAGGCTTTTCGTCTCATGGTTCTTTTAGTGGGGCATTCATTTCTTATACAGGAAAGAAGCCTTCAGAATATCTGAAAACGCTCAGAACGGAGTAATTAAATCAATTCTTATGAATTTTATAATCTTGAAATTCGGAAAATCGACATATAATAATTTGAAAATGATATTTATTGCATAATATATCTATGTTGCTGACGTGTAGTTTGTTATAATTTCTATTTTCCGAAAATCATGGATTTTTTTGTTCATCACATTCCCGATTTCGCAAAACTACATTCATTTTTCTGATAAATAAGCGCAGTAAGTTTGTACTGATTTTACAGATGAAAATATGCCATCTGTTCAGAAAATAATGTATCATTTTTGTAAAGCTTGCGTAAGAATAAAAATACCTTCCTGTAACTTATGGGATATGGTAGGCGTTCTGTTTTTCGGCATGCTTTCAATGGAAAGAGGAAATGCACAATTGTACGTGGGAGAAGATATATTGTTCTATAGAGAAGAATCTTCTGTTTATGTGAATTCTGAGAAATCTTCCGATACTGAATCTTTGAAAGAAAAGGCTAAAATATATATTCATAAAGGTACGCCTGTATCTCATTTAGAAAGATATACCGTGGCAGAGATTATTTACATAAAACCAAAGCGGCAGGTAAGTAAAAAAAGTCACTCTGTAAATTCAGGAATAACAGACAGAGAATACAAAAATTTCCACCACAACATTGTGCAGGAAATATTTTATAGATTATCTGTTGAAGAGGAATTTAGCTTCAGTAAAACAGAAAATATAAATGCTGTTATAGGCAATTCTAATATACAGCTAAAGAAACTGGGTTTTTGTCTGTTTTCTTCAGAAATAGATTTTACCAAGCTTTTTTTTCAATCGGAAGCACTTAAAACAGAATACTTGTGGAAATGTGAAAATTTATCATGCCTGTTGCTGAGGTCAAGACCACCGCCATTTCTATTTTCCATTTAACATGATGATCACCCGTTTTCATACCTCTTTTTTAGAGGTATAGGGTATGTTATGCTCATATCCATCTAAAGAACAATTAAATAAAAACAAATGAAAAAAAATAAATTACAAATTTTCAGCTCGTTGAGGTTCCTTTTGATTACGGTGTTACTGCTGGTCGGTAACCTCCTTTTCGCAGAGGGATCCAAAGATCTGTATCCAAACGGCACACCAGGATACCGTGCCTATTTACGCTCAAATACTTCCAATGCAGGTTGGGAATCAAGCTGGCCTTTCCCGAATGAAGGTACACATTATGTATATGCAAAAGCAGGAGAAGTCATTACACTTGCCTCCAGTGCGCAGAACGGCGGTTCCGGAAGAATCCGCTTATTCCTGCCGGACGGAACATTGGCGGTGAATAATACAACCGGAGGCCAGATCAGCAATCGTGCAGCTGAGCTGGCCGGTCCCAGATTGGTTGGACAGGCTGCAGGTGGCAACCGATATTTACCAATATATCATAATGTAACAGTTGAAGGAATTTACCGTGTTGAATTTGTATCACGGGGAACAGGTGATCCTCTTGAAAATGCTATTCTTGCCAATAGTAATTGGACACAATCCAACGACAATAATATTGCTGCGTGGGATGTTTCGGTAATTAATGCTGCAAACAGCAATTTTATAACAGGCCGTGTTTATACCAATACATTCAATATGTCCACTACCGTTGGAACACCTCCTGAAAATAAGGGCGTTTACAGTATTTTTTATGTGCAGACAAAAGATGGATATACTTACAAAATTAATAACAACGGAAACTACGGAATGTTTTTTCAGTTCTTTGCCAATAACAATGGTTTTACCAATTCAATTACCGGTTTACCAATTTATAAAAGTCTTGCGGCAATATCCTCTGCTAATATTAAGAATCCTAACACTGCTGATGACACTAATATCACTCATAAACTGTTTTACAGTCTGCCGTCAGCAGATCTTCCCGCTTCTTCAAATGGTGCCGTTCCCGGAGGAAGTACCTGGGTTAAGAGTAATGTTGTTTCACCGGATGTTACAAATGTAGGGATTACTGGTATTGAGGGAACGAATAACCAGATAAGCGGTAAAGGAGGACATGTAAAGTTTACAACCGCAGCTGTTGGCAGATATACTATTACCATTGCAAGCAATAGCTTACCGACATCTTTTACGACCAGAGTTTTGACAGGAAATTCTTCTGCTGGTGTAAACAGTGTTTTCTGGGACGGAAAAGACGGAAACGGGATAGCGTTACCGGCAGGTAGCCAGCCGGTAGCTGTAACCGTAAAGATGCAGACCGGGGAGGTTCATTTTCCTTTTTTCGATATGGAGTATAACAAAAATGGAACTATTATTGAGCTTCTTGATCACTCAAACCTCAATAATGTAATTTCAGATATTGTATACTGGGATGATACCGATGTTCCTGACGGAAGTAACGGTTCGGTTCCGTCTCCGAAAAACAACAGTCATCTTCCTCCTGCTAATAGCACAGGAATCAGCAGTAATGTGAATGGACATCGATATGGTGTGGGTGCTACAGGAACAGCCTTCATGTTTGGAGATCAGAGAGCTATTGATACCTGGACATTTATTGAAAGCAGTCCGGTGACAATAAATACAAGTGTAGAAGTAAAAATCGCAGACTTAAAAGTAACCCATGTAATGCCTGATAAATCCGCAGTATCTGTTGGAGAGTTACTTACCTATACGGTAAAAGTGAAGAATGATGGACCAAGCAGTGTTACAGGAGCTCCGTTTACCTTCATCCTTCCGGCGGGTCTGAATCCGCAGTCTCTTGTTTTCACAGCCAACGGATGTGGAAGTGAATCGGCAGCAGTAACTTACAATCCTGCGACGCGTACTTATTCGTCTGCACTCAATCTGCCTAACGGATGTGAAATTACTTATAAATTCACTGTAACCGTTACTGCTTCTGCAACACCAGGAAACTTAACAGTAAAAGCAGGAATACTTCGTCCGAATGACGTAACCGACCCGGATGCAACCAACCCTAACCCTGCAGTTCCGCCTACCAATGCAGAATATGAATGTGCGAATAACGGCTTGGGAGGAAATTGCAATAACTTACTGAACAACAGCAATGTATTATTCTCTCCAACACCTATCTGTACGGAAGATGTTCAGGGTAACGCTTTCAGCACAGCAAACGGAACTCCGGTAACTTTCTCTCAGCCGGCAACCGATTTTGGGTTTGTCTTCGATATTTATACGCTGGATAATTCTTTTAACCTTAACATTAACGGAACTCAGCTTTCCACACAGGAAATTCAGTTTTCTACGGGAGCACCGAATATCCGTTTCGCAGACGGATCTGTTTACGGATCAGGCGGAGTTCCTGAAATCTGGCAGATCATAGGAACTTCTTCAGCGCCTTCAGTAAGAGTAAATATCAGTGCTACAGGAGCGGTAACATTGTTTGGCAGCAAGACATCAGGAGGCCCGTTATTTCCTTTGGAACTATATAATGGAGCAGCTTTTAATACCATCACCTGGAATGTAGCATCAGCTAATATCGTTACAGCTACACAGGTAGTGGTAGGTCCTACGTATATGACCGGTTACGGATCTGGAAAGAAAATCGTGCCTTGTCACTGTATCAAACCGGGAGCAACAGGTACGCCGGACAGCTATGCCCAGATCGGAATTCTTACCAAACCATCCATTACCGCTGCCAACTGGCCTAAAAATGTTCCTAACGGACAGCTTGTTCTGGATAGTGCCGGAAAAGGTCTGGTGATTACTCATATGACAACAGCTCAGAGAAATGCTCTGGTTCCGGTAGAAGGAATGGTGATTTACAATACAGATTTAAAATGCGTTCAGCTATACAGGGGAACGGCTCCGGGAGTAGATGCTTCCCGTACCGGATGGAACTGTATCAAAAGGGGCTGTAACGAATAATAATAAGTGATTGAGTTTTTAAAGATTGCCGGGATAGCGGAAATCAATATCCTGGCAGCTTTTTAACGAATAAAAAATGAAATAAAAATGAAGAATATAATAATAACATCCATAACCGTGCTTTCTGCAGCTTTATTCAATGATATGAAGGCTCAGGTAGCATTTGGAAAAGATAATGTAGCGAACCCGAGCGCACTTGTAGAATTTGGCCCGGGAAATAAAGGGATTGTTCTGCCTTCAGTGGCTTCGGCTCCCGGAGCGGTAGGAGGGACATTTATTTTTAACACGGCAGATAAGGCTGTTGAAGTGTGGGAAGAGAAAAACAATAACAACGCCGGAGGCTGGACCTCACTTACGGACCAGGGACAGGGAGCTCTTCATGCTTTATCTAATGTAGGGACAGATGCTGCTGCAACGGCCGGAGTAATCATCGGGGCAGCTTCTACAAGTAAGCCCGGAACTCTGGTATTGGAGTCTACAACAAAAGCAATGGTTTTACCTGTTGTGGCCAATCCGCATCTGACCATGAAAAGCTCCGTAGCAGGAACTATGGTATATGACCCTGCTTCTGATATGCTGGCAGTATATGATGGAGCGAATTGGAGCTACTGGAAATAACAGATAACACAAATTCTATATAATTTTTTATCAGCCTTGGCAAAGGCAATCCTTTGTCAAGGTTAAAAAATACAGTATTGATAGCGTGCAGACATTTTTAATGAGGATTTTAGGCAGATAAAAAATAAACTTATGCAAAATACAGATAAAACCCCTCCAATGAATTTTAAAAATATTCATATCGGAAGTTTAATCAAATTACGTGTTACCGAATCTAATATGGAAATATCCCGTATTTGTAAATTTTTTAAATGTGGAATTGATGATATTTTAGAAATGTATGAACAGGAAGATCTTATTACAAAGAAGCTCCTGCTATGGTCTAAGCTTTTGGAATATGATTTTTTTAGAATATACTCGCAGCACCTGATATTATACTCGCCACCTGCCGGAGTAAAAGATAATACGGCCAAGATCAATTCTTCACTGCCACAGTTCCGGAAGAATATTTATACTAAAGAAATGATTGATTTTATTCTAGAGCTCTTTGAAACAGGAGAAAAAAGCAAAATTCAGATCATGCAAGAATACCGAATCCCCAAAACAACGCTTCACAAATGGATTAATAAATATAAAAAAAGCTAGGCTACCTAAGTAATATGATGTTATATAATCACATAATTATGAAGAAAAGAAGATTAATTGGAAAGACTAAAAAGGAAGTTTTGGTAGAACTTGGAGATGGATTTAATTTTTATAAAGATAGAGAATGGACTTATTTGCTGAAAAAAAACTGGTGGGGAAGAAGGACAGTTCTGTTTATTGAGTTTGATCAGGAAGATATAGTTATTGCTGAATATACCATTTCAAAATATGGAAAGAATTAAAACACCGGACTATAAAAGGATATTTAATGATATTATTTCAATGAAATATCCTCAGAAATATAAAGATTGTGCGTCTTTATTGCAAAAAAATAAGCTTTCAGTTCTTGATGTTATAGAGTTGAATAAAAGAATTTTTGGCTATTCGGGTAAGGAAGTCATGAATATGAATCAAAAACACCGCTCATACAGTAAGAATGATATTTTACAAATATTAGATTACCAGAAGAGGAATAATTTGAATAATAGTCAGTTGGCATTGCATTTCAAACTGAGCAGGAATACGGTTTCCAAATGGAAGAAGCTTTTTTTATCTGTTATATAAATTTCTAATATATGATATTTCCCAGGCGATCTTTGTATTGATAATATAGCAATTTTCTTAAACGTGTAATAAAAAAACATTACAGACGCAGTGGTTGTTATTTTGGCCAACTCAAAGTCAGGAAACTTTGCGCAGCGGGGATTAATGGATTTTCATAAATATTGGTTTTCCAGAGGTATAGTAAACTTACAAAAAAATGCAGAATCGAAAAACAAACTTAATACATTTGGCTAAAAATCAAACGTCTTTGTCCTTTTTTGTAAAAAACAAACCTCGTTCAAAACTAAAAACGAGGTTGAGTATTTTAATTTCAAAAGCAAATTAAACCTGTACAACAGTTAACAGTGTTAGAAAAAGTTATAATTTTTTTAAGTGATAATCGTCTATTTCGGACTTAAAGAATAAAATTCCGTCTTTTTCTTCTACATTAAAAGTATATGTATCATCTAACATCAATTCTAATCCAAGAGTTGGATTATATTGCCTTACTCTTGAAAATTTTAAGACTTTCTCTTTTGGATAATAGTTCCAATTAGAACTTTCATTTGTCATTAATTTCCTATTAATTTTTTCTAAAGTCGATTGAACAAACATAGAATTAATTTCCGTATTTCTTTTTTCTCCATTAATTGTAAATTCATATTTCCCTTCAAATTTTTTATTTTCGGGTGGGGAAAATGGAGCTTGCAGAAATGCTTCGACATCTTGTTATGGTTCTAATAAGTATGATTTCTGAAGTATATTCTTCTTTACCGAGTAACAAAAGCTTGGTGAAAAACCGTACACATGAGATTATAGATGATTTTTATCTACTCATTTCAAAGCATGCAAACCAACAAAGAAGCGTTGCGTTTTATGCTGAAAAGCTACATTTAACACCACAATATCTTTCCACTTTCCTGAAACAGAAAACGGGAAAATCTGTATTACAGTGGATTGATCATATCACAATTCTTCATGCTAAAACACTACTGAAATCTTCTAATTTATCAATTAAAGAAATTAGCAACGAGCTTCATTTCGAAGAAACAAGTATCTTTTGCAGATACTTTAAAAGAATAGTGGGAGTGTCGCCCAAAACCTATAGAAACGAATAATAATTTATGTTCTTTTATGTCTAAACTATTTACAGATTGCTAAATATTATTAGCTTTCAGATTGTACGTAAGCACCATTAAATTGTTAATACCTGCTTTTTATCTCTGTTTAATTTTACAACATGAAAAAAACAGGTAAAAAAGCAGCTATTGGATTTATATTTATAACGTTGTTGATTGATATTGCAGGTTGGGGAATTATACTTCCCGTGGTCCCTAAACTCATTGCAGAACTTATCAATAGTGACCTTAGTGAAGCTGCGAAATATGGAGGTTGGCTTGGCTTTGCTTATGCTATTACGCAATTTATATTTGCACCTATAGTGGGTAATCTTAGTGATAAGTATGGGAGACGCCCAATTATTTTAATTTCTCTTTTCGGATTTGCTATTGATTACGTACTATTAGCACTAGCGCCTTCTATTGGGTGGTTGTTTTTTGGAAGAATCATTGCCGGTCTTACTGGAGCTAGTATTTCAACAGCTAGTGCATATATCGCTGACATATCCACCGCTGAAGATAGAACTAAAAATTTCGGCTTAATCGGCGCAGCTTTTGGATTAGGGTTTATTATAGGTCCGGTAATAGGTGGTTTGCTTGGCCATTATGGAGCAAGAGTCCCCTTTTATTTCGCTGCTATATTATGCATGGTGAATTTTCTTTACGGCCTGCTTATACTACCGGAAAGTTTAGAAAAAGATAAACGTCGGTCATTTAGCTGGAAACGTGCAAACCCTATTGGAACAGTTAATTTTTTGAGAAAACAGTCAAAAATATCAAATCTCGTCATCGCTTTAATTTTGGTCTATGTTGCCCTCCACGCCGTACAAAGCAATTGGCATTTTTTTACTATGTATAAATTTAATTGGACGGAAAGAACTGTAGGTCTATCGCTTGGTTTGTTGGGCTTATTGCTTGGCTTAGTACAAGGAGTTCTAATTAGGTGGACAACTCCAAAATTAGGGGAACATAAAAGTGTATATTTTGGGTTGCTATTTTATGCATTAGGTTTAATGCTTTTTGCATTTACTAATCAGGGGTGGATGATGTTTGTTTTTCTCGTTCCTTATTCCTTAGGTGGAATCTGCGGACCCGCACTTCAATCAATAATCAGTAAAAATGTTCCTGCAAATGAACAAGGTGAACTGCAGGGGGCATTATCAAGTTTAGTGAGTGCTACCTCTATTTTGGGACCTCCAATGATGACAAACTTATTCTATTATTTCACTCATGATAAAGCACCATTTCAATTTTCAGGAGCTCCGTTTTTTCTAGCATCCATTTTAATGTTTATTAGTGTAATTATTATATATTTTGCTTTTCGACAAAAAGGTGAAAAAGAAGCTAAAGATTAAAAAAATACAATAATGTGAAGAAGTAAGAGTAAAGATTAGATACATTTAATTACACTAGGTTGGTACAATAAAGACAGGATACATTCAACATTAGTCTACAAATCCCCGAAGCAGATGGGATGAACTCACTGGAAATGCTGCCTGGAGATAAAACAACTAAAAAAACAAAAATACCGTAAAATAATCTCCAGTTTTTGTTGCAATCCCAAGATTCTTATATGTTATAAAAAAGAGAGACAACTATCAAATAGTTGTCTCCTTCAGTGACCTCGACAGGATTCAAACCTGTAACCTTCTGAGCCGTAATCAGATGCGCTATTCAGTTGCGCCACGAGGCCGTTTGTTATCTTTTTGTTTAACGGTTGCAAATATACCACTTTTTTCCGTTCTTTGAAGAATGAAACAGAGAATTTTACTTTTATTAACGGTTTTTTCGCTAATTGCCTGTAAAAGAGAAACAAAAATTTCGTCCTCAGACTGGACCAAAATATCAGAGCGTACCCAATTTAAAGAGAATGGCGGTGCTTTGGAGCTGAAATCGGGAAATTTCACCTATAATTTCAAAGAAAACCAGACTCCGTTTAAGAAAATTATTCTGTTGAACGCCAGTATGGCAGGGTATATTGCAGAACTTGGAGCCGAAAATCTGATCATCGGAATATCCAGCCCGGAATATATCTATTCTGAAAAGATCCTGAATCTCGTTAAGGAAGGAAAAATCCAGAATGTGGGGAATGAGCAGAAATATGACGTGGAGAAAATTATTTCCATGAAGCCGGATGCCATCTTTACCAACCATATCGCAAGCTTTGACAATACCTACGAACTGCTGAAGAACAACGGAATCCAGGTGATATTCCTGGATGAGTATATGGAACAGCAGCCTCTTGAAAAAACGGCCTATATTAAACTTTTTGGAGAATTTTTAGGAAAGGAAAAAGAAGCGGAAGCCCAATATAAAGAGATTGAAAAAAATTATAGTGACCTGAAACAGCTTGCACAGAAAGCAAAAGAAAAGCCTGTGGTTCTGGCTAATGAAATGTATGGCGATGTATGGTATCTTCCCGGGGGAAATACCTCTGTTGCCCATTATATTGCAGATGCCAATGCCCATTATATCATGAAAGAAAATAAAGATGAAAAAGCATTAACGATGGGGTTTGAAGAAGTCTATGCCAAATCCGGAGGGGTGCAGTATTGGGTAAATGCTGGGAGCCATACTTCCAAAAATGAAATGGTAAAAATGAATCCTTTCTATGGAAAACTGGATGTTTTTAATAAAGGAAAAATCTATACAATGGCTGGCAGAGAAAAACAGAAAGCCAATGATTTCTTCGAAAGCGGAGTAGTGAGAGCCGATCTGGTACTCAAAGACTACATCAAAATTTTTCATCCTGAACTTTTGCCGGATTATCAGCTCACTTATATGAAAGAACTGCAATAAATCAGGACATTTGCTTATTTTTGCATTTCATTTTACGAAAAATTATGTGGAAAAAAATTAAACAGCTGATTTTCATCGTCCTTGTCCTGAATGTGGTCTTTATCATTTGGGGAAGATTCTTCAATCCGCCTATTACCATTACTCAGATAGGTGGTCTTTTTGAATACGGGAAACTGCACAGGGATTATATTTCCTATGACGAAATGGGGAATAATGTGAAAAAAGCCGTTATTGCTTCCGAAGATCAGAAATTTTTCGATCATGACGGATTCGATTATACTGCCATAGAAAAGGCCATGAAATACAATGAAAAAGGCAAAAAGATCAGGGGAGGAAGTACCATTTCCCAGCAGACCGCAAAAAATGTTTTCCTGTGGCAGGGAAGGAGCTGGCTGAGAAAAGGTCTTGAAGCCATTTATACCTTTATCATCGAAAAAGTATGGAGCAAAGATATTATCCTGGAAAGATACCTGAACTCTATTGAAATGGGACAGGGGGTGTTTGGCGTGGAAGCAGCAGCCCGGTATTATTTTGGGAAATCTTCCAAAGATCTGAGTGCTTCAGATGCAGCTTGGATTGCCGCCGTACTGCCCAATCCCAAGAAGTATGATCCTAAGAACCCATCCCCTTATTTAAGAAAGAAACACAATTGGATCATGAGACAGATGAGGAATGTGAGTTTGAAATAGTATCTTTGTATTAATGAAATTCTTTAATTCCAGCACAAATTTTGAATCTGTTCTTAAAAAATACTTCTCTTTTAAGAATGAAACCCTCTCTCTGGAACCCTTTGCCGAGTTTTTAGAGAGTATTAAAAGGGCTGATTTTACGGATGTTCTTAATTTTTTAAGGAACAACCCCGTGTTTGCTGAAAACTTTAAACATTATATTCATAATATCTTCAGGGGAAGACCCTTCAACCTTTCACTCACAGAAGCCAACATTCTGTCTGAAAATGCCTTCTTCCCGGAACTTAAAAAAAGAATACTGAATAAACTGCTGCCTCCTGTTGAAAACGAAAAAACAGTGTGGTACATGATTGATAACGTCAGTTTAAGACCCAAAAAAGATCTGAAATATCTTCATAACCTTCCTGAAAATGAAGTGAATGAATTTTTAACACTTCTGGGAGCTTCAGATTTTATCATCAGACCTAATGTGAAGAAAGAACTGATCTTCTCCATGAATATCCTTTCCTGGAGAGTAACGGGGATGGCGATGGAAGTGGAAGTCGTAAGAATGGCACCACAATACAGGAACCTCGACAATCCATTCCTTGCGCTGCAGAACGAGCTGGAAGCCCTTGCCGAAGAGCTGACGAAAGATCCGGAACTCCAGCTGCATTCCAGAGACAGCCGTTACAAGCAGATCAAAATATATGCAGAACAGTGTCTGGAATTTGTAAACATTGCTTTTAAGAATTCAGATAAATACGGGATATCAGGAAAGATCAACCAGTCTCTGCTCAAGATCCGTCAGCAGACAGAAAGGATCTACGAGATAGTACAGCTTCTGGTGATCGACAGTGAAGAAGATGTGATGATCAAATCAAAACAGCTGATCTTTAATATCCTGAATTATAAATCCCATAAAAATAACATTGCAGATCTGATCAACGACAGTACCCGTCTGATCTCGCATCTCATTACCAACCATACCGCAGAAACCGGAACCCATTACATTACTTCCACGCGGAAAGAATATATGACGATGTTCTACAAGGCGAGTGGCGGCGGTATTATTGTAGGAGCACTCTGTGTGCTGAAAATGCTTTACGGATATATTCCCGGAAGCGACTTTTCCCATGCATTTTTATATTCGATGAATTATGCAATGGGATTCGTGATGATTTACCTGATGGGATTTACCCTGGCCACAAAGCAGCCGGCAATGACTGCTGCTACCATGACGAAAGTTCTGTCGGAAGAAGGTAACAAAAGAAATAACACCGAATTTGCCCATCTTGTCTCCAAGCTGTTCAGAAGCCAGTTTATTGCTTTTGTAGGAAACGTGCTGCTTTCCTTCCCGATTGCGCTGGCCATTATTTATGGTCTGGACGTATTTTTTTCCCAGAACCTGGCCGTTGAACGTTCGGATAAACTATTAAAAGACCTCGACCCTTTTAAATCCAAAGCCATTTTACATGCGTCCATAGCCGGATTCTACCTGTTTATTTCGGGAATCATTTCCGGAAATATCGGAAACAACTCCGTATTTTACCAGATTCCTGAAAGAATTGCCAAAAACCTTTCCATCAGAAACTTTTTCGGGAAAAAGTTTGCCAAAGGGCTCTCTAAATATTATGCTAAAAACTGGCCGGGCATTGTTTCCAATTTCTGGTTCGGGGTGTTTCTGGGAGCTACCGCGCCCATCGGGCTGTTCTTTGGTCTTGATCTTGACATCAGGCACATCACGTTTGCCGCCGGAAACTTTGCATTAGGGCTTTACGGTAAAGATTTTTCAGTAGATTCCTATACCTTCTGGATCTCCTTTATCACGGTGTTCCTGATCGGGTTCTTCAACTTCCTGGTCAGCTTTTCATTATCCATGTTCCTGGCCTTCAGATCAAGGAAAATGAATTTCGGACAGGTAAGCGAGATTTATAAAGAAATTTTCAGGTATTTCATTAAACATCCGTTTAAATTTTTCATTCCGCTTCGTTCCGGATTAGATAAAAAAGCAGACGATCTGATGAACAGTACGGTTTCCAATAAATCGGAAAATCAGCATTAAACTTAATCTTTTCGCTCTTTATGGCAAGTCGGTTCCTAAAAACTTTAGCCGGTCGGTTTACAATTGAACTGGGAAGGGATTTAGCGAACATCATCTTAATAATATAAAAGCTTTTTTCAAAGTTTTTCCGGTTTGGAACACAGTGCGTACTGAATAGGCCGGACTCATGTACAGAAGGCTCTGAACATCGGATTCAATACATGATACAAAAAAATCAGGGTTATCTGTACGGGCTTCGGGAATAAAATAGCCGCAGTAATGCTCAATTTACGGGATTCGGTAAAAATAGCTGCCGGAAAAAAATCCTATAAAATCTTAAGGTCATTAAACTTTTCCTCCCCAAACTTATCCTGAAACTTTTTCAGATAAAAACTTTTTCTCATCTGAAAATCATGCCTGAGCAGGGGAGAGGCTATTGTAATCATCACGCATTTCTCTTCAATATTGACGCTTCGGATTTCGCTGAAAAGACTTTTGTCCAGATAATCTTCCAGGAAATCTTTGATCTCAAAGGCTACAAGCTTGTCTTCAAAACCATAGATCCTTGCAAAAGATTTCACAAGTTCCGACGACTGGTATTCACGTTTTTTCTTCTTCATATTATTTTCTCTCTAAATATTCAGTACTTAATCCCTTGCTTTTAAAAAACGTTTCCAGTTCGGGATAAAGATACTCGCAGGTTTCGATAAGTTCCGGCATCTTCTTCGGAGAAGATTCAATTCCTGAACATTCAAAACAAATTTCGAATTGGGCAAAAATCTCATCATTCTTATCAGCCTTCTTCTTTTTCTTCTGTCCAAAAGAAAATATAAAAAATACTGAAAATATCAGGATGAAGACTTTTGATGTCATATCTCAAAAATAATGCTTTCTTCATTAATTTTCTTCACCACACTTTCCGTTCTTTCCCTGTGGGTATCCGTAATAAAAATCTGCCCGAAACTTTCCTTATTAACGAGTTCTATTAACTGGGAAACCCTGGTGTCATCCAGCTTATCAAAAATATCATCAAGCAAAAGAATGGGAGTTTTTTTGGTAAGTTCTTTTACCAGGCTCATCTGGGCCAGCTTCAGAGAAATAAGGAAAGATTTCTGCTGTCCCTGCGAACCGATTTTTTTTATCAGAACATCGTCCATTTCAAAAAGAAGATCGTCTTTGTGAACACCTTTTGAGGTATAGGTAAGCATCCTGTCTTTTTCAAGGCTTTCCTTTAAAAGCTCCTCAAATGAATTCTCAAGAAGATGGGATTCGTAAATAACCGAAACGGTTTCTTTTCCTCCCGAAATAATCTGGTAAAAATTCTGTACAATAGGATTCAGCTGTTCTACAAACTCCTTTCTTTTCTTAAAGATTTTAGTTCCGTGCCGGGTGATCGGGTCGTCATAGATTTCCAGTGAATCTTTGTCCCAGGTTCTGTTTTTGGCGAAATATTTAAGCAGGGCATTTCTCTGCTGCACCGTTTTCTGATACTGGATCAGGTCAAAAAGATACCCCGAATCGGTCTGGGAGATCATAGAATCCAGAAACTTTCTGCGGCTTTCCCCCGAATCAGAAATCAGATTGGAATCATAAGGGGAGATCATCACGCTGGGCAGGTATCCGATGTGATCTGCAAGCCTGTCATAGCTCTTATCATTCTTTTTAATGATCTTTTTAGCTTCTTTGGGCTGGGAAATTCTGATGATGTCTTCACTTTCTTCATTCAGAATCTCGGCATCGATGGTAAAAAAATCTTCCTCCTGTTTAATATTGTTGGCATCTGTATTGCCTAAAAAACTTTTTCCTACCGACAGATAATGCAGGGCATCCAGAATATTGGTTTTTCCGGCACCGTTGTTCCCTACAAAACAGTTGATCTGTGGTGAGAACTCAAATTTCTTCTCCGAATGGTTTTTGAAATTGTAAAGAGAAAGTTTCCTGATAATCATTCGTCAAAAATACTCCATTATTAGTAAAAATAAAAAAGGAAGTGCGGAACAGGTTTCCACTCCGAAAGAAAAATAAGCGTCATCTCTTTTATTTTCAGCAAAATAAATAAAAAAATAAGATACAGCGCCCGATAGAAAAAATACACCTGCATACAGAGGTTTAAGGTAAAAAACCGCAATCAGACAGCTGATAAATACAAGGACGTAGGCAATATACTTCGTATTCTGAACTCCGATTATCTGGGGAAAGGTTTTTACCGTGTCTACCTCCATATCCCGGATATCAAAAGGAAGAACCAGAGCCGTTATAAAAAAGAAACTGATCAGGAATATAGGCAGGCTGAACTCGGGAAGGGTGAGCCAGCAATTCATCAGCGCCCATACCAGCCCTACATAAAAAACCTTCAGAAGCGGAATTCTGCGGATATAAACATCCAGGAAAAAACTGTTGTAAAGCAGCCCCAGCACAACAATGACAAACCATTTCAGAAGCCTTATTTCATTATGATTATGGATGATCAGAAAAGCACAGATAATCCCTGTGATCGCATTTAATACCACAATTTTAAAGAAATAACGGGTATACTGGTATTTGGTATAAAGATAACCGCTGAAATAAGTGATAAAGATCAGAAACACAGACGGAAAACGGAATGTGTTTTGCTCCATCATAAAAAATACTGC
Organism: Chryseobacterium sp. FR054; assembly: GCF_056844565.1. Classification (NCBI taxonomy): domain Bacteria; kingdom Pseudomonadati; phylum Bacteroidota; class Flavobacteriia; order Flavobacteriales; family Weeksellaceae; genus Chryseobacterium; species Chryseobacterium sp. FR054. The sequence goes on along the minus strand of NZ_JBXDSA010000001.1, from coordinate 760,326 downwards.
AAAAAGAGTTCCCATCAGAGAAACATAGAGCTGGCTGTCTATAATGTATTTTTTCAGTACTTTTAAAGCATTCATTTATCAAAATTAATACCTATGAAAATCATCTCCAAATGTGTTCTGCTCTTTTTGGGTTTTTCGTGCATATTTTTTCATGCACAGAAGTTTTATGAAGAACAGTGGAAGAAAATTGCAGAAAGCTATAAAGACGGAACGTTCAAATCCAACCTGCCCCTTATTCTTGAAATCCAGAATAAAGCCGTGGAAGAGAATAATACAACGGAAATGATCAGATCCCTGAAGGCCGAATTTGCAGTATACAAAGCCACCCACGACGATCCGAAGAACGACTACGCCTCCGTTTTCTTTTCCAAGATCAGCAATATGGAAAAAAGACTGAAAAATGAAGACCTGCTTTTTTTCAAAGTATTGGAAATAGAATTCTTTGAAAATTATTATAACCTTAAAAAGTGGGAGATTCTTAGCCGGACGAACGTTGCGAAAGGAGATATTTCAGAAATAGAATCCTGGACGAAGCTTGATTTCAAAAACTTTTACCTGAAGAGACTCGCAGAACTCACCGCAGTGGATGATAAACTCCGGAAAATATATATTGAGAAATACAAAGAAGCCTTTGAAAATGAACGCGATTTTCAGTTCTTTCCCTCTCTTTACGACTGGAAGGTTAAAAAAAATATTGATTTCCTGAACAACAGTGATATATTCACCAAAGATGAATTAAAAGAGAATCAGGCTGTTGTTACTGCTTTATATCAGAATCTGATTGATTTTAATACCGGTAATTCTAAATTATACTTCCAGCATCAGAAACTGATCTACGAAAACAATATCAGAAAAGATGAAAAATTTCTGGAAAAACAGATGGTACTGGTGAATTCTCCCATAAAAGGAGATTACAAGATTCTGATCGTAAAAAATATAGTGGGGGAACTCAGCGGTCAGTCGAAGTATATTCAGGCCGTAGAGCTGATTGATAAAATAAAAAAAGAATATCCCGGTTCAAAATTTCTGAGCAATATCACCCGGCAGGAAAACCAGATAAAAGCGGCTTCCCTTACCCTTTTCCTTGAAACTCATAATGAACCCGGAAAACCATTCCAGATGGTTGCTGATCATAAAAATGCAGACCGTTTTATTCTTAAAATTTATCAGGTCAATAATGTGAAAAACCAGCTGGAGCAACTGGGATATTTAGGCTATGGCGGGAGGTATATTCAGGAAGATGAATATAAAAAAATAGATAAAACCCTTTTCAGAACAGATACCTTTACACTTCCCAATAAAAAAGACTATCTCGGGTACAGTACAGCCCTTGAGATGAAAGGGCTCCCGAAAGGAATATATATCGGAGAGTATGCCAACGGAGAAGAGGTCTCAAAAGTCATGTTTATTATCACCTCTTCTATGATTATTTATGATGAAAAAAAAGACCATATTCTGGTTGACCGTGCGAATGGAAAATTAAAACCCAATACCCGGCTTTTTAAATTTAATTTCAGAAACTATTCCGGAATTGATGAAACCCAGCTGATGATCGATACGGATAATCTGGCCAGATTCCCTTCCGAAAAATCAGACTATTATCGTTCCTCCCGTTACCTGATCTATGATCCGGCAACTAATGATTATAATTTGGTAGAGGGAGCATATCTCTCAAGTTCTTATAAGGATTATTATCCGCATACCCAGCTTTTTCTGGACAGGCAGATCTTCAGACCAGGGCAGACCGTCTATTTTAAAGCCATATCCACCTTTACAGATGAAGAAAAAACAATAGAAAAAGTTGTTACAAGCAATGAACAGACGGTAACCTTGTATGATGCCAACAGCCAGGTGGTCAGTACCCAAAAGTTCAGTACCAACGCATTTGGATCATACAGCGGAAGCTTTGTGCTGCCAAAAGACAGACTGAACGGGCAGTTCAGGCTTGCAGTCTACGCTTATCATAACGGAAGATATATTAATGATTATAAATATTTTTCTGTGGAAGAATATAAGCGTCCCAAATTTGAGATCACTTTTGACACCATTAAAAAAGATTATAAGTACGGTGAAACCATTGAGCTGAGAGGGAGAGCAGTTACTTTCTCCGGAATTCCATTGAGTAATACCAGCGTTAATTATGAAATTAAAAAAGAGAATATCCGTCAAAGGTATTTCTGGTGGTATCCGTACGAGAGTTACAACAATGAAAATTCAATTCTGGGAAAGGCGGAAACGGATGACAAAGGAGAATTTGTTATTAAAATTGATCTTAAAAAAGACGAAAACACGGAAGGGATACAGGTTCATAACTATAAAATAAAAACATCTGCAACAGACATCAATGGCGAAACCCAGTTCGCAGAAACCGATGTGAAAGTGGCTTCGGTTTCCCATTATTTAAAAACCGATGAAATAAAAGAAACTTTTGCAGAAGATGAGCTGAAGATAAAGGTAAAAGCCTTCAACTATAACGATGTATCCTTAAATAAAAGTTACAGGGTAAAACTTATTCAGCTGAAACAGCCGGAACGCGTTCTGAGAAGCAATTTTGAAAATAAGGTTCAGACCCTGCCGGGAATATCCGGAAAAGAGTTTCTGAAAAAATTCCCGCATGACCGTTATGACCAGTCTGAAAACCGTAAAAATTGGAAAGCCCTTAAAACCCTTATAGACGGAACAAAAGATGATAAAGAACTGAATTTAGGGAGACTTGATCCCGGAGATTACAGGCTTCTTGTATATAATATTGAAGGCAGAGACACCATAAAAACAGAACAGGATTTTGAGGTATGGAGCCAAAAGAAATTGGGGAAAAATCAGTATCCGTTTTTAAAAGTTATAGGCCCGAAAGATAAGGTGATGAGAGGTTCTCAGGTGGTAGTTTATGCCTATTCTGCGATTCCCGGAGCATCTGTAAATATCTACTTTCAGGACGGACAGGGAAAAAAGACAATGGAAAGACAGAAACTGACCAACGGAATATTGGCGTACACTTTCCCTGTTTCCCGTGAAAAAAATATCACAAAATATAATGTTCAGTTTGTCTTGGCTCAGTATAATGATGTACAGAATCAATATGCGCAGATCAGTATCAAAGAGGAAGAAGATCCTTTGAAAATTGAACTGACCACTTTCAGGGATAAAGTAGAGCCCGATTCAAAAGAAAAATGGAGCGTTAAGATATCAGGAAAGAATAACGAAAAAGTGATTGCCGAAGTGCTGGCCAACATGTATGATAAATCGTTGGATAAATTTGTTCCCAATACCTATAATTTTATAAAATATTACAGACCCGTAAATACTATTCAGGATTATAATATCAGAAATCTGACACAAACCCTGGAATGGTATCAGAAAGTAGATTATCTGGAGACCAGAGGGGTTTATATTCCTAAATTTAACTGGTTTGAAGAAGATGTATTCTTTAAGCTGATGTTAAAATACGGGTTGATTACTGATACGGATGGCGATGGAATTGATGATATGAATGATGCCTGTCCTACCGTTCCGGGAGTAGCTTCTTATAACGGTTGCCCGCCTAACCGGAATGCAGTGATGGAGGTGACAAGCCGTTCTGACCGTGAAAAAGATCGCTTTGACGGTGATGATGAAATGCGTGCCTCTGATAAAAAGGACACAGCACCGGAAGAAAAAAATAAAGAAGACCTAAATGGGGTGAAAGCCCGTCAGAATCTTAACGAAACCGCATTTTTCTACCCCAATCTGAAAACCGATGCCAGTGGAAACGTAAGCTTTGAATTTACAACACCGGAAGCCCTTACCAAATGGAAGCTGATGTTCCTTGCCCACACCATAGATCTTAGAACAGCTATTCTGGAAAAAGATATCATCACCCGGAAAAAACTGTCCGTGAATCCGAATTATCCCCGGTTCCTGAGAGAAGGGGATGAGCTGAACTTCCAGACGAAAATTTCCAACCTTACAGACAGAAACATGTCCGGGGCAGCTTCCCTGCAGATCCTCAACGCGGAAACCAATGAAGATATTTCAAAACTGTTCGGAATCACTTCAGTACAGGATTTCGAGGTAAAAGATACCGGAAATTCCGTGGTCAGCTGGAAAATTAAGACACCGTTCAATAAAGCGACATCCATCATCATCAAAGTGGTAGCGAAAGCAGGAGAATATTCAGATGGAGAACAGATCCCGGTGGCCGTACTCTCCAACAGAATGATGGTTACCGATGCCGTTCCTGTCTTTGTAAAAGAAGGCCAGACCAAAACATTTACCCTTCAGAACCTTAAAAATAATACCTCTTCCACCATTGAAAATATCAGCAATACCCTTGAACTGAAAACAAACCCGGTTTGGGAAATCCTTTTTGCTCTGCCGGATCTGAGCCAGAACCTCAATATCACCTCTGATGCCATATTCAATACCTGGTTTGCAGACATCGTGGGAACCGAGATCTTCAAAGCCAATCCCAGGATGAAAGCCGTTTTCGATGAATATAAAAGTGCAGACCTCCTGAAAAGTAATCTTGAGAAAAACCAGGAACTTAAGCAGGTACTGCTGGAAGAAACCCCGTGGGTACTGGATGCACAGTCTGAAACGGAAACCATGAACAGGATTTCAAGGCTTTTTGAAGTCAATGCCATGAAAGCATCCATTAACAGCGACTGGAAACTTCTTTTACAGTACCAGAACGGAGACGGAGGATTCCCGTGGCTGCCGGGATTTAGGAGCTCATACGTTTCATCATTATATATCCTTAGAAATCTCGGAAAAATGAATGAATGGCTGAAAGGGGGAATAAATCAGTATCAGTCGGGACAGGCGGATATGGTTTCTGCTCTTATCCATTATATTGACAGAGAACTGGAAAACCACTGGAAAGAAAATGAAAACACCCCGTGGAGTAATTTTGCGCTGGATTATCTGGATTCAAGACGCTATTGGGAAAAAGAATATCCGCTGCAGGGAATAGGGGCCAGTCTGAAACAGAACATTATCACCCGTGCAGATAAATTTAAAATTACAGACTTCACTTTCTTTGGTCTTCACAGAGCAGCGCTGATTTATGACAGTTACGGGCTGAAAAATACCTCTAAAAAGCTGATTAAATACCTCAAAGAAACCTCTGTTTCTTCAGAGACACAGGGCGCTTACTGGAAGCAGAACCTTAACGACTGGGGCTGGTATGAATCTAAAGCTGTAAATCACACCGGAGCCATAGAAGCATTCAGTAAAGTAACACCGGAAGATGTTAACTTCATTGAAGAATCCAAAGTCTGGCTGGCTACCCAGAAAGAAACCAATTCATGGGGAAATTCCAGAACAACCGCCGAAATTATTTATACGCTGATGAACTCCGGAAAATCCTGGACAACTCCGGAAGCAGACAAAGCTACTGCAACCTGGGGCGGAAAAGAAGTGATTCCGCAAACCAAAACAACAGGTTATCTGAAGCAGACCATCCATTCCGATAAAGTCGATAAAAAGCTGGCTGAGGTCACCGTAACAAAATCCGGCCCGGGAATTGCACAAGGTGGATTGTTCTGGCAGTATTACGAGAACCTGGAAAATATAAAATCCACAGAAACTTATCTTTCCATGACAAGAGAATATTATAAAAAGATAAAGACCACAAACGGCGAAGAGCTGGTTAAAATTACAGACAGCAGTCCGCTCACCGTAGGAGACCGCATTACCGTGAGGATGATCCTTAATACAGACCGTCCGATGCAGTATATCCACCTGAAAGACATGAGGGCTGCCGGGCTTGAACCGGTGGATGTGCTTTCAGGCTATCAGTACAAAAATAATCTGGGGTATTATCAGGCGACTAAAGATGCCTCTACCAACTTTTATATTTACTACATGCCGAAAGGTAAATATGTATTTGAATATGATCTGGTATGTAATGCTTCAGGAAGCTTCTCCAGCGGTTTTGCCGCTTTGCAGAACTATTATGCCCCTCAGATGAATGCCAGAACCAAAGGAGACAAAATAGAAATCAGAAAATAACGTATAACAGATGAAAAATGTCAGACTATTAATGATGTTGCTGTGTTTTAGCTTTTACCCTAAAATGCAGGCGCAGGAGTATTACGACGGACAATGGAAAAAGATTACCGATAACGGCACCAGAGGAGCCTACAAATCCAATCTTCCCATTATTTTAGACATACAAAACCAGGCCATGAAAGATAATAATGTACTTCAGCTGATCCGTTCCCTGAAAGCGGAATTCAGTATCGTAAACCGCACCGTGGACGACGATCAGAATAATGCTGTCTCTCAGTTTTTTAAAAAGCTTCAGACCACAGAAGCTAAACTCAAAGGAGAAGAGCAGCTGGTATTCAGGGTGCTGATGAATAATTTCTTTCAGGATTATTACAGACAGAACTCCTGGAAGATCAATGGCAGAACCAGCATCAATTCCCAGGACCTCTCACAGATAGAGACCTGGAGTAAGCTGGATTTTAAAAATTATCTCTCCGGAAGCTATCAGGAACTGGACAGCCGTAAGCAGGAAATGAAAAAGATTGCCCTGCGGAAATACCAGGATATGTTAACAGAAACTACGGATATCGCTTACTTTCCAACCCTTCTTGATTGGTATTCTGTAAAAAAAGTAGCATTTCTTTCAGAAAACGGCCTTTTTACAAAAAATGAACTTGTAGAAAACAGAATCGCGATCAATGCCGTTTTTGATGAGCTTATTGCGCAGAACAACGGAAATTCCAGGCTGTATTTTATGAGGGAAAAACTGACGGAAAACTGTGAGTACAGCCGCTGTAAAGATAAGCCTGAACAGCTTCAGAACCTTTTGAAATCCGGAACGGAAGGAGATTACAAGGTGGTGATCATGGAAGATCTCATGAGTGAGCTTATTGCTGAAAAGAAAGTAAAAGAAGCTTTGGCTGTTGCAGACCAGGCGAAAAAACAGTACCCGAAATCGCCCTTCCTGGAAAACATCAAAAATAAAGAGAACCAGATTACCAATCCGTTGCTTACGATCAGATATGAGCAGCAGACTCAGAGTAATCTGCCGGTTCACATAGTTGCAGAACATAAAAACGTATCAGGGTTTTCTCTGGATATTTACGAGGTGAAAGAAGATTTTCTTCCATTCATGCAGTATATACAGAGCAGTTACGGCAATACATTCGGAAAGATTAAAAAAGATCTGATAAGAAAGGAAACGTTTAAGCTTACAGATGCCGGAGATTATCAGAGCCACAAAACTTCCCTGGAGATCAAACCTCTTCCGGCAGGAGTGTATGTAGCAGAATATACAGTGGCAGGTTCGGATGATAAAAACAGTGATTCCAGACAGCATTTCTACTTCCTGGTTTCCGGAAACAGGGTGATCTATCAGAATAAAACGGACCGAAATCAGCTTTCCAACGAAATGAAACTGGTAAACAGTGAGAATGGGAAACCTGCTGCGAATGAAGGGCTTACTTTTTATGAGTTTGTTTCCGGTAAAACACTGAATAAAATAGATGGAAAAACCAACGAAAACGGGGTTTTCAAATTTCCGTCCACTGCCGGCAACGCCTATTACAGAACATTCCTCATCCGCCAGCCGAAGACCAATGATTTCCAGATCATGCAGATCTACGGAAACAGCGGAACAGCTGAAGAATCTGATCCGAATAAACAACCGCGTGTCCAGGCCCAGATCTTTACCGACAGAGCCATTTACAGACCGGGGCAGATCGTGTATTTTAAAGTGATCAATACAAAAACTGATAAGGAAATTGAATCCGTAACAGCAGGTCTGAAACAGAAAATTACCCTGCAGGATGCCAACGGCCAGGATGTTTCCTCACAGGATTTTACCACCAACGAATTTGGTTCCTACCACGGCAGTTTTACCCTTCCGAAAGGTCAGCTGAACGGTATTTTCTATCTGAGAACAGACGCAGGCTCTCAGGGCTATAAAGATTTCAGGGTGGAAGAATACAAAAGACCGAAGTTTGAAGTGACCTTCGATCCTGTAAAAGACGAATATAAATACGGACAGACCATAGAACTGAAAGGAAAAGCGATGATGTTCTCCGGAGTAGCTTTAAGCAATACCACAGTAAATTATGAGATCAAAAAGCATAATATCCGGTGGAGGTATTTCTGGTGGTACCCGCATGACAACGATAATGAGAACTCTATTCTGGGAGAGGCAAAAACTAATGAGAAAGGTGAATTTGTGATCCGCCTGGACCTTAAAAAAGATGAAACCCTGGAAGGAATTCAGATTGATAATTACGAGATCAATGCTTCCGTAACAGACATCAATGGAGAGACCCAGTCGGCAGACACTCAGCTGAAAGTAGCCTCGGTTTCCCACTACATAAAAGCAGATGAGCTTAAAAATGCCTTTACCGGTGAAAATGTAAAACTGAAAGTAGAAACCCGAAACTACAACGAACAGGATCTGAAAAAATCTTATCAGGTTAAGCTTTCCAGACTGGCCGCTCCGGACAGGATTTTCAGAGAAAATTTCCAGTCTGCGGTTCAGGATCTTCCGAACTTTTCAAAAGAAGAATTTATCAGCAGGTTTCCTCATGATCTTTTCGATAAAAATGATGAGATTAAAAACTGGAAAACTGAAAAAATAATCTTTGAAAGACAACAGCAGCCATCGGCAGAACTGGATTTAGGAAAACTGGATGCAGGAGATTACCAGCTGGAACTGTACAATATAGAAGGAAAAGATACCATAAAATCCTCACAGAACTTCAGTATCTGGGATAAAGGAGCCTTAAAACCTTCACAGAAAACCTTCCTGAGCGTTATTGAACCTAAAAATGAATTCTTACGGGGAGAAAAGGCGAAAATATATGTATACTCTGCAGTGCCGGATGCCCTGGTAAATGTCTTTGTACAGGACGGTACCGGAAAAACCGTTTCAGAAACCCATAAACTGAAAAAAGGAATATTGGAATATACCACGGAGATTCCGAAAGATAAAAAAATTTCTGCACTGAATCTTCAGTTCCAGCTGGTGGCCTTCAATGATGTGCAGACCCGGTCTGTCGCCCTGAAAATTAAAGATTCCGAACAGCCTCTGAAAATAGAAACGGTAACCTTCAGAGATAAGCTTGAACCGGGTTCCAAAGAAAAATGGAGTGTAAAAGTTTCCGGTAATGACAGAGAAAAAATAAATGCTGAGGTACTGGCCAATATGTATGATATGTCACTGGATCAGTTTGCAGCCAACACTTTCAACTGGCAGAAGCTTTATATGCCTTATGTCATTATCACGTCATATGAAATCGGAGACTATCTGCAGCAGGCCTATTATCAGAAAAGATTAGCATACTATAACGGAAAGTATGTGCAGGTTCCTGGCTTTAACTGGTTTGATAATGACATCTATGGCTATGGTGTGGCAGGAGATAGTAAAAGACTGGCCCGTAGTAAAATGGCTCCGGCTCCGGCTGCTGTTTCGAAAAATATTGATGAGGTGGTGATGGCAGGATATGTTAGCAAGCCGGAGAACGTACAGGTTCAGGCAGCAGATACCGGTGGTGCGTTAGATGTTGAGAATCAGGCTGTGAAATCAGAAGACCTTGAAAAAGTTCCTCTACGCCAGAATCTGAACGAAACAGCCTTCTTCTACCCGGATCTGAAAACCGATGCAGAAGGAAACGTAAGCTTTGAGTTTACCTCTCCGGAAGCCCTTACAAAATGGAAGCTGATGTTTTTAGCTCACACCAGAGACGCAAGAGCAGCTGTTCTGGAAAAGCAGGTCGTGACCCAGAAAGAGTTCTCTGTAACCCCTAATTATCCAAGATTCCTGAGAGAAGGCGATGAGCTGAATCTTCAATCCAAATTGTCGAACCTTACCGATAAAAAATTAAACGGCTCGGCAGAATTACAGATTCTGGATGCATTCACCAATGAAAATATCACTTCAAAATTCGGAATCAATGCAGGAGTTCAGAACTTTAATTTGAACGAAAACGGAAACAGCGCCCTGACCTGGAAGCTGAAGGTCCCGGATAATGTTTCGTCCGTCATCATGAAGGTGGTTGCTAAAGCCGGAGCATACTCGGATGGAGAGCAGCAGGCAGTAGCAGTGCTTCCGAACAGAATGCTGGTTACAGATGCAGTTCCGGTTTTTGTAAAAGAAGGAGAGACCAAAACTTTTGTTCTGGATCACCTTAAAAATATAAACTCAACAACAGTTTCCAATGTTTCCAATACACTGGAGCTGACGGCCAACCCGATCTGGGAGATCATGTTTGCATTGCCGGCTCTGAAAAATGACCAGAATAATTCTGCCGATGTGATCTTCAACAAATGGTTTGCAGATGTTTTGGCTGCTGAGATCTTCAGGGCCAATCCGAAAATGAAAACCGTTTTTGAAGAGTATCAGAACAAAGGACTGCTGAACTCAAACCTGGAGAAGAACCAGGAACTGAAACAGCTTTTACTGGAAGAAACCCCGTGGGTACTGGAAAGTAAAAACGAAGCCGAGCAGATGCAGAAACTGGCATTGCTGTTTGATGTCAATATGATGAGAAATTCCATCAGCCAGAGCTGGGAAGATTTCAGAAAACTGCAGAACCCGGACGGCGGATTCTCCTGGTATTCAGGGTATCCGAGTTCATACGGAACCTCTTTATACATTCTTAAAAACTTAGGAAAGATCAATTCATGGCTGAAAGGCAATGTTAAAGACTATCAGGGAACAGAACAGAAAGAACTTGTGGCAAAACTGGTTCAGTACGTTGATCATGAAGTGGGCAAATACTGGGAGGTGAAAAAAGATAACGTATGGAGCAACTGGGCAATGGATTACCTTGATACCCGCAACTACTGGGAGCAGCAATATCCTTTAAAAGGAAAAGGAGCCACCCTGAAATCATTGGTAAAACAAAAAGCAAAAACAGCGAAGATTACCGATTTTACCTTCTTCGGACTTCACCGTGCCGCATTGCTGATGAATGATTACGGTCTGAAAGACGTGTCGGATAAACTCATGAATTATCTTAAAGAAACGTCCACAGATACCAAAACACAGGGCGTTTACTGGAAGCAGAACCTGAACGACTGGGGCTGGTTCGGATCGAAAGTTGTGAATCATGCCGGAGCCCTGGAAGCATTCAATAAACTGAAAGCCAATGACCAGAAGTTTATTGAAGATATGAAGATCTGGCTCGTAACCCAGAAAGAAGTGAATTCGTGGGGCAGTTCAAGAGGCACCTCAGAAGTGATCTTCACGATCCTGAACTCAGGAAAATCCTGGACCGGTGCTGAAAGTGATAAAGCCACCATAGTTTGGGGTGGGAAAGAGCTTACCCCTCAGACCCAGGCAACGGGATATGTGAAATCTACCGTAAAAACAGATGCCGTAGACAAAAACCTGGCAACCGTTACCATTACCAAACCGGGGCCGGGCATTGTTCAGGGAGGACTGTTCTGGCAGTATTACGAAGATCTGGATAAGATAAAATCTTCTGAAAGCTATATCTCTGTGACCAAAGAACTGTACAAAAAGGTAAAAACAGTTAATGGAGAAGAACTTCAGAAAATTTCTTCCGGAACTCCGCTGAAAGTAGGAGATAAGGTAACCGTAAGAATGATCCTGAATACAGACCGCACCATGGAATTTATCCATATCAGGGATATGCGTGCTGCCGGATTTGAGCCCGTAGATGTATTGTCAGGATACCAGTGGAAAAATAATTTAGGATATTATCAGTCCACCAAAGATGCCTCAACCAATTTCTATATCCAATACATGCCGAAAGGGAAGTATGTATTTGAATATGATGTGGTTGCCAATGCTTCAGGAAAGTTCTCCAATGGGATTACCACGATGCAGAATTACTATGCTCCGCAGATGAATTCACACACAAAAGGAACATCCGTTTCTATTTTGGAATGATTTTTGGCTATGGGGTAGTAGTAAAATTTTAAAATAAAAACAAAATGAGATTTTCAAAAACTTTAATTACAGGATTGGTAATGCTTGCAGGGGTAAACGCTTTCGCACAAAAGAAGGCCGAAAAGTTTGAGAAGCTGGAAATTGAAATGTTCCCAAAAGCTAAAGAAGGATACAAACAGGTATACATTCAGCTGCCTGTTGCAAAAAATGAAGCCGACTTAAAAGTGGAATTCTTTGTAGGGGCTGAAAAAATGCTCGACTGTAACAACTATTTCCTGATGGGAAATGTGAAAACCCAGGATCTTCAGGGATGGGGCTACAACTATTATGAAGTGGAATCTAACGGAGAAGCGGCAGGAACGTTAATGGGCTGTCTTAATAAGAAGCTGACGAAAAAATTTGTTACCCTTCAGCCGGAGGTTGTAAGATACAACAGCAAGCTGCCTTTGGTATTCTATGTACCAAAAGATCTGGAAGTACGTTACAGAGTTTTACGTCCTGATGCCAAAATGAAAACCGCTGTTCAGAAATAATCTGAAAAGCAGTACATAAAAATACTCCCCGCAGAAATGTGGGGAGTATTTATTTTATAGCCGTTATCAAAAAAGATCTGCGCCATCTGCGGGAGAAAAATATTCACAAACATCTGTGAAATCCATGCAATCCGTGAGAACCTAAAAAATAACCTTCTCATGGATCTGAATAATTTCATGTTGGAAAACGCAACAGGCGCAAGGTTTTGAATTATTATACCGTTTTTAAGGCGCTGGAAAATCAAATATTTTTGGCAGGTTTTCAATTCATTGGATAACCATTTTTTAGTCTCGCAGATTGTGCAGATTATGCAGATTTTATCAGTGCTAAAAAGGAAACTTATCCCCCCGCTTCATCGAATCAACGAAGTTGATTGCCATCTTAGCTCCCTTAAAAATCAACATTGCCTATACATCAGTCTTTGCTTTTCCAAAACTAAAAATAATTTTTTTTCATTTAAAACACCTTTCAAATTAAAGTTAAACAATTACCCTATTGTTATGTTAAATAGGGAATTAACATTAAACGTATTTTAAACTTATTTTAAATTCACTTGTTTTTGATGTATATATTTAATGAATTAACATTTTTTGCATTATATTTGTTATAAACATAAACCATGAAAAACAATTTATTGATTTTTACGTTTAGTTTTCTGGCTTTCCCCGCTTTGGGCTGGGCACAGTCTGCCCCTGATTTTAAGGAGCTGCTGGACAGCGCTATGGTTCGCGATTCCGATCTCAAAATGCAGATCACTCAGAATAAGCTCACCGATCTTGATGAACACAAACTGAAAGACATCTTTCTTCCTACCCTGGAAGTGAGCGGGCAGGTGGGATACCTTAATGCAACCACAAGACTTACATCGCCGGAAATAAATCTCAGACCTTTCATCAACATCCCGGAAGGAAGCTTCAATAACAACCTCAACATATCCGGTTTCTCAGGAATCGCCAAAGCCGAAGCTAAAATGCTTCTCTACTCAGGCGGTAAAGTGAAATACATGAAAAAAGCGGTTGAGGAAAAGAAAATATCCGAAGATATTCTTTTAGAAAAAACAAAAGATGATGTGGTTGCCGGTATTTCCAAAGCCTATGACCAGCTGGCGCTTATCCACCAGTCTAAAAGAGTATTGGATGAAAGCAAAAAAAGACTGGATATCAATAGAAAAACAGCAGACAAAGCTTTAGGTTACGGCCTGATCACACCTTATGATCACAAAAAAATAGAACTGGCCCAGGCAACACTGAATGCTAAAATGGTAGAATACGAAGGGAAAAAAGAACTTCTTCTTACCCAGCTTTATATTCTTACCGGGATCAGCAGAGACCGCCTCAGAATGATAGATCCGGTACTTTCTCCGGTAGACCTTCTTTCTCCTGAAAAAGGAATTGAACAGAGAGCAGAGATCAGAGCCCTGGAGCATGGAATTTCCGCAGCAGATTACAAAATCAAAGCAGAAAGAACCTGGATGATTCCGAAAGTTCAGCTGATGGCTTCAGCATATTATATCGGTCTGTACGGAAGCCGTATTAAAACCTCTGAAAACATCATTCCTGCTATCCCGGAGATTGGATATGGCGGAGCAAAACTGGACTGGAGACCCAATAATATCAATGTTCTTCCCTTACTCACAGCCGGAGTAGGCTTTAAGTGGGAAATTTTTGACGGAAAAGAAGGAAAGCATGCTGAAGAAACTGCAAAGATTGGAAAAGAAGTTCTCCAGAACAAAAAAGAAGATGCTGTGAAGAAACTCACCCTGAACCTGGCCAATAACCAAACCAATTACGATATAGCCACTGCGCAGATCGAACTGAAAGCAAAAGAAAAAGAACTGGCAAAAAATGCATTGGTACAGGCAGAAAAAGAATTCAGATACGGAATGAGCAAATCTTCCCAGCTCATTGATGCTGAAAATGATCTTGAAGCCGCCGAACTTGAATATCAGAACGCTGTTTTCAACCAGAGAAGAGCCGGAATCGAACTCATGAGATCCACCCAGGAACTGGATGTAGCTAAACTTTATTAACCCCCTTACCATTAAAACCATGCATAAAAATATACCCATACTCTTTGCGGCTTTTTTCCTTCTGGGGAGCTGTGGTGAAAAAAAAGAAAACCTTAATGATTCCGAAGGGAAAACCAAAAAGGAGGTCATCTCCTTTGCACCGAAAGTAACCGGAAGAATTGTAAAAATATACGTTACCGAAGGGCAGACTGTAAAAAAAGGAGATACCCTTGCACAGCTTGATGTACCGGAAGTTTCAGCAAAAATAGCCCAGGCACAGGGAGCTGTAAGTGCAGCCACGGCCCAGGAGCAGATGGCCAGGAACGGAGCCACTGCCGACCAGCTGAGGCAGCTTCAGGCCAAATATAAAGGCTTAAAAGAGCAGTATGAATTTGCTCAGAAATCTTTCAGAAGAGCCAACAATATGTTCCGCGACAGCTTAATGTCTCCACAGGCACATGATGAAGTGTATGCAAAACTTCAGGGAGCAAAAGCACAGTATGACGCTGTGGTTGCTGAACTGGATGATGTAAAAAGAGGAACCCGCATCGAAAAAGTGGAAATGGCAGCAGGACAGGCATCACAGGCAAAAGGAGCGCTTCAGGAAGCCAATGTAGCCTATTCTGAAAGATACGTAATCGCCACCAACGATATGGAGATTGAAACCATCAGCCTGAATACAGGAGAACTGGCAACCGCAGGTTTTGCTTTATTCAACGGCTATATTCCGGAAAGTACCTATTTCAGATTTACCGTTCCCGAAAGTGCTATTGCAAAATATAAAAAAGGGCAGGAAGTCAGTATGCAGGTCGTATACAACAAAGAAAACCTTACAGGGAATATTGTATACATCAAACAGCTGACAAGATATGCGGATATTACAACCGCTTATCCGGATTATCAGCTTCAGGATGCTGTATATGAGATCAAAGTAAAACCAAAAGATATGAATAAGGCTAAAAATATTTTAGTCAATGCTAATGTTATTCTGAAATAAGATGAAAGAATTTTTCCGGCTTTTAAAACGTGAATTCAGGCTTTTTATAGGTAATTCTACCTTAAGGACCGTATTTTTTCTGGCCCCGGTATTTTATGCCACCCTGTTAGGATTCGTCTACAAAAGCGGAAAAGTTGAAAATACACCCGTATTGGTCATCGATAGAGATAATACCCCTCTGTCAAGCCAGTTAACCGATATGCTGGATGACAATAAAAGCATAAAAATCATCAGGTACGTTCAGGAACCTCTGAGCATGAAAGACGAAGTGATCCGGCACGAAGCCGCTGCTGTGGTCGTTATTCCTTCCAGATTTGAAGCGGATATGCTTCAGAAAAAGTATCCCGAACTCAATGTATACATCAATACCGGAAATGTTCTTACCGCAAACTTTGCTTCCAAAGCATTACAGCTTACCATAGGAACATTCTCGGCCGGAGCATCCATAAAAGCTTTACAGAAAGCCGGAATGCCTGCCACCAGAGCAGCCACCCAGTACGAACCTTTCAAAGCCAATTATATCACCCTTTTCAATACCACCGGAAACTACCTTATTTTCATGTGGCCCGCTATGCTGGCAGTTGTTCTGCAGCAGGTGATCCTCCTTGCAATGGCAGTAAGCTTTGCTGCCGAGTTTGAAAGAGGTTCTTTTGTAAAAGAATACCTTAAAATGAAAAAATGGGCTTTCCCGACCATGCTGATTAAAGTGATTCCAATCTGGATATTTTCCATTCTTATTGTCGGGATTTATTACTTTATGCACATGATATTCCGCGTTCCGATGCCGGAAGGAATACTCAGTTTTATTCTTCTGACAGCTGTTTTTGTAGGCTCTGTTTCCTTTTTGGGTGTGTTTATCAGTATCCTGATTCCCGATGCGCTGAAAGCTACACAGATCCTGATGGTAATTGCTTCACCCGCATTTATTATCAGTGGATTTACCTGGCCGTTGAGTGCGATGCCCGCTTTTGTACAGTTTATTGCGAATATTATCCCGCTTACCCCTTTCCTTCAGGCTTTTAAGATCCTGCTGATACAGAAAGGCTCTGTGGAACTCACTTATCCTTACTTAAAGCATCTGAGCATTCTTCTTGCCGTATATGCTGTTATAGGCTGGATTGCTTTGAAGATCAAACTATGGTTTATTTTTAAAAAGGCCGCCCCGCAGCAGATAGAAGAGTAGGAAGTTAAGTCTTATACATCAGTTTTCTGTTGACAGCCTGTTCTGTTTAAATATTTAAAGCCGTTAGTGATTTTCAGCAGTTAATTTTCAGTTAAAAACAATCGACAACTTTTTATTACCCTATCCAATCAAAAGAAAAAACTGATATATTTGCTTTCAGATAATTTAGACAAAACTATGGAAAATGTATTTGATGCAAAAGATGCTCAGAACTATATAGATAGAATAAACAGATTGGTTGAGGATACCCACGGTTTATGGGGGAAAATGACAGTAGATCAGATGCTGGCGCACTGCAGCATATCCTATGAAATGGTATACGAACCTGAAAAACATAAAAAGCCGGGAGCTATTGCCAAATTTATCCTGAAGACCTTTGTAAAACCTAAAGTGGTAGGAGAGAAGGCATACCCGAGAGATTCCCCTACGGCTCCGCAGTTTCTGATCTCCGGAAGAAAAAATTTTGAAGAAGAAAAGAAAAGGCTGATCGGATTTATTCAGAAAACACAACAGCTGGGTCCTGATGCTTTTGATGGCAAGGAATCTTTTTCTTTTGGAAAACTGACTTCTCAGGAATGGAACAATATGTTTGCCAAGCATCTGAACCATCATCTTTCCCAGTTCGGAGTTTAAACCCTGCACATCTATGAAAAAACTTTTATACCTCCTCATTCTTGCCTGTAATTTTGCATGGGCGCAAATGCCGGATATCTCAAATGTCTGGCTCAACAGCAGTAAACCCTACACCGGAACCATCGGTGATAAAGGAGAGGGATTAAAGCTGAAGATCAATATTTCTGAACAGAATAAAAAAAATGATCAGGAATACTTTGTTTCCGGCTATTCACTTGTAGACGGTAACTATGCAAAGTTTGAAGGAAAATTCATTATCACCAGATACAGAGATACCAAAACAAAGGGAATTGTCTTTGGAGAATATGAGCTGGCAGAAGAAAATAAAGGAAAGCACTCCGGACTTTTCAAAGGAAAGTTCACCTATACCTTCAAGTGGAATAAGAAAACCGAGAAAATTGAAGATCAGGACATAGAACTTACCGGAGACTGGAAAAGCTATGATGAAACACTGGACTTTAAAACCCGCTTAAAAAACCAATAGTTATGATAAGAAGAATATTGGCAGTGCCCGGAGGACTCATTGTGGGCATCATCTGCATAACCGTCGTGGAAAAAATAGGGCATATGCTCTACCCAAGACCTGGTGCAGCAAATGCCAATGATATGGAAGCCATGAAAGAATATGTGGCGTCCGCTCCATTTATGGCTTTGTTTTTCGTTATACTGGCTTACGCGTTGGCCGCTTTTGTTTCCGGATATACCGCTTCAAAAATTGCAGATAACGGAAAACATACATCCGCCGTCGTTTGTGGTATTATTTTCCTGATGATCACCATTTACATGATGATGTCACTGCCTACACCTGCCTGGTTCTGGATCCTGGGAATCGCAGTCTGGGGACTTACATGGGTGGGAAGTTCAGCCGCTTTAAAAACAAAAAAAATATGAGATTAGGAGTATTTTCACTCAGCCTAAGCGTAAAAGATCTTCAGAAATCCAGAGATTTTTATGAAAAGCTGGGATTCTCTGCCCTGGGCGGAAGTATGGATCAGAATTATCTGATCATGAAAAACGGAAGCACGCTGATTGGTCTGTTTCAGGCCATGTTCGACGGTAATATGCTTACCTTCAATCCCGGATGGGACGAAAACGCACAGAATCTGGAATCTTTTGATGATGTCCGGGAAATTCAGAAGCATCTGAAGGAAAACGGAGTTGAACTCGATAAATCTGCGGATGAAACCACTTCAGGTCCGGAACATATCTTCCTTAAAGATCCGGACGGAAATATGATCCTGATAGATCAGCACAGATAATTCAGCAGCGGTCAGTTGATCTTTAAACTAAAAAAACTTAACTTATAAAAAACAATCATGGCAACAGTAAACGTCTATCTTACTTTCAACGGCAACTGCAGAGAAGCCTTTGATTTCTACAAATCAGTATTCGGTGGCGAATATCCCTACATCGGAACTTTCGGAGAAATGCCTCCAATGGACGGTAAAGAAACTCCCGAAGGAGACAGAGACAGAATTATGCATGTTTCCCTTCCCATTTCCAAAGAAACTGTTTTAATGGGAAGTGATACGGGAGGTGAATGGGCCTCTGATTTTAAGCCCGGAAATAACTTTTCCATTTCTGTAAATGCAGAATCCAGAGAAGAAGCAGACCAATTATTTGCAGGACTTTCTGCAGGCGGACAGGTCACTATGCCAATGGCAGATACTTTCTGGGGAGCTTATTTCGGAATGTTCACCGATAAGTTCGGAATCGGATGGATGGTGAACTACGACGATCCTGCAAAAATGCAGCAACATCCGTAATATAAATATTTTGTATTAAAAATATAGTTAAAAATAAACCGACAGACCCTCTGTCGGTTTTTATTTTATCATACATTTGCATCCCGGAAATTTTTAAATTTGATAACAGTTTTTTTAGGAAGACTATATATTAAACCTTAAACCATAAAGATGAAATTTACCATTGATGATATTAAAGCAGAGCACCGGAAAGTAAAAAGCGGTGCCGGTTTTCCGAAATACATCCAGGCATTGAAAGAATTAGGCGTTTCCCGGTATACGGCCTATGTTTCCGACGGAAATACCGATTATTTTGATAAAGACGACCAATTGGCAACGGCAAGAGGAAAAGATGATGATGTAAGAAACATCTCAGCAACCGTAAAGCTTGAAAAATTTATTCAGAGATTAAAACTTCACCAGCAGGGTGGAACAGATTATACAACTTTCTGTAACGACTGCGCAGAAAACGGAATTGAAGGCTGGAAAATGGATCTTGATGCTATGACCTGTACCTATTTTGACCAGGAAGGAAATGATATCCTGTTGGAACATATTCCGGGTAAAGATTAGTCAAAATCTCTTTTCATCAGGGTTTATAGGTGAATTTCCTGCTTAAATTAATGGCCGGATTCCCGCTGTAAATATCATTTGTTATTATTGATTTAAAGTATTAAATTTGTTTAACGCGATAGATAATAGTAATTGATATTTATGAGAAAGGTTTTTACGAAGCTGGCATTAACAGTATTAAGTCTGGGATCAGTAAGTGCATGGGCACAGAAGAACGATCTGGGAGCATGGTATATGTATTTCGGAAATAATAAGATCAGTAAAAAACTGAATTTGCATAACGAAATACAGTACCGGAACTTTGATGCCGTGGGAGATCTTGAACAGCTGTTGATCCGCACCGGAGTGGGGTATGACCTTACCGAGAATAATAACAATCTATTGTTGGGATACGGATTTATTTTAAGCCGGCCTTATGTAAATGGTGAAAAGAAAGAAAATATTGAGCACAGGATATTCCAGCAGTATATCACCAAACAGAAGTTCGGACGTTTCAACCTGCAGCACCGTTACCGTCTCGAGGAACGCTTCCTGGAAAGCGATTTCAGAATGAGATTCCGGTATATGCTTGGATTGAATATTCCTATCACTCAAAAAGAAATGCTGCCGAAATCTCTGTATGCGTCCGTTTATAATGAGATTTTCCTGCATTTGGACAGTCCTGTGTTCGACAGGAACAGGGTATATGGAGCATTGGGATATGTGATCAATAAAAATATGAGGATTGAGGCCGGATACATGAATCAGATCCAGGAAAACAGAAACCGCGGACAGATTCAGATCGGGTTTTATAATAATATTCCTTTTACCAAAAACTAATACCGGCAGTGATTCCTGAAGGTGCCTGATGAAGAGAAAACTGTTGGTTAATTATAAACAGAAATATAAATAAAATAAACACATATGCACTCAGGGAAAAGATTTGGAGCCCGGGAATTCGCGAAATGGACCAGGCACAGTATCTATGCTTTAACTGTACTGTCGGCCATCCCTACGGTATTATACTTTCTGGGCTGGAAGTTTCTGTCAGTACCGTGGCAGCCGATCGCGATTATGGGAACCGCAGTCGCGTTCATCGTAGGATTTAAAAATAATGCCAGTTACAGCAGACTATGGGAAGCCAGACAGATTTACGGATCTGTCATCAACGACAGCAGAAGCTTCGGGTATATTTTAAGAGACGCACTTACACCCAAAAATCCGGAAAAAGTAAAAGAAATGTTTCTCCGTCATTATGCCTGGCTTACGGCACTCCGTTTTCAGCTCCGGGAACCCCGGGTCTGGGAGAATATGGGAACTGCGCAGTTTGATGAATATGCTAAAAAGTACGAAGTTCCGGAAAGAACTTTAAAACTGGAAGATGAACTGAAAAAATACCTTACCGAAGACGAACTCCGGTATATTTTAAGCAAGAAAAACAGGGCTACCCAGTTGATGGCAGCTCAGAGCAGAGAACTTTCAGAAGCATATGCGAGAGGTGAGATCAATGATTTCCAGTGGACACAGATCAATCAGCAGTTGGTGAAATTTACCGATGATCAGGGAAAAGCAGAAAGAATCAAAAACTTTCCGTATCCGAGGAACTTTTCCTCTATTACCACCTATCTTTTGCTGCTGTTCATTCTTTTCGTGCCTTTCGGATTGCTGAAAGAACTTGATAAACTGGGCGACGGAACAGCGCTGGAAGGCTGGACCTTATGGTTCAATATTCCGTTCTCATTACTGGTGACATGGTGTTTTCATACCTTAGACAGTGTGGGAGAAGCTTCTGTTAACCCTTTTGAAGGGAGCCCGAATGATGTGCCGATCACCCAGATCAGCCGTACCATTGAAATAGATATGAGAGATATGCTGGATGAAAGCAGCCTTCCGCCGGCAATCACTCCCATGAACAATATTGTGATGTAGATTGTGGAGGTTGAAAACTCCATATACCTCACAGTTTAACTCAAAAAAACAACTCAAAAAAACAAACTCAAGATGATTCACAGTTATGTTATCATATCCATTGCAGTACTTCTGTCTGTAATGATATTAGTGATGATAGGGCAGAAACTGAAGGTGGCTTATCCCATTTTTCTGGTAATTGCCGGATTGCTGATAAGCCTGATTCCCGGGATGCCTCATATAGAAATAGAGCCGGATCTTGTATTCCTTATCTTTTTACCGCCCATTTTATTTGAAGCGGCCTGGTTTACCTCCTGGCAGGATTTCCACAAATGGAGGAAGCAGATCTTTTCGATGGCTTTCGGACTGGTGTTTTTAACCTCGATTGTAGTGGCCTATCTTTCATCTTCCATTATTCCCGGACTTACCGTAGCAATGGGATTTCTGTTGGGAGGAGTAAACTCTCCGCCTGACGCGGTAGCGGCTACTTCTGTCCTGAAACACATGAAGATTCCTAAAAAGATTACCAACATTCTGGAAGGAGAAAGTCTGATCAATGATGCATCCAGTTTAATTGTATTTAAATTTGCGCTGGCAGCGGTTATTTCAGGACAGTTTATCTGGAGGGATGCCGTTCAGGATTTCTTTACGATGGCCATAGGAGGAGTAGCGGTTGGCGTAGGAACAGGATTGTTATTCGGGGCACTGCTAAGGTTGATCCCTTCCAATTCCAATATAGATACCGTGATTACCCTTATCGTTCCTTACATCATGTATGTGGGTGCAGAGCATTTTCATTTTTCCGGAGTGCTTTCAGTAGTGGCCGGAGGCCTGCTGATGTCATATAACTCACACTGTTATTTGAGCCATACCTCCAGGATACAGTCCGGAAATGTGTGGAGTGTACTCATATTTGTAATGAATACGATTATTTTCATTCTTATCGGGCTTGAACTTCCTGTTGTGGTGGCCGGAATGAAAGACTATACCATTACAGAAGGGATCATTTACAGTATTGTGATCGGCGGGGCTATTATTCTGACCAGAATCCTGTACAGCTATGCCCTGATGTATTTTCCACGAGTCTGTTCAAAGGAATTAAGGCTTAAAGTTCCCAAACCCGACTGGAGAGAACCTTTTATCATCAGTTTTGCTGCAATGAGGGGAGTGGTATCCCTGGCTGCCGCATTGTCTATTCCTGCATTTTTACCAAACGGAGAAGCTTTTCCGCACCGTAATATTATCTTATTTGTAACATTTGTTATTATCCTCATTACCCTGGTAGGACAGGGATTGCTTCTGACTCCAATCCTGAAATTCCTGAACATTCAGGATGCAGGAAGCGAACTGCCGGAAGAAAAGCAGGAAGTAATTCTGATGCGTAAGCTGAAAGAAACAGCCATGCACAAATTAGAAAATGATTTTTCTGAACTGGCAGAACGAAACAGCCTGGTACGCCACCAGAAACATAAGCTGGAAAACGAAATGATGCTGATGGCAGACAAAGCTCAGTGTATGGCTTCCACAGGAGATTATGTAACGGCAATTAATGAAAATAAAGACGTTCTCCGCCAGATCATTCAGGCACAGAGAAATGAACTTCACCGGATGAAAAAAGAAAAGATATTTGATGATCATGTGATGAGGACCATTGAGATGCAGCTGGATTTCGATGAAGCAAAGATTACAGGGTTTGCTCACTGATAAAAGAGATTTAAATAGCCAACAGAAGCCGTAAAAGAATATTTAAAATAAACTTTTACGGCTTTTGCCGTTTTAATATGTAAATTTATATGAAAATCTGTTTGAATTTTATTTATGGATACACCTATCATTGTTCAGCACACCATCAAGGTTCCGGTACAAAAAATATGGAAAGCATTGACCGATAAAGAGGAAATGAAAAACTGGTATTTCGATATTCAGGATTTTGAACCGGAAGCTGGAAAAGAATTTAACTTCTTTGAACCCGGAGATGAAAAAAAATACCACCACCGCGGCCGGATTTTAGAATTGATCCCTGAACAGCGTTTAAAACATACCTGGTCGTATCCTGACTTTTCAGAAGCCGAAACAACAGTGATCTGGGATCTTCAGCCAAAAGAAGAGGAGACACTGGTAACGCTTACCCATGAAAATATTGAGAATTTTAATGATCTTGGAGAAGGTTTTTCCCGTGAAAATTTTATTCAGGGCTGGAATGCCATTATCGGACAGAGTTTAAAATTATACATGGAAAATAAATAAAATGATTGAATTACTTCCTTTTAAAGATGAGAATATCTCAGAACTGATTGCTAACATCAAAGATCAGAGAATGCTCCTTCAGTTTGCAGGTCCTGCCTATCATTTTCCATTGACGGAAGAACAGCTGAAAGGTGATCTTGAAAATGAAAACAGATTCATGTTCAGTATTGAAGATAAATCTATTGGAACTATAATTGGCCATGCACAGATCTTTCTGAAAGAAAACACTTTTCTGCTTGGCAGAATATTGATCTGGGATGAAAACAACAGAGGAAAGGGCTATGGAAGAAAGACGGTAGAAAATCTGCTGGAATACGGATTCAGCCATTTTGATCGTGAGACTGCAGAACTTAATGTTTACGACTGGAATGCCGGAGCGATTGAATGCTATAAAAAAGTAGGCTTTGAAACAGATCCGGAAGTGAAGAGTACAGTAAGAATAGACGGTGAGACCTGGCTCTCTGTCAATATGAAAATCAATAAAAACACCTTTGAAACTTTAAAAAAATGACAAAATTTACAGCAGTCCGCCCGATATTATGGACGGAAAATATGGATGATACCATAGGCTTTTATACACAGGTCCTGGGATTTACACTGTTGGGAAGAAATGATGACTGGAACTGGGCTTCGCTTCGGAAAGATGAAGTGCACATCATGCTTTCACAGCCTAATGAACATGAAAAGTCTGAAAAGATAGGCTTTTCAGGCTCATTTTATTTCAATGTAGATCAGGTGGATGAACTTTGGGAAGACCTTAAAACCAAAGCAAAGATCTGTTATGAAATAGAAACTTTCGAATGGGAAATGAGAGAATTTGCAATCTATGATAATAACGGTTATATCTTACAATTTGGACAACCCGTGGATAATATTGGCAATACGGAATAAAATTTGCTATTTTTGGGGAAATATTTAGAAATTCAATGAAAAAAAATATCATAGCAGGTTTTGCAGCGGTTCTCCTGCTGGCATCTTGTAATAAAGATGAAAAGATCCTGAACACTTTAAATGATTACAACAATTCTATGGAGGCAAAAGGTTATCATTTCGGTGATAAACTGGAACTTCCTAAAGAAGTGACGGAAAATGCGGAAAGTATTACCATCAGCTTCGGAGATAAAGAATCTTCAAGCCTTACAGTAGATCCTGAATACTTTACATTAGGAGATAATGCCGTTACTTTCAACGTAAAAACAAAAGGAGGAAAAGTTCTGAACCAGGATGCTACCATCAACGTATTTGCGAAAAATCCGGAGCAGAAAATTTCATATGAAATCATAGGAGAATATCCGCACGATCCTAAAAATTTTGTGCAGGGATTCCAGGTGGAAGGAAATACAGTTTATGAAAGCGACGGCCAGAACGGATCATCGCAAATCTTAAAATATACCCTGGGAACCACAACTCCGCTTGCCTCTACAAAACAGGCACAGGAAGATTTTTCTGAGGGAAGCACTATTGTGGGGGATAAGGTTTATCAGCTGACCTGGCAGAGCAAAAAAGGATATATCTACGATAAAAGTTCGCTGAAACTGCTTTCGGAATTTGCCTATCCAAACGTATTGGGCGAGGGTTGGGGACTTACCTATGACGGGAAGAACCTGATTGCATCAGACGGTAGTAAACTTTTATACTTCCTGGATGCCAATGATCCTTCCAAACTTATCAAACATATTGCTGTTGCAGGAAGCGCGCAGGCTTATGATCAGCTGAACGAACTGGAGTACCATAAAGGCTTTATCTATGCCAATGTATGGCAGAAACCGATTATTTTAAAGATCAATCCTGCTAACGGAGAAGTGGTAGGAACTTTTGACTTTACAGAAATTGCCAGACAAAACACCAAAGGAAGCGATGATGTTCTGAACGGAATTGCCTTTAAAGGCGATAATATGCTGGTAACCGGCAAAAACTGGCCGAAAATCTATGAAGTACAGATCAAATAAATGACTGAAACTTTAATCATACAGCAGCGTTCCAAAGGGGCGCTGTTTTTTGTTGGAAAAAAGGTTAAACAGTTTTAAGTTAAAATTGAATATTTATAAATTTAAATGCATTTGGAAAATACTTGAATCCATAAGAAATTTGTTTTGGTTTTAAGTTGCTGATAAAACGACCGGAAAATTACTATTTTTGAAAAATGATTTATGAACAACTCATAAAAAAAATAAATACCGGACTGACCGAAAATCTATGAAGTTTCCATTAAATATACAATAGGGTGAAAAAGTATTTAAAGGTCATGCCGATAATCGCTTTTCTGTTTTTCTGCAGGGCAGCGGGGCAAAATAAAATCGATTTTTCTGTTCTTGATAAAAAGAACGACAGGCTGCTTGAAAAATTCAGAAAGAAATATAATATTCCGGGTCTGTCAATCTCAGTCTCGTATAGAAACCAGCTGGTTTATTCCAAAGGATCAGGGTATGCGGATGTAGAAAATAAGGCTGAAGTCATTCCTTCTAAAACCAAATTCAGGATTGGAAGTATTTCCAAAACCATGACTTCCTTAGCCTTGGCAAGCCTTCAGGATCAGAAGAAAGTAAACCTTAAAGAAAGTGTTTATAAATACCTGGACAGTCTTCCTGAAAAAGAATATGATATAACGATCGAGCAATTGCTGAGCCATCGGGCAGGGCTTGTCAGGGATCAGCAGAAAGGGTTCCTGTGCGGGAAAAACAATCTTCACAGAAGTAATTTCTATCAGTCTTTTCAGGATACCCAATTAATCTCAAAACCGGGAACCGCTTACAGTTACAGCAATTACGGATATATCCTTTTAGGAGTTCTGATCGAGAAGCTTACCGGCCGGTCTCTCATAAAAGCGAAAAAAGAATTGGTTCTGGATAAGGCAGGTTTGGAGAATACCCTTCCTGACGATGGAAATTTTGATGCAGATACTTCCCGTTTTTATTATTGGCTAAATGATGAACTGAAGATTGTACCCTGTACAGACTGCAGCTTCAATTATGGCCCGGGCTGCTATCTTTCTACCTCTGAAGATCTGATTAAGCTGGGCAATTCCTACCTGTATGCAGACAGGATTGTTTCCAGGGAGACATTTAAAGAACTGCTGATTCCCAAAAATGAAGACAAAACCTACGCTATGGGATTCATTACAGGACGGGATTTCTACATGAATTATTATTTCGGCCATGCAGGAGCCTATCCGGGAGGAATGTCCGACCTGAGAATATATCCTAAAGAGCGCCTTGTGGTCTCAGTTTTGATTAATATTAAAGATGATGACATCAGATTAAATGATCTTTTGGATGAAATAATTTTTCAGTATCTTGAACTCATTAAAAAAGAAGGGTGAAATTTTTAAACATACTATTTTTTTTCCTTTTCTGTACAGCTTTCGGACAGAAAACGCTTCCTTTGGATACCTTAAAACTCAAGGAGGCAAAAGATATGCTGGCAGATGACTACGGAAATCTGTATATCTATAAGAACAAAGATTTTAGTTTTACCAAATACGATTCTTTAGGAAAGCAGCTTGGAAAAATGATGCTTACCGTTCCGTATAAAGTCCAGACCGTTCAGAATCCTCTCAGTGTGCCTTTGTTTTCGGAAAATGCACAGGAAATGAAATTTGTGGATCAGAATATGAATGAGATCCAGAGGATTGATTTCAGGCAGAAGTTCGGATTTATCAGGATGGCCTATGCAGAAGACCTTCAGCAGCTATGGTTGCTGGATGATAGCACAAAACGCCTGATACAGTATAATTTCAGAAACGAAACGATGATCAATTCCTATCCTTTTGATGTGAGTTTTGATGATCTTACAGACCTTCTTGTATATGAAAATAAGGTATACATCCTCACCAGGAAACATATCAGGATCTATACCCTGAAATTTGAAAAACTTTTTGAAGCCCCTCTGGAAAACGGGAAGCGTTTCAGGAGAGAAAACGATACCATTATGGTGATTGCTGGAAATTCTATTCTGAAGTATGTTCCCGAAAAAGGACTGATAAAAGTTTTTGAAGATCCGGATGCACAAATTGTTGATAAAAACATCCTTTCATATTTTGCAATCAAAGCGAACAAACTCTATCTTTACAGCCTTGAAAAAATAAAGGAAATCAGGCAGAAGACTGAACCGGAAACCGTACCGAAAACTTCTTCCGCAGATGCTGAAAAATCCTCTGAAAATGTACCGGAAACTACCGGGCAGAAAACAGAGGACAAGCCGGAAGCATCCGGAGAAAAAGTGCCGGATAACACTTTGCAGAAACTGCTTGAGAATGTTTCCACGGTTCAGGAAGCTGGAATTTAATCAAATAATAAATACTAAGAGAAAAAGAATATGCATATTGCAGTTACAGGAAATATTGGAGCAGGAAAAACTACTTTAACCACGATGCTTTCCAAACATTACGGATGGGATGCCCAGTTTGAAGACGTAGATCACAATCCTTACCTTGAGGATTTTTATGCAGATATGAGCAAGTGGAGTTTTGCACTTCAGATCTATTTTCTGGGAAGCAGGTTCCGCCAGGTAAAAGAAATCAGAGAGAGCGGCAAAAATATTATCCAGGACCGTACCATCTATGAGGATGCCCACATTTTTGCAGAAAACCTGAATGATATGAATCTTCTTTCAGACAGGGATTTTAATAATTATGAATCGGTTTTCAATCTGATGAAATCTTTTATCTCTGCACCGGACCTTCTGATCTATTTAAAATCTGATGTCCCGAACCTGGTAAAAAAGATCTACAAAAGAGGACGGGAATATGAAGCGTCAATCAGTATAGAATATCTTTCAAAACTGAACCAGAAATATGAAAAATGGATCTCCAATTATACTGAAGGTAAACTTCTGATCATCGAGGTGGATGATCTGGACTTTGTGGAAAAACCCGAAGATTTCGGCTTTATTCTGGAAAAGATAGAAGCAGAGCTGAACGGTTTGTTTTAACAGTTTTTTATCAGATTTTAAGATGCCAGCTACCGGTATTCTTACTAAATTTGAGTAGAAAAGTTTAATTTTTTAAATGTCCGTATCATGCTGGTAAAAGTTTTACATAACGGAGACTGCTCAAAGTCGAATGCAGTACTGGAATATCTGGATGAAAACGGAGTACCCTTCGAGATCATCGACATCGTTGAGGATCCGCTGAGTATTCTGGAGATTAAAACCGTACTGAAAAAACTGAATCAGACGGTATTTCACCTGATCCGTAAGACCGATAAGCTTTATCTGGAGAATTTTGCAGATAAGGAGTATTCCGAGGAAGAATGGCTGAAGATTCTCTCTGAAAATCCTTCGCTCATTCAGCGTCCGATCCTGATCAAAGGCTCAGTAGCCATGTTGGGAAGACCTGTTGAAAATGTCAAATTCTTTATTGAAAAATAAAAAAAATAATATAAAAAAAAACGGCTGTTTCAAAATAAGAAACAGTCGTTTTTTATGCTTATAAATGATTATAAAATCAGTAATGATTTTTAAAGCTTAACCCGTGGAATTTCTATCACAACATAAAACAGGCCGTCTATTGAGGCGGCCTGCTTATTTTTACAATAGAATGACACCTTCTATTTTGGCTACTTCTTTATAAATATTCACCACCTGATTGGCATCCAGAACGAATGCATTAATATTACAGGCTGTATATTTTCCGTTTTTGCTTTCGCGGTTGCCCAGTGTAAATTTGATGCCGTCGAAAACTTTATAGATCTCGGTAAGTTTTGCCTGGTCTGTTGGAATAATAAATTTAAATAAATAATCTTCCGGAAAATCATGATGATCTTCCAGTTTTTCCCTTAAAGAGTTGTAAAAATCTTCAGGGCTTGCATGTTGATTTCCTTGTAATATGTCCATCTGCCGTTGTTAAATTATATATAAATATAACGAATTTTTTTCTATTTTCCAAGCGGTCCCAACAGGGACTTGGAGTTTTGATGCTCGTAATCTTCAATAATATTGAAGAGCCCGTTAACCAGTTGTTCAGAAGCAAGCTGGCTTATTCCTCCAGCGTTCACATTGTTATTTCCCCCGCCGAGAAGGCTTCCCAAAAGACTGTTCCCGGAAAGGGCGGTATTAAGGGTTTTTACAATGCCGTATTCGTTCAGCTTTTCATCCACCTTAGGAGCAATGGCTGCCACAAGCTGTTGCGAAGTTTTTTCTTTAAGGATCTGGGTGGCCGTAGTACCCTGGATAATTCTGGTAACGTCCTGAGCGTTCAGACTGTTTACCGCACCCTGAAGGATGGGCTTGGATATATTTACAGTATAGGACGCAGCCTGTGCGATATAGTCCCTTTCTTTTGCAACCAGAGAAGGAGCTATCTTTTCTAGAGTGGCATTAATATCTCTGAGCTGCTTCGGAAGAGCCTTATCTACCATATTGTTCTGAAGGAAAGCTTCTTTATTGCTGTAAATCCCCATTCCTTTATCTATGCCGTTCAGCAGCATCCGTTTAATGATCGATAAACCCAGGTCGGATGTGGCTATGGAAGTGCATGACTGTGTTGTGGTAATAATGGCTGTTCCGGTTCCTATTAAAACCGCTGCCGCGATGAGGTATTTTTTCATTGGTCTTTTTCTTGGTTTTTCAAATACTGCGCCAAAGGTAAACACTATTCTTTAGTTTAACAAAATATTAATTTTATGATACCAATTCAGTGAATTTTTTACTGAAATTTCCGATTTTCAATTTGTTTATTTTGTCATTGTTTTTGATTTTTATTATCATTTATTATTTTTTATTTTACATGTTTTGGGTTTTTGATTGAAAATTAACTGATTTTGTTAAAATTTTAATAAATGTTAACATTGTTGGTTTTTTTTTCTATTTTTGACTAATGTCTTTTTTTGAGAATTTAGAATAACTCTACTATTAAAAGACAGTGAGATTGATTGTACGAAATAAAATTGAACTATATGAAACAACGTGATTTAAAGTATTCATGCCTCATTGCGGTTCTGTACTTCGGTATGAACGTCAATGCGCAGACTGCTCCAAAAGATACAACTGTGAAAGAACAGAAGATCGAGGAAGTGGTTTTGATCGGGTATGGATCTCAGAAAAAAGAAAATGTAACCGGAAGTATCGGTGTCGTTTCTGCAAAGGATTTAGCAAACAGACCTAATGCAAATCCAATCAGTTCTATCCAGGGAAGATTATCAGGGGTACAGGTATTGAATTCAGGTGCGCCGGGAGGGTCGCCCAGGGTTGACATCCGGGGAATCAGTTCCCTGACAGGTAAAACCGTTTTCATTGTAGACGGAATGATTACTGATGATATTTCCTTCCTGAATCCTCAGGATATTGAATCCATGAGTGTCCTGAAAGATCCTTCCAGTTTGGCAATTTATGGTGCCCGGGCTTCAAACGGTGCCGTGATTATCAAAACCAAAACAGGAAAAGGAAAGAAGCCTGTCTTTAATTTCAACTCTTATTTAGGAATCAAAACAGTGACCAATATTCCTAAAATGGTTAATTCAGATCAGTATTTGGAATTATATAATGAGAAACTGATCAATGATAAAGTAAATAATCCGGTATTTTTAAACAGATCATCTTATCCTTTAGATACAGACTGGTTCAAAGAAATTTTCAGAACAAGTATCATTAATTCTAATGATATTTCAGCTTCAGGAAATCTTGGAAAACTGAATTATTACCTAAGTGCGGGAAATCTTCAGGATGAAGGGAATTTGGCAGCGGGAAGGGGGATTAATTCCGGTAGTGGCTTTAACAGATTTACAACTAAGGTCAATCTGAGTTATAAAATTACCAATAATATCACGATCGGAAATAATTTCACCTTTTCAAAAATGCGTACAGACCATGCGCAGAATACTTTGCTGGATGCTTATTCTTCGCCCCCTATTTATGGACCGACTGATCCGGCAACAGGAGGATACCAATATTTTACACTGGCTAAGATACCGAATCCCAGGGCTAAATTAGATTTATTCAGATCTCAGACCAGAGAAGAAAGACTACTGAATAATGTATGGGGAGAATATAAGTTTTTAAAAGATTTTACTTTAAGGATTAGTTATAGCTCTGATAATATCAATTCAAGCAAATATGAATATACGCCGACATTTGGCTATGTTCCCACTGCCGACCAGAAACCTTCTAAACTCATAACAAGAGATGCCAAAACCAGGAACTATATCTGGGATAATACATTAGGCTGGAAAAAAGATTTTGGAAAACATAATATCGAATTACTGGCAGGGTTTTCCAGAACAAGGAATTCTTACTCCCAGAACTACGCAGAAGCACTGAACGTTGCCTATGATGGAACCAACTCTTCACTTGGTATTTCCAACGGAACAGATATTTACCTGACGAGTTTTGATAAAGGAGAAAGAAATGTAATTCCATATCAGGACAGAATCGAATCTTTTTTCGGAAGATTAAATTACGGCTACGACGGAAAATACCTTTTGAATGCATCTATACGTAGAGACGGAACTTCTAAGTACTCCTCTGATGACAGATACCGTATATTTCCGGCTGTAAGTGCAGGATGGGTAGTTTCCAGGGAAAACTTTATGAGCGAACAGAATGTCTTTAATCTCTTAAAACTGAGAGCAAGCTGGGGGAAATTAGGTAATCCGGATGTTCAGAGAGCCTATACACTGAACACAAGTGTTATTGAAGCGGGAACCTATTACGGAAATGCAGGATATCCGGCACAGACCATAGACCAGATCATAGATCCGAATATTGGCTGGGAAACCACAACAGGTAAAGACTTTGGAGTAGAAATGGCATTACTCAATAATAAACTGAAAATAGATGCCACTTATTTTGATAAAGACACCAAAGATGTTGTTTATGGTATTGTTCAGGGAACTGTTTCCGGTGCCGGCAACTGGAACAATTTCATTACGAATGCATACTCTTTCAACAATAAAGGCTTTGAGTTTTCTGTTAATTACGATACGAAAATCAATGACAATATAAAAATTGGGGTATATGGAAATATGACCACTCTGAAAAACAGAATCACTTCCGTCTTCAACGGATCTTATTTACAGACAGGAGCCAGTTTATATGGTAATTCAATCATAAGACTGCAGGCCGGGCAGGCAGTAGGTTCATATTATGGCTATCAGGTAACGGGTATTTTCCAGAACCAGGCAGAAGTAGATGCATGGGCCACTCAGAATGGAGCTAAAATCGGAGGCTTTAAATTTGCAGATCTTGATGGAAACGGTGTCATAGATACCCGAGATAAAACATTTCTGGGAAGTCCCATCCCTAAAGGAACTTATGGATTTGGTGTTAATCTGAATGTCTATGATTTCGATTTTGCTATTGATTTCCAGGGTGTTTTCGGAAATAAAATTTACAATTTCAACAGAGAACAACGCTATGGAAATGAAAGCTGGGATCTGGACTTCTACAATAACAGATGGCATGGGGCAGGTACATCCAATACCTATTCGATGGCAACAAATGATCAGTCTATAATTTTACCCAACAGTTTTTATGTAGAAGACGGAAGCTATATAAGAATAAGAAATATTCAGGTTGGCTATAACTTACCTAAAGCATTTGCAGATGCTATGTCTATCACCAAATTAAGATTATATGTAAGTGCCCAGAACCCCTGGACAAGCTTTAAATATAACGGATTCTCACCGGAAATCTTAAATACTGACCGTGTACAAATGGGTGTTGATAATAATATTTATCCAATCTCAGCTATTTATACGATTGGTTTAAACTTAACATTTTAATAAGAAAGATCATGAAAAAGATATTTTTATCAATCGCATTATTTTCACTTGTAGTAAGCTGCAAGGATGATTACTTGGATATTAAACAGGAAGGGTATACAGAAGCTTCTTCGTTTTTCAAAACCCAGGAAGATGCTCTTCAGGCAACCAGTGCTATTTATAGCTTTTTAAGAAGCTGGGAAAATTCGGCTTTCCCTTATCAGTTCGTATTTGGAGTACCGGCAGATGATGTCGTAAAAGGATCTAATCCTGGTGACGCCTCTTTTATTAATGTATATGATAACTTTACTTATACAGTAAGTGATGAAGGTGTAAGGGGATATTGGATCGGGCAGTGGCAGGCCGTAAACAGAGCAAACCAGGTAATAACCAATGTTCCGGGAATAGATATGGATGCCAATCTGAGAACCAGGTTGGTTGCTGAAGCCAGAATGTTAAGAGCCTACTTCTATTTTAATCTGGTAAGGATCTATGGTGGAGTTCCGATTTATGATAAAGTAGAAACCGTATATGATAAACCTAGAAATTCTGTGGAAGAAGTATATAATTTTATTATTTCAGATCTTACCGCAGCAGCTGATATTCTTCCCCAGACTTACCCTGCATCAGACCTGGGAAGGGTAACAAAAGGAGCGGCATTGGGTTTACTGTCAAAAGTATATCTTTATAAGAAAGACTGGCAGAAAGCTTATGATACTTCCAGCCAGGTAGTGGCTATGGGATATGATCTGGATCCTGATTTCAATCACTTATTCAGACCTGCAGGAGAGTTTGGAAAAGAATCGGTTTTTGAAGTTAACTGCGATTGCATTCCTCCGTATAAAGGAAGCCAGTATGCAGAGGTTCAGGGAGTGAGAGATCAGTTTGGCTGGGGCTTTTTTACACCTTCAAATGCTCTTGAAAATGCATTTGAAACGGGAGATATAAGAAAAGAGCTTACCATACTCAGAAACGGAGAAACAACACCGGAAGGAGATCTGATTGCGATGGGAGATGCTCAGTCTGTGACCACTTATAACCAGAAAGTATATGTTCCAAAAGCCTTAAATAACAGTGCCTGTGGTTACGGATCTATACAAAACATCAGAATCTTAAGATTTGCAGAAATCCTTCTGATCAATGCAGAAGCAGCCAATGAACTGGGAAATACAACAACAGCTGCCGCCAATCTGAATAAGGTAAGAACCAGAGCCCACTTAGGTGGTACAACAGCCTCTACTCAGGCTGCACTCAGAACTGCCATCTGGCACGAGCGTAGAGTAGAACTTGCTTTGGAAGGAGATCGTTTCGTAGATCTGGTAAGAACCGGACAGGCTGCAACGGTACTTGCTCCTTATGGATTTAAAGCAGGAAAGAATGAGGTATTCCCGATACCTTTAGATGCAATGGAGCAGAGCAATGGTAATTTTACCCAAAATCCGGGCTATTAATCAATATATAAACTTTAGAGGAGAATGAAAGTTCTCCTCTTCTTTTAGTAAAATCAGGTAAAAAAGAGTTCATGAAAAGGACAATAGTATCAATGGCTGTCACTTCTTTGTTGCTGGTATATTCATGCAAAAGTGCTCCCGTTGGCCAACAGAAACAGGAAGCTGTAAAAAATCAGATTACAGATGAACAGCTGATGGACAGAGTGCAGAAAGATGCTCTGAAATATTTCTGGGAGTATGCAGAACCCAAATCAATGCTGGGAAGAGAACGCTATCATGAAGATAATATTTATCCTGATAAAGATAAGCATGTTATTACTACCGGCGGTTCGGGATTCGGACTGGCAACTATTCTGGTAGGCGTTGAAAGAGGATTCATACCACGGAAAGAAGCGGTAAAAAGACTCTCCCATATGATGGATTTTCTAGCCAAAGCTGACCGGCACAAAGGAGCCTGGTCTCACTGGATCAACGGAGAAACAGGAAAGACAGTTCCTTTCGGTAAAAAAGATAACGGTGGCGATTTAGTAGAAACGGCATTCCTTACTTCAGGAATTCTCATGGTTCGTGAATATTTTAAAAACGGAACTCCCGAAGAAAAAGCCCTTGCTGAAAAATGTGATGAACTCTGGAAGGGAATTCAATGGAACTGGTATACCAAAGGCGGTGAAAAAGTCTTGTACTGGCACTGGTCGCCGGAATATCAGTGGGAAATGAATTTTCCGCTGGAAGGATACAACGAATGCCTGATTACCTACATTCTGGCCGCTTCATCACCCACCTATTCCATAGACGCTGAAACCTATTACAAAGGCTGGACAAGAAACGGTAGCTATCTCACCGGCAAAACCAAATACGGACTTCCACTGTACGTAAAACACAATTATGCTGAAGAATACGGAGGGCCGCTCTTCTGGTCGCAGTATTCCTATATCGGACTCGATCCTTCGGGACTGTCTGATCAACTGGTGAAAAATTATTTCGAAATTAATAAAAACCAAGTCTTAATCGACTATAAATACTGTGTTGAAAATCCAAAACAATGGAAAGGCTATGGTCCTGATTATTGGGGGCTGACAGCCGGATATACAAGAAATGACGACGGAAGCACGGGCTACACCGCGCATATGCCTTCCAATGACAATGGGGTGATCACTCCAACAGCCGCATTGAGCAGCTTCCCGTATACGCCCAAAGAATCTATGGACTTTTTAAGATTTATCTATACTCAGAAACCTGAATTTATAGGATCAGCAGGACCTTATGATGCCACTTCCATTCATTATAAGAATTGGTTTACCCCGAGATATCTGGCCATTGATCAGGGAACGATTGCTCCTATGATAGAAAATTACAGAACAGGATTCCTCTGGAAATTATTTATGAATGCTCCGGAAATCCGGCAGGGCCTTAAAAAACTAAACTTCCGGTCAGAAAAATATGAAATAAAATAATAATTGATTCATTAAAAAAATTGTCAAAAAATAAAACCATCATTCATAAAAAATCAAACCACCGGATAATGCAGTCTTCAATTGAATATCAGACATCATTATTCAATAGAAATGGGCTTTAACCCCATTTAAAAATTAACCCCGCCATTATTGAATTGAAACAGGCTTTACCTCATTTAAATATTAAAATAGCAATATGAAATTAAATCTAAAATACATTCTCCTTTTGTTTCTGATGTTTTCACTACATCTGAACGCTCAGGAAATAAAGGCAGAACTCAACAAAGAATTCAAAAAAACAGAGAAAATATCATACATTCTGGACTATCCCCAAAAGATAAAAGGAAATGTTCCGCTGATCGTATTTCTTCACGGAGCGGGTGAGAGAGGGAACAATCTGGAAGCGGTAAAAGCACACAGTCCGTTTACTTATAAAAGTCTGATCAAAGAGTCTGTTGCTATTCTGGCTCCGCAGTGTCCGGCAGATACCTGGTGGGATACGGTAACGGTATATAATTTAATAAAGGAAATCCAGAAGAAATATAAAATAGATCCGTCCAGGATTTACCTTACGGGACTTTCTATGGGAGGCTGGGGGACTCTGAAGCTGGCGATGGAACATCCTGAAATGTTTGCTGCGGTAGTTTCTGTATGCGCTCCTACGGACCGGGTAATGTATGCGAATATCAATCAGTATAAAGATTTAAATATGAAAATCTTTCACGGAGGAATGGATGATATTGTGCTTCCTGATAACGCACTCAATTTTTATCAGAAGCTGCACCCTGTGAATCCTTCGGCAGAATTGAAAATATTCCCGAATGACAATCACAATTCGTGGGATTCGGCCTATTCGGACCCTCAGTTGTATGAATGGATGCTCTCAAAGAAAAAAGAAACCAAATAAATACGATCATTATCTTTACGGGTAAATAAGAAATAAATGAGTCTTTATTGAGTGGTAGCGCAAAAATATAAAACATTAAAAAAACTGATGTCCATTGCGTTAAACCAACAGAGATCTAATACAATAAACCCAAAGAGAATATAAAAATGACAATCGATTATAAAGAAACAGATATTATCAGACCGTACGATCTTAAGGGGAATCTTGCCGATATTCTTCAGGTAAACCAATATGAAAACGGAAAGCTTACAGTGTCTGCTTTTTTTGAAAACTCAAAAAAGATAAGGCAGCTGAACTTTGCACATCCTGAAGTTTCTGAAATTGTTTACGAATACCATCAGAATTATTCTACGGAGACCGCTTTGGATAGTGAAAAAAATATTCTTGAAACATCTATTGATCTCAATAATCCTTTTGATAAAAGAGAATCGGATCCGTATTTCTTTTCCAGGGGACTAGGACTGGTTATAGAACAGAATGAAAATGAGCAGCTGTTTAAAATACATGACCAAATTATATATCGTTTCAGAGGATCTGATCTGGTGGAGATTATTTTTGATCTGGAAGGTTATGATGAATCTTATCACCTTACGGCAGACTATGATAATGAAGGCCGCCCTGTCCGTATGTTGAAAAAATATATAAGGCTTAATGATTTTCCTGATGTGGTTAAAACCTATGATTATTTTCAAAACGGAATGATCGAACGGTTTGAAGATAAGATCAGTTATACGGTATATGATGACAAAAAACGTAAAATAAGGATAGGAACCTTCGGATTCAGCGAAGAAAAGGAAAAACTCTACCGGGCATACATGGAAACTATGGATGAGGAAGTATTTCCGCAAATTATGCAGGATATAAGACTGGAAACTTTTGAATATGATACGTTTGGCAATCAGACCAGCTATGAATATTCATTCTACCGCCCCGATTTTTCAAAAAACGGGCTCACTTATTATCTTCAGGAATACGATTATTTTGACAGGTATAATATAGAATATGGGAGCTATTACTGTAAGACAAAAGAAGATTATGATGATGATATGGAACACAGTTCCCAGCTGGAGTATTTGGAAGATAGAGTGAATAAATACACGCATGGTAAATTGGTAGCTGTATATTACATTGAAAATGGCAGAAAAGTAAGAAAAGAGTTCTCCGATGAAGAAAAAGAAACTTATAAAACTTACGATGAACACGGCAATGTACTTGAGTCTTTTGTCAAAAATAAAATAACCGGCGAAACCAACCATATGAAGCTTGAAATCATATACAATAACAAATAAAAGAAGAAAAAATAACGCGATTGCTGAGTGTAACGCCCTTGCGCCCTGAAAGCATAAAACATTAAAAAGAACCTTAGTGCCCTTGCGCTAAAACCAACAAAGTATTAATTGAAGAAAATTGTTTTATGACAAAAGGTAAGCAAATAAAAGCAAGAAGAATCACCCTTAACTGAGTGTAACGCCCTTGCGCCCTGAAAGCATAAAAACATTAAAAAGAACCTTAGCGCCATTGCGTTAAACCAACAAAACAATAATTAAAGAAGATAGATCTATGAAAAAGTTCATTGTACTCGCAGCTCTGGCACTTTCGCCGGTGTTTTCTGCCCAGGAAATGGTCTCCAAACCGGTACAGTCCTTTCAGACTGCCCAATACCAGGCTAAAAGAAAAGCTTTTGTCGAAAATCTTTTGTCGAAAATGACTTTGGATGAAAAGATAGGACAGCTTAACCTTCCTACCTCAGGAGACTTTACAACAGGGCAGGCCCAAAGCTCGGATATCGGAAAAAAAGTAGAACAGGGATTAGTGGGAGGACTGTTCAACATAAAAGGAGCAGATAAAATAAAAGCCGTTCAGAAAGTAGCTGTTGAAAAAAGCCGCCTGAAAATCCCATTGATCTTCGGAATGGATGTCATTCACGGTTACGAAACCACATTTCCTATTCCGTTGGGACTGGCCGCTTCCTGGGATATGAATCTCGTACAGCAGTCTGCAAGAGTGGCTGCAAAAGAAGCGTCTTCAGACGGGATCAACTGGACCTTCTCGCCAATGGTGGACATTTCACGTGAGCCAAGATGGGGAAGGGTTTCCGAAGGTTCCGGAGAAGACCCGTATCTGGGAAGTGAAATTTCTAAAAATATGGTATACGGTTACCAGGGAAAAGACCTGTCTCTCAGCAATACGATTTTAGCCTGTGTAAAACATTTTGCCTTATATGGGGCAGGAGAAGCCGGCCGTGATTACAATACCGTTGATATGAGTCATGTAAGAATGTTCAATGAATATTTCCCACCCTACAAAGCTGCTGTGGACGCAGGAGTAGCTTCCGTAATGGCTTCCTTCAATGAAGTGGACGGGGTTCCCGCCACAGGAAACCGATGGCTTCAGACCGAAGTGCTGAGGAAAATGTGGAACTTTAAAGGTTTCGTAGTAACAGATTACACCGGAATCAATGAAATGGTAGAACATGGAATGGGAGATCTGCAGCAGGTATCAGCATTAGCCTTAAAAGCAGGAATAGATATGGATATGGTGGGAGAAGGTTTTCTGACCACTCTTAAAAAATCACTGACCGAAGGAAAAATAACCCAGGCCGAGATCGATATGGCAACCAGAAGAATACTCGAAGCCAAATACGACTTGGGACTGTTCGATGACCCTTACCGTTACGGAGATGCCAAACTGGCTGCAAAAGAGGTTTATAATATGGAAAACCGGAACATTGCCAGAAATGCGGCTGCCCAGTCTATGGTATTGCTGAAAAATGAAAACCAGGTGCTTCCGTTGAAAAAATCAGGAACCGTAGCAGTGATCGGTCCTTTGGTAAATAACTCACTGAATATGGCAGGAACATGGAGTGTGGCCACAAAACATGCCGTTTCCGTCTCTCTGATGCAGGGATTGGAGGCCAATTATGGAAAAGACGTGAAATTCATTTCCGCCAAAGGAGCCAATATTGATGATAATGCTAAACTGGAAGAAATCTATGCAGCTCACGGCAAAAAAACAGACAGGGATAGCCGTTCCAAAGAAGCTTTGTTAAAAGAAGCGGTAGAAACAGCCCGTAAAGCAGATGTCGTGGTTCTCGCCATCGGAGAATCAGCGGAAATGAGCGGAGAATCTTCTTCAAGAACAGAAATTACCATTCCTCAGTCTCAGGTAGACCTGTTGAATGAGCTGAAAAAGACCGGGAAGCCTGTTGCCGTCGTTCTTTTCACAGGCCGTCCGCTGGCTCTTACCAATGTAAAAGATACGCCCGATGCCATTCTGAACGCATGGTTTGCCGGATCAGAAGCTGGAAATGCCATTGCCGATGTACTGTTCGGAAAAGTAAACCCTTCCGGGAAACTTCCGATGACATTCCCTAGAAGCCTGGGACAGGTTCCTATTTACTACAATGCTAAAAATACAGGCCGTCCTTTGAGTCAGGAGAAAACAGATAAATGTGAGTACGAAAGGTTCCGGTCCAACTATATGGATGAATGTAACACACCATTGTATCCGTTTGGTTTCGGATTAAGTTATTCCAATTTCAGTTACTCGGATATGACCGTATCCACTGCGAACCCTAAAGGAAATCAGACGGTTCAGGCATCCGTTACCGTAACCAATACCGGTAATTTTGACGGCGCGGAAGTCGTACAGCTGTACATCAGAGATATGGTGGGAAGCATCACAAGACCGGTAAAAGAACTGAAAGGCTTCCAGAAAGTACTGCTGAAAAAAGGAGAATCTAAAAAAATTACCTTCAACATTACCCCTGAAGATCTGAAATTTTACAACGGAGACCTGAAATACGATTGGGAAGCAGGAGAATTTGACCTCATGATCGGTACAAATTCCCAGGAAGTAAAACATTCAAAGATCAACTGGACGAAATAATTCCGCATAATTTTTTTAATATATTTTATATAAACAAAAGCCTTGTCAGAACATAATGACAGGGCTTTGTTATTGCTCACTGCCTGAATATACTTCTGATAATTCGGTGTAACCCCATTTCGGGATAAGAATTTCCGAATGATATTAGCCTCAAACTGAGAGCGGAGAAAGGAATTTTCAAAGTCATCAGTAATACTAAAATAACTTCCAGCCACTTTCTTTCATTTTTTATCTGTTAACCCCAGCTTCTCAATCAGATTAAACAGATTCTTAATTTCATGGAATATGAGTCGGATGATTGATGCTTTATCTCCAAATGTTGAAATATTATTTTAAATAGTGAAAAACAGCTTTATTTTTGTCATATTTTCCTTTACAGAAAAGGAATGCTTTGAATTTGTTAAACTTAAAATATGATAACAGTAATCTGGTAAAATTGCGGAAAATAAAAATCAACACGCATCGTCTTTTTTTGAATTTTTTGGCATGATTTTTAATAACACTGTTATAGCCTTAATATAACAAAAATGAAAAAAACAATTTTACTTGGCGCGATGTTTCTTGGTTCTTTGGTGTTTGCACAACAGAAACCTGTATTGGGAGGAGATAGAGATGCACACGGATGCATAGGTTCGGCAGGATATACTTATTCTCAGATCAAAAAAGACTGTGTAAGAGTGTTTGAGCAGAAAATCAAACTGACTGAAGTGGCTCCTAAAGGAAGTTCTACTTCCATGGCTGCAGTGATCTTCAGCAAAGACATGAAAAAAGCTGAAGTTTTTGTGCCGGGTACCGGCTCGGAAAGCATTATCCTGGACCGCGCAGGAAAAGGAAAAGCCTGGAAAAAAGGAGAGTATGCGTTGGTTCCTTTCAAAAAAGGAGGATACCAGCTTAAAAAAGATAACGTAGTTATTTATAAATAGATTCAATTTTTCAAATGAAAAGCCATCCCTTACGGATGGCTTTTTTTGTAGTGTTTTATTTCTAAATAAAAGATTAGAGGACTATAAAGTAAAAACTGCCCCGGACCTGTAAAATCAAAAGTATTTTTTATTGCAGATCGCTGATTAGCGGATGAGTGTGCTTAATAAAAACCTAATAGGTCTCAAAGACCTATTAGGTTTAGGAATCAGCATAAAGTTTAAAATTCAACAACATACAATAAGATCTTATATGCAGAATTGATTCAATAGAGGTGTACTTTCGTCCGCCTGAACAATAAACCATCCATCCGGCTTTAGCCAAAACTTATACAGCAGATTCACAAAATCTGTGAGAAAAATAAAAATCTGCCCAATCTGCCCTATCAGCGAAATATAAAAAATACTCATAAATCCTTCTGTACTATAATTTATTTCCCTCAAAAATAGGTATATTGGTATAACCAAATTAAAGCCGGATCCGAAAAGCTTACAGAGTAGGAAAAAATCAAAAAAATGTTATTATGAAAAACTTAAGAAAACTTTCAAAACAGGATCTGAAAACCGTTCAGGGAGGAATTCCAATGTGTCTGCCAGGGTATTTCTGGTGTTCATTTGTGAGAAAATGTATTCTGGTAGGATCATCATGCGGACTTGAATACTGATTCCTGAATAAATAATGTAAAGGACAATGCTTTATATTATTTTGAAAACAAAACAGAGACTGTTCCGGATGTGGGCGGTCTCTTTAACTTCGGTATAGCAGTACAGCCCTTAATTTTTTCAGTAAGAATCTGTATCAATCGATAAAAAACAGGGTTTAAAAATCATAAAAACAGGATTTTTATCTCTCACTGAAAAACCGTATTTTTGTACATCTAAAAAGTAAAAGAAAAGAATGAATTCCTACAAAAATCCATTGGAAGAGCGCTATTCCAGTGAAGAAATGTTGTTTAATTTCTCACATAATAACAAATTCCGTACCTGGAGAAAGCTTTGGATTGCTCTGGCTGAAATCGAAAAAGACTTAGGTCTTGATATTACAGATGAGCAGATTGCCGAACTGAAAGCAAATGCTGAAAATATCGATTACGATAAAGCGGCAGAATACGAAAAGAAATTCCGTCATGATGTAATGGCTCACGTTCATACCTATGGAGATGTGGCACCTTCAGCAAAAGGAATTATTCACTTAGGAGCTACTTCAGCTTTTGTAGGAGATAATACAGACCTTATCCAGATCCGTGACGGACTTTTGATCTTAAAGAAAAAGCTGGTTAACGTAATGAAGAACCTGTCTGATTTTGCTATTCAGTACAAAGATCTTCCTACGCTGGGATTTACCCACTTCCAGCCTGCCCAGTTAACGACTGTGGGTAAAAGAGCAACACTTTGGTTACAGAGTCTGGTTCTTGACATTGAAGAGCTTGATTTCTTCCTTGAGACTCTTCGTTTCAGAGGCGTAAAAGGAACCACAGGAACGGCCGCAAGTTTCCTTGAGCTGTTCAACGGGGATTATTCCAAAGTAAAACATCTCGATAAAGAACTTTCAAAAAGATTCGGTTTTGAAAAAGTTTTCGGAGTATCCGGACAGACTTACGACAGAAAAATTGATGCGAAAGTGGTTGCATTATTAGGAAATATCGCACAATCTGCCCATAAATTCACCAACGATTTACGTTTACTTCAGAACCTTAAGGAAATTGAGGAACCATTCGAGAAAAACCAGATCGGTTCATCCGCAATGGCTTACAAACGTAATCCGATGAGAAGCGAAAGAATAGGGGCGTTGGCAAAATATGTAATGTCTTTAACGACAAGTTCTGCGATGGTAGCCTCCACACAGTGGTTTGAAAGAACACTGGACGATTCAGCCAACAAGAGATTAACAATTCCTCAGGCCTTCCTTGCTGTTGATGCTATTCTATTGATCTGGAATAATATCATGAACGGAATCGTGGTATATCCGAACAGAATTAACAAACATATTATGGAAGAGCTTCCTTTCATGGCAACAGAATACATCATCATGGAAGAAGTGAAAGCAGGAGGAGACCGTCAGGAAATCCACGAAGTGATCAGGGTTCACTCCATGGAAGCATCCAGGCAGGTGAAAGTGGAAGGAAAAGAAAATGACCTTATCGAAAGAATCTTAAACGACGATTCTTTGAAATTAGATAAATCGAAATTAAAAGAAGTTTTAGATCCTAAAAACTTTATCGGGTTTGCCCCGATTCAGACCGAGGAGTTCATCAAGAATGAAGTCCAGCCGATCCTGGATCAGAATAAAGATTTGATAGGACTGGAAGCTGATCTTAAAGTATAAAGAAGTATGCAGCCTTTTGGGGCTGCATATTTTATTTCAGAGCTGTTGACGAATATGAAAAGAACACTGTTTGCCGTTTTACTGATACCGATCATTGCCTTCTCCCAGAAAAGAGAAGCTTTACAGTATTTCAAATCCAAAGATTCTCTGGTAGGAGTAAAGAATAAAGCCGGAAAAGTAATTGTTCCTGCCCGGTTCATGATTTACTCAGACCTTAAAGACGGTGAACCGGTAAAAGGAGAAACCATCTATTTCGATGGAGAAAAAAAAGGAGAACAGCGCCGGGAAAATGAATGGGGATATGTTTACGACAGAAAAGGAAATTTCCTGTACAGACCTTTTCTCTATGATAACGGAGCAGATTATTTCTCTGAAGGACTGACAAGATTCGTTAAAAACGGAAAGATAGGATTTGCTGACAGAAACGGGAAAACAGTCATCGCAGCAGAACATGATTTCGTATCCCCTTTCAACTATGGGTACGCTTCTTTCTGCGACGGCTGCAGCTGGGAAAAAACAGAAAGTGAACACAAATCCATCGTTGGCGGAACATGGGGAATGATGAATGCCAAAGGAAAAGTGGTTCAGCCTATATCACAGAAGTCTGAAAAAGATATAGAAATTGACGGGAAATATTAT
Organism: Chryseobacterium sp. FR054; assembly: GCF_056844565.1. Classification (NCBI taxonomy): domain Bacteria; kingdom Pseudomonadati; phylum Bacteroidota; class Flavobacteriia; order Flavobacteriales; family Weeksellaceae; genus Chryseobacterium; species Chryseobacterium sp. FR054. The sequence continues at coordinate 715,370 of NZ_JBXDSA010000001.1, read as the reverse complement.
CCGTTTCCATTCAGTTATAATGAAAAAGAGAAGAATATTCTTCAGTTTTTTAATCAGCAAAATAAAAAGCTTTCAGATATTTATTATGTAAATCTTTACCATAAACTGTCTGAAAATGAAAAAAAACTATACTTTGAAATTGTAGAAAGGCCCAAAGAAAACTTCCCGTTTTATCAGGTGAATACCTACGATTACAGAAAAGAAAATACAGGATCGGGCTACCGTTTTAAATTTATGGTGTCTGAAGACGGAAAAATGGTGTATGCAGCAGATTATAATGATGAAAAGCTACCTTTTGAAAAATGGCTGGAAACCGAAATAAAGGCTGCGGAGGAATTTCAGAAAAAACATCCGGATAATCCTAATAAAATTAAATAACAGAGAAGAGAATCAATGAAGAACATATTCGTATTGGTACTGGCTTTAGCGTTCACAAAGAATTACGCACAGAATGATAAGGCTGTTTATTCTATCATCAACGCAAACGCCAAAAAAATAGCTGAAAAATCAGGAGCTTACTCTGTTTCCGTCGGAATTTTGAAAGACGGAAAAATCTTTACCAGACATTTCGGTGAAATAGACAAAGGAAAAGGCAATAAAGCCAATGACAATACCTATTTTGAGATCGCTTCAGTAACCAAAGTGATGACCGGACAATTACTGGCAAAAGCAGTGGTGGACGGAAAGATTAATCTTGATGATGATATCAGAAAATATCTGAAAGGAGACTATCCCAATCTGGAATACAACGGTACCCCGATTAAGATCAGGAACTTTATCGCTTACAATTCCGCTTTACCACGGACATTACCTGATGATGAAGCTCTTTATAAAAACCTGACGAGCGAAACGCCGTTTCAACTGAGAGATCTGTCTGCATCTTATTCCAGAGAACAGTTTTTCAAAGATTTAAAAAATGTAAAACTCAAAGGATTTCCGGGAAGAGAATATAATTACAGCAATCTGAGCCTGGAACTGACGGGTGTTATTCTGGAAAATGTATACGGGAAGAGCATGGAAGACCTTTTCAGTGAAAATATTTTTTCCAGACTGGGAATGCAGCATACCAGATTCGGAGCAGGCAAAACCGTACCTGTCGCAAATGGATATTACGACGGAAAACTGATGCCGCATTTTGAATCAAACCTGTGGAGTTCCTCAGGAATGAAAACCGTCTCCAGTATGGGAGACCTGATGAAATTTATGAAAGATGAACTGTACTCAAAAGACAAGGTCATTCTGGAATCACAGCGGAATATTGATGACAGCAAGGAAAACTGGCACAGCTACTTCTGGGATAACTTCTACATCAGTGAATACGGAAAGGTAGGCAATAAACATGGCGGAGCATTCGGCACACAAACATGGTTTGCCATTTATCCCGAGTTTAAAATGGGAATCTGTGTGATCATCAACAACAGTACACCCACTACATATCCCATACTTCAGAACGCTGTGGGTGAAATGGTTGAAGATTTCGCAGCCCCTTCAGCAAAAAAAGAAGTGTACGGGTATTCTGTAAAAGGAAATAACGTTGTGTTCAGCTACACACACCCTCAAAATGCAGATGCCGGACTGCTCAATACCGTTGCAGTAGCAGGCTCCTTCAATGACTGGAACCCTGAAAATAAGGACTACCAGATGACAAAAAAAAATAAAAACCGGTTCGAACTGGAGGTTCCCGTATCCAAATTTGAAAAAGGGAAGACATATACCTTTAAATTTGTACTGAACAAGACCGCCTGGCTGAATGCTCCTAAAAGAGCTTCCAATGCAGACAGTACACCGGATAAGAACTTAATATTCACACTTTAATTAGAAAAAAAATCAGCCTGATGAAAAATGTATTGGCACTTGTATTTATTCTGACTTTTGTGAAGAGCTATTCACAGAGTGAAAAGACGGTATATTCAATCATTGAAGCAAATGCAAAAAAACTGGCTGAAAAATCAGGAGCCTATTCCGTGTCCATCGGAATCATAAAAGATGGGAAAGTCTATACCAGACATTTTGGTGAACTCGATAAAGGAAAAGGAAACCGGGCAAATGATAATACCTACTTTGAAATAGCTTCAGTTACCAAGCTTTTTACAGGTCAGATGCTGTCTAAAGCAGTATTGGAAGGAAAGATTAGCCTTGATGATGACATTCGGAAATATCTTAAAGACGATTACCGGAATTTAGAATATAACGGAACTCCTGTAAAAGTCAGAAATATTCTTTCTTATACTACAGCATTACCAAGAAGCCTGCCTGATGAAGATGATTTGAGAGGTAAAAACTGGACGGGTAAAAGCCCTTTTTTAATAATGGAACGTGAAGCTGGCTATTTCAAAGACCAGTTTTTAAAAGATCTGAAGCAGGTAAAACTGGATACCGTTCCCGGATTTAAATATCAATACAGCAACCTAAGTCTTGAACTGGCAGGACATATCCTTGAAAATATCTATGGTAAAGAGGTAGAAACGCTTTTCAATGAAAATGTTTTTTCAAAATTAGGGATGAAGCATACTAAGTTCACCCTGGGGAAAAATGAAACATTAGCCAATGGATACAACGGAGATCATCAGTTAATGCCTCATTTTGCCTCGAATTTATGGGGTTCTACAGGAGCAAGAACAAAATCAACTCTCGGAGATCTGATGAAGTTTCTGAAAGATGAAATGTATTCAAAAGACAAGGTTGTTCAGGAAACCCATAAAAATATAGAGAACAGTAAAGAAAGCTGGAAGGGCTATCTTTGGGATGACTATTACATCAGTGAATTCGGAAAAGTCGGATTTAAACATGGTGGCTCTTTTGGAACCCAGACCTGGTTTACGGTATACCCTGAATTGAATATAGGAATCTGTATGATTGTCAATATCGGTGTAGACGGGGGCGGATTTGTACTTCTGGACAGTGCTTCAGAAATCATGGAAGACCTTACTTCATCATCAGCAAAAAAAGAAGTGTACGGGTATTCTGTAAAAGGAAATAACGTTGTGTTCAGCTATATCCATCCCCAAAATGCGGATGCCGGATTGCTTAATACCATTGCAGTAGCAGGCTCCTTCAATGACTGGAATCCTGAAAATAAAGAATACCGGATGACGAAAAAAGATAAAAACCGGTTCGAACTGGAAGTTCCCATATCCAAAATTGAAAAAGGTAAGACATATTCCTTTAAATTTGTACTGAACAAGACCGCCTGGGTGAATGCTCCTAAAAGAGCTTCCAATGCGGACGGAACTCCGGATAGAAATCTGACACTGGTGCTTTAAAGTAAAAAGAATAAATAAATCTAATATTAAAATCTGACATCTAATGTCTAAAAACAAAAGAATTTTCGTAGAAAAAAGAGGAATTTTCGATGTGGAAAGTCCAAAAATTTTTGATGAAGTAAAAGCGGTGGTTCCTGCCGTTCAAAGCGTGAAAGTATACAATGTGTACGATATTTTCGGTTTGAATGACGGAGAATTTGAAAAAGTAGTATATAACACTTTTGTAGACCCTGTTACGGATATTTTACACACCGGAAACCCGGCACAAAAAATCCACTTTGGAATGGAGTTTTTACCCGGACAGTATGACCAGAGAGCAGATTCTGCCCAGCAGTGTATTGCATTGCTGACGGAAAATGAAAAATCAAAAGTAAGAAGCGGTAAGCTTATTGAATTTGAAGGAATCTCTGAATCAGACCTTGTTAAAATCAAAGACCTGCTGATCAATAAAGTAGAATCTCAGGAAAAAGACCTGTCCGTACTGGATATTCCTGCCGATGAAACCCCTTCAGAAGTGTTGGTTCATGAAAATTTCATCAGTTTTAATGATGCTGAACTTGAAAATTTCTACAATAATCACGGTTTTGCCCTGGGACTGGATGACCTGAAGTTCATTCAGGAATACTTCAGAACAGAACAGAGAAATCCTACCGAAACAGAACTTAAAGTTTTAGACACCTACTGGAGTGACCACTGCCGTCACACCACTTTCGAAACGGAATTGTCAGACATTCAGTTTGAAGGGAAGTTCAAACATACATTGGAAACTATTTTCAATGACTATATCGAAAAAAGAAAATTCTTAGGCCGTGAACTGAAGCCAATCTCCTTGATGGATCTGGCCACCGTATGCGGTAAATATTTCCATAAAACAGGGAATCTGGACAATCTCGTGATTTCCGATGAGATCAACGCCTGTACCATTCAGATCGAAGCAGAATACGACGGCAAAAAAGAACCGTGGTACCTGCTGTTCAAAAATGAAACCCACAATCACCCTACGGAAATTGAACCGTTCGGAGGAGCTTCAACCTGTCTGGGAGGTGCCATCAGAGACCCTTTATCCGGAAGATCTTTTGTGTTCCAGGCAATGAGACTCTCTGGAGCTGCCGACGTTTTAGAATCCGTAGACAAAACCTTACCGGGAAAATTACCTCAGAAAACCATCACAAAGCAGGCCGCCAACGGATATTCTTCGTATGGTAACCAGATCGGTCTGGCAACAACAATGGTTTCCGAAATCTATGATGAGGGCTACAAAGCCAAAAGAATGGAAGTAGGATTTGTAGCCGGAGCCGTTCCCGTAGATTGGGTAAGGCGTGAAAAACCGGCTAATGGCGATTCCATCATTATTTTAGGAGGAGCAACCGGACGTGACGGAGTTGGGGGGGCCAGCGGAAGTTCAAAAGAACAGGACGAAACCTCTATTCATACCATGAGTTCCGAAGTTCAGAAAGGAAATGCTGTGGAAGAACGCAAAATTCAGAGACTGTTCAGAAATCCGGAAGTGACAAGACTGATTAAAAAATCAAACGATTTCGGGGCAGGGGGAGTTTCCGTAGCCATCGGTGAAATTGCAGACTCCCTGGAAGTAAACCTGGATGTACTTCCTTTAAAATACGAAGGATTGAACGGAACCGAACTTGCCATTTCAGAATCTCAGGAAAGAATGGCGGTAGTAGTAGATCCGAAAGATAAAGAACTCTTCATTAAATTCTGTGAAGCTGAAAATATTGTAGCCGTAGAAGTGGCAAAAGTAACAGATTCAGGAAGAATGCAGATGTTCTGGAAAGGAAATAAGATCGTTGATCTTTCAAGAGCATTCCTGGATACCAACGGATGTTCAAAGTCTCAGGAAGTGAAAATTACCCACCTAGAAGAAGTAAAAGAAACCGTGGAAGCATTCACAGAAGAAAGCTTCCTGAACATACTAAAAGACAAAAACGTAGCTTCCCAGAAAGGATTACTCGAAATGTTCGATTCTTCCGTAGGTGCAACTACTGTCGCAATGCCTTTAGGCGGAAAATACCAGCAGACCTTAATGGAAGGAAGTGTTCAGACACTGCCTGTTTTAGGAGCAAAAGATATTAAAACCGTTTCTCTGGCAAGCTGGGGCTTTGATGCTGAAATCTCAAAACAGAACTCATTGCTGGGAGCATCTTACGCAGTAGTAGAAAGCGTTGCGAAGATCGTGGCTATGGGAGGTGATTATAAAAACATCAGATTAAGCTTCCAGGAATATTTTGAAAAACTGGGACAGAACCCTGAAAAATGGGGTAAACCTTTAGCTTCCCTTCTGGGCGCCTATGATGCACAGATCAGCCTGGGGCTGGCTGCCATCGGAGGAAAAGATTCTATGAGCGGAACCTATCAGGATCTGAATGTGCCGCCAACATTGATTTCTTTTGCATGTGCCAACGGAGAAAAACAGAATATCATTTCTCCGGAATTTAAAACCGCCGGAAATAAAATCTATTTCTTTAATCATATCGCTCAGGAAAGCGGCCTTCCAAACTATGAGGCCTTAAAAGAAGTGTATGGATTCATCTTTGAAAACGTTAAGTCAGGAAAGATCGTTTCTGTAAAAACAGTGAAAGACGGTGGTGTTGCAGTAGCACTGGCAAAAATGAGCTTTGGAAACAGATTGGGAGCCGAAATCAATGCGGATGAAAATACCTTATTGGCTAAAAATATCGGCAGCTTAATTATCGAAGCTAAAGAAGAGCTAAGCACTGTAAATCTTCAGATGATTGGAAAAGTAGTTGCGGATGAAGTGGTAACCATCAACAATGTCAAATTTCAGATTTCAAATCTTGAATCAGCTTACACCGGTACATTCGAAAACCTTTTCCCAACAGCAGAAAAAGAAAAAATTACGGTTGAAATTGACGAAAAATCAAACTCAGTCACCCCAAGAAATATCATCATCAGAAAACACGGAATCGCACAGCCTAAAGTATTTGCTCCGGTATTCCCGGGTACCAACTGTGAATACGATACCCTGAATGCATTCCGTAAAGAAGGTGCTGTGGTAAGCAGTTTACCTTTAATCAATATCAGCCACCAGTTATTGGACCAAAGCATCGATGCATGGGTGGAAGAGATCAGAACGTCCCAGATTCTGGCATTCTCCGGAGGATTCTCAGCAGGTGATGAGCCGGATGGTTCCGCAAAATTCATCGTGAATGTTCTGAAAAACGAAAAAATGAAAAATGCCGTTCACGAATTACTGGACAGAGACGGAATGATCATCGGGATCTGTAACGGATTCCAGGCATTGGTGAAATCAGGACTCCTGCCGTACGGTAGAATCAAAGACCTGGATGAAAACTCTCCTACATTGGCTCACAATGCGATCAGAAGACATATTTCACAGATGGTGACAGTAAGAGTGGTGAACGATGAAAGCCCGTGGTTAAAAGGAATGAAAGATCAGGAATTTACCATTCCGATTTCCCACGGTGAAGGACGTTTCATGGCTTCAAAAGAAGAAATCCAGAAGCTTTATGAAAACGGACAGATTGCAACACAGTATATCGATCCGGACGGAAACATAGCCCACGGAATGCCGTTCAACCCGAACAACTCATTATTCGGAATTGAAGGAATCACCAGCCCGTGCGGAAAGATCTACGGAAGAATGGGACACCCGGAACGCTTTGCAGAAGGCCTCATGAAAAATATTCCTGCCGCGAATTATCACAATATATTCAGAAACGGTATTGAATACTTCAAATAAATTAAATCAAACCTCATAGATACCCTTATTCTATGAGGTTTTTAATAATGACCTAACAAATAAGTTCATATTTTTGTATCATTACAATTAGAAAAAAACTATAACCAATGAACGGAGAGCATTCTTCTGGACCTAAAAAAGAAATCAAAAGAATAGACGCGCATTATATTTCTCATGAGATACAACACCTTTTACATTTTGACAAAGGCTTTCCTTTTACCTTTAAAGAAGTTTTGATACATCCGGGAAAAGCAGTAAGAGAATATCTTGGAGAAAATCGTGAAAAGTATGTAAAACCTATTGTATTTTTGGTTTTCTCTGCAGTTATTTACACCTTAATTATTCATTTTTTTCATATTGAAATATCCATATTTAACATAAAAGGATTTGGAAAAACATCGGAATGGCAAAATAATCTTGACACCCAAGTTGTAAATAACTGGGTAGATTCTCATCTTGGCTATTCTGCTATGATAATTGGTTTTTTTATGGCCATTTGGACAAAAATTTTCTTTTATAAAAAAGGTTATAATATATTCGAAATCTTTGTATTACTATCTTATGTTTTTGGTGTATTTTTTATTTCTCTCTTGTTTTTTTTATTGCCAGCAAAACTTACTGATTCATTAATTATTGCCCAAACTGGCGCATTTTTTGGACAGGCTTATATAGTTTTTGCTATTGGACAGTTTTTTGGAGAGAGAAAAGTCATCAATTATGTTAAGAGTTTTATCTGTTTCTTTTTAGGAATGGTTACTTACAAATATTGTTTAGTCATATTGGCTTATCTCATACACTTTTTTAAGTAAAAATACATTTGAAATGAAATTGAATACTTCAAATAATAAAAAGAAAATGATCGTCATCAATGGCGGTCATTTTTCGTCTCTGGAAGGTTTCTATGACGAAGTTTCCAGCGTGTTGATGAAAGATACGGACTGGAAAGTCGGAACACTTGATGGCTTTGATGATATCCTGTACGGCGGTTTCGGAGTATTTGAAAATAATGAAGAAACAGAGATCATCTGGAAGGAATCCGGGAAATCAAAAAATGATCTGGGCTTACAGGCTACACAGGAATTTTATGAAAATAAAATCAGGCAGGGAAAGCCTTTCAATATTGAACTGATTCAACAGAAACTCAAAGATCTGCCGGAGGGAAAAGGACAGACGCTGTTTGAGATTTTAGTCGAAATCATACAGTCCCATCAGAATATAATACTCAGGCTGGAATGATTAATTTTGTAATCAGCAATGGGTGATGAGTAATGAGTAATGAGTAATGAGTAATGAGTAATGAGTAATGAGTAATGGGTGATGGGTGATGGGTGATGAGTAATGAGTAATGAGGTTTGCTTTTGAAATATCAGCCTTTGTATTACCCTGCTAAGTTTACGCCATAGTTTATCTTAAAAATATCCTTTGCTGTTATTAATTTTTGTCTGGCCTTTGCCGGAAAAATAATTCCGTTGATCATATCAGCAGTATTTTTACTTAGCTCCTTGCTTTTGAATCTGAATTTTAAATCCTAGCGGCTCATTGATGCAATTGGTACTGCTTTAACGATACGATGTCATAAAGATCTGCACAATCGGGGAAAATAAAAATATATTCTCAATCCCATTAAAACTTATTGAAAATCCTGGATTTTCTTTCGTCATAAAAGAATTATAATAATTGAAACCCTTGTGTCTTTGCGCTTTCCAGCCATTTTAAAATTACAGCACAGATATATTCAGTCGTTAAAATTTTACACGACAACCCTGGTAAATTAGACGGATTTTATTTTGTCCGGCATTTTATTCTTAATATTTTTACTTATCAATAAACATACAACAGGAATTGAATGAAAAAAACGGTATACGGGCTGTTCTTCGGAGACAGCATCACTTATGGAGAATACGACGGCGTTTTTGGTGGATGGGTAGATATTCTGAAGAGATATGCACTCCAGAAATTCCACGAAGGAAATGGTGATGAACTTATCCTGTTTAATCTTGGAATTGGCGGCGAAACAACAGAAGGGCTGCTCAAAAGAATGCCTCACGAATTAAGGGCAAGAAATTCAGCAGACGGAAATGTTGTTTTCCTGGGCTACGGAGCCAATGATCTGGCTGTAAAAGATCATAAACAGGAGGTGGGACATGAAAAATTCAAAAATAATATGATCACTGCAGTTAAAGAAGCCAGAAAATTTTCTTCCGACATCTACCTTGTGAGTATTCTTCCTTTTGCGCAGAAAATAGATGGAGTGGTAGTGAGTTCAGGAAAATTAAGATACAATAAAGAGGTTATTGTGTACAATCGGATTCTTAAAGATATTGCGTCAGATCATGGGTTGGGTTATATCGATTTTTACACTGCTTTTTTTGACGACAAAGAATTCCTGCTGTCGGCAGACGGCGTTCATCCCAACGAAAAAGGCTATGGAATAATGGCTGAAATAGCAATACCTGTCATCGAAAAATATTTATAAATGCCCGATAAAGACTAGCAACAGATAGAAACACCGGCATGCTTTTTTACAGAAATATATATTTGCTGTACACAATAATTCCGGTTATAGCTGCCGCAATACTCATCAGAAGTACAGCCCCCGCTGCAATATCTTTAATAAAACCGATCCTTTTATCAAAATCAGGCTGAACCATATCGCAGAGCTTCTCTATGGCAGTATTGAAGATCTCAGCACCCAGAACGGAAAAACAGACCAGAAGGATGAGAACTGTATCCGGAGCGGAAAGCTGTAAATAAAAGATCAGAAAAAGATTGATGACAAAGGCAATAAGCTCGATCCGGAAATTCCTTTCCGTTTTTGCCATCAGAAAAACACCGCGCAAAGCGTTAACAAAACTTTTATGGACGGGTGGTTTTCGCATTGGGAAAATATTCTTGACAAATATAATTATTTGAACAAAAAAATTCATAAATTTATCATCGAAGGATTGTCTTCCCTCATCAAAAAGTGAGATAGAAACAGTTGGAAAATTCTTTTGATGGTTGTTAATAACTCTCAGGATTATTTTTTTTAATCTGTTTTCTATTTATTATATTTGTAAAAATTATTTTTAAATCTATGAAATTTATTATTTCAAGTGGTGAACTGCAGAAGGCTCTGCAAACTGTAAGTGGCGTAATATCAAGTTCTCAGTCGAGACCGATTTTAGAAAACTATCTTTTTGAATTAGACGGAAATAATGTTACCATTACAGCATCTGATGGCGAAACTACTCTTGTAACGTCCCTGGAAGTAAAGTCTGATGACTCAGGGAAATTTGCCGTTCCTGCTAAGATTTTTCAGGATTTTATCAAGACCTACGGAGAACAGCCTTTAACACTGGCTGTAAAGGATAATGCAGAAGGAACAGGAAGCCAGCTTGAGATCCTGGATGAAAAAGATAATTTCGCTGTCGCACTGGATAACGCAGAAGATTATCCGGAACTGCCGGAATTTGATGCATCACAAAGCGTGACCATGTCTGCAGGTGTTTTATCTGAAGCATTAACCAACACCCTTTTTGCAACAAGTAACGACTCTCTTCGTCCGGTAATGACAGGGGTGCTTTTCCAGTTTGGCGAAAACGAAACCAATTTCGTATCCACAGACTCCCACAGACTGGTGGTATACAAGAGATCAGACCTGATGAATCCCGAACCGATGGAATTCATCATGCCTAAAAAACCTCTGAATATTTTCAAAAATATCCTGGCTAGCTCCAATGAAGACGTTACCATCGACTTTAACGAGAATATGGCTAAGTTTACTTTTGGCAAACATACCTGGATATGCAGACTCATCGACGGAAAATATCCAAACTATACTGCGGTAATTCCAAAAGAAAATCCAAATGTACTGACGATCAACAGAAACCTTTTACTGGGAGCGATCAAAAGAGCATCGATCATGTCCAACAAATCCACCAATCAGGTTAGATTTAAGCTGTCCGCCAATATCCTTCACCTCCATGCAGAAGATACGGAATATGCTAACAAAGCAGATATGCAGATTCCTTGTGACTATAACGGTGAAGATATCAATATCGGATTCAGCTCCAAATTTTTAACAGAAATGCTTACTATTCTGGGGTCCGATGATATCACCATGAAAATGTCCCAGCCTAACAGACCTGGTATTATAGAACCTCTTGACGGTCTGGAAGAAAGTGAAAATATTCTGATGTTATCAATGCCGGTTATCGGATTATAATATCTCAGATACAATAAAACTTAAAAGAGGCTGAATTTTCAGTCTCTTTTTTTGATAAAATAAACCATGAAGAAAATATTGATCCTGATTGCAGGATTACAGTTTACCCACGTATTTTCACAGAAAAATATCAAAGTATATCAGGAACGCAGGGGAGATACGGTAGCTTATTATGCAGACAACCGGGAGGTTTATCCCATGTCTTTAGTGTTTTCCGGAACACCCGAACTGGAAAATGCAACCGCTCCCGAAGCTTTTAAAGCAGTACAGGTTATACCGGCACAGTCATTAAAAAACCGGATTGCCTATTTTGTTGTTAAGGATAAAACAAAAAAGTGGGGCGCAAGAAAAATGCCGGACTATACGATGTACATCGGGGATGTTAATCAGACTGCCTATGATTCGGACTATAAGTACGACCTGCCGTTTAAAAAAGGTAATTCTTTCACAGTACATCAGGGATATAACGGAGCTTTTTCGCACCGTAATGAAAACTCCCTTGATTTTAAAATGCCGGAAGGCACAGAAATTACGGCTGCCAGAGAAGGAATAGTAACTGATTTTATTCAGCACAATAATACAGGATGCCCTGCAAAAAGCTGTGTAGAACAAGGAAATTATGTTACAATAATGCACTCAGACGGAACCTTTGCCCAATATTATCATTTGAAGGAGAATGGAGTTAAAGTGAATCTCGGTGATCAGGTGAAAAAGGGTGATGTGATAGCATTAAGCGGGAATACAGGCTGGAGCAACGGGCCCCACCTGCATTTTGTATGTTATATCCCCAATCTTGCAGAAGAAAAGCTGATGAAGACCATAAAAACACTTTTTAGAACAGGTAATGGAAGTAAAGCAGAGTACCTTATGGAGAAAAAGAAATATTCCAGAGAGTATTAAGCCGCAGACCGATTGATTTTGCCCCAGATCCCGAATTTAGTTGATGTGGAATAAAAATTAACCGTTAGAATGAATATTCAGTAAAAAGCCTGTACGATCAGAATAAAAAAAGTCCTGTGAAATCTGAGCGATTTTTGGGAACTTCAATTTATTTTGATTTTTTTATTTTTTTCAACATAGCGGTTCTGCAGGGTACGCTCATCAGGAAGTCCGGCTTTTTAATATAAAGAAATAAGAACATTCCGTTACGGTATTTCAAAAACAAATGGAAGGAATTTATCATATTAAAATCGTTTCTAAATTTCGCTGTTTCTCAAAAAAACACGACATTTGTAACGCGAAAAAACACAAAAATTATTTTGTGGGTTTTTCAAATAAAAGTTCAAAATAAAGCAAATGAAATCTAAGGTTTCATTTCACGGGTAAAATAAGTAGATCGATAAACAAATGAAAATATCAAACAACTGGCTGAAAGACTATGTCAAAACGGAACTGAAAACAGAAAGGATAGGAGAATTCCTTACCGATATAGGTCTTGAAGTTGAAGGGATAGAAAAATTTGAAAGTGTAAAAGGCAGCCTGGAAGGAATTGTTGTAGGAAAAGTACTGACGTGCGAAAAGCATCCGAATGCTGATAAGCTGAAGAAAACAACAGTGGATGTAGGCAGTGGAAAAGTTCTGAACATTGTGTGCGGTGCTCCGAATGTGGAAGCCGGGCAAACCGTTCCGGTAGCGGTTGTAGGAACTAAAATCTATGACAAGACCGGAAACTTTTTCGAGATTAAAGAAGCAAAGATCAGAGGAGAGGTTTCTCAGGGAATGATCTGCGCTGAAGATGAACTGGGACTAAGTGAAGATCACGGAGGAATCATGGTTTTGGATGAAACAAAATATGAAGCAGGAAAAAACTTTGCCGATTATTTTGAACTGACCAGCGATGAAGTTTTTGAAATCGGCCTGACACCCAACAGAACAGATGCCATGTCACATTACGGTGTGGCAAGAGATCTGCATGCTTTTCTTTCTACCAACCAGCAGAAATCTAAGTTTGAGAAAGTGGCTTCCGTTGCTTTAAACGGTGAAGGTACTCATGAATTCACATTACAGGTGGAAGATACTGCCCTTTGCCCGAGATACATAGGAGCCGTAATAGAAAATGTAAAAGTTGCAGATTCTCCCGCCTGGTTAAAAGACAGGCTGAAAGCTATCGGTTTAAGCCCGATCAATAATATTGTAGATATCACCAATTATATCCTTCACGGTTACGGACAGCCGCTTCACGCTTTTGATGCAGATAAGATCGCAGATAAAAAAGTAAAGGTAGGCGTTGTAAAAGAAGGAACGAAATTCAAGACTCTGGATGGCGTGGAAAGAACCCTGAACGGTTCCGAGATCATGATCAAAGACGGAAAAGATAACCCGATGTGTATTGCCGGAGTTTTCGGTGGTGCCGAATCAGGAGTTTCTGAGGCAACCAAAACGATCTTCCTGGAAAGCGCTTATTTCAACCCGGTAGCGGTAAGAAAAGGAGCGAAATTCCACGGACTGAATACCGATGCTTCTTTCAGATTCGAAAGAGGAGTAGATCCTAATCTTACAAGAACAGCGATTACCCACGCTATTACAATGATTCAGGAAATTGCAGAAGGAAAATTTGTAGGTGAACTGCTGGAAGAATATCCGAAGAAAATTGAAGACAGCTACGTGATCATCAGATTCTCTAAAATCGAACAGATCCTGGGAACGAAAATTCACAGAGAGAAAGTAAAAGAAATTTTGAAAGCGCTTGAAATCCAGGTGCTGAACGAAATTCAGAACGGACTCGAAATTTCCGTGCCGGCATACAGAGCTGATGTCACAAGAGAAATCGACGTGATTGAAGAGATTCTCAGAATTTACGGATATAACAAGATCGATGCTCCGCAGAAAATTTCATTTACCCCTGTAAAACTGAATGCAAACGACCAGGATGAACTGGAAAACAGCTGGGCGAGAACTTTACAGAGCCTGGGCTTCAACGAGGTGATGAACAATTCGCTCACTTCTGTGAAAGATGAAACAGATGCCGTGAAACTGTTGAACCCATTGAGCGGAGATCTTGCGTTCATGAGAAAATCTTTACAGGAAGGACTTCTTCAGAATGCCGTTTATAATATCAACAGAAAAAACCAGGATATCAGGTTCTTTGAATTCGGAAAAATTTATCATAAGAAAGATAAATATGAAGAAAGAAAGCAGCTGGCCATTCTTGTTTCCGGAAGAGATGCGGCAGAAAACTGGCTGCTGCCTAAATCTGCGGTAAGTTTCTATAACCTTAAAGCTTATGTAAAAGTTTTACTGGAAAAACTGGCAGTGGATTATAAAGAGACCGCTTTATCCGATGAAAGATTCTCTGATGCTTTAGCATATGAGGTGAACGGAAAAACTTTGGTAAGAATCGGTAAAGTAGCTCCGGCATTGTTGAAAGATGCTGATATTGACCAGGAATGTTTCTATGCTGAAATAGAGCTGGAAATGGCTCAGGAACTGCGCTCTAAGAATACCCTGAAGTTTATGGATATTCCTAAATTCAACAGGATCAGAAGAGACCTTGCGTTACTGATCGATAAAAATGTAAACTATCAGGATCTTTATCAGACTGCGAAGAAGAATAAATCTCCGTTCATCAAAAACATCAACCTTTTCGATGTGTATGAAGGGAAGAATCTTCCGGAAGGAAAGAAATCCTATGCCATGAGTTTTGAGCTTCTGAATGAAGAAAAAACACTGGAAGAAAAAGAAATCTCAGAAGTAATGGATTCTCTGATCAAAGCATTCCAGAAAGAATACAACGCAGAACTAAGATCTTAAATTAAAAGAACAACATATACTTAAAACGGGCTTTTCAGTCCGTTTTTTTGTTGTCTTAAATTCCTTATTATAAAATCCAAATTGCATTTTTAGTTGAAAAACGCAATGTCGCAATTTTTTTTTCACTATGCTCCTGCTTTTGAGACGAAAGAAAGTCAAAGATTTTCAGCAAGCTTTTGCGGTATCAAATTTTATCGCAGATAAAATCGTAGCGTCTTATACCTATGAAGCTGGTAAAAAATAGTGCCTTTGCGCAATCCCCACAAAAACAAATCTCAAAAATCAGCAAGCGAATAAAAAAACTAAAATCACTCGTGCATCTGTGGCAAATCAGAATACATTTTTAATAAAATCACCTAAAATAAACCTCTTAAAAAAATAATAAAATTCCTCCCAACCCGTTTAAATAATATAAAATCCGTAAATTTGATTTAATTCTAAAAGAAAAAAATGAAAAATCTTTTTTTAAGTATATGTGCGGCAGCGGTTTTGGCGTCGTGTGGAGCAGCAACCAGTGCTTCTGCCTCAAAAGTAGGAAAAGCGCAGCCTTCTTTGGCCAATACAAAATGGACTCTTGCTGATAATGTAAAAGGCAAAATTCCTACCCTGAATTTTGAAGGAGAGAAAATCAATGGTAATGCAGGATGCAACAACTATTTCGGAACAGCTAAAGTAGAGCCGTCAACCGGGACTTTCTCTGCAGGGCAGATGGGATCTACCAAAATGATGTGCAACAGCATGAGTGTGGAACAGAACTTTATGGATATGATGGGAAAAGCTAATAAATATGTGATTTCCGGGAATACCTTAGAACTTTATAAAGACAACCTTTTACTGTTGAAATTCAACAAAACGGAATAAAAAATAAAAGGAACTCAATTGAGTTCCTTTTTATGTTTAGACTGTTATTAATCTTCCTCTTCTTCGTCGTACTTAGCCAACTCTTCATCGCACCATTTGAATGCCGCTTCTACCACTTTAGTAGCTTCATCCGCCATGGTTTCTTCATCATCACCTTCAAGATCATCTAACCACTCAACCTCTTCTTCCTCAACGTTTAAGATAAATCTTGGATATTCTGTGTGCACTACGAATAGATCTTCAGGAAACTCCGAATTATCTGCTAATAAAAACTTTGGTAATTTCATTTTTTTAATGTTTTAACTTTAATCAAAGATAATAAAATTATTGATATTTATTCTTGTCGATTTTAATTTTTTGCAAAACTTTATGCCGTGTCAGGGTTGTTTTCAGAAGCGTATCCCGGGGTTTGAAAGTCGGTCTTATATCAGCATTTACGGTACTGATCAGTTCCGCAATCTGTATTTTTTCAAGATCTTCCTCTTTCATAATGAAAAACTTCAGGGGAACCTTGTCCAGTTTTTCACTTTTTAAAAATACGGAAACCGCCTTTCTGTTTTCAAGATAATTTCCTTTGGATAACCAGGTGAAAACCATTCCTGTCATAATGCTCATCATGCTGATAAGGTAGGCTTTAATTCCGAAAATATCGAATAACCTGTTGAAATAAACCAGCCATAGCGGAACAAGAAAAGGACCCAGAATTCTGTAATCCATAGCATTGACAGAATAAAAATACTGGATGAAATAGGAACATACAATACCAGTTGTCCCGATGGTTACAAAGAAACGCTCTGTTTCTGACCGTTTTTTACTTATTAAAAGACAGACAAGTAAAACAATATTCAGGACTCCGATTCCGTAAATGGCATAATTGATTTTTCCGCCACCCGGATCGGCAATATGAATAAAAGGATTGAAAGAAGTGGTAAGTCCCTGAAAAAGTTCCCTCAGCAGTTTGGAAGTAGGGTGAAGCCCTGTTTCCAGGAAAGTTTTAACGTAATTTTCATTAAAATAATCAATGAACAGGAATTTGTATGCGATTACAAATGCCAGACCGGTGAGGGCGGATAATATAAATGCAGGACCATATTTTCTTTTCAGGGACAACAGCCCGAAAAGTCCGGTTCCGGCCATAAAAAACAGGGCACTGTATCTGATATTATAAAGAGCAATTAAGGAAAGGGACAGATAAAAAACAGCCTTTCCCTGTTCAAGTTTTCCGGTAATGATCTGTGAAGCGGTATACAAAAACAGAAAAACAAACGGAAGAATGAACGGCTCGCTCATGGTGTACGCGTAAAGCGAAACAAAACCGAACAAAGCGCTCATCATGATCGCTTCCCTGCTGTAAAAGTTTTTTATCCGACAGAAGCAGACAATAAATAATAAGGCAGCTATCCCCAGAATTTTGCTTCCCCAGAATTCATCAGGACCCAGATAAGTCAAAAGCCTTATGGCGACAGGATAGCCTGTCGGCGTGGTGGTATTGTCAATGACAGGTAGCACATGCGCAAATCTCATAAACCGGATAGAATCCGGGTTTACCCGCCCTTTTTCATTCAGCAGAAAACGTAAAATGGTCATCATTACCGTAATGATGACCATTGCTGTCTGGATATTTTTCTCTTTTATTTTCATTAAGCTAAAAATGATCCCGAAAAATTTATTTCAAAAACATCTTTGAAACCTTTTCAGCTTTTTTGCTTTCAGAATAATCATAGAACCCTTCACCGGATTTTACACCCAGTTTTCCGGCAGTTACCATGTTTACAAGAAGCGGATTCGGAGCATATTTAGGATTTTTGAAGCCGTCATACATCACATTAAGGATGGCAAGACATACATCAAGACCAATAAAATCTGCCAACTGAAGTGGTCCCATCGGATGAGCCATTCCCAGCTTCATGACCGTATCAATTTCTTCCACCCCTGCTACACCGTTGTAAAGGGTTTCGATAGATTCGTTGATCATCGGCATCAGAATTCTGTTTGCTACGAAACCTGGATAATCATTAACCTCTACCGGCACTTTACCCAAAGTTTTGCTCATTTCATAAATAGAATCAAACGTTTCTTTAGATGTAGAATACCCTTTGATGATTTCTACAAGCTTCATAATAGGCACCGGGTTCATAAAGTGCATTCCGATCACTTTATCCGCTCTTTTCGTGGCAGCAGCAATTTTCGTGATAGAAATAGAAGAAGTGTTCGTTGCAAGAATACAGCCGGCAGGAGCCAGTTCGTCCATTTGTCCGAAGATCTTTAATTTAAGATCAAGGTTTTCAGTAGCCGCTTCTACAATAAGATCAGCCGTTCCCACAGCATCATTAAGAGCCGTAAAAGTTGTGATATTTCCTAAAGTTTCGGCTTTTTGTTCCTCTGTAAGATTGCCTTTTGCTATAATTCTGTCAAGATTGGTCGTAATGGTTTTCAGACCTCTGTCTAATGCATCCTGAGAAACATCTACCAGATTTACTTTGAATCCGCTCTGTGCAAAAGTATGTGCAATGCCATTCCCCATGGTTCCTGCTCCGATAACTACGATGTTTTTGATCATTTTTTCTTTTATTTTTTATAGATAGTTAAATTTTTTCTGTTGATAAGATCATTCTGATAAACACTTACTGCTTTATCAAAGCTGACAATTCCGTCACTGTCAGGCTTTCTTTTCTTATTCTGTAAAGATATGGCAGAAGAAAGCCCTCTCATAAAAATATCTTTCTGTTTTTTTCCGAGTCCGTCAATCCCGATATATAAATTGAATTCCCCCTCTCTTCCCAATCCTTTCTCAATAAGAATTTCAAAGGCTCCGGACTTATTTTTCTTTTCAAACTGCTTCAGGTAATTCAATACCGGTTCTTTGGAAGGAGTTCCGCAGCAAATACTTGAATAGCCTATTTCTACATAAGCGAGGTTTTTCTGTGCAGAAAAGAAGCTGAAACAGAAAAGCCCCGTCATAATGAGTAATTTTTTCATAGTTCCGGCTTTAAAAATAAACTTAATATTTTATCTGATGAAATCATTCTTTCTGTTTCTGAAAACAAAATCCTGCCATAAGTAAAGTACCCGGTTAAGAAATCAGTTTTACAATTTCAAGGGCTACTTTTAATGCTTCAGTTCCGTCTTCTATGGATACTTCTACATTTTTTCCGTCAGTAATCGCGTCGGCAAAAGAGTTCAGCTCGTCCAGAATAGCGTTATTCGCCTGGATATTAGGATATTCAAATAAGATCTGATTCTTCTCCCCGTCAGCATTCTCAATGATCATATCAAATGGAGTAGGGTTTTCCGGAGCATCTTTCATTCTGATCACTTCTGCTTTTTTCTCTAAGAAATCAACGGAAATATAAGCGTCTTTCTGGAAGAAACGGCTTTTTCTCATTGCCTTCATCGAAATTCTGGAAGTGGTAAGATTGGCTACACAGCCATTTTCAAATTCAATTCTGGCATTGGCAATATCCGGAGTCTTGCTGACTACACACACACCGCTTGCATGAATATTTTTTACTTTTGATTTTACGATGCTTAATAAAATATCCAGGTCATGAATCATAAGGTCCAGAACAACTGAAACATCCGTGCCACGAGGGTTGAACTCTGCAAGCCTGTGAATCTCGATAAACATCGGACTTTTGATATATTCCTTAGTCGCAATGAAGGCAGGATTGTACCGTTCTACATGCCCCACCTGAGCCTTAATACCGTTCTCCTGGCACAGGCGAAGAATTTCTTCGGCCTGCTCAAGCGTCTGGGTAACCGGTTTTTCTATGAAAAAATGGAGTCCTTTTTCAATGGCCTTTAATGCGTAATCATAATGATAAACCGTCGGGGTTACAATATCCAGCATATCAATCTGCTCCAGAAGTTCATCAAAATTTTCAAAATATGTATATCCGAATTCAGCTTCCAATTTCTTTCCATTTTCCACATCCTTATCATGAAAACCGATCAGTTCATACTTATCAGACTGATTCAGAAGTCTTAAATGAATCTTACCCAAATGTCCGGCACCTACCAAACCTGCTTTTAACATAGCTTTTTTAATTTCTGTAAAGATAATAATTTTAGGTATTAACAAACACTCCGGAGTTTTAGGTTGATCAATAGGGATAGTTTTTTTACTTTTGCAGGAACGATTATCTCAACTTAATATCTATATCCCACCCATGATGAACGATTCGTTTGTACATAAAGGAAAAAGAAAGATCCTTGTAGACTATCTCCGCCATAGGATCGGAATTTCAGATGAAAATGTACTTTCGGCAATGAACGAAGTTCCGAGACACCTTTTTATTGAAAGCATTTTTGAAGATTTCGCCTACGAAGACCGGGCATTTCCGATTCTTGCCCAACAGACCATTTCGCATCCTTCCACAGTAGCGGAACAGTCTGAACTGCTGCAGGTGAAACCGGGGGAGAAAATTCTGGAAATAGGAACAGGCTGCGGGTATCAGACTGCCGTTCTGCTGGCGATGAAAGGGCTGGTGTATACCGTAGAAAGACAAAAGGACCTTTTTGATTTTTCCAAGAAAAAGCTCAGAGAAATGCATCTCTATCCAAAATTTCAGAGTTTCGGGGATGGGTTTGCAGGACTTCCTACATTTGCTCCTTTTGATAAGATCATTGTAACCTGTGGGGCTTCGGTTCTTCCTACCGAATTGCTGAAACAGCTGAAAGTGGGCGGAAAAATGGTTATCCCGTTAGGTCCTTCGGATGAACAGGTTTTATACAGGTTTACCAAAGTGGCTCCCACACAGTTTGAAAAAGAAGAATTCGGGGCCTATAAATTTGTTCCCATGCTTGGAAATACCAATCATTAAATATTTTAACAGTTACGGAATTGGCAGATATACTCACAAAGCCTGTCATATCAATACAAACGGACATCAGTCCGTTTTTTTATGAATTAAATTCTTATAAATTTTAAATATTTTGATACAGTTCGGAATGAAAATTGAATTCAGATAAGAATTCCATCATATAAATCTGATCATTACCTATCATTATATCCGTCATGTAATGCGGTTTTGTATCTGTTTTATGTCTGGATGTACAGCCAATAGAAGAAAAACATTCAGATGAAAAAATATTTTTTAATATTAAAGTTAAATAACCTTACTTTTCGCAAGTGAGGTTTTTTTATTCAAAAACCATTAAAAGATCAGAATGAAAGTTTTTATTAATAAAAGAATTCCTGAAGTGGGAATCTCCATGCTTAAAGAAGCAGGACTTGAAATAATATGCCCTGAAAATGAAAACCTGTCACATGAAGAATGGCTTAACTGCTGTAAAAGCACAGACAGTATTTTAAATATTGGAGGCGATTTTAAATATGACCGGAGCTTTTTTGAAGCCTGTCCGAATGTTAAAGCAATTGCACTGTATTCCGTAGGATTTGATCATGTTGATATGGAAGAGGCAAACCGGAGGGGAATCCCGGTTGGCAATACACCGGATGTTTTAAACCGGGCGACTTCAGATGTTGCTTTCTTACTGATGCAGTCCGTAGCAAGAAAGGCCGGTTACAATTTTCAGAAAGTAAAAGAGGGAAACTGGGGAACATTTGATGCTATGCATGCCCTGGGCCAGGAGCTCTATGGAAAGACCTTAGGGATTTTCGGTCTGGGCAGGATTGGTTTTGAAATGGCAAAAAAATCACAGAAAGCTTTTGACATGAAGCTCATCTATCACAACCGCCACCGCAATGAAAACGCAGAAAAAGAACTGAATGCAGACTACGTATCCTTTGAAGAACTGGTCCGGAATTCAGATGTACTGAGTGTTCATGCCAGTTTTACTCCCGAACAGAAAGAACTTTTCAACGCTTCGGTTTTTGAAAAAATGAAACCCAATTCTATTTTCATCAATACAGCCAGGGGAGGATTTCATCATCAGAAGGATCTTTATCAGGCGATAGTCTCAGGACAGATCTGGGGGGCAGGGCTGGATGTAACGAATCCTGAGCCGATGTCAAATGAAGATCCTCTTTTGACACTTTCTACCGTTTGTGTGTTGCCTCACATCGGATCTGCAACCATTGAAGCCAGGAACGGAATGGCAAAACGGGCCGCAGAAAATATAATTGCCTTTTCAAAAGGAGAAAAAATGCCGTATTGTGCAAATCCGGAAGTATATTCATAGAAAACCTGAAACTTGGAATTATTTTTGTTCTGCTTATATCAACCTTAAATACGTATTACCATGGCACCGGAAAAAAATATTAACGAACAGAACAGGAAACTCGAACAGATGGATTATAATCCGGATGAAGATATATTCAACAAAGAAAAACATATTCCTCTGGATGGAGACGGAAACCCGGTCCTGAACGAGGAAGATGACGATAAAATTGATAAAGGACTGGAC
The DNA here is from genome assembly GCF_056844565.1 of Chryseobacterium sp. FR054. Lineage (NCBI taxonomy): Bacteria > Pseudomonadati > Bacteroidota > Flavobacteriia > Flavobacteriales > Weeksellaceae > Chryseobacterium > Chryseobacterium sp. FR054. The sequence continues at coordinate 693,181 of NZ_JBXDSA010000001.1, read as the reverse complement.
ATTCCCGGCGCGGAAGATGATGATGAAATGGAAGAAATAGGTGCTGAAGATGAAGAAAATAATTACTGGAGTCTCAGCGATAATGCGGATGATCATGAAGAGGAAAACGATGATGTCCTGACTTAAATTCAAACAGCCTTACTGAAGTTTCAGTGAGGTTTTTTTATCTGATATTCTCTAAACATACTTATACTTTCAGATCCTGACTAAATTTTATTCATAAATATATGTATTTGATTGTAAGATGTTTTTTGTGAAATCCAACAGACCATGCCTGGAATTATCTTTTAATCAAAAAATAATCAAAAAATGTGATTGAGATAAAGATGTGAGTATGATACAAAAAATTAAATTTAGAAATATAAACAGGTTCTATCCGCTTTTTCCCTCTATTAGTTGCTTATTTTTTCTAATTTGAATATCTTTAAAACTTCAAAACATTGAATTTTAAACAGCAATATGACATTTCAAGAACAGATACAGCAGGGGATTCCCAATCAGCTGCCACAGCCGAAACCATACGAAACCAATATCAACCATGCACCCAAGCGTAAAGAAATTTTAGGAGAAGAAGAGAAAAAGCTGGCATTAAAGAATGCATTACGTTATTTTGATCCTGAGTTTCATGCGGAACTGATTCCTGAATTTAAGAAGGAACTGGAAGATTACGGAAGAATTTACATGTATCGTTTCCGTCCGGATTATGAAATGAAAGCAAGACCCATTTCGGATTATCCCGGGAAATCTGAACAGGCAAAGGCCATCATGCTGATGATCCAGAACAACCTGGATTATGCCGTGGCGCAACATCCCCACGAACTGATCACTTATGGTGGAAACGGTGCGGTTTTTTCAAACTGGGCACAATATCTGCTAACGATGAAATATCTTTCGGAAATGTCTGATGAACAGACTCTGGTAATGTATTCAGGACATCCGATGGGGCTGTTTCCGTCACATAAAGATGCGCCAAGAGTAGTGGTAACCAATGGAATGATGATCCCGAACTATTCAAAACCGGACGATTGGGAAAAGTTCAATGCTTTGGGGGTTACCCAGTACGGACAGATGACCGCCGGAAGCTATATGTATATCGGGCCGCAGGGAATTGTGCACGGAACAACGATTACCGTTCTGAATGCTTTCAGAAAAATAAATAAAGAGCCGCAGGGCGGACTTTTTGTAACTTCAGGTTTGGGAGGAATGAGCGGTGCCCAGCCGAAAGCAGGGAATATTGCAGGCTGCGTTACGGTATGTGCCGAAGTGAATCCAAAGATCACAAAAATCCGTCATGATCAGAAATGGGTTAATGAAATTCATGAAGATCTGGACGGGCTGGTAAAAAGAGTAAGAGAAGCGCAGGCAAATAAAGAAACCGTTTCTCTGGCTTATCTTGGAAATATTGTTGAGGTCTGGGAAAAATTTGATCAGGAAAATCTGAAAATCGATATAGGATCAGATCAGACTTCGCTCCACAACCCGTGGGCAGGAGGATATTATCCGGCAGGCCAAAGCTTTGAGGAATCCAATGCCATGATGGCTGAAAACCCGGAACTCTTCAGAGAAAAAGTTCAGGAAACATTGAGAAGACATGCCGCTGCTATTAACAGACATACTCAGAAAGGAACTTATTTCTTTGACTATGGAAATGCCTTTCTGCTGGAAGCTTCCAGAGCCGGAGCCGATGTAATGGCTGAAAATCCTACATTGGGAAGGGAGTTTAAATATCCAAGCTATGTTCAGGATATTATGGGACCTATGTGTTTCGATTACGGATTCGGACCGTTCCGTTGGGTATGTACAAGCGGAAACCCGGAAGATCTTCAGAAGACCGATGATATTGCTTGTGCCGTTTTAGAAGAAATGATCCAAAATTCTCCTGAAGAAATACAGCAGCAGATGAGGGATAATATCCGGTGGATCAAAGGCGCTCAGGAAAATAAGCTGGTGGTAGGTTCGCAGGCAAGAATCCTGTATGCAGATGCAGAAGGAAGGATGAAGATTGCAGAAGCATTCAACAATGCTATCAATAAAGGAGAAATCGGACCTGTGGTATTGGGAAGGGATCACCATGATGTTTCCGGAACAGATTCGCCGTACAGAGAGACTTCCAATATTTACGACGGTTCAAGATTTACAGCAGACATGGCGATTCATAATGTGATTGGTGACAGTTTCCGCGGGGCAACCTGGGTTTCTATCCACAACGGTGGAGGAGTAGGCTGGGGGGAAGTAATCAACGGAGGTTTCGGAATGCTGCTTGACGGAAGTGCAGATGCCGGCAGAAGACTGAAGTCTATGCTGTTCTGGGATGTGAATAACGGAATTTCAAGAAGAAGCTGGGCCAGAAATGAAGGTGCTGTTTTTGCCATTAAAAGAGCAATGGAAGCAGAACCGAACCTGAAAGTGACGCTTCCGAATTTTGTAGATGAAAATTTACTGTAAACTATAAAGATTCAACCGTGGCAGAGATTAATAAAAAGCTGTTTGACCACCTGAATGTAGATGAGAATGATCCCGTCTGGGATCAGTTTGCCAGGGTTGAATTTCCAAAGAAAAACAGATTTCCGGAGAATAAAGCCTATCTGCTTGAAGATGGGCTGATCCGGAAATATTATATCAGCAGCACACCGGATACAGACACTGAAGTCTGTGCAGATTTTTACTTTCCCGGAGATATTTTTACTGTGGGAGAAAAAGGGGCAGATGCTGTATATGAATCAATCAGCAGTGGCCTGGCGTGGGAAATTCCTCTGGATAAAGTAAAAGAAATGTTTTCCGTAAATCCGGAATGCCGCTTTGTACAGAATTATTACCTGAGCAGAAAGCTGAGTGCAGCTCTGAAAAGAGAAATGCTGCTCCTGAAAAACACCCCGCAGGATCTTTATGAATACCTTCTGAAGAACAAACCGCATTACATCCAGAATATTCCATTAAAATACCTGGCATCCTACATCGGGATTACCCCTATTTCCCTAAGCCGGATCAGAAAAAGAATCAGCTGAACATACAGAAGACTCCTGCTTTCTGAAACTTCATCATAGCACACTGTCAGATAAAAACAGAGATATAGTTGTGCTGCTGCCTCAACAACTTCCACCCTCCAGCTTCAAACTTCATTAATTAACTTTTGTTTATTGACTGGCCCTCCGTAAGTCCCTTCCTTTGTAAAAAAAGAATATGGAAATACAGAAACTAAACTGGGCCGGAATAAAGCTGGTATCCCAACAAAAAACAATCTTAATAGATGCTGCCGAGGATTTTTCTTACTATAAACCTGTTCTGGGAGATGCTGTGGAAGATGTGATCATATTTTCAGATGAGGTGCAGGCTGATTATATCCTTTTTACCCACCTTCATCTGGATCATTTTGACAAAAGCGTTATCAGGAAGTGTCTGAAGAAAGACGGAAAGCTTATTGTCTATTCGGAACTGGAACCTTTCGTCAGAAAAATAATGGGGGATATTGAGATGATCGTTCTGGATCTGGATGAAACTTTCACTGAAAACAATATGACCTTCAAACCCGTGTTCGCTATGGATGGAGTAGGAGAAATCCAGTCTTCGTGGATCATAGACGACGGAACCGTAAAGATTTTTCACGGTGGAGATACCATCTGGCACAACCGGTTCTGGAAGCTGGGAAAAGAAAATCCAAAGATAGATTATGCATTTCTTCCCGCGAATGGGGTGGTAGTAAATTTTGAGATCATTGGCCTGGAGTACAGCCCGGTTCCGGCATCCCTCAATCTTAAAGAAGCATTTGCAGCCGCCCGCCTTTTACATGCCGGAAAACTGATCCCCATTCATTACGGATTGTTTGCGCATGAAAAATGCTATGTTCCGCAGGAGTTTGATGAGGAGGATCTGAAGAGGATTTCGGAAGAGGTGGGGCAAAAGTGTGTGGTTTTGGAGGATGGAGAGATTTTGAAAGACGCTTAAAAAGGATTTTATTTTTCAGATGGTATTGATAAAACTTTGTTATTGTCTATAACAAAGTTTTTATATTTTTGAAAAAGCCATAGATTCTTATTATGATAAAATATTTTTTCACCCTTATTCTTGGAACCTTATTCCCAGCTTTTGCCCTTGCTTGTCTTAATGGAGAAAGAATGATTTTAGAAAATCAGAAGATATTATATCATGATGATGAAACGAATGTTCCACATGGTCATAATTTTGGAGATAAAGCCCGGTTGAATGCATTTTTGACCACTCTGGAAAAAGGATATCAGAATACAAAAGATTTGAATTATTTATCTGATAAAGGGTATGTGCTAGTAGTTTTGGGAAAATATAAGGAAGCTATTGACCTGTATAAGAAGATTGAGGTTATAGCGCCTGGCAGATATTCTACCGCCTCCAATATAGGAACTGCGTATGAATTAGCAGGAAACAATACTGAAGCTTTAAAATGGATTGAAAAAGCTCTGAAAATAAATCCTCAGTCTCATCATTCCTCCGAATGGATTCATGTGAATATTTTAAAAGCTAAGATGAAAGGCGATCAGTATGTTTCATCAAAATTTCTGATAGGAAAAGACTTTGGAAATAGAAAATATCCTGAGTCTGACCTCAATAAAGAAGAGCTCTATATTCTTATAAAACAGATATATTATCAGTTGAATGAAAGAATATCGTTTGTAAAACCAAAAGATAAAATTGTAGCCCAGCTTTTATTTGATCTTGGCAATGCATCTTTTCTGGCTGGAGAAAATGAGGAGGCAGTGGAAGATTACAAACTTGCTGAAAAATACGGTTTTGAAGATCATATTTTAAATGAAAGAATAAATTTATATTCTCCGAATATGGATGGATATTTTAGAAAAATAGGAAACGAAATAACCTATCAAACCAGAGAGCCGCAAAAGTTTCGGCTTACAGAAACGATCGTTTCTGTGCTTGCTTTTTTATGGGTATGCCTTATGGTTTTCGGCTTAAGAAGGAAAATATTTTTATTGCTTAAATAAAATTTTACTATCCATTCCAACTTTTTCTGTTGCCTGGACATCTTTATAATAAAGACATCCTCATGAAAATCACCATACCTACACCCTGCCATGAAAACTGGGACAGCATGGCCCCTGACGAAAAAGGACGGTTCTGCTCAGTCTGCTCCAAAACCGTCAGAGACTTCAGGAATGCTCCGGATGAAGAAATTATCGATGCTTTTTCCGGTTCTTCAGAAAACATCTGTGGAAACTTTAATCCGTCACAGCTCAACAGGAATTTACATTATTCCTCTATCAATGCTCTTTTTACAAAATTTGCAGTTGGTTTTGTTTTAACGACAGGAGGTCTTACAGCTGTACATGCACAGCAAAGTGTAAAAAAAGATACGGTAGAAACAGCAGAATTGAATGATGTGGTAGTATTGGGATTGCGAAAGAACAGAGTCCATCAACAGATGCTGGTTGGGGGAGGAACCGTGGTTAGCCGCAGAGATATTGAACCCTTATATGTGTTAAACGGGAAGATATCCGATTATGAATCAACCGGAAATCTTGATCAAAACTCAATTAAAGAGATGAAAGTTTTAAAAAATGAGGAGGCAGTTGCTTTATATGGGGATAAAGCTAAAAACGGTGCCGTATTGATAACCACTAAAAAGAAGGTGAAATTCAGAAAATAAAAATCTCCGGTATTGACTGCCGGAGATTTTGTTAAGTTTTAATTATAGGGTATAGACAGTTGTCAGAAGCCAAAGCCCAAATGAACTTTCATCCTCTTTGCCGGTTTCCTTTTTTATTTTTTCACTGCTTTAATAGCCGCTTCATAATCAGGTTCCTGGGAAATATCAGCTACCTGCTCCTGATAAACTGTTTTTCCCGAAGGATCAATCACAACAACAGCTCTGCTTAAAAGTCCCTTCATAGCCGAATCTGTGATTTCCACACCATATATTTTGCCGAAATCGGAACGGAAGTCAGAAAGCATCACTACGTTTTTGATTCCTTCAGCACCGCAAAATCTTTTCTGGGCGAAAGGTAAGTCTTTGGAAATACATAGCACTACGGTATTCGGAAGACTGGCAGCCTCTTCATTGAAATGATGAACAGAAGCAGAGCAAACACCGGTATCTACACTTGGAAAAATATTCAGAATCACGTATTTCCCTTTATAGGAATCCAGGGTCTGATCTTTCATATCAACATCGGTAAGGGTAAACTTTGGAGCGGCTTTATTCACTGCCGGCAGTTTGGAATAAGTATGTACAGGTTTTCCCCGCATTAAAATGGTATTGGCTGTCTTCGTATTCTGAGCAAAAATGAATGCTGAGAAGAATAATAACGTACTGAAAACTAATTTTAAATACATGAGATTTATTTTTACAGCAAAATTATTCTTTTTTTCAGTAGTCCGGATTAATTTTCATTCAAACAGCTTTTATATAGAATAAATCTATTGAGCCGTTATTTCTGGAACCGATTTTTCCCTCTACCTTTATTATTCAGAATTATTAAACAAATAAACCATATGGATTTATCAAATAAACCGTCATTTCAAAATATCTTTAAAAGCGAAAGTGAAATTCCTGAAGAATTTAAAGTTCCCGAAATTCACCAGAAAGTTTATCTTCTCAACGGAGAACTGGTGGAGTGGAAAGGAGAGATTCAGAATATTTATTCTCCGGTCTGTATACCTACGGAAGACGGCCTGGAAAGAAAACTGCTCGGAAGCATTCCCAATATTGGTCCCGCAGAAGCTATGGAAGTTCTTGAAGCCTGTGTAAAAGCTTATGATAACGGTCTCGGAGAATGGCCAACAATGTCTGTGGAAAAAAGGATACAGTGTATGCAGAAATTTGTTTACCTGATGATCCGGCAGCGCGATCTGGTCATAAAACTGCTGATGTGGGAGATCGGGAAAACTCTGGCAGATTCTGCAAAAGAATTTGACAGGACGGTGGATTATATCAATCAGACCATCGATGCTCTGAAAGATCTGGACCGGGAATCTTCACGTTTCCAGGAGGCAGAAGGAACCATTGCGCAGATCAGAAGAGCTCCGTTGGGGGTAGTTTTGAGTATGGGGCCTTTCAATTATCCTTTAAATGAAATTTTTACCACCCTGATTCCGGCCCTCATCATGGGAAATACCATCCTGTTTAAGCTTCCCAAACATGGTGTACTGGCTCATTACCCTTTACTGGATGCCTTTAGGGAAGCCTTTCCGAAAGGAACGGTAAATACCCTTTACGGAAAAGGTTCAGAGATTATTACACCAATTATGGAAAGTGGGAAAGTGAATGTTCTTGCTTTTATAGGTTCAAGCAAAGTGGCCAATAGCCTGAAGAAACTGCATCCTAAGGTAAACCGGCTCAGGGCTGTTCTGAGTTTAGATGCCAAAAATGCAGCCATTGTCACTAAAAATGCAGATCTGGATGTAGCGGTAAGTGAATGTATTCTGGGGGCTTTGTCTTTTAACGGGCAGCGCTGTACGGCACTTAAGCTTATTTTCGTTCAAAAAGATATTGCGGAAGAGTTTACACGGAAATTAAGCGAGGCTGTTTCTGCACTTAAACCCGGGCTTCCCTGGGAAAATGGGGTTAAAGTTACACCGCTTCCGGAGGTTAACAAGCCACCGTATCTTCAGGAATGTATTGAAGATGCTTTATCAAAAGGGGCAGCGGTCTTAAATAAGAATGGAGGATATACAGAAGCCTCTTTTGTGTATCCGGCAGTAGTCTATCCGGTGGACAGCCGGATGAAACTCTATCATGAAGAACAGTTTGGACCCGTAATTCCCGTGGTTCCCTTTGACGATATTGAAGAACCTGTGGAATACCAGATCAATGCCTCTCATGGGATGCAGGTAAGTATCTTCAGTGAAGATCCTGAAGAGGTCGGAAAACTGATCGATCCTTTTGTGAACCTCGTAAGCCGCGTAAATATCAACTGCCAGGCACAGCGTGGGCCGGATGTTTTTCCTTTCACCGGAAGAAAAGACAGTGCGGAAGGGACTCTTTCCGTTTTTGATGCACTCCGTTCCTTTTCAATAAGATCTCTGGTCGCTGCGAAACTGACAGATTCCAACAAAGAATTACTCAATACGATCGTCCGGGATCACGACTCTCATTTTCTGAGCACAGACTATATTTTCTGATCCATTTCTTTTGATTCAATTTAACATAAAATAAAAATCCTCAATAAATTTCTATATTTTTTGAGGATTTTGTACATTAAAGCGTGAGTTTTGTAGTTATTTTTAATAAAAGAAGATGGCTTTTTGAATAAATTGCTATTAAAGGTGTAGAGTTTTTACCATGTCTTCAATGGAAAATGAATTTTTGGAAAAAATTGAAAAACATAAAGGTGTTATTTTCAAAATTTCCAAGATGTATATGGACGATCAGGATGATCAGAATGATCTTTATCAGGAGATTATTTATCAGGCCTGGAAATCGTATAGTGATTTCCAAAGGAAGAGTGACTTTTCTACCTGGCTATACAGAACTGCACTTAATACGGCTATCGTATTCCTGCGAAGCAAAAAAAAACGTAGTTTTATACAAAATCAGCAGATAGAAAATCTGGCCGTCCAACAGGAACCCTATAATGATACGGACGACAGAAATATGAAGCTGATGTATGAAGCGATTCAACAGCTCAGCCCAATTGATAAAGCTCTTATTTTTTACTTTCTGGAAGACTTTCCGGGTAAAGAGATTGCCCGGCAGCTAGGTATAACCGAAGTGAACGCAAGAGTAAAGATGAACAGGGCTAAAACGAAGCTTAAAGAGATTATAGAAAAGAAAAAAACACAGATCTAAACACATACAAATGGAGTTAGAGAATTTTAAAGAACTTTGGAACAAAGATACCGGAGATGATCTTCCCGAGGTCTCTCTGGAAAAACAGGATGAAATACATTCACCATTACAGATGCTCAAAATTAATATGGAAACGGAGTTCTGGCTGATGATTGTTACGCTTCCCCTGCTTATGACCAGCTTCCCTTTTGCTTCAGGCGACAGCAATATCAAAATTATATCGGCATTTGTCGTTGTGCTTACCCTGGCGCTCATCATTTACTTTTATTCCCGTTTCCTCAAACTGTATAAAATACTCTGCCGCAAAAGTATCAATACAAATTATGATCTGTTTAACCTTAAAACCCAGCTTCTTATATCGAAAGAAATCTACATTTCATATTATATTTCCTATATCCCTCTTGCTTTTCTCCTGTCATTGATTACGATCAATTTTCATTTTGATATGAAGTATAATCTCGCCATTTTCGGCATTAGTTTTATGATCACTTTACTGCTGGTATGGTTCGTAATAAAATACTGGATGTACTATATGTACGGAAGATATATCAATGATATTGTAAGGCTGGTGGATGAACTGAACGGAGTTGAAGGAAAACAGAATGCGAAACGGAATAAAATATCATGGTTTGAGCGTTCGCAAAAATTTTTCATCGGTAAATTCGGGATCAGGGGAAATATTCTCAATACGGTTTTGTGGTTTATTTCAGTGTATATTTTTATTATAGCATTTTTAACCGTGGTTCTTTTTGTTTTTATTATCATGGGTTCGTTTCTCGGTTTCATTGATTTGAATGAACTTCAAAAAGCTTTAAACAGGCTGAATTAAAAGAAGCATATAGTCATATCATTCGCAGTGGAAATTTTCTGCTGCGATTTTTTTTATAAAAAGTTGTAACATTTTTGCTTTTTCTCTACTAACTGTGAAAATTGAAAATAATTTTTGCATACGTAGAGGTTAGCTGTTCTTCACGAAAATGCAGATTTTTTTAAATTTTGAAATATCAATACTGGTTCATATTAAAATTTTTATCTATTAAAAAATTATTTCGTACAATACCCTTTTAAGGGTTGCTTTAGAGCAAAGCTTAATAAAACACATAATGAGATCCGGCAGAATTTTTTTCTGCCGGTTTTTTTGTTGATATTTTTTTTGAAGCCTTTTATTGTTGGTTATTCAATTAAATATTGGAAATGCTGTAACATTTTTATGCTTTTTCTACTAACTGTGAAATATCAATAAACTTAATATCAATGAAAAAAATCACTACTCTTGTAAAGGCTCTGGCTTTTACTGTTGCCACAGGGCTTACTCCTTTTACCTTAGCAAACGCGCAAAACCGACCGGGATCCGAAATTTCAGTTAAAGATTTGCCGAAAATATCGGTCACTTCCGTAATGGGAACTTTTAATGCCGGTTTCAGTGGAAGAGATATCTCTCCGGATTTTCTGGCCGGCCATTTGGGAGAATGGCTGGGAACCGGCAGTGATCATTCGTACAGGCTGCTTAAAAAGAACAAAGATGAACTGGGAATCACGCACTCTGTATATGAACATTATTATAAGGGAGTGAAAGTAATGGATGATATGGTATTGCTTCACGAAAAAGAAGGAAAGCTGATTTATGTAAACGGAGAAATTATTTCTGATATCAATCTGCCGATTAAACAGCAGCCTACCTTGCAGAAAGTGAAATCTCTCATTATTACTGATCTGAACGCCCTGGGTAAAGTTACTGTTTCCAATATAGAGGAAGTGATTGCAAAAGTTAATAAAGGAAGATCTGCCACTCTCTATCACGCATCAAAAGTAGAGGCCTTGTCTTTAAATCCTTTAAAAGCTTTCACATACTATATAGATAACGATTCAGGAACCATTATTAAGAAAAATTCACGGCTTCATGATGCAGATACTCCTTCTCAGAGCGCAACATACTATAAAGGTACCCAGTCTATTACTGTTGATTCCTATAACGGACAGTACCGCCTTAAAGATAATGCCCGGAATATTCATACCATGGACGGGACTAATCTTGATGTAGACCCTGATAACGGACTTATCAATTCCGAAGAATATCTGAATCCTGTGGCAGATTATACAGCTGATAATACAAAACCGGCGGCAGAAGTTCATTGGGCAATGAAAAATGCTTATGATTATTATATGATCCGCCACAACAGAAACAGCTACGACGGAAACGGATCCAAAATAGATAACTATTATAATTTCAATTTCGGAGGACTGACTGGAGGAGCCAATGCAGCGGCTCTCGATACTCCTTTATATGGAGGAATTGTCTGTATGCTCTATGGTAACGGAAAGATCCTGAACGGACTGATTACTTATATGAATCCGGTAGTGGGAATAGATGTGGCCGGACATGAGTATTCTCACCTGATTATCGGAAGAAACGGTTTAGGAGGACTTAACTATGAAGCAGAATCAGGGGCCATCAACGAATCTATTGCAGATATGCTGGGAACGGCAATAGAATTTTACTCCGGAAGCAGTCCGAACTGGACCATAGGAGAAGGAATTCCGGTATCATCCATTCTGAACCCCTCTCCAAGCCCTTATATGAGAAGCATGTCGGATCCTAATAATGTAAATCCCGGCCCTCAGCCGGATACCTATAACGGTACCCACTGGGCCAGTACAGCCAATCCTGATGAAAATAATGATAACGGAGGGGTGCATACCAACAGCGGAGTAGGAAACTACTGGTTTTATCTTCTTTCACAGGGAGGTTCAGGAACCAACGATATCGGAAATGCTTATAATGTAACCGGAATTACCATTGAAAAATCGGAAAAAATCATTTACAGGGCCTTACATCAATATATGACTCCAAATACAACCTATCTGGATGCCTATAATGCTACCATACAGGCTGTAACCGATCTTTACGGTGCTTCAGGTAACGAACAGCAGCAGAATGTAAAAGCCTGGTATGGCGTAGGAATAGGAAGCGGCACTCTGTCAACAAAAGAAACAGCCATAGCGGCAGATCAGTACCGCATGTATCCGAACCCTGTTAAAAATGGAGTATTTACTATTGAAAATAATAAAAATAATACTTCAGTTGAAATTTATGATACTTCAGGAAGGCTGATTAAAGCAGCTCAGAAACTGGAAAAAGGAACCAATAAAATAAACATTGACAGAGCTGATAAAGGTGTTTACATGGTAAAAATAAGTTCTGATGGAAGTGCAGTTGTCACAAAGAAAATCATAGTCGAATAATTTTTAGTAGCGACAGATGTGGTCCGGCAGAAAATTTCTGCCGGATTTTTATTGATGGGGTAAAAACATTTTCGGCGGGCTGAAAGCCCGCCGAAAATGTTTTTTTTATCTGCCCGTTTTCTTTTCCTTTTCAATTTCCTTTTTTATCCAGTCCAGTTGCGGATCTTTTCTGTCGATAACATCCTGCATACTTTCGGGAATAACAACATCGGGAACAACTCCTCTCTGGGTATTCAGAAAATCAATATTGGGCTGTACCAGAAGAAGGCCGATAGGGAGATTGATTTTGGAGTTGGGGAGTTTCTGGTAAGAATAGAATCCTGCAACAGTTCCGTCATTGGCACCTCCGGTTTCTTCCCCTACAAGAACAGCTCTTTTATCATATTTAAGTTTAGCCGTAATGATCGATGATGCCGAAAAACTTCCCCCGTTGATCAGTACAAAAACCTTTCCCTGGAAAGCATTCTTATTAGGCTTTGTGGGTTTATCGGCTTTCATTTTATAATATATTTTTCCGTCTTTCTTATAAGTGCTGAAGGTCTGGGAAAATACATAAGTAGGATAAGCGAGGCTCTTAAAGGCATACTGAAGCGCGCTGCTTTTCCTGAAATAATTGGTTTTTAGCGGACTGAGTCTTGATGTAAGCTGTGATGGCTTGATCAGGACAAAAGGTTCGGAAGCAAGGTAAGAATACAGGTTGTTGATTTCATGCAGTGATCCTCCGTAATTGTTTCGGACATCAATGATGAGATATTTAGCCCCGGCATTCTTTATTTTGGTGAACGTTTCCTTATAAAACCGGTCTGAATGATCGCGGGAAAAACTTTTTACCTTCATGTAAGCGGTCGTACTGTCCTTATCCAGAAATTTGAAATTCCGGTTATAGGAGTTACTGAAGGCAACATAATCATTGATCTTTTTTTCAGAAGTACGTTTTTCCTGTTCCTTATCTTTTTCCAGGTCATTTTGGGTTTTAGATTCTCTGTGAAGCGTATAAATATGTTTTTTACCGTTGTAAAGCGTTTCTATGGATGCACTGTTGCTAAATCCGTTTTCTGCCGTATAAAAATTAAAAAATACATCTTTCAGAAAATAAGACTGAAAAGTAGTGTTATACCCGTCGCTGCTGATCAGTTCCCGGTATCTTTTCAGGTACTCGGAAACCGGAATATGGTTGATAGATAAAACTTCGCTGCCAGGCTGTATACCTTCTATGGAATCTTTGTTTTCAACAATAAATAAACGGTTTCCCTTTACATAATATTCAAAGCGGCTGAACATTCCTTTTTTATGCTCCAGCTTTTTGATCTCTTTTTTGGTGAATTTCTTTCTGGGAATTCTCAGCGCAAGGTGCCCTTCCCGTACATCTGCAATTACAGGCTGCAGCTTGAAATAAAACTGGAGAGGAGTTAAAGGCTGATCAAAAGTCTGTTTAAGACTGTCAAATTTATGATCGAGTTCCTGTTTGGAGATATACCAGTAAAGCTGGGGATGCATTTTCTGCAGTTTAGAATAAGCATAATCCACATCCTCCTTAAGCTTTTCAGGAGGTATGCACGATGCTCTCTGCTCATTATGCCTTCTGATAGAAGCGCAGGATGACATAATTAAAGCTGCAAATAAGATCGAATAATTTTTCAACGTACTTTGAATTTTTTTTCAATCTGCTAATTTAGAGAGTTTATCATTATCCTGGTTTAAAATAATAATAAATTATTCAGAATAGCTTATAAATTAAGTTAAAAAATGGAGGATGGCCCGTATTTTTCATACAATATCAGATTTTAGAGGACAGATGATTTATTGGATTATTGCAGTATTGGGTATAGTATCGGTTTATTTCATGGTAATGAACAGGCCGGCATTTGGGGCTTCTCCGAAAGGAAAAAGGCTTCAGCGTATACAGCGGTCAAAACTATATAAAAAAGGGAAATTTCAGAATATAAATTATACACCGGCTGTTGCCGAAGGTTATGGAACCCTGCAGGTAAGCTGGAATTTTCTTTTCGGAAAAAAAGATCCGCTGCTGAAACCTTTAAAAGCAATTCCTTCCAGGTATACAGATCTAAAAAAAATACAGAAAGATCAGGATATATTGGTTTGGTTAGGGCATTCTTCCTATTACCTGCAGACAGATGGGATTTCGTTTCTGGTAGATCCCGTCCTGAGTTTGTACGGTTCACCGTTTAAATATTTCAACAAAGCATTTGAAGGCTCAGATATTTTTAAACCTGAAGATATACCGGATCCGGATTATCTGGTGATTACCCATGATCATTTCGACCATCTTGATTATCCTACGGTAAAGTCAGTTAGAGACCGTATGGGAAAAGCGATTGTTCCTCTGGGAGCCGGAGCTCATCTGGAAAGATGGGGATATAATGAAAATAAGCTGATTGAAGAAGAATGGGGGACGGAAGTTGTTCTTAAAAACGGTATAAAAATTACATTTACACCAGCCAGGCATTTTTCCGGAAGGAAAATAAAGCAGAACAATACCCTCTGGACTTCCTACGTTCTGAAAACGCCTTCAAAAAAGATCTTTTTAGGGGGAGACAGTGGTTATGACACACATTTTAAAGAAATCGGAGACCGTTTCGGCCCTTTTGATTTTGCTGTTCTTGAAAACGGACAGTATGACAAGGCATGGAAATATATTCATGCATTGCCGGAAGATGTGGTTCAGGCTGCCATTGATTTAAAGGCAAAAATTACTATTCCCGTTCATTCCTCAAAATTTGCACTGGCCCTTCATCCGTGGAATGAGCCTTTGCAGATGATAACCAGACTGGGAAAAGAAAAAGGCTTAACAGTCTTCACGCCGATGATCGGGGAAGTTGTAGATTTAAACAGGAAGGATAACCCGTTCAGAGCCTGGTGGGAAGACTGAATCAGGCATGCCAGATGTCTTTATATCTTTTAGGGTGGTTTTCAAACTGCTGGCGGACAAAATCACATTCGGGATCTACCAGAAGATCTTTTTCCTCAGCATAGCGAACCAGCTCATCCAGAAGCATTTTGGCATATCCCTTTCCTTCGCGTTCCTCGTCAAGTTTGGTGTAGTACACGATCAGCAGCCTTCCGTCCACCTCAATCGACATGTATCCCGCTTTATTTCCGTCAATCAATAGCTGCAGTTCATCCTGGTATGGAGATATTTCAAACTTTATATTTTCCATAATTTTAAGATTTTATTGAGTTAATCAATGACTTTGAATACCTTTTTCTGCATTCTTCTCCTTTAAAATTACAAATTAATATCATATAAAAATAAAGTTTTAGGAAACTTAACGAAATTTAAGAGCTGTTTGGAATGAAAAAAAATAATCAGGCTTCACTCCCGTGGTCTTATCCGGGATTATTTTAAACCCTTACAGAGGTAAGATATTTGAGGATATTAAATCAGGCTTCACTCCGGATAGTCCCGCTCAAAAAAAACTCCTTAATCAACCTTAATACGGACAGTATGATAGTGATGATCTCCATAAAGAAATCCTAATGATTGTATATAAATGTAGAAAATATATGAAAGATTATCAGGGTTTTATGTGTATTTTAACAAACATTGTGAATATATTTGAAAGACTTGGCATTTTAATTGAAAAACATATATCAGTTTAACTTTAAAATGGGGTGAAATGAAAAAAATATTAATAGCAGTGCTGCTTACAGGTACCTTTAGCCTGGGCTTTGCACAATCTGATTACTATAACGACTACCGTAGAAGCATTACTGATATCAACTGGCAAAGCGTAGCGGCCGATCTTTTACTTTCTGTTGCACAGACTAACCAGCTGAATGCTCTGAACAGTAGGTATGACGATTATGATTCCTGGAACAGAGTGTATGTAAGCCATCCGGACCGGTGGAGAGAAGACCGCTATTACGAAATAGAAAGGATCTTAGGCCGTGAAAAATATTTAAAATTTAAAAATAAATATTACAAAGGACAGAATCCTGTGGCGGTGTACAACAGAAACAAAAACAACGATAAAAAGTATAAGAAGAACAAGTCCAAAGTTTATAAAATGGATAAAAAGCATGGTCATTATGATCATCATTAAATCAACGATCAACTATACATTCAATTTTGATGGCCGGCTTTCAGTCGGTCATTTTTTTAGTTTTTTTATTTGTTTGAATTTTATAATTTTGATCTATGGAATCTAAAGAAACATTAACAGGGTTTTACGAACGGAATGAACTTTCCCGGGAGCCGCAGTGTATCGTAACGCCGGGGATAGGGCATTTTAATGTGTTTTCCCGTGACAGCTGTTCGCTGGTTACCCCTTACAGCAGGAGGGATTATTACAAGATCTCACTGATCATAGGAAAAGGGAAACTTCATTATGCAGACAAATGGATCCATATAAACCAGCCGGCTATTTTGTTTTCAAATCCTATGGTGCCTTATTCATGGGAAGCGGATGATGAAAATCAGACAGGCTGGTTCTGCCTTTTTACCGAAGAATTCCTTCAGAACGGAAGCCGTATCGGGAATCTTCAGGATTCTCCGTTGTTCAGGATTGGGGGAAATCCTGTTTTTTTCATCGGTGAAGATCAGCAGAAAACCGTTTCAGAGCTTTATATTAAAATGATAACTGAAATCGGGACGGATTATACCCATAAATACGATATGCTCCGTGCTTATCTTCATCTTTTGATTCATGAAACGATGAAAATGCATCCTGCGGAAAGTTTTCAGCCGTATCAGAATGCTTCACAGCGAGTTGCTTCCTTATTTATGGAATTGCTGGAGAGGCAGTTTCCGATAGACAGCCCCGAAGCGTGTCTGAAGCTGAAAACCCCTAACGATTTCGCACAGAATCTTTCTGTTCACGTGAATTCCCTGAACCGTTCCGTAAAAGAGATAACCGGGAGAACAACGAGTCAGCAGATCACTTCAAGAATCATTCAGGAAGCCCGTGCATTGCTGAAACATACCGACTGGAATATTTCAGAAATTGCTTATGGACTGGGATTTGAAGAACCGGCTTATTTCACCAATTATTTTAAGAGACAGACGGGAATGACCCCTAATGCGATAAGATCTGAAGTTGTTTGAATTTTATAAGTCTTCGTTTGAATTCTATATCGCACACACTGGATTCTTGTTCTAATTTTGTCCTGTAAATTTAAAATCACAGCAATCATGAAATTTAGACAATTAGGAAATACAGGAGAGCAGCTTTCCGCAGTAGGATTAGGATGTATGGGAATGAGCTTTGCTTACGGACCTGCCGATGAGCAGGAAAGCATTAATACCCTGCATAAAGCTCTGGATCTGGGAGTAAACTTCTGGGATACAGCAGATATGTATGCCAACGGAGACAATGAAAAACTGATTTCAAAAGTTCTCGTACCCAACCGTGATAAAATCTTTATTGCGACCAAATTCGGGTTCAGATTTAAAGACGGGAATGCAAGCCACAGCGGTGCTCCCGGGACTTATTTCGATGGGTCACCGGAATGGATCAGACAGGCGGTAGATTTAAGCCTTCAGAGACTGAAAATAGATACGATTGATCTGTATTATGCCCACAGAGTTGATCCTAATGTTCCCGTAGAAGAGACAGTGGGAGCTATGGCAGAGCTGGTAAAAGAAGGAAAAGTAAAATATCTGGGATTATCAGAAGCTTCCGCCGAATCAATCAGAAAAGCAAATAAAATTCACCCGATTACCGCACTGCAGTCTGAATATTCAATTCTTACCAGAGATGTGGAAAAAGAGATCCTTTCTACAATCAGAGAACTGGGAGTTACTCTTGTTCCTTATTCTCCACTGGCAAGAGGGCTTTTTGCCAATATTAACGAAGTTCAGAATTTCGGAGACGAAGATTTCAGAAAATCATTGCCGCGCTATCAGGAAGAATATCTGGAAAACAACAGAAATCTGGCGAGGGAATTCAATGATTTTGCCCGGTCAAAAGGCGTGAAAGGAACTCAGCTGGCTTTGGCCTGGGTGCTTAATCAGGGCGATGATATTATTCCGATTCCGGGAACCAAACGAATCAGCTACCTTGAAGAGAACATTCAGGCAGTTAATATTGATCTGAGCCCGGCTGATCTTGAAACCATCGATTCACTTCTCAAAAAATATCCGAATGTAGGGGAGAGATATAATGAAGGCTCTATGAAGCTGGTCAACAACTAAACTCATTAATTGACTAATAAAGATCCGGATTCCTGAATGTCAAACAGGAATCCGGTTTTTTTTAATGAATTCAAAAAACTGCCCTAAATCTGAAGAGCACAAAATCTCCAAAAGAACCCTTTTTCAAGTAACATAGCCTCAATATTCAATATGGATGGGCTTTTGCCCGTCCAATTCAAAAGAACCTTAAATCTTAAAAAACACAAAATCTCCAAAAGCAACTTCGCAGGTTAACATGATCTCAATATTCAATAGAATCGGGCTGAAGCCCGATTAAAATTTAGGGCAACACCCAAAAAACACCAAAAAAGCCCCTTGAAAAAGGAGCTTTTTGTATATTGGAAGAATCTGTAAATTAGATCCCGTCAATAATTTCATTTAAAACAGTGCTTGGTCTCATTGCTGCATACGTTTTATATGTATCGGTTTTGTAGTAACCGTCAATATTCTGAGGTTTACCCTGAGCACCGATTAATTCAGCATTGATTACAGCTTCATTTTCCTGCATTGCTGCGGCTATCGGAGCGAATTGAGCAGCTAATTCAGCATCGGCAGTCTGACTGGCTAAAGCTTCAGCCCAGTACATTGCCAGGTAGAAGTGAGAACCTCTGTTATCGATCTGTCCTACTTTTCTTGCAGGAGATTTATCAGTAGCTAGGAATTTAGCGTTGGCCTCATCCAGTGCATCAGCTAAAACCTGAGATTTTGTATTCCCCTGAGTTTGGGCCAGGTGCTCCAAAGAAGCCTGTAATGCCAAGAATTCGCCTAAAGAATCCCATCTTAAATAACCTTCTTCAAGGAACTGCTCAACGTGTTTAGGGGCAGAACCTCCGGCACCTGTTTCGAAAAGACCTCCTCCGTTCATCAGTGGAACGATGGAAAGCATTTTTGCAGAAGTACCAAGTTCAAGAATAGGGAAAAGATCCGTTAAATAATCTCTCAGTACGTTTCCGGAAACAGAGATCGTGTCTTTGCCTTCTCTTGCTCTTTTAAGGGTTTCAGTCATGGCATCTTTTACATCAAGGATTCTGATGTCAAGACCTGCTGTGTCGTGATCAGCAAGATATTTTTCTACTTTTTTGATGATTTCTCTGTCGTGAGCTCTTCCTTTGTCTAACCAGAAAATAGCAGGCGTATCAGATAATCTTGATCTGTTTACGGCCAGCTTCACCCAGTCCTGGATAGGAGCGTCTTTAGTCTGGCACATTCTGAAGATATCATCTTTTTCTACTTTCTGAGAAAGAAGAACGGTTCCGTTTTCGTCCTGAACTTCAACAGTTCCGTCAGCAGATAACTGGAACGTTTTATCGTGAGAACCATATTCTTCAGCTTTCTGAGCCATTAAACCTACGTTTGGAACAGATCCCATTGTAGTAGGGTCAAGTTTTCCATGTGCTTTCATATCATCGATTACAGACTGATAGAAACCTGCGTAAGAACGGTCAGGAATAATGCATACGGTATCCTCTTCATTTCCGTCTTTGTTCCACATTTTACCGCCTCCTCTTACAAGGGCAGCCATAGAAGCATCTACGATGATGTCGGAAGGAACGTGGAAATTGGTGATTCCTTTGTCAGAATTTACCATAGCCACTCTTGGTCCGTCAGCAAGTGCTTTTTCAATATCAGCTTTGATGTCAGCTTCCTGGGCATTTCCTTTGATTTTTTCAAAAAGATCGGCAAGACCGTTGTTAGGATTGATATCCAAAGACCTGAATGTCTCCGCATATTTAGTGAATACTTCTTTGAAGAATGTTTCTACGATCGCTCCGAAAATAATAGGATCGGAGATTTTCATCATCGTAGCTTTAAGGTGAGCGGAAAGAAGTACATTTCTTTTCTTAGCTTCTTCGATGGCTTCCTGAACGAATACTTTCAGAGCATTAAGGTTCATTACGGAAGAATCGATCACTTCTCCGGCCTGAAGACCAGCGAAGTCTTTCAATACAGATTCAGAACCGTCATTTCCTTTGAATACGATTCTGTATTTTGTAGCATTTTCTAAGGTGGTAGAAGTTTCTGTACCGTAGAAATCACCATTGTTCATGTGAGCTACGTCAGTTTTGCTGTCAGATGCCCAGTCACCCATTCTGTGAGGGTTGGCTTTAGCATAATTTTTCACCGCTTTCGGAGCACGTCTGTCAGAATTTCCTTCTCTCAGTACAGGGTTTACAGCACTTCCTAAAACTTTTGCATATTTAGCTTTAATGGCTTTTTCCTCATCATTTTTAGGTTCAGCAGGATAATTAGGAACAGCAAATCCTTTAGACTGAAGTTCAGCGATTGCTGCATCCAGCTGTGGTACGGAAGCGGAGATATTCGGTAATTTGATGATATTGGCTTCAGGTTTTGTCGCCAGTTCTCCCAATTCAGCCAAAGCATCACCAATTTTCTGATCATCTTTTAAAAACTCAGGAAAGTTCGCTAAAATTCTGCCTGCTAAAGAAATATCCGGAACGGCGATCTCAATACCCGCTGATTTTGTAAACGCTTTCACAATCGGTAAAAAAGAATGTGTAGCCAGCATTGGAGCCTCATCCGTTAAAGTGTAATAGATTTTTGATTTGTCTGACATTATACTGTTATTTATTATTTGATTTTTTAAGACTCACAAATTTACTAAATATGATTGTTTTATGAAGTATTTTGCACAAAAAAAGAGGCCTGGGCCTCTTTAAATTTTATAACTGTGTAATCGTGTAGTTTCCGGTGCCATCAAAATTGAGACTGAACTCAACTTTATAATTTTTGGGAGTGGTCGCAGAAATGTTAGGGAAGGTAATAGGATCTCCTTCTACATCAAAAGATCCGTCACCAAGATTATCTCCTAAATCTTCAGGCTGTAAGCTTTCTGAAGCAAGTTTGATATAAAACGAACCTCCGGTACTGGTTGTCACTCCATTGATGATCGCCGTAAATTTTCCTGTGGCATTATTATAGGTAACAGAAGTTACAGGCAACGTACCCGAAGATGAAGTAAACTGAATTTTAGGAACAAAGTTGAAGAAGCCTGCCCTCATTTGCGGTCCGTTAGGAGCAATCAGGATCTGGTAAAATCCGTTGGACGCTACATTATAGTTACTTCCGTTAGTCGTAATATATCCGTTGGAGTCTGAGCCGTAAACCTGGGCACCATTACCCGGTGAAGCTATGAATTTAATCTGTGTATTGGCAGGAAGGTACTTGTAGCCTATTTTCGTACTGCCATTTCCACGGAGTAATTCAGCAGAGGAAGGAGTAAAGGAATTATATGATCCGTACACATACAGGTTGGAAGGCAAAGTATTACCGGACGAACCTGTATTTGTAGGAAGGCTTAGCGTACCTGAATCGCTTACGTTTAAGGTGTAACTGGTTCCGTTCGGAGATACAAGCGTGATGCCCTGGCCAGGACCTGTCACGATTGTTTTACTTACCTGTGCATACGGGACGCTCATCAGCTGGTTTACGCCAACATTGATGTAGTCAGAACCTCCCTGCGGATCCATTTCCACTTTAACGAATTTGGTATTGCTGCCCCAGTTGATTCCTCCGAAATTTCCGGTAGAGGCGGTTCCCTGTCCGATATTTAAATTAACCAGACCTTTAGCATTGGTTGTTTTATGATGAGTTTCAGTGTAAAGAACGTTTCCCGTAGCCGAATTTTCTAAAATGCTTATTCTTAATGAAACGGTCCCGTTGGAAACAGGTGCTCCGGAAGCATTGAAGGCTATGGTTTGATAACTGAAAGCCTGTGGCACCTGTGCGCTTAATAATGTAGCGACAAATAATCCTATGGTAGCGTAAAGTTTTCTCATGATCAGATAGTTTTTAAGGTTTTTTAATGATTTTAATAGGTTTGATGTCCGGATTTCTGAAAGAGATCATATAAATTCCCGGATTCAGGCTGCGGAGATCGAGTTTTCCGTTGTCAGGCTTTGCTTTTAAGACAAGTCTTCCCGCTGTATCATATACTTCGGCTTCTTCAATTTTGGAATTGGAGCTTAAAGTAACGTGAATAAAATCGGGAGTAGGGTTAGGATAGATCTTTACATTTTCTTTCTCAGCCTCACTGATGCCGAGAACCTGTAAAGACATCTGGTACAGCATTCCCATTGTGCCGGAACTGTTCTGATCCGGATCATCAGGGATGACGTAAATTTCCCCTACGGAATGAGAAAATCCTGCTTCAGAAACGGCTCCGGAATTGATCGTGCCGATGACTGACTGGGCGAAACCAAAGACCGGTACTCCGAAGAGCAGGAGTGTAATTTTTTTTCGCATGATTATTAATTTTTTCAGAGTGCGAATATAGTTAAATTTTATATCCGATAAATGAGCGTGAACAGCAATTTTACTTTAAGAATTATTTAACCTTTATTGGAGAGGAAAAATTCTTGCTTTTAAGTAAATTTGAGGAAACTAAAAAAATAAATATTATGTCAACGACAATCACTTTAAAAGGAAACGAAGTACACACCATCGGAACATTACCATCAGTGGGAAGCACTGTCAGAGACTTTGCTCTGGTTGACTCCGGGCTGAATGTAAAGACATTGGAAACTTTTGAAGGAAAGAAAAAAGTATTCAATATTTTCCCAAGTATCGATACCCCGACCTGTGCGGCTTCCAGCAGAAAATTCAATGAAGAGGCTTCTAAACTGGATAATACAGTAATCATCAATGTTTCCAAAGACCTTCCGTTTGCATTAGGAAGATTCTGTGCAGCAGAAGGACTGAATAATGTGGAGACTCTTTCAGATTTCAGAAGCAGTTTTGGTGATGATTATGAAGTAACCATTACAGACTCTCCTTTAAAAGGTCTGTTGAGCCGTGCGGTAATCGTTACCGATGAAAACAATAAAGTGGTTTACACAGAACAGGTTTCGGAAATTGCTGATGAACCTGATTACGATGCAGCTTTGGCAGCATTAAACCAATAACAGAAACAATCTTTATAGAAAGCCTTGCCGAAGCTTAATTTCAGCAGGGCTTTTTTTGACTCTTTAAATTGCAAAACATACTGAAAATGGTAAAGAGAATTGTAGCCAATATAAAAACAGAAGACCTTTCAGAAGCAGATCTTTTTTATCAGGATATTTTAGGACTTGATGTACTGATGGATCACGGCTGGATCAGAACTTTCGGAAATGATGAAAAAGCACAGGTCCAGATCAGTTTTGCGGTGCAGGGCGGCAATGATACGGAAGTCCCCGATCTTTCCTTTGAAGTGGAAAATGTGGATGAAGTATATCGGAATATGAAGACGGCTGATTTTGAAATCGTATATGATATTACCGATGAAGATTGGGGAGTACGCCGTTTCTTTGTCAGAGATCCGTTTGGGAAACTGATCAATATTCTTGAACATCAGTAAACTGAATTAGAGAATGCCATTGCATGGTTACTGAAACATTCCGGCTGACAGTTAATGGCCGTACTTCCCGCTAAGTAAAATACCCTTGTGGACAAATATTCATCAATGAATTAAAAAATAGTAAATTCCTTAACTACATTATAATTAATCTGATATGAAAGCGACACAGATCATTCCTATTCTCAGAATCTTCGATTATAAAAAAGCAGTAGAGTTTTATGTTGAATGGCTCGGCTTCGAAATCATCTGGGAACATTACTTCGATGAAAATACCCCTGTTTATATGGAAGTAAAAAGAGAAAATATGATTTTTCATTTAAGCGAACACCACGGAGACGGCTCTCCCGGTGTAAGAGTAGCTGTTTGGGGAGAAGGCGTTCCTGCCTATCATAAAGAACTGATTGATAAAAAATATAAATATAATCGTCCTGCGCTTGAAAAAACGTTCTACAATGCTGTATCTTTCACAGTGATCGATCCTTCCGGAAATAAAATCACTTTCGAGGAAGAATATAATGAAGGAAAGCATAAAGGTCTTGAATTTTATTCTCCTGGGTAACAAATTCCAAAACACCGGATAAATCTTTAGAACCTGTGATAATTTCTAAACTCAATTTTTTGTATCACATTCAAATCTTTATTATATTCTCGAAGTGATCAGAGCTGTAAAAACTTGTTGAAAATCTTGGATTTTCTTGCGCCTTAAAAACAGCATAATGGTAAAAAAATCTTGCGTCCTTGCGATTCTCCAACCAAAAAAAATCTGCTCAATCCGCCAGATCTGCGAGATTTTAAAACCTAAAATCTGTGAAATCTGTGGATGCTTTTTTTAAAACGTAAAGGTCTCAGCTTCTTTGTACATATTTCAGGGAGCAAAGTGTAGAATCAACTCCGTTGATCCGATGAAGCGTTGGATTAGCCTTCGGCCGTTTTTACTACTTAATCTAAAGCGATTCGAGCTGTAAAAACTTGCTGAAAATCTTGGATTTTCTTGCGCCTTAAACACAATTCTAATAGTAAAAAAAAAACTTGCGCCATTGCGATTGTCCAACAAAAAATCTGCTTTATCTGCCGGATCTTCGAGATTTTAAAACCATAAATCTGTGGATGCTTTTTTGAAAACGCAAAGGTCTCAGCTTCTTTGTACATATTTCAGGGAGCAAAGTGTAGAATCAACTCCGTTGATCCGATGAAGCGTTGGATTAGCCTTCGGCCGTTTTTACTACTTACTCTAAAGCGATTCGAACTGTAAAAACTTGCTGAAAATCTTGGATTTTCTTGCGCCTTAAACACAATTCTAATAGTAAAAAAAAACTTGCGCCATTGCGATTATCCAACAAAAAATCTGCTTTATCTGCCAGATCTGCGAGATTTAAAAACCATAAATCTGTGGATGCTTTTTTGAAAACGCAAAGGTCTCAGCTTCTTTGTACATATTTCAGGGAGCAAAGTACAGAATCAACTCCGTTGATCCGATGAAGCGTTGGATTAGCCTTCGGCCGTTTTTACTACTTAATCTAAAGCGATTCGAACTGTAAAAACTTGCTGAAAATCTTTGATTTTCTTGCGCCTTAAACACAATGAATAGTAAAAAAAACCTGCGCCATTGCGATTGTCCAACAAAAAATCTGCTTTATCTGCCAGATCTGCGAGATTTTAAAACCCTAAAATCTGTGAAATTCATGGGACCCGTAAGAAATTCTTTAAACTAAAAAAGGTTCTCCGAAGTCAAAACGTACCAAAGGTTTAATCATCAGGTATACATTTTTTCAAATAGAATCTAGAACAGACCCTGAAAAATCTGTTTTCTTTTTACTGTGGCTAACGCAATTTTTAAAATTGACCTCAATCATGAAGAATCCGGAATATTAAAGCTAACTTTGAATCTTTAAAATTGAAAATGAAACGTTCAGGAACAGCAGATTTACCTTTACACTATGGCAAAGTACCGCCGTGGCTGTATGAACGGATGTCTGTTCTGGGACTTTCCATCATAGAGGTGATCCTCATGGATTATGGTAAAGATGAGGTGCTACGCAGGCTGGCAGATCCGTTCTGGTTTCAGAGCTTTGGTGCAGTGATGGGAATGGACTGGCATTCCTCCGGAATTACCACTTCGGTAATGGGGGCATTAAAACGTTCCGTTAATCCCAACTCCTCTTCATTGGGACTGTATATCTGCGGAGGAAAAGGTAAATTTTCAAGAGAAACACCGTCTGAACTGATTCAGATTGCGGATAAAACAGGTCTGAACGGCCACGAACTCGTTAAAGCAAGCAAACTCTCTGCTAAAGTGGATAATACCGCTATTCAGGATGGTTATCAGCTGTATCTGCATAATTTTATCCTGGCTGATAACGGGAGCTGGAGTGTTGTTCAGCAGGGAATGCATGAATCAGACGGAACAGCAAGACGTTATCACTGGCATTCCGAAAACATAAAATCGTTTGTAGAAGAACCTCATACGGGAATTAACGGAATTTCAAGAGGAAAGATCCTGAATCTTACAGATGCGGAAGCTTCAGGAAACAGAAAGGGGATTCTGGATATTTCCCATACCGATTCCGCGGAGGTGATGAAAGATTTTTCAAGGCTTATACTTCCGGGACATCACGATGTCCGTGCTTCAGATGTTGATCTGAAACGTCTCGGTGCTCTTTTATATGTTACCCGTGAACAGCAGCCCCGGAATTTTGAAGATCTCCTGATGCTTGAAGGTGTAGGACCACGAACCATGCAGTCTTTAGCTCTGGTAAGCGAAGTGATTCACGGATCGCCCTCAAGATTTGCGGACCCCGCCAGATTTTCTTTTGCACACGGAGGAAAAGATGGTCATCCGTTCCCGGTTCCAACGAAAACTTATGACGAAAGCATCAACATCCTGAGAAAAGGAATTGAAAAATCAAAACTGGGAAACTCCGATAAACTGAATACTTTAAACAAACTTCATAAGATCGTTGCCCGGACAGAACAGGATTTTACTCCTGATTTTGATATTCAGCAGGTAATTGAAGAAGAAAGACAGAATTCGTGGCGATTCGGAGGGAAAACCGTTTTCGGGGATGCACAGAAACCTCAGGGGCCCCAATCAATCCAGCTTTCATTATTTTAACCTGTAAGTTTTTTGAATTTAAAAACTATACCGGAATTTCTTCATCATATTCATCTGCTTTTAAAATATTTGATTTTAGGCCGCTATACGTATAAAAATCTTTTAATTTCTTCTGATTTCACCTTAATGGTTTAAAATAAATAAAGCCGGAAACTGAGATACTATAAATAAAATTTGTTTAATTATTTAACAGATAATACATCGGTTTATATTGTTGTATTTAAGTAGATTGAATTAATTTTCATTAAATAAGCATTAAATTGTTTAATTTTTTACATTTCCGATCCAATTAAAAGTTCTATTTTTAAAGACTTAAAAAAACATCAGCACCAATGACCAGCAAAGCCTTAGAAATCTGCTACGACTTTCCCTTTTTTTTACAGGAAGAACTTGAAGAAATATTCCAGGCCCACGAAAAAGTATCCTTCCAGAAAGGAGAAAGTATTCTTACAGAAGGCAAAACGGCCAATGAATACTATATCCTTGAAAAAGGGCTGGCCCGCTCATTCGTCAATGATTTTAACGGAAACGAAGTAACTACCCATTTTTTTGCAGATAATGAGATCATCATTGAAGTACTTTCACTGTTTCAGAGAATTCCGTCACAGGAAAATATAGTCTGCATCACCGACTGCGAATGCTGGAGATTCGATTTTGAAACCTTTCAGGAATTATTCCATAAAATACCCAACCTCAGAGAATGGGGAAGAGCGTGGATGTCTAAAGAACTGTTTACCTACAAACAGCGTTCCGTGGAAATGTTTACCCTTTCAGCTACCAGACGCTATCTCAATTTGTTGGAACAGAAGCCTCTCGTTGTGCAGTATGCTCCTCTGAAACAGATTGCTTCCTATCTCGGGGTTACAGACACTTCCCTAAGCAGAATCCGTAAAGAGCTGGTTTCTCATCCCAGGAAAAATTAAATCTTGTCTTATGGCAAGTTGACTTTCACGGAAGCTTGGTAATTTTGGTTAAAAGTTAAACACTAAAAAATTACAGAAATGAAAGTCAGTCAAACTTATGTAAACCTTCCGGTAAAAGAAGTACAGAAAACCAGGGAATTCTGGAGTAAACTGGGGTTTGCCATCAATGAATCTTTCTCTGATGATAAAGCAGTATGTGTTATCATAAAAGAGGATATGTATCTTATGTTCTTAAAAGATGATTATTTCCGGACCTTTTCCAATAAACCCGTTCCCAAAGGAGATACGTCTGAAGTGCTGTTAGCTTTTGGACTGAACAGCCGGGAAGAAGTAGACCGTATTGTAAGCATCGCCCTGGAAAATGGAGCTACACAACACGAAGAACCGCAGGATTACGGATGGATGTATCAGAATTCTTTCTGGGACCCCGACGGACATGGGTGGAATATGACCTATGCGGATATGTCCCAAATGCCTTCCGAATAATTCAAACGATTTTACTGCTCAAAGTTTAACACTAAAAATTACAAAATGAAAATCAGCCAGATTTACGTCAATTTACCCGTAAAAGATGTACAGAAAACCAGAGAATTCTGGACGAAACTCGGTTTTTCCGTCAATGAACAGTTCTCAGATGATAAAGCCGTGTGTATTGTGATGAAAGAAGATCATATTTACACCATGTTTCTGAAAGAAGAGTTTTTTCAGACCTTTACCAACAGACCTTTTGCGAAAGGAGACACTACTCAGGTGCTTCTTGCGGTGGGAGTAGACAGCCGTGAGGAAGTAGACCGGATTATAAACACTGCTCTTGAAAACGGAGGGTCCAAATACAGTGAACCACAGGATTACGGCTGGATGTATCAGAGTGCTTTTGCCGATATAGACGGACATCAGTGGGAAATAATGCATGGAGACGTTTCCCAGATGTAGTTCACGATCTACAACACAGCTTTCAAAATCAAAACAATCTGCAAAATCAGCAATCAAAAAAAAATCTGTTCAGCCTGTCAGATCTGAGAAGATAAAATCACCACAAAGATCTGAGAAATCTGTGGCATCTGTGGGAGAAAAAAATATACGATCATACCTTTTATTGGTTGGAAAACGCAGCGGCACAAAAATTTTGAATATTACAATGAATTGAAGACGCAGGAAAGTCAAGGGTTTTCAGCAATTGTTATAGGATAACCTAAATTATTCGTGCATCAGTGTACAAATAACTCAAGCTACAACAGTTCAGAATTAATTTAATCCTTACCGAAAACACAACACCAAAAAATATCAATTATGGAAACAAAATCAAACGATATTGAAATCATAAAAAGACAGACTTCCGCCACCTACAACATTGTCTGTTTAAATACAGATGGAATTACGGATGATGAGGCTATGATTTTTCCCAATGGAGAAGCCAACTGCATGAACTGGATTTTAGGACACCTGATCTATATAAGAAATGCCTTTCTGAATATATTGGGAGAAGAATCAATCTGGGATACAGAAAAGTTCTCCTGCTATAACAGAGGAGAAAATCCTTTGGAAAGAAAAAGTGAGTTGATCCCTTTTGAAGAACTAAGATCTTATTTTAAGGAATCCCGGAACAGGCTGGAAGCAGCTCTTAATACTACGGAAAGCTTCAGTCCGGAACTGATTAATGATATTGCAACCTTATCACTTCATGAAATATATCACGGCGGACAGTTGGGCTACCTCAGAAGAGTCCTGGGAAAACCAGGGGCAATAAAATAGAGTGAAAACAGAAAGCCTAAATTTCTGCCCCGGAAAAATCTGCTCAATCTGTCTGGTATTGGAGAATTTTTAAACCCTAAAATCTGTGTTATCTGAGGAGTCTGTGGGAAATCTATTTGTATTGATACTTTTTTGAAAACGCAAAGGTTTCAGCTTCTTTATTCCTATTTCGGACCGTTTTTACTACTTAATCTAAAGTGATTAGAGCTGTAAACATTTGCCGGAAATCTTGGATTTTCTTGCGCCTTAAACACAATTCTAATAGTAAAAAAACTTGCGCCCTTGCGACTGCCCAACAAAAATATGCTCAATCTGCCAGATCTGTGGGAAAATAAAAGCATCACAAAATCTGAGAAATCTGTGGCATCTGTGGAAAACAAAAAAATCGCAACGGATTGAATATTAATAAAATAAATTATTGTTAAAACTAAAAAATACAGAAATGGAAATCCCAAAATCATCAAAAATGGAACTCATTATTCCGGCTTACAGAATGCATTCGCAGAGTTTTGTGAATGCTCTGGACGGCATTTCGGAAGAAGATGCTCTGAAAAGAATCGACGGAAAAACCAACCACATAGTCTGGATGGCAGGGAACTTTGTGAATATGCGTTACGGCCTGGGCTGGGTTTTAGGACTTCGCGATGAAGATCCTTACGGTGAACTTTTTTTCCAGGGAAAGACCTTGGATGAAAGCTTTAATTATCCGAGCCTGGCAGATCTGAAAAAAAGTTTCCACGAAATTTCGCCCAAAGTCTACCGGAAACTGTGGGAAGTAACAGACGAGGAACTGGACGAAATCTTTGAAATCGGAATGAATGTTCCGTTTATCCGGGAAACCAAGCTCAATTTTGCAGGAATGTGCATCGGGCGTGAGGATTACCTGTCCGGGCAGATCGGGTTAATGAGGAGAATTCTGGATTACCCAGGAATGAAATATGATGTGGACGAAAATTTAAAATACTGATAAATGGAGCCGAAAGAACAAGGGTATAAGAATGTAAATGGCATTCGTATGTATTATGAAATCTACGGTTCCGGAAAACCTCTCGTTCTGATTCATGGAGGTGGTTCTTCCATCTTATTCGATTTTAAAGAAGCGATCTCAAGACTGAACGGAAAATTTCAGCTGATAGGCATTGATCTTCAGAATCATGGGATGAGTGACCACCGGGATATTCCCGAAACCTTTGAACAGGATGCCCGTGATATTGTTGCCGTATTGAAAGAGCTTCAGATTGAAAAAGCCTCGTTCTGGGGATTCAGTAACGGAGGAAATACCGTAATGCAGATTGCCCATCTTTATCCTGAAATCACGGAAAAACTCATTGTAGCTTCGTCTTTTTTCAAAAAAAGCGGTATGATGGACGGTTTCTTCGAAAGTATGGCGGAAGCCACCCTGGAATCGATGCCGGAGCCTTTAAAAATCAATTTTCTCAATCTGAATCCCGATTTTTCGAAGCTTGAAAACCTGTTTGATAAAGACAGTAAAAGGATGCAGACTTTCGAAGACTGGGACGAAAAAATCCTTTCCGGCATAGAAGTTCCCGTACTATTCATCAGCGGAGACAGAGATGTGATGAAGCCTGAGCATGTGGTGGAAATGTGGCGGCTGGTAAAAGGATCCCAACTGATGATCCTTCCAGCTGTACACGGCTCTTATATGATGGCGGACTTTGAGGGCAGGACAGATTCCGGTCTCATAAACTTTACCGTCAGCAAAATAGAAAAATTTTTAAACTCTTAACAACTTCCAATAGCTGCAAATTACGCGTAATCTGTGCTGTTGAAGTTAAAAAACAAACAATAACAATTTAAAACCTAGAAATCATGGCTAAATTAAATCCGTATTTAAATTTCGACGGAAAAGCGGAAGAAGCTTTCACGTTTTACAAATCTGTCTTTGGAGGAGAATTCCTGGGAGAAGTCCACAAAATGGGAAATGCCCCGGGAACTGAAAATCTTTCCGAAGAAGAAAAAAACAGGGTCATGCATATCGCACTGCCTATCGGTAACGACCTTCTGATGGCTTCGGACATCGTTCCGGGATTCGGGCAGACCCTGACGGTTGGAAACAACAACTATGTATCTATTTTCCCGGATTCCAGAGAAGAAGCAGACAGGCTGTTCAAAGGACTTTCTGAAGGCGGAAACATCGAAATGCCTATTGAAGACCAGTTTTGGGGAGACTATTTCGGGAGCTTCCAGGACAGATATGGTGTTCATTGGATGGTGAACTATAATGAAGGATATTCAAAATAATCTTATATTTAACTAAAATTATCAGAGGACGGCTCATACCGGGCTGTCCTTATTTAAACATTAAAAAAATAAAACTATGGACCCGATTAAAATAGACATCACAATTTTAGCTCCGGTAGAGAAGGTTTGGAATTATTTTAACGAACCCAGGCATATTACCAGATGGAATTTTGCCCACGAAAGCTGGCAGTGTCCGAGTTCAGTTAACGACCTGAGGGTAGGAGGAACATTTAAAAACAGAATGGAGGCGAAAGATAAAAGTTTCGGATTCGATTTTGAAGGCACCTATGATGAGGTGATCCCTAACAGGCTTATCAAATATCATATGGAGGATGGCCGGAAAGTAGAAGTTATTTTTGATGAAATAGACGGAAATACAACCAGAGTCACAGAAATTTTTGATCCTGAAAAACAGAACTCCGTGGAAATGCAGAGAGAAGGCTGGTATGCCATCCTCAACAACTTCCACAAATATGTTGAGAACCACTGAAATACCTGTCTGCAATCATGATAAACCTAGTTATAATGGCCAAATGCTTAAGCTCTGTTTGTGCCGTTAATCATGTTGTTAAAAATGATAAATTCCTGCAGGGCATCCTTGCCGCTCCTGCAAGAAGAGCTTTGGAAAAAGAGAAAATAGACTCTCTGGAAAAACTTTCGGATTACTCTGAAGAAGATATCCGGAAACTGCATGGTTTCGGTAAAAATGCTATCGATAAGCTTAAGAACCATATGGCAGAGCATCAGATTTATTTTAAAAATATCCATATCTGAAATCTTTTAAAATTAAAAAAAATAAGTCATACCGGAACAGTTTCAGCAATCAGTATATGGTATGACAGATAAAGCAATATAATCACCCTTAAATTTAAACTTATGAACAACGATATTTTTCCGTGCCTCTGGTACGACGGAGATGCCAAAGAGTCTGCTGAATTTTACTGTAAGGTATTTGACGGAAAAATTACGGCAGATACTCCTGTTGTGATGAATATTGATATTTTCGGACAGAAGCTGATGCTGCTGAACGGTGGTCCGCAATTCAAAAAAAATCCGTCCGTTTCCTTTATGGTTATCTGCAGTACAGGAGAAGAGGTACAGCAATACTGGGATCAGCTGATGGAAGGAGGAATAGCCCTGATGCCCCTGGATGCTTACTCATGGAGCAGTAAATATGGCTGGGTGCAGGACCGGTACGGGGTAACCTGGCAGATATTCCTCGGAGATAAACCGACGGAGCAGAAAATAATCCCAACATTGATGTTCATTCATCAGAATAACGGAAAAGCAATGGAAGCTATGGAGCTGTATACCCAAACATTCCCTCACTCAAATATCGGAAATGTATTAAGATACGGGGACGGAGGAGAAGGACATCCCATTCCCGAGCCGGCGGAAAATGTTCAGCATGCACACTTTATCCTCGATGGATACAGCTTTTTCTGCATGGATAATTCCTACGATCATCAGTTCGATTTTAATGAAGGAATTTCCATGGTGGTAATGACTGATGACCAGGAGCAGACCGATCATCTCTGGAATACCCTCACTTCAGACGGAGGAAGGGAAAGTATGTGTGGCTGGCTGAAAGACCGCTACGGCATGAGCTGGCAGATTGTCCCTAAAAAACTGATCCAGCTGATGAGCGATCCCGACCAGGCAAAAGCACAGAAAGTCGTTCAGGCAATGATGAAAATGCAGAAAATTATAATACAGGATCTGGAGGAGGCCTATAAGTCTTAGAACGATAATTTTCCTTTCGGCTTGCTGTTTGATGCATTTAAGATAAAGATTTGCTTATGAAAACACAGAACAAGTCACAATCTAAGTCAAAAGTTCCTGAAGAAGGGCTGTTTCCCGAGATCATCAGGAATGATTACCGGGGAAGTATGAAACTTCCTGATAAAAAGGCCGTTATTTCCGGGGGAGACAGTGGAATCGGGCAGGCCGTAGCTGTTCATTTTGCCCGTGAAGGTGCAGACGTAGCTGTCATTTACAAAGAAAGTGACGATGACGCGAAAGAAACCCGGAGACTGGTAGAAAATGAAGGAAGGAAATGTATTCTGATTAAAGGAGATCTTACCAGGAAAGCTTTCAGGGAAAAATGTGCTGAGAAAATAAAGAAACTCTGGGGAAACCTGGATATTCTGGTTAATAATGCAGGGATTCATACCTCAAAAGATACCCTGGAAAAAATCTCAGATGAACAGATTCGCAAGACCTTTGAAACCAATATTATATCCATGATCTCCCTTACAAGGCTTTTTCTGCCGATGATGGGAAAAGGAGGGCGTATTATCTGTACAACATCCGTTACAGCTTATCGCGGCAGTGACCATCTGATTGATTATGCAGCCACAAAAGGAGCAATTCTTTCTTTTATTCGTTCGTTATCCGCCAACCTTGCAGAAAAGAAAATTATGGTGAATGGTATTGCTCCCGGACCGATATGGACTCCGCTGGTAAAGGAAACTTTTGATGATCTTTCCAAATTCGGAAAAGATACCCCTCTGAAAAGGGCAGGTCAGCCTTCGGAAGTGGCACCGGCCTATGTTTTTCTTGCCTCAAGGGATGCTGATTACATCACCGGAGAGGTTATTCATATCAACGGAGGCGACTTTGTAGGAGGATGAAAAATTAAAATTACGGATCTCTGAAACCGAATTAAAAAATAGCAATGGAAAAATTAACATTCAATATAGAAATTGAAGCACCCCCCGAAAAAGTATGGAATGTACTCTGGGGCGAAATTACGTACCGGCAATGGACTACGGCTTTCACCGAAGGCTCCTTTTATGAGGGAACTCTGGAAAAAGGAAGTCTTGTGAAATTTTTCGACCCGCATCAGAACGGAATGTACAGCCGTGTGGAACAGAATATTCCCCACAAGGAAATGAAGTTTCTTCACCTCGGAGAAATTTATAACGGAACAGAAGTTCCCCGGAACTGGGGAGAAGCCACAGAAGCTTATCTGCTGGAAGAAACGGAGGAAGGCACTCTTCTTACAGCCGAGATTCAGACTCCTGAGGAGTTTAAGAGTTTTTTCGAAGAGAAATTTCCGGATGCCCTGGCAATCGTTAAAAACCTTTCGGAAAATCAGCTTTAAATATGATTTATGCTAACCGCTAAAACTTAAAATATGGAAACCTTATCGTACGAAAAAATAATCAATGCACCATTACAGAAGGTATGGGATATTCTCTGGAGTCCTGAGACATACAGTGAATGGACTCAGTATTTCAGCCCGGGATCCAGAATGACTTCAGACTGGAAGGTGGGCGGCAAAACCTACTTCCTGAACCCGGAAGGTGAAGGGATGGTCTCAACCATCGACAGCATAGATGAGCCCAACCAGGTTATTTTCAAACACCTCGGTATGATTGATAAAGACGGAAATGAAGATACCCGGAGCAAAGAAGTGATGGAGTGGAGCGGGGCTTTTGAAAAATACATTCTGATTGATTTTGACGGAAAAACAAAGCTTCACACCGAAGTACAGGTAGAAAAAGAATGGAAAGAACATCTGGATACAGGATTTATCAAAGGCCTTGAAGTAGTGAAAGACCTTGCCGAAAAGTAATGATAACAATATACTTATGCAATATAACCTTACAGCCGGAATCTGTAAGGTTTTTTGTTTTTTTATACAATAAGTTAAGTATCTTCACTCTCAGAAACTAAAAGCTCGTTTTATGAAGTTACTGGTTATTCTTTTTGCCACCTTTATCGTTAGCCTTCTGATTACATTAATATTTCAGGAAAAAGCAGATCCGGTATTTTCAGGAAACCTCGGAATGGCCGTATTCATTATTTTTACCGGATTTTCCCACTTTAAGTTTCAGAAAGGAATGGCGATGATGATTCCTGATTATATTCCTGCAAAACTTTTTTGGGTATATTTTACAGGCGTACTTGAAATTGCCGCCGGAATAGGGCTGATGATTCCCCCTCTCCGTGAATTTACGGCTGTCTCGCTGATCTGTTTCTATGTTCTGGTTTTTATAGCCAATATTCATTCATCAAAAAAGAACATCAATATTTTTAAGGCAGACCATACCGGGCCGGGGATGAAATATCTTTACATCCGGAGAATTCCCATGCAGCTTATCCTGATTGCCTGGACCTGGTACTTCGGAATATATCTGAATTGAGAAAGAATGTCGGAAGCCAAGATAATCCATGCTGCATTAATTCTGTATATTTAGATCTTATAAAATTAATCAACCGATGCGGAAACTATTACTGATGATACCTGTTGTTCTTTTGTCCGGTAACAATATTCAGGCTCAGAAGAAAGCCAATGTGATCAGCTCTGATGTGAAGAATTTCTGGAATGCCTATGATAAAATCACAGCTGTTAAAGATACCGTACAGCAATACCAATATCTTAAAAGCCTGTATCTTGATAAAGGAACTGAAGGGCTGAAAGCAATCATAAAAGCCAGAAACTATACTCCGCAGGACTACATCAACACCATCAATAATTATCCTCAATTCTGGGCTTCTGTAAGAAATAATACCCTGAAAGCAGATAAGATGGGAGCAGAGCTGGATAAAGGAGTGGGAAAATTACGCAAAATCTATCCGGATTTAAAGCCTGCCAGAATTTACTTTACCATTGGTGCTTTACGTACCGGCGGAACATACGGGGATGGTCATGTCCTTATCGGAAGTGAGATCGCTATGTCTGATAAAAATACGGTCTCCTCCGAGTTTCCTCCGACAATGAGGAAGGCAAGACGTACTTATTTTGACAGCAATCCTATTAATGACCTGATACTGCTTAATATCCACGAATATGTACATACCCAGCAGCATCCTATGGGAGAAAGCCTGCTTACAGCATCCATCAGTGAAGGAATAGCCGAATTTGTTTCCTGTAAAGCTATGGGAGTTCCATCTGCTGCCCCTGCCATTGGGTTCGGAAAGAAGAATGCAGATAAAGTGAGGGCACGGTTTGAGCTGGAAATGTTTTATCCGCCCAATCTTTACCGATGGCTGTGGGGGGATGCACCCAACAGTTTCGGGGTAAGGGATCTGGGATATTATATAGGCTATCAGATGGCTGAGAACTATTATAATAAGATCAGGGATAAAAAACAGGCTGTTAAAGAGCTGATAAATCTGAATTATGCAGATGAAAAAGCCGTTGAGGACTTTGTGCAGAAATCCGGTTTTTTCTCCGCTTCATTAAACGAACTGCGGCAAAGGTTTGAAAACAGACGTCCCGAAGTGATAGGCATTAAGCAGTTTTCTAATAACAGCAGAAATGTAAGTGTAAAAACCAATGAAATCACAGTAGAATTTTCAGAACCACTGAACGGGTTTAATACCGGAGTTGATTTCGGGAGTTTAGGTAAAGATTCGTTTCCTAAAAATGAGATCGCCAAAAGATTTCTGGTCGGAAGATAAAAAAGCATGGACGATACCTGTTACCCTGGAGCCTAATAAAAAGTACCAGTTATCTGTTACTGAAAACTTCAGAACAGCAGACGGGCTTCCCCTGAAACCTTATTTGATTGAATTTGAAACAGGGAATAAATAACCGTGTTTCAAGGATCGGTAAATTGGTGAAAACTTTTAAAGAAACGGTCTTAGGGGAATAACAATCATAACTTCCGGTTTCCATTTTTTTATATTTAACTCCTTACCCGGACTAAAGTAATTAATCTTTTTTCATGAATCTGGGATAAATGATGTAACGTTTTGGCCGGGTGAGTCGTCTAATTAAATAAGAACCATTTATTCTTTTATTGATTTAAACGTGTAAATGCAGGATATTGTTTAACTTTAAAAACATGAATCATGAATTTCAACGCTAAAATTTTCGGTGCGGCACAGATCGTACTATCTGCTATTATGATGAATGCACAAACTTCAACGGCCAAGCTGCCGGGTGATCCTACGCTTCCATCTTCCAAAGCCAGCCTTGAGAAGCTGGTTTCCTATGACAAAGGGAATTTTAAATATAAAGTGGAAGATTATTTCGCAAGACCGAAAGCTTCACAGTTTAAACTGTCACCTGACGGACAGTATCTTTCCTATAAAGAAAAAGATAAGGACAGCAAAAACCACGTCTACGTGAAAGACCTGAAAACCGGGAAAATCACCAAAGCAATCGTAGAAAAAGATGACCTGATTAAAAGTTATGGCTGGCTGGATAAAAAGCGTCTGTTTTATACCCAGGATAAAGGCGGAAATGAAAATATTCACCTTTATGCAGCAGATATAGACGGAAAAAACCTTAAAGACCTCACTCCTTTTGAAGGCATTACCCTGAATGCGGTAAGGCTGATTAAAGATACAGATTATGTGGTGGTATCCATGAATAAAAACAACAAACAGATCTTTGAACCGTACAGGATCAACTTCATTACAGGAGAAATGACCCAGCTTTATGAGAATAAGGATGTTAATAATCCTATCGATGACTATCTTTTTGATAAAGACGGGAACCTGAGAGGATATTCGGTGCTTGAAGGCGGGTTGACTACAAAAACGTATTACAAGGATCTGCAGACCGGAAAATTCAATCTTATCAAATCTACGGACTGGAAAGACAGCTTCAATGTATTCCGCTTCAATGATAATTCCAAAAATAAGGATGAAGCTTATGTGTACACCAATCTTGACAGTGATAAAGCAAGAATTGTGCTGTATGATCTTAAAAAAAATGCTGTCATCAAAGAAGTATATTCCAATCCCGTATATGATGCCGGTTCTGTAAGCATAGCCGGAAAAAACAGGAATTATGAACTGGATTATATCAGTTATAGCGGTGTGAAAGGTGAAACAATTCCTGTAAGTAAATTCTATAAAGAAATAGATGCACAGCTGAAAAAAGAATTTGGCGATAAGGAATTCGGTATTGTTTCTTCTGATGATAATGATGAAAAGCTTTTAGTGATCGTAAGCAGTGATAAGCTCTACGGAACCTATTACGAATATGATACAAAAACCAAAAAAACGAAGCTGCTGTATGACCTGATGCCGATGCTGAAAGAAGCAGACATGGCAGAAATGAGACCGATTGAGTTCAAAAGCAGGGACGGACTTACCATTCACGGATATATTACCCTTCCGAAAGCAGCCCTTGAAGGTAAAAAAGTTCCGATGATCGTTAATCCTCACGGTGGTCCGCAGGGGATAAGGGATGAATGGGGATTCAATCCAGAGGCACAGCTTTTTGCCAGCAGAGGATATGCAACCCTTCAGGTGAATTTCAGAATTTCCGGCGGATATGGAAAAGAGTTTCAGAAAGCAGGGTACAAGCAGATCGGAAGGAAAGCTATGGATGATGTGGAAGACGGGGTAAAATATGCAATTGCACAGGGATGGGCAGATCAAAATAAAATTGCCATCTACGGAGGAAGCCACGGAGGTTATGCAACACTTATGGGACTGATCAAGACTCCTGATTTATACGCTTGCGGAGTGGATTATGTAGGAGTTTCCAATATTTTCACATTCTTCGATTCCTTCCCGGAATACTGGAAGCCTTACAAAGAAATGGTAAAAGAAATCTGGTATGACCTGGATAATCCTGAAGAAGCGAAGATCGCGAAAGAAGTATCTCCGGTATTCCAGATAGATAAGATTAAGAAGCCATTATTTGTGGTACAGGGAGCCAACGATCCGAGGGTTAATATCAATGAATCCGACCAGATTGTAAAAGCCATGCGTGCCAAAGGCTATGAAGTACCGTATATGGTAAAATATGATGAAGGGCACGGATTCGGGAAAGAGCCGAACAGGATAGAACTGTACAAATATATGCTGGGCTTCTTTGCCGAAAACTTCAATAAAAAATAAGCAGAAATTTTTATAATGTTGAAAACGGAGGGTGTAATGCTTTCCGTTTTCTTTTTTTACTTACTGCAAACCCTTATTAATACAGATATTTCTGCTGAAGAGATTAAAAGAGTTAAATTTTTTTTAAATTTATTAAAGTAAAACCAAAGGGCAGCCCGTCATATCAGTATGGAGGTTGTCGAAGAAATAACAATGCCACAGAAGGATAAGGAAAGTATCATCTCACAGACTGTTTCAAAGTACGGAGGAAAGCTGATGTCTTATATTCGTCCCAAAGTGAAAAACACGGAAGATGCGGAAGATATTCTGCAGGAAGTGTGGTACCAGTTCAGCAGTCTGACCAATCTGTCGGAGATTGTCAACGTCGGCGGATGGCTGTACAGGGTTACGGCCAATAAAATAACAGACCGTTACCGTAAAAAGAAAACAGAAAACCTGGAAGATTTCGTCTATGAAGATGATGACGGAGAGTTTTCCATTAAAGACATTCTGCTGATGGATGACAGTGCCGGACCTGAGATCAAAATGTTTCAGGATGAGATCTGGAAAAAACTGTTTGAAGCCCTTGACGAACTCCCCGAAAAACAAAGACTGGTCTACGTAGAAAATGAACTGAACGATAAAACCCTCCAGCAGATTGCTGATGAACAGGGTGAGAACATCAAAACGATTATCAGCCGTAAAAATTATGCCGTAAAGCATTTAAGAAACAGGCTGAGAAAATTATACGAAGATTTAAAAAGTTAGTAAAAAAGAAATTATGAATCATAAACACAAAAAAGGCTGGATTTTTTTATTGCTATGCCCGCCGTTAATCCTTCTCGCGGTTACCTGGATCGTGATGCAGCTTTGGAACTGCCTGCTCCCTGAGATTCTGGGGGTAAAGTCTATCACATTCTGGCAGGCGATGGGAATCCTGATCTTAAGTAAAATTCTTTTCGGTGGCTTCCATTTCGGAAAAGGAATGAAAGATCTTAAAGAAAGAAAAATGAGACAGAAAATGGAAAGTCTTTCTCCTGAAGAAAGAGAGAAATTCAAAGAAATATGGAGAAACAGATGTTCAGGAGGATTCTTCAACAGAAACAACGAATAATTTAAAAATTTTCAAGAAGTAGTAAAGTAAAATTAAAATTCATTCGTCTATATAAAAAACAAGAAGTAGTAAAATTTAAAATTTTGAAAAAATGAAAAATTCAGCATTAAAAGGAGCTCTTGGAGCATTGGCAGTAGTAGGCGTAGCCATGATCGCCAAAAAAGCAATACAGAGAAAAAGATTTATCAAAGGTATTTTTAACGAATACGGAATCAAAGAAAGATCACCTTTCGGACTGGCCGATAAGATCAGAGAAATGAATGATGAACAGTATCAGGAACTGAAAGGGAAATTCAAAAAGGAGTTCGCATCCGGATGCTGCCGAAAAGATAAGAGCTGTGAAGCGTAAAAAGTAGAATACTAAATTGAAATTGTTTAATTCCGGCGCGGGGAAGCGAAGCTTCCCGCGCCGGAATTTTTTGTGTTTAAATCTGCTTGGAGAATAATGCTGAGACTGTACAAACCTAACAGGTCTCAAAGACCTGTTAGGTTTTTAACTGCTCACCCCAACCTATTTCAGTAAAATATCATGAAAAAATCTCTGTCATCCGTGAAATCTGCGCCGGAATAAAAACTTAATCCTTATTTTTGCATAGTTCAATGAAAGATTACTACTATTTTCTCGGAATTTCTCAGGATGCTTCAGAAGAAGACATCAAAAAGGCTTATAGAAAACTTTCTTTAAAATACCATCCGGACAAAAACGAAAACGATGATTTCTTTGCAGACCGTTTCCGCGAGATTCAGGAGGCTTATGAGACCCTGAGCGATCCGGCCGGGAGAAAAACCTATGATCAGAATCTGGAAAACCATCAGAAAAGTTTCAGATATAATATTCCGCCTGCTATCAAAACTTTTACGGCGAATAAAATTCATGCTAAAAAAGGAGAGGAGATCATCATCAGCTGGCAGACGAGTAATGCTGATGTGGTGAAAGTACTGCCTTTCGGCCTGGAAAAGCCTTATGGGGAGAGAATATTTAAAATCACGGAATTTAAAGACGGTAAATTTCAGCTGCTGCTGCATGCCACCAACTCGCTTCTGCATAAAACCGCTGTACAGGGAATTACCATCACAGAGGTTTTTGAAAATGATACTGAAAAATTCAAAAATACAGTAGAAGAGATGTTTAAGCCTCAGCCGAGAACATTGACAAACAGGTACGGGCAGCCAAAAATTGTAATGCTGATCTGGGGGATTATCCTTTTAATAATCGCAGCTTATGTACTTTTTAATAACTTAATATAAATTAAGCCATCTTTTTTCTGCCGGGACATTTCTTACATCTTTTCCCTTTCTTGAATTTTTTACAGCAGGATTTCTTTTCGCAATACATATCTTCATTATTGAATGCATATACAGGAGCTAAAGGCGGTACTTTAAACGGAACTATCATATTCATGGTACAAATATATTAATTTAGAATAAATATAATTAATAAAAATTCATAAATATTACAAAACCTGATTATTAGCTTGTTTTCGGCCTGAATGAATCTTTTATTTCCTACCCGAAAACCACTTTTTCACTGTGATGGCTTTTCCAAAATGAGTCTCAGAGTAGTGTCATTTAACCCCGATCTATCTATAACCGGAAGTAACTTCCAGCCTTTTTATCTCTGAATTCCTTAACCCGGACTCTGGATTAAATCTAATTAGATAGTAAGGATAATATTCAGACTGATATGGATCATTTTAAAAGATTTATACGGATGAATTGGAAAATTAATAAGGATAATTCTGATCAATCATCCGGTAAATAAAAATCGTATGTTCTGCATATGGTCTGAAGAGGAGCATTCGAGATCTTGATAAAACACATTTTTATATTTTGTTTAATGAAAGAATGTTAAAATATTCATTTTGAAACATATATTTGGTTTTCATTGAAATATTGATAATTTCAGATTGTTGTACAATCCTGTAAAAAATTGTAATTTTACGAATCTTTTTTACAACAAAATCTAATAAATAAAAATGAATACAGAACAGTTTGTGAACCGTCACATTTCCCTTAATGAAGCCGATAAACAGGCGATGCTGGAAAAATTGGGCGTTTCAAGTATTGAAGAGTTAATTTCTCAGACTATCCCTTCTTCTATCCGTTTAGAGAAAGATCTGGAGATCTCGGAACCGCTTTCAGAATACGAGATGCTGAACCATTCAAAAGAATTGGCATCAAAAAATACTGATTATACAAGCTATATTGGTTTTGGTTACCATAACACACTTCTGCCGTCAGCCATTCAGAGAAATATCTTTGAAAATCCAAGCTGGTATACGGCCTATACTCCATACCAGGCAGAAATTGCCCAGGGAAGGCTGGAAGCTCTTCTTAACTTCCAGACTGTGGTATGCGACCTTACCGGGTTTACAC
Source organism: Chryseobacterium sp. FR054 (assembly GCF_056844565.1). NCBI lineage: Bacteria > Pseudomonadati > Bacteroidota > Flavobacteriia > Flavobacteriales > Weeksellaceae > Chryseobacterium > Chryseobacterium sp. FR054. The sequence goes on along the minus strand of NZ_JBXDSA010000001.1, from coordinate 650,325 downwards.
TGGCTAACGCTTCTCTTCTGGATGAATCCACTGCTGCTGCTGAAGCTATGCATATGTTCTTCAACAACAGAACGAAAGACCAGAAAAAAGCAGAGGCTAATAAATTCTTTATCTCCGAGCTGGTACTTCCTCAGACCGTTTCTGTATTGAAAACCAAAGCAGAAGGACTGGGCATCGAGATTGTGGTAGGCGATCACAAAACCCATGCGTTTGATGCTTCTTACTATGGAGTTTTATTACAGTATCCGGGGAAAAACGGGATCGTTTTAGACTATACGGAAGATATTGCAGAATATAAAAAACTGGATTTACAGGTAGTTGTAGCCTGCGACCCGATGGCGTTGGTTAAACTGAAATCTCCGGCTTCTATGGGGGCTGACTGTGCTGTGGGAACTACCCAGAGATTTGGTATTCCATTAGGCTACGGAGGTCCTCACGCGGCATTCTTCTCCTGTAAAGACGATTATAAAAGAGATATTCCGGGAAGAATTATCGGAGTTTCCCAGGATATGTACGGAAGACGTGCCCTGAGAATGGCATTACAGACCAGAGAACAGCATATCAAAAGAGAAAGAGCAACGTCAAACATCTGTACCGCTCAGGTTCTTTTAGCAGTAATGGCCGGAATGTATGCGGTTTATCACGGTCCTAAAGGATTGAATTATATCGCTGATCAGATCCACTTTAAAGCCAATGCTCTGAAAAACGGTCTTAAAGCATTAGGATACCAGACGGTAGAAGAGCCGATTTTCGATACAGTGAAAATCCTTTTAAATGAAGATGAAAAAGGAAGACTGATGAGAATGATGCTTGATCACAGACTGAACCTAAACTACTTCACTGAAGGCGTGGTAAGTATTGCGATCAACGAAAGTACCACATTGGATAAACTGAATTATTTAATGGCTTCTTTCGCTCAGTTTAAAGATAAGCAGACTTTCAAACTGGAAATCAAAGAAGGATACAGCATTCCTGAAGAAAACCTAAGAAAAGACGAAATCCTTACCGAGCAGGTATTCAACAAATATCATACAGAGACAGAACTGATGCGTTACATCAAGCGTCTTGAGAGAAAAGATTTATCACTGACACATTCTATGATCTCTCTTGGTTCTTGTACGATGAAACTGAACGCAGCTACGGAAATGCTTCCGTTATCATGGGATAACTGGGGAAGTGTTCACCCGTTTGTACCGGTAGACCAGGCAGGCGGTTACCAGGAAATGATCCGTGAACTTGAAAAAGACCTTGCAGAAATTACAGGTTTTGCAGGAACCTCTCTTCAGCCGAATTCCGGAGCTCAGGGAGAATATGCAGGATTGATGGTTATCAGAGAATACCACATTTCAAGAGGAGAAGGACACAGAAATGTAGTACTGATCCCTCAGTCTGCACACGGAACCAACCCGGCATCCGCAGCAATGGCAGGAATGAAAATCGTTGTAGTGAAGAATCTTGAAAACGGAGAAATCGATTTCGAAGATCTTAAAGCAAAAACAGAACAGCATTCTGAGAATTTATCATGCGTAATGATCACTTATCCGTCTACTTACGGATTCTTTGATGCCAATATTAAAGAAATTACAAGTCTCATCCATGAACATGGCGGACAGGTATATATGGATGGAGCCAACATGAACGCTCAGGTTGGATTTACAAGCCCCGGAAACATCGGAGCAGACGTTTGCCACCTTAACTTGCATAAAACTTTTGCCATTCCTCACGGTGGAGGAGGTCCTGGAGTTGGCCCGATTTGCGTAGCCAAGCATCTTGTACCTTTCCTTCCTTCCAATGCCAATATCAGAATCGGTGCTAAAGAAGCTATCGACGGTATTTCCGCGGCACCTTACGGTTCAGGATTGATCCTTAACATTTCTTATGCTTACATTAAAATGCTAGGAACTGATGGTCTGAAAAAAGCAACAGGACACGCTATCCTTAATGCCAACTATCTGAAAGAAGTATTGGCGGAACATTTCCCGATCTTATATTCAAACGAGAACGGAAGGGTAGCTCACGAATGTATCGTAGATTTCCGTCAGTTCAAATCTTTAGGAATTGAAGTAGCTGATGTAGCGAAAAGATTAATGGACTACGGATTCCATGCTCCTACCGTTTCCTTCCCGGTTGCCGGAACATTGATGATTGAGCCTACGGAATCTGAAAGCAAGTCAGAAATCGACCGTTTCGCTGAAGCATTGATCTCTATCAAAAAAGAAATCGATGAAATCGCCAACGGTGAAGCAGATCAGGCCAACAACGTACTGAAAAATGCACCTCACACAGAACAGGTAGTTGTTTCAGACTCATGGGACAAGCCATACAGCAGAGAAAAAGCAGCCTATCCGCTGGAGTGGGTAAGAGACCACAAATTCTTTGCCTCAGTATCCAGAGTAGACGAAGCTTACGGAGACAGAAACTTAGTATGTACATGTGAGCCAATTGAAGCTTATATGTAATCTGAGCTTTTTAGATATAACAAATCCCTTTCAGTAATGAGAGGGATTTGTTGTTATTACGGACGACACAATCTGTCATTTAGTATGAAAGGGAGAATATTTTTTAAGTACCGCAAAGTCAGGAGACTTTGCGGAGAGCATTAGGGTAAAAAGTGGAATTAGTCAAAACTTAACTTGTTTGCTATGCGAAATCCCCGGCTTTTGGTTGTTGCTTCTTATGATAACCGGATGCTGCGCAAAGTCTCTCGACTTTGAGCAAAGCCAAACGATTCTTTTTAATGATGAAAGGGAGAATATTTTTTTAAGTACCGCAAAGTCAGGAGACTTTGCGGAGCAGAAAACCTCACATGAAAGCGAGGTTTATATGGTTATTATTTAGTTTTAATTAATGCTTCTAATCTGGCCATCATATCATCCTTTTCTTTCAGCATTCTTTCATAAAGAGCAATTTTCTCTTCGTGTATTTTAAGAATGGTTTCTACCGGATTGAATATAGGATTAGTATTATGTGCATTAAATATTGAACCATTATCTAAAGAAAAAGTATTGGCAATAATATTAACCGCCTGTTCTTCATCGAAATTCTGGAATGCTTCCACAGGGATTTTCAAGACTTCAGAGATTTTTTGAAGAAGAGAAGCTTCAATGGCTTCTTTCTGTTCCAATAATGAGACCTTCTTTTGATTCCAGTCATCACCTAAATCCAATGCCAGAGCTTCCTGTTTGATGCCAAGCATTTCTCTGAATCTTTTTACATTTCTTCCCTGATGTATCTTTTGTTCCATTTGTAGTTTTTAAGCTTGATTGAAATTTCTGAATAGTAAAGATAAAAAAATGTGCTGAAAAAATGGAATGTATGTATGAAGTATTTCTTAGAATAAGAATACTGATTAAAGGTATGAAAAGAAAACACTCCTCTTCGTATGGACGGAGCCAATTGAAACTTATAGGTGATCTGAGTTTTTAGATATAGCAAATCCCTTTCAGTAATGAGAGGGATTTTTTGTTATTACGGACGGCACAATCTGTCATTTAGTATGAAAATTAGGGATTATTGTCTATAATTCCAGCCAGGGCAGTCACCACTTCATGATGTTTTCCGGCCGGATATTTGCCTGAATAGTTTTGGTTTAAGGCTGAAGAGGTATAGTTGTTGTTATCCTGGAGCTCTTTTGCCAAATTAAAAATATAATTAAGCTCTTTAGCTTCCTCAACATATTTCCCGGATGGAAAAAGATTTTCATATTTCTTCACCAAATCATTAGCAGGGATAAATTCCTGAGTGGCGGTAATCATAATTTTACAGAACCCCTCTTCACAGTCAATAAGGGATTTGTAGGAATCTACGGCAGATTCCCATATGTTGTCTTCACACACATCCGCATCAAAGCCATATTCTAATGCCTTGGAGTAATGATTGGTAGCACCCCAGTAATCACTTTTGGAGAGGTAAATCATTGCGCCGATCTGGTTGTGATAGATCGCTTTGTTGTGGGGAAATTTTTCCAGTAACGTTTTAGAAATATGTAAAGCTTCTTCATAATTTCCGGCCTGAATAGTGTTTGAAAGTGTCCAGAAATCATTTTTTTCTTCTTCTGATATAAAATTGATAGCCATAGTTTTAGTTTAAATGGTTTTAGTATTGAATTGTAAATATATGTTGTTTAAATTTAAATTCCGTTTTTTCCATTAGTTTTTCGGTAAGCCTGATCCTTTATTGGTTTTATGCCTTCTGTCTGCTTCTAATTCAGATCTCCTGATCGTCTCTTTTTAGAAATAACGGCTCCGTTCCCCTGATATCTGCTTTTATCACCCTGTAATCATCCAGAAGTGCTACAAAGTGATCATCATCCTGCCAGATCATAGCATATGCATAGTCAACTAAATTTCTGTTGAAAGTCCGGTAACACCATTTTTCAGAATCAGAGCTTATTAAACTCAGCAATCCGGAGCAGTCGTTAATCAGAAAGCGTCTTCCGTTAGGGCTTAATGCAGGAAGGGTGGTCCAGGCAGTACATGAAAGGTCATCTTCATCCTGTCCGCTGTGTTTTACCCCTTTCTTTCCATCATAATAATGCTTTTTGATTTCATCCAGATCTTCATTAAGGGTCAGAACATAATTCTGACGCTCAAAAGGAATCCAGAATATTTGATTTTCCTCCGAATAAAAAAGTTCTCCGGAATTACGGATCTCTTTTGTTTTTACAGTTTCACCTGTTTTAAAATTGATGATACTTACCCGGTCGCCATTCGATTCCAGAACTGTGATATAATCGTCATTTTGACTGTGTAAGCACAGCCCGGTAATAAATTCAAAGTCATTGCCATTTATCTGTTCGATCGCTTTTATAAAATTACAATCCGAATCGAAAACAAACACGGTGTCGGGATTACTTCCAATAAGGTAATTATTCTTTGTCCATACTAACTCTGAAATATAGGCTTTAGTTGTAGTACCGGCTATCCTGTTTCCATTCTGTGCATCAAAGACGGCGATTTCCTTATCATCGCTTGTTGTTGCTATTTTAGTCTTATCAGGACTTACGGCAACAGCTCTTCCGAATCCATCTATCGAATACAGAACATTTCCGTTCCAGTCGCGGCTGACGATAAATTTTTTCCAGCTGGCACAAAATCCGTTTGCCAGGCGATTTAGGCGAAAGTCTCCTTTTACGGATGAATATGTGAAATCGTACGGTTCAGGAATAATATGATATTCATTTCCGTCATCTGTATAGTCTTTAGGGAATTCTTTTTCAGCGATGTCTAGAATGCTGTTTTTTAAACGTTTAAAAAAGCTCATGGTTTTTTTTTTATTGATGAATTAGTTATTGTTGGTATGAGGTATTGCTTTCCGCAAATCAGTTAAAAATTTTTAAAAACCGGCGGTCTGCTGTTGGCTTCTTCCTGTGAAAAGCCTGTTGTTGCTTGTGATGATCCCGGTTTTCTGAATATAAAGTAATCTGGAAATATTGCCCGGATTGGATACATGGATACATCGCGAAACGGCCCTGCATCGGAATGATCGGATTTAACAGGTAAACCGGTGGAGTCTTTCTTCTTTTCCATGACCGCCATTTTCCATAATGCACTCATGTAGTAATTGGTTTTGAGTTTTTAACAGGTTATTATGCCACATTTTTATTTATACAATGCGAGGGGCCAAAAATAAACAAATATTTATTATTAACACTGAATTAAAAATAAATATTTCTTTATATGGCTAAATTTTACTGTAAAATATTTCTTTTTGCTTAGTTTGATTGAAGAATCAGATATCCCGGTATTTTCACTCAAACATTTATTTACCGTTCAATACCGTATTCACATGCTCTGTCCATTCATATACAGGAATACTTCGGTCTAAATAAAAATCAGGCTGAAGCCCTTTGCCGTCAATGGTAAAATCCGGAATACGCATACTTCTTGAAAGCGAATAGCCCAATTCAAATTCCCTGCATGGGGAAGGAACGAAATACATATTGGAAACATCTAAAACGCCATAAGTGGTCGTACCGAATAATTTTACCTTTTTACTCTGTTTTGCGGCCAGTAAAAACTGTTCGTCTGTACTTCCGTTTCGCTGGTTGATGATGATTCCTACATTTTTGGGATATGGATAAATGGTATCGTATTTTGTAATGCTCACCACCTCTTTATTGAGGTTGACGAATTTTCCATGTTCCTTTTCCAGTCTGTCAAAAGAAATTTTCGCCCATTTTTTACCTTCTTCATCAAATTCGTATTCAGGTTTATTGATGAAATCCATCATTCTCTGATTGTTCAGTTTTGTAGACAGGAATTCCACGCCTACGGTCCTGATAGGATTGGTATAAATTAAAGGGATGATTTTGTTATAGCTGGCATCGCTTCCCCCGGTTCCGTTCCTGATGTCGATGATAAGGTTTTCAGTGGCAAAAATTTTATCCCTGTTGGCAACAATTACACTGTCGATCTTCTTTTTTTCGGATGCCTGAAAAGACGGTATTCTTAAATACAGGGTCTTTTCGTTGAGCTTTTCAATATAAGGCTTATTGGCGCTTACCGATCTGAAGTACTGGGCATATTTCGGATCATCCTCCACATTAGGATAAACCCTTGAAAGACTGAAATCCCCGATCTGTAAATGGTTTTTCCCGATCATGCTTATTTCTTTGGATTCTACGGCAGAGTGGTCGCGCATATAAAACACAGAATTTGTTTTGCCATCAGAAAAATCAAGTTTCAGTTTTACCTGTCCCTTTGTCCAGGTTTCTGCTCCCGATTCTATGATAAACCCTACATACCGGTCTCCTTTCTTTTTAATTCCTATTTTATAGGGTTCGGTTTCCCATATCCCTTCATAATCAGCGGTTGTCTTTTGATCCAGATATTTTTTGAAATCCAGGGCCTCCATCGGGAAGGTTTCCCAGCCTGCAAATTGATTTTCCCGCTTCTGATTGTTGTCAGCAGGTTTTGAAGGTTGCTGTTTGCCGATATTCCTTATTGCGATATGACCCGAGCGGAAAAAGGTCATCCACTCATACAGGGCAGGTCCGCATTCGCTGTATGTTTTAATTGATTTTACCTTTTCTGCTGTCCTTTGGTTATGGTCTTCATAGGCCTGTTTTCCTTTCTGTTTTAAAGCGTATTCAAATCCTGCATCATTTTCCTCGAAAGTTTTTTTTACCCATTCAAAGTTTTTTTTACAATCGCAGTTCTGGGCGTATATGGATGTGGTTGTTAACGTAAACAAAGAAAAAATGAATACGGTTTTTAAGTTTTTCATGATGTAATTTATATTAAAGACATCCGGTAAGTTTGAAATGTTACATTTTCAGCTGCTTTTTAGTTTTCAAACAGATATTGCAGCTGATATACAGGCCGGATCGGTTTAAATTTAATCAATTTCTCTTTAAAAATCTGGTATAATCTTCAGAATTGATTTGATGGGCTTTTAGCTTAAAACGTTTGGATTTTTGAGTAATTACAAACATTTTAAGATAAGTAAGGCCGTTTCGCTTATTTTTGAAATGCAAAGCCTTATTTTTAAGATGAAAAAACATTCAATAGTAACTCAAAAAAAATCACCTCTCAGATATTGAAAGGTGATATGAATTGATTGTGTTCTGATATTTTACCTTCTCTTATAGTTGTAGGCTATCAGAATAGCGATTCCCATAGCGAGAAAGGTGATCATTGAAACGGTTTCAATGGAAGCTTCACTTCTGTTCATCTGTGACGGAGCAGGTCTGTCACATGAAAAAAAGAATAATGCCGTTATCAACAGGCATCCAAAGAGTAATTTTTTTGTCATAAGTGTATCAGTTTGGTTATTAGTGAATTATAAGCAAAAAATGTACCGTATTTTTGAACAGATAGAAAAGCGTTATTTCGTACTATTTAAGAGGATTTTAAATTCTTCAAATATTTGGGTGAGCCCATCTGATAAAGCCCTTTTTTCAGGGAAACTCAGAAATTTTCTGGCTATGAGTTCTTCATAGGCTGCTAATTCTTCATTTTTTAACTCTTTAATTCCCTGCTCAAATTGTGGATTGATTTCATTGGTGAAAAAAGAGAAAAAATCATATTTCATAAATACATCAAATAACTTCCTCCTGAACTCTTTTATTTTGATAAGATCAATTTTAAAAATGCCTAGAAGGTTTTTTATTTTATTCCAGTCATCGCCTCCGCATCCGGGAAGTTGGGAATAATCAACGTCGTCTTCCAGGTTCTGAAATATTTCGTCTAAATCAGAACCAATATTTTCAATGGTTCCAGAGCGGTGAGAATAGATATTAAAGAACCCACCTAATAAGATATAGGTAATAAATGATAGAAAATTTGATTTATTAAAGTTACCTTTTACAAGAGCTTTATATTTTTCATCATATATCTGAATAATATTATTGTCTTCATTATAATAATCTTTGCATTTCCCAAAATATATAAGATGAAAAGGATTATTTTTAGGATCATAAGTTATTCTGGGATGTTTTTTATCAAAAAATAAACCTGTTGTTTTTCCAAAATCAAACCCCAGTTCTTTACAGATGATCTTCCCGATTAAATGACCGGTTTCATGCCAGTATATATCTTTCAAAGGTTGGTCTTCTTTAGCGGATTCATCATCATGGTCATCCGGAAAATAGTCAGCAAGACTTTTTTTCTTAGGATCATAGTTGAATTTTGATGGATCAGGGCCTGCCTTTTCATCCCAATAATAACTGTCCGGATACACCCTTGTTCCAAAAACAGCAGTTCCCACCCGCACGATGGTAGAGCCTTCTTCAATGGCGGTCTCCAGATCTCCGCTCATGCCCATAGAAAGTTCCTTCATCTCCACATCAGGAATATTTTCGTAAATGATTTCCTGTTGTAGATTTTTAAGAATTTTAAAACAATTCCGGACTCTTTCTGTTTCCGCACTGAACAGGCCGATCGTCATCAGTCCTTTGATTTTTAAAGTAGAGAATTCTGCCACTTTTCTGACCAGTTCCACAGCTTCACCAGGGTGAACCCCGAATTTACTGTCCTCCTGCGAAGTATTCACCTGGATCAGAACTTCAATGGTTTTTTCTCCTGCCGCTAAAAGTTTTTGGTGAAGTTTTTCCGCAAGATCCAGACGGTCGAGAGACTGCACACAAGATACCTCATACTTCAGAATATCTTTGATTTTATTGGTCTGCAGGTGCCCGATAAAATGGTTTTCGTGAGGAATATCTTTAAGATCATCATATTTTTCTTTCAGCTCCTGTACTTTATTCTCGGCAATCAGAGCCTGACCGTTCTCCAAAGCGATTCTGATACGTTCAGCAGGAACTGTTTTCGTTGCCAGGAGCAGCCGTACTTCCCCGGGATCTCTGCCTGCTTTTTCACAGGCTTTTTTTATCCTGTCGCAGATGATCCTGATGTTATGAAGAATATCTTCTTTCATGACCGGGAGATTTTCTGGTTTTCCAGCTTTCTGATGAGAGCAGATTTTACAGAAGTAAGGGCATAATCTTTAGCTTCAGCAAAGGAGATTTCGTATTTTCTCTCAATATCCCGGAATTCCTCAGGGAATTTAGACAGGAGGTCATCATAGAAAGTGTCCAGAAATTCTGCTGACGGCATTTTGTAGTTGATCTTTAGCTGGAAACGTCTCAATAAGGCAGTGTCAATAATTTCAGGATGATTGGTCGCGCAGAGCAGGAGTGCATTTTCCGGATAATAATCGATCAGCTGGATGAGTGTATTCACCAGCCTTCTCATTTCGCCTACATCTTTATCATCGCTGCCCCGCGCTTTTCCGATCTGGTCCAGCTCGTCCAGAAAAAGAACCGAGCGTTCCCTTGCCGCTTTGTCGAATATCATTTTAATATTCTGGGATGTTTCTCCGATACGGGATGAAACAATATTGCTGAGATTCAGAATGATAATATTTTTACCTAGAGTGTGGGCTATGGCTTTGGCGGTCATTGTTTTTCCACATCCCGAATTTCCCTGGAGAAGAATTTTATTATTTACCGGAAGACCATATTCCTGAAGTTCTTTTACATACGTATGCTCTTTAATGAGTTGTACAAGCTGCTCCCGGTTATGAACATCCAGAAATACATCATTAAGGCTTACCTGCTCTTTATCCTGAATAATAAGGTTATACAGATTCATGCTGATTGAAAAAAAAATTATACAGACAAAGATAAAGCTTTCTCATTTGAAGTGCAGATCCTGAAAGATCATAAAGAGGTAGTCCAGAGGAGGGATAAAGGAGATTTGAAAGAAGAGTTGAGATAAAAGATTTTTTATTAATCACAAAGTTAAACAAAGAGGTGCTTTTAAGATAAACAAAGCCGCTTCGCTTATCTTTGAAATGCAAGGCCCTTTTGTATTACTTTGCTAAGTTTACGCCTTTGTTTACCTTAATTTATACAATTTCCAATTAATTTTTTGTTTATCCTTGTGCGAAATATATTTTCAATCTCCGGGTTTTCCAAAGCTAGATAAACCGGGAAAAATAAGAAAAGCCGTACAGAAGCACGGCTAAACTATTTGGATATATAAAATTTGTTATGAAGTTCAGTTTAAAGTTATGTTTTTGGGCCCTTTTACTCCAATGAGTAAAAGAGCGGAATCTGATATGACCAGATTAAAAACATAAACAATACAATTAATATAGTTGTTCTATAGGCTTTCTGCTTCAATTAGAACTTAGTTTCTTTCTTCTCTCTTTACAGTTGCGAAATAAGAAGAGAAAACGACTACACATGTTGCGATACCAATGTAAGTTACCATTTTGTTTTATTTTTAATTATTTGACTTATTTTTATCAATTTTACAATTGCAATATTACAACTTTCAAATCACGTGCCAAAGCAAATAATTATGATGTATATCAGTGTGTTATATGTGGTTGATTTAAATTTTTATTGAATTTTTGTTTACATAAAATTAATGTACTATTGAAAATTTATTAATATCTTTATTGTCTTATCTGTAATTTTTTATAAAAATGATAATGCTTTTGAGGCTTATATATTGAAGTTGATAAAACAAAAAATAAGAAATGCATCGCATAATACCGGTCTAAAAAGAAAATTCCAGACAGGAGGATTTCATCAGTCGGTGATTTTTTATGTTAACGAAACTTATTTTCTCCCCTCCCGGATGGGGTCAGTTTAAACTTCTGTTATTGGCAGAATTGATGACACGTCCTAAGATGAGTTGTCATATTATTTTGAAATAATGTCAGATGACAGGCAGACTGTCAGTATTATAGCCTTTGAGTATATTCTGTGGTACGGGAAAAGTTGTTTTCACTATTTTTGTATAAAATCATCCTATGGGACGCAGTTATATTTTTCTTGCCCTTGCTATACTATTCGAGATCATTGCAACCAGTTTTCTGAAAAAATCTGAAGAATTTTCAAAGCTGTGGCCTTCCGTTATTACAGTAATAGGCTATGCTGCTGCTTTTTACTTTCTGAGTATTACCCTCCGGCAGATCCCGGTAGGAATAACATATGCAATCTGGTCCGGTGTAGGAATTGTCTTCATTACCCTGATCGGAGTGATTGCTTTTAAACAGGTTCCGGACCTTCCGGCAATCATTGGTATTGCGCTGATCGTTATCGGGGTAATTGTTATTAATGTGTTTTCAAAGATGGGAACGCATTAGAAGTAGGACTGATCAATGATGAGCAGAAGCAACAGGTAGTAGATAGGACGGTTAAGTTTATTGGATGGATTTTCCAGTTGATTCTGAAAAGCAGGATGATCCTCCTGATAGTTTTTGCCTTATAAATATGCAATGGTTTACAGCTTCATTTTTTGAAATCTCCGGAGAGTTTCTCTGAACCGGCGTTATTTTTTTCGGCCCTTTCCAAAAGGATTATAAGATATTCCGATATTGAAATAAAATGAAGGCTGAGGACGGGCTTCAAAAGTATAGTCTTTAAAAGATTCTTCCTTGTCAAAAAGTCTTGCCCGGGGAACGGCTCTGATCCCTGTTTTTAAAATCCCTATAAAGTTTCCGCCGAGATGATGCTCATAGATCGCTCCTGAATTGATCTCGATTTGACGGAATTCATAGGTCCTGCTGTTGCGGTACAGGTAAAAATTGGTATTATCCATCTCTGTTCCCAGCGAGATTCTTCCATTAGCAAATAGATTCTTTCGTATCAGTAATTTTTTAGGAAGGAGAATGTCAAGTACCCATCCGTTATTGAATTTGTTTTCATATGTAAAAATTGGAAGCACCGGAATCTGTGTACTGGGATCAATAAACCCGGCCAAACCTATGATCATTTTGGTTTTCGGTGTTGCTTTCAGAATCCATGAAACAGCGGCTGTTCCTCTGATTCTTTCAAAATGCCGGTCACTTCCGTCTGTGGAAACCGAAGCGGAATAAATAACCGTTTTATTCAGCAGCTTTGAAAAATAGCTGAAATTCAATGCTTCAGAATGGTAATGAAAATCTTTTTCCAGTTTTGCTGTTGCAGCCATATCAGGGGTTTCCGTCTTTATTGAGGTATAACGGTAGTTCAGAGAGGTACCCAGCATCCAGCTTTTCTTCTTTACGAAATACATATTGGCTCCGGCTCTTATCTGCTGAAAGCTTTTCACGGTACGCTCAGGCAGATCTGCCCCCTGAAGGTCTGATGAAAACCGGTAAGGGGCAGTCTGGGTAAAATCTACAATAAGATCGCGTGTCTGCGGAAATTTATCAGCCAAAAATGCTCTTACCTTTAACGGGATGCTGTCTTTTTTCTGGGCATATACCGTATTTTTAAATGGAAGCATTGCAAACGGAACAAGAATTATTCTCCGTGTTTTCATAGTTTTATTTTAGTTTCTGAATGGAAGACTGAAAAAAATTGAACCGGAATATCCTGTCATAGAATATTTCAATACTGTTTTCGATGATAAAATCAGTATAACACGCACTGTCGGAAATAAGGTTTTCTTCCACAAACACAAACCAAATTTCTTTCAGCTGATTGCGCCTTTTGAATTCTTCAAATGCGTTCCAGTCAAACGGGTTGGAGTGTTTCATATCATAAAACAGAATACCTTTCAGAATACCGTCTTCTTCAATAATATTAATAGAATGATGGATGTAATCAAGTATTTTGATTCTGTGATTATAACATTCTGTAAAATGATGAAGATCGATAAGCTGTATTACTTTTTCTTCCTGTTGGGATGCGGTCATATAAAAACATTCTGAAGTTATTTCCTGTGTCAGTTCCTGAAAAACGGCTAATTCCATAAGCATAAATTGAACAGCACAAAGAAATATAGAATAAGTATTCTTTGGAATATTTTTATACCAAACGGCTTTTATTTTATACGAAACCCGGTTCACGGAAACTTGGTATAATAAAATACAGGGTTGGTATAATATTATATGAATAGTGGATGGTAATCTCTATTTTTGTTAAGTATTAACGACACCGGAAAATATGAAACTGAGCAGCTACAAATTCAAAGAAACACTTGTTATGGACTTTCTGATAGAAGACCGGTTCCGGCTTTCGAGGCATCTGCTGTTTCTGATCTTCTTTTTTCTCCTGCTGTACAGTGCCAGATTCTGGCATTGGTATTCCGGTGTGTATCAGTATTATATTCTCTTTTTTGTATATATCGTACTGATCATGATGGTATACGTTAATATTTATATTCTTGTACCCAGATTCTTTTTCAGGACAAAATATATTACCTATTTCATTTTACTGGTATTGATGGGAGTGATCGGACTGAATCTTATAGGCTATGGCTTTAAAAGCCTGTTTTCAGATTTCAGGGTGGTCAATATAAAAAAAGAAGGTGAAAAAGGAAGTATTTACGAAGGAGTTCTGATGTGTGTGCCTATTATTCTGACAACCACTACCGTTAAACTTTTACAGAAATGGATTCATGATAATAAAAGAATAGCCGAACTCAGTAACCTTACCCTTCAGATGGAACTGAATGAACTCCGGAACCAGATCAACCCGCATTTTCTGTTTAATATGCTGAATAATGTGAAAGCCCTGACCCGTACAGATCCTGAAAAAGCATCGGCAGTAATTGTGAAATTATCAGAATTCCTGAGATACCAGCTCTATGAAAACAGTGAAGAAAAAACATTGCTGACTTCAGAAATTGAATTCCTCTCCAACTTTCTTAACCTCGAAAAGATAAGAAGAGAAAATTTTTCATTTACTATTGATGCTGATATAGAAAACAGAATCGCAAAAAGTATCTTTATACCACCTAATTTATTTACTACTTTTGTTGAAAATGCTGTAAAACACAGCATAGACATCGGGGATAAAGAGTCTTATATCAGAATTGTCATCAGAACTGAAAATAAAGAACTTTATTTTACCTGTATCAATTCCAGAGACCCCGACTTTGTTGTATCAAACGGAAAATACAGCGGATTGGGGCTGGCCAATATCAAAAGGAGACTGGAACTTTTATATGACAATGCCTTTGACCTGAAGACTGTTTCCGCAGAAAAAGAATATACCGTAAATTTAAAAATCCCCGTATGAATTGCATTATAGTAGATGATGAGCCGCTGGCAAGAGCAGAAATGCGCTCACTGATCAATGAAACTTCAAAAGTGGAAATTCTTGGGGAGTTTTCAAACGCTCCCGCTGCAATGGATTTTCTTAAAACAAAGAATACAGATCTGATCTTTCTGGATATAGAAATGCCGATGGTTACGGGCCTTGAATTTGCTGAAATGCTGCCGGAAGGATCTCTGGTCATCTTTACAACAGCCTATTCCCAATATGCCCTGAAAAGCTATGAACTGGAAGCGGTAGACTATCTCCTGAAACCTGTTGATCCTGAACGGCTTGAAAAAGCCATAGACAAAGCCATCCTGTACAGCGAACTTTTATCCAAAGACACGGTAAAAAATACGGTGGAATCCAATACGGCGGACTTTCTGTTTATAAAAGCAGACCGAAGGTTTTATAAGATCGGTTTTTCAGATATTAAATTCATTGAAGGACTGAAAGATTATGTGGTGATCCATACCCGCCAGCAGAAACTTATTACCGCCATGAACCTGAAAACAATCCATCAGAAAATTTCATGGGAAACCTTTCTGAGAGTAAGTAAATCTTATGTGGTGAATGTAGATTTTATTGATTCATTCGACAATCATAATATTTATATTGATGAATCTGAAATTCCGATAGGAGAGGTGTACAGATCAGAATTCTTTACAAGATATGCAGGCGGATTCCTGAATTCTGATTAGATAAGTACAAATATTTATTAATAGGAACCAACAGATCAGGAATAAAGCTTCTGGTCTTTTTCACAGTAAAAACTTCTTCGTTTGCCAAGTCCGGTCTGCTTTTTAATCAGTTTTCTTCCGCATTTCGGACAGGTCGTTTTCGTGTGAACCAGCCAGTGCTTTTTCAAAACAAATGCCTTTTTCCATTCCAAAAAGTCAAAACTGTAATTCCGGGCTTCCGCAATAAGTTCTTTACGCTTTTTTGCAGACAGTTTCCCAACAAGGCTTTCCGGCTGTACCCCGATTCTGAAAAGAACCTCATTTTTGATAATATTGCCCACGCCTGAAAAAATATCCTGGTTCATCAGCGCATCGCATACCATCATTTCCGGCTTTGCTTTCAGTTTCTGTTCAGCTTTTTCCGGGTTCCACCGGTCGCTCATGACATCGGCTTCCCAGTCGATGCAAGACAAAAACTGAATATCGACAAGTTTTACGGAACAGGTGTAAAAATACATACTTTCAGAATGGAAACGGAGGGCAAGACGAAGGCTTTTATCCGGTTTGGTCTGCTCATCCATACTGTAAGAGCCGAACATCAGTAAATGGATCCGGACTGCATGATCTTTAAATATAAGATAAGTCTGTTTTCCAAAAGTACGGATATCCTGAAGCGTTTTTCCCGTCAGGATCTCTTTATCGAACTGGGCATTACCCGAAGCTTCTGTCACTGTTTTTCCGGTAAAATGCTGCAGGCTTTCTTTCATGATAAGTATGGATGGTCCTTCGGGCATGATTTTGCTTTTCAATAAAAGTTCAAATACTATTCCGTAAAAATAAAATTTGGAGTAATTTTGAAAAATGATGAACTTAAACCAGATTTTTACCAATCAGCGTACAGGAAACAACCCGCATACCAAAGCTTCAAGAACTGATTTTCAGAGAGATTTCGACCGTATTATTTTCTCTTCTGCCTTCAGAAGATTACAGAATAAAACCCAGGTTTTTCCTCTTCCCGGAAGTGTTTTTGTACACAACAGGCTGACTCATTCACTGGAAGTTTCATCGGTAGGAAGAAGTTTAGGAAGTATTATCGGAGAATTTATTTCCGAAACCTATAAAAACGAGCTTGAAGAAGATTCCAGAAATTTTTATCTCCATAATTTAGGAAACGTAATCGCCGCAGCCTGCTTATGCCATGATGTGGGAAATCCTGCTTTCGGACATTCGGGTGAAGATGCCATTGCGAGCTATTTTGAAAGAAATGAAAAAGACCTGAAACCGAAATTCAATGAAAAAGAATGGGCAGATCTCGTTAATTTTGAAGGAAATGCCAACGCCATAAGAGTTCTGGCCCAACGCCAGCAGGGAAAAGATGACGGAGGAATACAGCTTACTTTCTCTACACTGGCCAGTATTGCAAAATATCCCTGTGAAGCCGTGGCCAAGAAAAAAGGAATTATACACCGGAAGAAATTCGGATTTTTCCAGAATGAAAAAGATCTGTTTCTGGAAATTGCCAAAGGAACCCAGCTGATCACGGAATGCTCGGAACCTTATATTTTCAAAAGACACCCTTTTGTATGGCTGGTGGAAGCAGCAGACGACATCTGTTATAATATCATCGATATGGAAGATGCCCACAGGCTGGGGATTGTATCAACGGCTGACTGCGAAAACCTGTTTTTTGAACTGGTAAAATCAGAAAGTAACGATATGGAACGGGTGAAGAACAAGCTGGCCTCCATTTCCAATGAAAATGAAAAAATTTCCTACCTGAGAGCGAAAGCGATTAATGCTTTGATCAATAAATCGCTTGAAATATACAAAAGTAATTTCGAAACCATTCTGGAAGGAAATCTTGATAAAGCCCTTCTTGATATTTATAAAGCTGAGAACAGGGCATTACACGATATTGAATCTTTCTCCATAGAAAAGATCTACAACCATAAGGCGGTAGTGGAAATAGAAAATGCCGGCTACAATGTGATGTATGAGCTTCTTGATCATTTTATCCCCTCCATCCTGAAACCCGCAGAAGAAAGAAAGTCTTATGATAAAAAAGCACTGAAACTTTTACCAAGACAATTTGTATACGAAGACGGAACCGATTACCAGAAAGTTCTCGGTGTGATTGATTTCGTTTCGGGGATGACCGATAATTTTGCCACTGACCTTTACAGAAAAATCAAGGGTATTGATATCGGAATGACCGTTTAATTAAAGCTGAAAAGGTATTTTCAGAATGGGGATAGCCGTCTGGGATTCCGGGGAATATTCATATGGCCTTACATACTCGGCTGAAACCGGGTAAATGGCTTTGACCGACAATTCATCGTTGATAAACTCAAAAACCAATTTTTTGATCAGTAAACTGTTTACTTTGCTGTCTTTCAGATAAAAGGCTTTAGAGAATTTTCCTGTTGCAATAAAAATTACCTTTTTGTCCTGATCGATAAATGTTTCTATTTCCGAGATAAAAAATTCTGCTTTCAGATCTTTGTTGGTTACAAGAGGTGCCAGCATCTGCAGAGGAAATGAGAGTGCTGTTTTATTCTGACTGTAAACATTCAGGGTCGATTCAAGACTGTCAAAGTCCCTGTTGGTTCTCTGGTTGCCTTCTTTCTTTCCAAAAGCTTCGGTATAAGTGAGATGAATATGTGTTTTTTTATCACCCAACAGCTGTAAGGTGATTCCCGTAGAAAAAAAGTTTTCAATATTTTGCTGAAGCGGAATGATTTCCAGACCGGTAAATGAACTCACACCAGTGGGGCTGCTGCTGGAAGAGTAATTGTTGTAGTATGTTTTTTGCCTGATCCTTAATAGTTCTGCGATCAGATTAGGCTTATTATAAACAAAATAATTATATCCCTCGTCCTTATTATTCAGAAACAGGTTATCCAGATGTGGGTAATAAGGCTGATGTTGCTGGGCCTGTAAACCGGAAATTGCCAACAGCAGGGTTAACATAATAATTTTCATGGTATAGCTTAAAGTTATTCGTGGTAAATATAGCTGATTTAAAGCTAAAATTAGTTTATCTTTATCAGAACTAATACTTAAAAATTAAATTATGAGTCTTTTTTTAGCGCCCATTATTTTTTTCGGACTGATTATTTTATTTGCTTCCTTTTTTGTGGTTAAACAGGAAACGGCGGCCATTATTGAACGTTTTGGAAAATTTCAGACTGTTAGACATTCCGGGCTGCATCTTAAAATTCCGGTAATTGATCAGATTGCCAAAAGGTTAAACCTTAGAATCCAGCAGCTGGACGTTATGATTGATACTAAAACGCTGGACAATGTATTCATCAAAATGAAAATTTCCGTTCAGTATCAGGTGATCAGAAATCAGGTAGGAGATGCATACTATCGTCTGGAAAATCCGGAAAACCAGATCACCTCTTTTGTATTTGACGTAGTGCGCGCCGAAGTTCCCAAGCTGAAGCTGGATGATGTCTTTGTAAGAAAAGATGATATTGCGGTAGCCGTAAAAAGTGAACTTCAGGAAGCGATGAACAGTTACGGCTATGATATTATCAAAGCTCTGGTAACCGATATTGATCCGGATGAGCAGGTAAAACATGCCATGAACAGAATCAACGCCGCAGAAAGAGAGAAAACAGCAGCAGAATATGAATCTGAAGCCCAGAGAATCAGAATTGTGGCCGTAGCCAAAGCCGAAGCAGAATCTAAAAAATTACAGGGACAGGGGATTGCAGACCAGAGAAGAGAAATTGCGAAAGGTCTAGAAGAATCCGTGCGTATGCTGAACAATGTGGACATCAATTCTCATGAAGCATCAGCCCTGATCGTCGTTACACAGCACTACGATACCTTACATTCCGTAGGAGCAAGTAACCGCAGTAACCTGGTCCTTCTTCCGAACTCACCAACCGCAGCAAGCAATATGCTGAATGATCTGGTAGTGGCAATGACTACTGCCAACAGCGTAGGAGAAGCTACCAAAGGAAAATACCCGGACCCGCCTCAGAAAAATTCTTAATGGAAAAAATAAACAAAACGCCCGGCGAAGCCGGGCGTTTTGTTTATTTTTTCGTTTTAGAAACCTGTTCTATCAGCGTATATTTTATAGAAGAAGCATCAGCCGGAGGGTTGGCGATATTTTCAGTTTTCACTCTCAGAACATACTCATATCCTGGCTCATAGGTGAACCCTTCAATCTGGTTATAGAAATTAGTCCAGTTTCCTGAAGTGCTTTCTTTTACCTGCATACATTTCATACGTCCTGCACCTGCTGAACAGTCTACGGTTTGAGCACCGACAATTAATGTTTTTTCACCTGCATCAGCAGTGTTCTTTTTCGTTTTGGAAACCTGTTTTATCAGTGTGTATTTTATAGAAGATCCGTCAGCCGGAGGGTTGGCGATTTTTTCTGTTTTTACTTTTAAGACATATTCATATCCTGGCTCATAGGTGAAGCCTTCGATGTTGGTGTAGAAATTAGTCCAGTTTTCGGAAGCTTTTTCTTTTACCTGAAGACATTTCATTGGAGCTACTCCGGTACAGTCTGCTGTTTCAGGACCCACGATGAAGGTTTTTTCATCGGCCCCGGATGCGTTGGAAGTTGTTGTACATTGTGTCATGGTAAATAATGCGATGGCAGGAACTGCTGCTTTCAGAATGGTTGTGATACTTTTCATAAACTTATTTTAAAAGCCTAATTGACAATTACCGTGCCGGAATTTTCCCGTTTATTTTTTTCGGATTATTAATTTTTAATATTTTAATTTGAATGTTCCTGATATTTCAATCAAAAGAAATGATTATACAGAATTACATAACATCCGGCGGAATATGGAAGGACAGAGCGAAATTTGCCGGGGTGCCGGAATCCCGGAATTTATCATAATTCAGATATTCTTAACTCATCACACTGCAATATTATTGTATCTTCGTTTTACCAAAACAAAAAAGATCAATGAAGAATAGAATTTGGACCGCTGTTTTGCTTTTTACGGCAGGATATATGTGTAATGCGCAAAAATTAAAAAAAGAAGATGTCATTGGGTTCTGGAAACTGAAAGAAGCAGGGTTTTATGAAGATGGAAAGAAAGTCGTTAAAGATTTTGATGACTGCCGTTTGATGAGGAATTATTCCATCAGAGAAGACGGGTTTGCAGTATATAATTATATCGAAGGAAGTTCCGGTAATTGTATTCCCGGTGAGCCAAGACTTTCTTTCTGGAAAATAACTGACAACAGAATTCAGTTTTATGTTGGAGATCAGATTTTGGAAGAATCCGTTGTTATTTTAAATAAAGATAAAACCATAACATTATCCTCATATATCCCGGAACCTGTTAAAGTTGAAAGAGACGCTTTAGCCGAAAAAATAATGAATACCGTTCATTATGATATTCTTGAAAAGCTATACTGATCATAAGCATTAAATTTTGTAAGTATGAATAACGTTACGGTTACCTATCTTATCAATCTGCTTGTATTTTCCATCTATTTTTTCATGAGACCTGCCGGAGGCGGAATGGGAGACGACAGAGTGGCTCTCGATTATATCATTTCCGGAATCTTAGGCATTCTGCTGGTATATGCCGGATACTGTAACGGCAAAAAAAATATGACTTACAGATCTGTATTGTGGATATTCTTTGTCAATGCTTTTTTGTTCCTCTGCTCAGGAATATTTGACAGGTTTGGGGGTAGTTTTAATATCCTGTCAGCAGGCAGCGGAAACAGCTTCATTTTTACCGCGCTGTTTATTGCCTACAACGGCTATCTTTATCCTTTAATCATTGCTCTTGACGATACCGGACTTGATTTTATTCTTCCGTTAACCCTGTCTTTCATGCTTCCGGTGATAGGGTACTGTTTCGCCAAACTATGGAAAAAGTCTAAAGAGGATAAGTCAAAAGAAACTGGCAGTGATTCATCTTTTTAAAGTTTCTTCTTAAGATAACATAACTTTCTTTATTAGCGCAATGAAGTGGGGGGAAGGTTTTTAGATTCTCGCAGATCTTGCAGATAGAGCAGATTTTTTTGGTTGGAGAATCGCAAGAGGTAAGATTTTTAGAGCGTTATGCTGCTTTTAAGGCGCAAGAAAATTCAAGATTTTCAGCAAGTTTTCAGGTGTTTTTTTTAGCATTAAAATAGCCGGAGGCTAATCCAACGCTTCATCGGATCAACGAAGCTGATTCTGTACTTAGCTCCCTGAAATCTGCACAAAGAAGCTTAAACTTTGCGTTTTCAAAAAAGCGTCCACAAATTGTGCAAATTTCACAGATTTATGGTTTTAAAATCTCGCAGATCATGCAGATTGAGCAGATTTTTTTTGGTTGGAGAATCGCAGGGACGCAAGATTTTTAGAGCATTATGCTGCTTTTAAGGCGCAAGAAAATCCAAGATTTTCAGCAAGTTTTCAGGTTTTTTTTAGCATTAGAATAGCCGGAGGCTAATCCAATGCTTCATCGGATCAACGAAGTTGATTCTGTACTTAGCTCCCTGAAATCTGCACAAAGAAGCTTAAACTTTGCGTTTTCAAAAAAGCATCCACAAATTGTGCAAATTTCACAGATTTATGGTTTTTAAATCTCGCAGATCTTGCAGATAGAGCAGATTTTTTTTTGGTTGGAGAATCGCAGGGACGCAAGATTTTTAGAGCGTTATGCTGCTTTTAAGGCGCAAGAAAATCCAAGATTTTCAGCAAGTTTTCAGGTGTTTTTTAAAGATTAAAATAGCCGGAGGCTAATCCAACGCTTCGTCGGATCAACGAAGTTGATTCTGTACTTAGCTCCCTGAAATCTGCACAAAGAAGCTGAAACTTTGCGTTTTCAAAAAAGCATCCACAAATTGTGCAAATTTCACAGATTTATGGTTTTTAAATCTCACAGATCTGGCGGATTGAGCAGATTCTTCGTTGGTTTAACGCAAATGGCACAAGGTTTTTTTAGAGTGTTATGCTGCTTTTAAGGCGCAAGAAAATCAAAGGTTTTCAGCAAGTTTTCAGGTTTTTTTTAAAAATTAAAGTAGCCGGAGGCCAATCCAACGCTTCGTCGGATCAACGAAGTTGATTCTGTACTTAGCTCCCTGAAATCTGCACAAAGAAGCTTAAACTTTGCGTTTTCAAAAAAGCATCCACAAATTATACAAATTTCACAGATTTATGGTTTTAAAATCTCGCAGATCTGGCGGATTGAGCAGATTTTTTTGGTTGGTTTTCTTTACGGATAAAATGAGCACCTGAAAAGAGTTTACTTCATTAAATCAATACAGTCAGCTATAATTATAGTTCCTGAGGTTCTTTCGGTTTGGTTTCAATGCCTGTGAATTTCTGTTTCCCAATCAATAGCTCAAAAAACAGTCTGAAGTCTGACAGTAACGACCACAATGGATATTTAAAAGTAGCCGGTTTGTTTTTTTCAATAACAGCATGACTGAACCACGCAAAACCGTATCCAAAAATCGGGATGTACCACAAAAATCGTTCTTTTCCTGAGCTGATAACATACCAGATAACAACAAAGACAAGTAAGGTTCCGATAAAGTGAAAAATCCTTGTTCCCATTTTGCTGTGCTCGGTAAGGTAGAACTGATAAAATTCGCTATATGTTTTTATTCTTCCTGACATGGTGATGTAGTTTGATGTTATTCATTTGCTTAAAGCAATAATTCTGCCGATTTTGAAACATCTTAAAAAGTAAAAGGGCGAAACGCAGATCTGCATTTCGCCCTTTCATTTTTTATGGTATTATTTATTTTATTTCTTTCCCAAGCTTACTGTTTCTGTAGCCGTATCCGAAATAGATAACCATTCCTATGGCAAACCATAATCCGAACCAGAACCAGTTATCGTGGCTCATTCCGGTAAGAAGATATAAACAGGAACTTAAACCGATCAGCGGGATCAGGGAAAGATTCTTGATAAATGTTACGATACACAGAATAAGATTGATCAGGATAAAGAAAAAGATCGAAGCTCTGAATTCACCTTCTTTAGGATCTTTCCAGTCCATAAGATGATCAAAAAATTCCGGCTGCCAGCAATAAAAGCCTATCAGGCCGCCAATGAAGATTACCGGGAAAATAATCTTTCCGTTCACATACGGAAGGTGGAATCTTCCTTTGATTTTCTCTTTGGCCGGAAGCAGCAGTACTCCTGCGCAAACCAAGACAAACGCGAAAATAGTTCCTATACTGGTAAAATCAAGGATAAATGTTTTATCGGTAAATAAAATAGGAATCCCAACCACAATTCCGGTGATGACCGTAGCATAAGAAGGTGTTTTATATTTAGGATGCACTTTCTGGAACCGCTGAGGCATCAGTCCGTCACGGCTCATTGCATACCAGATTCTCGGCTGTCCCATCTGGAATACCAGAAGCACCGTGGTAATGGCTACAATGGCAACGAAAGAAACGATAAGCTCCATCCATGCTACATTGGCGTTGGTCTTTTCAAATATAAAAGAAAGAGGATCTCCGACTCCGTCAAACTTCCTGTAATCTACCATTCCTGTCAGAACCAGGGTAAGGGCAATATAAATAACAGTACACAGAACCAGGGAAATAATCATTCCTTTTGGCAGTGTCTTTTGTGGATCTTTGGTTTCCTCGGAAAGCACGCTTAAAGCATCAAACCCGATGTAAGCGAAAAATACTCCGGAAACGGCACTCATCACTCCGGCAAATCCGTTAGGCATCAGGGATGGAGTTCCTGTTGTGGGGCTTACGGGTGTCCAGTTTTCAATGCTTACATAAGAAGCACCCACAAGGATTACCAGTACAATAACGGCCAGTTTTAAGATAACAAGGGAATTGTTGAAGTTTTTACTTTCCTTTACACCGACGTAGCAAAGCCATGTAATCAGGCCATTGATCACCAAAGCCGGTACGTCCACAATAAATTTAAGGTTTCCGATCAGAGGAGCAGATTTCCAGGCATTCAGCAGTTCTTTGTTTTCAGAACCGTTCTGAAAGGCTTTTCGGGCTTCCGTATAGCTGCAGGTAAGATAATCTGGAATATGCATTCCGAGACGTTCCAAAAAGCTGGTAAAATAATCAGACCATGAGAAAGCTACATAAATATTTCCGAATGAATATTCCATGATAAGAGCCCAGCCGATAATCCATGCAATAAGTTCCCCGAAACTGGCGTAGGCATACGTATACGCAGAACCGGCAGTAGGAATTCTGCTGGCAAATTCAGCATAGCATAAGGCTGTGAATCCGCAGGCAAACCCACATATCAAATATAGAAGGATAACACCGGGACCGCCTCTGAAAACGGCTTCACCCAAGCTGCTGAAACTTCCTGCACCTATGATGGCCGCAATACCAAAAAATACGATGTCCCATACTCCCAATACCCTTAAAAGACCAGTAGAGGTGTCTGTATCCGAGTAGATTTTTCTTCTGAAAAGTTGATTCATTCAATAACTATATTTGATTTGAAAAAAAGCAAATGTAACGATTTTTTATTTTGATGTTAACAGTCATTAACAATATTTAGATAAAAAAATGGACGGTCAAACCTCTTTAATCTTTGTAAACAGGTATTTCCACATACCGGAGATCTGTTTTTCTAAAATAAACGAATCGTTTGCTGCAGTCTGGGAAAGTAAAACTTCTGAGAATGCTTCAGATTTATAAAAATTAATGCTAAAAGTATCTTAAATTTCATGTAATGGTATGTTTTTAGCTGCTGTTGAAAGAGTGTCGGATCAGAATATTTTTTTGATCACTGATACCCGTATTGTTTATGTTTTTTGCAGGCTAAAGTAAGAAATTTTATCATGATTTGGTGAAATGGTTTTATGAGCGGCATAATGGTAATTTTAAAAGATTAAATCTGCTAAAACTTGCTTAAACAATAAGTTTTTAATATTTTCGTTGATATAATAGACTAATTTTTTTATTCAAAAAAGAATGAATTCAAAAAAAATACTCCTCTCGGCTGCGGTTCTTTATTTCGGAATTTCCGAAGCTCAACAGTCTCAATATTTTACACAGAAAGAAAATTACAGATTCAATCTAGCTGAAAATCTTTATCAGACCAAAGTATACAACGCCTCCCAGTATGAATATGCAAGACAGTACTTCTACAATCAGAACCTGTCCCGTTCAAAAAAGGAGGCGGCGCAGTTTTTTGATAATGTGATCGGGGTGATCCTTCAGAAAAATCATGCTGAGGAAGGATTAACGGCTTTCATGAAAGAATATCCGAATTCTGCCTATTTTGCTCAGGCCAATCTTCCTTTAGCAGACTATTATCTGGCTAAAAAAGATTTTGACAAAGCACTGGAGACCCTCAAAAAGGTGAACCAGTATCAGCTTTCAAAAGAAGAAAATACACAGTATATCCTGAAACTGGGGTATGCCAAATTCATGACCGGAGATTCCAAAGGGGCTACCGATGCTCTGGAAGAGGCTTATAAATCTGCGGATCAGTCGCAGAAAGGAGACATTGCCTATATGCTGGGACATCTTTACTACTCAAACAGGCAGAATGACCGGGCTTTCCAGTATTTTGACTCTGTGAAGGATGATCCGAAATTTTCTAAGCTTGTCCGTCCTTATTATGTGCAGATGTACTATAACGATAAGAATTACGATCAGGCTATTACAGAAGGAAATGCATTGCTGAACGAAAATATTTCTGCGTCTTATAAAGCAGAGGTTCATAAGATCATCGGGGAGAGCTATTTCATGAAAAATGACTATACTTCGGCTTATCCGCATCTGAAAGACTATCTAAGCGTACAGCAGAACCCGTCTGAAAATGACCTGTATGAAATGGGATTCGTGGCGGCTCAGCTGAAAAAATATGATGAAGCGGTTTCCTATTATAACCAGCTTCTTAACAGCAATTCCGCGCTGGCTCAGAATGCTTACTATCAGTTGGGAAATGCTTACCTGGCGGTAGATAAAAAGCAGGAAGCCCTTTCCGCATTCCGTTCTTCTTACCAGATGGATTATGATGCGAAAGTGAAAAAACTGGCCCACGAACAGTACGCCAAACTCAGCTACGATATCGGAAACCCGTTTGAAAGTCCTTCTGCGGTAATTCAGAGCTATATCAACAACAACCAGAATGATGCGAATGCTCCGGAAATGAGATCTCTTCTTGTGAAATCCTACCTGTATTCCGGAAACTACCAGGAAACCCTGAACGCTATTGATAAATTACAGAGTTCTACTCCGGAGATCAACAAAGTGGATCAGGAAGTTTCTTACCTTTTGGGAACGGAAGAATTCAACAAAGGAAACTATGATGAAGCTGAAAAGTATTTCCTCAGAAGTTTAGGATTCAGCATCAATAAAGAATTTTATAACAGGGCACTTTACTGGCTGGGGCAGGTGTATTACCAGAAAGGAAACTACCCGTCTGCCATTGTCCGCTACGAAAAGCTGCTTAACGAAAATTTCCCTGAAAAGCAGCAGCTGTCATATGATTTAGGATATGCTTATTTTAAATCTAAAAAATTTGATCAGGCAGCCACTTATTTCAAACAGTATCTGAGCAATCCGAAACCGGAATTCAAAAACGATGCGGAACTCCGTCTTGCTGATATTCATTATGCCAACAACGATCTGAACGAGGCGATTGCCATTTATGATAAAAATGAAGATGCTACGGATTATACCCTGTATCAGAAGGCTATGGCTTTAGGATTTAAAGGCGATACCCAGGCTAAGATCACGAATATGAAGACTCTTTTATCCAAATATCCGGGTTCTGAATATTATGATGATGCCCAGTACGAAATAGGGACAGCATATGCGGCTCAGGATGATTACGCCAATTCCAACGATTATTTCGGAAAGGTGATCAAAACTTCTTCTGATAAGGACCTTATTGCGAATGCTTCTATTTACAGGGCACAGAATTATATCGATCAGAACCAGAATGATAAAGCCCTTTCTGAACTGAAATCACTCGGAGAGCAGTATAAAAATACAGCGTACGCTAACAAGATCGTTCAGGCAGCCAAACCTATTTTCACGAAGAACGGAGACGTTTCAGGATACGAGAATTTCGCCAGAAATATCGGAGTGAATGTGGACGCTTCTGAAATCGATGAAATCAACCTTTCTACGGGAAAACAGTATTTCACGAAGAAAGATTATAAAAATGCAATTTCTTATTACGAGAAGTACCTGACCCAGAATCCTACCGGTGAGGGACTGTACCAGGCGAAGTATGAATTAGGGGAAAGTTATTATCAGACCAATAATTCAACAAAAGCTTTACTTGTGCTTCAGGAAGTTGCTGGAACTCAGAATGATTACCAGGATGATGCACAAACCCGTTTAGCTCAGATTTTTATCGCTCAGGGCAATACTGCTGAGGCTAAGAAGTATCTTGAGGGAATTAAGAACTCTTCAGATGTCGGCATTAAAAACTACGCCAATGTTGAGCTGATGAAGCTGTATGCGGAAGAAAAGAATTTCTCTGAAGCTGAAAAGCTGGCCAATGCAGTGATTGCCAATTCCAAGAACTCTGCTGCGGTGATTGAAACGGCAAAAGTGATCAAGGCGAGAAGCCTGATGAATTCCGGAAAAGACAAAGATGCCCAGGCTGCTTATACTTCTCTTGAAAAATCATCCAATACTTCGGTAGCTGCGGAAGCACTGTATGCCAAAGCTTATTATCAAAATAAAGGAAAGGCATTCAAATCATCAAATGAAACGATCTTTAAACTTGCCAATAATTATGCATCGGAAGAATTATGGGGCGCAAAAGCTTTGGTGTTGATGGCGAAGAACTATATCGGCCTGAAGGATAATTATCAGGCGAGCTATACCTGCGACCAGATTATTAACAATTATAAGGATTTCCCTGAGATCGTTGCAGAAGCAAAAGAGGTTAAAAAGCAGATTAAAAAGTAAAAATGCAGTATCCTGTTCATGTAACAGCTGTTGAAAGGCTTTACAGGAACACATAAATACACTCATAGTAATGAACAGAAAAATTCAATTATTATCTATATTATTCCTGGGAATTTCGTCGGTAGCGTTCTCCCAGATCAAAGAAGAGAAACTGATTCTTAATAAGAAAAGAGAACCGGAAGTAAAGAAGATCGAGAAGAAGAAGACTTCCGTGGAAACCATTAAGAATTACCCGCCGGAAGAGAAGTCCCAGAATCCTGTAAAATATACGATTACGGATGTGCCTGCGGTTTCAGATTTTAAAACTTCTACGATTCAGGGGGAAGATGTGGCTCCGAAATTTGAAGGAACAGCCCAAAACAATTACTTCCAGTTCGGGATGGGGAACTACGGAAAAATCCTTGCGGATGCCAATATTTCCAAAACCCTTGAGAACAAAATAGAAGTAGGAGCAGATGTGCATGTTCTTTCTACCAACGGCCTGAAGAAAGATTACGACTGGAGATCTAAGCAGAGTTCAGCTACATTGGGGGCATTCCTTAACTCTTACGGGGAGAAAGGAAAATTCAACATTAATGCTGAATATGGTCTGAACAATTATAATTACTACGGAATTTATGCCCTTCAGCCGGATGCCGGAGTAGATCTGAAGCAGAAAGTGAACCAGTTTAAGGTAAACGGTTATTATGATTTTTATTCAAATGAGATTCTGAATGACATCAGAGTAAAATCATCTTTCCTGAAAGACCATTTCGATGCCCAGGAAAACCAGGTATCTATTTTGGCGAATCTTTCCAAGCATGCAGTGGAAATCGGTAAATCAGGCATCAATCTGAATGCGGATCTTGGAGTAGGCCTGGAAGCGGTAAAAACAGATTTCGGAATTGAAGATAAGAATTCATCGAATTTTGTCAATACCAATTTACTTCCGAAAGTGACATTCAGAAAAGGAGATTCTTATTTAACTCTGGGATCTTCATTTGCTTTCCTGAACTCTAAAAATTCAAACGATTACTTTGCGCAGCAGAAAAATAACAAGACCTACTGGTTCCCGCAGGCTGAATTCCAGTTTGCAGCTGCCAAAGAATTCAAATTCTATGGTGGGGTAGACGGAGGTCTGAAGCTGAATACATATGGAGATATGTTACAGGCAAATCCGTTCATCCTTTCTGATCAGTTTTTAAAGCCAACAGAAACGAAATATCATTTTTATGTAGGATTGAGAGGAGACATCGACGAAACGTTCAAATACGACTTCTCGGCCGGTTACGGAAAGATGAGGGATATTATGTTCTTCCAGGCGAATAACCTTTTCAATAATACGTATTCGATGAACCGTTCTGCCTATGATTTTGCCAATACATTCTCTGCTGTTTACGATGACGGAAATGTAAGTGACATCAAAGGAAGCGTACAGTATTTCCCGCTTGAAAACCTGATCCTGGACGGTGAAGTACGTTTTACCAAATACGATCTTAAAAACTATGAGGATATTTACAATGTTCCGTTAGTAAATGCAAGTATCGGAGCCAAATATACCATGCTGGACAAAAAGCTTCTTCTTGGATTTAAAGGGATCTTTGCCAGCGACAGAACCACCAATTCATTCGCTTTTGAAGGGGTAGCGGCTCCATCGGGAATGGTGTTCCAGTCTGCGGAAAACAGAAATGATAAAGTAGGCGGTTATGCTGATCTGAATCTTTCTGCAGAATATAAAATCCATAAAAACTTCAGTGTTTTCGCTCTCGGAAACAATCTGCTGAGTTCTAAATACCAGACGTATAAAGGCTATAAAGTATTGGGAGCGCAGATCCTGGGAGGGGTGAAGATCACTTTCTAAGCTGTAAAGAAATTTAAAAATACAGAACCTTACATTTCCGGATGTAAGGTTTTTGTTTTCTGGAACACTGAAATAAGGAAGGTATCAGCAAAAGGTTATGGATTAAGCTGTGTAATGGCTGTGTTTTATAATTGTTTGATTTGTAAATGTTTGAGGACTTGGTTTTTCTGTTACAGCAATCCCGGTCTGTATTTACGGTAATGAAGGCAAAAGGTTTTTTTAGAATTAAGCCTTTATTATTAGGGAAAATTGTAAAAAAATCATTATTTTCGCAGTCGAAATCATAAGCAGCAGGCTGTTCTTCAATCCGTGTTACTGCTCATGAATCAGGCTGCATAGTTTAATGGATAGAACTTCGGATTTCGGCTCCGACAGTGAGGGTTCGAATCCTTCTGCGGTCACACAGTAGCAAACCCAATCCCACAGCGGGTTTGCTGCTTTTTAAAATTTTTGGAAGCGTATTAATCAGTAACAATAACAGTAACAATTAATACGTATGAAAAATCTAAATTTCGGATGCAAACGCTCCGACTTTCTTGTAACCAATTCAAATGAAGATTGGTTTGTTCAGTGCCGTTTCTATGAGCCTGATAGGGAAAAGCCCTTTACTTACCGTCGTCGATTAAATCGTTTCAAAACAGAAAAAGAAAGGAAGCAGATTGAAAAGCTTCTTCTAAAACAGATGACAGAACTTCTGGATGAAAAAGACTACAATCCCCGGACAAAAGTATTCATGTTTGAACGAGGAGGTTTTAATCCATACCTTTCCACCGGGGAAGCTCTTAAAATGGCTCTAGATCAAAAAGACTTTACGCCAGATCACACTAAGAACGTTCAACTTCATTTAGAGCGTTTTATGGTTGCTTTTGAAAAAAACAAGCTGGATTATCTTAAAATAAAAGATGTCGAGTTAATTCACGTCAAACAAACCTTAGAATCCCTTAATCTCAGTAATTACACGTTCAACAAATTCAGAGTTCATCTTTCATCTTTATTTACAGATCTTGTTGATGAGGGATGTATTAAAGTGAATCCATGCACAGGTATTAAAACCAAAAAGCATATTGTTGAGAAAAGGGAGGTTTTCACAATTAAGGAGTTAAAAAGAATTGATAAGCATATCAAAGAAAATCACAATCACTTTTACAATTATTTCCAGATATTCTTCATGTCCGGGTGCAGAACAACAGAAATGTTAGCACTTAAAAAATCTGATGTTTTTCTTGATAAATCAGAATTTGTTATCACTTTGAAAAAAGGGCAGTTGTATGTCCGGGAAAAAAGAGCTATAATCCCGGATGCTATACCATTTTGGGAAAGGCAATTGGAAAATGCAATATTTGATGATGATTATATTTTCTCATATTTTTACCAGCCAGGAGATCATGAAATGGATAGAAATCTTATTTACCGGTTCTGGAAGGAGAAGGTAATGGTACCCTTAAAAATCGATAAATCGATCTATTGTTTGAAGCATACATTCTTAGACATGGTAGAAGAGGCAAATTATAATGCTCAAATAGCAGGAGGGCACCGTGACGACAGAACTACATCTATTTATACTGTTGGACGTGAAAAGCGAAGGTTAGAAGCTCAGAAAAAAATTACTATTAAAATATTTCACAATACAAACTAAAATGCAGCCCCGAGATTAGGGGCTTTTATTTTATCATCACAATTTTCACTTTCAGGCCCAATTCCTTTGCTAATGAAATCATATTCATGGTTCCTTTACTTTTGCCATCCCAGAATGCTATAAGTGCATCTGCGTATTCTGCCATCTGCCGATTCCGGAGCGGTCCGGCCTTTGGGCCTAGATCCCAATTAGCCGGAAATTCTGATAGCTTATAACCGTTATCAACGGCATATCTTTCTCCTAAAAGATCAGCCCCCCGGGCACCTCCGGAAACAATTTCTATTTCCTGGTAATTCTGCAAGTAAAAATCACACCGTTCCTTAAATAAAGAATAGTCATCAAATGTTCGGGTTCCGGCTATGATTACTTTGAACATGGTTTATTTCTTTCTTATTCCTAACCATTCGCCGTCTAATTCCCAATGGCCGAATTTTTCACCAACCGGAAACAATTCCGCTATCTCACAATCTAATGCCTCAGCAATTTGCTTTAGTCTGCTTATTGGAGGTTCAACTGTACCGCTATTATATCGGCTCATTGTAGTTTTATCGATATTTAGCATTTCAGAAAGCTTTGCCATTGTAAAGCCCCTTCTTTTTGCTACATCTTTGATTCTAAGTTGCATATTTTAAATTATTGTACAAAAGTAACAGATAATGCCGATATAATAAAATTAATTTACATACCGCGCTAATTTAGATTAGTTATAAATTAGCGTTAAATGTAAATATTAATAGTTATAGTTTACATTAAATGCATATATTTGTAACATCAAAACGAAACAAACAATAAAATATACATTATGAAAACTTCAATATCTTTCAGAAAAACAGTAATGCTAAGAGCATATCACATAATGAACGAAACTGGTAAAGAGTGGGCAGATTGCCTGCGTAAAGCCTGGCAGTTATATCGAATAAATAAAGAGATGCACCGGGGTGAAGTAACGTTTTATTTCGAGAAAAAAGACAGGTCCATAAGAAAAGCGACTGGTACATTAAAAATCGATTACGAATTTAAAACACAGAGTCAGCCAAGTATTACGACCTTCACTTACTTCGATGTAGAAGCTGGGGCCTTCAGATGTTTTAAAATAGAAAATTTCATCATGGTTGAGCAAACCAGAACACCAGAAGTAAAAGCAGCTGCAGTTTTGATAAATACACCGGCAAAACTTATTAGAAAAAGAGTTAAATTTATAAAAGCTAAATAATATGAAACTAAACGAAATTAGCGCAGAATTAATTGATGAGATGCTTGCAAATAAACCAATAAAGGGCATTTTGAAGCATGAAATTTTAAAAAAAATGAAGCCTATATTTAGTAAAGATGGTATTTCATTTGGTTTTCATATAAATGCAGGTTGGTATTATTTTTCAAAAGAAACTCTAAAAGAAACTGAAAGATTATTTAGAAAAGATTGTGATGACTTAATTATAGAGGTAAGAAAGACACCTAAAGGTTATTTGTATTGTTTTTTAAGTGATACTTGTTTACTGTTTTTCAAGAAAAGTAAAATCGTAGGTGATACTATTGAAAAAGTTGCTATATCATTTGATTTTTCATATAAACCAAAAATTTCAGAACAACATAAATACTTACTTGCAAATGGTGTAGAATATTACAAAAGCAAGTATCAACTAAAATTTAACAAAATGGGCGATTTAATAGGTGGTGGTTGGCAAGAAGAATATAAATCAGAAATTAAAAACTAAAATATGAAAACAAGAAAATTAATACCAACTGCAAACAGAAGAAAGTTGAAAGTTTCTTCAACACCTCGAATCATCAAAGAATACCCGACAGATGAAAAAGAGCAGCAAAAACCCCTTTTTTTAATAATGCAGAAGGTTTGGTTTGATCAAATCGAAACGGGCGAAAAAACCGAAGAATATCGCGATGGTACCGATTTCTATAAATCAAGACTATGCAACATCGACACGAAAACAGGTGCAATTTTGAGCCTAAAGAATTACAAGACTGTCATTCTTCAAGTCGGGTACAATGCCGGTGCAAGGCGAATGATCGTTGAGGTTGAAAAAGTAACATTCAAAAGAGACTTCACAATTCACCTTGGCAAAATTATAGAAAGAATAAACTTTAACAAAATTTAACATTTTTATTATTGATTAATATATCATTAATGATATATATTTGTAATAAGAAAATGAGAGATAAACCAACTCATTAAATTTAGAATCTGGCGGCAACAGTTTAATACGGCAAAATTATTATGATTACTTTAAATCAAACAATCAAAGTAGTGGCAAATCACTCAAAAAGAACTTTCACTATCAGAACTTATGTAAATGGTAAGTTCTCTGCAAAGTACAGAACTATTCAATTTTCTATTGATGAATTTTCAGAAAATAAATACAACACTGAAAAAGACTGGCAAAAATTTTTAAAAACAGATGATTATTACCCAATAAAATAATAATTTAGAGCCTCTATGTAGAGGCTTTTATTTTAAACAATATTAATATGAAAAAAGAATTTGAAATGATAGGTTTTTCTATTAAACCAGAAAAAGAAGGTCAGTATATTGTTATAAATGAAGATGGTTCTTATGAGGTTTTATCATTTATAACATTGTATAATGAATTAGATTGGCGAGATCTTTTCGATAATAAAGTAATTTTTAAACCCAAATATTGGCTTAAAGAAATAAAATCAAATGAGTAATCAAGACTACCAATGGCAATTATTAGTTTTGCTTTTAAAAGAAATTGCTGACCAAAAGAATGTTACACAACAACAAATAGCTGATAAAAGTGGTTTGTTACAGTCAAATGTAAGTCGGTTTTTTTCATTGAAATACAAACCAACATTAGATACTTTTCTTCAAGTAGCCAAAGCAATAAAGGTTAATTTCTTTTTTGAAGACCAAGAAGATAAATCCGATTTTAATGTAGCATTTGAAAAAGCAATGACCGAATTAGGGCGAAGACCAGACAATTTGCCGAAAAATTAATTCACCGAATTTTTAAATGAGACCACTCAAGTATTAGAGTGGTTTTTTTGTGGTTTAAAAATCGAATATATGTAAAGTAATACTTTAATTGTGGATTGTATGTTTCATTAAATCACAGTAATAAATAATTTTGTTGTAAGATGATTACGGCCGAATTAAGAATCAAATACAAGGGCAAAAGCATAGAAGCTTTAATTGAGATCTTACAGAAGCTTGTTAACGCAAAAGTTCGAAAACGAGATAGTAAAGATGGGTATTTCATCTGCATATCATGTGATGAGTTAAAGCCGGTAAATCAGATGAATTCTGGGCATTATTTCGCCAAAGAATTTTATAAATCTGTTCGGTTTGATCTCGATAATATGCATGGGCAATGCGTAAGGTGTAACAAGTATTTAAGCGCGAATTTAATACCGTATAGGTCGAATTTACTTTTAAAGATAGGTGAGCATCGTTTACGTCAATTAGAGCAAAAAGCAGCTTTAAAAAACTTCAAATTCAGTCGTGACTTTTTGATTGAACAAATAGAAAAATATAAGCATGAAAAATACTAAAGAGCTGTATTTGGTTATACAAAAAAAATATTTTCTCGAAATTCTAAAGGGCATCAAAAAAGAAGAGTACCGTGACTTCACCGATTACAACATCGAGCGTCTTTGCGAATTAGATGAATCCGGGAATATTTCTGGAATTATTGAATACGAAACAGTCAAATTCCAGGCAGGATACGTCAAAAATGCTCCTCAGCTTATTGTCAAATTCAATGGAGTAACAATTGAAAGGGATGAGGAGATGGGGCCTGATGATGAATTAACAACTGAGAACTGCAATTTCGTAATTGAATTGGGGGAAATCCTCAAAAAAATTAATTGCGAAAAACTATAAATACAATGTTTAACCTTAAAAATGAAACAATGAGAGAGCCTAAAAGCCAATCGCCAAAGTCGAAAGCTAAAAGAGCAATCAACAACTCAGGCGGAGTTCCGATGAGGATTAGAAGAAAAGTGAAATAATGATGCTTTTAATTCCAACATTAAACAGTATTAAAACCTTGTCTACCAAAACGGACAGGGTTATACTGTTTCATTCCGGGGCCGGAAAAGATTCGATTGCCTTGCTCAACATGCTATCACCATATTTTAAGGAGATTGTATGTGTGTATATGTACATGGTAAAGGATCTGGAACACATAAACAGGTATATTAACTGGACAGAAAAGAAATATCCTAATTGCAGATTTATCCAAACACCCCATTATGCTTACTATAACAACAAAAAACATGGAGTATTTGGCACCGAAAAAGTCAAGTATGCTGAATGGAATGTTGCTAAAATCAATGAAAAAGTAAAAGAGCAGACAGGGATTGAATGGGCAGTAATGGGGTTCAAAAAAAATGATTCCCTTAACAGGAGATTAATGCTAAACACCTATCCGGATGAAATGACCAGCGAATCAGGCAAAAAGCTGTATCCCTTGTCAAACTGGAACAATAAGCAAGTGTTAGCTTATATTAAGAAAGAAAGACTTATCCAACCAATCAGTTACGGCCAAGCAAACGCAAGGTCATCAGGAACAGACATTGAAGACATTGCTTTTCTACTATGGTGCAGGGAAAACTCCCCAAACGATTTAAAAAAGGTGATTAAAGAATTTCCAGGCTGTGAGAGAATATTATTTGAGTATGATTATAAAAACCAAAACGCATGAAAAATAAAATTAAGCAATCGGAAACGAGAATAATTTGGCGTAGTCAGATTACCCCTGCATCATACAACCCACGTTCAATTACTAAAGATGCTCGAAAAGGTTTAAAATCTAACATTAAAGAACACGGTTTTATAGGGGGGTTCGTTTGGAATGAACAAACGGGAAATTTAGTCTCCGGGCATCAAAAATTAGATATTGCCGATGAAGCCAATAAGTATAACCCTGAAACTAAAGAAAATGACTATCAGTTAAAGGTAGAAGTGATTGATGTTGACTTAAAAACGGAAAAAGAGCTTAACATATTTTTCAATAGCAAGGCTGTTCAGGGAGAGATGGATTACAAGAAATTGGCCCAAATATATCCTGACATTGACGCATCTTTGGCTGGTCTCGATGATGTAGACATTTCCTTGATAGAAATCGAACTGCCAACAATGCAGGATATAGAGATACCTTCATTCGAACCCCAGGAAGAAAAGAAAATCAATACTGAGTATGAGAAGTCCATTACTCAAGAGCTGGACAATAGTAAGCATGTTCCTGAGGTAAGTGTTCATGAGATGGAGCGCAAAGAAGCCGCAGAAGAGTTGACTGCCGAAGAAAAGAAAGCCAAGATCAAAGAGATTAAGGAAAAGGTAAAAGAAGGGGCCTTGCTGGAAGGCGAGCCATACTTTACAGTGTCCTTCTCAGATTATGATGCGAAAGTAATGTTTCTCGAATATCTTGGATTCAATCCGGATGATAAATTCATCAAAGGTGAAGAACTGCAAGAAAAAATGGAAGAAGTCTATGCGAGTTGACACCACAAAGAGCTTATGTAGCAAGTTTATGTACACTACGAGGCGAGAAGCTCAGGAAATAATCACCAAATGTAAATCTGCAAGTAGTAGAAGTAAGATTCCGAAAAGACACTATTACTGCAAAGAATGCGGTGGATGGCATGTAACAAGTCAGAAAACAAAATCAAAATACAATTAACATGAAAAAAGTAATCTTTATACACAATTCAACAGGGAAAGAATTTGAAATCAAATGTGAAAATGTAAAAAATAAATCCATGAACAATGCATGGTATTATGTCTGTGAAGAAAACAAAAGTTCTGAAGTGAAAACAACTGGTATTTTTCCAGTCGCACAATATGCAATGTATGTAAGTAAAGTGTACGGAAAGTCAAAAGAATAAATCAAAATTTCAATAGTATGAATGTAACCATAGGACAACTTACAAGTGAAACAGGAGAAACAAAAATATTCAAAGTAGACACTGAAGACGGCATTGGTGGATGGAACTCTCTCGGATACGCTAAAGGCACAGAAGAAGACATACGAAAGTTTTTTGAACCAAAGAAATTACATGATCTCTATCTTACAGAACTCCAGGTAAGAGAAGTAACAGAAGAGCAGGCGAACATTGCCAGAGAGTTGATAACTGAGAAGACAATCCTGGAAAATCGGATAAAAGAGATTAACGAACTATTGAACGTATAGGCATGGCAACAAGAGGTAGAAAGACAAAGTAACAGGAATATTTAACATTAGTTAATATGGCAAACGTAGATTCATATACAGATGAGGAACTGAAAGAAGCGCTCATAAAATCAAATGGTCAACCAACTGTTGCAGCAAAAATGCTGGAGGTTACATATATTTCCGTATATGGTCGTATTCGTAAAAATCCTGAATTATTAGATATTCAGAAGTCAGCCAGACAGAAGACATTCCAAGACCTGCATAATTTCCAAATAAGCGCCGTATTAGGAGGAACAATGAAGACACCAGAATTTGACGAAGAAGGAAGCATCAAGAAAGATGAAGATGGTAAAATAGTGTATTATGATGCAGCTGTTGGCGTCAATGCCCGAATGGAGTATGCTTCCAGATTGATGACACTGTTTAAATCTGACGAAGGAATAAAAGATGAGACAGATATAAACATTAAAAGTGCTATTGATACTTCCAAATTATCTGATGAAACCTTAAATGATTTGATGGCAGCACTCAAAAACGATGAGAAGTGATAAGATTTTACTTTCCCAGTTAAAAATACAGCTCTTTGAAATCTATGCAGAGAAATTCAGAAGGGGGAGTTTTGATTTTATTACAACTCATGAAGGAGAAAAGCATTTAAAGCAAGAAGAAGCTTTGCAGATACTTTGTGATAAAGATACAAGAGAATTTCTGTACGGTGGAGCCGCGGGTGGCGCGAAGTCCTGGACCGGGGCGAGCTGGTTACTCTTCATGTGTCTGCTATATCCAGGATCAAAATGGTTTATTGGACGTGAGGAACTAAAGAGAATTAGATCTTCAACATTGATCACGTTTCAGAAAGTTTGTAAAGCTTACAGTATTCCGCCGAGTGAATGGAGGTACAATGGCCAGGATAACTACATTCAATTTAAGAATGGTTCCCGCATCGATATGCTAGACCTGCAGAATAAGCCGAGCGATCCGCTTTATGAGAGATTCGGATCACTGGAGTATACCGGTGGATGGATTGAGGAAGGAGGAGAAATCAACTTTGGTGCTTTTGATGTACTAAATACTAGGGTCGGCCGACACCTCAACAAGGAATTTGGCTTGGTTCCGAAAATGTTCGTTACCTGCAACCCGAAAAAGAATTGGATGTATTCCCATTTCTACAAGCCTTTCAAAGAAAATATTCTGACACCAATACAGAAGTTTTTACAGGCATTTGTTCAGGATAACCCGTTCATTGACAAGCTCTACATAGAACAGCTGGAAAACACCAAGGATAAAGCAAAGAAGGAAAGGCTGCTGAAGGGGAATTGGGAATATGATGATAACCCTTATAAGCTGTGCATCTACGATAAGATTTTGGACCTGTTCCGAAATGACCACCTTACAAATGAGAAGAAGAAATATATCACCGCTGACGTTGCAAGGTTCGGATCCGATTTAGCAGTTATCGGTGTATGGGAGGACTGGGAGTTGATTGAAGTACATGAGTTTGAAATTAGCAAGACCACGGAAATACAAGCGTGTATTAAAGCACTACAACAGAAACATTCAATTCCTAAAGATCAATGTATTGCTGATGCTGATGGTGTAGGAGGTGGGGTAGTAGACAACCTGGATATTATCGGCTTCCACAACAATGGTAGACCATTCGATGAAGACTTAGGAGATGAAAAGGACACACCGAAATACAAGAATGCTCAGACGCAGTTACTGGTTTACCTGGCTGAAAAGATAATCAATAAGAGCAAAATGTTTATTTCAGCAGAGTTATCTGAGGAACAAAAAGAAAGGATCAAGGAAGAACTAGATACCATAGAGCAGGATCCGGATTACGACATCATAACTCTAGTAAATAAAGCTACAATCAAAGAAAACATAGGACGGTCCCCGGATTATCGAGATATGATCTTAATGAGGGCATATTTCGATTTCAACAAACCAATTAGAAACAATTTGAACAGAATAGCATCTTTAATATAATGGACGAAAAATATTACCAATTACAGACCATCGGAGAGAAAATAGCGTATCTTAAAGATAACGGAATTCCTCTGCCAAATATTGAGCAGTTTAATTCTGAGTGGGATGAAACCCGCCACCGAATCATGACTGATTTATACAATTATCCGGATCGTATTGTTGAGTATGAGTATACCGATGAAAAAGGAGAGAAGAAGGAGGGAAAACGTATCGAAAAACTTAACCGTATACCGTTGGCCTATCAAAAAGACATCGTTGCAAATGCTGTCACCTTCCTTTATGGTAATCCTGTGAAGTATACTAACAATATTGAAGATACGTCTTTGTATGATGCCTATTTAAAACTGATCGATAAGGAAAAACTTATGTTTGTAGATAGGGAAATCGCAAAAACAAATGGACGGTTTACCCAATGTGCTGAATTATGGTGGGTAGCAGATGAGGTTAACCAGTATTATGGATTCCAATCTCAGTTCCGGTTAAAGGTTACAGTGCTTTCTCCGGACAAGAATAAGATGTATCCATACTTTAACGATCAGGGCGACATGGTTGCTTTTCTCCGGGAATACGAAAAGCGAATCAATGGCCAGAAAGTAAAATATTACGAAATCTACACCGCTGAACGTATTGCAATCCTACGGGATGTCAATGGCGGAATAGAGCTAGTTTCTGAGACAGCAAATTCAATTGGCAAAATTCCTATTGTCTGGTACCAGTTTGAAAATGTGGAATGGTCAAAGGTTCAGAAAGCCATTGAAAGGTTAGAAGAAATTGCCAGTGATACTGGTGAGGTTAACAAGAAATTCTCTGCACCTATTTTAGCCTTAACAGGAGAAGTGACCGGTAGCTTTTCCAAAGATAAAACAGGAAAAGTTCTGCAGCTTAACGGAGATAAAGCTAGTGCAAACTTTGTACAGCCTCCAAATGCCAGCGAATCCCTTTCTAATGAGAAGGAAAACCTTGAAAGCATCATCTACAAAATGACAAACTCTGTGAACATTTCCCCGGAAGCTTTAGAAGGCTTAGGTAACATGTTGGCCACAGAAAACGCTGCTTTCCTATTCATGCTGCCGCATCTTAAGGTAATGGATAAAATGAGCGTATATGTACCAGCCCTCAAACGTAGAATGTCTATCGTAAAATCTTTCTTCCAGCTCATGAATACGGGTTTCCGCAATAGCGATTTGGATGCAGAGCCGATCATTACACCTTACATAATCAACAACGAAGCTAAATTCTATGAAATGCTAATGTCAGTAAACGGAAATCAACCTCTCTTCAGCCAAAAAGCCACAATGGAGAAAGCCGGAATAAAGGATGTAGATAAAATGCAAGAGGAAATTAAGAAAGAAATGCCAGTTCCTCCAAAAGAAATTGTAAAAAATAATGTCTAACTTTTTTGTAGTTCAATTAAAAATCGATATATTAGAGATAGTACCATATAAAAGTGGGAATAATATTTATGCTAATTAGCAGAACCGTAAAGAATGGAAGAAAGACTGAGCATTATTTAGATGTTCGAGTGATGTGTGGGAAAATCTATGGTTTTTTAGAATTAGGACCAGAAGATGAATGGGATGATGATCATAAATTCCTTTACGAATGTTGCGATCATCTTAAATTAATGTATGGAAGTAGGTTCAAAAAATTTACTCTAAAGCATTCAAGAATTTAAATCTTAAGCCTTCTCTTTGAGAGGGCTTTTTGTTATATTTGCTACAATGAGGACAAAATAAAATTGTATGATTAAAAATCTAATATTTGACATTGCTTATGATAATATTGAATTATCAACTGCGTTGACCCGAGCAAAATTAATTGCTTCTAAAGTAAATAATGCTTCTTTCTATGATTGGTTAAAAAAAGAAATAGAAGGATATTCAGA
This sequence comes from Chryseobacterium sp. FR054, assembly GCF_056844565.1. NCBI lineage: Bacteria > Pseudomonadati > Bacteroidota > Flavobacteriia > Flavobacteriales > Weeksellaceae > Chryseobacterium > Chryseobacterium sp. FR054. Next base: position 608,794 of record NZ_JBXDSA010000001.1, on the reverse strand, counting down.
AGATGAAGTAATACCAGATTACAGAATAATTCCTAGTAAAGTATTCGTTGTTGCTGAATTTCCACTTAAAAATATATTAGAACAGGAAGTTTTGATACCTGATTTTTATGGACAAGATGTTAAAGATAAAACCTATTATTACGATGTAATAGGACCAATAAACACCATAATAGATAACATAAAATCAATTGAGGGACCAACAGGAAGGGTTTATTTAACAGCAGAGCAGGTTAATGTGTACAGTAAAATATATAAAACAAATCAAAATTATGTTATTAGGTCTGCATATAGAATGATTGGAAAGGTTCATTTGAAAAATATTATTGAATTGACAAAACAGAAATTAATAGATATACTTATGGATTTAGATAAAGATTTCCCAAACTTGGAAAGTGATTTCGAAAATACTAAAGCAAATAATGATCGTGTCCAAAATATAGTAAACAACAATATTTTTGGTAGCAACAACTCGATGAATAGTGCAACAGGTACTAATATTACCATTTCTTCAACAAATAGTAATACATTGAATGAGAAACATCGTGATGAATTGAAAGAGATTGGAGTTCAGGAATCTGAGATAAATGATTTAAATGATATTGTTTCTGATGGCAACAAAAATCCTTCAGAATTTAGTAAAATACTAAATAACTGGTTGATTAGTGCAACAGCAGGATTAGCATCAAGAGGTATTTACGAACAAATTCCAAAACTTATTCAATTTGTACATCAATTTATGTAAAACAGCCCCTTAATTGGGGCTTTATTTTTTTAACTTTTATTCTTTTTAAAAACAGGGAAGCGTTCATCATTGAGATCTGGCCCTGTCTTGCCTTTAGGCTTGGGATTTAAATACTTTATTTCTACATATACTGTGTCCGTGTATGAAGGATTGAATTCGTCCAAATATTCCTGCAAGTCATTTTCGTTATCAAATACTGCTTCAATATCTTTGTCAGCGTATTCACCAACTACAAGCATAAAAATTTTCTTTTCCATATTTTATTTTGTTATTGCCAACTCCTTTCCTTTAAGTGCGAAGAAAAGGTTTTGGAATTCATGTACGTATCTTATTTCGAGTTCATCATCATAATCTCCAATTTTAATTATCCAACCCTTAGATGGACGGCAAATAAAATCCCTGTGGGAAATACCACTGTCCAATGTGTATTCAAATTGATTTGCATATTCATCATCTGGATCATACTTTTGATCCTCAAATCCTACGCTCGATTCAAACCCAAACTTAAGCAGCCATTCCTCAGTTAAGGGGATAGGAATACAATTGTCAGGATGAAGATCATTGATATATACAGAATCTCCAAGATGTTTAATAAGATAAACATATTCTATGTTTTCATCCTTTTTGTCCAGTATATAATTCCCTATTCTCAATTCGTTTGCTTCCATAAGGCGAATTTAATTATTAAAATGGTCTTTGTAGTATTTTTCAGCAGAATATTCACGCATTCCTTTATTTTCGCATTCTTCATATCCCGAATTAAATGCATCTATAATAGCCTTTTTGAATTGATCTTCAATACTTGTAAAAACATTTTTCTTATTTTTTTTTGCCAATGCTATTAAATGCTCACCGCCATCTTCAATAAATGTTAATTGATGTTCATGATACCAAGAAGCTTCCCTTCCATTATCAGGAAAAATAACACCGTAGTCTTTATCATTATGACCGGCATATTTATCTTTGTAACTGTATAATATTATAGCATCTTTTCCTTTGACGAAGTGTGACATGCTTTCGCCTAAGTCGTCAGCAATTCTTACTAGATTTCCTCTTTTATACTTTTGCATATTTCAAATTTAAGTTATTTTAAAGAATTTCTCTATTTGTTCGAATACCCAATCAAGAAAATAGGCTTCATGTTCATCGTTGTTCACGTCTAGCATAATTCCCCGGTCCCGGAATACCAGATTAACAACGTGCTTTGCTTCATGGGCTATAACGCTGTTTAATGGAACAGAATTAAAAGCCACAATGTATTCAGAGATTCCGGATTTTGTGTAGTTGGTTAATACAGTTCCGCATGTTCTGACAGTCATAGGATCGCCGGGTGAATACTTCTGGTTTATTGCATCCCAACTATCAACCTGGTACAAAATCAATCTACCATCATAAATGGGGATCTTAATTTTTTTACTCCTCATTAGGCAATTGCTCTATTTGTAATAAAATTTGTTCAGCATCCTCTTTAGTCTTCGGCTGAGTAATGTTCTTGAATACTAACCCATTCTTAGGAGAGGCCCCAGATATAGTCTTATCCTTATGGAAAGTAAGGCAATTCCTGGTCTTCTCTGTTAATTCTTTTTGGTAATTGTAGCAGAATGTTTCTCCGTTTGCTTGGCGGATAGTTTCTTTTTCGTATCCTTTTTCTTCTAGGAAGTGGTAGAAATTAAAGTTGCTCATATCTACCATTCAATAATTAAACAATCCTTAATGATTCCATTCCAGTCACCACGATATACCTTAAAGCCTGCAGTCTTTAGGAAATTTATATTCTCTTCATCTATGTAAATGAAATGTTCGATGTAAGTTTTGAATTGAGTAACTGGAAGATTACTAATGTCTTTAAGGACATCTTCCCATAAGATTGATTTCTTTTCAGGTTTTTTCATTGTTTTTATTTTGATAAATTAATAGATTCCGAAAGTGTAAATAAAACTTTTGGCAATTGCTTTAATGCTTCTATCTGTTTAGCTCGCCTACAAGTGTCACAATAGGTTAAGCTCCACCTAAAGAAAACATCTGGACGTTCGTCATTCCAAACTTTAAACTCAGCGGGTTTTTCATAAGCAACACCACATGTTTCACAATTAAGTTTTAAATTTTCCATATCCTTTATTGTTTAAGCCACTCAATTAAATTTTAAAAACCTTATCAACGAATTCTGTTTCTTTTTGATTCCTGAGCCATTCTAAAACCTTTTCTGTATCAAATAGAACCTTAGTTTTTTGTTTTCGGCTTTCATAGCCACCCATAATGATATCTTCTGGGAGAAGTTTATTCTTTAATAGCTTATGAATTGAGCTTCTATCTTTTCCGATTACCCTACAAAACTCTTCAAAAGTGAGAGTGATTTTCTTTACTCTCTCTATTCTATAAGCAGTCTCCATCATATCAATCACAAGCAAATCGGCTGTTCTTTTCCTTAGTAGTTCGTCCATAATTAGTTTTTATATGGTTATAAAGTAAAACTTTAATTAACTACTGCTAAATTACAAAAAACCTTATTGTTATGCAATATTAACAAAACTAATTTTGAACATAATAAATAACAATCTAAGTAATGTTTGAACAAGAGATCCTACAACAGCTAAAAACCAGATACAAGAATCTGGGGTTGAGCGACACCATTTTGAAAGCCAAAGCAAAACAATTGTCTAAGGCGGTCGAAAAACAGGAAGACATTGAAAACGCAGTAGCAGGGGTTGAAGATGACCTAGCAATATTCCAGTCATTCGCTGACCAAAACAGAACGTTGGCAAAAGAAATCGCAGATTTGAAAAAGGAAAAAGGGGCAGATCCAAAACCTGAACCTACACCAAATCCGGAGCCTCCAAAATCTAATCCAGCACCAACGGGCGACGAAATTCCAGCATGGGCACAGGCTATTATCGACAGTAATAAAACATTGTCGGAAAGCTTAACTGCTATCAAGGAAAAGGAGATGGCACAGACCAATGCTCAAAAGTTGCAATCAAAACTAGACGAACTCAAAGTCTCCAAAACTATCCAGGCATTAATTCCTGCCGGGCTCACATTTGAGAACGACGAAGCTATCGAGAAATACGCAAATGATATGAAAACAAAGTCAGATGCTATTGCTCAGGAATTCGGGAATAGTGCTTTAGCTGCAACAGCAAAACCGCTTTTCGGTGAAGCTAAAAAGGAAGGAGATGTTTCGCCTGATGTTCAAGCATACCTAGATGCTAAAAAACCAGTAAAAACCAATGAATAATATTAACGACGATTTCCAAGCAGGGAGACAGATTGTTGTTTTTGATCAAATTGACGCTACCTATCCGGGTGGAGTTCATATTTCAAAGACAGATGCAGCAGCTCGTTTCACTAATGGAGTTATTCCCGCCGGAACAGTAGTGGTTCCGGACACAGACGGAAAATGGAAGGTTTTAAACGTAGCCTTAACAGCAGGAAATTTAGCTGGAACAATCGGATTAGTAAGTCATGATATTAAAGTGGATGATTTCCCTTTAGCATCAATCGTAATGTCTGGAACCGCTAGAATTGACGCTTTGCCTGACTTAGAAAAAACAGGTGCAGCCTTATTGGTAAAAGCTTTACCAAGAATCTCCTTCATCTAAAAACACTAAGCAATGATTATAAATGCAAATAACATAGTACCGGAATTTTCCGCGTCAAATATGAACGCAATCATCAATGCGTACACTCTGGGAGATTTACAGTATAGAAACTACTTCCCGCTGCAATATCAAACCGACCTAACGTTTCAAAACCTTGAATCCACAGTATCCGCTAAAGTAATGGCAGATATTGTTTCAATTGGTTCTAAGGCACCAAGAAAAGGAAGAGATTTCATTGCAGCAATGAAGGGAGAAATTCCAAAGATTGAGATTGCAAGAGATCTTGACGAGCATGATCTTATTAAAATCCAGCAATTAAGAAATGCGGTTCAGCTAAATCCTACAAATGCAGCTATTAAGAACCAGATGATCGATAAGATCTACGGTGATTCTACTTTCGTATTGGATGGTGTAAATGCAAGAGCCGAACATATTGCCAAACAATTTGCATCTACCGGGAAATATAAAACTACTGTTGCAAATAATTCCGGCGGTGTTGCAGACATTTCCATTGACTTCAAAGTTAGAATTGTCAATGCATCTAAGGACTGGTTCACTGCAACAGATGCAGATCCGGTAAAAGATATTCAGGCATTACAAACAGAGGCTTTAAGCAAAGGGTATCGTTTCTCGACAATAACGGTAGATCAAGCAACAGCAAACCAGATCCCTATGATTAAGGCGATGCAGGAGTTTGTGTACGGTGTTGCAAATAATGGAGGTACTACTCAAATGTTCAGGCCGACTCTGGAAATGATCAATACAAGGCTTGCTCTTTACGGACTTCCTACAATTAGAATATGGGAAACTTTCGTGAATGCTGAAAACAAAGCAGGGGTATTGACAGCTACAAACGGCTGGGAACCTGGTAATGTATTATTGTCAGTGTCACCTGTTCTGGGCGCAACGCAATATACTACTACTCCGGAATTCAATATGACATTCGGTGATACAACTTCTCAGACCGTAAGCGATGGATTTATTTTAGTAAAAACATTTGGTGTGCAGGATCCAATTCTTGTATCCACAAAAGCAACAGCCTTTGCGCTTCCGGTACTGAATGACACGAAGAAAAACGTAATTCTGAAAACGAAACTAGCATAATGACTATCGGGGAATACATACAAGAAAAATTCAATCTCTGGTCGGTCGAATATTCCGAAGCTATGGTAAATATCGAGGTTGCTCGTATTGGCTTGTCTGCTTCCGAAATCATGTCCGAAACAACTAATCTCGATAATTTCTTTTACAACGTAATCCCCGACATCATTTCTATGCCTTCAAGTATTTCTGAGGGTGGTTATTCTATCTCCTATGATAAAACCGCTCTCTTGAAATACTACTCAATGGTAGCAAGGAAGCTTGGAAAACCTGATTTGTTCTCTGAAAATACAATCACTGATATCACATCGAAATGGGGATAAAGCAATTTCCTTACACACTGAAGGTATTTAAAAAGTCGGAAGGACAATATAATCCAGAAGACGGGTCATTCACACCAGGAACTGAAGAATGGGTTACTGTATCAAAGTGTAGAGACGAGGGAAACGGTGGGGGAAATAGAATAGTAACCACAGACGGTGAAATATACGTCTTCGGAGCTGTTGTTTACCTGCCAAAATCAAGCCCATCAGTTGAATTAGGGGCAAAGATTAGGGTGAGTGACAAAGAAGGAAATACGAGGCTAGAAGGAGACAATAAATTATTCAAGAAAGAACAACTACACGCCAGACTATGGGTTTAACGTTAGATAGCTCCGGATTCGAAAGGCAGATTGCTCAGGCAACTCAGGAAATTGAAGCCAAAATGGTCCAGATTCTTGCGGATGCCGGGCGAACTATTGCAGCAACGGCAAGAGCAAACGGAAACTATCGTGATGTTTCAGGAGATCTGAGAAATTCAAACGGGTATCTGTTGATGATTGATGGTGTGATCAAGGCAGAAGAGTTTCTTTCGGGTAATGGAGGGTCAAAAGCCCGAGCATTAGCATTGCAGGTTTCCGATGCTTCAAGGGGAGTTATTTCATTGGTTGTGGTAAACGGGATGGATTATGCTGCAAAAATAGAAAGTAGAGGCGCAGATGTTCTTACTTCTGCTGAGCAATTCGCCAAAAGAGCCATTCCTCAAATGATAAATCAACTGAAACAATGAAAACAGTATTAGAGGCAAAGCAGTGGATTTTTGAGCTGCTGACTCAGTCAAATATCAGATCTGTTATTTCCGGTAATATTTACAAAGACAAAAGACCGTCCGGAAGCAAGAAAGAGGACATTGTCATTAATGATATTTCAATGGATAATTCCTTTCTACAAGATGGAGTCTTTAATGTAAACTGTTACGTTCCGATGCTGTCGGTGAGCCTTAACGGAGTCACCCAGTATATGCCAGATAGCAATAGGCAGTTAGTAATTGCCCAGGCAGTAAGCCCAGTATTACAGAACATCTTCCGCCCAAAGTTTAATCTCACAGTAGAAAGTCACAAAACCTTTGAGGAAGAGGCAGAAAACGCCAATTATATCAATTTCAGAATCAATTTAAAAGCATACAACTAAACTAAAAATACAAAATACAATGGCAGGACAAATTAATATCGGAGTTGCTGAAATAGCAATAGGTGCGATCGCAGCCGATGGAGATATGGGAACAACATTAGCCCCACTAGGCTATACAGAAGAAGGATCTGCCCAGCTCAACTGGGACGATCCAACGGAAACAGAGTTCAAGGTTGAAGAGCTTTCAACTCCTATCCATATTCAAACAACAGACGGTAAAAGAACTATATCATTCAAAATTGCTAACCCGGACTTAGACACATTTGTGTCTGTTTTTGGTGGCACAAAATCAGGTACTGGAGCTGCGGAAGTTTTCAACTTCCCATCAAACACACCAGTAATCGAGAAATCTTTAAAGTTCACTCCGGAAAAAGGAATCGGGCTAAAGATTGCTCGAGCAAAACTTTCAGCAAAACTTTCCTCCAATATAGGTAGAGCTGCCTTAATGGGGGTTGAGGTAACGGCTACCGTACTTCAGCCGAAAAAAGCAGGTGTCGCACCAATAGTAGCCTTTAATGTCTAACAATAAAGCCTATCTCCGGGTAGGCTTTTTTTAACAAACTATTCACATGGAAAAGATTGAATTAGAGAAGGAGGAGTTAGAATTGTTGGTTGGGCAAGGATACAGCTTTACTACCAATTTTTTAGGAAAAGAAAAGACCTGGCATATCGGCAAGATCACAATGGGGAAAATGCTAAAACTTGCAGCAATTTCAATTAAAATAAAAGTGGATGAAGAGGTTCTTTCAAATTCTGATTTATCTGTCCAGTTGCCTGCGCAATATGAAGCGGTAAGGGATAATGCAGAATTATTAGCCGAAGCAGTAGCGGTTGCAGTTGAAGACGAATACCGGGAGGTACTACCGAAGAAGTATCCCCAATGGCTGCCAAAATTCGTAACAAAACATATTAAGAAAGAAGTAGAGCAAATCCCTATTGAAGAACTCAAAGAACATTTCTTAAACTCTCTAAACAGTAAAGAGATAATGGACTTCTCTTTAGAACTCCTGAAATTCTCCAATTACCAAAATTTTATGACCTCTATCATCTTGATGAACGGAAACAGGCCGACCAAAGCGATGACGGTAGAGAAACGGGGCTAAAGACAATATACGGAGCAATGGGGCAAATCTGCCACCACTTCGGATGGACTTTAGACTATTTGCTTTGGGAAGTAGATTGGCGAATAGTGCAACGAATGCTCATAGATGCGCCAAAATACGAAACCTCGAAAGAGGAAACAAAACCTAAGAAAACTATCAATCTTTCTGAACAAACATCAGAAGACTTCATAAATCAGCTATTTAATAAGTAATGAACACCAATAACGGAGCACTTTATTTCGGAGCGGGAATAAACCTGCAACAATGGCGCAGAGATGTAGACTCTATGCGTAGGGATATTTTGGGCCTTTCACAGACAACTGTGCAACAATCCCAGGTTATGAACTCCGCTTTCAAAGATGCTTTTGCCGGACTTGCAGGGTATTTCTCTATTACTGCAATAAAAGGATTTATTACGGAGCTTATCAATATTAGAGGGGAATTTCAGAAAACTGAGATAGCTTTTACTACCATGCTGGGAAGTGGTGTAAAGGCCGCTGAACTAATGAGCCAAATGGTAGATCTAGCAGCTAAAACGCCTTTTGGACTTCAGGAGGTTTCCGCTGGTGCGAAACAGTTGCTTGCTTTCCAGATTCCTGCCAATCAAGTTGTTGATATTCTTACCCGAATGGGAAATATAGCTGCAGGACTTGGAGTTCCTCTTTCCAGAATCAACCTTGTTTATGGCCAAGTTAAGGCCAAAGGAAAATTAATGGGGGATGATCTCCGTCAATTCACAGAAGCCGGCATCCCTATGATTGCTGAACTTGCTGCTAAGTTTGGCAAAACCGAAGCAGAAATCACCAAAATGGTTTCCGCTGGCAAAATTGGTTTCAAAGACGTGCAAGACGTTTTATTCTCCCTTACCAACGAAGGAGGAATGTTTTATAATTTGATGGAAAAGCAATCAGCATCTCTGTCAGGAAAAATTGCCAATCTTGGTGATACCTGGGATCAGATGTTGAATAAAATAGGTGAATCGAATGAGGGGATATTAAATGATGCTATCGAAGGCGTTACTAAACTGGTGGAGAATTATGAGGAGGTTATTAAAGTCCTTCAGGTCCTAATAGTCACATATGGAGCGTATAGGGCGGCACTTATCGTCACCAACTCATTACAAGCCGGAGCAGTCGCACCCGCGGTTATTCAAGGGTTCAGAAATTTGATATTACTTATCAGGGGAGCAACAGTAGCACAGTCAGCATTAAATGCGGCTACAATATCAAATCCTTATATTTTACTAGCAACAGCTATTGCGGGTCTTATTGCAGTGGTGATTACTTACAGAAAAGAAATAGACAACCTTCTGCATGATTACAGCGCTCTGGCTCAACAGATCAAATACAACGAAAATGTTCAAGAGAAATATGCTAGTACTTTTTCAAAAGGAATAGTTGACAACCGAGAGAAAATAGTTTCCCTGATTGCAGTAATAAACAATGAAAATTCAAAACTAGAAGACCGGAAACGAGCGTATGAAAACTTAATTAAAATAGATGATGCATTCCGGGGTGCTCTTGATGAACAGTATCGTGCCACATATAGATTAGGAGGGGCTTTTGATTATGTTATCGAGAAAATGCAACGATTTGCCCTTGTGCAGGCGGAAATGGCTGTAAAGACAGAATATCTGAAACAAAATGCAGAAGATGAGTTCAACCTTTCTATTGCAAAAGTTAAATATGCAGAGGCCGAAAGGGCGGCTAAAAAATATGGAGACTTGCTGAAACAAGGCAAAATTAGCATAAAGGAGTATTCTGAATATATGAAACCTTTTGAAGATGTTGCAGTAAATCTGATAAAAAGCCAGAAGGCTGTAAACGCGTCCCGAAAAGATGTTGATTATGTGAATAAGGCAGAAAAAGAAAAGCTGGAAACACTTTCAAAACAGGCTGTAATTCTTAGTGCTCAGTTAAGAGGAGGGAAAATGCAAGGGAAAGTAATCTCTGAAGAAATGAGATCGGTTCTTATCAGAAAACTCAAAGATGTGAAAGAGGAGATGAGGTTGAGAATGGGTGAGGTGATGGAAGAAATCGCTAAAACAGATCCAAAAAAATTAGGTTGGGCACAACAAATAAAAGAACAGATTGATGCATTGGAAGCAGAAGCCGATAGCGCGCAAACACAAGCCGCATATCAAAGGATTCGCGCTAAAATTGATGCATTAAATGAGAAACTCCATCCGAAAAAAAAGAGAAAAGAAAAACAACAACAATTAGCTGAATTTCTCCCACTTGGATCACCAGAACAAATTCAACAACAAATTTCTTTGCTTGACAAAGCTATGTCATTAGTAGAAAATGGCATGATTAAGCTTAGAAGGTTGGATAAATTTGGTAATGATAAGGACAAGGAAGGGAATCCATTTCTAACCGGTGAAATTATCAGCCTGGAAGAAGCTGGTAAAAGAAGAGAAGCCCTTGAAGATAGGCTTAATAAAATCCAATATAAAAATTTCCAGGAGAAGATAGACGAATCAGAAAGGCAATGGAACAACTATTACCGTATGGCAGAGTACTACGGTAAAGAAGTAGCAGATGCTCAGTATAGAGAATTGTTTAAGGGAGCTGAAAGTTACCTTCAATTTCTTCAAAAACAAGAGGCAGCCTTAAGTAATTTGGCGAAAAAAGGTCTTCTCTCTGATCAGCAGAAACAAGATTTAACCTTCCTTCGTGATAAAATAAAAAGCTTAACAGGAATCGACACGCCTTTTGAAAATGTCAAAAAAGGAATTGAAAGTGCACTGAAAAATATTCCTTCTCTTGTTGATCAGTTAGAATTTATTAATAAATCACAGGATATAAATAAGTTTCTGACAGGTGGGAAATCTAATGCCTATTTTGATCAAAATAAATACTTTGAAGGTCTTAAAGAAAGCGTACTACAACAGCAGCAGGATCTTTACACACAGTTCGAGAAAGATCATCAAACATTTGAACAAAGGAAAACTGACATCACAAAAAACTATGATTTAATCCGAACAAACATACAAAAACAGAATATTTCTGATGTAGAGAAAGCCAGACTGATAGCGGAATCAAACAAGGCAGAAACAAAAGAAATCTCTGCTGCCAGCCTTGAAGCATTTCAAAAGACAGATCTATGGGTTAAAGCCTTCGGAGATTTAGATAAAATTGGACCAAAGACCTTGTTGAAATTAAAAAAGGGACTCGAAGAATTTATTAAATCCGATAAAGGTAAAAGCCTAGCTCCAACTGAGCTGAAAGAAACTCAGGAACAAATAAAAAAGCTTAATGACCTTATATCGTCAAATAACCCATACAAGGCAATAGGAATTGCAGTAGACATATATAAAAAGAAAAGAGAAGAGCTCAATGAAGTTGAGAAAAAATCTGGAAAGGGCAGTGATCAATACATAGCAAAGCTTGAAGAAACTCAGCAAACTTTTGTTGATATAGTTGAAGTGACAGGATCCGCAGCAAAAGCTACTGTTGATGTAGTTTCGACAATAGGTGATGCTTTTGGCGGACTTTCGGATGATTTAAAACAAACATTGGCAGAAGTGCAACAGCTAATTGATGGTATTATTAATACAGTTGCAGGCTATTTCTCTGGAAACTATGGCCAAATGATTTCTGGTATTGTACAAATTGTTGGGGCTATGGTAAAGCTTTTATCCGGAGACAAGGGAAGAGAAAGGCAGATTAAAGAATGGCAAACAGCAGTTGATGAATTAAAAACATCATATAATGAACTTCAGCAAGCAATAGAAAAAACAGCTGGAGAAGCATCTTTGTCGATGAATAGAGGGCTAATTGAAAACCTCGAGGAACAGAAGAGGCTGTTAACCCAAATGCGTGATGAGGAGTCAAACAAGAAAAAGTCCGACTCTGGCAAAATAGCATCGCTTAATGATCAGATTAGCCAAGTAAATCAACAAATCCAAGATGTTTTAGATAATTTCAAAAAGTCTATTACAACGACTGAATTTAAAGAATTGGCAACAAAACTGGCAGATGCTCTTGTTGAAGGGTTCGGCAAAGGAGAGGATGCTGCATTGTCATTTGAAAAGGTAGTTGACGAAGTCATGCGAAATGCGGTTATCAATGCTCTTAAAGTGAGAATTCTTGAGCCTGCAATGAAAAGTTTTGTAGATGGATTATATTCTGCAATGGGTTATGGAAATGGCAATGCAAATGCAAATGTTGATAAAATAAAGGAATATGAGAGTAAAATTGCTGAAATCGATAAAAAGATTAAGGATAAAGAAAGTCAAACATACACTCCTTATCTAGCCCAAGAGGTGTTGGATTTAAAAAAACAAAGGCAAGATCTTTTAGATTTAATAGGGAAATTAAAAGCAGCTATGGCCGCTACTCCAGCAGGAGGGGCTTTTGATGGTTTGACACAGGAAGAGATAGACAAACTTAAAGAAGGCCCGCAGGCAGCTATCAAAGAATTTTCAGCTTTACTCGCAGCGGTACAAGAAGCATTTCCTTCGCTAAATGAAGCCACACAATCATTGAAAGGCGACATCAAGGGAATCACCGAAAAGACAGCCGGAGCATTAGAGGGACAGGTAAACTCAATGCGAATATTACAGGCTGAGGTACATAAGATTCAGAAGGAAAGCCGGGACGTACTACGTAATCAGCTTTTGATCCAGGTTCAGATAGAGAAGAATACACGCCCTCTAGAGGGTATTTACAAAGAAATCAGAGATTTAAATTCTAAAGTAAAAAAAGGCGCTGCCGGCATACCATAATGAACACACAAGACATTTACTTACAGGCAAAACAGATCGGGCTTTCCCGCCAATGTGATGAGAGAATGACATCTGATCTATCAATAAGGAATCTCTGCGAGATGTATTTTGATGGGGACGACTGGTCAATGATGCACGACTTCCCGAAGGTTGAAGTTCTGCGAGAGTTCAGGGGCAGGAGTGAAGTGTTTGGCATCTTTACCGATTACGTTGGAATGCCAAATAATCTGGCTAAAGCAGCGTTCTTCGGAAACTCCGATATAAAGATGATCTATAACGGCTTTTCGGTTTCTCAGATTGTACTGCGACATAATACCAAAGCAAAAATTACTGCTTCAGAAAATGCAATTGTCATCATTAACCTGCTGGATGATTCAGAATTAGACATTGACTGTATCGAAAATGCCAGGGTAGAAGTTTTCCAATATGGGGGCAAGGTAAAGTGTTCCGGAGATGTGCGAATTCATAAATCAAGTTTCAAATGAGTGAGGTAAGATATTCAATTAACGGAAAGTACTTTAGAGACTTCGATGTGTATGTTAACGAATCGAAAGGACTGCTTGACAAATTGAAGCCACGAGAAAGAAAGACATATACCTGGGTAGAATACCACGGCCGGCAGATCGATAAATCGGCCCCTAAATATGAAGCGCGGGAAATTACATTAGCATGTTGGCTGTTTGGCAATAACGTAGAACAGCTTGTGACCAAGTATAACGCTTTTATGGCAGAGTTTGACAAAGCCGGGAATCAGCGTCTTATAGTTGAGCCTTTCGGTTATAAACAATTCGTGTTTGACGTGGTGCTTAACGATAAATCGGATCTCGCAAAGACTTTTAGAGATGGCCGGATGTTCGGGGAATTTTCATTGATGCTGTTAGAATCGAATCCGATAAAGAGAGTGTTATATATTCCGACAGGTGTTTTGAGCCTTTCTTACAACTCCACGTCTGAAGCAGAGATCACATTTAGCGACAATACTTCAGTGACAGTAAAGGGTAATGCATCTGTCGCCGGAAAGGTTCTCCCAGGTAGAACAGTTACATCCTACGAATTTGACGGCAGAAATATGATGGCAAAAAGTAATTTGGAATTAGGGGCCTATTTGCTTTCCAATGGAGAAAAACTTCAGTCCGATTACTATATAAGATCGATCAATCCGATTGTTGTAAAGCCTAGCCAGATATATCACATGAAATTATACAAGAACGGCATAGGCAATTGGTCATTCACAGTGCTTTTCTACAACGAACTCGGCTGGTATATCGGATATGAAAAGTACGGGGAGGAAGCGTCATTCACAACACCTCCGAATGCTAAGTACATAAGGTATAACATATTCGATAATCCGGAAGGTACGAAGCTTTTAAATCTGGGGTGGTTCAACCAATACATAAACGTAAAAATTGAAAAAGGAAACATCGCAACTGCATTTTCGCAGGCTCCGGAAGATGAAAGATATATAGTAATCGCGGGAAACATTGACGACATCACCAACTTTCAAACCAATGCAGTAGTTCTATGGGACAAAATATAATCAGAAACAATCAGCCTCTGTTTGATTTAGTAGCACAGGGAAAAAGAACAATACTTAGCGCGTCTCTTAACCAGCAAATGCTGAGTGATGACACTGTAAGTATTAGGGTGTCATCAGATTCGGCACTTGATATAAAAATAAATGACACCATTGTTGTCTATGGTGAAGTATATCGTATAAATTCACTTCCTTCTGTCGATAAAAAAAGCAACAGTTATTATGAGTACGATATCCAGGCCCAGGGGCTAATGTATGATCTGCTGAGGTGTAAATTTTTCAATGCTGATTCAGAAGGGTATAAACCGGATATTGATTTTCCATTGACAGGGACAATAGAGGTTTTCCTAACCTGCCTGAAGAATAATATGTCCCGGCTGTCTGACCTTTGGCAGATCGGTAATTTTGCTAATGGTGAAACCAAAACCCTCACTTTCGGTAATGACAACTGTCTTTCAGCATTGCAGAAGATTTGTTCAGAGTTCAAGACGGATTTCTGGGTGAAATTTGAGAACGATAAGTTTGTTATTCATACCGGAGACTTTGGCAATACACTGCCGGTTACTTTTGAGTACGGAAAAGGAACCGGTCTTTACAGTTTATCCCGGAAAAACGTTAACGATAACGAAGTTGTCAACAGGCTTTATGCATTTGGTGGATCAAATAATATTCCGGCCGGATATCGAGATTTCAGTCCAAAACTAAAATTGCCCGGTGCAGAATACCTGGAAGATATTAATCTCATCAAAGATATGGGATTGAAAGAGGGCATTCTTGAATTTGAAGACATATACCCAAAAAGAATGGGTAAAATTACAGCCATATTGAATTCAAAGTATAAGTTCCAGGACGACACGATGGACTTTGACCTCAATGAAAAGGAAGCGGACGGGGTAACAACAAAATATCTGATTGCTGGAACATCTGCTAAGGTTCATTTTAATACAGGTAATCTGGCTGGCTATGAATTCGAGATTAAAAAAGGGGGGTATGACCATGCTACCAAGACATTTGAAATTATCCCTTTCAAAAACGACAAAGATCAGAGCTTTCCGGACCCGGAGTCAGAAGCATTTCAGTTTGCCGTTGACGATGAGTATGTTATTCTTGACATCATAATGCCACAAACGTACATTGATAATGCAGAACAGGAGCTGCTGGAAAAAGCAACAGAACAGTTTGATCTTTATAAACAGGCAAAAGTATCATATGATTTGGAGATTGATCCGGAATATATCAAAAAGCTCACTCTTCAGGATTCTCTTAAAATAGGAGATTATGTCCGTGTAGTAGATCAGCCTTTAGGCATAGATAAAGTCCTGCGGATTAATCAGATTACCCGGACCTTCATTGAGAATGGAGAAAGAAACGATTATGATTTCAAAATAGTGATTGCCGACGGGTATGAGATAGATTACAACTCGCAGATGATTCTGGACATAAAGGACATAAAAAACGTAATGTCAATTACAGATTTGGGAACCGTCAATTTTTCAAGAATAGGAGTGAGGACGACTGAAGAGCTGAAGAATCTTACATTTGATCCCGATGGTTATTTTGATGCCGACAATATCCGGCCGGGGTCCATCGAAACCGGTATGATCTCTGTCGGGTCCCGAAGCCAGCAGATAAGTCTCTCATCTGTATTTTACGTGAATGTTGATGGCGTGGCAAATAAAGTTACTATCAATCCCGGCGTACTGTACTCTCAAACAATGGAGAAAACGTGGAACGTCTCCGGAAATACAATTGTACTTCCCGATAATAACTGGCGGTATGTGTATGGTAAGTGTAGCAAGTTCAATGACACCGGAAGTGTTGTCCTTACGCAGACTAAAATAATGTTTGATGAAGATCCTGGCTATTACCATTTTTTAATTGGCATACTGCATTCGGTTACAGATGGCCTGCGCGTATTATCAATCACCATAGGCACAACTACAATCAACGGAGGGCTTGTCAGAACCGGCATAATCTCATCTCTTGATATGCAGACTTATTTTAATCTTGATAATGGGGAAATAAAAGGGAAGATCAAGTTTTTAAATGGCTCAGACGGATTTACATCAATTAATGGTGGCGTACTGATGTCCCAGGTCATAGAGGTTGGTAACGCTACAACAAAAAACGCATTTATCTCCAGCACAACGGACGCTGGCGACACCACTGGAACGAGTATACGATTCGGAGCGGGAAAAGACTATGCAAACAGAAATACGGCACCTTTCCGGGTACAGCATAATGGAAAAATGATTGCGGAAAACGCAGACATAAAAGGTAAAATAGATGCGCTGTCGGGATCTATTGGCGGTGTAGACGGGTGGAGTATCACTGCTTCAACACTAACCAGTACTGCAGGAAGAATTCTTTTTGGCACGCTGGATCAATTTGGAATGCTTACAACAGGTGTGACAATTTCAGGAAATAACTTTCCGAATTCAACGACATATAAAAACAGGTTTCAAATTAACAGTTTCAGAAATGAAGGAAATATTAATAACGTAGGATCTGTCATTTCGGCAAGTGGGAATAATATAGATAATACAGCCATAGATGTGGGTTCGTCTGGCGGAACAAATAACAATGCGATATATGTCAGATCGGGAAATGTTTACGTATCGAGTAGCGCAAATTTAATTTTTGAAGCAGAGTTTAATGCAATTGCAACAAATTACACATTCGCAGGAACGACTTTTAGACGTGTAGGCTATACAGGAGTTAAAACAGTCGGAGGTGTTAATATGCATTTTTCTAACGGCCTTTTGGTCATGACAACTTAAAACAATGAAAGAATTTATAATAAAGAATCTCCTATCGATACATTCGGGCGGGATTGGCGGGAAAATATGGGCTTCTTTTCAGTTAGCAGCGGTTCCGGCCGTAGGGTTAACCATATCGGAGCGTCTTACGGGATGGTATGTTGAATCATACGTATTTATTTTCATGCTCGGATTCGCACTGATAGCAGATCTTGTGGCCGGAATATGGAAGCATATGAAGCTCAATACATTTTCACCGAAAAAGATGGTTATGGGCTTCTGTCAGAAGATCGGGCTTGTAATTCTGGTTTACTTTTTAACAGAAGCCTTCATCCAGATCATTTCAGATGCTGACTTGGATAGCGTTTATTTCAAAGTAGCAAGTAAGATAATGATATTCATTTACCCGGCAGGTAATGCTTTGGTAAATATCGGGATCATAACTGACGGGAAGTTCCCGCCATTGGCTTTTCTGAAGAAGTTTGAAAAGTTTAATAAAACGCTGGACATAAGAGATTTTAACCTCAAAAATAAAGGAGATGAAAACGAAAATACTGATAATAATCCTGTTGAGTAGCTTCCTGCTCGGTTGCCGGACCAAACATAAAACGTCTTTCTACTCAAAGGAAGGAAGAACAGAAATTGAACGTATTCAGCTGGATTCTGTTAAAGAGAAAGCCGTTAAGGAAACAACAAAGAAAGTTTCAGATCAAATGATCAAAAAGAAGCTGGAAGATTTTTCTGGCGATATTGTGATCCGGGGGAAAGCAGACACGCTGAATCCGCTGATCTTTCATAATGTAGTTTCCGGAGATACTCTGCAAAGCATAGTGATACGGGGCTCTGCGGATTATTATATAAATAATCACTACCGGAAATCAGCAGAAGAAAAAAATGAAACATCCAACGAAGAAAAAACAAACATCATCCAAGAAGCCGCCAAAGAACTTGTTTCTAAGAGCACAATAAAGGCCGTTGCTGCAGAAGTGGTACAGAAGACAAAAGAAATTAAATCTACCGGATTTCAGGCGGGCTTATGGATCTTGCTTATAGTTACATCAATAGTAGGAATCGTAATATTTTTCACTTATAAATACTTAAAGAAATGAGAACATCACAAAGAGGGATTGACCTCATAAAAGAATTTGAAAGCCTGCACGATGGCGATTTGAAAAAGCCTGGGCTTCAACCAAAAATGGACCCTGTTGGAATATGGACTGAAGGATACGGGCGTGCTATGCGCGACGATAAGGGTAATTTCCTGAAAGGATCCGGGAATAAATCCATAGCAGAAAAAAGAGCTACAATAAATACAGAAAAGCAAGCAGAGTACGCATTACGTCAAGATCTGGCTGTTTACGAAAATATTGTTGCTAAGAAAATAAATATTCCAATTACTCAAAATCAGTTTGATGCTTTAGTTTCTCACACCTATAATACAGGCGGATCTGATGGGCTTTTTAAACTTGTCAATGACCGGGCACCAGGAGCGTCAATCCGGAATTGGTTTCTTACAAAGTATATTACTGCACAAGGAGTAAAACTTAACGGGCTGGTTCGCAGAAGAAAAGCTGAAGCAGATTTGTTTTTCTCTAAATAAATAATCCCCACGTCTGAGGTGGGGATTATTATTAGTTATTGTCGATTAAATCTCTCCAAAGTAGCTATAACATAATCCATGTTTACAGCGACAGAATACCCTGAATTTTTAGCATCATAAATACTTGTTATAGTTCCATAATAGTTATTACTAACTGGAAGTTTAGTATTATGAGGAATAAATTGAATAAGGATTCCGATTAGATATTGTTTTATGAGACCATGGCTATGTTGTGTATATTGGAAAACAGGGCCTCCACTATTTCCAGGATGAACTTGACAGTCTAAAACTATGTAGCCTTTTTCATTGTATATTTGAGATACCATTCCTTTTCTAACTAAAGGTAAATCAAAATCAAATTGTTTGTCATTTTGTATTTGTAAAGAAGTTGGATAACCAAATATGCCGACGTCATGTCCAATTTGGACTAAATTGCTTGTTAAAATTGAAGCTCCTGGTACAACAAAAAAAACTCCAGGCCTAGGGTTGCTTTCAACTATTCCTTCGGTAAAATTAGCATGTTTTGGACTCATTTCATTTTCAAAAATATCAATAGCGATTATGTCGTTTTTTTCATCAAAAATTACTTTGCTATTTTTGCTTAATATAACCATATCCATCGTAAAGCTGCTTAGAAAATAGTTATCGGAATTCAATTCTTTTTTTGAGTATTTGACTAGGACAGTTTGGCTTAGAAATTTGTTGTTTTCCATGTTTACAAAAACGTGTTTTGCAGAAATCAAATATATACGGTTTTTGTATTCCATTAAAAAGGCAGTGCCAGAATATTGATTAATTTCAACATACATTGGGTATGCTAAATTATCTTTAGATATAGGTAACATGTTTTTTTCTGCAATATACAAATAAGACTGTAAGGTTATTAACGGATTTCCGTAATTAATATTTATTTTGTTTTATTAAATTTGTCCCATTTTCAATTTTGATAGTTTTCAAATGCGCCCGACTGCACTTGTGATAGTTTATCATAGGGTTTCTTAGGTAGTATTTCTTTCGATTCTTTTTTTAATTTCTAATTTTTTGTGGATAACTTTTTATTGCGTCAAGTTCTGTCGCATAAAGGGTTTTGCTTTGCGGTATGAAAATTTAACATTGGTTTGTTCTGTTTTGGTTCAAAATGTACATAACTTTGTGATATGGAAACGAACGGAAATTTAGAGTTATTTGTATTGGAAAGCGCGGAACCTGTTGTATTAAAGCCACTGGAAGAGCGTTTGCATGCGGGAGGATACGGAGCGTTTCCGAGTGCTGCACTTGATTTTCCGGATGAATCGATTGATTTTTTAAAACTATTGGTTAAGGATCCGGTGACGACATTTCCAGGAAGAGTTTCTGGAGACTCTTTAAAGGATATAGGTATTTTGAATGAAGATTGGTGCTTGATACAAAAAGGTATCGAAGCTAGGCCCAATGATCTTGTTGCAGCAATCATCGAAAACCAATTCTTTATTAAGCGGTTCAGACCACGGTACGGAGCCGGGAATCAGATCAAAGAACTCAAGCTGCAGTCGGCCAATGTTGAATTTTCGGATTTTGATATAACCGATGAAACGGAATTCTTCCTTTGGGGAGTGGTTACGTGGACATTCAAAAACTGGCGAAAATTATGATAGCACTTATTGACGGCAACAACTTTTACGCATCATGCGAACGAATATTTAACTACGGATGGCGGGGCCGCCCGGTCGTTGTCCTGTCAAATAATGATGGTTGTGCGATTGCCCGAAGTAACGAAGCAAAAGCCCTGGGAATTCCGATGGGGGAGCCTTACTTTAAAATCAAACAGCTAGAAAAAACGCACGGCCTTGTGGTATGTTCAGCGAACTTCGTGCTATATGGGGACATCAGCAATAGAGTAGTGCAGATCACGCGCCGGTACTGCAATGATATTGAGGTATACAGTATTGATGAATCTTTTTTATTTCTTGACGGATATTCAGATCAGCATCAGAGAATGGTAAATCTTCGGAGAGATGTTCTCAATGGGTTGGACTTGCCTACCAGTATCGGGATGGCCCCAAGTAAAACGCTGGCCAAAGTCGCTAATAAGATAGCGAAGAAATTCCCGGACAAGACTGGTTCCGTGTACATGATCGACACGCATAAAAAGCTTGAAGCTGCATTAAAATGGTTTCCAATGGAGGACATATGGGGGATTGGCCGGAGATACCATGAGCGGTTTCGGAATTATGGTGCCCATACCGCATGGGATTTCACACAATTTCCAGATGATTTTTTACGTCAGGAAATGGGGATTCTCGGTGTGCGAATGAAAAAGGAGTTACTGGGAGCCCCTCAGTATACCATGAGTGTTCCGGAGCCAAAGAAAAACATATCTACAACACGGACATTCGATACAGGACATGCTGAGTATGATTATGTACATGAGCGAGTTTCTACCTTTGCATCTGAGTGCGCCCGGAAACTCAGAGAACAGAATTCTTGCTGTCGGCATGTGACTGTTTTTATTACTACTGATCGATTTAAACAGAATGATGTACAATACTCAGATTCGTTTACAGTTACTTTACCTAATCCAAGCAGTTCATCAATTGAGATTTCAAAGTATGCTAAAAAGGCACTGGATAAAATATTCATTGCCGGTCCTAAATATAGAAAGGCTGGAGTTATTGTAGGAACTTTCGTGCCTGAAACCGAAAGGATGACCAGTATGTTTGATCAGGATTTTCACGATAAACACACCCCAATAATGCAGGCAATGGACGCAATGAACAGCCGCCTGGGTAAGCAGAAGGTAAAACTAGCGTCTATGGACGTTCAAACGATTTGGAAAATGGATCAAAAACACCTGTCTCCGAAATACTCTACAAGCTTTTATGATTCAATAATTTTGAAAGCGTAAAAGCGCATGTTGGAATTAGTACATATTTGTTTTTAAGTGATTGTAAATCAGTAATTTACTGCGCTTTGTGATTTTCAGTATTTGGAAATTTATTTAATTAACGTAATTTTATACAAATTAGAAATATGAATATAAAGATAGAGACAGATAAGAATGAAATACTTGATAATGGATCAATCTTAGTTAATGTCAATGAGCCATTATATTTTAAATTGTATGATGGCACAATGAATTTTAAGATTATTTTTGAGATAATGGAGCCAGAGAGCGATCCATTAATAGAGAGACATATTATAAAAGAGGAAAATATTTATCAATTAAAAATAAAATTTCCTAGAAGGGATGGATACATAACAAGCACCATCATTCCTATGCATTTAGCTAATAAAGACGGGAAAAAAATATTTTTGAAATTTAAATTCAAGTTCAATGACTTGAAAGATGCAGGTGTTACAGAAAAGGAAAATGTCTTTGAAGATATGGTGTTTAATTATACTTGGCTGAAAAATAAATAAAATATGGCTAACGAAACTACTCAATATGTCACTGAAGATCAGACAGGCTATGCTAATCCTGCGCATGAGCTAAAAATGACTAAGCAAGAACAGAGCCATGAACAAACTATTTTAACACAAAAAAATAAACATGAACTCGAAATAATTGAAAAAAAACATCAACATGAACTAAAATGCAAAGACAAAGACTTAGGGTGGCTCGGGTTCATTTTTGGAGGCAAGGAATTAACAGCTTTAAATATATCAGGATTCTTAATATTTTTGTTACTACTCATTGGGAGTTGGCTAACATACATTGTATACAATAATAAAAATGATATTGATAATGTATTGAAAATTTGGAGCATAATTACACCTATTGTAACTTTAACATTAGGGTATATTTTTGGCAGCAAGACTTCAAAAACTAAGAAATCCAATTAGAAAATAACCAAATAGAAACCCCGCTAATGCAGGGGTTTATTTTGGCAAAGTCACCCGAATATTATTCAAGCTTTGAAAAATATGAATTTTCTTCTCCTTTGCCATTCTGTACAGAAATTCGTTTCTTTCCTGAATCGGCAGATTTAGTATGTTATCAAAAGATCCAATAGAAACCCCGTTGGTCCCACCGTCTTTTTTGAATTGCTCTCTGACTATTTCAAGTATTTGTTTTTCTATTTCTTCAATGTTTTCCATTGAGTAAAGATACTAAAAGATCCAGAACAGATAATATATAACTGCGATAATCCATAGCCAGGAAATTACACCTATAATACGCATCTGTGTGTCTTTATTCTGGAACAGAATACAATCTTTGATAAATTCCTTCATATTTTTTTTTACTTTAGTATTTTAATTGTAATTCCTCCCCGGTAATGGAGAAAAAGAGGTTCTGCAGCTGGTGGACGTCTTTAATATCTAGTCCAACAATAGGCATTCTTAACTGAGCTGTTATTCTATGCTTACATAATTGATGCTCATAAAATTCGATTATTCCAAGACCTGGAATGTTATCCCATTTTTTTACAAACCCAAACTTAAGCATCCACTCTTCTGTTAGCTCTATCGCTGAGATTTCTTCATACGAATAGTATCTGCCCCCGCCCAAGTGAATTCCAGTGGCGTAGAAACTCTTTATAATACCTTTATCAGTTATATTGCCGATTCTTAGTTCTTGTGGTGCTATCATGAGTTATAATTTTTATTTAAAATTTCAATATGTGCTTTCGCTTCCTCTGTTGTCAATCCGGATTCACAGGCCCAATCTATATATTCTTCGACATTGCAAAAAGGACAAGGGTCGTCACCACCGCTATACAGTCCGCCATCATCAGTACATTTATCTAAATCCCACAAGTAACCGTTAATACAGGTTGCATCTGGATATGAAGCACCGAAGTGTGGAAATTCCGGACATTGTTTTTTAATATCTTCCATAATTCTTGTTTTAAAGTGCCACCCTAAGATGGCACGGGGTTATAAATATCCAAATGCAATTGCAGCAATTTCGCCTATGTCTGCTAAATCTCCATAATCATCATTATCTTCAGCGCCTTCAGGATAGAATTCTGATATTTTTTTGTCCAATTCATCCCATTTATCTGCTTTCATCTTATACAAGTCTAAATGTGTAGCTAGTTTTTCCATCCAATCTTTGGTAGTTTTTGAGAAGTTGTATTCGGGATTATTAATAACTTCTCTAAGCTGATCTTGTGCTGTTTTTTCCATTGCTTTATTCTTTTTATGTGGGGTCGATCCGCACTATATATATCTAGTTATAATTAGTGCTGGTTGACCCCGCGGGTTATTTATTGGTTAAAGTTGCTTTGTTAATGTATTCTCCTTCCGGAAGCGAAAAAATATTGAAGTGCCATGATAATAATAACTGAGCTGTGGCATAGGTGAGAATTTCTAAATCAGAACATATTCCTATTTCATCAATTTCATTCGCTTCATCATCATTCCATTCCCATCCGTTTATTTCGTAAATTTTCCTAATCGGCACAAATCTTTCCCCCTCATGCTCTATCTCTTTTGTTAGATAGGAGAGATCCCAAAGTAACGGTTTAAAATCTCCGTTCAGAACCGATTCTATGTCTCTGTTTTCAATTCCTTGACCTCGCATATTGCTGAAGGTGTTTAGCTGGTAAATAGTGCCTGTTTGTGATTGTACCTGAAGGCGGTACGGCAGATAAGCACTGTATATTTTTAAAAGTTCTTCTTTATTCATTGCTTTAGTTTTTGATTTTGAAACGTGTTTTTAAGATGCTCTATTTTTAATTCAATTGACGATACTGTTGTTTTTAGTGATGAAATAATATCACCTAAATGCCCATCTTTTGAGTTAACTACGTACAATAAATGCTCAGCATCTTTTGTCAGTCTTTTTCTTATTTCAGAAAATTGTTCATCTTTTAATCCTTTTGTCATGGCTAGTAAATTGGCGGGTTAGGATACGACAATGATATATAGTGGGTAATCGTTCCAAGACGATAATCATTTCTAACACGATTACCACCATTAACAAGTATTACATTGCCTTCGGAACTGAATACAAAAAAATAACCTCCACAATTGTATTTAGGTAGATCCGCTTCACTTTCAATCTTAATCCAACCGTTATTAGTTTCGATTCTTTTTAATTGAATAGGTCGCCAAAATTCACAGCGAACTTCACATTCGGATTCTTCATCAAACCCCAAATCTTTAGGAGATAAATTCATTCTATTTCGGGACCTATCAACCCAATGATGAACTTTTAAGATATGTTGTTGCATAAATGGAGATAATAAACTCCAACTTTTACCAAAGGCTTCTTGTATTTTCTGTTCTTTTGTCATTGTTTTGTTTTTTTGGTTAATCAATTCTGATAAATGGAGAGTAACATCTTCCTTTTTCATCCAGTTTGTAACTTGCCGTCTGAAGGAATTCTATTAACTCTTTTGGCGATATACCTCCATCCAATCGCTCGTTATCCCATAATTCATAAACAGAGTATGAACCATCTTCATGCATGGTAAATGCTATTTCCATGTTATTTCGTGATTCGAAATCACTCATTAATCTTAATATTTCTTCCATAATCTTATTTTTTTATAAGTGAGTGTAAAAAAGCGATCAGTTCCGGGGATTGTTCTTTTAAATATGGATTGGAAAGGTCCCATTTCCCCAGTTGAATTATATCAGTCATGTAGCTTTGGCAATCAGATAAGGTGTCTATTTTTCCATCTTTCCAAAATACTCCGGTCATATTGTAATTCATGAAAACACTGTTATCCGGCATCCATTCCAATACATCGTTAAGCATTGGATCTTTGCCTATAACATTTTCAATTTCTCTATCTAAGTCGGTAAATGTTTCTATTCCATCTCGGTCTGAATAAACATCATAACAAGCATCGTGATAATCTCCTGTGTCGGCTATCTGACCGCCACCGCCGACCTGCAGAATTACATTCTCCCAAATAATTCCAAATTCATCTTTTCTGGTAAATTTGCAACCAACTTCTAATTCCATCAGCCGGGACAGCTTCTCCCGTATCTCCCGGGTTAGTTCTTCTAGTTCTTTCATATACCGATCTGTTTTAATGCGGAGTGGGTTAATTCAATTTTATAATGGCATAAGTCTTCAATGGTATAATTCCTATGATTCGGAAAAGAATAAACCAAATCTATATTTTCATTTTTTACATATCCAACTATTTCCCCTTTGTTTAATCCAAAAAAAGCAAACCCTTCAAACATTACTTTTTCTTTGGCTTTCCTATATTCATTTTGAACTAATGCTTCATAATCATGCTCAAATCCTCTTTTGTATTGATATAACCACTCTTTGTAGTGTACAGGCTCTTCCAATACTTTCCCCTCTTCATTTACTGGTACAAACATTCCCAATGCAAGAGGCTGGCGGAGGAAACGGCAATAAGAAATCGTTCTTTGGACATATATTCTATCCCAATCTCTTACAGGTCCGTGTTCTGTTGATGGAATTATTTTTTCTTGTTCCTCAATAAATGAGGTCATGCTGATTAGTTTCATTGTATTTTGTTTTCGGGATTCAAAATTTGTTCTTCATCCGTCATCATCTGATATAGCCAGCTTTCAACTTGCGGTCCGTGATGGTCATAGGCTTTTTTATATGCCTGTTCTGATGTATTAGCCTGAGTTATAAATACAGGTGTTGCCGTATTTCCATCTTCGTAAAACTTGAAAAAAATTTTGCGTTGGTTCTCCGCTATTCTCTTTTGCTGCTGTTCCTGGACCAAATCACAGGCATTCAAAAAATGAGAATTCATCTCATCAACTATAAACCAAGATTCAAGGCATGAGGTTAGCAAAGCATGCCAATCATTAAATCCTTGATACCTTGCATAGGCATTGAATATCTTTTTTTTCTCTTGGTGGTTCATTTTTCGATAATTTTAAATATTAGTGTTTTGGAAGGGTTGAAGTTGCGGGATTCGGCTCTTTCCCAATCAATCCGATTTTTATGACGTTTGTCAAAATTCGTTTCATCATCATCAAACAGCACCGAATTCTCTCCCCAATGCCATCCCTTCGATTCTACGGCTGAAATGAAGGATTCTAAGGCAGTATGTTTTTGATTTGATTTATGATTATCATTGGTTAAATAATTCTTAAATGTTTTGTTATAGCTACCCGTATCAACAAGATCCTTCGCAATCTGTTCAGTTAATTCTGAGCCTTTGCTGATTAATTCAAACTTCCCATCAATGTAATCACTAATATGGCTGCCTGATTCTCGGTAGAAAATGCCACATTTATCAATCTCGTAACTTTCGGAAATTCCCTCCACAATAAGAAGCCTCTCCTTAAGGGTTAATTCTAAACTTTTCATGATTCGCTTATTTTAGTTTGTTAAGTAGGTTTTCCAGCCGGGACAAAACAGCGTTTGTTGTCCCTCTTTGATTTTTATTCAGGTGTTCTAACTGCAATCGACATTCTTCTAACATATCCCGCATTTCCCCCTCGTGGTCCTCTACTTCTTCAAGCCACCAGTTAGGATATAATTCATAAGAATCTGTTTCATCCCAGAAGTTGCCATTTTTAGGCACGAAGTCAATTAAACCTAAACTTGTATAATATTGATCAGGTTGGTCCGGCAGTCTTTCTTCTGCATCAACTATTCTATATTTCTTTTCCATAATTATTTTTTTTGTATTAAAAGGCCCCGAAGGGCCTGGATTAGCAGTTACAAGAGTGAACAGAGGTTGAATGCCAAACTACCTGATCAAGGTATTGCCCTGTGCTTGGTTGGTAAACCCAGTCGATTCCCCATGTCACCTGAAACATATAACCTCCGCTATACACACACGCTGAACCGCTGTCTGCTAAATAGTCTGTATGGCACATAATCTCAGGCTTTGCATTTGCAAACTTGTTAGAAGCTAACAAAGGCTTCACTGAATTAAGAACAGTAGCATCGTCTATAACAGTCTTGGATACTGTTTTTTGAGCTTCTGTTTTCTCATTAGAGATAACCTCATTTGATTCGTTTTGGCACGCAGCCAGTGTGGCAAGCGCTAAAACGCTCGCGAAAAATAGTTTTTTCATTGAATAAAAATTTTGATTTTTCGCCTGCAAAAGAACGGTGCAGACTTCCGTGTTTTATTTTAAAAGCTCCGGATTGGAGTGAATGTTGCCGACAACAATAATTGATGAACAATAAACAGTCTGCCAACCGCCAAATGTTGTACAGTATTTACCAATTTCAACTTTTCCAATTAGACCAGTTACCCTTTCTTCCCCCTCAACTTCTGGCCTAGATTCAACATTAAATCGAACTACATCACTTTCAAATATCTCTACACCATTCTTGTCCTTTAGCCCGGTGTACTGGCCGACTGTTTCGGGTAAAACTGCATGCACAGCTTTAAAGATCCCATTTTCATAAACCTGTATACCATCCGTGAATTCTGGATCAGGCTTTTTATCTACTGATGTTTTTAGTAGATTACCTGTTACCCACTCTCTGTTATCGGCCCTCTGGCCGCGGAATTTTATTTCTCTTTTCATAACTTTTTTGATTTAAATTTTGTGAGATTTTTAAATCCGGGCTTTGGTATCCGCCACCCGGAAAAACTAACCATGAGAATTATAAGACCTTCTTATTGCCGCTTCATAATTCCATATACCACCAACTTGAGAAACCTCGGCGAAAAGTTCTTCTTTAGTTATTTCATTAATGCATTTTACGGCAATAAATCTATTAATCGCATTTGTGCAAATATGTTTACCTTCTTGAAGTCTTTTAAAGTCGTGATCACTAACTATTAAATTTTTCATGACGTTGTAATTTTAATTGTTCTGTTTTGCTTTTTACCACCAAAAGCGGGTATTACCCCGCTGATTTTACTTAACAAAACAATCTTCAATCTTGAACCAATCTCTTTGAATTACGTTATGTGTACCGCCAGAAAAATCGCCTTGTAGTTCTATCTCGTTTTCACGAATACCAACGATTTTAAATGGTTCTTTGCCCTTGTATATTTTCTTACAATAAACAGGGTAAAAACCCAATTTTAATTTGTTTTTCATTTTATTTGGTTTAAAAGTTAAAAATCCATTTCAATTCTATATTCAGATTTTAATCTGTCGTAAACTTTTTCTGTTACAGAAACTGTTTTTTCAGTGTGCGCCTTTACACCTCTACCTTTAATTTCAATTTCTTTGTTAAGCCAAAGAGTATAATAATTACCTTCAATTGAAGTAACAAGTATATCAGCTTGTTTTTTTTGAGTGTCTACAAGAGTTTCTTTGTATTCATTTCTTAATGGTGCTTCAGTTGTAAAGTATGCCGTTGCTTTCATAATGTTTGTTTTAATTGTTCTGTTTTACCTGTTTTTCAACCCCAGACCCTGTAAAAGATCTCTTTGCTTACCGCTCAAGTAGCAAGAAACATTTTTATGACCAAGCCCATTACGTTTGAATATCTCAGTTCTGAACTTGTTAGTTAGGTGGCCAGGGCCGTTTGTTCTTTCGTGAAGCCGGGCTGTTGCTATGAGCTGGTCATAAGGCATCATTTGTAATGTTTCTACTATTTCGGGCGATTTGATTGTTTTTAACTTATTGTAGATAGTTTCATTAGCCCCCGATAAATAGTCGTCTATTTGAACCTTTAGAGCCTTTATGTCAGCTTCAGATAGTTCGATTTCACCGATTGATAATTTTACTGTAAGCATTTTATTATAAATTTAAAGTTCGACTTAAGCCGCACAACAAATGTATTTGATTTTACTTTAATCGAACAAATATAAAATGTTAAAGTTTTGTTAAATGTTTTAGTAGGGTCCAACAGAATGTTATTAATAGGTATTTTTGTGCTATTAAAGTCGAATATTCATGTTAGATATATCATCACTATTAAATCAGAGGGGTTGGACCCAAGTCGAACTTGCTAAAAAAATGGGTATTGCAAAAAGCACGTTAACTGACAATTTGAAAAACCCGACGTTAGCAAAATTGAACTCAATTGCAGATGCTTTGGGCGTTCCGGTTCGTGATCTTTTCCCCATTGAAATCGAAGAGAAAGGGCAGGAGCTATTCATTAAAGATGATAAAGGTAATTTTAAGACCATCGGATTTTTGAATACAAAACCTTAACTGTTTCCTTTTGTTGTCTCGGCAGATAATTTGATTTATCGGTCCTGTTTCTCAGATATGTCCGGATGATTATTTTCAGTTCGGGCTTCATTTTTTTTGATCTCTTTTTTTATCCAGTTATACACTAAATCGTTTTTTACTAGGGTAGTGGCCATCGCTTGGAGACGCTCAAATGCATGATTTACATTTTTGTGCAGGAATTCTTTCGGGTCCCGGAAGTATTCAGACAGATGTTTTATTTCATATTGATTGAACATAGCAGACTTTGTTTTAAGGCGTTCACCATGCAGGATTGAAAACATCTTCTTTTTGATAACAATTTTCTGTGCAATAGGATCAGAGACAAACTTTCTTAAACCACCTTTTTTCAATACCAATTCGTAGAACAGGAATGCATGGTCACATTGTCGCCCTTCTTTTACTGCCTGCGTCAATACTTCCCAGTTCTTCCGCTTTTCTGCTTTTGCTTCTTCTAGGGTTCTTTCGACTTCCGGATTAATCAGTCTTTTCAGTTTCTGCATTCCAAGTGTGTGCTGCTGGCTGTGAACTTTGAATTCCTGGTAAGCCATTAATATCCGTCCAGCTTGAGCAGTTGACAGGGTAGGAAAGAACTGGATTTGATTTCCTAAAAAATCTCTCAATTCCGCCCGGGATGCCATTCGATAAGCTTCCAGTATTTCTTCGCCAGTCAAGTGATAAGGGAAAGTTCTTAAGTATGCTCCAAATTCAGAAATCGCCACCTCTGTGGGGTTTAATCCGTTTTCGTAAACAACTCCTTCGAGCTTTGGGAAGCTAATCTGAAATGCAGCAATAAGCTTTCTGCTGATCTTCTCGCGTTCTGTCATTCC
Organism: Chryseobacterium sp. FR054; assembly: GCF_056844565.1. Lineage (NCBI taxonomy): Bacteria > Pseudomonadati > Bacteroidota > Flavobacteriia > Flavobacteriales > Weeksellaceae > Chryseobacterium > Chryseobacterium sp. FR054. Next base: position 578,324 of record NZ_JBXDSA010000001.1, on the reverse strand, counting down.
GAAAACCTTGTCTTTGACAGATGGATACAAAACCTCTTTCTTTACAATCTCAGGTAGCTTCGAAATAACGGATTTCTCCATTAAGCAACTGAGTTGTCCCATCAACCTTACTTCCACCTGCTCTGATTGTACCAGATCCGCTGTTTGTGTTAAAATTATTTGATTGTCCATTTTGCCTAATTGGTTTTATATGGGGAATAGTATTCTGTATTTTTAGTTTCCACTTTTCAATCTTTTTGCCATATCCATCTTTCCAACCTGATGCAACCCAGGTGTCATATTTGGATTCGATTTGAGATTTATATTGATCTCTGATTCCAATTTTATTTTCTTCGATGTATTCAAGAGCATAATTTGTAAAATCTTCTTTAGTAGGAATATCTTTATTTATACTTTTATCTTTATTTACATCTTCATCTTCATTTATATATAGCTTAAGCATTTGCTCAAGCACTTGCTTGTGTTTTGCTTGTTCTATTTCTTCATCATTCATTTGGAATAAAGAATCTTTTAATCTTGCTAAATACTTCGTATTAAAGCCTTTTATGGTTTTAGCAAGCTTGATAATCACTCCAATATTGCCACTTTTGGCGCGTTTTGACTTAAAGTCTTGACGCTTGGAGATTATCTCATCTGCGAAGTTGTTTCTCCATTTTCCTTCGCAAAGCTTAAACTTTAGCTTAAGCACTTGCTCAAGCATTTGCTCAAGCATTTGGTACTCACTTGGTAGTATTCTACATATTCCTGCAATGACATCGGTATCATCCGGTATGCCTTCAGGGTTGTCATATTGGTAGAATAGCAGGTCCATGTACCACGCCCGCAAATGTGCTTTCATGCCATTTGTTGACGATATCCACTTATCAAAATAGATAAGCACAGCTGGATCTTTTGCCATATCATACGTATATCTTATAAATTCAAAGCAATTTGTACCAGGCAATAACCTGTATTTTCTTTTGAGATTCCGTACTTTTTAATCAATCTTCACATCTGTTGCCGGACTCAATAACGTTCAAAAAACAACTATTCTACTTGTGATTCACATCGCACAATTGTAATTAAGGAAGCAGGATCTGTTTTGTGTTCTCTGGTTTCGATAATTTCGATAATGTTCAGCTTGTTGTCTGTCCTGTTTGGTTTATGGAGCAGTGTTTTATGGTAAACAGTAGCGGTATCGTTAATTACTGGAATTAAATTACGCGAATGAATCACTGAAAAAGTGTCCTTGCTGTATTGGAACATTGCAATGTAATTTGACATAGTTTAAAGTTTTAATTGGTTAATCTCTCTAATGAATGACTGTTCTCTTTTGAGTAAGCCCAAACATAGCCGCCGGCACTTTTCTTATTTCCAGATGCATTGTGACTGATTGCTGATCTGTCAATACCTGTATTCAAAGAAGCATCTAAAATAGATTTGTAAGATTTTATAAGAATGCCAGCCTTTGAAAACTGATGTATTTCTGTAAAACGTTTATTCTTGTAAGGAGAAATTGGTTTAATTTCCTGGCCAGTGTTTTTCTTTCTCCATTGGAATCCTGCAGAAGTTATTTGCTTTCTTACTGCTTGGGATATAGCTTTAAACGATACTTTATAATATTCAGCCACAGCATAATAATTTTTCCACTCTTTTATAAAATTGCCGTTTAAGTCATATTGCAGAATCGGTTTGATGTTTGATAATTGACTTCTAAGCATTCCAGTTCCATGTCTAATGTTTTCTAACTCTGTACACCAATGTAAATTGGAAACGGCATTATTTGTCTTATCTTCATCAATATGATTTACTTGAGGTAAATTATAAGGATTAGGGAGAAATGCATTTGCAACAGTTCTATGAATGCTAGTTGTATTACATTTGTTATCTTTCCATAAGCTAATTTTTAGATAACCATCCTTGTCAGGGCTTCCTTGTTTAATTTTTTCAGGTATAGGTTGGTTTGTGTAAGTTTTATACCTGTTAAGTTTACGAACAGTTCTTTTTACAGATTTAACAATTCCTAAATTACTCACAACGTACAAACCCTCGTAACCAACCACGTCTTTCCAAATTTCTTCCATTGCTTTTTTATTTTAAGTATCCTAATTCTTTTGCTTCTCTGGGGTTATCATGAATCCAAGTATGACCATCTCGGCTTACCGCTAACCAGTATCTTTCATCAAGTAGGAGAGGAATGTTATTTATTCTCGCCCATTCATCAGCAAAACCGATTCTTTTCATTACGTGATGAACATCTGTTGTAGGCTGACCTGTTACCGGACATATCTTATTTTCCGGTTTAGACATGAATACAATTTTCTGAACTGTATACTTTGCATTCTCTACTGCCCTTTTTTTTGACACCTTTGGAAGAGGTTTTCTGATTTTAATCTCTTTTGGTCTCTTTTCAGAATTAATCTGATTTCTATATGCTTTATAGTGAGTCTGGCATCTCTTTGCTATCAGAGGCCGATACGGAGCATCGGGAGGGCAGTCCAGGCATTTGCCCGTTTTGATTTTTATTGTACTATTCATTGGTTCGTATATTTTGCTTGGAAATGATCCAGATCAGAGATTTTGAAATATTTTTTGTTGCCGTTTTTCTTCACGCAGGGGATTTTACTCTTTGATTGCCTGCGGGTGAAAGCATTGTAGGAAAGGCATAAGTAAACTGCTGCATCTTTGCTACTGAGCATGCCTGCTGTGTCTTCTTGTTTTACCCGTTCTCGGGAAAACTGACTTTCACCCTTTTTTAAGAAAACTACTTTTCTCGGAATAAGTTTATCTTTTGCCAAAACTTCCAGAGCTTTTTCATGCTCTACTTTCTTTTGAGAGCGGGAGCAAACGTGATTAACGTCGCTTGTTATTGTTATGTCTTTTTTAGCCATATCTAAATTATTTCTATGTGTTTACTAGGGTTAGGAAGCGACATGTAATAATCCATGTCGTAGATGAAATTTTTGCGCGTAGCTTCGACTTCTGACTTCGTGAGGACTTTGTGAAGTTTGTCTAAATACCAGATGTAAAAGTTCATGTGGTCTTCTTTATCGTAGACCTTACGCACTTGGTTGCTTTGTGGGTGGTGTATGATTGACATTAGTTTTCATTTTTGATCTGATTTAATAATTTGTTCAGTCCTCTGCCATCTTTTATAGTTTTTCCAGTGTGCCATCCGGAGTAAGGGAAAAGCAGAATAGTGCTGCCTTTGTATTCAAATGATATTGCTGTATCATTCTGAATAATCACATCAAATCCCAGGGCTTTGATTTTATCAACTGCGAACTGAACTCTTCCGGGTTCTAGTTGTTTTTGTCTTTCTATGTTTAATCGTGCCATTTTTAAGGGATTTTAAAATTTCTTCTTTGTATTGCTTTGCAGCTTTTGCTTTTTTCAAAAGGTTTTCCAGGTAAGGCTTGTCTTTTGTAATTTCTATGGAGTGGTAGTGGTGATCCGAGTTGTAAAACCGATCATCAAAGCTTACAAATAGACATTTGTCAGTGCCGGTTAAATACATATTGAGCTGCATTTGTCCGTAGTACTTTTGAAGTTCAGATTTAACTTCGTCTTGTGTTTTTAGGAGCAGATAATCTAAATGTGTTTTAGATAATGGACACTTTACTTCACAGGACATGATATGTCTGATTATAACGTCCGGCGTACCTCCAATACCCAGTTCATCATCATAGAAGAAAACAAAGCCATTTTGCGAGGTGTATATGAAATCATCATCATCAACTGTCTTGCCTAATTCTTTTGCTATTCGAAGAACAGCAATCGGTTCAGCTTCGTTGCCACGCTCCATTGCTGAATTATAATAATTCGGTTCGCGAGGTGCAAGCTTTTGAACAGCTCTCTCTTTTACATATGCTTTAGCTCCAACGCTTAAAACTTCATCTTTTTTCTTCGGCTCCGGAAGAATACGGTAAATTTCACTTGACGTTAAGTAATCAGCCCGGAACTCTTCCCAATCCTCTTTGTTTTCAAATACAGCATACTTTATCATAACTTCATTTTTTCAGCGTTAGACTTGACTGGGGTGGAAAGATTTATATCAAGTATAAATGGTACCAGATCAGCCCTGTTTAGGTTAGCCCCGAAGATGTTACCGAACATATCACAAGCGTCTTTAACAGCTAGTGTTTTTGCTAATGGAAAAGCCATTGATATTGCACCATTATTTATGTTAGCTAAGTCAGCAGGTGAAGTACCTTTAGCGGTTTGTAATTGGCTTGCACCAATGCCATCATGAAAATACCATTCACCATTGATAGGGCTTTTAAAATGAACCCTTACCGTTACCCATACACCATTGAATGAAGAACCTTGTCCCGTTATTTCGATTTTGTATTCTTTGAAAATCTTTCTCAAAAGATGCTCTACTTTGTCGATAGGCAAATACTCAAAAGGTACTTTTTGCTTTTGTCCATTAACAATGATCTCTTTTCTAATGATGGGATGTTTGGTTATCCATTTTTTAGGTGGATTCTGACTTAGTAGAAAATTCAACTGGTCATTTTTCCAGGCAAGATCTAAGTCTGTTGTTAAATCTGCTATTGTGGGTAATTTTTGAAGATCTGACATGCTATTTAGTTTAAGCGTTAAAAATGTCTATCTGCTTTCTGATCACCGGCAAGCTGTCACCGATCATTGTTTCTCTTCTCTTCTTTTGCGGGTAATATTTGAATTGTGTGCCATAGGATTCGATTACCCAACCGCGGTAAGTTTCTTTGTAATTTTTCATGTGTTAATTTATTTTGAGTTAATTTATTTTGCTAAATCTCTGACCATCGCTGTCAGTGCGTCATTTTTAGCCTTTCGGCTGGCGGTAGATAGTCCCACCTTGCTACCGCCATCTTGCTTTTTGGAAGCGTTTTTTTGTTCGAGAAATCGATAAATATGTTCTATCGGTATTTGCTCTAATATCTTTGTGCTTAAACTTTTCATGCTGATTTTTTTAATCGGTGTTTTTCAAATTTTGCAAGAGTGCAGATAACTGAGGCTCTGAAGTCACGAGCAGAAAACCATTGTACCCACTTTTCATGCGAAATGAACCGGCTCTTAAATCTGTTTTTAAGTCTCATTGTTGTTTTGTTAGAAATTCAATGAATTCACGATAATAAACCCTCAAAAAACCTGAGACAACAAGCCCGGCAAGGGCAAATATTGTATTTTGGTAGTTCACCGCAGTTTTACCTGCGTTAGCTTCACAATCTGACATCATTATTAATATCGATGTCGCTATTATGAGATTCAGAGCTGTTTTCATTAGAATTCTTTTTGCATTTTAATTCTCAAATCGGCATAATCATACTCACTTTCATCTTCAGAAGTAGAGTAGTTGTACATTAAGTAGCATTCAACTGCTCTTTCGAGTTCAGGGCTTATTTCGGCTATCTTTTCGCCTTCTTCAGCCAGGCAGAACTTTGAGTCTGTGAAATCAATACAGATCGTTGGTGTTATCTGCAAATAGCCAGTGTACACCCCGTAAGTCGGGTTGAAGTCAACTTCACCTGTAATGAAATTTTCATTTTCAAGTCTTTGAAATGCAATATTTTCGAGAGATGGTATTGAGATGGTAGTTAGCATGATTTTGAGAGTTTTTGAGTTAAATACAGTCGATGACTTTCTTTACTTCTTTTTTGCAGCTTCGGGCCTTTTGTATTTTAGCCTCTGCGTTTTCACTTGCTTTTAAAAGCAATAATTTCACTGCTGGCAGGTTGTACTCAGAAACAGAATTTCGACGGTACATTACGTCTCTTAATGTTGAAGAGCTAACCCCGTTTACCTTACTTATGATATCGGCCCGGTCATCTTTAGTAGTAAATTCTTTCAAGTACTCAGATAATATGGGCGAAATCGCTTCTCTAATTTTTATCATTACTTATATATTTTGTATTTTCGTAAACTAATTACTAACACTTGCGTTGTAATTATAGTACAATATTACATAACAATTGTTAAGTATACAAAACATTTGTAAAGTATTTTTACTTAACATTTGTAAAGTATTGATAACCAGTGAGAAAAATTTTATATGAGAAACGAGAAGAAGAGATTTGGCAAACTTTATAAGTCTACAATTTTAAGGGCTTTGTTTATGGAATATCTCGTTAAATTGCATGGTAATCAGAAAATGACACTTATGCATTTCGTAAATGAATATAAAGACGAAAGTGAATTATGGAATAATGTTGACATGGACTACATGAAAGAAGAAATGTCCTACTTGGAGAATTTAGGATTAATTGAATTCACCAATGAGGAAGGTGTTAGATTAACTGATAAAGGTTTTGCAAATGTAGAAAAAGGCGTGTATTGGGATCGGATGAAGGCAATGACTAGCGAAGTGAGATCATTCAGAAACCAAGTTATTGTAATTGTTATTGCTTCATTATCAGCGTTATTATCAGCCATAACATTAGGAGTAAAATTATTGGAAAAATAACAATAATGGATCGATAGATTAAGCTTTCAATAAAGCCACGAAAATCTGATTTTAAATAGCAGACAATGAGATGCAGTCTAACAAACCATAATGGAAACCAACGGTTGTATTTAGAATATAGGACTAGTTCATATAACCAACGTTCACGTTTTGGAGTTATCCAGCCGGGGTATTTTTTGTCTAAGTCTGTATCTGATTCCATAACCATTTAATATTTTATACAAATATATGAAAGAAAAAGAAAATAATAAACAAATGTTAAGTATTCCAGAAGTAAATGTAAGGTTTATGCAGGTTCTTTCATATTACAACTACAATGGATATAAGTCGTCAAAGGAAGTTGTAGAAATTTCCCAGGCTAAAATTTCACATGTTAAAAGTGGAAGAAACAAACCTGGATTAGACTTAATAGCAGCATTGTTAAAAAAGTTTCCGGAAGTAAACGCTCGCTGGCTGATAGTTGGGGAAGGTGAAATGTTGACATCAGAAAATGGATACTCTCAATCTTTACCTTCGGATATGTCGGATGAACTTATTGTCGAAAATATGCGAAATAAAGGGGTTAAGGATCTACAAGATCGAAAAATTCTAGTTCTTACTGAAAAAATTGAAAAATTTATGAAAGAATTGGATAAGTTTAAATCTTCAATTAAAAATTAATTTTTGAAACTTGTAGTTCTTGTTATTTCCAAAAAAATTTCTGCTCTTAATTAGAATGTAGCCGAAATTTTTAGACAATTCTTGCATATCTAAAAAAGTAACATCAGCAACTTTGTTAAATTCATCTCTGATTTCATCGGCTTTCGTAAGATAATCATCAGCTGCAAGAGATCCGGACTTATAATCATCCCACAATTGATCACTGATAGACAATAAAATTTTAATCCTCTCTTTTTTTTCTAAAAACTTCATGTTACTTTTTCTCTCTAATTATTGATGAATATCTATCTAAAGTTTTATTGAGGAATTCGTTTTTAGATTCCATGCTGGCGTAGTATCTTGCCTTTTTTAGCAATAAAACAGCAATAGTAAAAAACAAAATAAATAAAGTAATTTGAGTAATGAAATATGCAAAGTTAGTACTGACAAATAAATAATTGATAACTATTACAACTTGTAAATATGCCGATAAATATACAGCATAGTAACTTTTTTTATGGGCACCAAATCGACCTCCATATGCTATAAAAAGATAGCTGACTGGCATAGCGAAGAAAAAAATTGCACTATCTAAGTCAATAGCTTTTGCACCCGGAACGTGTAATACAATTGAACTTGTATCAAAAAAATTTCTTATTATATTATTTAAAAAAGGAAGAATGGAAGACATCAATACAAGTATTGTTGCCCTCCTCTGTGTTACAGCTTTACTACCAGGGCTTATCGGGTTTTGTTGGGTCGACAACTGGATCTGGTCCGATTCCTGTTGATGGTGGTAATGTTGATGTTCCATTTGAGTTTGATATGCCAGAATTGGGAGGAAGAGGCACGCTCAATGTGTCGCCAATTTTACTGACTTCTAATTTATTAGTGGTTATTTTATTATTTTTATATTCAACATGATCTGATGTTGAACTGTTAACTGGCTCATCTCTGTCAGTTGAACAAGAAAAAAGTAAAATGCTACCACCAAGAGCTAATAAAATAGTTTTTGTTTTCATTAATTGTAAAAGTTTTATAATTAGCGATAAAAATAACTAAAATATAGGCAGGTTGGAAATAATATTTCACCAGTTCTCGAATTGCTAATATAAATAAATAATTCATTCGACAATGAAAAATTTTATATTCTAAACATATTTTATAATCAGTCAAAACAAAGATTATTACGGGAACCCGTAAAATCGAGTAGTTTATATTTCTATATTTGTGGAAAAATGATTCAATGAAAAAGACAATTACATTATTTGGAATCCTGATGTCAGTTTTTATATTTTCGCAGGAGCTAAAATACGAGGAAGTGGTAAAAGTTGATTCTACAATAACAAAAGAAGAATTATACAATCGTGCCCAAAGCTGGTATGCTGCAACTTATAAAAGCGAAAAGGATGTAATGAGTATTGAGGATAAGGAACTGGGTGAGATTTCAGGAAATGGATCGATTAGATATGATCCAAGAGGACTATATTTTGGAGCTGATTGTGCTAGAGGATGGATAATGTATAAAATTAATATCTATATAAAGGAAGGTAGGTATAAATATAACTTTCATTCGTTTGTTCACGAAGGCACCAGATGTTCCGGTGGAGGAGGCTTAGTTTCTTATGGGATATTAACGTATGATGAAAAACCAAAAAGAGGAGCCAATAAAGGGTGGAGAGAGGTGAAAGAATTGGTAAACACACGTATAGAAAATCTAATTAAGTCTTTGACCGATTCTATGGCTAAGAATCATGAAACAAATAACGACTGGTAGAATTACAGGGCACTCCTTATATTTTTCTCAAGTGTATCAGCAATTAAGTTTTGAAGAATTTGGATGTCATTAAGGTTTTTCAGATCAATTAGAAAGTTTATTTGTTCGTCAAAAGTCATTTCATTAGAAATAAAATGCAAAAACATTGCAGACTTTAGTATAGCAGTAAGAATATTGAGTTTGATAATGTCAGAAAAAAAAGGAACATAATCACTCATCGTTTGAAAAGAGGTATTCTTCAAACTTATTTCTTTAAGTTGATCTGGCGATTCGATATTAAGAAAGAATGAAAAAATTATTTCGGAATCTATATTTTTTCTTAGAAATTCTTTTTTACTTTCATCAAAAGGAAGGCCTGAAATGACATTTTCTTTCTCAAGTTCAATAACATCTTTATTTTCTAGTATGTGTTTCATGATGTAAAAATACAATAATTAAATAGGCTAACAATAGATGACATAAACTGTCTATTTTTTATTCGATATTAATTTGCAATAAATGCCCTATTATAGATACATTTACAGGATTAAAATTAGTAACAAAAAAAGTAACAAACCGTAACACTTCGGAGTAAAACAACAAAATAAAACCCTTTAGAAACACGATTAATACGTATAAAATTACTGAAAAGCAGATTTCGGCTCCGACAGTGAGGGTTCGAATCCTTCTGCGGTCACTTTAGCCCCTGTTTAGGGGCTTTTTTGTTGGTTTATCCACACTTTTACACCCACTTTTTATTTTTTTTAGCATCAAAAGTTTTAAATATTATAATTTCCCCTAAAATCAAATTTTTGTTTTATTTGTATATTAGAAGAATTAATACTTATAACTATGAACTACTTAACGAAATGTTCACTGTTTATTGAACTTTACCTAAATGAAGATACAGAAAAGCCAGGGGGAATAGGAACTGCTTTTTTAGTTCAATCTGCTAAGAAAGATGTTTTTTTAGTAACAAATTGGCATTGTGTTACCGGTATTAATCCTGAAACGAATGAGAATATGTCAAAAAATGGGGTCATACACCCTGAAATTATGGATGTTCATTTTTTAAAAAAAGGCAGTGAAAGAGAATGGGTCATTAAAAGAATTCGGCTTTTAGATCATGATGGAAACAAATTGTATACTGAACATCCTAATGGACCTACAATTGATGTCGTTATCATTAAAATTGATAATTTTGATGATGTAGATTTATATTTTATGGGAAATGGTGTTTCCGCAGAGCTGTTCGATATAGAAATCACAAACAATGTTAGCATTATAGGCTTTCCAAAAGGCATCAGCACGGGTGGTAAATTCCCTATTTGGAAAACCGGGCATATTGCAAGTGAATTTGAATTAAATCACGACAATAAACCTATGTTCTTAATTGACGCATCAACCAGAGAAGGAATGAGTGGTTCACCCGTTTATTGTATAAACGGATTATCTACAAAAGTTGGTTCGCAAATATCAATGTTCCATGCCATTACACCAATTAATTTTCTTGGTATTTATGCTGGCAGACTTGGAGTTGATACTGAGATTGGCAGAGTTTTCAGGCTTGAAGCGCTGGATGAAGTTATAGGACATTATAATAGACTAAACTCTTAAAGTAAAACCCCAACAAAATAATTTAACTATGTACGAATTTAATTTATACAATATTTTAGGAAGCATAATAATAGCTGGTGTCATGGCATTAATTGTAAAGTACAATCTACCGAAGAAAGATAAATAAAAATATCACCTGTTTTTTGATCAGTATGAATATGGATACGGTTGTAGTTTTAAAAATATTCTCACAGTATATTCATGCATGAAATAAGAAGAGATTTACAGCTTGTCAGGAAAGAGATGACCTGATTATAATATCATTTTATTGCTTTACTAATGTCATTTTTTGGCTGAACTAACTGAAAAATGAAAGAGAATCATCAAACAAATACACCATTGGAAACAGACGAAGAAACTAAAAAAATAGAAGAGATTTTGGGCATAACCTCTCAGGAGGAGGACAAAAAGCCTTATCCTATCAGAAGATTAGAGCTCAAAGATTTAATAATTGATGATTTTTCCAAATTTTTGCCCTATCTCAGCGGGCTGAACACTTTATATCTCACCAACTGTACTATTCCCGGTTTTTCTGATTTATTGAAATTGGAGCATTGCCATTATTTCTATCTGGATAATGTGACGTTCAGAAATCATGACTGCACAGTAATAAGGGATTTCCCGGAGGAGATCCGCTTTTCCAATATGAGTTTTGATGCCGGCTGTCTTAGAGGTCTCCATACATCAGTGGACAAAGTAATTAAGCAGCTTACAATCAAAAACTGTCATGTTGATAATATTCAGGAACTGAACAATATCGACGGTCTGTATTCATTAGGTCTTCATAAGATAACCTTTACTTACAAACCAAAAAAAATAAAGCAGGGATCTGTCAGAAGGATATATATTTCCGACTCACAGTTTGACGATGTTTCTTTTATACCCTTTGATCAATCAGTATCTGATATTAGTTTCTATAATTGCAGGATAGGGAGCATTGCCGGACTTTTGGGGTTTAAGAAGCTTGAGGAAATCGGTATAGATACCGATACCACCGTTGAAGACACAGAAGAGCATGAAAATCCTTTTAATAAAAAAATAAGCTGCCATTTCGCGACAGGAGAAAAACCATTCAGTTTAAAAAACGTATTATCCCTTAAAAATTGTATTAGCCAGTTAGAATTTAATTATTTTAAAGAAAAAACAATTGATGATCTCGGGAAATTTGAAAAGGTAGACCGCCTGCTATTTGGTGAGTCCAGGTTTTATGCAGATGCTTTTTTACCCATTGCCAGGCAGATCAGAAGAGTTGAAATGAGCAACTCTGTTATCAAAAAACATACTTATTTCAAACATTTTCCCAATCTGACGAGCTTTGAGTTCAGATGTCATGAAGACAATCATATACAATCCCGGAATTTTTCAAGACTGCTTCCGCTCAAGGATCAGCTGAAAGAGCTGGATTTTTATGAATCCCTTGAATGTCCGGCAGCCTATCAGATCGGACAGTTTACAGCCCTGGAAACTTTAAAAATGGGTGCTGAAGTTTCAGCAGAAACCGCAGAGTCTATCCTGACCTTAAAAAAGCTGAAAAAATTAGAGCTCAATGTTGAAAAAACGAAGCAGACTTTCGATATAGGAAGCTTAAAAAAGCTGGAATTTTTAATTTTTAATTCAAGAGTTGGTTTCACCGGATTTGAGCATTTGAAACGCCTAAAATCCCTGGAGATAGTGAATTTCCAAAAATTTGATATTACCACACTTCCCAAAATGAAATCTTTAAAAAGGTTGAAGTTTTACGGACATAATGGTAACATTAAGGGACTGAACCGGTTTCCTAATTTAGAATTCCTTCAGATTCATACAGCGGGGAGACTGGAGTTGAAAACCATGAAAAAGCTGAAAGTTCTGGATCTTCAAAGCAATAAAATGAAAGATTTTTCTTCGTTTGAAACCTTACCCGCCCTTGAAAAATTAGATTTATCAAATCTTTGGGATAAAATGAATTTAAAAGGGATATCAAAATTTCCCAATCTGAAATGGCTCTCCCTCTTAGAAAGTTATGAGATAGATGATATTTCAGGCTTAGAGCCGCTAAAAAAGCTGGAGCGTCTTGATTTATACGAAACAGAAGTTACAGATGTGCGGGTACTGAACACTCTGCCCAATTTAAAGGAAGTTAATTTAGCAGTGAAGAATTCTAAAGAATTAAATCTCAAGTCGCAGCTGGACCGTCCGGAAATAGGCATTTACAGCGGATTGCCGACGATTAATTTATCGATCTGGAAAAGGGATGAATTCGGGATTTAAAAAAGGCTGTAATATACTTGTGTGTATGCAGTCATTCTCTTATTGTATTCATTGATGTTTTTTTTTGTGCACCTCTCGAATATCCGCTCTGATTGAACGGATTTCTTTGGTATCATAACGGATATGTATTTAAACAAAAGTTTTATTTATCAGCTTAATTTTAATTTATATATTGTGCTCCCGTTTTACATGATTAATCCGGAATTTTATAATAAAGAAAAAATAAGCATAATAATAAAACAATATTAATCCTTGATGAGAAGAGAATACTCTTTTTAAGATCGATTAATCTGATAAAAACCATGAAAACCAAATTGTACTTGTGCCTGCTAATGGTAGCGGTAACTTCTATTACAATGTCTGCACAGAAAAAGACTCCGGCAGATCAGTTCATAAGCTATTTCAATAACTACCAGAAAAACGAATTAGCGATGATGACAACACCGGATTTTAGATTCAAAAATGAATCCTCGGATGAAATTTTGAACAGATATGATTTTTTTACCTTTTATTTTGATGATTCCGAAACGCTGCTTTCCAAATATAAGGTCATTAAAAAAACGGAACAAAAGGATAAAACCTATTATGTGGTAGAAGAACAGTCACAGTTTTTTAAATTGCTCGACGTTAAATTTCCGAAATGGAATATGACCATCTCCACAGTAGAAGGAGAGGTAGATGAAGTGGTACTTACACCAACTGAGGGCTATGATGCTTATATGAAGGAACTGAAATCCAAAACAGAGAAATTTGATGCATGGATGACTGAGCATTATCCAAAGGTGAATCTGGAAGAATTAACAGACCCGTTCCCCATTCTGGAATATCTGAATAAATATGTTAAATCCAAAGGAATCCCTTTATCCGGTTTGCAGAAATATGATGAATCTACCGGCATACCGGAAATTTTAACAGATAAAGATTCAAAGGCTGAGGGCATGGACTGCGTGCATCAAAATAAATTAACGGAAGCCGAAAGAACCTCTTTTTATCCTTTCAATAAAGCTAAAAAAATACTCTTAATCTCCTTTACGGATAAAGATAAAGAATTATCGTATTATGCTGAAACTTCCAGAATAACCGATTTGTCAATCGCTCAATCAACTAAACAGCTGAATAAAGTCGATATTAACAGATTAACTGACATCTTTTATAATTACGGGTATAAAAAACTGGAAATGATCGTCAATGAGAAACTGGATTGTCCCGAATTTAAAAATGCAATCGTTTTTCTTGATGAAAACGACAAACCTTTTGAATATATTGCCCTGTCTTTTGATTGCGGCCAGATTGAGTTCAGTTCCCGAAAAATGAATTATGGCCGGGAATGCAATACCAAAAGAGAACTCCTGGAAGTATTTTTTGTTTCCAAAGGAGTTGATATTTTTCCACAAACCCCTAAAAAACCATGAAAACCAAATTATACCTCTGCCTGTTAATGGCAGCCGTAAATTCTGTGACAGTATCTGCACAGAAAATGAACACAGCAGATAAGTTTTTAGACTATTTCAACAACTATCAGAAAAAAGAATTAGCGGGTATAATAACCCCTGATTTTAAATTCAAAAGAAAATTTTCAAAAGTCGTTACAGACCGGAAAGAATTTTTAAACAAATATTTAGAAGATTCCGAAACGTTAATTGCTAAATTTGAAGTGATTAGTAAACCGGAAGGGAAAAATCAGAACTATTATGTAGTAGAGGACCAGTCGCAGTATCTGAAATTGCTTGACGTACAATTTCCGAAATGGAATATGACCATCACCACAGCCGCAGGAAAGGTAAGCCAGGTGATGCTTGCTCCTACTGAGGATTATGATAATTACGTGACGGATCTGGCTTCAAAAACAGAACAGTTTAATGCCTGGATGCAAGAGAATCACCCTGAAGTGAATCTGGAAAAGCTGAAGGATCTGTCCCGGGATCTTGAATATTTATACGAATATATCGAATCCAAAGGAATCCTTTTATCTGATCTCCAGCAATATGATGAATCTGTCGGGGCAGTAGTAGCCGTAACAGACAGCAAATCGCCGGCTGATAACATGACCTGCATGCACCGTAATAAACTGACGGAAACGAAAAGGGCTTCTTTTTATCCTTTTAATAAAGCTAAAAAGGTACTGTTGATTTCTTTACATGATAAAGACTGGAAATTAGATTATAATGCTAAGTCTTCTAAAATAATCGATATTTCAAAAGCAATATCGTCTAAACAGCTTAACAAAGCTGACCTTAACAGATTAACTGATTTATTTTATAATTACGGTTTTAAAAAAATGGAACTGGTAAAAACGATGAAGGAAGAATATGAATGTTCCGGATTAAAAAATGCAATCATATTTCTGGATGAAAAGGGAAACCCTTTTGAATACATAGCGTTCGCTTTTGATTGTGATGAAGTAGAGTTCAGTTCCCAAAAAGTAAGTTATGGTGATGACTGTACAACAAAAAGAGGATTGCTGGAGCAGTTTTTTATTTCTAACGGAATTGAAACCGGCGAATAAACCATGAAAAAATATATTATTCTTGCCACATTTCTGGCCGGATTGCCGGTATTGGCCCAACAGAAAGCCACTTTTAAAACTATTTCCTCACGGATCAATACCGGAGCGCCAAAACCCGGAATTCCGGATGCGGCGATTAAAGAATATCCTGTTTATTTTAAAGGATTCTGGGTCATCATATTTGATGAGGCGACCGATGAACTGGGTAATCACATGCTTATCGGACGAATTAAAGTTCTGGAAAAGGATGCCAAAAAAAGATCTCCGTTCATCAATAAAGCAATTGATTTTTCAGATACCTCTGATGATGACAGATATGTAGTGATTTCAACCGATAAAAATTATAAACCCATAAAAATCAGTTCCACTTTTTCACCACAGACAATCAGCTATAATGCAGAGCTTAAAAAATTCATCATTGGAAGTAATTCGCTTGGCTTTAAGGATTCAAAGGATCTTTTTGTCCACGGATGGCAGCCTATGATTACAGTTCTGGATCTTGAACAGTACGGCACCACGTATGCTATTAAAAACGATTATTCCTGCTATCTGAAAGATCTGATTTTTGAAAAAGATAAAATTCATGTATTAGCGGCTTCTGAAGAAATCAGAGATTATCAGAAGCTTGAAGTGATCACGGTTGACCTGAATAAATTTCATGATGATAAAGAAGAATTTTTCCCAAAAGTTCTGGACCAGATTTCCCATGTCATTTCGGTGAATCACGATAAGGGCAGAATAGATATATCAGGGATTTCAAAGGTGGGGCCGGATTACTATTTCTCTGCCTCTGGCCTGAACCATTTTGATATGATATATAAAACATATATTTATAAGTTTGATGGCAGAACCCTTGAAGAGCAGACAGCGTTTAAATACTTTAATGATCGTATGTATATGGACGCGAAGCTGGTAAAATATAATGGATTCTATATTGATTCCTCAAATAATCCTGTTTTTTTAACCCAGAGAATTGGATATGAAGAAATGAATCTGACGAAAGCAAATGCCGGTTTTGATATTAAAAAAAACATTAAAATTAAGTTATTTGATTATATAGAATCGGCAAAAATGGCGGTGTTTACCAATGGTAATATCGTAGTGCTCTCACTAAATGAAAACAATCGCTGGGAGTATTATGTTTATAATTCTGATCTGGAACTTACTAAAAAAATCAGCTCAAATCTCTCAGAAAATTATTATCCGGGAAAATTAAAAATACAGGATGAGCATACAGTGGAATGTTTCTTTTATGATACGAAAAGAATAAACGGTGCTATGGTGCAGTATGCTGCTGTAAACTAATCTGGAAATAATCCGAAAACTTATCATAGACCGGAAATTTATTTAATATTTAAAAACAATTACAATGTCAGTACTCTACCAAGTCGGTGTTATAGAACGCCGGGAATCAAAAATTAAAATCAGTGTCCAGGTTATTCATCCCGACAGCAATTACATTAATGCTTCACCTGGATTCGCATTAATGCTGCTTTACCGTAACGTTAATAATGATTCTCCTATAAAAAAAGAAGTTGATTTTGATGATACCCTTGATGAATCGTGGATGAGGCAAAATGCACGCGCTTTTATCCGGTCGGTGGATCTGGAAATGGGCGAACCCAGCGAAGAAGGGTGGAAGAATGGAGTGCTGGATATCACGGTAACACATCCTGCATGGCTGGAGCACCTGAAAGATATGAATTATTGGGATTCAGCGGCATTTGATCCGGCACGGGAATACGATGCCTGCGAACCCAGATTTCCAGCTCAGGATGAAGTTCCTGTTTCTGCTTCAGATCTGACTTCAAAAGAAGGTTTTATGCCTGTTTGGAAGTATATGATACCGGATTACCTGCTCAATACCCCGAAAGATATTTTATGGTTTCCTGCATTGGGAGAGAAATATTATAAGGATTCCGATACGGTGATTACCGATCTGTCTGACGAAAATCTGCAAAAGTGGGAGGGAACCCTTGTGAGAACAGCAAAGTCGTTTGGGATTTTATACCAACGTGAAACGGATTGGGGGATCGTAAAATGTGGCAGTGGAAGTATGGGGTCTTCCTATATTGATGGCGAAATGACCCAAATGGTTTTGAATCCGAAGAAAAAGGATGCCTATGCCAGCTCTCCTGAATCTATTTTGAAATGGGGCAGTCCCGTAGTGTATGAAACACTAATCGATGGCGATACTATTTCTTTCAAACTGATGATCATGAGTGAAGATGATGACCGCATATTCCTGGAAACAAAAATGAGTGTGCTGAAGTTTATGCTAAAACGATTGGAATCCTTTTCAGGTAAGGAATACCAGATAGAGGGACCTTTGTTTGAAAAACTAAACGCCATTATAAAAGAAAAAGACATTAGAGATACCCACACACTCTATCTCAGACACAGGGAGATTGCCGAAGAATTCATCGTGAGCTCAAAAATAGAAAAAATCAGGGATGTCCCTTATCCGGACTTTTACCAATTGAGCAATGAAGAAATTATAGATCTCTATTCTTTTGAAAAATGGCCGGCTTATGAAATAACGGTTAAAGTAACCGATGCAAAGTGGCTGGAGCAATATCCGCTGGAGCCGTTTTCTTACATTTTTAGTGAATATGATTAACAATAACCAAAACCTTATAAAGAAAAATAAATATGGAAAAAGCAGAAAAATTATCAGGCGGCCAGCTTAAAGAAGTAAAAGAAATTCTTGCCAATACCGCAGTAGGAGAATTAGCAGAAGGTGAAGACTTTGCTGATTTAGCCTATACAAAAGTGGAATTCGGATATATTTATCTGAGAGAAGGTCACTATGAATCATTATTCAAAATGGTAACAGACAGGAAGACCGTTTTTTTTGCAGCACAGCGGGGAAGCCTTATGCGTTTGCAGGATGCATTTACAGAAGCACAGTTCGAGGGAACAGTTGAGCAGATGAAGGCATTTCATGGCGACTGGCTATAAAAATTAAAGAATAAATGTTTTAAACTAATAATAAAATTATGAAAAACAATCATTTAAACTCAGAAGAAGCACAGAATACGTTGGCAGAAATTTCTGAAAAATTACAGCCATTATTAATTGAAGGAAGGGAGTATTTTACAGAAATTACAAAAACAAAGTTTGGAAGTACGGGAGGAACAGTGAAATTTCGCGAAAATGGTATTGTATACAATAGTAACAGTTCCGATGAAATCGAAGAGCATTTGGATAAAATTGAGGAAACAAGACCGCATTCACTGATTGATTTCTTTCCTGCTCATTCCAAAGTGAGATTCACGTTCAAAAAAGGAGAATCTATTGTGGCAGAAGAGTATACTGTTGCCATGTATCTGGAAGATATTAAATACAGCATTGAAAACGAATCTTACCGGGATGAAAAAACCATCAAAAGTGAAATGCTGGCCCGTTTTAGCCAGGAAGCAGATGAATTGGGAATGTTTATCGATTCCACTGTGTATTATGATGATTCTACGATGCGTTCTTTGGATTTTATGAGGAACAGTAGAGATTTAGAATCCATCTATCATCTTGTCGGAGGAATGGAAGCCTTTTATTTCAGGTATGAAAACGGAAAAATAGAAGCACAATCTATTCCTGCATTCGAGGAACATGGATTAAGCCTGCTCGCCATTGATCATATTGAAGTAGAACCTGAATACAAAAAACGGCAGGATGCCTTTAAGGAAGGTGTACAGTTGCGTCACGATTTTTTCCGTTCACTGGGAGCTTTGGACGACCGTATTATTTATCTGCGTGTAGGTGGTTTCAGGGATTATTCCTGGCCTGAAAACAGCACGGTACATAATTCCTGTAAAATGCGTGTCATTCACACTCCGGAAACAACTATTCTGGTAACAGACGGTTTATCGGATATTTATACTTCGTCACGTGATGATGCAAATCTGCAGTATAACGGTATCGGAGCTGAATTTTATATGGAGTTTTACGGAGATATTCCTTTCGAAGTGATGCATAAGCATTTTGCTATGGCCCTGATCAACAGTACCTCTCAGGTAGCGTTAGGTCATGGGGATATCAAGAACCTGATGCTTGCACACCAATATTTTACCGTTGAGTTTACGGAAGATAACATTGAATTGTGGGTAAACCGCGAGAACAATGAAAACCATAACCTCAGAAGCTTTTTAACGCCAGGAAAATTCTTAAAAGATGGCAGTCTGGGAGTGATGCTGGGAATGGAGTCTAAATTGGTTCCGCAAAAAGTACAGCTTAACCTGGAAGAGATTTTAATGATTTCAATCAAACCTTTTGATGCTAAATGGCTGAAAAGAACAAAACTCAGAAGTAAAGATAACGACATCGTTAATGCGGCAAAAGGAGAAATTATTCAGGGATGGAAAGATAATGGAGAAATGAATCTGGTTCCGCTGACTTACCAGCCGGAATATATCCAGACCGCACCTGAAGCCCAGGGAACGGTTCTTGCCCCTTTGTTTCCTTTTTAACAACAATTAGATTATACCGGGCCCATTCCGATTTTCCGGAGTGGGCTTTATTACAGATTTAAGAGAAAATAACAACTATGGAATATCAGATGAATGAAGAGCTTGAAAAGAAAATTGCTGAGGTTTTAATTTCAGTAAAAGAACAGGAAGAACGGAAACTGTCTGATACTTTTGACTTCCTGAAGGAGCTGAAGTATGAAACAAAGCTTTCCCCCAACATCATCAGCCAGATGACTGAAGCCATAAAGTATGGCCTGAGCCGGGATTACAGTGTATTCAAACCTTACTGGTCGATCTACATTCTGATCGGAAAACTGGCTCCCTTACATTCTGGAGAAATTGCTTCCATTCAGGACGAAATCACCAATTATCTGAATGATGATATTGTGGAGTACGAAGATTTTACGTCCGCCTTATATTTTTTCAGTAAAGCATGGGGAGATCTGGAACCGGGCTGGACCGCCGAAAATAAAGCTGCCATTATCAGAAACCTTATTGAGATCATTGAAGACGAATATGAATCTGATGGAAGTTTTGACGCATTTGTTGCCGATGATGTTTTGCGTGCCCTGATCATTATCGGAAAGGATGATCCCAAAGCCCGGGAAACCATAAAATGGGTGGAGAAAGTTCTGGAAGAAGATAATCAGTATGATGATGAAGAGGATGAAGATGAAGATTAAAAAACACGGTTAAATATTTCCTGAATCATTATCTGACGCAGATTTAATGCACTTTAAGGAAAAATGTAATACATTGGAGCTGAATCGCCGGAGATATCACTGAATAATCAATGCTTAAACTTTTTAACAATAGTTATGGATGAAATTTCACAATCCAGAATAATTAAAGATCCTTTTCTAGTTAAGGAAATTGTAGAATTTAACTACTACAAGATGTATGAGCAGGTGAGTAAAAAGAAAATCACCTGGAAACCGAATATCAGGCTTGGAACTCCATATGAAAACCTGGAAAATATTATCAGTAAACTGGATTCTCAAAAAGATTACTTATTAATTGACGGTTTTATTCATTTGTCCAAAAGATCAGTTAATAACAAAATCTATATCATTAATGATGAAGAATTACTGGACTGGATAAAAGACATTGATGATGATTTTGAGGGACCTGTTAATATTATGGCCGTTGAAAAAAGTAATCCGGATTCATATATCCATTCTACCCGTATTTTTTCTGTCATTGAGGAAGGTGTTTTTTTCTTGTTTGAATAAAACTATTTAACGGGCAAAATGAAAGAAAACCGTCAATATATGAGTAAGAAGAACGGGATGGCGATTAAAAACAATTAAACATTTACTGAAATATTCCCTGAAGTAGATTTTTATTCACTTAAAAAATGTCTGGGGTGGTAATCACTATATAAAATCATGAATACAATGACCGTACTGAAAAAAATCTTGTGGTACAATATGTTTGATCTTGAGATAAAAGGAAAAGATATACAGCTTGCCAGGAAGGGAACTTCTTTGGTACTGGCTGCAACAGTCCTTATTTTTCTCATCGGTTTCGCCTTATGGAATTTGGAATTTTTAAGCAGTAGTGTTTCCGACGGAATATTTGAACCGCTACATAGATCCAGAGGAAGATTCTTAGGCGGGGTATTGGGGCTTTTATCCATTGGCTTGTTTTATGGGCTTATTTTTATCATAATGGGTAGGAAACGCTTTTTTGAACAGACATTGCAGGAATACAGAGAAATGTCTCTGCAGCAGAAAGCCGACGCGGCACAAAAAGGAAAATACCTGATACTAATCCCGTTTGTATTGGCCCTGCTGCCGTTATTTTATAGTATACTTTTTATATTAGACTGATTGGAAATGAAAGAAAACGATCAAATAAATACACCATTGAAAACAGAACAGGAAATTAAAAAAATAGAAGAGATTTTAGGCATCACGCCAGGCGAAGACCATGAAAAATCAGATTACCTGACAGTATTAAAGCTTAAGGATGTAACCATTGATGATTTCTCCGGATTTTTGCCCTATCTCAGCAATGTAAGAAAAGTAGATCTCACCAACTGTATCATTCCCAGCTTTTCCGACTTGTTGAAGCTGGATCATTGCAGTTATTTTTATCTTGATAATGTAACATTCAGAAATAATGGCGGCAATATCATAAGAGACTTTCCACACGATGTCCGCTTTTCCAATATGAGCTTTGATGCCTGCTGTCTGAATGGTATGCAGGCATCGGAATCAACAAAGATATTCAGGCATCTTTTCATTAAAAACTGTCATATTGATAATATTCAGGAACTGAGCAATATCGGAGGACTGTATTCCTTAGAATTAGACAAAATAACCTTCACCTGTCATTCAAAAAAAATAAAAGAGAAATCAATCAGCATGATCGATGTTTCCAACTCGCAGTTTGACGACCTTTCTTTTATACCTTTTAAAAAATCGGTAAGAAATATCGATTTTAAAAACTGCAGGATAGGAAGCTTTGAAGGGATTTCGGGGTTTGAGAAGCTTGGAGAAATGGAGATAGACAGCGATACCACCGTTGAAGATACAGAGGGACAGGAAAATCCTTTTAATAAAGAAATGATCTGCAGTTTGGTGAAGGGGGAAAAACCATTCAGCTTAAAAAATATCCTGTCTCTAAGAAATTATATTAATGAATTACATTTTACCGGTTTTAAAGAAAAAACGATTGATGATCTCGGGGAATTTGAAAAGGTAACCAGCCTGTCATTGGGCAAATCCATATTGTTTGTGGATGCTTTTTTACCTGTTGCCAGACAAATCAGAAGAATAGAACTCAGAGACTCTGTCATCAAAAAACATACTTATTTCAAACACTTTCCTAATCTGACAGGTTTTGAATTAGCATGTTTTGAAAAAGAAAATGCAGATGTCCGGAGCTTTTTAAAACTGCTTCCTCTGAAAAAGCAGCTGAAAGAACTGGTGTTTTATGAAACAGATGAATTACGGAATAGGCTGAAAACCTATCCGGTCGGACAGTTTACAGCCCTGGAATCTTTAAAAATCGGTTTTGAAGTTTCAGCGAAGACCGTTGAATCCATTCTGACCTTAAAAAAGCTCAAAAGGCTGTATGTAAGTATTAAAAAGACAAAACAGACTTTCGATATAGGAAGGTTAAAAAAGCTCGAATTATTAAGGCTTATTTTAGCGGATATCTCAACGAAAGTACGTTTCACGGGATTTGAGCATCTGAAACGCTTACAGTCGCTTGGGATCGTCAGTGACAGAAAATTTGATCTTAAAACACTTCCAGAAATAAAATCCTTAAAAAGACTGAGCGCTTCTGGCTATGATTGTCATATTAAAGGGATGGATCGATTTCCTAATTTGGAATTTCTGAAACTTCACGGAGTAATGAAACTGGAGTTGAAAACCTTGAAAAAGCTGAAAGTTCTGGACCTTCAGAATAGTGAAATTAAAGATTTTTCTTCGTTCGAAATACAGCCTTCCCTTGAAAAATTAGATTTGTCAGGCCTTCAGGGAAAAATTAATTTAGAAAGGATATCGAAATTCCCCAATCTGAAATGGCTGACACTCTTGGAAAGTTATGAAGTAGACGATATTTCCGGATTGGAACCGTTAAAAAAACTGGAACGTCTTGATTTATACAAAACAAAAGTGAAAGACATAAGGGTATTGAACACTTTACCGGATTTAAAGGAAGTCAATATAGCAGTGGATAATTATAATGAATTAAATTTAGAATCGCAGCTGGACCGTCCGGAAATAGCCATTTACAGTGGATTGCCATTGCTTAATTTAAGCATTTGGAAAAAAGATGAATTCGGTATTTAGTACCCGGAAAAAATCTGCTCAATCCGCCAGATCTGCGAGATTTAAAAACTATAAATCTGTGAAATTTACACAATTTGTGGATGCTTTTTGAAAATGCAAAGTTTCAGCTTCTTTGTGCATATTTCAGGGAGCTAAGTACAGAATCAACTCCGTTGATCCGATGAAGCGTTGGATTAGCCTCCGGCTATTCTAATATTTAAAAAAAAACACCTGGAACCTTGCTGAAAATCTTTGATTTTCTTGCGCCTTAAAAACAGTATAATGGTAAAAAATCTTGCGCCCTTGCGATTCTCCAACCAAAAAAATCTGCTCAATCCGCCAGATCTACGAGATTTAAAAACCATAAATCTGTGTAATTTATGGATGCTTTTTTTGAAAACGCAGAGTTTCAGCTTCTTTGTGCATATTTCAGGGGGCAAAGTACAGAATCAACTCCGTTGATCCGATGAAGCGTTGGATTAGCCTCCGGCTATTCTAATTATTTTAAAAGGTAACTATACGCATCTCTACACCAAACATAAAAAAGTAAAGACCGACTAAAGTAGTTGGTCTTTTTTATTAATAATTTTAAATTTTACGTTATGAAAAAAATTAAATTCTATGGTAAAATAAATTGCTCTCCATGTGAACTAAATTTTAGGAGATTATTAAGATATGTAAATGAAAATGATGTTGAAAAAATAATATTCAAAACCAATGAAGAAGCTGTTGCTGGTGTTGAGAAATTTAAAACTCAATTTGTCCCATTTATAGTAATCAACGATAATTCAGTTATTCATTATAGAGATCTTATTGCACTATTATCTGCTTTAAATTCTAATGACAAGAAAAACCATTAAAATTTTCACATTATGAACGAAGTTATTTTAGAAGAGTTACATAAGGACGTAATGAACTTAGTAGCAAAATATATCATGGAAACAAGTGATGTTACCATTACTTTTGAACAAATTTGTAAATTGATAACTAGTAATCAATCTTCAATTTTCAAAAGTTCATGAAGATAGAAACATTTTTCCTCCCACTGATTTGTAAAATTGTTATAATATTTGCAAAGGAATCGCTCTGGGTCCTTTTGTGATATTCTACCTGTTGCGAAAAGACAGTTACCCATAATTACCATTGTAAAATCATCAGTAGTTTTATGTTATGAAACTTATTCATTTTCCTCCGTTTGATTTATTTGGGGAGTCTGGGTCTCATAATAATTTATCCAAAGATTATGAAACTTTGCTCCACTCTCATAAAAGGACTTCATTACGTAATTGTAATCCTGATTACTTAATTCAGAATCAAAGTGAGCCTTTGGAATATAATTGCGCTGAATTGATGTCTGTTTCAACTTCTGATATCCTAAATGTTGAGCCATTTCAGAAAGTAATTCTATCCTCAATAAATCCCAAGTTTGAACAGCATTGTTTTGATTATTATTGTTTAGAGAATCGTAAAGTTTGCCCCATGCAGTTAAAACTTCAGGAGAGTCTTCAAAAACGATGTCAATTTGATTTAAGCCATTCACAAATCTATGATGTGTGGGATTACCTCGAAGAGAAAAAAGCATTAGGAATAAATCCTTTTTTGCGTTGTATTTATTTTGTTCGCTATCTAGTTTACGACTTATTTGCACCGCCCTTAAAGGACCTTCTTTTATCCAGTAAACGGTTACGACTAGTATTAATAAGCTTATTGACCAATAGATAATTTCAAAATAATCTTTAGCTGACATAGTTAAAAATTTTGCCCCCAATATAGTGAAAAAACCGTATATTTGTATAAATATTTATCGATCAAAAGGAAGCGTTAGCTTTTATTCTGTTAATCTGAAATCTGGAAAATTTCTCTAATACAATGCAGAATAAACGTAGACACTTGCACCATATGGTGTGGGGTTGTCTTGTTTATATTGTATTGGTTTTCCAGAGCCACAGATTAGTAAACAAGAGTTACAAACCCACACTTTCTTTTTTTATAATCATAAAATTTCTACATCGGGTTTGGGTGGATTAAAAATCTATCTTATTATGAAAATGGTAAACTTATTATCAGGAGCAATTGTAACATTGACTGTAACAAGCTGTGGATCATTAAACAGATCAATGACAGGAACTACGGAATCTAAACTTATCAAGACAGTATCAGTTGAACAAGGTTGTCCAGTAGAGAACGTAAAAGTTATAGACAAAATTCGTACTATGGGGAATGCTACTTATTCTTTGGATGCCTGCGGAAAAAGAGTTGTTTACAAACAAATCGGAACTGTATTTATGGAGAGTTCAAAAGCGGAAGAAACGGCAAGAAAAATGGGCCGATAGAAAAAAATGTCTAGTACTAGTTGGGTGGTGGAATTTATGAGTTTACACGGATACCCAACTTTTCTAGACTTTACAAATATATAAAAGTTTTTCAACAAAGCATTAACCCTATGATCAACCCTAATATAAAATCGGTATTTGAATTGACTCAAACCTTTTCAACAGAACAGGATTGTATTGAGTATTATGAAGACTTGAGATGGAATGGTATTGTAGTTTCACCTTTTGACCCTACAAGCAAAGTTTATAAATGTAAAAACAACCAATATAGATGTAAGAATACAGGCAAGTATTTTAATGTTAAGACAGGAACAATGTTTGAAAATTCAAAGGTTAGCCTTAGAAAATGGTTCCTGGCTATCTGGCTTGTTACTTCTCATAAGAAAGGAATAAGTTCAATGCAGCTGGCAAAAGATATTGGAGTAAGACAAGCAACAGCATGGTTTCTATTGCAAAGAATACGTGCTTGTTTTGGTATCGAAAACAATAATGAGCTTGAAGGAATTGTAGAATGTGACGAAACTTTTATCGGCGGTAAAAACAAAAATCGCCACAAAGATAAAAAAGTTCCACACTCACAAGGAAGATCTTTTAAAGATAAAGTTCCTGTGATGGGTATGTTACAAAGAAATGGCAAAATGAATGCTTTTGTTGTACCTGATACAAAAAGAAAAAGTATTCAACCATTTATTTATAAGTATGTCAAACCTACAACCCAAACAATCATTACTGATGAATGGTGGGCTTATAACGGATTGAGTAAACATTACGATCATAGAATCATAGATCATTCTAAAAAAGAGTATGTAAGTTTGCAGGATAGTTCTATACATACAAACAATATAGAAGGAAGTTGGAATATACTTAAAAAGAGTGTTTCAGGAATGTACAATCACGTTTCAAAAAAGCATCTTCAAAAATATGTTGATGAATTTGTATACAGATTTAACCTGAGAAAGGTCTCAGACCAAGAAAAATTCAGATATTTGTTGTCAAATTCAAACATTAGAACTACCTATCAACAATTAACAATTAACAATATAAAATGTTAGATAAAGAAATAATCGACAGGGGAATAAAGTACATTACAGTTTCAGATGATGTACTGTATTTTGATGTCAAAGACATAAAAAACAAGACTACCGATCTTTTGGTGAGAGGAACTCGGGTTAAAAACATAGATGGAGTTCCCTATATCTTAGCAAAAGATATTAGACTAAAAACAGAATTTGATTATCTGATAGAAAAAACAATTAATCCTAACAAAGATAAAGAGAACTAGAGGAATTTAGTTCTCTTATTTTTCTAGGCTAGTATAAAAATCGCGGATTAAAAAATGGATAACATTGAAATAATAAAAGCTCAGTTGATATTACTTGATAAATTACCATATGAAACAATTACACATTTTAATGATAAAAAGATATATCAAAAAACATATGTAAAGTTTGATGTAATTATAAACGAAATCAACAGTCTAAGAAGCGAGTTAATAAAACTTGGATACAATTATTATGATGGAAAATTAATTGAAATTAAACACAATTAGTACCTGTAATTTCTACAATGAAAATCGCGGGATTAAAAAATAGAAAATATGAATATAAAACAAAAAATTCAAACAGATCATCAAATTATTGATGAAGTATTTAAAATCAAAAATAGTCTAAATACTATATTAAAATTAACAAATTACCCAGATCTTGAATTAAGAATTGGATCAAGTGAAGAAGATAAAAAGATGAACAAAAAGATTGAAGATATTTTTAATAAAGTAGCTGAAATTATTACAAAAGATGAATAATTTCTTTTTCGAATAATGAAATCAAATAATCATCTTCATCAATGGAATTTTTTATATATAGTTTAAAATCTACGGGTTTTTTCGCTTGTGCTTCTTTTGCTACTTCATTTGTAAGATGTTTAGAACATTCATCATAAAATGAATTAAAATTGTTTAGTAAATCTTGTTTAAGATCATTTTTCTTTTGAGAAACAACTTTTTGTAAATCATTCTTATTTAATGTTTTACTCTCATTTTTTATTAATGAAACATAATCGTTAACACTCACGTGGTTTTTAAGCCTGTATTTTTTCAATTCTTCTGTAAGAATAAAAAGATGTTGATTCATGAAATTAAAAGTTTAATCAAATATAACAAAAAAATATCAGCACTTTAACTTTTTCGGTGTAAAGTGGCGTATAATTACCTTTTAAAAAAACACCTGGAACCTTGCTGAAAATCTTTGATTTTCTTGCGCCTTAAAAGCAGCATAACACTCTAAAAACCTTGTGCCATTTGCGTTAAACCAACAAAGAATCTGCTTTATCTGCCAGATCTGCGAGATTTAAAAACGATAAATCTGTATAATTTGTGGATGCTTTTTTGAAAACGCAAAGTTTCAGCTTCTTTGTGCATATTTCAGGGAGCTAAGTACAGAATCAACTCCGTTGATCCGATGAAGCGTTGGATTAGCCTCCGGCTATTCTAATATTTAAAAAAAACACCTGGAACCTTGCTGAAAATCTTTGATTTTCTTGCGCCTTAAAAGCAGCATAATGCTCTAAAAATCTTGCGTCCTTGCTATTCTCCAACCAAAAAAATCTGCTTTATCCGCCAGATCTGCGAGATTTAAAAACCATAAATCTGTATAATTTGTGGATGCTTTTTTGAAAACGCAAAGTTTCAGCTTCTTTGTGCATATTTCAGGGAGCCAAGTACAGAATCAACTCCGTTGATCCGATGAAGTGTTGGATTAGCCTTCGGCTATTCTAATATTTAAAAAAACACCTGAAAACTTGCTGAAAATCTTTGATTTTCTTGCGCCTTAAAAACAGCATAATGGTAAAAAAAACTTGCGTCCTTGCTATTCTCCAACCAAAAAAATCTGCTCAATCCGCCAGGTCTGCGAGCATATAGAATATCCATAAAGATCTGTACCATCTGAGAAATCTGTGGGAAATGTAACACTTCTATGCACAAAGTATTTAAACTTAAAAATCAAATTGTTTTAAAATAAACTTTTGTTACTTTTATGGTTTAATGAAAAAGCAGTCAACAAAAAAAGAGATCATCAGAATGACGATCTCCAGTATGAAAGTTTCCAGAAAGAAAACTTTAAGGGATTACAGACAAGCCTGCTCAACCGGATGACAGTAATAAGCCTGGCCGCGCGTGCAGCATTTTCTATACCCTACTAAACAGTTTTGAACGCATGTTTCAATTCCTCCATTGATGGATTTTAATCCATTTCTGGAAATTTTTTTCAGATTTTTCATGATGGTTAAAATTTTCGTTGTAATTATTAAATTAATGAATATTTTTAATATAATGATTGTTTTTAATCTAAATTATTCAAATAGAGATGTGAAAATGTATAAAATTAAATCTACCACAAAAAAGGCAGGATTGTATATCATGTTATTTTTGCTGCTTGCAGCGGGTGTTTATTATTTTTTTGAAAAAGAATCTGCTTCGGTTTACGGTAAATCTGCCGGAGAAACGTTGGTGAATAAGAATCAGGGAAAATTCATCCCGGAGCAGACGACAGATTATATTTTTTTTACTTCCTCAACAGAGATGGGAGTGAATATTCTGAACATAACTATTCTCATGATATCATTAGGTATTATTTTTTTAATGATAAGAAAATGGAGGAAAATCAAAAGAAATTAATTCCGGCTATGTTGTTTTTCTTTAAGATATTGCTTTAAAATCTACCTTTAAACATGAAAAAACGATTAACCACAATTTTATTTTCCTTAAGTATGCTCAGTGTATCGGGCCAGAACAAAGATAATCCCAACGAAAATAAATCTGAATTCAAAAAAAATAAAACAATCCGTTCTATGATTTCAACGAAGAATTTAAGCTTATTACCGGATAGAACAAAGTTACAGGCAATCTGTAAAGCTATTTCAGTTTTGGATGCCATTCTTTCCCCGGAATGGGAATACCGTTATTATTCTTATAACAAACAATGGTCAGCAGATGAAGAGTTCTGCGAAATGCGGGATGGTTCCGGGGACCACATGCTTATTTTATTCAGAAAAGACGGTTGCGTAATTAACGGTTTTGCTCATGAATATAAACAGCCTGATAAACAGCGGCTTACAAAGGGGTTGCCACCGGTTTTTAATGAATTTATCTTTGGAGAACCCGTAAAAACAATCGGAACAACCTTTTGTTTATGGACCACAGAACAGAAAAACTGGATAACCGGAAGGATTGAAAATGATGAAGACCATTCCGGGGAAATGCTGAAAATTTTCGATGGAAACCCACAAACCTACATCGATTGGGCAACGGAATATTTTGAAGAAAGTTATAAAGAAAGCGGAATTCCGCTGGAAACGGTAGCTAAAATCTATAAAGGAGAGACTTTAACAAAACAAATGGTATTGAGCATCACTTATCAGGTTGAAGATTGGGAGCAGCTTAAAACCGACCTGAATGAAATTGGGTACCCTTATCAATTTTGATTCAACAGAAGATATAAAATGTTTTCCGGCATAATTTTGTCAATTATTGCTGAGGTTCTCATTTTTTATATTCCTCCCATAACATACATATTTTCCATAGTAGGAACGGGACTTCCTCCTTCTTTTTCAAGAGTGATGGCAAAGGCCTGTGCTTTTGTAACAGTAGCTAATACAATCTTGCTGTCTTTCTCTTCAGAATACATTCCTGCACTTACAGGCTTTCCGTCTTCAATAGCCCAAAGCTGGTACTGCATTCCTTCAGGAGCTTTTGGAAGATTTTCAGCATTCAGGTAAACTTCTTTTGTTTTTTTATCCCAGAAGACCATAGCTTTCGCATCCTGATGTTTCTCTACACCTTTCAGCATGACGGTCTGCATATCAGGATTGGAAAACATCGTTATTTTCTGATTCATTTTCTGCATAGCGAAATCCAGAGACTGTTTCTCGGTTTTCATTTTTGCAATTTCTTTCTGTGTTTCAGATTGCTTGCTTACCCAAAAAAGATTTCCGGCAGTACTTGCTAAAAATAAAACAGAAGCAGCAATACTTATAGCTTTCCAGTTATTATTTCTTTTACTGTTTTGTTCTTCTTCCGACAGTTCAGTAACAGGAGCGGCTATTGGAACAGGAATTTCAGATTCCTCCTGAAGAATTTGTTCCTTCTGGATTTTATCCCAGATTTTAGATTTCAGATCACCCGGAGGTAACACAGCCTGGGCAGTAGCAAGATTTTCCAATGTTTTTTGGACCTCTTCAAAAGCAGCTTTCACTTCAGCATTATTCTTCATCACACATTCCAGAATCCCTGCCTCCTCGGGAGAAGCATGTCCTAGAATATAAGATTCTATAATTCCGGATGATATGTATTCTTTAGTGTTCAATTTATTGATAATCTTTTAGCAAGTCCTTTAATTTCATAAGTGCATTCCGCATTTTCGTTTTTACGGTTCCAAGGGGTATTTTCAGTTTCTCGGATATTTCGTTCTGGGTATATCCCTGATAATAGGCCAGGTCTATAAGTTCCTGCTTGTCAGCTTCAAGCCCTTCCAATACATTATTAAATCCAATATAATCAGAGGTATTGTTGGTCGTTGAAAGTTCTGCAGAATTATATACGAAATCGGGAAGCGGTTGGTTTTTAAGCTCATTTTGGAAACCTTTGGATTTTAAATAATCTATTGCTGTATTTCGGGCAATATTGATCATCCAGGTGTAAAACCTTCCTTTTGAAGCATCATATTGATGGATAGAGTTCCAGATTTTAACAAAAACATCCTGAATGATTTCTTCCGTATATTCCTTAGACTGAACAATACGCAGTATAACTCCATACAGCGCACCGGAATAGTGGTCGTACAGATAATGAAAACCATTTTCGTTTTTTCCTTTTAGTAAAACGATAAGTTCCTCTTCTGAGCAGGTTGTTTTAATAGCTTTTATTTTTCTATCCAAATGTAGTGAAATAAAACATATTCTAAATGAAATCCATAAGATCTTTTATTTCGTAAATGATTTCTTGGGGATATTTTCAATGATGCCCGGAAAGTAAACAGAAAAAGATTTTGCTTGTCTTTATATTTTATTTTAAATGAAAATTAATGATCTGTTTTTCAGTTATTTGAGATTAATTTTGTTTTTTTTCAATCTAAAACAAAACCCAGCTCGTAAGTGAGATTAAGAACACAAATTACCCATAATTAATTAAAAAATTTAGCACAATGAACACGCAATCAAAAATCACAGTTTTAGCAATGGTAGCTTTATCATTTGCTTTCAGCGGGAAGGTAACTGCACAAACGATGAAAGAAAAAACAGTAATGGTAGGAGGGGCTCCTATGTACCCTTCTAAGAATATTATTGAAAACGCCGTAAATTCTAAAGATCATAAGACTTTAGTAGCTGCCGTAAAAGCTGCGGGATTGGTAAATACATTGGAAGGAAAAGGCCCTTTTACTGTATTGGCTCCTACTGATGCTGCTTTTGCAAAACTTCCGAAAGGAACAGTAGAGAATCTTGTAAAGCCTGAAAATAAAGCGATGCTTACAAGCATACTAACGTACCACGTTATCCCGGGAAAATACAGTGCCAAAGAAATATGGAGCGCCGTAAAGGCAGGAAACGGGAAAAGCATGATGAAAACAGTACAGGGGGAAGATCTTACATTTTGGACGAAAGGAAAGGATCTTTATATAAAAGATGCTAAAGGAAGCAGTGCCAAAGTTACCATTGCTGATGTAAACCAGTCTAATGGGATTATTCATGTGATAGATACGGTTCTGATGCCGTAGAAATTTAAGAATAAGCAGCATGTTTTCAATGTGCTGTTTTTCTTTTACTTAATCGAACACTTAAAAAATTAATAGTATGAAAAAAATGATTCATGTTTCTAATCAGGGAGCTACCCTTGATACAAGCCGAAGAAACTTTTTAAAATTAAGTGGAATAGGGCTGGCTATTGCAGGGCTTGCTATAATAGGATGTGATGATGATAATGATTTTTATCCAATGGATAATAACCAGATTTTTGATCTTGGATCAGGAGATGTCGGAGTTTTAAATTACGCCTACGCTCTTGAACAGCTGGAAGCCGATTTTTATACGAAAGTAGTCAATAATTTTTATTCCGGAATTTCCAGTGTAGAAAAAGAGGTTTTTACAGATCTTTATCATCATGAAGTGATTCACCGGGACTTTTTCAAAGCAGCTATTAGCAGTGCAGCCCCAAACGTTCTTCCAAAGCTTGAATTCCAATATCCCAATGTAAATTTTAATGACAGAAACTCTGTACTGGCCACTGCAAAAGCATTGGAAGACACCGGAGTAGCAGCGTACAACGGTGCCGGAAAATACATAACCAATCCAGCTTATCTTGTTATTGCCGGAAAAATAGTTTCAGTTGAAGCCAGGCACGCATCTGCCATCAGAAACCTGATCAGTCCCGGATCTGCAGATTTTTCAGGTGATGATGTAGTAGACGCCAACGGTCTTGATCTTGCCAAAGAACCAAAAGATATTGTAATGACAGCAGGAGGTTTTATAAAAACCCGGTTTACGTGGAAAGAAAGAGGTATTAATTAATCATTTATCTTCAAAAACTTACATTATGAACATTCTCAGACTATTAGATAAGCTTTCCTATGATCAGTTTTTCACCACGGAGGCCTCGAAATTAGAAACAATGACGAATACATCACTATTCGGGAAAAAAGCAGCCGTAGCGGCAGTTCCTTCTGGATCGGTAGCTTTAATGGCTGCACCGGCAAACAAAGAAATCACAGGTACTGCTCTGAAAAATACCTTGACAGATGCTTTACAGTTAGCACTGGTTTTGGAATATCTTGAAAATGAATACTATGCGATAGGATTATCAACGCCTGGATTAATACCCAATTCAGACCGGACTGTTTTTATGCAGATTTCAAAGCATGAGTCAGCACATGTTGGTTTTTTGAAAACTACACTCACTTCTCTGGGAACCCCTCCGGGTAATAAACCAACCTTTGATTTTACGGCGAATGGTAGCTTTTCTCCATTTACGGATTATAATCAATTTCTCACTTTGGCCCAGGCTTTTGAAGATACAGGAGTGAGGGCTTATAAAGGCCAGGCCGGAAATGTTATGTCAAACAAAGTTGTACTTCAGGCAGCGTTACAGATTCATTCGGTAGAAGCAAGGCATGCCTCACAGGTAAGAAGAATGAGGGCTAATAAAGGCTGGATAGAGCTTTCTGATGGCGGAAATATGCCTTCAGTAACTAATCCTGTTTATGCCGGAGAAGACCTTATTAATCAGGCTGGCTACAACACAGCAGCCTTATTTGGAGCAGCGGCAG
This sequence comes from Chryseobacterium sp. FR054, assembly GCF_056844565.1. Classification (NCBI taxonomy): domain Bacteria; kingdom Pseudomonadati; phylum Bacteroidota; class Flavobacteriia; order Flavobacteriales; family Weeksellaceae; genus Chryseobacterium; species Chryseobacterium sp. FR054. The sequence goes on along the minus strand of NZ_JBXDSA010000001.1, from coordinate 544,230 downwards.
GTTCTGCCGCTTACGATGAGATTTTGAGCGGCAGCGATGCACAGACTATTGCAGGCCTATTTATCGTATGATATTATGGAGTTAAAAGTTTAACATCTTAATCTTTTCTGAAATGATACGGAAAAGGATTTTTTAGAATAATCCCATTGTACATTATAAAATAAAAAAGAAACCCCCGCTTCAAAAGCCGTATGTTCTTTAGAAAATAAGCTCCCCACTATCCGGTGGGGAGCTGTATATGTGATAGAATTCTTCAGTTTAAATAATTAAGCGTGGACTTAATTAAGTTCATAATTGGCAATCAGCAGGCCCAGAATGAAGTGAACGTAGTCCTGGTCAGCCTCTTTTCTGTTGATCAGCTTATTTTTGTATTCATAGGAAGACAGTTTTTTAGACAGCCTTTCGTAAGTTTCAAATTCATCGCCTTTGATTTTTACCCTTGTATTGCCGTCTCTTCTTGCCACAAGCTGGTCGTCCAGGGTTCTTACTTTAAACAGTGCCTCACATAAGGTCAGGCGGGATTTCATTGATCCGATATATCTCTCAACTATATTTACCTTGAACGAATCAAATAGGATGTTGTGAAAAACAATTTTAGAGTTGGGCTCCTGAGTATTGAGCTCAAGTTTATAGTTCATGAATTTAAATTTTTATTAAAATAGATTTACTTATACTAAACAGCATTTCTTTATGCTTTATCGTTGTGTTCCAGTAATAGGGATGATAGCTCATTCAGTTATTGGAAATCGAAAATGAAAAGTTAACCGTTCATCTTCAGCTACCGGTTAAATCCTCAACATAATACCATTTCAGTGAGAAGGATAAAAACAGTTAACAAATATAACACTTAAAAGTTTAATTTAATAATATTTGTGTTCACACTATCGGGAAAATTCGCTGTATTTTTTGATTTATATAACAGATGAAAATTATAATTCCTTGTGCTGTAAAGTGAAATATCCTGTATGATGTTGATTTTTAATTGTATGGTGGGGGCTTATTTTTTTTAAATTAAAACAGTAGCGGACTCATTTGGCAGGATTAAATATTTTTTAGAATTTTGCGCGTCCTTTAAAAAGGAGCTTAAAAAAAGATTCTTATATCCATGAAAATAAAAACTATTCTTTTTAAAACCCAGCTGATAGCTTCTCTTTCAGCAGCAGCATGGGGATTCAGCCAGACAGCCCATCAGAATAATGATAAAGATTTTACCCTGAACCTGAGTTTTTTTCCGGTTGATAATAATTTTGCCAAAAGCGGGGTGGAGATACAAGACGGATACATCATTGCAGGACAGAATTTTGTGAATGAAGGGAATACCGAGTTCAATTCTGCTGTCATTAAAATTTCTAAGGATGGGAAACTTCTCAAAAAAACATTCCTGGCCAATAGTAAAAACTTTGATGATGAATCTTTTAACAAAACTGTTTTCAGAACCGGCAGCAATAAACTGGTTCAGATAGGCTCTGAAAAAGTGGATAAAAGATCCCGTCTCTGGTTGAGGGAAATAGATGAAGATCTCAATGTATTACAGGATAAGGTGATTGAGACTGTGCCCGCGGATGTCACATTCGATCCTTTGTTTTTTCCTGTAAAAGACGGATTTTACTGTGTTACCCGTTCTGCATTTTTTCGTGATCTGGAGCTGAATGTTACCTTTATTTCCAACGATCTGCAGAAAACGGAAAACACTGTGATCAGTTTTATAGAACCCCCGTTTGATTTCTATAATACAGGTTATTATTCTGCTGCTCTGGACCGGAATAAGCTGTATGTTCTGATGGGCGCAGTGGATGAAAGAGGTTCTTATGCGTACAAAAGCTACCTTCTTGAATACGATCTGGTCTCCAAAAAAGTGACCCGCCATAAAAAAATTACCGGTGAAGAATTTCAGGGTAAAAAAATACTGATTCATAAAGATCAGATTTACGTAATCGGAATGAATGATACGAAGGAAGTGCTGCCGAATAAACAGACCCGGAGAAATACTTCAGTCAGAGTGTATAATATGAACTTTGAAAAGGTGCGTGAGTTTAATTACACTCCAGGCAGCAATCAGGGGAAATTTACGGAACATATGCATGACGCTGTGATTGTAGCGGACAAATTATATATAACAGGAGAAATGTATAATTCCTTCGGCAGTTTTTCCAATGAATCCGTTTATCTCGTCTTTGATCTTCAGGGAAAACTTCTTGACGAAAGATTTCTGAAATATGGTACCACGTACAGCGAAAACAGGCTGGTGAAAATTTTACCGTTAAAAAATGACGGCCTTATGCTTCTGGGAAAAGGAGACGGATGGAGAATTCTTATTAAACAATAACCGGATCATGAGATATTTACTTATTATTTTAATGCTTTTTTCAGGAGCCAGCCTGTATTCACAAACCGCTAAAAAAGGAAATATAATAGCAGATAAAGATTTTCTGAAATACCTGCTTTCTGCCACTGAACAGAACAGTATTGCCGTAGATTCTACCTATCAGTCTTTAAAGCTGGATGCCAACAGAGACGGAATCATTTCACCTTCAGAAGCCGAAAAAGTAATGCAGCTGAACATTGAACATACACCTCTGGTAACCTTGAAAGGGATCGAACTGTTCAAAAACCTTAAAATCCTGCTGATAAAAGCAGAAACTTTAAAAGATCTGAATGGGGTAGAAACACTGAAAAAGCTGAAGCATATCGACTGTTCTTTCAATAAATCACTGGGACAGCTATCCTTTAAAAATCTTCCAAAGCTCGAAACCATCGACTGTACATGGTCTGCCCTTACCAAACTGGAACTTGCAGGGCTGCCCAGTCTGAAAAGACTCAGATGCGGAACAAACAAACTGGAAAAACTGGACCTGTCACAGCTCACATCCCTTACAGAACTTATCTGTGAAGGCAACAGTCTTACAGAACTTTCAGTAAACCACCTTAAAAACCTGAAGTCCTTGCGCTGTGAAAATAATCTTTTACGGAATCTTGACTTGAGTAATCTCAAAGAACTGGAATACATTAACTGTTCCTACAATGAAATCTCCGCACTCAGTTTTGAAAACTTAAAAAATCTGACTGATATCAACTGTGCCTACAACAGAATTAAAAAACTGAACATTAAGACCAACGGAAAACCACTTACCCGCCTTGATATAGAAGGAAACCGCTATATCAATACCATATGTTACAACGATTTCGATCTTGAACTCATTAAAACCGGCAATATAGAAAAGATCAGTCTCACAAACTCCTGCAATTAATTCATCAAATATCATTAAAACTAAAGGATAACAGAAGCCGTCTCATGCATTGGGACGGCTTCTGTATGTTGAAAATGCTGGATTACCATTTGTCGTTATTTCACTAAGACATAAAACTCAAATTTCATAAATGTTTTTTCGCCCGCAGATCAGACTGATTGAGCAGATTTTTTGGATGCTTTTTGGTTGGAGAATCGCAAGGACGCAAGATTTTTAGAGCATTATGCTGTTTTTAAGGCGCAAGAAAATCCAGGATTTTAAGCAAGTTTTTAGATTGGTGACCCCATTAAATTGCCGGAGGCTAATCCGTCGCTTCATCGGATCAACGGAGTTGATTCTGTACTTGGCTCCCTGAAATATGCACAAAGAAGCTGAAACTTTGCGTTTTCAAAAAAGCATCCACAAATTATACAGATTTATGGTTTTTAAATCTCGCAGATCTTGCAGATAGAGCAGATTTTTTTTGGTTGGAGAATCGCAAGGACGCAAGATTTTTTTACCATTATGCTGTTTTTAAGGCACAAGAAAATCGAAGATTTTCAGCAAGTTTTTAGATTGGTGACCCCATTAAATTGTCGAAGGCTAATCCGTCGCTTCATCGGATCAATGGAGTTGATTCTGTACTTGGCTCCCTGAAATATGCACAAAGAGGCTGAAACTTTGCGTTTTCAAAAAGCATCCACAAATTGTGTAAATTTCACAGATTTATAGTTTTTAAATCTCGCAGATCTGGCGGATTGAGCAGATTTTTTTGGTTTTTTAATCTCGCAGATGGATCAGATTGGCATATTATCTGATTTGAAAAAATGACTTTACATAAAAACGTTATAGGTTTCCAAAACCTATAACGTTTATCTGCAACCCAAATATTTGCAGATCTGTGAATTTTTCAGATCGAGTAGATTTTTTATTGATTTAACATAAATTGCAGGGATTATAATGGTTTTAATACGCTGGAAAATCCAAGATTTTAAGCTTTTCTTACCAATGAATGACTTTCATTTCATGTAATGAAACAATCCCCCCTTGCTGAGTGTTAACGCCTTTGTGCCCTAAAAACATATAGCATTAAAAAAATCTTGGCGTCTTTTGCGTTAAACCAACAATACACATTGGAAGTTCACTAAAGTTTTTATCTCTTTTCAGAAGAAAACTTTTCTGCGGCTTCCTTTGTAACAGGAGTGAAAAAATTAATCAGATGACCATCCGGGTCCCTGAACAGCAAAGACAGATTGCCCCAGGGCATTAATGTCGGTTCCTGTACGATATAAGGAGACAGGAAAGTTTTTAACCGTTCAAATTCCTTTTCCACATTGTTTACCAGGAATTCTATAATGACAGAGCGGTTTTCAGCCGGCCGGGCAATATCGTCCCCGCCAAAAAACTGTAAAGTTCTTGTACTTCCAATGGCAATAGTAGCTGTGGAGGTCTTCAGTTCAGCAAAATCAGGAGTATACTGTATCGCTTTAATACCTGTTACATGCTCATAAAATGGAATCAGTTTTTCAATGTCACTTGTGATAATACGTATGGATACTGCATTCATTTTTTTAGTTTTTTAAATTACTTCACAAAAATAGGGGAGAGGTGTGACAAGAGTATGGCAGGAGGTTGGATGAATAAAAAAATCCTGATGTGATCAGGATTTTATAAGTATCAATGGTTTTTATCATATCTTATTCTAATACGGAACCGTCAGAATATACAATTTTCTGTACATCGAAATCAAAAATCAGATCTTCAAATTTTGCAGAGGCTATTTTTTTGTCATCATTAGAGAACTGATTGTAGCTGAAAGCTGCATCACCTTTAAACGTTCCGTTGCCCGGAATTCTGTCATCGGTAAAATCCATGCCGTAAGATTCTCCGACCTGTTCACCTAAAGAATTGAAAATTTTAAAACTGATTTTAGCTGCTTTGATTTCTTTTGCTGATTTGTTCTCGATCGCATATTTAAATAAATTGTAGTCTTCCAGCTGACCCGTATCAAAATTACTCGGAACAAATTCTTTAGCAAAAATAGTTACCGTAATGGCATTTTTCATTTTCTGCTTTCTCGCTTCAATTTCCCTTTTTGCTTTTTCAGCTAAGGCATCTTCTTCTGCTTTGAATTTTTTGGCTTCATCCAGAATACCCTGATACGTCTTATTCTCCAGAGATTCACCTTTTAGTTTGGCCCTTATCAGCCATCCTGCAAATAAGCCGGCATCCTGCTCACTCCATTTTTTGCTTGCACCTATTTCTTTTAAATCCTCAGCCATTGTGGCTTCATTGTATTGTTTATCAGCAGGATTTGAGCATGAGGTTAAGAAGATTAAACCACATAGGACTAAAATTTTCTTCATGATTTTAATTAGTTTGGGTTTTTTGATTATTCGTTTTTACAATATTAGTTAAAAATAAAGGGTACTAAGGCAGTATGTGAATCAATTATTTGCCCGGTAGTATTTATTTCCCAAATATACGATCAGAAATATTACTGTAATTACGGCTTTCCATAAAGTTGAAATTGCAGCAAAGCCGGCAAGACTTTCTAATATAAAGGGTAATAAAATTTCCGCGGTGCCGTAGGCACCGCGGAAACATATTAATCATCAATCTATCCCTTGTTATAAGGGCATCCTCCTGCCGGACCGGCAGTATCGCCGGGAATTGCCATATCCGGCTTTTTATCAAAAAACTGTTCTTCAATAACCTTTCTCTGATCTTCAGGGATATCTTCCAGTTTACGGAGTGTATTGGTCTGAATATGAGGCCAGCTTGTAGTACCTCCGTCATTCCCGAAATCAAATTCAAAGAATACAATCTGCTCATATTGCAGCTGAAGGATTTCTTTTCCGTTTTCAATCACTGTTTCTATCCACATATGCATATCCACTTCAACAGTAGGAACAAAACGGTTCACAAACGGTACGTTTAAAATTCCTCCCTGGGCACCCGTTTTCATTTTGGAAGACATTTTAACATGCACATAATTTTTCACCTGCTGTCCTCTTAATGTGTCTCTGAGCCGCAGATCCGGCCGTACAGAATAAGGGTAAAGATCATCCGCCAGAATCCGCTGGGTATAAATCTTGTTGGAGCCCTCGTCATTTTTGTCTGTCAGGGTTTCATGTACCCAGGCCGGTGCAGGCTCGTCCAGGTCGATAATATCGTCGGGAGTTACCCCTGCGTTACCCATCGTACGTGAAATAGAGAGGTGGTCTGTCTGCCATGCTTTCTTACCATATGGGAATTCAGGGAAGCCGCTGATTAAATAACTCTGTCCCTGAGGAGCAATATCACCCAGCAAAGTAATAGTGCTGCCATGAGGAATAACACCGCTTCGCGAGATCGAGTAATCAGGAATAAAATAAGGGCCGTCAAGACCTGTACCCGGCTTTATTTCCTGAGCCGGAATAATTTCGTAGTAAGGCTGTCCCGGCTGTAATTTACTCTGAAGAATATATTCCTTTTTCTGTCCGTCCGGTGAAATGCGGAGAAGAGGTTCATCCCTGTATTCCCCGTCATAGCCGTAATTTTTATAATCTTCCTCTGAAAAAGCATGGATTCCCCGGTCTCTCTCTATGGATTCTTTGGTGGCGGCATGATTGTAAACATCACTCAGCCAGAGATACATTCCGTTTTCTTCGTGGATAGGGGTATATTTTAAAGAATCCTGCCCCTCCGCAGTATTAACGCTTTTAATGCTCTGCTCATATTTTACAGCTCCGCAAAACAGTTCACTCGCTCCGCCGCGGTTACGGACACCGCCGGGAACAATGGAAAACGTAAGCTTTTCAATATACTCCTCACAGTCGAAGCTGAATTTTCCCGGAATAGTTCCCGGATTCGTCCCGGGAGACGGCATAATCGTGGTATGAATACCGCTGGCCAGGGAAGGGCGGGTAATATTTTCATTGTAATTGGCATTGTAGCTTACCCAGGTTCCGTCCAGGGCTGCCAGAATACCGTAATCTACACTGTTTTCGATCTGCTGCAGATTCTCTTCCCTGAAAGGTCTTACCGGATCGTCGATCAGAAGTTTCGAGTATCCGTCCATCAGTTCCTCTAAAAAGCCTCTCTGAGCGGTTTTTGCCGTTCTCAGTAACTGGCTTCCGGTTTCAAGACCTTCCTTTTTTCGTTTAAGCATGATATATTGTTTTTATGGTTATGGTTATAAACTGATGTATTCGAAAGTAGGACCTGCATTATACTGAGAATCCAGCGGCTGCTTCATAAGCCCGGTAGCCTGCTCTTTCAGGGCATACATATACATGATTGATTTTTCCAGTTCGCTCTGGTTTCCTTCTACCGCACTCTGAATGGCATCCAATAATCGTCGGTAGGTTTTGTTGAATTCCACTCCCTGAGCATATAGCTCTTTATTGTCAGTATAATCACTCAGTTTAGGGTTGTCTTTCATAGGATAGGCAGCAGTCCAGTCTACGGGAAGAGGTTTCCCGGTTGGAGGAGTAGCAACGGGCATCATCCCATCATTATCCATGAAGGGTTCATAATTACCCCCGAGATAAAAATGCTCGTGGAAAACTTCTTTAAATCTGAAATAATGGGCCAGTTCAACGCCTTCTTCAAACTGGGAAGGATCAACATCAAAAATAGAATCATCCGCACCTTCACCCTGGCCTTTTATTTCCTGAAAAACTGCGATGACTCCTTCCAGGGATTCTACCGCATGTAATTTCCCGCCGCTTCCGTAATACTGTTCAGGGCGGATCTGTTTAGCAGGATCTCCTGTGAACATTCCTCCCGTGTTTAATTCTTCAAAACCGGTTGGAAGAGCTCCATGTTCCCGGTAGTAAGCAATAATCTGGAAAACGGTAATATAAAAGAACAGAACATCATAATATTCACCTATCGTATGTACATTTTCCATGATGAAACCTTTCATATTCTCAAGTGTCCAGAAATTGTTTTCCTGTACAGCCATTCCTTTGGAAAGCTTTGCATTGAATTCAAACTCCGGTTCGTACTTCGGAGCTTTTACGACAGGGCTGCCTGGACTTTCAATAGCGATAAAGGTGGCGATGCTGTTGGGTGAAAATGTTTCAAGACCGACATAAAAGTCAACATTCATCGGTAATTTCATCGGATAAACAGGATAATTCTGAGGCTTGTTTACCGAAGGCTGAATATTGATGGCATTCAGGACATTACATACCATGATGAGGTGAAGCATTTCCTCTACTGCCACACTTCTGATGATCTGCGAAGCCAGTGCATTGGTTCCTTCCTTAATGGAGTAAAGCGCTGTAAGATAAGGCGGAATCGTGGAGTGTTCAATAAGGATCGCGGTCTGTAAAAGATCCTGGAGAACAGGACGGTAGTCAATATCGGCTAATCCCTTTTTTATTCCGGAAGCTTTTTTATTTTTAAGCGGCAAATCTGAAATTTTTGATCCAAACTGAGCGCTTAAATACTCATTAAATTCTTTGATCCGGTCATTCAGCAGCAGATTCGTCATCATTTTGCTGTGGTACTTTAGCCCGTCGGTCCATTCCTGTTTACTTAATGCAGTATCAAATAATAAAGACTGCAGAGAAGTGCAGTCTGCAACGATCATATCTGTGCTTAAAGCTTTTGAAGACCGTAATGACACAGCTGTATTTTTGGAGAACGTTTCCTGATGTTCTGTTTTATTGATAAGTCTTTGTCTCATGGTTTTAATTTTTAAAGTGGGATTCCAGATCGGTAAGGATAGATTCTACCGAACGGATCGTGAATGCGGATAAGGTTAAAGTAGGGTTGGAAGTTCCCAGGGTAGTCATATTTCCGGCTCCGACGACGTATAAATTCGGATGATCCCAGGATTTACAGTAACTGTCTGTCACGGAATCATCCGGTGAAGAGCCCATTCTGTGTGTGCCCACAATATGCCCGGCTCCATTGTAAGAATACCTCACATTATTGTATACCGTAGTATTCGGGTCTGTTGCATTATATGTCGTGAAATCCTGAATTCCCAGTCTTTCGAACATCTGGTCTGAAGCCAGTTTTGCCTGTTCCATAGATTTCTTTTCATAATCCGTAAGCTCATAATGGATCACAGGACGCGGAATTCCCAGGGCATCCATATATTGATTATTAATAGTCACTCTGTTATTCGGATTCGGCAGCTGCTCAATTTCAAAATGAAATAAAACCTGTCTGGAAAGTCTGTCGGCTAAAGCTTCTTTCAGCGCTGCTCCGAAAAGCCCTTTTCCGAGAAATTCAGAAAGATCGGATCCCGGAGAAAATGCAGGCCAGCTCCATCCCCAGTTATCGAGAGGGGAGATCCATGCCGAAAACTCACTTCTGAACTTCCCGTCACGGAATGACGAAATATTGGTGGTAGAACCGGGTCCTCTGTAAGAATATACAGGCTCAGGGAACAGTCCCCAGGTCAGCATTACCATATGATCCATCAGGTTACGGCCTACCTGATCACTGCGGTTGGCCACTGTTTTTTCTACCTGCTGTCCGTTTTCGGTAACAGTATATTTTGAATTCAGAAGGATTTTAGGGTTTTCAAAGGCATTGGCTGCCAGAATAACGATGGAATCCGAAGTATCAATATATTCTTCAACAAAATCGGTTTTCTCTTTTGAAGTGTATCTTCTCAAATGAACTTTTGAAATCCTATCCTGGTCAACACTTAAACGGTACACCACACTCTGAGCCCTGATTTCTATATGCGGATTACGTTTCAGGTTATCATTTTCATTCATTTTGTACAATGCTTTTTTCAGGGTTTTCAACGCATTGTATTTAGCCTGAACCGGGCAGATCGGCACACAGGAAGCATTGCCTTCGCAGCGTTCGCCCATATAAGGATTCCAGACAGATCCCAGCGCTTTGTATTCTTCTTTTTCCGAATGGTCCAGAACCAGATGGTAGCCCGGCTTTTTATATTCTGCCCGGATGACTTTTGTATTCCCGTATTGTAGATTCGGAGTGGAATTTCTTCCCTGTGGGGAGGGAACCAGCAGTAACGGGATTTCTTCAAAATTCAGTTTAACACTTGTGTTTTTAAGGCCTTTGATGATCTGATGATCCATATAGCTTTGGGGAATTTCTTCCATCGGAAATACATAATGACCGTAATACTGTTCCATACTTTCATCGATAGGATATTCCTGCTTTGAAACATCCCCGGAAACACCGATCTCAAACTCAGCCATTTCGTAGTAAGGCTTTAAAGTATCGTAATCAATCGGCCAGTTGATCGGACTTTTTTCTTCAGAGTCCGGTTTATTGATCTCAATGCCGTATTTTTCGGTAAGTCTGAAATCATTCGGGAGCATTCTTGGCGTTGTTCCCAGCCAGTGAAGGGTAGTTCCGCCTCCAACCCGGATCGCGTCGCTTGCGAATGCCATAGGGCCAAACTGAACGAGGTAACCTTTTTTATCGGGAAATGGAGGATTGATCTGTGCGATATCCAGAACATTAGGCGAGGGAGCCTGCTTTAAATCAGGATACGGCGAATTCGGAACTTTGGCTTCCTGCGTATAAAAAGTGCGGATGTATTCATTGTAATTGGTCATGGACGACACAGAATCCAGTTCTACTCCGGCTTCCAGTCCTGCTTCATACATCAGAATCGATATTTCATGAAAGAATTCAAGAAAGAAATATGTTTTGAAAAGTTCCAAACCGATCCTGTTTTCAAGGGTTTGGGGATCTATATTCTTTTTGGCTGCCTGGGCATCAATTTTTTTATGGGTGAGGTCTTTAGCACTGCCCGTTTCCTTTTTATAGGAAGCTGATCTGGGAAGATGTTCCAGTTTTTTTACGGAGTCAAAACCAATTTCTGCCAGTATTTCTTTAAACTTCATATTCGCGGCAGTACGGTGAATGAATTTTTTTCCGTTCACACTATATACATGATCCGTCAGCAGCTTGGCGATCAGAGATCCGGCGATTCCCGTTCCTACGATGATCACATCTTTTTTTTGGATAGGATTTCTCATGAGTTGCTGTTTACAGGTTCAACGGCCCAGGATTTATAACCGGGTTGTTTGGCTCCCGGCGGGTGGGCATTCATCACGTTCCATACCAGTCCTTCCTGATAAGAAAGATCGTTGATATAGGCTCCTTCCCAGGTTCCCAGGTACCAGAGGGTAATCAGCTTATCTGCAATATCACTCATACCGGGATTCATGACGATGTCGGAAACAATCGCGTTTTTTAACTGATCTTCAGTAAAAGAATTTTCAAGTACGTTTTTAGAGACCGTCAGAAATTCTACAAAAGTACCTCCATCAAGGCTTCCTGAAATATAGGTATAATAAGTTTCCGTGAGTCCGGTAGACTGTAATTCATTCAAAGTAAATCCGGTAAGGGCCTGTGAGATCGACATGAAGACGTCAAAATAATAATCATCAATGTTGAGAATTTTGTTCGTAATAATCATTTCGTTAAAAGTTTGAGGGTTGTGGTATCTTAATTTTTGTAATCGTGACCTGTCTGTCAGATATTTCAGAGCATGATTTGAGCACCCATCTCTTTTTAAGACATGGGTTGTGGCTTTGGGAGCTATCCATAATGATCAGTTTTTGTTTATCCGAAATTACCCCGATCCTGTTACATACGATTCAGTATTTCTACGTAATTTTTGAAGATGTTTATATTAAATGATGTAACAAATACTTTAAATAAAAGGGTTTGCCGTGATTTTAATTCACTTGGTTTAGAATTGTTTTAAATAGTAGGAAATTTGATAAAGTCATATTTTTAGACCCTTTTAGGGCACTTAAGATATTTAGGAAAATTGCGAATATTGAAGTTCACATAAGAAGAAAATCGAAGGTTTTCAGTTTATTATCTAAAGCAATTAATTTTTACGATTCTATGAATTATTCATGATTTTTGGTGAATAATTTATTTTTATCAATGATTTAAACACTTCATCAAATTGGATAAATATGTAAATTAGTGAACTAACATATTCTCTTGAATCATAATAAAAACTAATACTATTAGATTAAATGAATAAAAACTTCTGGAATTTATACAAGGATTCAAAAAAAGGAAAAGAAGTGATTGATCTTTTTACTTTTGATAGTGAAAATGATGATCTTGAATTAAAAGCTAAACAAATTTTTCAAAAATATAATGAATATTTTGGAGGACCTGATGTTGAAGATTATTTTTTAGATAATTGTTGTCTAGTTATTGATAACATTATTGCAAGTAAACTATTTATAGAAGATGGAGAAAGTAATACCGAATACTTTATAAAATTAATTGATCATCTTGAAATTTTTTTTGTTGAAGAAAATTCACAGAGAGAGTTGATTATACAGGAAAATTCACCACCATTGATTTCCCAAAAAGATTATAAATCTTTCTGTGCAATATTATCGGAGATTTCACTCGTGCTTTATTTTTATAGTAATGGATTTTTCTTTCCCGTTCTTTTTCGTGAACAATTTGATGTCTTTATGAAGGTACTAGATGTTTTACAAATTTCCATACCCAAATTACCTGTAAAATCCGATAAAAGAGGACGGCTGTTATTTTATAATGAACTTAATGATAATATTTTAAAGTTTGCGCATGAAAATCAGTTTAAACGGGAGGAAATTTGTGCCTGTATTTACGATTTTGCATTGATGCTGCTAGAAGAAGATGAAATAAAAATAGAAATGCCAGAACCAACAAATGTATGGCTGACTGGTGGAAGTAAAGAAGATTATTTGACCTTTTTACAAAATCCTATTACAGGCTCAAAATCTGTTTGGACGTGTAATGAAAATACAAAACGAGGAGATATAATTATAATGTATGTTCTTGCACCTTACAGTTGTATTCAATCTATCTGGAGGGCAGATATTGATGGTGTTTATACACCTTTTAACTATTATAATAGCAGAACTAGGGCTAGTAATGGCATTGTTGTTCCTCATATAACATTAAGAGAACTAAAAGCTGATCCTTATTTTTCAAAACTTCCTATTACCCGCAAGAATTTTCAAGGTGTGAATGGTATCCGGTTTTCATCTACTGATTATAAAGAATTACGGCGTTTATTACAGGAAAAAGCATTTGACGTTTCTACTTTACCTCAGCTTCATAAACTCAATTTAGAATTTGACGAGCAATTGAAAAGTGAAAAGGATGTTGAGGAAAAGTTGTTAATTCCTTTATTAAAAAAGTTAGGATATTCTGAAATTGACTGGACAAGACAATTATCACAAAAAGCAGGAAGAAAAGAAAAAGCCGTCCCTGATTTTGTATTTTTACCAAAAGGTGAAATTTATTTCCAAAATGCTCCAATGGTGATTGAAGCAAAGTTTGATATGAGTTCCAACATTGAAAAAACAAAGTCATATAACCAGGCTTTATCATACGCCCGCCTGATGAAATCAACTGTATTTGGCATTTGCGATAAAGAAAGATTGATCATTTTTAGAGAGAAAAAAAACTATTTTGATCGTTTTAATCCAGTTTTTGAAAATCATTGGCAAAATATAAATGATGAAGAAATATTTTGGCAATTAAAGGTTTTGATAGGTAAGGATGTAATAAAAAATTACTAAAAACACATTAAACTTTACTCAAGGGATATTTGTATGATGAAGAACTTTTTGTAAAGAAAATTAACTTTAAATATGAGTATAATTATGAAATAAATATTCAAGCATTTTAAAAAGCAAGCGTAAAATCTATGTTGATCCGTTGAAACCTACACATAGCTATAAAACTTCATCAGCGACGGAGTCGCATCACTTTGCCCACTCAAAATAAAACGGAATTACTCATCACCTTTGCGTGGTAAACCTTTTTACAGACTTAAAGAAATGTAATAGTATTTAAAAGATCTTAAATTCAATATTCCGATAATATCCTTTCATACTGCCATATTCCGAAGTAAATCCATAAATTTGCTCATCACTGGGAATACCACTCCAAAAAATCCATTAAAAACAAATAACGAAAATTGAAGAAAGCATTGAGTCTGATGACTATAATTTTAGCCAGCGCAAAATTATACTCACAGAATACATACGTATTTTTTGGCTCATTTAACTGGGACAAAACAACAGAAGGCATTTATGTTTATGAACTGGATACGGTCCGCGGAAAACTATCCAAAGTAACCGCAGTGAAAAATATCCGGAATCCGTCATTCCTCAGTTTATCACAAAATGGTAAGTATCTTTTTGCCTGTACAGACAGCAAAACAGAAAATGCAGGAAGTGTAAGCAGCTTTGAGTTCAGTCCTGAAAACAGAACACTTACCTTCATCAGCAGCCAGAAAAGCGGCGGTGAAAATCCGGTATATCTTACAGCCCATCAAAATGGCAAATGGCTGGTTAACGGAAACTACACGGAAGGAAGTGTTTCCGTATATCCGGTTTCAGAAAACGGCGTGATTCAGCCTGCGGTTCAGAACTTTCAGTTTTCAGAGGGAAGTGTTAATCCGGATAGGCAGGACCGTTCCCATATTCATTCCACTGTTTTTTCTCCTGATTTTAATTATATCTTTCTGCAGGATCTGGGCGCAGATAAGATCAGGGCTTACGGGTTTGACACTGAAAAAGACCGGCCTTTAACCGCAGCCGGACAACCTTTTACTCAGACTGTCCCTGGAAGTGGTCCGAGACACTTTACTTTTCATCCGAACGGAAAATTGGCCTATTGCATCGAAGAAATGGGAGGTGCTGTAAGTGTATATTCATATGAAAACGGAAAATTAACACCTGTACAGAGGATCTTTACCCATTCTGAAAAATTCAGAGAAGATTTTGAAGGCTCAGATGTTCATATTTCTCCTGACGGTAAATTTTTGTATGCCTCAAACCGCGGTCATGAAAATAATATTGCCATATTTTCCATTCAGAATGACGGAAAACTGAAAAATGTAGGCTACCAGCCAACCGGAGGAAAACATCCCAGAACATTTGCCATAGATGAATCCGGAAAGTTCCTGATCGTAACCAATGTAGTCAGCAGTGATGTCTTTGTATTTAAGAGAAATACAGAAACCGGATTACTGAAAAAATCCGGGCGCAGAGTAAAAATAAAAAATGTCACTTCCGTACAGATCAGAAAATATTAATTTTTGCAGATACAGAATGGATAAAGAAATCATAAACTATGTCAGAAATTATTTTCGTCATTTAATGACTGATGATGAACAGTTGGCATTAAAGTATCATGTATACACAAGCAAGACATCTGAAAATTCTCAGATGAGAAAGATAATGGCTGAAAAAGGCTGGATAAGTTCAGATCCTGAAGTATCAGCCCTCCTGAAAAATGGCTATGGGGAATTTGAACAGAAAATCATCAAACGGATCCTGGAGGAAAATCCTGAAAAAGTGTTTTTCAACAACTGCCCGGAATGCGGTAAACCGGCCCGGACCCCTTTTGCCAAACAGTGCAGATATTGCAGGTATAGCTGGCGGGATCAATAAAAAATAACAGAAAGCGTTGTCTTTTTAAGGTAATTTTCGGTTTTTTATTTTCTTAATCGGGGTTTAGAACGCTTATGAAACTCAGTCCTGCCATAGTTGACCCAAATTGATTATTCAATAGCAACAGGTTGAAGCCGTTGCTATTGAATAAAATAAAATCTTTCAATTCCGGTTTTAGCGTAAATTTATGCATTAGAGATAAAACGGCCCCAAGATTAATGTCTGTTGACAATACTCTTCAGTACTGCATTCTTAATAGCAGCCTCCTTATAGCTCCAATACTCACTATTTCTTGGCATCTGGTTCTCAAGAACAATTACACTGGTATCAGTGGATGGGAAATATACATTAAGGCAGGTAAAACCATCTCCCAATCCTGTAATCCCGAAATAATCCAGTCCCTGTTCTCTGACCACTCTCACGCTGTACCCGAATCCCATATTCTCTTTTCCGAAAACACTGTGCTGGGACAGAGTAGAAGCGGTCATCATCGCCTTCTGATACTTGGGGGAAAGCAGTTTTCCTTTGTAGAGGGCCTGATCCCATTTTGCCAGATCCTGAACCGTGGAAACAATTCCGGCAGCGGGCAGCAGTTCCGTATTGATAAACGTTTCCCCTGTTTTCTGATACCGGTTATTCTCACTCCTGTACCCCGGAACCAAAGATTGTTTATTCTGCGCGTCGTAGCAGAAAGTCTTATTCATTTTCAGTTTTTTGAACAGGGCATGAGCCAGTGCTGTGTATTTCTTTTTCGTTGTATTTTCAAGAATTTCACCCAAAAGGGCATAAGACAGATTTCCATATTTGAATTGTGAACCGGGCTTGATAACCAGGGGCTTTTCGGTGTCAACAATACCATGGGTATGATTCAGAAGATGGTGTACCGTGACCGTATCCGCCCAGGATTGGGTGAGTTCCGGCAGATACTTCCGGATCGGGGTCTCAAGGTCAAGGTTTCCTTTTTCAGCTGCCTGTAAAACCAGAACCGCTGTAATCTGTTTGGAATTGGACATGATTTCGAACTGATCGTCTGTTTTCAGGGGAATCTTTTTATCAAAATCTTTGTAACCATGTGCTTTCAGATATCGGGTTTTTCCGCCCTGGGAGACAAGAACAACCCCGTTGAACTGTAAGGGCTCCGAAGCGGTTATAATACTGTCTAGCTTTCCGGAATAGGCTGCCGCTTTCTGTGCATTCACCGGGGTACAGAATGCCACAGCAATCAGTAAGGTGGGAAAAAGTGAGGTTTTCAACATAGGTTATTTTGTGTTATAGTGGTCATAAGCGGCTTTGGAAATATCAGCGATGATAGTCTCGGCGTTATCAAAACTTTCATAGGTATCATGTACAAAAACGGCAACAACGATTTTTCTGTTGCCGGAAAGTTCAATAATCCCGTAACTGTTCACAGCACCGGTCATTCCTGCTTCATTGGTGAAAGATGTTCCGCTTCTGTGGGCTGCTTTTACATTTTCCGGCAGCTTTCCTTTCAGGCGTTTCAGGCCGGTCCGGTTGTTGAGCATGGCATTGTAAAGCCATTGAGTGTGCGCTTTATTCAATATTTTTCCCTGATAGAACTTTTCCAAAAGATCAGCGGCCTTCCTGGGAGTAATCTTATTGATAAACTGAGCATCCCAGTCTTTATGCATTCCTTCCTCATTGTTTTTGATGATAAAATCACTTCCGATGAATTTTTGTACAGGTTCAGTTCCTCCAATCAGTCTCAGAATAATGTCTGTTAAATTGTTATCACTGTAACACATCATCCATTGCAGAGCCTCTTCCAGGCTGATCGTAATATTTCCTTCAGGGTGTTTTTCCTTGAAGGGGCTCCAGGTATTTTCCAGCAGTTCCTCCTTTTTAATGAAAAGTTTCTGGTCCAGGCTCAGTCTGCCTTTTTCAACCTGATGAAGCGTAGTTAAAGCAATAGGAAATTTGAACGTGCTCAGCATCGGGTAAAATTGGTCACCGTGAATCAGTACTTTGTCATTTTTTTGAACTCCGATAACAGAAACGCCTACATCCGCTTTTTTACCGGAGATAATGCTTTCAATTTTCTGAGCAAGACTCGTGGTCTTTTGAGCATTCAGGCTGAATGATCCCAGCATAATACTAAGGGCAGCATAGTAAAATCTTGCAGATTGCATATTTTTTTTTTGTTAAAATGATTAATTCTTTAAATACTCCAGGATCTTCTGTGTCATATATTCACCTTCATCAGGAGTTGCGTCGTTGTCCATACTGCCGTGGTTGATCGGGGTAAAGTCAACGGTTATTCCGTATTTCTTTTTTTCTTCTTCCGCAGGCAGAACCCCCTCATCTGCGGGATAATCATTGGAGCGTAGCGTGTAGATTTTAGGATGAGCCGTTCTGGGTAGCGGCATTCTCCGGTTATCCATCGTAATCACCTTATGAATAAGTTCAGGATGCTGATGGGCAAAAAGAGCAGTCATGTCGCCACCGTTGGAATGTCCTATTACAGCCAGTTTATTGTAGGAAAGATCTGGAAAATCGGTTTTCAGCCTGTTCAGAACAAAGAGAATATTCCGGGCACCGCGTTCCCAGTTGGGCATCCTTGTAACCCTGAGATTTCCGTCCATCGCCAGCATTTCATCACCAGGCAGTTCATGCTGGATACTTACGACAAAATATCCTTTTGACGCAAGAAGTTTGGTGAGATAGGAATACACAAAATAATCCCCGCCTTTATTTTCGCCCCAGCCGTGACTGAAAATAATGGGGGTAAGATGGGCTGTTTTTTTATTTTTAGGTTGATAAATGGCTACCGGGATCTTCCGGCTTCTGGACTGGTCGAAATAAGTCAGCGTGTCCGGTTCAAAATCTGCACTGGCAACTGCAATACCACTGGTTCTCACAGAACATTGGATAAAAAGAAAACTTAAAATAATAAACACTGAATATCGCATCATACCACCGGGTTATTTAAGGTCATAATTTCTTGCTGCCCATTTTTTAGCCGGCAGAATCCATTCATCGGAAGCAAGGTATAAAAATCCGTGCTTTAATCCGGTATTAAGTTCGATTTCTTTAAAACGGGGAACGGAGAGGTTAGACAGTTCTTTTCTTTTAATGGCGGATACCCCGAAAACATCGGTTTTTTCATAGATAGTCAGAATATTTCCGCAGAAATTGATATCAGGAACTTCTTTGATATCAGAATCCTGATAACAGCCGATCAGAACAAAATTAAGATCCGGATTTTTAGCATACGTAGAAACAAACTGAGCAATATAGCCGCCTTTGGATGTGCCGACCACGGTAATATGATCGGGCTTGACCCCCATTGCCGTTAAACTGTCGATCTGTGAGACGACCTTTTTAGCATACATTACGGCATCTGTTTTAGGTTTTCTTTTCTCGCTGATGACCACAAAGCCGTCTTTCCGGAAAGAAGTCAGTATTTCATTATATTCCGCTTTTGTATTATATTCAGGGGCAATCGTTCCTGAAGGGTTGTTCTCAACAAATTTATTATGCAGAAAAAACACATAATTCTTTTTTTCCCGGACGATTTCTGTTTTCTGATGAGGTTTGCAGCTGAAAGAAGCCGTTAAAATCACTGCGGCCCATATGAATTTTCTGATGAACATCATTTTATTGAGTGTTATAGTGGTTATAAGTCGCTTCAGCAATGGCTGCAATTATTTTTTCAGTGTCAGCACGTTCTTCCGTAATGTTTTTCAGATATACGGAAAGAATGACGTGTTTTCCGTTGGGAAGTTTAAAAATTCCCACATCATTCATAGCTGCCCTCAGATTGTCTTTGTTGTTTCCGGAAATACCTGTTCTGTGAGCCAGTTCCGTTCCGGGAGGCAGACCTGCTTTCATCCATGTCAGTCCGCGTGAAGTCTGCACCATGATCCGGTAAAGATAGGCTGATGTATTTTTCTTCAGAATTTTTCCTCTGTAAAATTTTTCCAGAAGAAAGGTCGTCGCTTCAGGAGTTGTGGTATTTACATACAGGTTTTCCCAGGCTTTACCCATCTGCTCTTCATCCAGCTTAATGGTAATATCCCTGATACCCTGTTTCTTAATGAATTTCTGAACCGCCTCAGGTCCTCCTGTCATTCTCAGAAGAATATCACAGCCATTGTTATCACTGTGAGAAACGGTGTACCGTAACAGCTGGTCAAGGGTAAGACTTATATTTCCGTCAGGAAATTCATCACGGATAGGGCTCCAGGTATCGGGAAGAAGTTCTTCCTTTTTTATAAAGAATTTCTGGTGCAGCTGCAGCTTCCCTTTATCCACCCGGTCCAGGACGGCAAGAGCGATATGAAATTTGAAAACACTCATCATCGGCATACTCATATTGCCGTTGATGTTTAAAGTGTCTTTATCCTCTATATTTTTGACGGATATTCCGGCAGTAGCATTTTTTGATGCCATGATCCGGATGATTTCTTTTCGTAAATTTTCAGCAGACTGTGCACTCAGCTGTACAGAAATCATGCATACAGAGACCAGGAACACAATTTTTTTCATTTTTGTGAAAGATTGTTTTATCGTTAATGATGGCGAAGAAATATTTCAGGCCGTATGGGGAATTCCGGTCTGAATGCTGCTCAGCACTTTGCTAAATTAAACAAAAAAAGGAAAAGCTCTGTATGGTTCTGAAAAAAAATAGGCATGATCTTACAAAGAGAAAATGAATGAATCATCCGGGCTCATATAAAGAATTTTTCGTGATCTGAATCCTGGAAATTTTAAATATCAGTCCCTTTAGTACCGTATCAAATAAGTATAATAACGTTGAAACGGGTCTGTGAAACTCCAACTCCGGAA
Source organism: Chryseobacterium sp. FR054 (assembly GCF_056844565.1). Lineage (NCBI taxonomy): Bacteria > Pseudomonadati > Bacteroidota > Flavobacteriia > Flavobacteriales > Weeksellaceae > Chryseobacterium > Chryseobacterium sp. FR054. Next base: position 523,775 of record NZ_JBXDSA010000001.1, on the reverse strand, counting down.
GACGCGTTTCGTGTGCTGGCAGACCGTCTCCGGCCCGGAGGGCTTTCTAAGGAACATGCTGGCATTGATGCCCGGGGTAAAGATCTGACACCCTCATCAGAACTCCGGAAATGGTTTCATCACGACCCGGATTTATAGAAAGATTTCGCTGAAAAATACATGTATGAGCTCAACATAAACAATTCCGGAAAGGGTTTCCTGCTGCGGTCATAAGGATGAGGAAAAGATCACGCCGCTGTATGCTGCAAAATATGAAAACCATTGCCATACCATTATCCTGAAACAGTATCTCGAAAACTTACAACCGTGAAACAGGGATCAGTTCTCTGCCTTTTCTCTTTTTACTGCCTGATTCATGATGAGGATCACTCCAAGAAGAACAAGAGCAATGATGAGATAACGGCAGGCCAGACCATTCTGATCCGTAACGGTTCCGCTTACAGAAATAATAAAGCTGGTAACCGAAGTGATCACATACACCAGTCCTCCCATCAGTCCTCCGGCTGTTCCTGCATTTTTCGGAAAGTACAGCATACTCGTTGTAAAGAATGAGGTAAACAGGATTCCTGAACAGATATGAATAAAGAAGGCGAAAGGAACCATGATAAAAAGACTTTCTGCAAAACTTCCTGTAATGATCAGTCCGGTAATCAGGATCAGCTGCAGAATAATAGGCTGTAAGATCCGTTCCTTAAAATCAAGTTTAAGCCTGCGTTTTCCGATAAAGCCGCCAATCATCCATGAAAATCCTAAAATCAGCGTACAGTAACCGATCACCACCGGAGTGAAATGAAAGGTATTTTCAATAATAAATGGTCCGGTGATATTGAAGAGCATCACAATAGAATAGCTCAACCCGAGAATAATGATCCCCAGCATGAAAATACGGTTCTTCAGCATCATTTTATACAGACTGATATTTTCCGAAAGATCCAGCTTTTTCTTTTCAGGAAGGCTTTCTCCACTGAAGAACCATTCGAAAAGGAAAAGAATTCCTGCATAGAATGCCAGAAAATGAAAATTCGCATGCCAGTTGAACAGCTTTTCAAGGTATCCGCCTAAAAAAGGAGCCAAAATAGGTCCGCATGACCATACAATGGTAAAATAGCTCAGGTAATGCTTTACTTTTTCAGAATCATAAATATCAACAAATATAGCACGGGTAGCTACAACCAGAACAGAAACAGCAGCACCCTGAAGGATCCGGAGAAGACATATCAGGAAAATACTGTCGGTAAGCGTAATCATAATACTGCTGATGATCAGCAGGAATAAAGCCAGCAATTTTGGACGGTAACGCCCTATGCTGTCCAGAATACCGCCAACGAACAGCTGGGAAATCCCGTAGCTCAGAAGGTAAGACGTTAAAGTGATCTGAATATCCTTTTCGGAAACCTGCATTTCTTTAGCCATAGAAGGGAAGGAAGGCAGATATATATCAGTGACAAACCCCGAAAGCGGGATTGATATAAAGGCCATGACCGTTATTAATCTGATGCGTTTTTCAGATGCTTCTTTCATCAACATAATCATTCATTTTTTTTACCGTACAAAAGTACATCAGGAATAGCCGGATTGAATTTTAAAAGACAAAGTAAAAATTACAAAAATCAAAGATTTATAATGCATTTTTAAATTTGAGCGGAGAGACATCAGCATGTTTCTTGAAAAAATTATTGAAATGGGCCGGCTGATCGAATCCCAGGGTGTAGCCGATTTCAGCAATATCCCAGTTGGTGTATTTCAGCAGGTTTTTGGACTCTTCAAACATTCTTTCTTTAATGATCTGGGTAGTGGTAAGCCGGGTAACAGATTTTACCGATGAATTCAGATGGTTGACGTGCACATTAAGGTGTTCCGCAAAATCTGAAGCGGTCTTCAGGGCCAGCGGATAAGCCGGGGAATCCAATGGGAACTGCTTATTGAGCAGCTCATCAAATAAACGGTAAAGACGGATGTTGGCGGGAAGTTCATTCGGGTTGATATCATCCACACGGTTTTCCAGAGCCAGATGCAGAACAGAAGCCAGATGGCTTTTAATGCTGTTGCACCGGAACGGATAGGCCGAATTATTCATCCTGTAAATCTGGTCAAAATAAAGCGTAGCGAGTTGAGTCTGTTCCTCCGTTAAAAAAACAACAGGCTTACTCCATTCTTTGAACAGCGAAGTCTTTTTAAACAGGCTGAATTCAGAATTTCCGTTAAAGAATTCCTGATTAAAGAGACAGAAATAACCTTCCTGGAAATCACCGTCACACTCCCACGAATAGGGAATACTGGGCGAAGGAAAGAACAGGGCAGGCCGGTCGATATACAGCTGATGTGTACCGTAATGAATCGTGCCTTTTCCTATGATAAAGCTGATCTTGTAATAATCCCTGCGGTTGTAGGGGCTCTTGAAGCTGCAGTATTTCCGCATCGAAATATTGAAGTGGGATTTTCCCATTTCAAAATCCTCAGAATCAAACATTTTGATCCGGTCTTTCCGGATGCGTCTGTAATAATCTTGTATGGTTTCCAGCTGATCGCTCATTGATTTAAAATTATAAAAATCAAAGATACGCAAATCTGACGAAGTCCGAAATATGAAAATGGAAACAGGAATGTATTGAGTTTTTGAAATCCGCGACCGTCTGTTCCGGATAATCAGTCTCCCGTTCTTATTCTCTTTAAATCTCCATTGTCAACAGATGTGATGGGAGCTGAAAAGGTCCTGCCTGAGAATCGGAAGCCAGTGTAAATCCTGATTCCTTTAAAAACTCCAGAAGCGGATCATGAGCCAGCATATTGATCCATATGATCTCTGTAAAGCTTACCGCAGATCTGCATTTTTTCCAGAGCGATTGCTGTACCTCCGGAGAGTGGTATTCAGGCAGAATAACAAAACTGATCTCTGTCGATTTTTTACCCTCCGGAATTCCCGGATATACGGAACCGCTTTTTATAATGCTGTATCCAACGGGTTTTTTGTCCGCATAGGTCATGATCAGCTGGTTGGAAAGATCATTCAGATCGTTGATCATCTTTCTCGGGTCTATTTCATTGTTAATATATTTGTGAATCTCTTCTTCAGAAACCAGGTCTTTGTGCAGACTGTAAACCGAAGAATCAATGATGGATATAAGATCAGAAATTCCCTCTTCAGAACCTACTGTAAATTTTGAAATGATCTCCATAAATCTTTTTTATTCAAAATTATAAGATTATTTCATTCAAAAAAGGTACAGTTGAGTTAAATTTAACCGGTACAGTTGAAAAAAGCCGGGGATAAAATGTTTTCATAGCTTACAACAGTATCTAAAGACATCACGGAACATGATACTGCAGCGGATATTATGTTCTCGCTGATCACGCGGGTTTCTTCCATGATAAATAGAAATCGATTTCTAAACTTTTTGTGAACTTCTATACAGCAAGGCTTTCAGCTTAAAGTTGATTAAGGAGTTAAATTCTTTTTCCCCTTTGGGGGTTAAAAATTTTCTGCTGTGTATACGTAAATCTTTATTTTCTGTGCATTTTATGATTTTTAATTCTCGCTGATCATACAGATTGAGCAGATTTTTTTCTGAACTCATCTTAAATCTTAATGTTCCAAACAAAATATAGTCAGGATTTTACTGCTTGTTTGCAGGCTGCTAAAAAGTTGCGGAAGATCAGCTTCACCGGTTATTTTATACATTTGTACAGCAAAGTTTAGCAGAGAAGAAAGATGAAGTCCTATAAATATGAAGTTTTCACCGCCGTGATCGAAGAGCAGATCAGAAATAAAATTCTTGGTAAAGGAGATAAGCTTCCTTCAGTCCGGGAAATTAAAAACAGGTATCATCTGAGCACCAGTTCCGTTCAGAGCGGTTTTGAATACCTTATAATCAAAGGACTGGCAGAGAGCAGGCCGCGTTCCGGATATTTCGTTGCCGGCACTGCTTTTCATGCTAAAACCAATCTGGCTCCGGTTGTAAGAGATCCCGGATTTGCTAAAAATATCATGCTGACCTCATCCCGGAACCGCAGCCCCGAATCCGGTTCTTTTAATACCGCAGCTCCCGGAGATCTTTTGATTCCACAGAAGCTGATTTTGAAAACAATGCAGCAAGTCATCCGTGAAAAAGGAGCGTCACTGCTCCGGTATTATCCTTCAGCCGGGCTTCCTGAGCTGAAGAAACAGATTTCTGTCCGCTCAGGGCTGAATCCTGACGAAATAATTATTACAGACGGAGCATTGCAGGCGCTTACGGTTGCTTTAAGCACGGTAACGGTTCCCGGGGATATTGTTGCTGTTGAAAGTCCGTGTGTTTTTTCAGTTTTGGAAGTTCTGGTCAGTCTCAGTCTTAAAATTATTGAAGTTCCGGTTCATCATGACAGCGGTTTGGATACAGACTATCTGGAAAGGATCTGTAAAGAAAATAAGATTGGTGCGGTGGTGGCTACCCCTAATTTTCACAATCCCACAGGAACCCTGATGAGCGATGATGCCAGGAAAAAACTGTTGGAGATCTCATCAGAATACCGGATTCCCGTTATTGAGAATGATATTTACGGCGATCTTTATTTTGGAGAAGAAAGGCCCGGGTGCATCAAAAGCTTTGATCGTTCAGGATTAGTGATGACCGTTTCCTCATTTTCCAAGACGCTGGCTCCGGGAATCCGTCTGGGGTGGCTCTGTGCCGGAAATTTTTATTCCCAGGCAGAACGTTCAAAGTTTGTTCTGGGAAGATCCGTTTCCCCGGTTTACCAGGAACTGGTGACAAAACTGCTTCAGAACGGAAGCTACGAAAGACATCTGAGGTCATTCAGAAAGAAACTTCAGCAGCAGGCAACTGAATTATTATCCGTATTGTACCGGTGTTTCCCTGAAGGTTCTTATTTCTATGTTCCACAGGGAGGTTACAGCATTTGGGGAAGATTACCGGAAAAAACAGATCCCGGGATCTTTTTTGAATACTGTGAAGAAAACGGAATCCTGTTTGTTCCCGGCAGCACATTTTCCCTGTCCAATGAATACAGACATTATTTCCGGATCGTTTTTGCAGACCGCATGACCCATGAAAGTCTTGTTTTGCTGGAAAAAGCAGGCCGGAAAGCAACAGAGCTGCTTCCCGGATGATTGCAGTTAACGTAAAATATATTTAGATTCTGCATTCTTATCCGCCTGGATCTGCGGGATTTGGTCTGTTACTTTAAACTGCAGGCCGTTGATCCATTTTTCATTGACCAGGTCTATATCTGTTCCGCCGAGAATATGTTTCTGGAAAAAATAAGAAATGTCTTTGTCCAGGTATTTCTGAGCAAGATCAAGGAAAAGCTCATCCGTAAATTTTACTTTTTTCTCTGTACAGGTTTTCAGCAATTCCAGCATCAGGTCATCCAGCGATTTTTTATAATTGCTTTTGATCAGGATCTGATTATCCAGCCAGAATGCAAAGATAGCTCCCCGTTTGTACGGAACTTTTTCTATATCGCGGCTTTTCCAGAAATCGTCCCTGATTGTGTAATTGGCGATATTTCGCTGTGGGTTTTGCCAGTGATTCTTAATGACCTCATCATTGAAAAGTTTTATCCATTCATCCAATGAAATATCTTTGATTCTCAGTCTGTTTTTATAGGTGTAATAATCTGTAAATCCTTCGCTGAACCAATAATTAAGCTCTTCGTGCTTGTTTTTGATCGTGGTTCCTATCCAGTCGTGCATCATCTCATGGTGAAGAAGATAAAGATAACTGTTTCTGTTATTGAACGGGTTATTGGTTCCCTGGATCATAAATGCGTTCTTTATCGCTGAACCTGTGGTGCTGTATCCTTTAAACGTACTGTCTTTTGTGGAAACGGTAGGGCTCATAATAACGGTAAAATAATCTTTATCGTAATCTTTCCAGAAATCACGCTGAGACTGTACCGACTTTTTTAAGTTGGAAAGCAGGAAATCATCTGAAAATCCGTTGTTCCATTCATCACGGATTGCAAAATACACCGGTTTACCATGAACCTTAAAATCATAGATCCGGTAATCACCTCCTACAAAAAGTGAATTGTAGAAGCCTTCCCATAATACCGTTCTGATCTTTTGTTTACGGGACTGGCTGGCAAAAGTATTGTGAAGTTTAAAGTCGGGAGGAAATCCAATCCATTCAACAGAGAAATCCAGCTCTTTGTCATCAGGCATTTCTGTGAAAGATTTTGGGACCATGAACAGGTTTCTACCCAGAGCATGAAAAAAATGACTGCTGATTCTCGGACGGTTGAAAATGCGATGATTAGGATCTGCAAAATCCTGTCTGATCCGGTATGTAAAACTCACCTTTTTACCATTTTTATGATGAACCCTGATTTCATCTTTTTCCGGCCGGGTTTCAAAACGGATTCCCGGATTATCTTCCCGGCTCAGAATAAGGCATTTAAAAAGATCTTTTTCTCCCCAGTTTTCATTGCTGTAATAGAAATCCGAAACTTCGGAAGAGTTTTTCCCGGTATAATCTACCTGTATTTTCAGGCCATCCTGTCCTGCATTTTTGTCGTAGTATACTTTATAGCTGATCTTATTTTGAGCATTAGTCAATAGCGGTAAAATAATGATGAATAAGAGTAATCTTCTAATCATTGGTTCATTGTTTTTTCAAATTTAATTAAAACCCTTAAAAAGTAAGTTGTCTTTTGATAATTCCGTCAGGAAATATTTTATTATTTTCTTCGGCTGGTTTTCATTTTTCCACAGGTTTCATCGATGATACCGATCTTTTTACGTACTGCATATTATTTGATCTGAAATGTATGCTGCTTATTGATAGCGAAAATCAACCGTAAAAATCTGCTCAATCCGCCAGATCTAAAAACCATAAATCTGTATAATTTGTGGATGCTTTTATGAAAACGCAAAGTTTCAGCTTCTTTGTGCATATTTCAGGGGGCAAAGTACAGAATCAACTCCGTTGATCCGATGAAGCGATGGTTTAGCCTTCGGCTATTCTAATGTTTAAAAATACTTATCACCTTGCTGAAAATCTTTGATTTTCTTGCGCCTTAAAAACAGCATAATGTTAAAAAATCTTGCGTCCTTGCGATTCTCCAACCAAAAAAACTGCTCAATTTGCTGAATCTGCGAGAATTTAAAACCATTAAAACTTACCGGAAGTCTTTGGTTCAGGATACCTCAATATTACATTCTAATATTGGCTGAATCTCTTGCTTCCTTGTGTTTTTCCCGTATTTGGAACGGGCAAAAAGGAAAATTTCGGTAAAAACATGAGATTTTGGTGAATTTACCTCAATTTTTTTTACCTGCAGTTAGGCTGGAATCACCATAAAACCTATATTTGCACCCTAAATTTTAAAAATAATGAAAGAACTAATTGAAAAAATCAACGCAGAATTTGAAGCGTTCGCAACAGAAGCTAACCAACAGGCAGAAAAAGGAAACAAAGCTGCAGGTACAAGAGCTCGTAAATCAGCTTTAGAACTTAGCAAACTGTTCAAAGAATTCAGAAAAGTTTCTGTAGAAGAAGCTAAAAAATAGTTCAGTTCCGGCCGGCTCATCGAGCCGGTTTTTTTATATCCTGATTTCCGGGGAAACGATCATTTCAAAATGTTAAAATCTCCCAGTTTCCGGTATTTTTTATTAAAATTATACTCCAGAAGTTAAATACTATTAAATTGTATTAAACCGCTCTTTTTTTCTTGTTTCTGCGTATATATTTGCGATATTGATTTTGAATTAATAAACTGATAACCCAATGAAACATTCTTACTTTTTATTAGTCCTCTTTTTCGGACTTTTTTCTGCCCAAAAACTGAAAGTTGTGGATTCTGAAACAGGAAGTCCTGTTTCCAATGCAAGGATTTTGCTCAGCCATCAGATTGTATATACCAATGAAGACGGATTTGCTCCCGTTAATCCGGACGCGGCGAATTTTGAAATTTCAGCCTCGGGTTTTCAGAAGGAAAAGGTCAGGGCTTTTAGTCCTGTAATCCGATTGAAACCTGTTTATAAGGATATCGGGGAGATAAAGATTGTGGATGTGGATATTAAAAAACTATTTCAGGATGTCAGCAAAAATTACCAGAAACGTTACTATAATGAACCTTCACTCTATGATGTGGTGTATAAAGAAAAAAAATCAGATAATGATAAACTTTATTTTTTAGTGATTGCAGAAGCCAAGTTATGGAGCAAAAGCAATCATTACAATTACAGGGACGGAATCCGCCGGAATTATGATGAAATTCTTCAGATGCAGCTGAATAATGTAAAATATATGAGGAATATGAAATCTGACAGTATCTTTGTTGCCGGTACAAATGAATTTTCCCACGAATATATGGGCAATTATTTCTTCAGTTTTGAACTGAACCGTACATTGGCTCATATCAAAAGCAAGGGTTCAAAGTATTCAGGAAGACTGATCTTTGAAGAAGGAGACGAACAGCTGATTTCCTTTAAAATACAGTCAGGGGCCGGGATTGAGATAAAAGGGGAATTTAAATATAATGGAACAGACCAAACGATTACCTATTTTGAGATCCATTACTATCAGACTCAGTACCCGGTGATGAAAAGGAAGACTGCGGATGGAAGAGAGTATGATTATCAGCTTGGAGATGCTTCGCTTACCTTTGATTTTTATAAAAAAGACGGAATGTATGTGCCTGCCCTTTGTAAGCTGGACGGGGAGAAATATGTGGCAGCGTATAATGGTAAAAGGCACGAACGTAAATTCAGCAGGGAAATTATTTATAATACCTTCACAAAGTCTGATGATCAGGGACTTGCCGCTAAAGTGGATTTCGGTAAAAGTATCTGGGAAAATATTCCTGTGAAAGAAGAAAAGGACGGAACGATTCTTCTGTCTGAAGAGGAGCAGGCTTTTATTAACGGAAAGTAAGTTCTTACTTGATTAAAATAATGACTGTCAGGTTGGGCGGTCTTTTTTTTCTCCCGCAGATCGCACGGATTCCGCAGTTATTTCTTATGAATACAGTTGATTTAATGGTAAAGAGCTTCTTTTTTATATAAATCGGTTCATATAGGCTTTTTGCTTTCATTATCTCCTTAAATTCCTTTATCTTTAAGCAATCAATAAAGGTTATGAAGATAAATAGATTTTTTGCAGTGCCGGCAGTTGTGCTGGCAGCCCAGTTCTCGTGGGCCCAGATCAAGGTAGATTCGAAAGAAAGACTTAATCCCGTAGTAAAAAGTTTTGTAGATGAAGTAAACAACAATTCACAGCTGGAAAACCTGGCTTATGAACTGCTGGATGGCATCGGCCCGCGTCTTGTGGGAACTCCCGAAATGCTGGCCGCTAATGAATGGTCGGCAGAAAAGCTCCGTTCATGGGGTATAGAGGCTAGCCTTCAGCAGTTCGGAACATGGAAGGGGTGGCAAAGGGGGACTACCCATGTAGATATGGTGTATCCGCGTATCAAATCCCTGTCTGCAACACAGCTGGCATGGAGCCCGTCGACTAAAAAACCGGTGGAAGGGGAAGTGGTTATTCTTCCAAAAGCGGCTTCGAAAGCAGAGTTTGATCAGTGGCTCCCCTCTGTGAAAGGAAAAATAGTACTGATTGCCCAGTATCAGAAAATTGGCCGTTCAGATGAGCAGATCAAAGAATTTGCCACTCCGGAGCTGTATGAAAAGCTTAAAGCAGAAAGAGAACAGGCCGCCAAAGACTTCAGTGCATATGTGAAGAATATCGGTTACGATAATAATACCCTTCCGGAAGCCCTGGAAAAAGCAGGTGCGGCAGGAATTGCGATTTCGAACTGGACGGGAATCATGGGGGCTAACAGAATTTTCGGAGCTAAAACAGCAAAAATCCCGATGATTGATATTGATGTGGAAGATTACGGAATGCTGTACAGAATGGCTGAAAAAGGCGCAAAACCTAAAATTAAAATCGATGCCCAGTCTAAAATACTTCCTGATGCCAAAAACTTCAACACGATCGGGATGATTAAAGGAAAAGAAAAGCCGGATGAATATGTGATCCTTTCCGCTCATCTTGATTCATGGGACGGAGCACAGGGAGCGACAGACAACGGGACGGGAACCATTACCATGCTTGAAGCAATGAGACTTCTGAAAAAGTACTATCCGAACAACAAGAGAACAATCGTTATCGGACTTTGGGGCAGTGAAGAACAGGGGCTGAACGGTTCCAGAGGTTTTGTGGCAGATAATCCCCAGATTGTCAAAGGAGTTCAGGCTGCTTTCAATCAGGATAACGGGACGGGACGGGTAGTCAACATCAGCGGACAGGGATTTGTAAAAGCTTATGACTATATCGGAAGATGGCTTGACGGGGTTCCGAAGTCCGTGAGAGGACATATTAAAACCGACTTTCCGGGAATGCCTGGTGGGGGAGGTTCTGATCATGCTTCATTTGTGGCGGCAGGAGTACCGGGAATTTCTTTAGGTTCTCTGAACTGGGGGTATTTCGGATATACATGGCATACGACAAAAGATACGTATGATAAGATCGTTTTTGATGAAGTGAAAAATAATGTAGTCCTTACCGCAGCATTGGCTTATATGGCTTCTGAAGATCCTGAGTTTGCCAGCAGGGAGAAAAGAGTAATGCCACAGGATGATAAGGGAGAGACAATGAAATGGCCGGAAGCAAAAGAACCTAGAAGAGATTCTAAGGATTTTAAATAGTAAGAAATCTGGAGGGCCTATAAAAGCATCCGCCAGTGAAATAATAAATACAAAGACTGTTTCTGTTTAAGAGACAGTCTTTTTTGTTGGTATTGTACACATTTTTATTTTTTTGCATATATGAAATTGCAATAAAAATACAAATGAATGCAAAATAATGTAAGGGTGATATTTCTAAATTTAAGAGTCATTTTTTGACATTAAAAAACACCAGTTACATATATGAAAAAGAATATTTCTAATAAGGACGGTCCTGTTCCGGGGCCGGGTCCTGCCCATCTGTATTTTGTAAAATCCGGCGAAACACTGGAAAGTATTTCCTGGGATCTGAACATTCAAAACCCCGGCTATCTCCGTAAGTATCACAATGCGCGGTGCAGTTCTCTGGACCTGATTCCTGAAGACGGAAGGTTGAGGTTTCTTCAGAAGCTGTATGTTCCCATTCCGGATGAAATCGCCGGTATCAACAGAAAGATCAGGGAGCGCGGGGAAAGTTTGTGCTATTTGCTGCCTCATGGAAAGATTCCTTTCAATATCAGATCAGTTAATGGTGATTATTCAGTAATGCATGCTGAAAGTGAAGACGGTATCCGGAAATATGAATATGCCTATCTCATTCATTTCAATTACATCAGAGAAGATGAAGAAAAACATTATATCCGTTTTTCAATGAGCAGCTTCAGGAAAAATGGGACGGAGCCGGAAGAGAAGATCAATGGTCTGGCTTCAGATCTTGTGAATATTATCTATCCGGTAACACTGACGGCGGACAGAACCGGAAATTTTATAGCAGCAAAGCCGGATAAAGAGATTAAAGAGATCATAGCTCGGATTGAAGGGCTAAAAAAATACCATACAGGTCCTTATGCAGCTTTACATACTGATCAGATGAAAAGCAAGGTGAAGAATCCTGAAATGATATATGATCACCTGAAAAAACTGATGTGCATACAATTTCTTTTCGGACATTTTTATCAGGCAGACTATCAGTCAACAGATACTGCTGCTCCATACCTGGAGGAATTTTCATGGCTGGCTCCGGCATCTCCCGTCAGAATGAAAATGACTCATCAGACTTTACCACAGAGGGATGCCCGTTATATGGAAATTCTGCAGAAAGGTAGATCTGCGGATTACCGGACCATTCAGGAATTATATGCTTCGCACGGAGCGTATGACGAACAGATCAAACCTCACGGAAAATCTTTACAGGGAGAGCATACAGCAAAATATACGCTGGATTTTCATGATTTCTCGATCCGGAAAATAGATGCTGAATTTGAAATGCAGATAGCCGGTTATGAGAAAAAATTAACCTTCAGGCTGGAAAAATTAACAGAATAGCCTGGAAATCATTAAATAAATCAACACAGATGTTATGTCAGAAAACAGATCAGCCCATGAGGGCAAGCATTTCGTTATTCAGAAAGGGAAGGCTCAATGTGATCAGGGCAGTCAGTTTCCCCGGTTTAAAGTAACCTCTCATCGGAAGCATTACTGGAACAGTCAGGAAGTATTACCGGATTATCTTGCGGTGACGGAAGATGATGTTCAGTTCAACCCTCCGGGACCCAGTTTTGGAACCTGCAGGCTGAAGCCTTCTCCGGGCGGTTATTTGCCCTGTACATTCGCTCCTGCAGGAAAATGGCAGAAAACGTATGAGAGCACAAAAGTGATGGGGAAAAGCTGTCTTTCCGAAATTGCTGAACTGATGTGCAGTACAGGCGGAAAGATTACAGTGAAAGATCACGGGCAGACTTCCGTGATGAACAGACAGAATATCACTCTGGCCGATTCCAGGGATTATCATATGATTAATCCTTTTATGGATTTGAGGGAGACTCAGGAAGAATTGGACGAACAGGATCAGATTTATGAATAATTATCTTTAAAACCGACAGCCATGACAAAATTAACGATTACAGGAAATACCCGGCCTGTTGTTGGAAATACAGAGGTTTATTCACTTTTGGTGCTGGATCATGCAATGACCTCCGGTCCATTTTCTGTTCCTCAGCCGGAAATACGGTGGAATATTTATGTACAGGACAGAAAGGGCTGGAGAATAGCCAATGGAAATGGAAAAGAGGGAGAGCGGGTTACTTACAAGTTTACGAATAAAAGTCTCAGGTATAAAGCATTAAAAATTGAAGCGGTCCGGGGAAAGGACAGAGGCGAGCTGTATATAAAACCAGGAGAAGCAGAAGAGCCTAAAATACTCAGTGTGGAACTGCTGGACATTAATTCTGCAAAACTCTCCAGGGGAAAACCGCTGCATTATACGGATACCATTGTCGCTAAAGCCTATTGCGTAGGAATGCTCGGATATAAAGTGTGTTTTACATTGTGGGAAGATGATGCTGTGGGAAAAGGGCATGATCCGGTTATTAACAGAATGAACAGAATCAACCTGGTTCCTCTGGTTGCGGAGGTGGATGATGAAGGAGTTGCCAGAGGGGTTTTCAGACTTCCGGTGTATACTATGGCAGCCCGGATCGCCAATATGGGAATTGCAGAGGGAGACAGGGATGAAGGCAGAACCCATGAATACTACGTGACTGCGGAAGTGATATCAAAGCATATCAGCAAAACAAGTCCCAACGTGAATGTAGTCAACCCTGCCTATATTCCTCCATCAGGTGAAAAGCCTGGGAGAAAAGAGAATACTCCTTCAACCGGAAACCTTCCGGCAATACCGGGAAAGCATGGTGCAAAATACAATAGACCGAAACCTGAAGACCAAACGGCCAAGTTTCCGCAGACTTCTGCTGCAAAAAATCAGGCTGACCCTGATGGCAAAATTCTGAATGCGGAATTTACAGACTCCACAGGAAAACCTCTGAAGAATGCACTTACAGGAAATGTGGTCTCCATCAGAATAACCTCCAGGAATATGAAAGGACAGAATGTAAAAGTAAGGATCTGGGAAGAAGACCTGTCCCGTTACAGCAATGACCTTCTGTACGAAAAATCTGTCATGCTGGCTTATCCTGCTACCAATTTTATCAATGGAATCTACCTGACAAAAGAGATGTATGCCCAAAGCAGTGATTGGGGCGAAGGAAAAGACCGTGAATATTTCATAGAAGTGGAACATCTCAACACTTCAGTTACTTCCAGGGTAATCCGGGTAAGCCCTGATGCGGAACCTGTGAAAGCAGAGGCAAATGATTCTGTTGCGGTTATTAAAGAAAATAAAAGAGACCTGAAAAATTGTGGTGGTACATACTGTATTGATAAAAACTCCCCACCAGGCGAACTGATCAGAGAAATCAATATACGGTTGGCCGGTTTCGGAGGAAACGTACCCACTGATCAATTTACGGACAGGACTGAAAAGATGATAAAACAGTTTCAAAGGGATTATATGAAAGTTCCTGAAACAGGAAGGGTTTGTGGGAATGTTCTGAAGGCAATTGATGAATTTCAACAAAAATATATTATAGATTTTGATGATGTAAAATGTTCTTGTGGAAAATGTAAGGGATTTGGGAACGATAAATTTCCGGAACAAAAACAAAATTCAAAAATTGCAGAACTTAAAAGAAAATACGAGTATCCGGGAATTCACAGGAGCTTAATTTGGGCATTAAGAGCTGCAATGTTTTATACAACGGTTATTGAAAAAAACATGAAATATTCTGTTAAATGTATTTTTTCGGGATATAGATGCTGGGTAGATAATGATATTCATAATAGGAGTTCCACGAATCATATGGGTAAAGCTTTGGATCTGCATTTTAACAAAAATGGAAAACGAACACAGATACTTAAAGAAGTAGAAGAAATAAGACAGAAAATATTTGTTAAATATTTAGGAAATCAAGTTAGATGGAACGAAACCAATAAATTTTCATTAGAACCGGGAGTGGCAGCTTACAAAGGAGAGTTTATAGCAAGCACCTGGATTCATTATGATGTGAGGCAATTTGAATTAAAATATTTAGCAGACCAATATTTAGCAAAGAATATAAATCAAGTTAATGGGGAGAGCATTATCACTGTGGCAAGCAAGATATATCCCAATATATGTAGCTGTATGGGAGAAGGAGAGGTAAAGCAAAATTCATTCTTCAGCAGTTGTGCCTAAAAAACAGAATAATGGTTTTACAATTAAAGATGCCGAAGCTGCATTAAAAATTATAAATGCTCGCTACGGAAAAGAAATGGCGCAAACAATAGAAATGATTTATAGATGGGAAACAGGACATTTTAAATCCGGACAATATGTAAACTGTGGTTCTCCTGGAATGGAGGCGTTTGGAGAGGCTTCCAGCTATGGGTGGAACAGCGAAATTTATACTGAATATCCTGAATATATTCCTGTTGGGTTATGGGAAAGATACGAAAATAAAGGCAAAAGCGGGCAGGGAGGTAACAAACAAATTACAGACAGAGCTAAGAAATATATTATGTTTCCATCCGTAGAAGCAGGAATGTCTTATATCGCAGAGTTTATTTTAAGGTATAACGGAAATGTAGGAAGGTGGCACTCCAAAGATCTTACAATTCAAAAAAATTATATTAAAGATATTAATACAACGATACCTAAAATTTCTAACAATTTTTAAAATGATAAGTAAAAAAACATTTACTATTTTATTGCTGATATTGTTAAACAATATTTTAAGCTGTAAACAAAATTCTGATAAAAGGTTGTCTGATATTCCTGAAAAGGAAAAAGGAGCCATAAACACACACAAATTGACATGTCAGGAAATAGTTGAAAAAATAGTAAAATCAAGTGATTTGAATCTTAAGGATTACAAAAATTATTTTATTGATATAGATAAAATCGAGAGTGATAGTATTTCAATTCATGTTTATTTTGAAAATAACCTTTCTGATGATCCTGAACAAAAGCAAATTGTTGAAAGTACAATTGCCTGGTTGCTGCTGATTCCCAGTGAGCAGATTTTGTATAATGTAACCGTAGATCCAGAGAAACCGGTAGCCTTAAAATTTGATAAACACCTATTGGCTCAGAATGATATTTTTCGGGCATGTGAAATATCAGAAAAAAAATTTCCTCTAAAAGGTGATATAAATGATAAAGCAGCCATTTTACCTTTTAATTTTGAAGATTTTTATGCGGTTTGTGTTTATCCTTCTGATGAAAAAAAATGTAGTGAAAATTATCCCAAATATGATTATAATGAAAAAAGTGAATTATTTAAAATTATTGGAAGTGAATTTTATTTTTCAGAATATATTTATTTGCCGGCAATAAATGATTTTAAACCAGTTATATTGTGCGATAATACATCAGATATTGAGAATTACTATTTAATTGTTATTAAGGATGGAAAAATAATATCTAATTTATTAATAGGAAAAATGGATGGTGAGGGTATTCAGGATTTTAACATATTGAAAAATTATAACATTACACTATATAAAAGGAAAAATAGAAAAGATGCCAGAAAAGAAACGGGAAAATACAAAATATCAAATGATGGAACTATTATAAAACTATGAGTTACTAATTGACCGTTTTTATAGGTAATTATTTCAATCCTTAACTGAAGCTGTATGCAATCAAACTCAGCAATGATGCAAAAGGTTGTGTATATTAAAGGTCTAATACCGTAATATCATTACAAAAAACAAAAGATTTTGGAAGCATGCCTTTTGATGGAACCAGGTATCTTTGGAAATGCCCCTATATTGATGAAAGCTTTACAAAAGGGAAAAAGAATACGTATGTTTTGAAAAAGAACAGCAGCCGATAAGATTAATAAAATTCAGATCATTAAATATAATTTTTTAAATCCGGAAATACAGAAACAGAAAAAACGTTTTCCTGAGTATCCAGCTTTCCGAAACCATATTCACAGAAGATGAAATCCAGGTTATTGGATTTTGCTGAACTGTAATCTGTCTGTGTATCGCCGATATACACCGCATTTTCTGTATTTATCCCGTTTCTTTCCATGATGAGCTGTATATTCTCTGCTTTCGGTTTTCCCGTACGTCCGTGAGATTCAAAATCGGTAAACAGGCTGCCGAACCGGTAGAAATCCAGGAAGGCTTCAATATATCCGTCCTGACAGTTGCTCACAATGAAAAGGTTGTGGGTTTCAGACAGGCTTTTTAACGTATCTTCAACTCCTTCATAAAGAATTCCGCCCCGGGTACGCAATACTTTGCTTTCCTGTTCCGAAATTTCGGCAAGAATCGTTTTCACGTCCTGCCCGGTAATTCCCGGTGCGATTTCTCTGACGATGTCGTCTGTCAGCAATCCCATATACTGATCCATATCCTCCGGCTTCAGCTCTTTTTCAATAAGCCGGTGCCGCGTGAGAACCGTATTCCATATATTAATAATAGAAGCCCTGGAATCCCACAGCGTTCCGTCTAAATCGAAAATTAAATTTTTATATTTCAAAATATGGTATTTATATTTTAAGTTCTAATCATAAACTTGTCTGCGGCACATTAAAAGCATAAAATATGTCTTTTAAAACTCATTTTAAAATTAACCGCAAACCGAAGGTCCTGCATAGTCAAAAGACCAAAATTTTTATTTAAAATACTTTAGAGAGTATCATAACCTCTGTACAAACAGCTTTGTGCCTTATCATAATGAATGCGATAGAAACTACAAAATCATGCTTAGTTGAACTCTTTTTCTCGCCTCATCCACTTCCGTCACTTTTACCCTTACGTGCTGGTGAAGTTTTACTACTTCATTCACATCAGATACAAAACCGTCTTTCAGCTGGGAAATGTGTACCAGACCGCTTTCTTTGATACCTAAATCCACAAAGCATCCGAAAGCTGTAATATTATTCACGATTCCCGGAAGGATCATGCCTGTTTTTAAATCTTTAATGCTCTTGACGTTCGGGTCGAATTCAAAAACTTTAGCCGCTTTTCTTGGATCCAGCCCCGGTTTTTCAAGCTCTTTCAGAATGTCTTTGATCCCTAAAATTCCTATTTCTTCCGTGATATAGGCTTCCGGTTTTACCAAAGCTATTTTTTCTTTATTGGCGATCAGTTCATGGGTTTTAATGCCGAGATCTTTAGCCATTTTTTCCACGATCCCATAGGCTTCAGGATGTACGGCAGAATTGTCAAGCGGATTCTTAGCATTAGAAATTCTCACGAAGGCTGCAGCCTGCTGAAAAGCTTTCTCTCCCAGTCTCGGTACTTTTTTCAGTTGTTTTCTGTCTTCAAAAGCACCGTTTTCAGCCCGGTAATTCACAATGTTTTCGGCCATTTTCTCTCCGATCCCGGAAACATAACTTAATAACGATTTACTGGCCGTATTCAAATTGATCCCTACGGAATTTACACATTTCATTACCGTGGAATCCAGTTCATTTTTAAGCTGAGTCTGGTCTACATCATGCTGATACTGCCCGACACCAATAGATTTAGGGTCAATTTTCACTAATTCGGCCAACGGATCGGAAAGCCTTCTTCCGATTGAAACCGCACCACGAACCGTCACATCATAGGTAGGAAACTCATCCCTTGCAATTTTACTGGCAGAATAAACAGAGGCTCCCGCTTCCGAAACCACAAAAACCTGCAATGGTTTATCAAAAGCAATCTTTTTAATAAAGAACTCGGTCTCACGGCTTGCTGTCCCGTTTCCGATAGAGATCGCTTCGATATGATAAGCACTGACCATTGATCGGATCTTTTTCATAGCCATTCCGCTTTCATTCTGAGGAGCGTGAGGGTAGAGGGTCTCATTGTGGAGAAGATCTCCTTTCTCATCAAGACATACCACTTTACAGCCACTTCTGTATCCCGGATCTATGGCCAGAATTCTCTTTTCTCCCAAAGGCGGGGCCAACAGCAATTGACTTAAATTTTCAGAAAAGATCTCAATTGCTTTCTGATCCGCTTTTTCCTTAGCTTCCTGCAGGGCTTCATTGGAAATGGCAGGTTCTAAAAGTCTTTTATAACTGTCTTTTATCGCCAATGCGATCTGCTCAGAACTCTCATTATCCGATTTAATAATGGCTTTTTCTATGAAATCAATTGCTTCTTCTTTGTCAATTCCTACATTCGTTTTTACGAAACCTTCCGCCTCAGCTCTCAGCATAGCCAAAAGCCTGTGGGAAGGAGTTCTCCCAAGATTTTCTTCCCATTCAAAATACTGAGAAAATTTCTGTGCATCTTCTTCATCCTTTTTAGCCTTTACAACCTTTGAAGTTACCATAGCTTTACGCTGGAATATCCGGCGGAGGTTTTTGCGGACATACATATTTTCATTGATCCATTCCGCCATAATGTCTCTCGCTCCCTGAAGAGCTTCTTCCTCAGAGGCAACCTCATTGTTCAGGTATTTTGAAGCCAGAAACAGAAGGTCATTATTCTTCTGACTCATGATGATTTTGGCTAAAGGTTCCAGTCCTTTTTCTTTGGCAGCATCCGCTTTGGTTTTCTTACGTTTTTTGAAAGGCAGGTAAAGGTCTTCCAGTTCCTGAAGATCAAAACTGTCTTCAATTCTCTGTCTGAGCTCGGGAGTTAAAGCACCCTGTTCTTCTATGGATTTTAAAATAGATTCCTTTCTCTTTACAATCTCTTCAAACTGTCTGCTGATTTTTGCAATCTGCTCAATCTGAGTTTCATCCAGATTCCCGGTCTTATCCTTCCGGTAACGGGAAATAAAAGGAATCGTACAGTCTTCTGCTAATAATTGTAAAGTATTGCTGATGCTCTTCTCAGAAATATTGAGCTGCTTCTGTATAAATGCTACGGTCGTCATTGTTCTGTTTTCGGATGGCTAAAATAGGGTTTTGGAATGAGAAAATCCAGTCCAACCCAACCCATAAAGCAAAAAAAATCCCCCGTATTGGAAGACGAGGGGGCTTAAATGTTTTCACAACGGAATAATCCTTATTGTGAATTGCTTTCAAAATTTATAAGTCAAAGATAATAAAATACATTTAATACCGCAATGCGGAAACCCGTAATTCAAATTATTTTTTTCTTCCTATTTTTATGTAATTATGAAAAACTAGATCATTATGACTAAAAATATACTTGGATTGGATTTGGGGACAAATTCTATTGGCTGGGCTTTGGTTCAACAGGACTTTGAAAATAAAAAAGGAGAAATTCTTGGGATGGGAAGCCGGATTATCCCGATGTCTCAAGACGTTTTGGGAGATTTTGGAAAAGGTAATTCTGTTTCTCAAACAGCTGAGCGGACGGGATACAGAGGTGCCAGAAGATTAAGAGAACGGTTTTTATTACGAAGAGAAAGGCTTCACCGTGTGCTTAATATCTTAAACTTTTTGCCGGAGCATTATGCTTCTCAAATTGATTTCGAGAAAAGATTCGGGAAGTTTAAAGAGGAAACAGAACCGAAACTGGTCTATAATAATGGTGGATTTATTTTCAAGAACTCTTTTGAGGAAATGCTTACTGATTTTAAAAATCATCAACCTCAACTTTTAGAAACAGACAAAAAGATTCCATACGACTGGACGATTTATTATTTGCGTAAAAAAGCACTTTCTCAAAAAATTGAAAAAGAAGAATTGGCTTGGATTCTTTTGAACTTTAATCAGAAACGTGGATACTATCAATTGCGTGGTGAAGATTTTGAAGAAGAGAAAGATAAAGTGTTTGTCAGACTGAAAGTAGACAGAGTTATTGATTCTGGAGAAAATGTTAAAGGAAGGATTCTTTATGATGTATATTTTGAAAATGGATGGAAATATGAAAAACAGATTGTAAAAACTGAAGATTGGGTAGGACGTACAAAAGAGTTCATTGTTACAGAATCTATTCTAAAAAATGGTGATACAAAGAGAACCTTTAAAACTGTGGATTCTGAAAAAGATTGGATTGCAATAAAAACAAAGACTGAACAGGAAATCGACAAATCCCACAAAACTGTTGGAGCATACATTTATGAAACACTTCTTCAAAACCCGAAACAGAAGATCAAAGGAAAGCTGGTTCGTACTATTGAAAGAAAATTTTACAAAGAAGAGCTCAAACAGATTTTAGAAAAACAGAAAGAATTTCATGCGGAATTGCAGAGTGATGATTTGTACAGTGATTGCGTGCGTGAACTGTACCGGAATAATGAAGCCCATCAACTGACTTTAAGTAAAAAAGAATTTGTACATCTCTTTATGGATGATATTATTTTTTACCAAAGGACTTTGAGAAGTCAAAAGTCATCTATTTCCAATTGTACTCTGGAGTTCAGAAAGTACAAAGATGAAAATGGAGTAGAGCATAAACAATTTTTAAAAACCATACCAAAATCTAATCCGTATTACCAGGAGTTTCGTATCTGGCAGTGGATTTTTAATCTGAATATTTATAAAAAAGATGATGACTCAAACGTTACAAAAGGATTTTTAAGCACAACCGAAGATTTTGAAAATCTATTTGAGTTCTTGAATAATAGAAAAGAAATCGAACAGAAACCGCTGCTTAAATTTCTGTTGGAACAAAAAGAATTTAAAGGAAAATTACTAAATGCTGAAGTTGAAAAGTTTCGCTGGAACTATGTAGAAGATAAAAAATATCCTTGCAATGAAACTAAGGTGATGATTTTGACCAGGCTGGAAAAGGTTGAAAACTATCAGCCTGATTTTCTTACAAAAGAAATGGAACAAAAGATCTGGCATATTATTTTTTCCGTGAATGATAAAGCAGAATATGAAAAAGCATTAAAATCCTTTGCGAAAAAAAATAATCTGGATGAAAGTTCATTTTTTGAAGCATTCAGAAAGTTTCCACCATTCAAAAGTGAGTATGGCTCATTTTCTGAAAAAGCTATTAAGAAACTTTTACCATTGATGCGTGTGGGGAAATATTGGAAATGGAAAAATATTGATATGAAAACTCAGGATAGAATTAAAAAAATCATTACCGGTGAATTTGATGAAAATATAAAAGATAGAGTTCGGGAAAAAGCTTTACATCTCATACAGGAAGATCACTTTGAGGCTTTACCATTATGGTTAGCTCAATATGTCGTTTATAGTCGCCATTCAGAAGCTTCGGCTGCTGGTAAATGGAATTCTGCAGATGATCTGGAAGAGTTTTTAAAAGAATTTAAACAGCATTCACTGAGAAATCCAATTGTAGAGCAAGTTGTAACGGAAACATTACGTGTGGTGAAAGATATTTGGACACAGTATGGAAATGGTAGAAAAGATTTTTTTAATGAAATTCATATTGAACTTGGGAGGGAAATGAAACTTCCGGCAGTAGAAAGAGAGAAGATGACACGTAAAATCTCAGAGAACGAAAATACCAATCTCCGTATCAAAGCCTTATTGGCTGAAATGATGAATGATAACGAAGTGGAAAATGTTCGTCCTTATTCTCCAATGCAACAGGAAATTTTAAAGATTTATGAAGATGGAATTTTAAAATCAGATATAGAAATTGACGAAGATATTCTAAAAATCAGTAAAACAGCTCAGCCTTCTTCATCCGATTTAAGGAGGTACAAACTTTGGCTGGAGCAAAAATATAAATCACCTTATACAGGACAGATTATTCCATTAAATAAGTTATTTACACCGGAATATGAAATTGAACATATCATTCCACAAAGCAGATATTTCGATGACAGTTTTAACAATAAAATCATTTGTGAATCAGCAGTTAATAAATTGAAAGATAATTATATTGGTTTAGGATTTATTAAACAGTTTGGAGGAACGATTGTTGAATGTGGCTTAGGGAAAAGTGTAAGGGTTTTTGAAACCGGAGAATATGAAGATTTTGTAAAAAAACATTATGCCAATAACAGGGCGAAAAGAAGTAAGCTTCTTTTAGAAGAGATTCCTGAAAAAATGATTGAACGTCAACTGAATGACACCCGGTATATCAGTAAATATATTTCTGGAATTCTGTCTAATGTTGTTCGTGCAGAAGATGGAACTGATGAAGGTATAAACTCTAAAAATATTGTTCCCGGAAACGGAAAAATTACAACGGAACTGAAACGGGACTGGGGATTGAATGATGTATGGAATGAATTGATACTTTCCCGTTTTGAAAGAATGAATCAGCTGACCAATTCAAACGATTTCACAGTGTGGAATGAGAAGCATCAGAAATTTTTGCCAACAGTTCCGGTCGAATTTTCAAAAGGGTTTTCCAAGAAAAGAATAGATCATCGTCACCATGCTATGGATGCCTTGGTTATTGCCTGTGCTACAAAAGATCATATCAATCTTCTTAATAATCAATCGGCAAAATCTGATATAAAAAGATATGACTTAAAAAGAAAATTGATGAAGGTTGAAAAAGTCGTTTACAGCCATCCGCAAACCGGTGAAAAAGTCGAAAAAGAAGTTTCTAAACAGTTTTTGAAACCATGGGATAATTTCACTGTTGATGCTAAAAGCAAATTAGAGATGATTATTGTCAGTTTTAAACAAAACTTGCGGGTAATTAATAAGGCTACTAATAATTACGAAAAATGGGTTGAAAAAGATGGGATTACAACAAAAGAATTAGTAAGGCAGGAGGGAACAAACTGGGCGGTCCGAAAACCTATGCATAAAGAGACTGTTTCAGGAAAAGTTGATTTACCCCGGATAAAAGTTCCGAAAGGAAAAATATTAACAGCAACCAGAAAAAGTCTTGATACTTCTTTTGATCTGAGGACAATAGAAAGTGTTACAGATACAGGTGTTCAGAAAATTCTGAAAAATTATCTTGAATACAAAGACAATAATCCCGAATTAGCATTTTCGCCTGAAGGAATTGAAGATATGAATAAAAATATCGAAAAATTTAACGATGGAAAAGCTCATCAGCCTATCAGTAAAGTCAGAATTTTCGAATTGGGAAGTAAATTTCCTGTTGGACAAACAGGCAATAAAAAAGATAAATATGTAGAAGCGGCTAAAGGTACAAACCTGTTTTTTGCTGTGTATGAAAATAAGAAAGGGAAAAGAAGTTATGAAACAATTGCATTGAATGAGGTAATTGAAAGACAAAAGCAGGGATTATTGTCTTGTCCCGAAACTAATGAAAAAGGGGAGAAATTGTTATTTCATTTGTCACCAAATGATTTGATCTATTTAGCTCAAGAAGGAGAAAGGGATAATATAATTGACTTTGAACAGTTTAGTAAAGAGCAAATTAATAATTTATATAGAATTGTAAGTTTTACAGGTAGTCGTCTTTATGTTATTCCTTTGTGTGTTGCAATAGCTATAGTAAACAAAATAGAGTACAGTCAGCTCAACAAAATTGAACTTACCAAAGAAAAAGAATTAATTTCTAAGCTCCGATTTGATAGATTGGGAAATATTATAATTTTTACTCCAAATGATGTCAGAAAAATTTTTTACAGTTAATAATATTGGTTCTGAGAATATAAAGTATTCACTTGATACAAATATTTTAGTTTATGCATATGAAAAATCAGATTATAATATTTCAGAAATAGCAATTAATTTAATCCGACCGGAAGCATCAATTTCCAATTATGTTTTTCAAGAATTTTTATTTAAGTTGACAAAAAAAGGAATTTTAAAAAAAGATATTTCTAAAATGGGAATTGCTTTATTAAGCATATTGAATTTAAATAGAGTTGATAAAGACACCTATCGATATGCTTATTACTTAATGGTTAAACATAATTTTCAATTAGGGGATTCTATTATTTTAGCTGATGCAATTTTAAATGATTGTAATGTTTTATATTCCCAAGACGATATGGGGCATCATGGATTAATTGATAAAAAATTAAGAATTATAAATCCCTTCAAATGATTATTTATGATAACCCGCTCTATTTATATTGGAAGTTCTGCAAATTTAAAGCTCAAAGACGGACAAATGAAAATCCTTTGTCCTGAAACAAAATCAGAGAAAGGAAGTGTTCCTGTTGAGGATTTGGGTTTATTAATGTTGGATCATTTTCAGATTACACTTTCACATCAGCTGATTCAGAAAATGATGGCAAATAATGTAGTGGTGGTTAGTTGTGATGCTCAGCATTTACCGCATGGGATTATGCTACCTCTTTACGGACATACCGAGCATTCTGATAGAGTTAAAGACCAATTAGAAGCAAGTGAACCACTGAAAAAGCAACTTTGGAAACAGACTGTTGAATGTAAAATTGAAAATCAGAAAGAAGTTTTAAAACGCTTAGGAAATTATTATGAACCTATGGTTGATTACGAGAATAATGTGAAAAGCGGTGATATTACGAATATGGAAGGCATTGCAGCGCAACATTACTGGAAATACCTCATCAGCCTGGATTTTCTGAGACAGCGTTTTGGTGATTCTCCCAATCAGTTTTTCAATTTTGGGTATTCGGTTCTCAGAAGTATTGTCGCAAGATCGATTGTAGAAACCGGATTGCTTCCCGTTCTCGGGATTTTTCATAAAAATAAATACAATCCTTATTGTCTGGCTGATGATCTGATGGAGCCGTACCGTCCTTTTATCGATTTATTGGTAGTGCAATGGCTTACAATCAATTCAGAAACTGAAGAATTAACTAAAGAATTTAAAGCTTTCATTTTACAGATTGCGACCAAAGACGTGAAAATAGATGATAAAACCAGACCATTGCTGGTGGCAGTAAAAACAACAGCTGCATCACTGTATAAATGTTATACGGGAGAAAAACGCCTGATCTCTTATCCTCAGCTGATATGAATGCCGAAAGGTTTAATGCTTACCGAATTATGTGGGTTTTAGTATTATATGATTTGCCGACAGAGACTAAAGCCAATATGAAA
The DNA here is from genome assembly GCF_056844565.1 of Chryseobacterium sp. FR054. NCBI lineage: Bacteria > Pseudomonadati > Bacteroidota > Flavobacteriia > Flavobacteriales > Weeksellaceae > Chryseobacterium > Chryseobacterium sp. FR054. The sequence goes on along the minus strand of NZ_JBXDSA010000001.1, from coordinate 498,419 downwards.
GATGCCAACCGCTTTCGTAAATCTTTACTTGACGATGGTTTTACATTGTTTCAGTTTTCAATGTATGTAAGGCATTGTCCCAGTCGTGAGAATGCAGAAGTACATATTAAAAGAGTTAAGTTTATGCTCCCCAAAGCAGGAAAAGTAGCTATTATGTGCATTACAGATAAGCAGTTTGGTGATATTGAGATCTTTTTTGCCAGAAATAAAGAAGAGCCGCCTCCAACCTTCCAACAGCTCGAATTATTCTAATTTTTAAATTCTAAATAAACAATAAATCCGTTGAATTTCAACGGATTAAATTTTGAGGCTGTGACTAATCACGAAGATAATAAATTTTGAAAGCAATTCACAACCGTGTGTATGCCTATTCGGGCGATCATGCCGCTGTGACTAATCACGAAGATAATAAATTTTGAAAGCAATTCACAACGCTCCGATATAGGCAATATGTTCCTTCAGAGCTGTGACTAATCACGAAGATAATAAATTTTGAAAGCAATTCACAACTGCGTTCTATGTGCCCTATCGTATCCTCTAGCTGTGACTAATCACGAAGATAATAAATTTTGAAAGCAATTCACAACAGTATGACGGAGAGATATATTCATCCTCTCGCTGTGACTAATCACGAAGATAATAAATTTTGAAAGCAATTCACAACTGGAGTATATTCACTATCGGCGGTATATTTGCTGTGACTAATCACGAAGATAATAAATTTTGAAAGCAATTCACAACGCACCGCTTCCCGGGCCGTTACTATTTTGGGCTGTGACTAATCACGAAGATAATAAATTTTGAAAGCAATTCACAACGTGCGCTTCGTCATTGAATAGCGCAAACGTGCTGTGACTAATCACGAAGATAATAAATTTTGAAAGCAATTCACAACTTTAGGCTGATCTTTAGACGCCGGTAGCGGGCTGTGACTAATCACGAAGATAATAAATTTTGAAAGCAATTCACAACTGGACGTGAGGAACTAAAGAGAATTAGATCGCTGTGACTAATCACGAAGATAATAAATTTTGAAAGCAATTCACAACCACGATCTTCGGCGGACAAACCTTCACCAAGCTGTGACTAATCACGAAGATAATAAATTTTGAAAGCAATTCACAACCGTCGCTATCTCTAGCGTTTCGTTAAATCGGCTGTGACTAATCACGAAGATAATAAATTTTGAAAGCAATTCACAACGTTTTACAAGCTGTCAGAATCAGAATTAGGGCTGTGACTAATCACGAAGATAATAAATTTTGAAAGCAATTCACAACAGTGCCATCGAATCGCCAAGCTCTAAAGAGGCTGTGACTAATCACGAAGATAATAAATTTTGAAAGCAATTCACAACCATGCTCTTAGCGATCTGACGCGAACACCAGCTGTGACTAATCACGAAGATAATAAATTTTGAAAGCAATTCACAACCGCTGATATGGACAGGCCTACGGAGTTCCAGCTGTGACTAATCACGAAGATAATAAATTTTGAAAGCAATTCACAACGCTATTATCATTCCTATTGCAAAGCCTACTGCTGTGACTAATCACGAAGATAATAAATTTTGAAAGCAATTCACAACGCTACTTCTTTTATCCCATCTGTTAGATAAGCTGTGACTAATCACGAAGATAATAAATTTTGAAAGCAATTCACAACCTATGTCGAAAATGAAGGAATAGATGACAAGCTGTGACTAATCACGAAGATAATAAATTTTGAAAGCAATTCACAACAACGCCACTGCACAACATATTGAGCAGTCAGCTGTGACTAATCACGAAGATAATAAATTTTGAAAGCAATTCACAACGATATACGCATTAACACGCTGCATACTTCTGCTGTGACTAATCACGAAGATAATAAATTTTGAAAGCAATTCACAACCTATTAATTAACTAATTTTATTTGTTGTGAGCTGTGACTAATCACGAAGATAATAAATTTTGAAAGCAATTCACAACTAAGAATAAGTTTAACGAAATTTTGGGAACGCTGTGACTAATCACGAAGATAATAAATTTTGAAAGCAATTCACAACCGCTGATATGGACAGGCCTACGGAGTTCCAGCTGTGACTAATCACGAAGATAATAAATTTTGAAAGCAATTCACAACGCTATTATCATTCCTATTGCAAAGCCTACTGCTGTGACTAATCACGAAGATAATAAATTTTGAAAGCAATTCACAACGCTACTTCTTTTATCCCATCTGTTAGATAAGCTGTGACTAATCACGAAGATAATAAATTTTGAAAGCAATTCACAACCTATGTCGAAAATGAAGGAATAGATGACAAGCTGTGACTAATCACGAAGATAATAAATTTTGAAAGCAATTCACAACAACGCCACTGCACAACATATTGAGCAGTCAGCTGTGACTAATCACGAAGATAATAAATTTTGAAAGCAATTCACAACGATATACGCATTAACACGCTGCATACTTCTGCTGTGACTAATCACGAAGATAATAAATTTTGAAAGCAATTCACAACCTATTAATTAACTAATTTTATTTGTTGTGAGCTGTGACTAATCACGAAGATAATAAATTTTGAAAGCAATTCACAACCGTCGCTATCTCTAGCGTTTCGTTAAATCGGCTGTGACTAATCACGAAGATAATAAATTTTGAAAGCAATTCACAACTCTCTCAATTCCAGCTCGTTTTTTTGGCGGGCTGTGACTAATCACGAAGATAATAAATTTTGAAAGCAATTCACAACATGCCGGAGGATATGGAGCGTTTCCGAGTGGCTGTGACTAATCACGAAGATAATAAATTTTGAAAGCAATTCACAACAAGCCGAATATTACGGTATACAACGGGGATGCTGTGACTAATCACGAAGATAGTAAATTTTGAAAGCAATTCACAACGCTCCCAGAACCGTTTCCACAGAAGAAGGTGCTGTGACTAATCACGAAGATAATAAATTTTGAAAGCAATTCACAACAATCTCCGGGATATGATGACTAACGTAGCTGCTGTGACTAATCACGAAGATAATAAATTTTGAAAGCAATTCACAACTTTATTCCGAGCGTCTTCAGAAAGAAGCCAGCTGTGACTAATCACGAAGATAGTAAATTTTGAAAGCAATTCAAAACATGGAATGCACAGGTAAAATGCATACAAAACTGTGACTACTCCCCAAAAATAACAACTTTTAAAACAAAAAGCTGCAAAAAAAAATGCAGCTTCACCTCCTGAAACTGCATTGTATTTTTTATGTATTAGGATTATTGAACGGTTTTCCATGTAAAGCCGTAATTCTCAGTAAGACCGTTGGTGTGCTGATATTGGGCGGTGATAGGATAGTGGTCTGCATCATAGATGTATTCTGCTGTAAATCCGTTAAGAGCTCCTGTGGAAACATTTTTATAGAGAGAGGATTTGATGTTGTGCTCATTCTGATAAACAAACGGATCAAGGACTTTACCCCACCCGGGAGCATTGTCTTTGATTAAAGTATAAACCTCTGTTTTCGATCCTGAAGCATTATAGATATTGCTGAGGCTGCTTCCATTGCTGTCGGTATAGGTAATATCGCTGCTTGAAAGAGGATTTCCTGATCCGTCATAATATTTTATACTGATTAAATTATTACTGGATTTAGAAAGATCATTCGTATAATCTGTGGAACGGATTAAAGTTTCCTGACCTAAATTATTCACTGAGTAGATCTTCCTGTTTGAAATCAGTTTCCCCTGATAAGTATATTTCTGACATCCTGATAAAATATTACCGGGACTGTATTGATACCTTGCTGTCTGTAAGCCGTCTGTATACTCTACATAGGTGGTAGTCTGGAGAGTTCCGCCGGAGTACGTCTGTATTTCTGAAATACCTTCATTGCTGTAAGTGAATTTATATAACAGCTGGTTATTCAGGGTTACTTGAGTAATTCTTTTTTGAGGAATCTCTTTTACAGGATCTGTAATGATTACCGGCTCGTCACTGTCGGAACTGCAGGATACAGAAAGGCTTGCAGATAGGGCCAGAAACAGAAATTTTTTCATGATTATATTTTTGCTGCAAGGAAATTACTTTTAAATGAAATATAAATAAGACCGGTGCCGGAATATGATAAAGATCATTAAAATAAACAGGCTGTATTCTGCACAGGATGCCCCATTCCAGTGATGATGTGATGATAAGGTTCATAAAAATAATATATTTTGATTGATCTTTCAATTAATTGTTGTTTTGTTAATTCGGGTTGATTTTAATTGAAGATGTAAGCTCGTTTTTGGTCTGGATAAAGAATTTTTTTAATAAATTGTAGGTCTGAAAACATTTTAAATAATAACCAATGAAAGCCTGTTTAATCGTATTTATCTCATTTTCTTCATTTATTTTCGGGCAGAATTCCAGTTTTATCTACGAACTGAAATACAGGCCGAATTCAGACAGTGCCAGGACTGAAAAGCTTACTTACTATCTGGATGTAAGAGAGAAAGAATCTTTGTTCCGTTCCGCTAAATTCCGGAAATCGGATTCATTAAGGGTAAAAAGAGGATATCCTGAAGGGTATGATACCCAGTTCAATAACAGACAGCTTTATATCAGAAAGGATTTCACTTCCGGCCAGACCAAAAGGTATGTATTTGTTCCCATAGTCTATAAAACCTACGCTATTGACATCACAGATGTACTGGACTGGAAAATTTCCGATGAAAAGCAGATGATCGGGAGCTACAACTGTCAGAAGGCTGAAGCCAGCTACGGAGGAAGAAACTGGCAGGCATGGTTTACTACGGATATAGCCATTTCTGACGGACCTTATATCTTTAAAGGATTGCCAGGGCTGATTGTAAAAATAGATGACGAAAAATCCGATTTCCAGTTTAATCTGGTTCAGATAAAAAATTTCAGCTGGAAAGAACTGTATCCTGAGAAAATTGAAAAAATGATCACCTGGAGCGATTACGAAAAACTTCAGCGTGATTTTTACAGCGATCCGCTCTCTACACTGAAAAAATCGGATGTGATCAACTATGACGACGGCGGGAATATCGTGAAAACTGACTTCAGAGAAATGAGAGAAATGATGAAGAAACATATCCGCGAAAAAAATAATCCTATTGAACTCAATCATAAAGTAGAGTATAAATAGGTAAAGCTGAAAATGAGTCAGTATCGTTAATAGAGATGGTTTCCGTTATTTTTTACTATTTTAGATGCTTTATTCGGAAAAATCAGAGGGAAAAAGTATTTCTTGATGTATGTTAAGATGATTATAGGGAGAGGTTTTCTATTTTTGAAATCTCAAAATGAAGGATTTTGAATATTTTTAAACTTAAGTAAAAGAACATTTTTTAAACAAACGAAATAGTATGAAAAAACTTAGCGTAATTGCATTGGTAGGAGTAGGATTGCTTGCAGCATCATGTAATAAAGAAAAATCTGCGGAAACTCCGGGTGCGGCCCAGGAGCAGACTGTTGCAGAAAGCAAGGGAGAAGTACTGGCAGTAGATACGGTGGCTTCTGTGGTAAACTGGAAAGCTTTCCACAAAGGAGGTTTTGCTCCGCGTTGGGGAACACTTAATGTGAAATCAGGAGATTTAAGCGTTGAAAACGGCCAGGTTGCAGCAGGAAATTTTGTAATCGATATGAACTCACTGAAAGTTGACCCGGCTTCAGTAACTGAAAAAGATAAAAAACCTGAAGATCTGGTAGCTCACCTGAAAAATGAAGACTTCTTCAATGTTGAGAAAAATCCGGTTTCAGACTTTAAAATTACAAGCGTAGCTGACCTTAAAGAAGCACCTAAAGATGCCGTGGCAGGAGCTAACAAAACAGTAAGCGGAAACCTTACCCTGTTAGGAAAAACAATGAATGTAACTTTTCCTGCTAAAGTAGATGTAGCAGAAGGTACAGCTGCTATCCAGGCTAAATTCACTGTAAACAGAGCAGACTGGGGAATCAAGTTCGGTACTTCAGAAGCAGATCCGGCAGAATGGATGATCAGCAAGGATATTGAGATTGCTGTTGATGTGAAAGCTAAAAAATAAATCAGCCAGATATAACTGATGACAGGGCCGCTTAACTCTAAGCGGCTCTTTTTATTGTCTGAAATTTAAATGAAAACCGCTCGCGGATATTATTTAATAATCATCTATCTTTGCGGAATATGAAAATGGGAATGTTTTTATTTGTAATAATAATCAATCTTATAACATTCGGTGTTTTTGGGTGGGATAAACTGAAGGCCGGGAAACAGGGCCGGCGGATTTCTGAAAACACTCTTTTAGGCCTTTCTCTTTTAGGTGGAATCCTCGGGGCCGCTTCAGGAATGGTCCTCTTTAACCATAAGACTTCAAAAAAATCATTTCTCGTTAAATTTTTTCTGGTCGTTCTGGTCGATCTTGTGCTGCTGTACCGGATGATAAGACATTGATCACTGCTGTAAATCCTCTTTTTTATTCCTCACTTCTGTCTTTATTCTCCAATGCCCCAATAAGATTTTCTGAGCAGATCGGTCATATGTTTGCGGAAAATTATGGGATTAAATCATAAAATGAATAAATAACAGAACCCGATGCCCACTATCTTTTCCGGAGATTTTAAAGCAGAATGATCTAATTTTCTCATTATGAAATTGTTAAATATTACAGAAACTTTTTAATTAATTCATTTAAAATCACTATTTTTGCACCCGTAAAAATCCTATATGCAAAACATTAGAAATATTGCGATTATCGCACACGTTGACCACGGGAAGACGACTTTGGTTGACAAAATCATCCACGCTACCAATATTTTCAGAGAAAATCAGGAAAGCGGGGAATTAATTATGGATAACAATGATCTTGAAAGAGAAAGAGGGATCACCATCTTATCCAAGAATATTTCTGTTACTTATAAAGACACAAAAATTAACGTAATCGATACTCCTGGTCACGCCGATTTCGGTGGGGAAGTAGAAAGAGTATTAAAAATGGCAGACGGGGTGATCCTGTTGGTGGATGCGTTCGAAGGACCCATGCCACAGACAAGATTCGTGCTTCAGAAAGCTTTGGAATTAGGCTTAAGACCATTGGTGGTTATCAATAAAGTAGACAAGCCAAACTGCCGTCCGGATGAAGTTCACGATCAGGTTTTTGATCTTTTCTTCAACCTGGATGCCACAGAAGAACAGTTGGATTTCCCAACATTCTACGGTTCTTCCAAACAAGGCTGGTTCAACACTTCATTGGAACAGACGGAAGATATTTTACCACTATTAGACGGGATTTTACAGTATGTACCTGCTCCAAGTGTAACGGAAGGAAACCTTCAGATGCAGATTACTTCCCTTGATTACTCTTCTTTCTTAGGAAGAATTGCGATCGGGAAAGTAACAAGAGGTGAGATCAAAGAATCCCAGTGGATCGGTCTTGCTCAGGCAGACGGTAAAATTGCAAAAGGAAAAGTAAAGGAACTTTACGTTTTCGAAGGACTTGGAAAGAAAAAAGTAACTGAAGTACAGGCAGGAGATATCTGTGCCGTAGTAGGTTTCGATGCATTCCAGATCGGAGATTCTTTCGTGGATCTTGAAAACCCTGAACCGTTGGAAAGAACAGCAATCGATGAGCCTACCCTGAACATGACGTTCTCTATCAACAATTCACCTTTCTTCGGTAAAGACGGTAAATATGTAACGTCTAACCACCTGAAAGAAAGATTAACAAAAGAATTGGAGAAAAACCTTGCCCTAAGAGTTCAGCAGACGGATGATGCCAACACATTCCTGGTATTCGGTAGAGGTATTCTTCACTTATCCGTTCTTATCGAAACCATGAGAAGAGAAGGTTATGAAATGACGATCGGGCAGCCGCAGGTGATCTTAAGAGAAATCGACGGAGTAAGCTGCGAGCCTTATGAATCTTTGGTGGTAGACGTTCCGGAAGAGTTCGCTTCAAGAGTTATCGATTTGGCAACTCAGAGAAAAGGAGACCTTCACATTATGGAAACCAAAGGAGAGATGCAGCACATGGAATTCGAAATCCCTTCAAGAGGATTGATCGGACTGCGTTCCCAGATGTTGACGGCTACTGCAGGAGAAGCTATTATGGCGCACCGTTTCACAGAATATAAGCCTTTCAAAGGAGCGATTCCTGGAAGAAACAACGGAGTACTGATCAGCAAAACAACAGGTCCTGCTACCGAATATTCAATCAACAAATTACAGGACAGAGGTAAATTCTTCGTTGACCCGGGTGAGGAAATCTACACAGGAATGATCATTGGAGAGCAAAACAAACCCGGAGATCTTGTTGTAAATATCGTAGAAGCAAAACAGCTGAACAATATGCGTGCCGCAGGAAAAGATAAAGATACGGGAGTAGCTCCGAAAATCTTATTCTCCCTTGAAGAATGTATGGAATATATCCAGGGGGATGAAGCCATTGAAGTAACACCAAACTTCATCAGAATGAGAAAGAAGATCCTTTCCGAAGAAGAAAGAAAAAGAGTGGAAAGATCTGCAAAAGCTTAAGAAATTTCTTACTATAAAATCAAAGCCTCGATTTTTCGGGGCTTTTTTTCTAAGAAAATGTTCCCAAAATGTTTATTTTGGCATAATAATCTCTGAGAATAAAAAAATAAAATTTAAAATAGTTTCCCGGACTATGAGAATGAATATCATAAAACTTATCGTTTTAACAGGAGTTTTCGCCTCTTACAGCAGCTGCTCGGTGCAAAGCAATACCGTTAAAACCACACCTCCTAAAAATACAACAAAACCCAATACCCCGGTAACCAGGCCAAAAGAACCGGTGGCCGTTAAGCAGCCGTCCAATCCGCAGACTGAAGAAAACTTCAGAACCACACTTCCGGAGGTTAAAAGAGAATTCCGGGGAGCCTGGATTGCCAGCGTAGCCAATATCAACTGGCCTTCCAAAAATAACCTGACCGTTGACCAGCAGAAAGCAGAAGCGATCAGCATGCTGAATATGCTGAAAGACAATAATTTCAATGCCGTCATCTTCCAGATCAGACCCTCCGCGGATGCTTTATACACCAGCAGCATCGAGCCGTGGTCATATTTCCTGACCGGACAGACCGGAACCGCTCCCTATCCCAATTACGATCCCCTGCAGTTCTGGATTGATGAATCCCACAAAAGAGGCCTTGAACTTCACGTATGGCTGAATCCTTACCGTGCCCACCATTCCAACGGAGGTTCCGTAAACGCCCACTCAATGGCCAGCAAACTGTCTGATATTGTGGTGAAGCTGAAGAACGGAATGTACTGGTTTGATCCGGCGAATCCTAGAACACAGGGGCATGTTTCCAATGTGGTGAAAGATATTGTAAAAAGATACGATATTGATGCCGTTCATTTTGATGACTACTTCTATCCTTATGCTGTTTACAACAGAGGAGCGGATTTCCCGGATAATGCATCGTGGAATGAATACCAGAGAAACGGGGGAACACTGTCCAGGGCAGATTGGAGAAGAGACAACGTCAACCGTTTTGTAGAAAGGATATATAAAGAAATCCACGCCGAAAAAAATTACGTGAAATTCGGGATCAGCCCGTTCGGAATCTGGAAACCGGGATATCCTGCCGGAATTGTAGGATCTTCCCAGTATGACGAGCTGTATGCAGATGCCAAATTATGGCTGAATAAAGGCTGGGTAGATTATTTCTCCCCACAGCTATATTGGTCCATAGACTCTAAAGGACAGGGGTTCGAAGCCTTACTGAACTGGTGGAAATCAGAAAATACGATGAACCGCCACTTATGGCCGGGACTGAATACCGTAGAGATAAAAGTAGCAGACCGTCCCACAGAAATTAAAAACCAGATCGAAATCTCCAGGCAGGTCTTAAAGAATGACGCGGGAGAAATTCACTGGAGTATTGCAGGACTTACCAAAAACCCGAATATGCTTCCTGTCCTGAAAAACGGACCTTATAAGGAAAAAGCCCTGGTTCCGAAATCCCCCTGGATCAAAGCTGCCCCGCTGCAGACTCCCACACTGTTTATTACTGATAGTGGATATACAGTAAAGGCCGGATGGAGTACCCAAAATATCGGCGGCGTTTTCCAATGGGTTCTTTTCACCCAATACAACGGAGTCTGGGAAACCGAGATCCTTACCCTTGACACACTTTCCAAAGACATTCCAAAGAATAAGAACGGACAGAAACTGACTGCTGTGGCCATAAAAGCAGTAGACAGATTAGGAAACGAAAGTGACTATACGGCAAGAAAGATAAAATAAACCCGGTTAAAAAAAAGCAAAGCCGCTGAATAATGCAATATTCATAAAGTACTTTGCCTGATTATACATCTGCTTCATTGGTGAGGGTTTTCCCCCTAATGAGGCAGATTTTTTATTGAACACTAAGCAAAAAAATCTGCTCAATCTGCCGGATCAACGAGAAAAAAATACCCATAAACATCTGTGAAATCTGTGCGATCTGTGGGAAATTCAATTCATATTGATAAGATAACCCGCACTTTTTTTAACCCCGGGTTTTCATCTGTTTATCCCGTAAAGCCCGGAGAAAGAGCCAGCCGGATTTATTTTAGAATAACTATAAATTATTAACTTAAAATAGTGAAATTCAGTAAAATATAAAGGTTGGTGGCTGGATTTCATGAATTATAAATGCTTATCGGAACCATTTTTGCATGAATAATTCTATAATCACCAAAATATAACATTATGAATACTAACCGACTTTCCGCGAAGGTGGAAAAAGCACTTAGTGATCAGATGAATAAAGAAATTCATGCATCACACGTTTTCTTGTCCTATGGAATCTGGGCAGATGATAAAGGATACCAGGGAATTGCCAATTTCCTTTACAGACATGCACAGGAAGAAAGAAACCATTCCGTTAAATTCATGGAATATATTCTGAACAGGGGAGGAAAGCCTAAAGTGGATGCTATTCCCGCACCGCCGGCCGATCCTGAAACTTTATCAGCATGTTTTGACGGTGTTTTTAAACATGAAGTAGACAACACCACGGCCATTTATAAAATCGTAGATCTTGCACTGGAAGAAAAAGACTGGGCAACATGGAATTTTATGCAATGGTTTGTACAGGAGCAGATTGAAGAAGAAACTCTGGCTCAGAACCTCATTGATAAATTGAAAATCGCAGGCGGCGACCGTGCTACCGACGAATCCCTGTTTACACTGGATATGGCCATGCAGAACGCACCGAATGATGTTCCGCTGGCACAGGAGGCCACGGGTGATAATCCATAGATCTCCTGATAAAAATAAATTATTTAAATCTGTCAGCAAACTGGCAGATTTTTTTATTATGAAACTCGTTCCAAAATCACTATCTTTGCACACTCGTAATTCAAGGTTCCCAATGAAGTATTTAAAACTGAAGAAACCCTGAATTGCCCTAAACCCTAAACTTTGAATTTTACAATATGAAATGTGGAATCGTAGGCCTTCCGAATGTAGGTAAATCAACACTTTTTAACTGTTTAAGCAACGCAAAAGCTCAATCAGCAAACTATCCTTTCTGTACTATTGAACCGAACTTAGGTACGGTATCGGTACCGGATCAGAGACTGTTTGAACTGGAAAAAATAGTAAAGCCGGAAAGAGTATTGCCGGCCGTTGTGGAAATCGTTGATATCGCCGGCCTTGTAAAAGGAGCCAGCAAAGGAGAAGGACTGGGAAATCAGTTCCTGGCCAACATCCGTGAGTGTGAAGCCATCATCCACGTTTTAAGATGCTTTGATAACGGAAATATCGTTCACGTTGAAGGCTCCGTAGATCCGTTAAGAGATAAAGAAATTATCGATATCGAACTTCAGCTGAAAGACCTTGAAACCGTTGGTAAAGCCGTAGAAAAAGCTAAAAAATTCATTAAGTCGGGGAAAAAAGAAGACATCCTTACCTATGAAACCCTTCAGAATCTGCAGAAATTCCTGGAAGACGGGAAGAACGCAAGAGAATTTGCAGTGGATGATCTTACAAAATCTATCATCGGTGAAGTACAGCTTTTAACCAACAAACCGGTTCTTTACGTTTGTAATGTAGACGAAAACTCTATCAAAAACGGAAACGAATGGATTGGTAAAATCGAGGAAATGGCTAAAAGTGAAGGAGCGGAAGTAGTGGTTTTAGCTGCTCAGATTGAAGCCGACATCAACGAACTGGAAACTTACGAAGAAAGAGAGATCTTCCTTGACGAGCTGGGTCTTCAGGAACCGGGAGTAAACCGCCTGATCAGAAAAGCATATGACCTTCTGAAACTTCAGACCTATTTCACAGCCGGAGTAAAAGAAGTAAGAGCCTGGACGATCGGACAGGGATGGACCGCTCCTCAGGCTGCCGGAGTAATCCATACGGATTTCGAAAAAGGATTCATCCGTGCAGAAGTAATCAAATATGACGATTACATCACGTACGGCTCAGAAGTCAAGATAAAAGAAGCCGGAAAGCTTTCCGTAGAAGGAAAAGAATACATCGTAAAAGACGGTGATATCATGCACTTCAGATTCAACGTATAAGAAAATATTAAAGTTAGTTATAATTGAAAAACGCTTCCATGAAAATTTGGGAGCGTTTTTTGCATTCATGTATCAAACTTTAACTATGAAAATTTTATTCTTTGCTATCCCTCTGCTCTTTTTTTCGTGTGCAAAATCCGTGGAAGACAAATGTTTTGTAGACAGCGTAGACCAGCTTTACGGCCAATATGAGGAGCAGAAACCTTATACTGTACAGCAGATTCTCAATGAAAAACCGGCTCATCTTGAAATCGTAACGCTCACGAAATACCGGGATTTTAAAAAAGACAGCACAGTAGCCCACACGTACGATCAGGAATACGAAGAAAGCTTCAAAAGAAAAGAAACTGAGTTTAAAATATTCGATGAACAGTTTTCCAAACAGTTCTGGTATACGGCTCAGCAGCAGGTGGGAAATGTGCTTTATGCTCTGGCCAGCAATAATCTGGGATACTGGCTTCTGAAGATTGAAAATAATAAACCTTCCGCTTACTTTCTGGGCCTGAGTTTCAGCCATTACTATATCAATAGAATTCAGCAGCAGCCCATTATTCAGGGAGAATACTTTCAGGCGGAAGGCAGCCTGGTAAAAATTATAAAAGTTGCAGGGCTCCCCGGTTATGACGATTATTCCGCAATGGAAGACGGAAAATTATTCAGAATAAAACTGAAAGATCTGATCAAGGATACGGATAAAGACGGCTATAACGATATTTTTGAGAAAAGCTTAGGTCTGAGTCCTGATAACAAAGATACAGATGGCGACGGTATTGATGATTTTGAAGATATGAACCCGATGTATAAGTCGGAGAAGAACAAATTTACACAGCTTTATGAACTGCTGCTTTTAAACAACGGATATGGAGAAGCAGATCAGAAAAAACGGAATTATTCTTTCCTGGTGTATGAAAGCGACTGCGATTATTTTCACCAGGCCAGTCCTGAATTCAGGGTATTGTTCATTCCTGAAGACAGAAGAAAACAGACTGCCTACGCAAGGATAACGGATCTTACCGATGGAAGTATTTCCAGGATACATAAAAATGCGAAAAATCCTGAGATATTCTACATTTACGAATCTGGAAACAGTTCTTCTGATAATTATTCTGCGGAGTACAAAAACGGAAAATGGGTAATACAGTGGGGAGGAGGAACTGTTGTTTAATTTGATTTTCCGGGGGCTTTCAGTACATATAACTAAAAATTAACCTCAATTCGGGAGAAGAAAATCAGCCTTATTTTAGGTGCTATAACTTATCAGGTTATAAATTTTTGTAAAAAAATAGGATGTTATCTGAACTTTTTTAAGTGCTCCGTAAGAGTACTCAGTTCATAGAATTTGACAGATAATCGAAGGAGAGCTCCGTAGGAGCGACCTGATAATGATATTCATTAAGATGTTGTTCCGATAGTTTTGATAGGTTGTTCCTTAATCCTAACTCAGGCTAAAAACAAAAAGATTAAACACAAAGTTGATTCCAGTCTTTGCTCCCTTTTTAATCAGCAGTTTCAAAATTTGTACAGTTGCGCATAAATTCTTTTAATTAAAACATACATTAAATAAAACGCACCCGGATTCCGGATGCGTTTTTGTATAAATGACCATTGATCAGGTCTTTTTTTGAAAATATTATGGATATAGCGGATCCGGTACATATCTGCACTCAGGCTCTGCGCATGCGATTCCGGTAGTGGTACATCTCCGCGTTTCCGGATTAAGGCATCTCATGAGACCTCCTGTAATTATTCTCAGTTCTTTTTTATTAAGCTTTCTGCCATTTTTGAAATCTTTCATAGCAAATAGTTTAAAGAATTATGGAATGATTTCAATCGGCACTCTGCACTCTTTCTGTGCACATTTAGGAGAATACATGGTGCATCCGTTAGGATCTGAAGAAGGTTCACACGGAGGGTTGGTACACAGTACCGGTTCCATACAGTTAAGAAGTCCTCCTGCAATCGTTCTCAATTGTTTTTTACTAAGCTTTTTTGCGCCTGATAAAATCTGATTTTTCATTGTTTTGATTTTTAGTGTGTTAATAATAACGAATGTAAAAAAAATAAATGAAATATATCACCTGGTATGGAAAAAATAATAAAAAAATATAAATTTCTATTCTGTACAGTTCGTATATTTGAATAATACAAATTGTCTGAAATGCAGAAAACAGCCCATACCTCCCTGGAAGACTTTTATAGAGAAATGACCGCCAAACTTGGAAAAGATCTTGAAAGTATTTTCCCGAAGGGCCTTCACAAAGATATAGGACATTTTAATGTATTTGATATCCGGCAGACCATAGAAAGGGTAAAAACCACTTCAGAAATGCCCTACAACAGAAGGAAATATTATAAAATAAGCCTGATCAGAGGACAAAACAGGGCTGAATACGCCGATAAGATCATTGCCATTGAAAAAAATGCCTTACTGTTTGCCACTCCTAAGGTTCCTTACCACTGGATTCCCCAGGACCCCGACCAGTCCGGAAGTTTCTGCGTATTTACAGAAGATTTTTTCGTTAAATCCCAATCCCGGTTCTCCCTGGAAGACCTGCCGATCTTCCAGCCCGGAAATATACCGCTGTTTGAAATAGAGGATGAGCTGGCTGATGAAATAGAAGCCTTATTTACAAAAATTAAAAAAGAAATAGATTCCGATTATATCTTTAAGTACGACCTTATCCGGAATTATGTGCTGGAACTCATTCATTACGGACAGAAATTACAGCCGGCTGCCAAAATTTCAGCAGCTAATGATGCCTCATTACGGGTGGTTTCTTTATTTATAGAACTCCTGGAAAGACAGTTTCCGATAGAATCCTCAGAACAGCGGCTGCAGCTGAAGACCGCAAAAGACTATGCAGACAGACTGGCTATACATGTGAACTATCTGAATAAAAAACTTAAAGAAAGTACCGGGAAAACTACCACAGAATTTATCGCAGACCGCCTGATACAGGAAGCCAAGATCCTGCTCAGACAAACCCGGTGGAATGTTTCCGAAATTTCCTATGTACTCGGTTTTGAAGAAATCGCTCACTTTTCCAACTTCTTTAAACGAAAAACATCATTCACTCCGCTTCAGTTTCGGTCCTGATTTGAATTTTGCAAATTTCAGATTGATTCAGGCAAATAATTTTTCCCGGAAATGCTTCAACTTTGTATCATTAAATAAAACAAAATGGCAACAAAAACAAAAATAGCTTTAGTAACAGGAGGAAGCCGGGGGCTTGGTAAAAACGCAGCCCTTAAAATCGCTCAGAAAGGACTGGATGTGATCATCACTTACAAAAACAGTAAAGAAGAAGCAGAAGCAGTCGTTAACGAAATAAAAGCTTCAGGCCGGAAGGCCGCAGCCTATCAGCTGGATACCAGGGATGTAAAAAGCTTCGGTGCATTCGTGAAAGAAGTAACGGAGCACCTTGAAAAAGAAACAGGAAGCCCGGAAATAGATTTCCTGATCAACAATGCAGGAACCGCTTTATACGCTCCGATCATGGAAACAACCGAAGAGCAGCTGGATGATATAGTTGATGTACACTTCAAAGGAGTATTTTTCCTCACTCAGAAAATGCTTCCGTTCATCAGTGACGGGGGAGGAATCATCAATATTTCTTCAGGGCTGGCAAGATTTGCATTACCCGGATCATCCGTTTACGGCTCCATGAAAGCAGGCATTGAAATGCTGACGAAATATATGGCTAAAGAGCTCGGACCAAGAAGAATTAAGGCCAATGTTATTGCTCCGGGAGCAATAGAAACCGACTTTGGGGGCGGGAGAACCAGAGACGACAAAGAGGTCAATGCCACCATATCAAATATAACGGCATTAGGCAGAGCAGGGCTTCCTGATGATATCGGAGGTATAGTCGCATTTCTGTGTACAGACGATGCCGGCTGGATCAACGGGCAGAGAATCGAAGCTTCAGGAGGAATGTTTTTATAAAAAATTCTGAATACAGCCTCATAAATAACAAAAGGATCCATCATACCGTAATGGGTCCTTTTTTATGCGGATGCACACATTTTCCTGATCCTTTTTCCTATCTTTAAGATCACAACCTCACAACCTTATTCTGATGCTTAAAGAATTCCTCGATCAGTTTCCCTATATTCTGCCCGCACTTGAGGTTTTATACCTTCTGGGAACAGTTTTTCTTGCCGGAAAGATCATTATGGATACACAGACCACCAGCAAAACACTGGCTTATCTCATGCTCATCATCTTTCTGCCTGTCCTGGGAATCATTATATACTTTGTTTTCGGGGTCAATTACAGGAAGAATAGGTTCTATACCTTTAAAGTTGAACATAATGAAGAAATTTACAGCACCATAGCCGGGTATATTCAGAAAACCCATAGCAAGTCCCTGGAAGATCATAAAGAAGAAGTCCGGAATTTTATAACAACCATCAATTTCCTGTATCATGCCTCCCATTCGCCGCTGTCTCAGGGAAATGAGACCGAAGTACTGGTAAACGGGGAAGAAAAATTTGCCAAAGTATTTGAAGTGCTTCGAAAAGCAAAGCATCACATCCATCTCGAATATTATATTTATGATAATGATACAATAGGCAACAGGCTTGCTGACCTTCTGATAAAAAAAGCGGGGGAAGGGGTCAAAGTACGTTTTCTGTATGATGATATGGGAAGTGGAAAAATAGGAAAGAAACTTTTAAAAAGGCTGAAGGAGGGGGGCGTAGAAGTATCGCCTGTCAATAAGATCAGGTTCAGGATTCTGGCCAACAGGGTCAATTACAGAGACCACAGGAAAATTATTATTGTGGACGGATCTGAAGTCTTTACCGGAGGAATCAATGTTTCGGATAAATACATCAATCCTAATCCTGAACAATACTGGCGGGATATTCATCTGTACATCAAAGGGGAAGCCGCCTTTTATTTCCAGTTCCTGTTTTTAAGCAGCTGGACTTTTGCTACGGAAAAATTTCCCGAAATATCACGTGATTATTTTGATTATAAAAATACCGGTGAAGGAAGCTCTCTCGTACAGACGGCGGCCAGCGGACCGGATACCAGGCCTTCCATTATGCTGAGTACCCATTCAGCCATTCTTGCGGCCAAAAAAAGAATTTATATGGTTACCCCTTACTTCATTCCGGTGGAAACAGTACTGAATGCCATTAAACAGGCAGCTCTGTCCGGGCTGGACGTAAGACTGATGGTTCCTGAGTCCGGAGATTCCGTGATCGTGAATGCGGCAGCCTATTCTTATTACGGGGAACTTCTGGAAAATAATGTCAGGGTTTTCTTTTATAAAAAAGGATTTATCCACGCCAAAACCATGCTCGTAGATGACGACTTCTCAAGCATCGGAACAGCGAATATGGATGTCAGAAGCCAGGAACTGAATTTTGAAGTCAATGCACTGGTATTCGATAAAAAGATCAATGAGAAACTTCACCGTATTTTCATCGGGGATATGAAGGACTGTGAAGAGATTTTTCCTGATACATGGCGGAAAAGACCCCGGTATAAAGTCTTTTTTGAACACCTGGCGAGACTGCTTTCCCCGCTTATATAAAAGGCTGTACTTTTGAAAGATTTTCAATCGCCTTTTCCAGAGTCTCCTGCTTTTTCGCGAAACACAGCCTGATCACATGATCATTCCTTTTATTCTGATAAAATGATGAAAAAGGAACGCTGGCTACCTTATGACGGATGGTGAGTTCACTGGCAAAATCAAAATCATTCTGATCCGAAATGGCATCATACTTCACTGCCTGGAAATAGGTGCCTTCACAATCCAGAAGCTTGAATGAGGTTCCGGCCAGACCTTTTCTCAGGAAATCTCTTTTTTCCTGAAAAAATGCATTCAGGTGAAGGTAGTGCTCTTCATTTTTCATATATTCTGCCAAAGCCAGCTGGACAGGCGTATTTACACAGAAAACATTGAACTGGTGTACTTTTCTGAACTCATCGGTCAGGTTTTTAGGAGCCGCACAATAGCCGGTTTTCCAGCCCGTAACGTGGAACAGCTTTCCGAATGAAGCCACCAGAAGACTTCTTTCCTTAAGTTCAGGATACCGGCAGATGCTTAAATGCTCTTTTCCGTCAAAAATAATATTTTCATAGACTTCATCACTCAGAATAAGGATAGAAGTATCTTTTACCAGCTGAATAAGTTCCTGTATATCGCGCTCTTTTAAGATTTTCCCGGAAGGGTTGTTCGGATTATTCAGGATAATCATTTTGGTTTTATAGCTTACCAGGCTTTTTACTGCATTCCAGTCGATTTCATAGTCCGGAGCTTTCATTTCAAAACGTCTGACAATTCCGCCGAAAAGCTCTACGGTTGGTTCGTAGCAGTCATAAGCCGGTTCAAAGATGATCACCTCATCATCTTTTTTTACAAATGCGGCAATAGCTGTAAAAATGGCCTGGGTACCGCCGGCTGTTACGGTTATTTCCGAGTCAGGATGATAAACCGCATGGTGGCTGTTCTCTATTTTCCGGGCAATTTCTTCTTTCAATACCGGCATTCCTCCCAATGGAGCATATTGGTTAAAACCTTTTTTAACAAAATAATCTACATGATCCAAAAGCTCAGAATCCGGCATGAAATCCGGAAATCCCTGGGATAGATTAATAGCTTCATTTTCGTTGGCCAGTTGAGTCATCTGGCTGAAAATAGTTGTTCCCACATTGGAAAGCTTGGATAAAGGAAGTTGTATCATGTGAAAAGTTTTGTTTCCCCGAATTTAAATTATTTTTTGCAATCCATAGTTATTCCCGTATAAAAAAGACCGCCTTTTGAAGCGGTCTTACTTAATAGTATAACGGATGAGATTGCAGATCATCCCAGGGATGGCAGAGCAATCAGCAGATCTCTTATTGGGTAATGATCAGTTTCTGGGAGCTGGTAGTTCCCTCTGTCTGCACTTCTGTAATATAGGTTCCGCCGACAAGTTTTTCAGTATTCAGTCTGATATGCTGCCGTCCGCTCTCCAGATTTTCCGATTTTTCAAGAACTGTTCTTCCTGACAGATCCGTCAGTTTTACAGATACCGTTTGTTTTTTGTCCAGATTCATCTGTATATCTGCATAAGATTGGGCGGGATTAGGAACAAGCAGGAAATTATTTTTCAGATTACCGAGTTCGGCTTTAGAAATAGCTTTCAGATCAGGCATTCCGGATGGCACTTCACTGCTGTTTTTTCTTGGAAGGATATTATCCTGTGAATAGCAGAACAGAAGGCATTTTCTGCATATTTCCTTACCGTTTTTATCAAATTCACTTACACAAACCTTGTAAGAGCCGGGGTTAAAATATAAATGTGACTGGAAAATAGAGCCGCTTGATCCGTCACCCCAGTTAACCGAATACGTGGAAGCAGGATTGTTATTATCAAGTGTAACATAGGCACTTGGTGTATTGCTCGTGGTGCTGAAAAAAGTAGCTATGCTGAAGTCTGCCGAGCAGTTTCCGCAGGATTTTATACAGATATTGTCATAAAGAACAATCTCGGACGGGCTTGAGGTGTAATCCGGAGAAACCATCAATGCCGTTGAGTTATTCATAATATCATTGAAATCCGAAGGTAATCCGGGACTTACGACCGACCATGAGCCTTCAGGGCTGCTTGGAAGAGTAGACCCTGATGCCAGAGCTATCGGAGCCCGTACACGTACCCATCCGCTTCCTTCAGTAACGGTTATATTGGCCGTAAAGACAGCCTGGCGGTTCCCCGACAGTACATAAATGGTTGGATGAACAGGCTGATTATAGCCGCCGTCATCTACTAAATAAAAATCAAAATAGAGACACTGCCCAACGAAGCGTTGTCCGATATTTTTGAAATCTACCAGGTTACTGAACCATGATCCTCCTGAAAGATCCCTAAGCATTACATATTGTGAGCCGTCCAACGTATTGGGGCTGCCAAATGAAGCTGTTACCCGGTCATTGGGATAAGGACCCGGTTTCCAGTTTCCCATGGAACTGTTGAAATCCGTACACAGAGCCTGTGCATTGAGAAAACTTCCCAATAGAAGGCAGAATGAGAGAAAGTATATTCTTATCATGATACCATATTGATTTTATATATCAAAAACCAATAAAAACTTTAATGATTAATAATTTGTATTTGATCTTTAGTAAAGATAGTGGGGTAGAAGAATTTTTCTCAGTCGGAATTGATAAGTGAATACATTTTGCTAATAAACGTTTTTATTTTTCTTTTAATTGTGATAAAAAATACAAAGCTGAAAAATCTCATTTTTTTCTGTTGAAAAACAGATTATCTTTGGTAGAAAGAAGCAGCGCTTAATTTTACACGGCAGCCATGAAGATCAGAAAAACAGCATTTCCGGAAGCATCCGTTCTATCCGGAGATAAAAAATCATTTGACTATACAGACAGTTTTAAAGGGGAAATCGCTAGCGGAAACATCAGCAGTTCCGAAATGGGAGAGGCTTTTTTTACCAGCGGGCCACGCTGGGGAAAGAAAATGTTTGCTTTCAGAAATAAGATGGTCAGATTGTTCGGATTGAAAACGGGAAATGAAAACGGTAAAATACCGGAATTTAAAGATATGGCATGTGAAGTTGGTGATCAGATTGGTCTTTTTAAAATATTTTACAAAACCGGCAATGAAATCGTCCTCGGAGAAGATGATAAACATTTAGATTTCAGGGTTTCTCTTTTATACAGTAAAGAATCCGGCCATCAAAATTTCCTTACTGTTTCAACTACTGTGAAGTATCACAACAGGCTGGGGAAATTATATTTTTTGCCGGTACGCCCTTTTCACAAACTCATCGTTCCGGCCATGCTGAAAAAGATGATCACCAATCTGGAAATGAGGTAGTAGAATTATTCCAGGGTTTCAATTTTCAGGAGAAAATCATTCTTTTTACGGACAGAAACATCCAGAACAGACTGGTCTGCCATAATCACCTGCCCGCCTTTTCCTTTGATGTATTCCTTCAGGTGGGAAAGATTGATCAGGTGTTTATGATGAATCCTGAAAAAATTATATCTGGAAAGATGTTCTTCAAACTCATGCAGGGTTTTGGAAACAATAATCTTTGTTTTATCGGTAAGGTAGAAAGTGGTATAGCTGGAATCGGCTTCACAGCGGATAATGTCGCTGATGTTGGTAAGCCTGAATCCCTGGAGTGTCGGAAGGCTGATCTTGTTCTCGTTTAAACTGATCCCTGTTGAACTTTTGTTTTTCCTGATGTTTTCCAGGACCTTTTTTACGGCTATAATAAAATCCATTTTACCGATCGGTTTCAGAAGATAATCTGCTGCACCGTTTTTGATGGCCTGAATGGCAAAGTGTTCAAATGCGGTGATGAAAATAATCGGCGAATCCATTTCTCTGAACTGCGACAAAAGATCAAAGGCAGTTCCGTCTTTCAGCTGCACATCCAGAAAAAGAATATCCGGTGTATTCTTAGAAAGGTAAAGATAGGCATCCTCAACACCTGATGCCTGATATGCGATCTGGATATCAGGAAATTCATTTTCCAGAAGAAGAGCAATATAATCTCTTCCGTCTTGTTCATCATCAATAATGCAGGCTTGTATTCTGTTTTTCATAAGGTGTTATATAAAGTTTGATGCGGGTTCCCGGTCTTTGCTCTTTTTCAGAAAGATCAGCGATCTCTAAAATAATATTAGTCTCAAAAAGCTGCTTAAATGTTTCAATTCTTTTCCGTGATAATTTTACCCCGAAAGAGCCGGCTTTAAACCGGCTGTTGCTGCCGATGCCCAGGCCGTTGTCTTCAATGGTGATACACAGAGAGGCATCAACATAGTCGAAGATGACTTCGATTTTCCCTTTCCGGTCTTTTAAATCTGCCACCCCGTGTTTGATGGCATTTTCTACGAAAGGCTGTACCAAAAGGGAAGGAATAACCCAGTTTTCGTCCACTTTTTCAGAAATGCGGATGTGATAATCGAACAGGTCTTTCAGGCGCAGATTTTCCATATTCAGATACAGGGAAAGGTATTCTGCCTCTTCTTTCACCGGCATGAATGTTTTTTCAGAATAATGAAGGGTTTTCCGGATCATCCTGGAGAAGATCCTGAGATAATTTTCTGTTTCTTCATAATCTTTTTTGTAGACAAGAAACTGTATGGAGTTGAGACAGTTATAAATAAAATGCGGATTGATCTGTGCTTTGATGGCCTGAAGCTCCAGTTCTGCAATTTTCTTTTCATAATAAAGGGTTTCCAGTTTTTTGTTCCTTTTTTTCTGAAAATAAAGGGTAATCACGATGAATAAAGAAAGAACTCCGAAAACTCCCATCAGCAGCCTGAACCACCAGGTCTGCCAGAATTGGGGACGGATCTCAAAATCAAGATCCGTTGAGGAATAAGACTGCTTTCCGTTATAGCCCAGACCGAAAACTTTAAAAGTGTATTTTCCCGGAGGTACGGAATTGAAGATAATTTTCGGGGAGCTGCTCGTCTGCCAGCCTTCGCTCAGTCCTTCGATCTTATATTTATAGCTTATTTTCCCCTGTGAACTGTAATCGGGAAAGCTGAGGTTGAAAATAATATCATTATCGGGAGTCTGGGCGGTCAGAGGCTGTTGATGATCTGAATATTCCTTGTTTCCGATCGTAACGGAGTTAATGATCACTTTTTTAGGGATAAATTTCTGCTGGGTAAGAAGATCTTTAACCGGGAGTATTCCCAGGCCTTTAGAAGTTCCTGCATAAATGGTATCGGAAACAATAACACATCCTGCCACCACATTGGAGGGGAGCCCGTCTGTCTGGGTGAAATTACTGATCTTCAATCCGGATGATGCCAGTTCAATTCTGCTGAGTCCATAGTTGGTACTTGCCCAGAAAATATTTTCGTTCTCTACTTCAATTTTTTTAATCTGATTCGTTGGCAGGCCGTCCCTTTCGGTAATCCTCCGGAGAACTTTATGATCGTTAAACAGGGTAATACCGCTCAGGTTGGTGGCTCCGACATAAAGCCCGGAACGCAGTTTTTTCAAATCGGTGAAATAGTAACCTTCCAGGAAAAGGGTTTTCTTCCGGTTGACGGTATTCACTTTGTAAAGATCTTTGAAACTTCCGGCAAAGAGACTGTCCTGATGATAGGGTAAAGCCGTATAACACCTTTCTTTGTTAAATATTTCGGTAAACTGATGCGTAATGTAGTTATAGGATCCCAGTCCGCCGGCAGAGCAGAGCAGAACGGAACCTTTGGTATAGGGGATTACATTTTTCAGGACAAATACGTTCAGAGTACGTTTTTCTTTTGTCCGGGTATCATACAGAATGCCTCCATTAGTAAGGCCGAAAATAATATGATTTCCGTCGGCAAAAATAACCTTATGCTCTACTTTGATGTTTTTTTCCAGGATAAGATCGGTGATTTTCCGTGAGTGGTAAATACCGCTTCTTGCTTCATTGTATCCCAGATAAATTTGGTTTCCGTCTCTTGCAATGGCGGTAATATAAGATGAATTATTTTTAACGGAAAGATGGGTGTAGTTCCTGAAAAGCCTGTCAGCAATGAAAAAAATACCATTGTTACGGGTAGAGAACCATACATTATCATCCCTATCTACCATAACGTCATGAATATAATAGTTATTCATGAGTTTGATGGGACCGGAAAGCTTTTCCTGCCCGTTGACCGGCTGTTTGAAATACAGGACCCCTCCGTTTTCCAGACACAGCCAGATTCTGAAATCTTTATCGATAATGATATGGTAAGGGGTTTCAGGAAGTGGGTAAGTCTGCAGTTTTTTAAAATGAAATTTATTCTGCAGCTGATATACTTCGATAGCATTCTTTTTCGTAAAAATATAGTAGTCATCCTTAACGTAGACCATTGTATTTTTGTTCATCCGGATGTTGCACAGTTTTTTTTCCCGGGAAGAAAGATCATAAGCCTCAATATTGGTTTTCCAGTTTCTATTGGAGATGTAAAGCAGACTGTTCGGGATATCCAGTGAAAGAGCCGAATAGTTATCTGAAGGTTTTTCACTTAAAAATAGCGGAATACGGGTAACTTTTTCATTTTTATAAATAAAGATGTTATCGGGATGATAGCTGGAGAGCATATATAAACTGCTTCCGTCTGAATAGACCCCTGAAGTATGCCTGAAGTGTAATTTTTTAAGCTCTTTATTGGAATCCGAATTGATGATTCTGTTGTTCTTCAGATAGGCAAAATCATTGAGGAAAGGAGCAATAAAGATCTCTCCGCCGGCCAAAGGAAAAGAAGACAGTACTTCAATATTCTTTAATCCGTTCTTATTGTTGAACTGTTTAAACTCCTTTCCGTCAAACCGGAACAGTCCGTTGTCACTTCCTATCCAGATAAATCCGGTTTTGTCCTGGCTCAGTGAATACGTATACGAACTGTTCAGCCCGTTTTCTTCATTATAATTAACCAGCCCGGGAATCTGCGCTGAAAAGAAGACCAGAGCTGCCGGGAAAATAAAAAATAAAGAAAAAAGAATTGTTTTTTTCACAGGCCATTGAATAATAGGGTAAATATAGAGTTTGGCTGATAATAATCCAATACATAAGCCGCAGATGCTGAATAAAATAAAATGAAAAAGATTTTTTAGCTGATATTTTTCTAAATGAAGAAACAGCAGAAATCTGTGATCTCTACTGCTTCATATTGGATTTTTATATTGCAGTATGGGGAATGCAGATAGAATACATTCCGTCATCCCGATCAATGGCATATTAATCCGTTTTTCCTATTTTGTAAAGGAAGTCGCTTTTTCTGCGGAATGAGACATCCAGCACAGAGCAGTCACTCATTACAACCTGCCCGCCTCTTCCTTTGATGTATTCCTGCAGATGGGCGATATTGATGAGATGCTTGTGATGGATCCGGAAAAAGTTATGCCCCAGAAGCACCGGTTCAAATTCATGAAGCGTTTTCGATACCATGATTTTGAGTTTATTCACGAGATAAAAGGTTGTATAGCTTGAATCGGCTTCACAATGCACAATGTCGGCAATATCCACTATTTTGAACCCCTGAAGGGTGGAAAGAATAATTTTCTGATCCTGAAGTACACTGTTGGGGGGAGCAGGCTGCATTTTTCTTATATTATCCAGAGCCTTGTTAACGGCAATAATAAAATCAATTTTTTTAATAGGCTTCAGAAGATAATCCGTAGCTCCGTTTTTAATAGCCTGGATTGCAAAATGTTCGAAGGCAGTGATGAAAATGATCTGAGAGGTAATTTCTTTAAATTTCGATAACAGGTCGAAGGCCGTACCATCACCCAGCTGAATATCCAGAAATAAAATATCCGGTGAATTTCTGGTGAGGTAAACGTAAGCTTCTTCTACACTGGAAGCTTCGAAGCCGATCCTGATTTCGGGGAATTCTTTGTTCAGCAGCAGGGAGATATAATCTCTGCCGTGCTTTTCGTCATCAATGATGCAGATTTGTGTTTGGGTCTTCATAAGGTGTAATGTAAAGTTTTATTTGAGTACCCTGTTTTCCATATTTCTCAGAAAGATTAATGACTTCCAGGGTGATGTTGGTTTCAAAGAGCTGTTGAAAAGTCCGGATTCTTTTTTTGGATAGTTTTAGCCCGAAAGAATTTTCCCCGGCAAAAGATCCGTTTTTGGCCTGAATTCCGCGGCCATTATCTTCAACCGTTATGCAGAGGGCAGAATCTGAATGATCAAAAGATATTCTGATAAAGCCTTTTCCTGATTTTAAACCGGAAACCCCATGCTTGATGGCATTTTCCACGAAAGGCTGAACCAACAGGGAAGGGACAACCCAGTTTTTGTTTACCCGCTCGGAAGTATGAATCTCATAATCAAAAAGTTCATTCTGGCGAAGCTTTTCCATATCCAGGTATAGAGACAGGTATTCTATCTCTTCCCATACAGGCATAAAGGTTTTTTCAGAATAATAAAGTGTTTTTCTGATCAGCTGGGAAAATATATCCAGATAATTTTCTGTTTCTTCATAATCTTCCTTGAACAGCAGATACTTGATGGAGTTCAGGCAGTTGTAAATAAAGTGCGGATTAATCTGAGCTTTAATTGCCTGAAGTTCCAGTTCTGCCATTTTCTTCTCATGGTAAAATCTTTCCAGCCTTTTATTTCTTTTTTTCTGAAGATAGGAGGTGAGCAAGACGGACAGGATAGCTATGCCGACGGCTGCCAGTAATAATTTAAACCACCAGGTCTGCCAGAATTTAGGTTCAATCTTAAAAGCCAGATCGGTAGAAGCATAAGACTGCTTTCCGTTATAGCCCAGCCCATAGACCCGCAAAATATAGTCTCCCGGAGGAATAGAACTGAATATGAGTCTGGAAGAACTGCTTACCTCCCACGAATCATTAAGGCCCTCGATCTTATACTTATAGCTTATCTTTCCCTGGGAGGCATAATCAAGAAAGCTGAGGTTGAAAATTACGGTATTATGGGCGCTGGCCGTAAGATCTTTTTTCAGATTAAAATGTTCCTGATCCTCAATGGTTACGGAATTGATGATTACCTTTTTCCGGATGGACTTTTCCTGAGCCAGCAATTTTTTAATGGAGAATATCCCCAGCCCGCGGGTGGTACCGATAAAGATAGTATCATTTTTTATGACAGATCCGGTGACGGCATCAGAGGGAAGACCGTCTGTTTGTGTAAAATTATTGATACGCAGGTTATTACCGGCTAATTCCACTCTGGATATCCCGGAATTCGTACTGGCCCAGAATGTGTTTCCGTTTTCAATCTCTATTTTTTTTACCTGATCATTAATCAGCCCGTTGTTTTTTTCAATCCTTCTTATGATGCCTTTATCGCTGAACATGATGATCCCGTGGAGGTTGGTGGCTCCCAGGTATGTATTCTCCCTTAATTTTTTGATATCCGTGAAATAATATCCTTTTAAAAATAGCGTCTTTTTTTTCGTTCTGATATTGAATTTATACAAATCGATGAAGTTGCCGACCAACAGGTTGTCCTCATCATAAGGAAGAACGGTATAGATGCGTTCCTTGAGAAGGGAGGTCAGTTTTTCATTTTTTAAGCCATATACGAGCAGATCTTCTGCGGTGCATATAAATACAGAGTCCGGGGTATAGGGAACAATGTTTTTTACAGAAGCAGACACTTGTTTGTGAGTGTTTTTAGAAAGATGATGAATAATAGCCCGGTTTGAAAGTCCGAAAATGGCTGTATTATTATTGATGTAAACCGATTTATTCTCATCCTTATAATCCTTGTCGAGGATAATATCCCGCATTTTACCGTTCTTATCAATAATCGCCCCGGATGCGCTGTTGTATCCCAGAATAATGGAATGCTCATCCTTTGCAATCGCTTTGATATACTCGGAATTGTTTTTTACAGAAAGATTGATATGATTGGCAAAAAGAGCTTTGGTGATAAAAAATACACCGTTGTTTCTGGAATTGAACCAAACATTATCATCCTGGTCTACGAGAATATTGTTGATGACATGACTGCTTAATATTTTCACAGGCCGGGTAGGGTTGCTACTGTTTTCAGACAGCGGCTGGTTAAAATACAGGACACCACCTTTCCGTAAATTAAGCCATAATCGGTTGTTTTTATCAATATAGCCATAGTAGATAAGTTCGTTTGTGGCATATGAAAAGACTTTTTTAAGGGTGAGATGATCAGTCAGCTCGTATACATTTATCTTTCCCTTATCCTCAAAAACAAGAAACTGATCTTTTTCACAGATAAAACTTCCTTTATCTATTTTTATTCTTTTTTCTCTTTTGCCGGGAAGGTTATAAACCAGAATTTCAGCATTTAGATCGTTTAAATCATTATATAAAAATAAATTTTGTGTCCGGGAATCAAACTTTATAATTCCCAGTTTTTTGTTGCCGTAATCTATGGGAACCGGAAGTTTTTTTACTTTTCCGTTTTCATAAGTAAAAATATTCTGAGGACTGGTGGTTCCGTATAAATAAAGTTTGTTACCGTCACGGGTAACTTTCGGTATTGAACCTGAAAACTGGTTTTTTACATACTCATTAATATTCAGATTGATAACCCGGCCGTTTTTCAGGTAGGCAAAGTCATTCAGGAAGGGAAGAATGAAAACTTCGCCGTTAGGAAGAGGCTCACAGGAAATAATATCAATATTTTTCAGTCCCTCTTTTTTTCCGTATTGCTTAAATTCCTTTCCGTCGAATCTGTACAGTCCGTTATCACTGCCAATCCATATGAATCCGTTTTTATCCTGTCTCAGGTGATAGAGGTAGGAACAGTTTAATCCGTCTTCTTCCGTATAATTAATGAGCCCGGGAATCTGTGCTGAAAATGAAAACAGAACAGCCTGGAGAATAAAAAATAAACAGAAAATAGAGCTTTTTTTCACGGGGTATTGAATAATAATGTAAATATATCATTTGGGAAATAAATAATACAAGGTTTAAGGGAAAATGTTAAAAAACAGCTTTAAAAAATTCGGATAATTTTGTACAATTTCGTATTTTTGTATGTTTGCTGAAATCATATATGTCACAAGAAATAAATCCAACCTACTCAGAAGATAATATCAGAACCCTCGACTGGCAGGAGCATATCCGTCTGCGCCCCGGAATGTACATCGGGAAACTGGGGGACGGCTCCTCTGCCGACGACGGTATTTACATCCTCCTGAAAGAGATCCTGGACAACTCCATTGATGAGTTCAGGATGAAAGCAGGAAAAAGAATCGAAATAAAACTGGATGACGGAAAAGTTACCATCCGTGATTTTGGCCGTGGAATTCCTCTGGGAAAGGTGGTAGATGCCGTTTCCAAAATGAATACGGGAGGAAAATACGACAGTAAAGCCTTCAAAAAATCCGTAGGTCTGAACGGAGTCGGTACCAAAGCCGTAAATGCCCTTTCAGATTACTTCCGGGTAAGGTCTTTCCGTGACGGAAAAATGAAAATGGCCGAGTTTTCCAGAGGACTCATTAAAGAAAACTATGAAGAAAAAGATACTTCGGACCGAAACGGAACCGAAATATCCTTCATTCCCGACGGAGACATCTTCCTTCATTTCAAATACAGAAAAGAATATATTGAGAGAATGCTGCGCAACTATGCGTATCTTAATCCCGGACTTAAAATTCTTTTCAACGGAGAAACCTATTATTCTGAAAACGGTCTTAAAGACTTACTCGAAGAAGAACTCGAAAGCGAAATCCTCTATCCGATCATTCACCTGAAAGATAATGATATAGAAGTGGCGATCACGCATTCTGACAAGTCCCAGACAGAGACTTATTTCTCTTTCGTTAACGGACAGAATACCACGCAGGGAGGAACGCACCTGAATTCTTTCCGTGAAGCCTATGTAAAAACCATCCGTGAGTATTTCAACAAGAGTTTTGATGCATCAGACATCAGGAAGTCAATCATAGCTGCCATTTCCATCAATGTAGAGGAACCGGTATTTGAATCGCAGACCAAAACAAAGCTGGGATCTAATGATATGGGACCAAACGGGCCTACCGTAAGAACATTTATCATCGATTTCCTGAAAAGCAAACTGGATAACTTTCTTCATAAAAATCCTGAAATTGCAGAAGCCATTCAGAGAAAGATCCTCATCTCCGAAAGAGAGAGAAAGGAGCTTTCCGGAATTCAGAAACTGGCCAGGGAAAGAGCCAAGAAAGTATCCCTTCACAACAAAAAACTGAGAGACTGCAGACAGCATTATAACGATCAGAAAGCCGAAAGAAAAGGAGATACCCAGATCTTCATCACCGAGGGAGACTCTGCATCCGGATCCATCACAAAATCCAGGGATGTGGAAACCCAGGCCGTATTCTCCCTGAAGGGAAAACCACTGAACTGCTACGGTCTGACCAAGAAAGTGGTATACGAAAATGAAGAATTCAACCTTCTTCAGGCTGCCCTGAATATTGAAGAAAGTCTGGAAGATCTCAGATACAATCAGGTGATTATTGCTACCGATGCCGATGTAGACGGAATGCACATCCGTCTTCTGATGATTACCTTCTTCCTGCAGTTCTTCCCGGATCTCATCAAGAACGGGCATCTCTACATCCTGCAGACCCCGCTCTTCAGGGTAAGAAATAAAAAAGAAACAAGATACTGTTACTCGGAAGCAGAAAGAATAAAAGCACTGAACGAGCTGGGCAGAAATCCTGAGATAACCCGATTCAAAGGACTTGGGGAAATCTCTCCGGACGAGTTCAAACACTTCATCGGGAAAGACATCCGCCTGGAACCTGTGGTAGTAGGGAAAGACCAGACCATAGAACAGCTGCTGGAATTCTACATGGGGAAAAATACACCGGACAGACAGGTGTTTATCCTTGAAAACCTGGTAGTAGAAGACCCGGACATCGATAAAAAAGAAATTTTAGACGAAGCAACAATCAGCTGAAAGCTGACAACATAAGACACCAAACACACAAACCACAATGAGACTAAGCAACCGCAACAAAGCATCTGTTTACAACTTTGTAAACACATTGCTGCTGATGATGGTCGTATTTGGAATCTCTGCGTTTCTACTGAATGAATACAGATTTCATGCCGTAGGAAAGATAAGCTATCTACTGCTGATCGTTCCTGTTGTAATCCTCGGAATCTTTTATCTGAACGGAAGGCAGATCTTTGAATACGACAGTGATGGCGAAGCGCTGAATTTTAAAAACAGGAATATCATTCCTTTTTTGGATAAACCTCTTCATGATGAATTTCCAAAATATAAACTGATAGAATATGAGATCGTAAGTATTTTTTTACTGAAAAGACTGTACGTAAGAATTAACAGCAAGAACAGCGGTTCTACCATGCTTAAATATGATATCTCATATCTGACAAAAAAAGAAGTAAACGATTTAAAACTCTCTCTGAATAAAGTAGTAAAAGCTAATAAAGAGAAAAACGATTATAATAACAGATGACGACAGAAGAATTCTCCCATGAAGGAGAGAGCTTAAAAAAAGTCTCCGGACTTTATAAAGACTGGTTTCTGGATTATGCTTCCTATGTAATCCTGGATAGAGCAATTCCTTCGATATTTGACGGGCTGAAGCCTGTTCAGAGAAGAATTATGCACTCTATGCGCGAACTGGAAGACGGCCGTTACAACAAAGTTGCCAATATCGTAGGGAATACCATGAAGTACCACCCCCACGGTGATGCCTCCATTACCGATGCTATGGTACAGATCGGGCAGAAAGAACTCCTGATTGATACCCAGGGAAACTGGGGGAATATCTACACCGGAGACTCTGCTGCGGCGGCAAGATATATTGAAGCCAGACTGACTCCTTTCGCTCTGGAAGTAGTCTTCAATCCTAAAACAACAGAGTGGGCAAAATCTTATGACGGAAGAAATAACGAACCTATCGACCTTCCCGTAAAATTTCCGCTGCTTCTGGCACAGGGAGTGGAAGGAATCGGGGTAGGACTTTCCACAAAGATCCTTCCGCATAATTTCAATGAGCTGATTACGGCTTCAGTAGCTTATCTGAAAGGGAAAAAATTTGAACTGTTTCCTGATTTTCTTACTGCCGGTTATCTGGATGTTTCAGAGTACAATGACGGCCACAGGGGCGGAAAAGTAAGAGCAAGAGCCAGAATTACCCAGACAGACAAACATACGCTGGTGATTTCTGAGCTTCCGTTTTCCAAAACAACCAGCGATCTGATCGATTCTATCCTGAAAGCTAACGAAAAAGGAAAGATCAAGATCAAAAAGATCGAAGACAATACCTCAGATTCCGTAGAGATCCTTATCCATCTCCATAATGATGTCTCACCGGATAAAACCATTGATGCGCTTTATGCCTTTACAGACTGCCAGGTAACAATTTCCCCTAATGCATGCGTTATTGTGGGAGACAAGCCGATGTTCATGAATGTTTCGGATATTCTGAAAATGAATACGGATCATACGGTTTCCCTGCTTAAAAAGGAACTTGAAATAGAACTTCACGAGCTTCAGGAAAGCTGGCATTTCTCTTCTTTGGAAAGAATTTTCATCGAAAACAGAATCTACCATGATATTGAAGAGGTAAAGAGCTGGGAAGAAGTTCTGAAAACCATTGATAAAGGGCTGAAACCTCACACCAAACATCTTTTAAGAGCAGTAACGGAAGAAGATATTTTAAAACTGACCGAGATCAGGATCAAAAGAATCTCAAGATTCGATTTAGATAAATTTAAAGAAAATATTGCCGCGCTGGAAGGTAAAATAGAGCAGGTAAAATACAACCTTGCCAACCTGATCGCTTATGCTATCGACTATTACCTGAATATTCAGAAGAAATACGGAAAAGATAAACAGAGAAAAACCGAACTGAGAATTTTCGATACCATTGATGCCACCAAAGTAGCCGTAGCCAACGAAAAATTCTATGCCAACTTTGAAGAAGGCTTTATCGGAACCTCCCTGAGAAAAGATCAGTATATGTTCGACTGTTCAGATATTGATGACATCATTACGTTCAGAAAAGACGGAAGCATGAAGGTGGTGAAAGTGGAAGCCAAGACCTTCATCGGAAAAGATATCCTGCACGTTGCCGTATGGAAGAAAAATGATAAGCGTACCGTGTACAACATGATCTACCGTGAGGGTAAAGAAGGACCGTATTACATGAAACGTTTCTTCGTTACCGCGGTAACCAGAAATACGGATTATCCGCTCGCCTCTGATAAAAAAGGGTCGGAAGTACTGTATTTTTCGGCCAATCCGAATGGTGAAGCGGAAACAGTAACCGTACTTTTAAAACCCAACCCAAGAATCAGGAAAAATAAAATGGAGATCGATTTCTCTGATCTGGCCATCAAAGGAAGAGATTCCAAAGGAAACCTGGTGACCAAATATTCTGTGAAGAAGGTTGATATGAAAGAAGAAGGTGTCTCTACACTGGCTCCGAGAAAGATCTGGTTTGATGATACCGTGAGAAGACTGAATGCAGACGGAAGGGGAACTTTACTGGGAAGCTTCAAAGGGGATGACAGAATTCTGACCATCAATACCAACGGCGAAGTAAAACTGGTATCTTTCGATCTTGGGAACCGTTTCGATGACGAATACCTGGTGCTGGAAAAATGGAAACCGCAGCAGCCGGTAACCTGTATTTATTTTGACGGGGAAAAAGATATTTATTTCATCAAGAGATTCCTGCTGGAAAATACAGCCAATGTACAGACCTTTATGCCTTCTGAGCATTCAAAATCATTTATTGAGAATGTAATTGTAGCCGACGGAGCATCTGCGGAGATCATTTTTGCCAAAGACAAAGGAAAAGACCGCGATCCTGAAACGATCAACATTGATGAATTCATTGCTGTAAAAGGAATAAAAGCCATCGGAAACCAGTTTACAAAATTTAAAGTAAAAGCCATCAATATCACCATCCCCGAACCTCCTGAAGAAGAGCCGGAAGTATATGAAGAACCGGAAACCGGAGACGGAATTGTAGATGAGGACGGAGGCGTAATAGGTGACCTGTTCCGGGACGGAGAATCTGAAAATTAAGAATCAAGAAGATGAGTATACCTGTTTTAGTCATTATTGCCATAACCTGTATGTTTAGTTACAGGGGCTTTAATGATGTCGCTTTATTTGAGAAATATAAATTCAATGTAGCAGCGATTGAGAACCGTAAGGAATATATAAGACTGATCAGTTCGGCATTTCTGCATGCAGATTTCATGCACCTGTTTTTCAATATGCTTTCCCTGTATTTCTTTCAGGCTGTTGTGATCAGTTTTTTTGGGAACATAGGCTTCCTGATCATTTATTTCGGGTCTATGATCCTCGGGAACCTGTTCAGTCTTCTGATCTATAAAAACCAGCCGTGGTATTCTGCCATAGGAGCTTCAGGAGCTGTTTCAGGAATTATATTCGCAGCTATTGCAATGGCTCCGGACATTATTGAAGTCAACTTCCTGCCGGGCTGGATCTTCGGAACCCTGTATTTCGGGTATTCCGTTTACATGATGCTGAATCCTAAGCAGTGGGATAACCTGGGGCATGCTGCCCATCTCGGAGGGGCATTCTTCGGTCTTGTATACGCCGTGGCGATAAATCCGGATCTGGCTATGAAAAATATCCTTTATCTGGGGGCCATGTCACTTCCATTGATTTATCTGGCTTATCAGATCTTTATAAGGAAAAAAATAAGATAAAAAGCTATCTTTGATTAAAATAATATCAAAAACCAATGAGCACATCAGAATTAAACAGTTTTATTGTTGTCTTAATCTATGGCTCATTGGTTTTGCTGTCTCTGCTGAAGCTTTCCAACCCGTTAAAAGTTAACCGGAAAGCCAATTTCTGGTTCGGGATATTCCTTTTTCTGTGGTCCAGTTTCTGGCTCGATGAGGTGTTGACACTGGTAAAAGGAGCTCCCGTGGAAATTCACTCCATATTTTCGGTCCAGATTATACAGTTTCTTACCCCGATCATGTTCTATCTGAGCGTTCTGTTTTTCACCAATCCATCTTTTAAATTTAAAATAACAGATCTTAAATACTTCATTCTTCCCGTTATTTTCCTGATCAATCTTCTGTTGCCTCATTTAGGGGTTGACAACAGCTCTTTTTTTCAGGTTGTTTTTATCGGGCTGATCCTGTTTCAGGCACTGTTTTACACCGGGCTGTCTTACGTTACCATCAGGAAGCATCAGAAAAGAATACAGCAGTTTTCTGCCAATACAGAAGGGATCAATCTGAACTGGCTGGAATACATCATTCTGATTATTTTCCTGATCAATATTATTTATGTGGTGTATAATCTGTCTTATAATTCCACTTCCCTGAACTTCTTTATTAACGGAGTCTTTTTGCTGGTGATTTATTTTGTAGGTTATTACTCCCTGAAGCAAAAAGAGATTTATCCTGTGGAAGAGAAACAGCGCGAAGAATTTATATCAATCAGCAGCGATTCTGATGCTGAAGAGGTTAAAAGGAAACTGATTTCCGATGACGAGCTGATCAGGATCAAAAAACAGCTTGAAGACGTTATGAACAGGCAAAAACCTTACCTGGACAGTGAGCTGAATCTGGTTAAACTCTCAGAGCTTCTTTCAGTTTCTACCCATCAGCTATCCTATGTGATCAATACCGGATTCGGAAAGAATTTTTTTCAGTATGTGAATGAATACCGTATTGAATATGCCAGACAACTTTTAAAAGATCCGGACAGTAAATTATCAATCCTGGGTATCGCTTACGAGTCGGGTTTCAATTCCAAAACTTCTTTTAATACCACTTTTAAAAAGCTGACCAATCAGACTCCTTCCGGGTATAAAAATGGTTCGGATTTATAAAGTCATACGTTCGTTTTTGTGTAAATGTCTGGTTTTTAATTATTTGAATTTCAGTTGATCTGATTTCTAAAATAGGTTCACTCAGATAATCCTGAA
The DNA here is from genome assembly GCF_056844565.1 of Chryseobacterium sp. FR054. Taxonomy (NCBI): domain Bacteria; kingdom Pseudomonadati; phylum Bacteroidota; class Flavobacteriia; order Flavobacteriales; family Weeksellaceae; genus Chryseobacterium; species Chryseobacterium sp. FR054. The sequence goes on along the minus strand of NZ_JBXDSA010000001.1, from coordinate 462,548 downwards.
CATTTGAGGGCCTGCTCTGAGATAGCTTTGTACCATAAAATTTAAGTTATGGATACTAAAGAATCATATGCAGTGGTTACAGGAGCAAGCCAGGGACTGGGAAAGTCATTCGCTGAAAACCTGGCAAAAAATAAGATCAATCTTATCCTGGTCAGTTTACCGGGACAACAGTTAAAAGAACTTTCCGAAGAGCTTGAGGAAGTTTACCGGATCAGAGTTCATTATTATGAAGTAGATCTTTCCGTGAATGAAAATGTCATGAAACTTACAGACTGGCTGAATGCTTCTTTTGAAATCCATATTCTGATCAATAATGCAGGGCTGGGAGGAACCAAGAAGTTTGTTGATGCCACTCCTGATTATATCAATACCATTCTTCAGGTGAATGTTGCAGCAACCTCACTGATTACCCATCAACTGCTTCCCAACCTTTTAAGGCAGCCCAAAGCTTATATATTAAATGTTTCCAGTATGGCTGCATTCTCTCCGATTGGTTTTAAAACAGTATATCCGGCTTCAAAAACCTTTATCCATTCCTTTTCCAGAGGGCTGCATGAAGAACTGAAAGACACCAGCGTATTTGTAAGCGTAGTGAATCCCGGAGCAATGAAAACCAATACCGATGTATGCCGGAGAATAGAAAAACAGGGAATTTTAGGAAAGCTTACGCTGCTGGATCCTGATAAAGTGGCGGCATACTGCATCCGTCAGCTCTTTAAAAAAGATTCCGTTATTATGGTTAATCCGGTGAGCTGGCTGATGATGAAGATCCTTCCGATCTGGATCAAGCTTCCCCTGATGACCAGTGCCATCAAAAAGGAAATTGAAGCATGAAAAAAGTTTTTGTAACCGGAGGCTCCGGGCTTCTGGGAACCAATACCGTTATAAAATTATTAGAATATGGTTATTTTGTTACTGCTCTGGTGCGCAAGAAAAGCAGCTGGATGGGCGAAGAAAATGAAAACCTCAGGCTGATAGAAGGAGATCTGTTTTCAGATATTTCGGAGTGTCTGCAGGATGTGGAGACGGTAATTCATATCGCCGCAGAAACTGCTCAGGATCTGCTGCATTATGACGATTACAGAACAGTGAATTACGATGCATCCGTTCATCTGTTCTCACAGGCAGATGCAGCCGGTGTAGGAAAGTTCCTGTTTGTAAGTACAGCCAATACCTTAGGGTATGGCCATAAGGAAGCCTGGGGGAGTGAAAAAGCGCCCCAGCTTTATCCCTTTACCCATTCATTCTATGCTAAAAGCAAACTGGAAACAGAAGACTATCTTCTTCAGCAGAACAGGACGACAAAGGTGATTATTGTGAATCCCACTTTTATGATCGGGGCCCATGACCATAAACCCAGCTCCGGCAGGATTATTTTCTGGACCCTGAACAAAAAAATGGTTTTCTACCCGAAAGGAGGTAAGAATTTTGTACACGTTGAAGATGCCGCCAACGGAATTATAAAAGCTATTGAAAACGGGCAGAACGGTGAAAAATACCTGCTGGCCGGAGAAAATCTGAGCTATAAGGACTTTTTCAGGAAAGTCAACAATTTCACCAACGGAAATCCTTTGATGATTCCTATTCCCGACACAGCACTGGTACTTCTTGGATATCTGGGAGACGGCCTCCGGAAACTGAAGATCAGGACCAGCCTCAGCTCACCCAATATGAAGGCTCTGAGGATCAGTAATTTTTATTCCAACCGCAAATCTGCTGAAGAACTGGGGCTCAGTTATCAGACCGTGGATAAAGCAGTGGAAGATGCGGTGCGTTTTTTTGAAAAGAAAGTTAAAATACCTTTCGGAAGGTATTAGATTTCCTCAAGTTTGATCTTGTCAAAAATATATTTCGGAAGTTTTTTTACGGAATCTTTCAATTTAATGCTGTTCATTTTCTTCTCTTTTTCATCTTTAGTGTAGTGATTACAGTTAAGATAGAAAAAGAAGGCTATTGACCTGTTATAATCGTCCAATGAATCATCTTCAATCATAGACAGCAGTCTGGATAAGAATAATTCCTTGTCTTTAGACTCGGAAACCGCTCTTCCCAATCTGGCTATACTTCCGGAATAATGATTGTTGACAGGATTTTCAATACGAAAAGCTGTACCTAAGATAAGGTCCGGAACATTAATATTTAATTCTTCTAATTCTCTGATATAAGTTTCTCGTTCCTGTTGTGCATAGCTTGCATCAGACATCCTTTGGAATCTATCATTCACCTCTCATTTTTTCGAGGAGTTGTCCCTTTTTCTTTTTAGTTAACTTCTGCCAATTGGCGGGAAGGTCTATGGTAGGCTCTTTTAAAGTATTTTTAAATTTAGTGGAAGAGGTATCAATAAGACAGTCAGAATAAATAATCTGTTTATTATATTTCAGATCCAATGGAATACTTCTAAAATTTTCTGGAAAATAGAAGGCAAACATCGATTCTTTTGAAGGAGATTCGTTCTTATTATACTGATAAATCCATGTGTTCTTGGCGGGTTTATTGTACTTTTCCTCTGAATAATTTTCCTCTAGATCATACCCGTAACGGTCTTCAAAGCTGATTTCTCTTACGTTAATAATATCTTTTTCCCGATAATCTTTCTCCTTTGATTTTACAAACAAAATGTCTTTCTCAACCTTGGCATTAGGGTATCTGGAAATAAAATTTTCAAAGGAAATATTTTGATCAATGTCTTTTTTTGCCTGAACCACATTTCCTGAATCCAGATGGATCATATATCCTTTGGTTTGCATCTGGGAATAAAAAACCTTACTCAGATCACAAGTTTTATACTTTAAATTAAGTGAATCTACCACTTTTCCAAGCTGGGCCATCGCCTCTTCACTGTAGATGAGACCATTTTTATATTGGGTAAATTCCTGTGCGGAGAAAAAGGAACAGAGAAGGATTCCGGATAATAAACTTATTTTTTTCAGCATTACAGATGGTTTGGTTTTCCCTATAACGGAAGGCTGAACAAATTATTTTCCGGATCAGGATTTTCTGTTATTCCGATAGCCTTTTCAGGGCATCCTCAATGGTTTCTGCAAAGTTGATATGTTTGGTTTTGTTGCTTTCAAAAATAAAATCCCTGATACTTTTACTTTCATATGAGCTGAAATCTCCTACAATGGCAAGTCCCATACGGTAATTGGAGAATTTCTGCAGGATTTCGCCTGCGATCCTGGTTTTAAGATCAAAAAAATCAGGGGTGATATTCTTTTCATACATAATAACCTTGTCAAAACCCTGATAATAAATATTTCCTAGAAGGTCCAGCCCGTCTTCAGCCGAGTTGATTATCACTATATCAGAGATAATTTCAGCTATTTTCAGATCCTTGATAGGGTGTGCAATAATTTCCATCTGTTATTTTCTTTCGATTTTTACCAGTCCCTGGCGTGTGGCAAGGTAAAGGTTTCCATTATTGTCAAATTTCATAGAAGAGATGTAGGACGTTGGAATGGGGGAATTTTCATTATGATAATTTTCCCAGTTTCCTTTCAGGTCAAAGCGTACAAGGCCAGCTCTGTCCGTGGAAATCCAGAGTGCTTTTTCCTTTTTATCATACAGAACAGAGGTCGCGTGATTGAAGGGCATTCCTGAATTATCTGTGGTAAACTGCTTAATCGTTCCGTTATTATACCTGATGGCAATACCTTCGTTATTATTAACCTTTTGCTTATCTGCCCGGTTAAACTCATATAAAGTAAAATATAAATTACCTTCTTTATCCTCATCCATAGAAGTTATACATTTACCTTTTAAGGCCGTATCCGAATTTTCAAAACCGGTGGGCTTACCGTTTTCGTCAATCATTACCGAGCCGCTGAATGTTCCGATCCATAGTCTGTTTTTAGAATCTCTTTTCGCAAATGAAATCCTGTTGGATGGTAATGCATCAATTTTATCTTTGTTGATATTTGACCAGGTATTGCCCTTTAAAATGGATAATCCTTCATCTGAACAGAAAAAGACTTCACCGGTTTCAGCATTATTGATGATGTTATAAACGTTAATAACGCGTATGGCTATTGGATCATAGATAGTCCATTCTTGATCATTAAAGCTGTAAAGACGGTCTTTTCCGTAAACCCATTTTATATTATGATTGTCGGATTCAAGTTGAGAATAGGAAAAATATTTTCCTTTATCTGTAATGTTCTGTTCAGCACCGGTAAAGGTATTTCCATCAAATTTTACCAGTCCTTCATCTACCGTCAGCCATATCAGGCCGTTCTTGTCTATGGCAATATGGTCGGTCATATTGTTGGGCAGATCAGAGTTTTTGGAGTTCCATACCGTTATTTTATAACGGCTTAAATTTTCGTTTTTATAGTGGTATTTTTTATTGAATATTTCCGGTTTTACAGGTCTGTCAAATGATTTTTTAAAAGCGTTCATATCCACACGCTCCACCTGTCCCGTAATTGAATTGTCTTTTATTAAAAAAGCAAGTGTAATAGAAGTTTTTTCTTCTGCCTTATTATTGGTAACAGCAGGTTTCCAATCTTTAAAACGGTTGAGCTCATCGATAATTTTCTGAGTGATGATATTGTTGGACTGGTCGGTATGGCTTAGAACACACGCTTTTCCTTTGGAATCTACAAGAACCTGGAATTTTATTCCGCCTGAAATTCCTTTCAGGTTTAGAGAGGAGTTCAGTCTGTTATTCAATACCTGAAACTCTTTTTCGGCATAACCGGCTTTGGTATCGCCACAGTCGAGACAGAATTTTTCCGTTTTGCAGTTGTCCAGTTTAACAGGGAAAATGTTTTGCGAATATATATTGCCGGAGACAAAGGCGAATGATAATGCGATAAGAGTTTTTTTCATGGATTCTGAATGGTTAGTTTTTCAGGATTAAATTATTTTATTCCAAAAATAAAGCGGTCATTGTCTGAAAGATCTCTGATAAGCCTGGCTTCTGTGAAATATTCATACAGTTCTAAAGTTTCAGGACCGAGTTTCTGATTGATTTCTAAAAACAGAAGTCCACGGTCTTTTAAATGTTTTTTGGAGTCCTCAGCAATTTTTCTGTAAAAGACCAGCGCATCGGAAACAGGGGAGAAGAGGGCCATTTTGGGTTCAAATTCCTTCACGGAATCCGCAATTTCAGTTTCTTCTTCTATTCCGATATACGGAGGATTGGAAATGATGATGTCATAGCTTTCCGGCAGCTCAAAATTAAGATAATCCGCATGAATGAACTTAATTTCCAGCTGGTGATATTCTGCATTTTTCCCGGCGGTCTGAAGGGCTTTTTCTGAAAAATCAACTGAAGAGATCTCAGCATCCGGAAAATGCTTTTTCAAAACCAATGGAATTACGCCGCTTCCGGTTCCTATATCTAGGATTTTAGCCTTCTCCAACCCTGAATGCTTGATCTTATGAACTGCCATTTCAAGCAGTTCTTCTGTTTCTGGGCGAGGAATCAGGACATTTTCGTCCACGAAAAAAGTCATTCCGTAAAATTCTGTTTCACCCAGGATCTGCTGATAAGGTCTCCCGGTTTTTAATTCCTGTATGACGTTGATAAGCTGTTCCTCATCAGCAGTAAGAAGTTCCTGATCAGAAAATCTTCTCTGGTGAAATGAATCAAAACCCACCGTTTTCTGAATAAAAACGGAGGATAGAAAAGCACTTTCCGAATCGGTATACCAACCGGAAAGTTCAGTGCTGAAATGTTTTTTAAATGCTGACAGGGTCATTTTATCTTGTAAAAACCAGTTTAGTATCCGTTGACTTTTCTTCATCGATCAGGTAACCTTCATAGTTGAAAGCTTTAACGTCATCAAGGGTCTGCGCATTGGTCTCTGCACAGAATCTTACTACAAGTCCTCTGGCATGCTTGGTATAAACAACGATAGTTTTCAGCTTTCCGTCTTTCAGTTCATAAAAATCGAAATCTATAACGGTGTGGCTCAGTTTTTTCCTGTCGATCACTTTGCCGTATTCATTACTGGCCAGATGAAGAAGGATTTCCCCTTTTTTCATCTCGGAGTTCAGCTGTTCTGTAATCTTTTCCCTCCAGAATTCGTATAGGTTTTTATATTGGTCAAATTCAAAAGGACGGCCCATTTCCAGTCTGTACAGCATGACTTTATCGGATGGCTTCAGAAGACCATACAGCCCCGAAAGCATTCTGTAATTTTTCTGAAGATAATCCACTGCTTTTTGATCCAGCGTTTTAGCATCAAGACCTCTGTATACCTCTCCGGTAAATGCGAACATGGCCGGAGCAGATTCTTTAGCTGTTGGTTTTGTTTTCCATTTCTGATTTCTTTCCCAGTTTTCATCAGCCAGCTTAGGCGAAATTTCCATCAGCTCGGAAAGATATTTCGGGGATTTTTCTTTTAAATAAGATTGTATGAATGCAGCGTCTTCGATGAATTTCGGTGTTGTAGATCTCAGAAGATCCGTTGAATTCTCAACATTCATCAGTTTCGCGGGAGACGTTATAATTTTCATAATGTTAAAATACAGATATATGTTTAAAATCAATAAAATTCAGAAGCATCAGGGAGATAAAATCAATCATAAAATGACAGATGATCAGAATTTTAAGGTTTGAATATTTTTTATAAAATACAGCAAAAACAACTCCAATAAAAAAAGGTACGACAACCTGGCTTACTGTTCCGTAAGTGCTGTGCAGGATTCCGAATAAAACGGCGGAAACCAGAATTCCTGCAGCCGGACTGTTGTAAAGCTTTTCAATTCTGGGCTGTATGTAGCCACGCATCAGAAATTCCTCAACTGCTCCGGCTGTAAAACAGGTAAAAACAATTAACAAATAATTATCCTTAAAAACCGAAGAAAGCTGTATCAGCTTACTGCTGATCTTTTCATCCGTTAAAAACCGTAACAATACATTCAGAAAAGAACCGCCAAAAGCACAGATAAAATACAGGCCGATGACTGCTTTTGCGTACAATGAAAAGCTGTACTGTTTTTCTTTCCAAAGCAGAAAGGGCATTTTTTCTATAAAAAGTACATACAGAAATACAATTCCCAGAACAATCCATATCGCAATTCTGCTGATAAAAAAAACATTGGCTGTTACGCTCTTTACTCCTGTTATCATACCAATGACAGGGAAGATATAAAGCATTACAGCAGCCAGGAGTACAAAAGTAAGCAGAATTCCTGCAGAATATTTTCCGTTAAGCCCCATAACCGTCAACCTAAACCCTAAATTTCATCAGCTAAACCATTCCTTTCCCCTGACGGATAATCTCCGGTTCTCCGGAGGTAAGATCCACAATAGTGGAAGCTACATTGTCTCCGTATCCGGAATCAATGACAATATCTACAAGATGATCATATTTTTCAGCAATCAGCTCAGGATCGGTAGAGTATTCAATGATTTCGTCGTCATCTTTGATGGAGGTAGAGGCAATGGGATGGCCCAGCTTTTCTACGATAAGCTGCGGAATCGGGTGGTCCGGTACACGGATACCGATTGTTTTATGATTTTTATAGGCCAGCGGAAGGCTCTTATTGGCTTCAAGGATGAAAGTGAAAGGGCCGGGAAGGTGGCTTTTCAGAAATCTGAAAACTGATGTTTCTACGGGTCTTGTAAAGTCTGAAAGGTGGCTCAGATCATTACAGATAATAGAGAATTTAGCCTTTTCCAGCTTGATTTTTTTCATCTGGGCCAGTTTTTCCATAGCTTTAATATCAAAAATATTACAGCCCAGGGCATAGACGGTATCAGATGGATAGATGATCAGCCCGCCATTGTTGAGTGTTTTAATAACCTCATTCACAAGATTTTCCTGTGGGTTGTCCGGATAAATTTTCAATATTTTTGCCATAGAACAAAGATACAAATAATAAAATAGTTTTTATAAAAGTCCTTTATTTAAAAGAAAAATTAGGATTTTAAAGAAAAAGTCGTACATTTGCAATCCAATATCGCGGGATGGAGCAGTAGGTAGCTCGTCGGGCTCATAACCCGAAGGTCATCGGTTCGAGTCCGGTTCCCGCTACTAAGACAGTGTTTTCGGTAAACACTCTAAAAATACACCGCGGGATGGAGCAGTAGGTAGCTCGTCGGGCTCATAACCCGAAGGTCATCGGTTCGAGTCCGGTTCCCGCTACTAGGACAGTGCTTTCGGTAAGCACTCTAAAAATACACCGCGGGATGGAGCAGTAGGTAGCTCGTCGGGCTCATAACCCGAAGGTCATCGGTTCGAGTCCGGTTCCCGCTACTAGGACAGTGCTTTCGGTAAGCACTCTAAAAATACAC
>NZ_JBXDSA010000001.1:0-454200 GCF_056844565.1 Chryseobacterium sp. FR054 | reverse complement strand
CGCGGGATGGAGCAGTAGGTAGCTCGTCGGGCTCATAACCCGAAGGTCATCGGTTCGAGTCCGGTTCCCGCTACTAGGACAGTGTTTGTCGGTAACACTCTAAAAATATACCGCGGGATGGAGCAGTAGGTAGCTCGTCGGGCTCATAACCCGAAGGTCATCGGTTCGAGTCCGGTTCCCGCTACTAAGACACGTGAGAAGCAGTATTTTATTGCTTCTCTTTTTTATTTGGGATCTGATGAAAGCGTTTATTCACTTTGCCCGTTCAAAATAAAACGGAATGATTCACGTCTTTGCGTGGTAAGTCTGCAATAAATTAAAAAGAACTAATTTCAAATCTGTTCATTATTTCCTCATCATGTATTTTTTCAGAATATCCACAGTGGCTTCCAGTTCTTTTTCATCCATTGAGGCAAAACCAAAACGGAAAGCATTCTGTTCTTCGTCTGTACGGATGATCTTCAGGCCGGGAACCTCTGTCAGTTTTCGCACCGGGTAGCCGGAATCCAGTTTTATCCAAATGGCCATTCCCCCGGAAGGGAGTGTATAGGAAATGCTGCTGCCCAGTTTTTCTTTTAACAGTGTATCTAAAAAATCCCTGCGCTGATGGTAGATCTTTTTTGCTTTTTTAAGATGTCTTTTAAGTTCTCCCTGCCTGATAAGTGATGCCAGGGCATTCTGCATATAGCCGTCACCTCCAACGTCAATGGATTTTCTGAGTATCGTACATTGGGTTATAAAATTGGAAGGGGCTACCATAAAACCTATGCGGAGCGAAGGGTCCAGTATTTTGGAGAAAGAACCTATATAGATAATATTCCCGTTATGACTGCCGCTTGCCAGAGGAAGATAGGGAGAGGAGGTATAATGATAATCATAATCGTAATCATCTTCTATAACGGCAAATGAATACCGGATAGAAAGTTCCAGCAGCTTCATTCTTCGGTCTACACCGAGTGTTACGGTAGTTGGATAATGATGGTGGGGAATAACGTATACAGCACATATTTTTTTCTTTTTACAGATTGTTTCAAGGAGATCCGTATCTATTCCGTTTTCATCCACAGGAATTTCAATAACGGATGCGCCGGTATTTCTGAATACCTCGTTGGCCGCAGGATAATTGGGCTTTCCTACGATAACGGCAGATCCGGGGGCTGAAAGAAGCTGTGCGGAGAGATAGATGCTCATCTGGGCACCATGAGTGATCAGAAGGTTTTCCGTACTGATATTAAGGCCTCTTGTTTCAGAAAGATAGCGGCATAGCTCTTCTCTCAGTTTTAAGGTACCCTGTCCGGTTCCGGAGCCTGCATTTTTAATGGTATGGCGTTTTGAGGTATAAGAACGATAGGTTTTCAGGAGTTCATCAATAGGCGATAATCTTACATCCGGATGGCCGTCGTCAATAATAATATCCGGAACAGCATTATACAGATCCTGTTTTTCTGTCTCACCAATATTTTTGAACGGAAGGCTGAAACTGTTTTCATAAGGAGGAGAAACCGTTGTATTCCATTCTTTAGGCTGGAGTATAGGAATCCGGTCCGACACGACTGTATATTTTCTTGGAATCACTGTAATCCAGTCCTGTGCATGAAGCTCATCATAGGCAGCAATAACCGTTTTCCGGTGTACTCCAAGTTTCTGAGCCAGTTCTCGGGTGCCTGGAAGAGGAGTGCCGGCCTTTAAAGAACCATTTCTTATAGCATTGATCACAGAAACTGCAATTTGTCTGTAAATGGGAGAAGTATTTTCTTTATTAATGATGATAATGTGTTCAAACGGAAACATACTGGACTACTTAATTGTTACAATCTGGAATACAAATGTAGTCCTATTTGGAAATATTTTTGTCCCGTTAATAAAAAATAATCACGACAATGAATTACACCATTAAAAAAGCAGGTCTTGAAGATCTGAATGACGCAGCGGAACTTTTTAATCTGTACCGTATTTTTTACCGCCAGGAATCTGATCTTGAAAAAGGAAAAGCATTTCTGAAAGAACGATTTCTGAACAATGAGTCGGATATTTTTCTGGCTTTTGAAGAAGGAAAGGCAGTTGGGTTTGTACAGCTTTACAAATTATTCCATTACACAAAATTACAGAAGCAATGGCTTCTAAGCGATCTTTTTGTGCATCCCGACCACAGGGGTAAAGGAATTTCAGTAGGTCTTATAGACCGGAGCAAGCAATGGTGCAGGGAAACTGAAGCCTGTGGGCTGATGCTTGAAACCGAAAAAACCAACGACATTGGAAACGCACTCTATCCACGTTGTGGTTTTGAATATGACGGACTGCATAATTATTATCACTGGTGGATTGAAAACCGGAAATAATCTCAACCGGGATTTGCAGGAAACATGCATTACAAGGGGGTATTGGTTATTTCTACGTAATGAGATGTAGAATTACTTCTACATGGAATGTTATTTAATTCTACATTTTTTTTTGATAAGTACAGCCCCGGAATCCTACTTTTGTACCGCTCTTGTGAATCAGAGGAAGACTGGCTTACAGAGTTTTATTTATGTTTAATGGTCTCCGCCATCATTTTCTACTTTTTTCCGAATGTTTTTATGATTAGTACCCATAACTGCTTTCAGGCGGAGATCTCTTTTTAACTCAGCCCTTTAAACGATAACCAGGTTTCGCAAAAGTACAAAAGGAATTCTATTGACGGAAGCAGGTCATACAATGAATTTTGTGACCTGCTTTTTTCATCATAAAAAGATCCGGGTTCTGCCACGGGCAGTCATTACTGCGGCCGGAACCGATATCAGTTTTTGGGCAGATGAATTGGATTTTATAGATTTTTCAGGGGAAGGATAACGGAAAAATCTCACTTTCTATTCATCATCTGTTTCCCAAAATTTATTTTAAGCTGAAAAGAAAAACGAAGACCTGTCCCAATAAAAAAATCCCGCTTAACAGCAGGATTTTGGTATATTTTTATGTTATGATTATTGAGCTAACTGGGAAAAAGAAGTCAGTTTATTATCATCAGACATGGTTTGTCCTAAAAAATCTTTTTTCTGTTCACCTTTCATTCTTCCGGCAGCATCATTGGCATTGAAATAAGCTTCACTTAATTTTGTTGCAATTTCCGCAGGTTTGAAATCGAATTTTGTATCACCTTCTACCCCCAGATATCCGTTCTTTCTGGTAAGGTTGCTGATGTAGTTGCTGTAGTTGATGAAGGTATTTCTCAGATACTGGGTATGGTATTCCATACATTTCTTAGCTTTTTTGGAAGAGTTATTCAGGATGCAGTTCTTCATATTATTTCTGTACAGAAACCATTCAGATTCCAGAATGCCGTATTCTTTGCTGAGTGCTTTCTTTCCGTTGGTTACAATATTGCTGTCGCCTTCCTTATCTGCAATGGTCTGTAAATGGGTAATGACCAGTGGAACCGTATTTTCAATCTTTGATCTGGTTTCTTTCAGAATGCTGAGATCCGCAGCAGGAGAGTTCTTCTTTTGAGCGGTAGTAACGTTAAAAATAAGCAGTAATAGTACAATCAGTAAATTATATCTTTTCATGAGAAATTTTTAAAGCACTAAAATAAATATAATTTCCCGGTTTAAACAAATTCATTTTAATTTTATTTAATAAAAATTAACAAGTTTTAAGAATTTAGAGCCTGATTTCATGTTTTTCTGCCGATTAAACAGGTGGTAAATTCAGTCTGTTAAAAATTTAACATATTTTAATAAAATTTATTCCGCTGGTTATCAGTTAATTATATTAATTTTGTTTTTATCACTAGAAAAATAGTTGTTAGCGTAAGATTTATTTCTACATTTGTATAACTAATTTCTTAGTGATATAGATTTTAAGGGTAATAAAAAGTATATCACATTAATGATTTAAATGAACAGGATATGAAAATTCAGACTTTAACAAAAGCAGAAGAACAGGTAATGCAGTACTTATGGAAAATAGAAAAAGGCTTTTTAAAAGATGTTCTTGATCTTTTTCCAGAGCCTAAACCGCATACCAATACTGTTTCTACCATTTTAAAAGTATTGAAAGACAAAGAATTCGTAGACTATCATGTACATGGAAGACAGCATGAGTATTTCCCGTTGGTTTCCAAAGAACAGTATTCCGGGAAAACCATGAAAAGTCTTGTAAAAAACTATTTTAAAGGATCTTATAAAAGTGCCGTTTCTTTTCTTGTAGAAAAAAATGAAATGACGGTAGAAGATCTGGAAATGCTTTTGGACGAGCTTAAAAAGAAAGATTAAATCAACAGATTATGGAAACGGTATTTCTGTATTTCGGAAAAGTTATCATATGCTCCGGTGTAACGTTTTTGTATTATCAGTTGTCTTTAAAAGACAGGACGTTCCATCATTATAACAGATTTTATCTGTTGTCTGCTATACTGGTATCATTGTTTTTGCCAATGATCAGAACAGAGGACTTTACTATGGAAGTAAATAACGGTGTATATATGCTTCTTGACAGAATACCGGATTTTAATGCTAATAAAAACATCAACAATGATCACACTTATTTTAGAATTATTTTTTCAGCTCTGGGACTGGTTACTCTCTGTTTTCTAGGAAGGCTGTTCTATGGGATCATCAGAATCCGGCAGCTGAAAAATAAGTTTCATAAAGAAAATTTTAACGGAATTCATTTTTACCGTACAGATTTACCCGAAGCACCGTTTTCTTACTTTAAGAATCTTTTCTGGAAGGAAGGTATCCTGCTGGATTCAGAGGCAGGAAAGCAGATTCTGAAGCACGAAATGGTACATATTGAACAGAGACATACCTACGATAAAATCTTTGCAGAGATCATTACCTCTGTGTTCTGGTTCAATCCGTTCTTTCATATCATAAAAAAAGAAATCAGTTTGATCCACGAATATCTGGCTGATAAAAAAGCCATACAACAATCGGACACGAAGGCATTTGCGCAGATGCTTTTGGCAGGGCATTTTTCCGGAACACAATTGCCTGCTGCCAGCCCGTTTTTAAGTTCAAACCTAAAAAAACGACTTAAGATGTTACAAAAACCAAAAACCAGATTCGGATATGCGCGCAGAATTTTTGCCCTTCCGGTAGTATTTTCAGTAGCTTTTACCTATTTGGTAAGCTGTAAAAACGAAGAAATAAAGCATTTAAATGCATCCGTAGAAAAAAATAAAAAGGTTTCGGCCTCCGTTAACAATTTTGATGAAAAACTGGCCTCTGCCTCAGAAAATGCATTGTTTATCATCAATTCCGAAAGAAAAACCAAAGAAGAATTTGTGAACTGGCTTCAAAGCCATGACCGCAATCAGATTATAGCAGGTTATAAAGGCCCTGAAATGAATAATGATGAACATCTGGTTTTCGGGGAGATTGAAAAGAAATACGGTGTTTTCACCATCGATGAACCTGGTAAAATGGGCATTGAAAACAGTGAAAAATACCATCAGCTGATCAAAGAGATCAATCCTAAATGGTATAATGATCAGATTGTCGGCAAGAAGTATAATGTGAAAAAATCTGCTGAAGCAAGAAGAGTTTCCAAATCGTAAAAGAATCCGGCAAAACATTTCTGAAGCAGTACTATTTGAAAAATAAAAACCTAAAGCATGGAAGCGTTGTTTATCTATTTAATCAAAGTCATTATTTGTTCCGGTGTGATGTTGGGATATTATTACCTGTCGCTTAAAGACAAAACATTTCACCACTACAACAGGTTTTACCTGCTGTCCGCAGTGCTGATCTCTTTACTGATCCCGCTTATCAGGATCGAAGATTTTACCATTGAGGTGAATAGTGATATCTATAAACTGATCGACAGGGTGCAGAATTTCAGGACTTCTGAACATGCAGATACCCATGAAAACGTGTATTATACCATTGCTTTTTCAGTTTTAGGACTGGTTGCCTTTTATTTTTCAGCGAAGCTGATGTACGGAATTTTTAAAATCTATGAACTGAAAAAACAGTTCAAGAGAGAGAATATTGAAGGAATCAATTTTTATCATACCGACCTTACCGAAGCACCGTTTTCTTATTTTAAAAATCTTTTCTGGAAGAATTCAATTACCCTGAATTCTGATATTGGAAAACAGATTTTAAAACATGAAATGGTACACATTGAACAGAAACATTCATTTGACAGGATTTTTATCGAGATTATTACCTCAGTGTTCTGGTTCAATCCTTTCTTTCATATCATCAAAAGAGAAATCAGTTTAATACATGAATACCTTGCCGATAAAAAGGCGGTAAAACAATCGGACACCAAAGCATTTGCGCAGATGCTTTTAGCAAGCCATTTCTCCGGAACACAATTGCCTGCTGCCAGTCCGTTTTTAAGTTCAAATCTAAAAAAACGACTCAAAATGTTACAGACATCAAAAACAAAATTCGGATATGCGCGCAGAATTTTTGCCCTTCCGGTTTTATTTTCAGTAGCTTTTGCCTATATGGTAAATGCAAAGAATAAAGAAATTAAAGAAACCAATATAGCGATTGAGAAAGCTGTTGCCCAGATTAAAAAAGATACCGTTGCTCCTCAGGCATCAACAGAAGCAGTAAAGTCCGGAGTTTTCAGAGAACCTCAGAGCCGGAAAGAAATTAAGGCTCTCGGAGAGAAAATACAGGAGAAAAGCAAAGCTTTGAAAGCAATGAAACCTGACAGCAAAGAATTTGAGAAAAACCTTGAAGAGATCGGAGAACTTTCAGGAGAAATAGGAAGAATTGCAAGTTCCGGTGATTTTAAAATGGGCTATGCTATCGATGCTTCGGAATTAAAAAAAGTGAACGAGTATTTCAAATCCAGTGAATGGAAAAATAAAACGAAGGCACTGAAAGATATGGGAGTGGAAATCCCGGATCTGTCCAATCTGAACTTTGACTTCCCGGATACTCCTCCGGTACCTCCGAGAGCTCCCGGAACACCGCCGGCACCCCCTTCGCCGCCCGGAGCACCTAAAGTGAGGTTCTTCAAATCCAATGACTATGTATATGAAAACTGGAGTCCAAAAGCAGAAGCAGCTCCCGCAGATGCAAAAAGAGCAGCCAAAGTGGCAAAGGTAAAAGCTGAAATCGCAAGAAAGAAAGCTAAGCTGGATATAGAACGTGCAAAGCTGGAAGGTGAAAGAGCCAAACTGGATGCCCAACGTAGAGCTTTGGATGCCAGTGAAAGAAATGTTATTGTTTTAAAGTCTTTCAATTTTGATAAGATGGCAGACATGCCAAGAATGATGGAAATGCAGGCAGACTTTATCAGGAAAACCCCGAAAGGAGGAATTGAACTGAACGGAGTAAAGAAATTCAAAGTGGGCGACGACAGCGAGATGAAAATATATATAGACGGAAAAGAGGCTTCCAAAGCCGAACTGGATGCCCTGAAGCCTGGAACAATTACCAGTATAAACGTTAATAAACAAAATACAGACAATGTGAAAAGTGGCGAAATAAGAATTCAGACAAAGAAATAAAGTTCCATTAGCTTTGTCAGTCCCCGATTGACAAAGCTTTTTATTTAAAAATAAATTATGAAAACCCAGATTTTACTTTTAATGCTTCTTGGTATCCTTACCGGAGCACAGACCAACAGATTCTTTTATGAGTACAAATTCATTCCGGATTCCAATAACAAAGAAGAGGTGAAAAAAGAAATGATGCTGCTTGATATTAATAAAGACGGCTCAACCTATTACAGCCATGATAAATTTGTTGCAGATTCCACTTCCAGAGCAGATCTGGAGAAACAGCTGAAATCAGGCTCAGGAAACATCAGTGTAAGCAGAAGAGATAAAATGGGGCAGGTTTCCTATAAAGTAACAAAGCAGTATCCTGACTTTAAAACGTATCTTTTTACCAATATTTCTACGGATAAATATAAAGTACTGGAAGATAAAAAACCGGTTTGGAAAATTCTCTCAGAAAAACAGAAGATCGGAGAATATAATGCCCAGAAAGCAACTGCAAGTTTCGGAGGCAGAGAATGGACCGCCTGGTTTACCTCAGATATTCCTTTTCAGGACGGACCGTATAAATTTTACGGGCTTCCGGGGTTGATCGTAAAAATTGAAGATGCCACAGGTTCCCATATCATGACTCTGGTAGGAAACAAAACCATACAGACTCCTGAACAGGAAAAAGAACTTACACTTCCGGGCAATGTGAAATTATTGGGATTAGACGGGAAAGAGCTTGAAATATCCAAAGAACAGTATAAAAAAGTATGGAAAGCCTATGTGAACGATCCTTCTAAAAATATGAGAGAAATGATGAACCGTAGCGGTGGAAGTGATAATGCCAGAGTGGCTTTTAAAGTAAAAACGGCAGACGGAAAAGAAATGTCTGACCCAAATGAGGTGTTCAGGGAAATAGAAAAAAGAACTAAGGAAAGCCTTAAGAAAAATAATAATCCGATCGAACCGGATCTGATGAATTAAAGTTATTTCATTTTTTAATCTTAAAAAAAAACAGGATATCGTATAGCGGTTATCCTGTTTTCTTTTTTATTGTTATACCTTTAGCCCTGAACCAAAGCCGTAAACTTAAAATTTTGAATTCCTTATGACAGAAAAAGAAAAATGTGCCGCCGGGCTTCTGTACGATGCCAATTACGATGAAGAACTGATCCGCGATAGAATGACCTGCAAAGACCTGTGCCTGGAATATAATCAGTTAAAAAACTCCGATACCCTGCAAAGGAATGAAAAGATCAGAAAGATCATTAAAAGTACCGGGATAAACATTTGTATAGAACCTTCTTTCTGGTGTGATTACGGATATAATATCGAGGTTGGGGAAAATTTTTATGCCAATCATAATCTTACCATACTGGACTGTGCGAAAGTACGTTTTGGAGACAATGTTTTCATCGGCCCGAACTGCAGCTTTTATACTGCAGGACATCCTTTAGATGCTGAACAGAGAAATAAAGGCCTGGAGTACGCTTATCCTGTTACCATAGGAAATAATGTATGGCTGGGGGGAAATGTTGTCGTGCTGCCGGGTGTTTCTATCGGTGATAATTCCGTGATAGGAGCGGGAAGTGTTGTAACCAAAGATATTCCGGATCATGTGGTGGCCGTCGGAAACCCATGCAGGGTGATAAAAAGTATCGAAAAAAACATAATTTAAAATATGATGAATACTAAAAAAATGTTTTTTTTCTTCTGTCTGTTATCCGGATTGTTTTTTTACGGACAGAACCGCCGTTTTATCTACGAATATAAATATTCCATTGATTCTACGGCTAAAGATAAACAGGAAACAGAAATGATGTTGTTGGATATTTCTCCAAAAGGATCAAAATTTTACAGTAAAGATTATTTTGAATCTGATTCCATCATGAAAGCAACTTTTGAAAAGCAGATAAAAAGCGGAACAACGGATTTTAACATTAACCTCACGGGAGTAAAATTCAGAGGAAAAGTGAGATACAGTGTTGAAAAATCCTATCCCGGCTATTCCGTTAATTACTATATGACTTTAGCTGCTGACGAATATCAGGTACAGGACGGAAGAACACAGAACTGGAAGATTCTTCCCGATAAAGCCAAAGTAGGGGAGTTTGCGGCACAGAAGGCAACCTGTGAATTTGCAGGAAGGAAATGGACCGCATGGTTTACTCCAGATCTGCCCATTCAGGACGGTCCTTACAAATTTCATGGCCTGCCAGGGCTGATTGTTAAACTGGAAGATACTTCAAACACACATGTATTTGAATTAAAAGGAGTCAGGAAACTTCCGGAAGGATATGAATGGGAAAGCGTTAAAGATAAAGAACGGTATGACCCTCTGATTGTAGTGAATGAAAAAAAATATAAAAAAGCTTTTAAAGACTTTTTGAATGATCCTATGAAAGGGCACCGTAAAATGATGGGGCAGGGAGTAACGATCGAAATGAGAGACAGTACGGGAAAAATTATAGATCCTGAAATAGCAAGAAGAGATCAGGAAAAAAGAATGAAAGATCAATTAAAAAAACAGAATAATATCCTCGAACTTGATCTGCTGAAATAAAATAAGATCCCGGAATCAGAAGATTCCGGGATCTTTTATATCTGAATAACCTTCAGGTTTAAGCTAATTTCTGGGAATCAGCAATGAACTGGGCAAGTCCGCTGTCAGTTAAAGGATGCTTCAGTAAGCTCAGGATCGGAGGAAGCGGAGATGTGATTACATCAGCACCGATCTTGGCACAGTCGATAATGTGCATAGAGTGACGGATGGAAGCTGCAAGGATCTCTGTTTCATACATATAGTTATCAAAGATCAGTCTGATTTCCTGGATAAGGTTAAGACCGTCAGTAGAAATGTCATCTAATCTTCCTAAGAAAGGAGAAACATAGGTAGCTCCTGCTTTGGCTGCCAAAAGAGCCTGTCCCGGAGAGAAAATCAGGGTACAGTTGGTTTTGATCCCTTTATCGGAGAAATACTTCAGCGCTTTGATACCGTCTTTAATCATCGGGATCTTTACCACAATATTTTCATGGATGGCCGCCAGTTCTTCCCCTTCTTTGATCATTTCTTCGTAAGTAGTAGAAAGTACTTCAGCAGAAATATCACCATCTACAAGCTCACAGATTGCTTTATAATGATTTTTGATCGCTTCAGCTCCCTGGATTCCTTCTTTTGCCATTAAGGAAGGGTTGGTAGTAACACCATCTAAAATTCCGAGGTCTCTTGCTTCTTTGATCTGCTCTAAATTGGCTGTGTCAATAAAAAATTTCATTTTGTTTGATCGATTTATTTGCTGCAAAGATAAGCATTCCTGCGTGAGTGGAAAATTTTAATTTGAGTGATCATAATGATCACACTGTTTGAATCAGCCTCAGAATTTCTATACAGGTTTGAAGCCGGGAAGTTATGAGGGTCCTCTGCTATAAATACAGACCTGTTTCTAGTCTTTTATAATATTAAAGTTTTACAGTAGTTTTCAATACCTATAACTGAAAGGAGCTTCCATCTTTTAAAATAAAATTTAGCTGTACATTTGTTTATCATGAAAAACAGCAGCTTTACTGCCGAACTGCAGATCATCGGCATCAATCCCTTTGTTTTCCTTCCGGAAGACATTTTGAATGAAATATTTGAAACATCCGGGAGGATGAAAAGCCCGATTCCGGTACGGGGAACCGTAAACGGTAAAGAATTTCAGCAGAACCTGATGAAATACCTCGGAGAATGGAGACTTTATGTAAACATGATGATGTTGAAAGATTCTCCCAAAAGAATCGGGGAAACCATTGAAGTTTCGGTAGAATATGATGAGACAGACAGAAGTATTTCCATTCATCCCCAACTGGATAAAGCAATAAAATCAAGCCCCGTTGCTGTTAAAAATTTTGAAAACCTGACTCCCTCCAGAAGGAATGAACTGATCCGGTATATCAACAATCTGAAAACAGAAGCCGGTATCCTGAGGAATATTGAGAAAATCATCAGTCACCTGCATGGTGAGACCGATTTTTTTGGAAAAACGATTGAGTAAAAATAAAGAGAGACCCTAACCATAAAAAAATCCGGAACATATTTTCCGGACCTATTTATTTCTATGAATTTAAAGCTTTACTCAGCTTTACAGCGTCCTGGTTGGTAGGATCATACTGTAAGGATTTGGCAATATGTTCTTTAGCTTTGCCGGGATCACTCTGTTGTTCGGCAAAAGCGATATAAAAGTAAGCGTAAGCCAGATTTTTCTTATTTTGTTCCACCTCTTCAGGTTTTACAGTGGCAATATACTTTTCATAAGCCATTTTTGCATTTACATCATCTTTGGCAGACTGGTAAGCATAGGCCTGGCTGTAATAGGAAGGAGCCCAGTCCGGCAACAGAACGGATATTTTTTTCCAGGTATCAATAGCATTGGTCCAGTCGGAAGCTTCCTGGTAAGCATTAGCCAGCTTAGCCAATACTTCTGCATCCTTTGGATTGGCTTCAGCCTGCTTTTTAAGTCCCTCAATAACCGGATTAGTAGATTGCTGAACGGTGGCTGCTGCGGCACTGTCCCCCTGAGTGGTCTGTGCGTTTACAAGACCTGCACTTCCTGCAAGTATTAAACCTAAAAATAGATTTTTAATATTAACTTTAACCATTTTCATAATCTTATATTTAAAAATTCTAATATTTCGAAGTTCAAGAATAATTCCATAAAAATTCAGATTTTAGAAGCTTTAAGCTTTTTTAGAAAATATTAACGGGATTCCTGTTTTTTTTAATTTAATTTTTGATTCGTTCGGGTCTGGGGTCTATCTTTGTAATCCAACTATTTTTTTAATCAATATCATTTTCTTGTATGAACATCATATTAGCCTCAACATCCACACTTTTCGGTGGAGAATATCTGGAATACCTGAGAGAAGAATTAATTCAGCTGTATAAAGGAATCGATGAAATTGTATTTATCCCTTTTGCCAGACCCGGCGGAATTTCTCATGATGAATATACAGCTAAAGCCCGTTCTTTTTTTGAAACCATTCATATCAACGTCAAAGGGCTGCACGAATTTGAAGATAAGACCGAAGCTTTAAATAATGCCCGGGGATATTTTACAGGAGGCGGAAACACATTCTTATTGGTTAAAACACTACATGAAGAAGGCCTGATGTCCGTTTTAAAGGAAAATACAGAAAAAGGGAAAGCATATCTGGGCTGCAGTGCCGGAAGCAATATCGGAGGACAGAATATGAAAACCACGAATGATATGCCGATTGTTTATCCGCCAAGCTTTGACTGTATGGGACTGGTTCCTTTCAATATCAACCCACATTATCTTGATCCGAATCCCGATCTTAAACATAACGGAGAAACCAGGGAAACCCGTATTAAGGAATTTCTGACCCAGAATGACATTAAAGTGGTAGGGCTGAGAGAAGGAAACTGGATCAGGAGGATTAACGATACCATTACGGTAGAGGGAAGTGAACTGACAAGAATTTTCGAAAAAAATAAAGAACCCTATGAAATAGAAGCAGGGAGTGCTGTGTAAGCGGAAAAATAAACTTTCCATGTAAAATCCATAACGGTTATCCCATGACTAAAAATAAATGAACGGAAGTTCCGGGATATAAAAGGGATTTTTTTTTAATTATATTTGAATAAACAACCTCAGAATGAAAAGAACGATTGCGGTTTTTACGCTTTCTACACAGCTGTTTTTTGCCCAGGATATCACCCGGAAACTGGATAAAGCCACCAAAGACCTGATGGATTCCTCCGGTGCTGTTTCATCCGGTCTGTCGTTTTATGTTTCCGATGAAAGCGGTAATCTGATCTATGAATATCAGGGGAATAAAGGGCTTTCAACGGCTTCCACCCAGAAGATATTTACGGCAGGAGCTGCACTTGAAACACTGGGCCGGGATTATACCTTTAAAACAACGGCAGGCTACTCCGGAACCTTATCAGGAGGTACACTGAACGGAAACCTTTTCATCAGCTCAAACGGAGATCCTACGTTGGGAAGCTGGCGCTATGAGGCCTATAAGCCTGAAGCCTTTAAAAAGAAATTCATCGAAGCCGTTAAAAACTCAGGAATTATAAAAATTTCAGGTGATCTGGTGATTGACGATTCTTATTTTGACCACCAGACAATTCCGGGGGGATGGCCGTGGGATGATCTCGGAAATTATTACGGAGCCGGAGTGTGGGGAGTGAACTGGCGTGAAAACCAGTTCGATATCAACATCAACGGGACCGAATTTAAAGGATTTTCCTATCCTCTGGAAAATGTAAAATGGCTGAATGACCTGAAAACAGGCGGAAGCTCTGATCAAAGTCTGATCTTCACAGCTCCGCATTCCGGTGTTGCCCTGATCAACGGAACACTCCCGGCCGGGAAAACAATTACCGTTTCAGGTTCAGTTCCTGATCCTCCCCTGCAGTTGGGAACAGAAGCCCGTGAATGGCTTAAAGAAGCAGGGGTAGAACTTTCAGGAAAAGTGACCACCTCTTCACAGCTCGAACTGGAAGGGAAAAAACCGGAATCTCCCAAAAATACGATCCTTACCTATCAGTCGCCGTCTCTGGATAAGATTGTATACTGGTTTCTGAGAAAAAGTGTAAACATGTACGGGGAAACACTGATCAAAACTATGGGCAGGGAGAAAAAAGGAAATTCCGGCTTTAAAAGTGGTGTTGCCTATTTGAAGGAGTTCTGGAAATCGAAAGGGATCAATCCGAATATGATTAATTTTGCCGATGGAAGCGGGCTTTCCCCTCAGAATTATGTCGCTGCCAAAGCTGAAGTACAGGCTCTTTTGTACGCAAAAAAACAGCCCTGGTTTGAAGCTTATTATGATGGCTTTCCGGTGCAGGACAACGGGATGAAGATGAAAAGCGGAACCATGAGGGATACCAAATCTTTTGCAGGCTATCATACCGCCAAAGACGGTAAAAAATATGTATTTTCGATCATTATTAACAATTATCAGGGAAGCGGAAGTGCAGAACTGCAGAAAATCCTGAATGTTTTAAAATAAACACACCGTGAGGAAATCCATACTGACCCGACTGAATAACTGGATTATTTTTGTTGTGATGACTGCCCTGGTGGTGGCCATCGTGGTGGCATCTACATCACTGATTAATTTCCTCAGAAAAGAAGAGATTAAAAGGATAAACCTTCTTTCAAAAGCTATAAGAATCCAGCAGGAAGTAAAAACCCCGAATACAGACGTTCTGGATCTTATTCCGGAGATCCTTAATATTAACAATACAATTCCGTTCATTGTAACAGACAGAGACAAAAAGCCGATTATAGATCTTGGGTATTACCGGAATATCCCTGAAGCTACGATAAAAGATCCTGAAAAGCTTCAGGCTCTTATAAGCCGGATGGAAAAGAATTATGCTCCGATAGAAATCAAAGTTTTGGACGGGAACAATCAGTTTGTGTATTATGATAACTCCCGGCTGCTGAATAATCTGCGTTATTCACCCTATATTCTGGGACTGTTTATTCTGCTGTATTTTGGCTTTTCATTCTGGTTTTTCAGGACGATAAAAAAAACGGATGAAGGTTACCTCTGGGCAGGGCTGGCGAAAGAAACGGCCCACCAGATCGGAACTCCTCTGTCTTCAATGATTGGCTGGATGGAGATTATGAAACTGGAAACCCCGGAATCTGAAGGCATTTATGAAATTGAAAAAGATATTGAAAGGCTGAGGACGATTTCCGAACGTTTTTCAAAGATCGGGTCTGTTCCTGAGTTGAACGATATAAATTTCAATGAAACCATTCTGGAAAATTATGACTACCTGAAAACGAGAATTTCCAAAAAAATAAAATTCAGCCTGCATCTTCCTACCTATACCATTGAGGTTCCACATAATAAGATCCTGATGAGCTGGGTGATTGAAAACCTTGTAAAAAATGCAGTAGATGCCATGAAAGGAGAAGGTGTTCTGGAAATGTATGTTTTTGAAAGAAACAAAAATATCCTGGTTGAAGTAAAAGATACCGGAAGCGGAATGACCAAGCAGCAGGCAAGAAATGCTTTCAAACCGGGTTATTCTACTAAAAAACGGGGCTGGGGATTAGGATTGTCATTGGCAAAAAGAGTAGTTCAGGAATATCACAATGGGGATATTAAAATAGCCCAAACCGAAATAGGAAAGGGCACTATTTTTAGAATCATTTTAAAAAAATAATTTTAATTTGAAGAATAGACCTGATTGCCTATGACGTTAAAATATGTAAATGAGCCATCTGACCATTCTATACAATAATATTTACTGTATATCATTTGACCACCAGGAGTTCCTGAACAATAGCCATAGAACATTGTGGTACTAACCTTGGTTTTACCACCATAAAAATTTTGCATTTGATTTTTTGTAAGTGTTTTCATTACTTTTATTTTGAAGATTTGTATGTCAAATTTAATTTTTTTTAAAAATATTATAATGAAAAGATTTTTTTTATTTTAATTTATTGGCTATTTTTGGTTTATTGGTTGGTTTTTGATAATTTTATAAACTAAAATCATAAAATAGTATAAAATTATTAACATGAATTTTTTGCCATTTCCGGATGACTTTAATATTGACGGTTAAGATTTTTACAGCAGGCAAGAAATGCTTGCAAACCGGGTTATTTTACTAAAAAACGGGGTTAGGGGCTGGGACTTTCATTAGCTAGGAGGGTTATTCATGAATACCATAACGGGGATATTAAGATCTCCCAGACTGAAGTAGGTAAAGGAATAACCTTCAGAATTACTGTTAAAAAGGCATCATAGGATATGAATACGTTCAAACCTTATAGATTTAACAATGTATATTTTTTTTAAACTATAAGGTTTTTACAATTAAGCCTGCAGCCGGACCGGAAAATTATCTGAAACCTGCGGAAATAAAAAACTTTTCCTGCGAAAAAAAATTAAATAATGAACTCTACAATACAGTTGCTGAAAGAAAAGCAATCTCAACTGATAGAACAGTTGCGGAACGAAAATGCAGGTATACCTGAAACATTGCAACAAAAGAAAGATATAGACAAAGCCATTGCATGGCTGGAAAATATTGAAAAACATAATCTTGAACATCCTGCACACTACGAATGGGTAGAACTTCCGTGGATGGAAACCGGCTACTATACCGATTATCGCATTATGAATGATTGTGAGACCGACGACCGCCAGTATTGGGTGGAGTTTAAACCGCCATTTACTGTGACGCCCTTTGATTTTCTGCTTATCAAAAAACCAAAATAAAAAAGCGGAGAACCACCTCCGCTTTTTATTGACCGTCTAATTTTGCTTTTATTTCTTTCCCGTCAGCCACTGATCCTGCAGCTTCTGTTCAGCCGGTGTAGGATTGGATTTAAATTGAAGCATTTCTATGCTTATCTTATCCAGCACGGCCTTTCCTTTAAGAGCCATTTTTTCACTTTTACCCCCATTATTTCTAAGGATAGTAACGGTAACCTCCTGTCCTTCTTTGATAGATCTCGCATAGCCTACAAAATCCTGCATCTTTTTAATATCGACAGATCTTCCGTCCAGGGCCAAAATTTCGTCGGTACTTTTTAAGCCGATATTTTTTGAAAATGTAGAAAGAGCGGCTGTCTCTTCAAAAACAAGGGTCTTGTTTTTTTCGTTGTATCCGGTAAGATTAGGATCTTTAATAAACCAGAAGATAGGAGGGATTTCCTGTTTTTGGACGGTTACTCCTGCCATATTCAGGTATTCCGTGTAAGGGGTAGGCTGGTTTCCGGCAATATATTTATTATAGAAATCTTTTACCTGCGGATATCCGGTTACGGCTACCAGCTCATCAATCAGCTTGTCATCTTTGAAAGGCTTATTCTCTCCGAATCTTTGAGACAGCTTTCTGATCATGTCGCGATAGCCCATTTCTCCGTTAGACAGTTTTCTCAGTTCAATATCCAGGCACATCGCAAGCAGGGCTCCTTTTTCGTAAACATTTCTGTACTGATCCTTGTAGGGCTCTTTCAGAACATTTTTACTCATCACCGTAAACGGCATGGTATCATCGTAATTCTTGGAATTGGCGATCTTTTCTCCGATTCTTTCAAGGAATTCTTCTTTATTGATCAGGCCTTCCTGGATCTGGAAAAGGTTGGCGAAATATTCTGTTCCCCCTTCGTACATCCAAAGGTGCTGAGACATTTTCGGGTCTGCATAATCGAAATAGTGAATCTCTTCAGAGTGGGTCTTCAGAGGATTTACAGTATGGAAGAACTCATGCGAAACTACATCCGTAAGCGTTTTATCAATGGCATCTTTCGGCATGGCTTCCGGGAGGGCCACACTCGTTGATTCATGGTGCTCCAAAGCCCCGAAACCTTTGATGTTGGGTCCGTTACCTCCGGAAAGGTAAAGCATAATCGCATATTTTTTATTGGTATTCATGTCGCCTAAGAATTTCTTCTGGGCCACTACCATTTTTTCTATATTGTCTTTAAAATCAGCTGCTTTGTATTTCCCTGTTGCAGAATAAACCCCCAATACCAGATCCATTCCTCCTGCATTGAAGGTAATATAATCCGGTTTGCTGTACATAAGCGGAGAATCTGTCACCTTAGCATAATTGGCCAGCGTGTAGGTATCCGTAACGTCCGATTTGTCCTGATCTACCAGTGCCGTAGTACCGTAGAAATCTGCCGGCTTCTGAACCACCAGCTGGTAGGGAACATCCTGCATATTATCGATGTAGCCAATGAAGCCGTGGGTGTTGATCAGATAAATTTTACCCTCCTCAATATTCGTTCCTGAAGGGGAAAATACAGCCTTATGTTTGGACGTATCCATTTCCTCATCAAAGCTGTCATTCACCAGGTAGGTTACTTTCGTTAAATTCTGGGCGTTTTTGAGTGAATAGGTATTGTCGTTTACTTTCGTATAGGTAAGTTCTTTGCCTTTATTGTCGTAAAATTTAATGCCTTCTACAAATCTTCCGTAATCATCTTCAGAGTAGGTACCCGGAACGGTTTTGGGAAAATGGAATTTTACGTCTCCGGATTTCATTTTCGGAAACTCCATCGTAACAGCTACTTTATCGTCTTTTACATTAACAAGGTCAATTGTTGTTTTTATAGACTGGGCATTGGCCATTAAAGCGGCAAAAAGCCCCAGGCTGATCGCTATTTTTTTCATTAAGTCTGAATTTTATAGTTAAGTAGTTGATTTTTTCCTCATATTGTTACGAAACAGGGTCTTAAACTTTTCTTAAATTTTTTTTTAAATGAACTTATCCCGGAAACCAAAAGGCAGACCACCTGAAATGATCTGCCTTTCAGCGGTTATTATTTACTGGACTTTTATATAATGTATGTAATAATTCTTATTCAGCTCAACCGGGGTACTTTTCTTCAGCTTTACAGTCTGCCACTGTTCAGTTGGATTAATCGTCTGATCTCCGTTGATTCTGATTGGCAGTTTAAGATTCTTGATTACGTTGGTGTAACGGAATTTCAAAGTTTCGCCATCCTGTGAATATTCCAGAGCCGGGATTTTGGTGGTTCTCAGATACTGGTTGAAAACACTTGAAAAATCGATTCCGGCTTTTGAAGAAATATAGTCTTCAATCTGTTTGGTAGTAACGGTCTGATGGTAAAAATCCTTATTCATCCCCCTTAAAATCTGTCTGAACTTTTCATCATTACTGATGATCTGTCTTATGGTATGGATCATGCTGGCTCCTTTAGGATACATATCTCCGCTTCCTTCACTTTTTACTCCGTAATGGCCGATGATCGGGGTATCGTTCATAATGATGTTATGAAGCCCCTGTGCATAGATATCGGCCGATTTTTTATCCATATATTTTTCAGTGAAAAGAACCTCGGAATACATGGTAAAACTTTCGTGTATCCACATATCCGCCATATCTTTCGCTGTAATATTATTGGCAAACCATTCGTGGCCGCTTTCATGGATGATGATATAATCCCAGTTCAGCCCCACTCCGGTTCCGGAAAGATCTCTTCCCAGGTATCCGTTCTGGTATCCGTTTCCGTAAGCTACATTGCTCTGATGTTCCATTCCAAGATAGGGAGAATCTACCAGTTTGTAGGAATCCTCATAAAAAGGATAAGGTCCGAACCAGTATTCAAAAGCCGAAAGCATAGGTTTTACCTGTTGAAACTGTTTCTTTGCTTTTTCCAGGTTATAGTCGATTACCCAGTAATCCAGGTCCAGCTTTCCTTTTTCACCATTGAAAGTGTCTTTGAAATTGACGTATTTTCCGATGTTCGGAATGATGGAATAATCGTTGATCGGGTTTTTAACTTCCCAGGTATAGGCAGTTTTGCTGCCTTCCGTTTTTTTACCGGTCAGTCTGCCGTTTCCAACTCCCACAAGATCATTGGGAGTGATGATTTTCATGATGATGCCGTTATCCGGCTCGTCACTCCAGATATCTTTGGTAGGCAGCCACAGCGAAGACCCTTCCGCCTGGTCGGCAACACTCATCCACGGATTTCCGTTTTTATCTTTAGTGAAGACCCAGCCTCCGTCCCAGGGGGCATTTTTAGCAATCACAGGATTTCCGGAATAGGTAATATTCAGGGTGTATTTTTCGCCTTTTCTGAATTTCTTTTTAGAGGTAATAAAAATAAAATCGCCATCCTGTTTATAACCGGCAATCGGGAAATCGCCATCTATCTTATCTGCCTTCATGGGCTGCTGCAGGTCGATCTGGAAAACAGGATCGGTAGCATCCTTTGTGATTTCAAAGCTTATCTTATTATAACCTTTTATACTTTTCTGTTCAAAATCCGGTTCCACAGAAAGATCATATTTCTTTACATCCCAGAAATTACGGAATGGGGTATCAGATCCTTTTAAAGTATCCTGTTTGGTGAAAACCCTGTTTTTTTCGAAGAACTGCCCGAAAGCAAGACCTGAAGCAAAAAGAAGGGGAAGTGCCAGCTTTTTCATATTGGATTGCATTAATAATCTTTCAAAAATAGAAAAATTAATGCCAACCGGGAGATGTTTTTTCAGGATTAATTATCCGGATTCTCAATAATATTTTGATTTTAGTGTTATTTTATTCATCGGATGTGGAATTTTTTCATCCCAGATTAACATTTGTTAATGAAACTTATGGAAAATGTAAATATTTTTGAGAAAAGTAACTCCGAAAATGATAATAAAAAATACTTATGGAATCTGAAGCATTACTTTTATTTTTAAAAGAAAACCTGAAGCTGAGTGAAGAAGAAATCGGAATGTCAAAACATTTATGGAAAAAAGTGACCTATGAAAAAGGTTCCTACTTTAATCAGCGTGGAGATATCTGTTTACAGCTTGGTTTTATAGAAAAAGGGATTTTCAGGACTTATTTTATTGATGATCATGCCAAAGAGCATATTCTTTTCCTGAGCGGTAAGGGTGAACTGGTAACAGCCTTGAGAAGTATGACCAAAAAGATCCAGTGTACTTATTATATCGAAGCCATTATAGAATCTTCCATATGGGTGATCAATGTGGATGATCTTGAAAATCTGTACGAGGTTTCCAAAGGATGGGAAAGAGCAGGACGTATCATTGCTGAAGAATCTTTCTTTGCCCTTCTTCACAGAATGGAAACCATTTCTTTTCTATGTGCCCGGGACCGTTATATGCAGTTTCTTAAAGAATTCCCGGAGCTGCCGTCTCATATCCCCCAGTATTATATCGCTTCATTCCTGGGAATGGAAAACCCTTCGCTCAGCCGCCTGAAACGCGGTATGGCTGCGAATGAACAGGATTGATAAAATTAAAAATATTCAGTAGCTACGAATAGAGGCCGTAACCTTCTCCGGCCAGAGAAAAAAGAGAAGAAACCGCTGAAACACTCCGGCGGAAGGGAGTGTATTAACCAAAAACGATCAAAATTATGCAACTTGAAAATTTAAACTCAGACAAATTTAAAACCTTAACAAGACCTCAGCTGGGAACGGTAAAAGGAGGGGAAAGATACGCCACTAAAGGTGGAACTTATACAGCTAAGGGACTTGATGTCCTTAAAGACGGTACGTATACCTATTCTGAAGACCGTGAAGAGCGTAACAGTGAAGGTATGACTCTGCATATGGAATATTGTATTGAAGGCAGATGGTATACCATACGTGCCTGATAAAAGATATCCGGTGTGACAGACTGAAGAAACCGTTGAAAACACCGGCGGAAAATAGGGTGTACTAACCAAAAATAGCAAAATCATGAAACTTGAAAATTTAAAGTCAGACAGATTCAGAACGTTAACAAAAGTTCAGCTGGGAACTGTGAATGGAGGTTCCGAAACAATCAAAACACAGGGCGGCTCCGGGCACTTTGGTGGTATTAAAGGTTTGGACCCGGGGAAAGAATATAGTTTTTCATCAGACTGCCAGGAATTTGATGCCAGAGGAAATATGGTCCACCAGGAGTTTTTAATTGATGGAGTATGGTATATGACTAATTATTAAATTTATAATCAGAAGTTGTTCCGTTTTCGGGAACAACTTCTTTTAAAAACAGGATATTTAATATGATGAATATAAAGATCAACTCTATTCATCAGGATTATTCCACCAATGACGTCCTGGACTGGATCTATTTTGAATATCCTTCTGCTGTATGTGACCGGAATGAAGATTTTGAAGTGGAAAGTATGTTGATTTCCAGTCATAAAGATGATGCGAATGAGCATTCATATTGGTATAGAAGGGGATATTTAAAAGAGCATGGCTACAATCCGGCTCCTGTATTGAACCAATATGGTAACCCGTCAGTCAGAAAGATATTCCTGGATGTTTACGGGAAATATAATTTTGAAGAACAGGCAATTCATGAAGCGTATATTGAATGGTATCACAGGCTTTTCAGAAAATGCTTAAATAAAAAGAGTGATAATAATATCAACAAATTGAAAGTTCTTCAGGAAGCTAAAAAAACGGGCCTTATGATCCCTGAGACACTCGTTTCTTCCAATATATCCGCGATAGAAAATTTTTACAGATCCCACAGAAAGATTATCGTTAAAGATGTGATGCTTGATACGATAAGGATGGATTGGGACGAAGAATTTGAGATAATGGTAAAAGTTCCTCCCGCTATTGTGACAGAGGGTCATATCCGGAAGTTAAGGGAAACGGAAAGCAGTATTTCACAGGGATATATTTTTTTGCAGGAATATATTGAAAAAGAATATGAACTGCGTATTTTTTACCTCAGTGGGCAACTGTATTCTATGGCTATTTTTTCCCAGGCCAATGAAAGGACCAAAGTAGATTTCAGAAATTATGATACACAACGCCCGAACCGCTGTGTGCCATACAGGCTACCCCGAAAGGAAACTCTGAAACTGAAAAAACTGATGGAAAACCTGGACATCAGCTGTGCTTCCATAGATATGATCTATACGGATAAAAAAGAATATGTTTTCCTGGAAGTAAATCCCATAGGACAGTTCCAATGGCTTTCCGACCTCTGTAATTATGATATTGAACGCAGCATAGCCCGGTTTTTAAATCAACAATAATAATGAATCAAAAAAGCGAAAAGGTCCGTAAAGATTTTATAACCTGGACCGAAGAAAACAGACGGCATCTGCCCCTGAATTCTACATTCTGGGAGTTCCGGATAGTCCATAAAAAAAAGCAGGACGATATTCAGCATGATTTTGTTGAATTGGGAAAATATCATACCCGGCTGCAAAGAGGAATCCCTTTTTATAAACCCTATTCAAAACTGGTGATATGGAATCTGAATGGTTAAAACTGTACAGCAACTGTGTGTTGGTAAAAGGTGCCGCAAGAGCATCAGTATGTGACTTGCAGCGGGGCGAAATTCATCTTATTCCACTGTCTTTGGCCGAACTGTTCAATAAAAATGACTGCTTTAATACCACAGCTGTCAGAAAGAAATTAAACGGAGATTCTCAGGAAATTCTTGATGACTATATCGGGTTTCTTCTTGAACATGAATTATGTTTTTTCTGTACTTCAAAAGAAATCAGCCGCTTTCCCAAAATGCCGGAAGAATGGCTGTTTCCCGCTCATATTTCCCATGCCGTCCTGGATACGTACTCCGGTTTTGATTATTTCGATGATGCTTTTCTGGCCCAGCTGGAAAAACTCTGCTGTAATCATCTTCAGTTCAGATTTTTTAATGAAATATCTATTCATCAGCTGAACGGTTTGCTCGGAATAATAAAGCCGTCGCAGATTAAGTCCATAGAAGTGATCCTGCCTGAAAACAAGAATGAAACAGAGTTTTACGACAGGATAGCAGATCTGGTAAACAGGCATAAAAAAATAAGCACTCTGATCATAACCAATGCCGGCGATAACAAAGTGCTGCAGGATGAAAATGGAGGGATGGGAATGATCGTGAGGGTTACAGAAAAAATCAGCAGTCCTTTACATTGCGGTTTGATGAGCCCGAAATTATTCAATGTTAATATTCCTACGTATACAGAATCTCTCCATCACAATTCCTGCCTGAACCGTAAGCTCTCCATTGATGCTGATGGTCATATCAAAAACTGCCCGGCAATGAAAGAATCTTTTGGAAATATCCGGGATACGGCTTTAGAAGAAGCTGTCATCCAGTCAGAATTTCAAAAATATTGGAATATCACCAAAGATCAGATCACCAAATGTAGGGATTGTGAATTCCGTCATGTCTGTATCGATTGCAGAGCCTACATAGAAAATCCGGAAGATCAATACTCAGCACCCCTTAAATGTGGCTACGATCCACAAACCTGTGAATGGGAAGACTGGAGCACACACCCTTTAAAACAGAAGGCGATAGACCATTATGGAATGAGAAAAATTCTTTAAAAATGAATCAAAGCTTCAGAAACTTGTTGAAAATCTTTGATTTTCTGGCACCATAAAAACAGCATAATGGTTCAAAAAATATTGAATATCATCCATTCAAACAAAATATAACATTACATCTTGAGTTAGGACCATAGGCCATAAGCTATTTCTGCACTGCCGGAAGATTCCCGTTAGCCTTCTGAACCCTTTTGTATGTGATATTACACATCATGATACTGAATTCATAAAGGATCAGCAGCGGGAAAGCAGCCATCAGCATACTTAAAACATCGGCCGGAGTGATGATTGCGGCCACTACCATGATCAGTACAATAGCATGACGGCGGTAGGTTTTCATAAACATCGGAGTCAGAATACCTATGCTGGTCAGGAAGTAGATCAGAATAGGGAAAAGGAATATCACACCCATCCCTAAGACAACCTGCAGAAACAGAGTCGTATAATCGCTCAGGTCATACAGCGGGACAATAATATCCGAAATTTTGAAAATAACTCCAAAATTTACCGCGAACGGAAGAATCAGGAAATAACCGCAAAGTACGCCTGTCATAAACAGGATCCATACTGCATTAATGATATAAATAGAATTTTTTCTTTCTTTAGGATGAAGGGCAGGACTGATAAAACGCCACAATTCCCATACAATATAAGGAAATGCAGCCACCATTCCTCCGAAAATAGAAACGGCCATCATCACGTTAAACTGCTGGTAAAGTCTCTGTACACGAACCGGAAAATCCTTCGGAAGATGAATGCTGTCTTCCCCTAAGATCATTCTGGAAAAATGGTTCACCAGCTTAAACGTAGGAAAATCATTTCTTGTAGGCCCGAAAAAAATATGGTCCATGATCCAGTTGATATTGAAGCCGACAGCAAAAGCAGCAATTATAATCGCAATAATCGAGCGGATAAGATGTCCTCTTAATTCTCCAATATGCCCAAGAAAGGACATGTCTTTACCTTCACTCACTGAATATATTTTTTAAAGGCACAAATTTATGAAATATTTGATGAAAAGCCCGAGGTTTGAAACTTAAAATTATTTTGGTCTGTACAAACTGAAATCATATCCTCTTTCCTTCACATTCATTGCAGTTAAAAGTTCCTCTGCTGTCCTGTTGATGAGCTTCCACCGTTCGTCATGATCCACATCAACAGAGTCGAAAAGCCATTCGGATTCTGAAATTCGGGAAGTAACCTCTTTAAAATACAGTAACTGAGGTAATAAAGATCTTTCAACCAGCTGATTCCGGAATAAACTTTCCATGCTCTCCTTATGAAAAAGACTTTCCAGATCATCACCAATATCTCCGAAATACAGACTCTCCTCAATAAGTTTGAACTGTCCGGAATTATAAGTACAGAAGATCAGACACTTTACTAAAAGATCATAATGTCCGTGGCTGTATTGGTCATAATAAGCTTCGCTTCCGTACTCATCAGCTCCTTCCCGGGGAATATAGCGCGGTGCGGATCTTCTTATATCATCCTGATGATCCAGATATTTTTTAAGGAAATAGATGAAGATGACCAGAATATATAAAAAGATCATGATTAGTTTTTAGTTCCCAAAATTAAGTTAATCTTCGGGACAAAAAAAGGTCATACACAGCGTATCTGTGCATGACCCTGAGAGATTTCTGATCATAAGCCTGATTTATTTCTCCAGAATTTCCAGAACTTTCTCTCCGACAGCCCCTCCGGACTGTGGATTCTGCCCGGTAACCAAACGTCCGTCCGAAACAGCAAAAGAAACAAAATCCTGATCTGCTTTTACATAATGGGCACCTCTGCTTTTCAAAACGTCTTCAGTAAGGTAAGGCATATGATCGGCCAGTTCCGCGGCAATTTCCTCAGAATTGGAAAAACCGGTCAGCGTTTTTCCTTTAATGAGAAGCTCCCCGTCTGAAAGTTTAATATTGAACAGGCCTACCGCTCCGTGGCAGACAGAAGAAACAACACCTCCGTTTTCATAAATTTTGCGGGCGGTTTCCTGAAGTTCTGTATTTTCCGGGAAATCCCAGACTACACCGTGTCCTCCGGAATAGTAGATCACACTGTAATCTTCCGCGTTGATATCAGCAGGTTTGAATGTATCCGCCAGCTTACCTCTGAATGTTTCATTAGCATAATATTTCCAGTCTGAAGGCTGCACAAACATCTGAAGCGAAACAGGATCGAGTGGAGTATAACCTCCTTTCGGGCTTACAAAATCTATTTCATAGCCTTTTTCATGCAGTTTTTCATAAAAATGAACGGCTTCTCCCAGCCATAAGCCGGTAGCTCTGTCCATTTCAGGATATTTTTCTACGCTGGTAACTACGATTAATGCTTTCTTTTTCATTGTATTCGGGATTAAATGTTATTTTTTGTATTCGTTTTGATAAGTACAAAGTTTCACATTTTAATACCGGAAAAGAAGGATATTCCTCAAAAAAAAAGTGTGACCTTCATCACACTTTTAAGAATATAATCTGCTTAAAGTTTCTCTTGAAACACCCAGGTAGCTTGCAATGAGCTGTTTGGGAACATGTTCCGTAAAACCGGGATACTGCCGTATAAAATCTTCATACCGTTCTTTGGCAGATTTGCTGATCAGTGAAAGAATCCTTTGCTGTAAGGCCACATATCCGAAGTTAGACTTCACCCTGAAAAAATGTTCCATAGAAGGAAATTCTGAGCAAAGGCTATTTAAATTTTCATAAGTTATGGCGTACACTTCCGTATTCTCAATACAGTCAACGGCCAGTGAGGCGTTTTCCTGTTTAAAGAAGGCTGCGAAATCTGAAATCCACCAGTTGGGAGCAGCAAACTGAAGAATGTGCTCTTTTCCCGTACTGTCAACGGTACTGCTTTTAAGAATTCCTTTTTCTATCAGGTAAATTTCATGAACAGGTTGGTTTTCCTGGATCAGAAACTGCCTTTTCCTGAATTGCTTCCGGGTGAAAAAAGGAAGTACCGCTTCAAACTCATCATCATTCAGATGGATGATTTCCTGGATATGGGCTTTCAGAAACTGGTTCATACAGAACAGATACAATTAATTGATTCCCTCGTCAAGAAGTTTATGGAGGTCGATAATCCCGAAATATTTTCCGTTTTTCGTTACCACAAGCTGTCCGATATTGTTTTCTTTAAGGATTTTCATCGCTTCTTTGGCAAGAGCATCTTTTTCAATGGTTTTCGGATAGCCGGACATAATATCCTTGGCCTGAACCTTTGTAATATCTTCCCCTTTCATCAGCATTCTTCTAAGGTCTCCGTCGGTTATTACCCCGATAATTTTTTCCTCATCGGTAACCACGGTGATCCCGTGGCTTGAAGCACTGATTGATATGATGACATCCCGGATCGACGAATCTTCCGATACCTGAGGCTTCTGTGAAGACAGGAACTGTTCCACTTTTGAAGTCAGGTTTTTCCCCAGGCTTCCTCCCGGGTGAAATTTGGCGAAATCGTTCGCTTTGAAATCATTCAGTTCCATTAAAGCCACGGCAAGAGCATCTCCCAGGGCCATCTGTATCGTTGTAGAGCTGGTAGGTGCCAGTTTATTCGGGCAGGCTTCCACATCAACATGCGTATTCAGGATGATTTCAGAAAATTCGGCAAGCCTGCTGGATTTATTTCCCGTCATTCCGATCAGGGCGGAAGAGTAGTCTTTTAAATAAGGAACCAGATTCGCTATTTCAGGGGAATTTCCGGAATTGGAAATACATAAAACCACATCCTGCTTCTGGATCACTCCCAGATCTCCGTGGATGGCTTCCGAAGCATGAAGGAACTGAGAAGGGGTTCCCGTGGAGTTTAAAGTAGCAACGATCTTGTTGCCCACATGGGCCGACTTTCCGATTCCTACAACAATTAATTTTCCTTTGGCCGAATGAATGATCTCTACGGCTTTGGCAAAATCTTCATCAATCCTGTTCTTTAATTTTTCAAGTTCTGAAATTTCTATCTCTAAAGTAGTTTTAGCAATTGAAATAATGTCGGTTCTTTCCATTTTACGAGTTTGAGGCATACAAAAAATCTCTTAAAAAACGTTATATTTTAAAAAGGATATTTAATATAAATTTTATTTTTTATAAATTCGTTCGCTTTTATTTTAAGCAGAATTTTTATAACTTTGAGGTACATGCAAATTTAGCAATAGAAAATTAGATGAGCGCAAAAAAAGCCAATTTATCAGGCGAATTGAAAAAGTATTTTGGGTTTTCTACATTTAAAGGCCAGCAGGAACAGATCATAGAAAACCTATTGAACGGGAAGGATATATTTGTTTTGATGCCGACAGGAGGTGGTAAATCATTATGTTATCAGCTTCCGGCACTTATTTCCGAAGGCACGGCAATCGTAGTTTCGCCCTTAATAGCGTTGATGAAGAATCAGGTAGATGCAGTAAACGGCCTTTCATCAGACGATGGGGTAGCTCATGTATTGAATTCATCATTAAACAAAACACAGACCAAACAGGTTTTTGACGACATCAAAAGCGGGAAGACAAAACTTTTGTACGTTGCCCCGGAATCATTGATTAAAGACGATTACTTAGACTTCCTGAAAGAAGTGAAAATCTCTTTCTTTGCCATTGATGAAGCGCACTGTATTTCAGAATGGGGACATGATTTCAGACCGGAATACCGGAATCTGAAGCAGATTATCGACAAGATTGCCGATGTACCGGTAATCGCTTTAACAGCCACTGCAACGCCTAAGGTTCAGGATGATATTCAGAAAACTCTTGGAATGACGAATGCGCTGGTCTTTAAAGAAAGTTTCAACCGTCCCAATCTGTATTATGAGGTATGTCCGAAAGTAAATGTAGATAAGGAGATCGTAAAATTTATCAGTCAGAATAAAGGAAAATCGGGGATTGTGTATTGCCTGAGCCGCAGAAAGGTTGAAGAATTTGCCCAGCTGCTGCAGGTTAACGGAATCAACGCGCTTCCTTATCATGCCGGTCTTGATCAGAAGATAAGAGTTGCCAATCAGGATAAATTTCTGATGGAGGAAGTAGACGTTATTGTAGCCACCATTGCATTCGGGATGGGAATAGATAAGCCGGATGTACGCTTTGTGATCCACTATGATTTTCCGAAATCACTGGAAAGTTATTACCAGGAAACAGGAAGAGCAGGAAGGGATGGCGGAGAAGGCCATTGCCTGGCATTCTATGACCCTAAAGATATTGAAAAACTGGAAAAATTCCTGGCACAGAAACCCGTTTCCGAAAGAGAAATCGGTCTTCAGTTATTAAACGAAGTGGTGGGGTATGCCGAAACTTCAATGAGCAGAAGGCAGTATATTCTTTATTATTTCGGGGAAAACTTCGATCCTGTAAAAGGAGAAGGAGCGATGATGTGTGATAACTCGTCCAATCCTCCTAAACTGAAAGATGCCGCGGAAGATCTGAAAAAAGTTCTGGAACTCATCAGAGATACCGGAGAAAAATTCAAAGCTAAAGATCTGATCTCCGTGATCGCGGGAAAAGAAACAGCGGTGACCAAGTCCTACAAACTGGAACAGGCTTCCTACTTCGGATTTGGAAAAGAAGAAAAAGACAATTACTGGAAAACCATCCTGAGACAGGCAACAGTTCAGGGAATCCTGCAGAAAGATATTGAAACGTACGGCGTTCTGAAAATGTCTGAAAAAGGTAAAAATATCCTGGACGGAAAATCCAGGGAATCATTCTTAATTGCCGAAGACCGGGAATTTGATCTCAGCCAGACCAAAGCAGAAAGCGATCAGGTACAGATGCAGGCAGGCGGAGGTCTTGATCAGAATCTGTTCGGACAGCTGAAAGAACTGCGTAAAAAAGTGGCGAAGAAACACGGCATTCCGCCTTACACCGTATTCATGGATCCCAGTCTGGAAGATATGACGGTACAGTACCCGATCACCGTAGAAGAAATTGCTAAAATCTATGGGGTAGGAGAAGGAAAAGCCAAGAAATACGGTAAAGAATTCGCAGATTTCATCAAAACGTATGTAGAAGATAACAATATTGAACGTACTCAGGATATGGTGCTGAAACAGGTGGCCAATAAATCCAGCCATAAAGTTTTCATCATCCAGAGTACCGATAAAAAAATTGATCTTGAAGACATTGCAAGAGCCAAAAACCTTTCGATGAACGAGCTGCTGAAAGAAATGGAAAGCATCGTTTATCAGGGAACCAAACTCAATATTGATTATTATATAGAAGACAACTTCGATGAAGATATTGTAGAAGGCTTCATGGAATTCATGAACGAATCTGAAAGCGACAGTATGAAAGTGCTTCTGGATGAATTCGGGGATGAACTTTCAGATGAAGAGGTAAGAATGCTGAGAATAAAATTTATAAGCGATGTAGCTAATTGATGAAAAATGACAGTTTTTTAGTTTCAGATTGAAAGACCGGAAAAAACTGTAAATTTGCAGACAACACTTATGAAAAAAAATAACGGCATTTTCACCGTATCTCTGGATTTTGAACTGTACTGGGGAATCCGGGATAAAAAAACAATTCAGGAATATGGACAAAATATTTCAGGAGTTTGGGAAGTTGTTCCGAGGCTCCTGAAACTTTATAATCAGTACGGTATTCATTGTACCTGGGCAGCAGTGGGAGCTATGATGACCGGAGATTTCCGGGATTTACAGCAATACTGTCCCGAAAACACACCTTCTTATCTGGAAAAAGAACTTTCTCCTTATCATGATTTCATTCCGTCTTCACGGGAAATGGAAGGTCTCTATCTGTATGGAAAAGAGCTGGTGGAGCTGGTTCAGAAAGCCAGGCATCAGGAAATCGGAAGCCATACTTTTTCACACTATTACTGCCTGGAAGACGGACAGACAAAAGATCAGTTTGAAGCAGATATACAGGCTGCCATCGCTGTTTCTTCTGCCCAAAAAATCGAAATTCAGTCTTTTATTTTCCCCCGGCATCAGATTAACAACAGCTATCTGGAAGTCCTTAAAAAAAATGGAATTTTAATCTACCGCGGTACAGAAAAAGCGTGGTATCATTCTCCGGCAAAAGGTTCAGAAGAAGGCGTGGTAAAAAGAGCCTTCAGGTATCTGGACTATTTTGTGAAAGTGGGAAGCCATCATACACAGAAAACTTCCGACCTTCATAAAGACGGCTTTACAGTCATTAGGGCAAGCCGCTGGCTGAGGCCGTATTCAGAAAAAATAAAATTCCTGGACGGGCTGAAGCTTCGGAGAATAAAACAGCAGATGACCTACGCAGCCAAAAACAACGAAATTTTTCACCTCTGGTTTCATCCGCATGATATCGGGATTCATCAGGATATCAACTTCGGGTATTTGGAAGAGATTTTTCAGCACTATAAAAAATTAAATGAAAAGTATAATTTTCAAAGCAAAAACATGTCTGAAATAGCAGCAGAATATGAAAAAAAATAACAGTAAGAAAATTGTCATGCTCACCGGAAACACACGGTCGTCGGCAATTATTTATAATACTTTAATAAAAGATTTTGATATTTCTGCCGTGCTGCAGGAGGAAGCGGTCCCTATGAAGCAGATTATGAAGAACCGTGCTAAAAGATTAGGCTGGATAAATGTGGGCGGACAGATT
This sequence comes from Chryseobacterium sp. FR054, assembly GCF_056844565.1. Lineage (NCBI taxonomy): Bacteria > Pseudomonadati > Bacteroidota > Flavobacteriia > Flavobacteriales > Weeksellaceae > Chryseobacterium > Chryseobacterium sp. FR054. Next base: position 422,351 of record NZ_JBXDSA010000001.1, on the reverse strand, counting down.
ATGTTTGGCCTTCTACTGCTGCCGTTTATTAAGAAATTTTCGAAAAACCAGACCAGAAGAGTCATCGAAAAACTAAAAATAGACCTGTCTCCGATTCCTGAAACCGTCCTTACAAGAACCGATTCCGTAAATTCAAAGAAAACGCTTAAGCTGCTGCAGGAGCTGAAACCGGATTTGGTAATCGTGAATGGCTGCAGGATTATTTCCAAAAAAATCCTGGACAGTACCAATGCGGTTTTTATGAATACCCATGAAGGAATTACTCCAAAATACAGGGGAATCCACGGCGGATATTGGGCTTTAGCCAATAATGACAGAGAAAACTGCGGGGTTACCGTACATCTGGTAGACCAGTCGGTAGATACGGGCGATGTCCTGTACCAGGCAAGAATTTCACCGGAAAAATCAGATAATTTTACAACATATCCGCTATATCAGACCGCAGAGGGCGGTAAAATATTAAAACTTGCCGTTGAGGATTTTTGTAACGATCAGCTGAAAACAACGGGCGGAACAGAAGAAAACTTCATTTGGTATCATCCTACCATCTGGCAGTATTTATATTATAGAATTTTCAGAGGTGTGAAATAATGAAAAAAAAAGTTTACTTTCTTTTACCGGGGCTTACCTTTGGAGGAGCTGAGAGAATAATTTTTACATTACTCAATCATCTGGATGATGAAAAATATGATTTCACCCTTTTCCTTTTTAAAAATGTAGATTTTCCTACCTCTCAACTCAAGCCCAATATAAAAGTCCGGGAATTGGGCATAGAAAGAATTCGGTTTTCAATTTTTAAAATTTTACCGGTTATCTATAAAGAAAAACCCGATATTTTCTTTTCCGGGTGGGGCGAAATCTCAGCGTTTATGTCCCCGTTTATTCCGTTCTTAAAAAAGACGAAGTTTATCTCCAGAGAAACCAATGTGGTGTCACAGCATGTAACCAAAAAGGAAATAAAAGTTTTCTATAATTTTTATAACAATTTTCAGAGAATCATTGCGCAAAGTGATGACATGAAGAAGGATTTAATAGAGAATTTCAACATCAAAGAAAAGAAGATCGTCAAAATCAATAATCCTGTTGATTTCGATTTTATCAATGCCAGACTGGAAATTTCCGTAAAACCTGAAAGTTTTAAAGATCATTACAAAAATGTAGTGGCCATCGGAAACTTATCCTCCAGAAAAGGATTCGATAACCTGCTCAACGTTTTCTCAAAGCTTACCCATGAAAATATCCTTCTCCATATTCTCGGGGATGGGGATGACAGAGAAATGCTGTATGCAATGAAAGAATCATTAGGGTTAAAAAACGTTATTTTTCATGGAAAACAGGAAAATCCCTATCAGTTTCTGAAGTATGCAGACCTTTTTATCCTTTCATCCAGATATGAAGGTTTTCCGAATGTACTTCTGGAAGCAGGAGCCTGCGGAACCTATTCTTTAGCGAATAACTGTCCGGGAGGAATCAATGAGATCATTCAGCATTCTATCAACGGAGAAATTGCAGATATTGAAAACTATGAAGATTTTGCACAGAAAATAATCAGTGTAATGCAGACGGATTATGACAGGGAGTCCATAAAAAACTCCATCAGATCAAGGTTTTCCAAAGATATTATTCTGGATCAGTATGAAAAGGTATTGCAGGATCTGATGAAAAAATGAGATGAATAAGTTTGAAGAATTAAAACGCAACAGGTACATCAAAAAGATGCATTCCAATGCTATTGCTATGGCAACCGGGCAAACCAGTCTCCGTGAAGGGTGTTTAAAAATGCAATATCTTTATGATCAGATCGACTATATCAGTCCTTTTGATGAAATTGATATTGACATTATGGATGAATTCTCTTCAAAAACGAGTTTTTTTCCTCTTAATAAAGAAAGAAGTGTGTATAATCAGGAATATTTATCAGGTTTGGATAAAAGCCTGGCTGTGATTACAGACCAATACCGGGAACAGGTGATGCAGAAATGCAGCGAGATAATAGAAAAACTTCAGTATATTAAAACGATTACTTAATAATCATCCGGCCATGATATTAGAAAGCATTGCTTTTTCGGGAATAGTTGTTGCATCCATGTGTGCTGCTTTACTGCTTTCTAAAAAGAAAAATGTTTCTTCAGACTATTATCTTATCATTTGGCTGTTAGTTGGTGCTGCCAACCTGGTGTATTACCTTTTTCCGGCTTTACTTCCTGAAAGGCTTCAGCCTTTTGGCTTTGCTCTTCCGGTGCTGGGTATGGGAATGCTTTATCTGTACGTTATTTCAATAACTTTTAATGTCCCTTTCCGTTCAGATTACCTTATCAGACATTCGTTGTTCTTTATTGTTTACAGTGTGTCTTTTATTGGTATTTCGGCATTGTATAGTCCGGTAGGGTTCAAAAACAGTATTCCGTATTTTATTGAAAAGCATCAGGCCGGAGTATTACTGGATCTGTTGACTTTTCCAATGGCTGCGGTGCCGGTAGTTTATATTGTCCTGTGTTTTATGGCTTTAAGAAAATACCGGAAAATACTTCCCGGATATTATTCTGCCCTTGAAAAAATAAATCTTGACTGGCTGAAATATATAGTCATTTCACTAATCGTTCTGTTTATTGGTGTTTTCTGTATCATTGCTTCAGGAACCAGAAGTAAAGCTATTTCTTTTGATCAGATCTTTAAGATTGTTGCGGTGGTACAGAGCGGATATTTATTCTGTATAGTATTCTTCAGTTTAAGGCAAAGCCTTGTTTTTCATCAGCAGGGAGTTCTTGATATGAATAATGCCGTTATTAAAGAAGAGAAAATAAGTGTTCAGGATAAAAACAGAGCCGGTTTTGTTTCTCAAAAGCTGTTACAATTTATGGAAAAAGAGAAGCCTTACCTTGATGAAGAATTGAGTTTGCAGAAATTATCTCTATTAATGAATATTTCCACTCATCAGGTTTCCCAGGCAATCAATCAGGGGCTGCATACTAATTTTTATAAATTCGTGAATGCGTACAGAATAGAAGAGGTCAAAAATAAATTGACAAATCCGGAGTTCGAAAAATATTCAATCCTGGGAATTGCTTTTGAGTCAGGTTTTAATTCCAAGTCCACTTTCAACAAGATCTTCAAGGAAGAAACCGGGATGACTCCATCCGAGTTTAAAAAGTCCGGATTTATCAGAAAAGAGTCCTAACCGGTCATTTAGGACGATCAGAACTGTGTTTTAAAGGATTTTTGCCATCAAAAAAACTATGGACACACTTCATTTAAGCAACATTATTGTGCATGTCATCAGCGGAACTCTTGCATTGATTACCGGATTTCTTATTCTGTTAAAAACAAAAGGAACACGACTTCATATCAGGCTCGGATACTTTTTTTGCTGTTGTATGATCGTTGTTGTAACAACCGGGGCTTTTGGAGTTATCATATTCAAAAGAAACCTGTTTCTTCTCTTAATTACGGTTCTTGCTGCCTATAATACATATTCGGGATTCAGAATATTAAAAGAAAAGTCGAACCGTTTTTATTTCAAAGACCTTTTAATTATGTTGGGAGCTTTATCGATGGCTTTGGCATTCATGTATTATCTCAAATTCATCGGTTTTTATTGGAATCCTGTGGTTATTTACTCCGGATTGGGGTATTTGCTGGCAGTTGTTTCCTATGACATTTTCCGCTATTTCATCCCGGTGTCCCGGTATGGAAACCTGTGGCGTTATGAACATTCCAGTAAAATGATCAGTGCGATGGGAGCCCTTTTATCTGCTTTTACAGGAACTCTTTTGCCGGATTATAAACCATATAGCCAGATTCTTCCGTCTTTGCTGATGACCCTGCTGATGATCTTTTTTAATATTAAAATCTACTTACGCCTGAAAAAGAAAGCGGTAATGTGATTTTGAGAAAAGGAATTTAGAGGATAATTCAGAAGCTATAATCTCCATAAGGTAAGATTTCGGCTTTTGAATATCATTTCACAGGCGGCAGGTATTTACAGCTTTTGATCTCAAAATTGATAAAACTCACTTTGGTGCTTGATAATTTATATGTAAATTTGTGAGAATTAAGATAGATAATAATAAACAAATTCATACAATAACATGAGTCAATTCGATGTTACCGTAATAGGTTCCGGTCCTGGAGGTTATGTAGCTGCTATCCGTGCAGCACAATTAGGTTTCAAAACAGCAATTATTGAAAAATATTCAACTTTAGGCGGAACTTGTCTTAACGTTGGATGTATTCCGTCAAAAGCACTTCTTGACAGCTCTGAGCACTTCGAGAATGCAAAACACAATTTTGCGGGTCATGGAATCATTATTAATGAGCCACAGGCAGACATTACAAGAATGATTGAACGTAAAAATGAAGTGATCAAGCAGAATACAGACGGAATCAGCTATCTGATGAACAAAAATCAGATTACTGTTTTTGAAGGAGTAGGAAGTTTCGAATCTGCTACTCAGATCAAAATCACTAAAAACGACGGTTCTTCTGAAACAGTTGAATCTAAATATACCATCATTGCAACAGGTTCCAAGCCATCCTCTTTACCTTTCATCACATTGGATAAAGAACGAGTGATTACTTCTACTGAGGCATTAAACCTAAAGGAAATTCCTAAACATCTGGTAGTAATCGGAGGTGGGGTAATCGGTCTTGAATTAGGATCTGTGTATTTAAGATTGGGAGCTCAGGTAACGGTTGTTGAATTTATGGACAAGATCATTCCTGGAATGGACGGAGCTTTAAGCAAGGAACTGACTAAAGTTCTTAAAAAGCAGGGAATGAAATTCATGCTTTCCACTGCGGTTTCTGCAGTCGAGAGAAACGGAGATACCGTAAAGATCACTGCTAAAGATAAAAAAGGTGAGGAAGTAGTGGTAGAAGGAGATTACTGCCTGGTTTCTGTTGGTAGAAAACCTTACACGGACGGTCTTGGCCTTGAAAAAGCAGGCGTAGAGCTTGATGAAAGAGGAAGAGTAAAAGTAAACGATCATTTACAGACTAACGTAGCCAATATCTATGCGATCGGTGACGTAATCAAAGGGGCAATGCTTGCGCACAAAGCTGAAGAAGAAGGAGTATTTGTAGCTGAAACATTGGCAGGACAGAAGCCGCACATCAACTACAACCTGATTCCTGGTGTTGTTTATACATGGCCTGAAGTTGCAGGAGTAGGTAAAACTGAAGAGCAGCTGAAAGAAGAAGGAGTGGCTTATAAAGTAGGTTCTTTCCCGATGAGAGCATTAGGAAGAAGCCGTGCAAGTGGCGATATCGATGGTCTTGTGAAAATTATTGCAGACGAAAAAACTGACGAGGTTTTAGGAATGCACATCGTTGGAGCAAGAGCTGCCGACCTTATCGCAGAAGGAGTAATTGCTATGGAATTCCGTGCAAGTGCTGAAGATATCGCAAGAAGTTCCCATGCTCACCCAACTTATGCAGAAGCAATTAAAGAAGCTGCACTGGATGCTACGGCAAAAAGACCGATTCATATGTAATTTTCAAATGAAAGATTACAATATCTAAATAATAAAAGAGAAACAGCTACTGTTTCTCTTTTTTTGGCACAGAAATGGAGTTCGCAATAATAAATTTCACCTATGAAAAATATCTTTACAAGCTTAATCATACTGGCAGGACTGAATTTATCTGCTCAACAGGCCGGAAAAGCCGGCGAACTTTTGAAAAACGAAGCTTCCGCAACCGAAATGAAAGCTCAGGGAGGTACGGATATAAAAAACAGATCTTCTGACAATTCCCGGTATGGTAACATAAACGGTCAGCAAAACAGAAACAGAAACCCCAATTACCAATGGAACAGGAATTACGGGTATGCCGAAGTTTTTCTGCGGATTCCTGAGCAGGGGTATTTTACCGTTGAAGTAGGTGATCAGACGATTTCAAACGGTGCCGGGAAATACCGTTTCTTTGATCTCCAGTCCGGAAGAACCTCTGTTTCAGTGTACAGTAACGGATTCCTGATTTACAGAACTTCTCTGATGTTGAGAAATAACAGCAGAATGGTACTGGACTTCTTTACCAATGAAGGACTGTACTTATTGGATTCCTATCCCGTTCAGGGACAGTATGGCTTCAATGACTGGAATGATGTATGGAACAATCCTTACGGAAACCAGTCCGGAAACTGGAATAACTCCGGGAATGTAATGGATAACAACACTTTTCGCCGTTTTTTTGAAATGCTCCAGAAAAATGCAAAGTTTGATGACAGTAAAATAGCGATGATCAATCAGCAGATGAACAATTCTCTTTTTACTTCCGCGCAGGTCCGGGATCTGGTAAAATTCATCAGTTTCGATAAAAACAGACTGTCCCTTGCCAAATCCATGTATAGAAAATGTGTGGATAAAGACAGGTTCTTTGTGGTATACGATGCTTTTGACTTCGAAAACAGCAGAAAAGAACTCATGGAATATATTTCAAGATCATAATAAGAAAGAGAGAATCCAATGATGATTCTCTCTTTTTATTTTAAGTCTTACCTATTTAAACATTCAACAGGAACGCAATAATTTTAATAACAAGGCCATCCTTTATTTACTCCCTTATTCAATAGAAATGGGCTTCAGCCTCATTTAACAATTGCCAAAAGAAAAGCTATAAAGAAATATCTCTTCATATTTTTTCAGATTTGTTCTTCCAGATGTACAGGTTTTACAGTTGTTATTTTTAATAAAAGGAGGTTAAATAATCACCGAAGAAAATCTGATGGTTTAAAAATCTTCAAATTTCCGTACCTTTGTCAGCTAATTTTATCATCAATGCAACTCGGAAAAACCCAGACTTTAAAAATTTCAGAAAAAAATACTTCAGGATGGATCCTTACAGACGAATCAGGAGAAAAGGCTTTCCTGCCTAAGATCTTTATTCAGGACGAAAAGGAAACAGGTGAAGATGTAGAGGTATTTGTTTACCAGGATGACCATAAACTGAAGGCTACCACTGAAATTCCGCTGGCTGAAGTAGGAGAGTTTGCGGTGATGAGCTGTGTACAGAGTCTTCCGAGCGGAGCGTTCATGGATTGGGGAATCATCAAAGATCTTTTTATTCCGTACAAACAGCAGAAATCCAAGATCATTGAAGGCAAAAGATATCTGGTACATATTTATGTGGATGAAGATCTGGATCTCATCACAGGAACAACGAAATTCAAAAGAAATCCGCAATATGAGGATCTTCCGTTCAAAAAAGGGGATAAGGTAGACCTGATTATGATGAATGAAAGCGAACTGGGCTGGAATGTTGTGATCAATAAGGAATATATCGGGCTGGTATATGCATCGGATGTATTCAAAAAGCTTTATCCGCTGTCTGAAGAAACAGGTTATATTAAAGCGATCCGTGAAGATGGTAAAATTGATGTTTCCCTGCAGCCGGAAGGTTTTGAAAATATTGATGAATTCAGAAAAAAGATTCTTGAAAGACTGGAGGAAAATTACGGACTGATTCACCTTTCGGATAAATCTTCACCGGAAGAGATCAAAGAAGAGCTTCAGATGAGCAAAAAGAATTTCAAAAAGGCAATCGGCGGACTGTATAAGGATAAGGTGATTGATATTTTGGAAGATAAAATCCGACTGTTGTAATTTAGATTGATCTTAAAAAAGTTTAAAATATATTGAGACTGCCCAATGGGTGGTCTTTTTTATTGGTCTTAAGTGGCCTGTCTTTAATAATCAATTTCAGTTTGAAAGTTTGATACAGAGTTATGCGGTCCATTAATAATATGCTTTTTCAGTTAATTTGATTTTACAGACATCTTCAGTAGTTGTACCTAAAAGTAACTTCCAGCTTCCATATTCCAACCTTCATTTGAGGATCTGCCCCGATCTGACGCAATTAGTGAGCATTTGAACGTAAATAAAATAACAAAAACATGATGCATGTCATAACAATTTTGTTTAATTTTTTTGTTTAACAATTTTGTCAAAAACAGATTTTGATTTAAATTTGCACAAAATTGTTTAACAATAATGTCAAATCAAGCAAAAAAGGACCAAACACAGGAATTGATCAAGGAGACCGCGAAGAATTTATTCTTTGTGAAAGGAAAATTTGGCGCAACTACACAGGAGATTGCAGATGAAGCCGGAGTAAACAGAACGCTTATTAACTACTACTTCCGTTCAAGGGACAATCTGATCCAGATCATCTTTGACGAAGCTCAGAAAGTGGAGCAGGAAAAATCAAAAATCATTCAGACCTCAGACCTTCCTTTCAAGGAAAAAATGAGCAAATTCATAGAAAGCAGTCTTTCCACCAGCCTTCAGTATCCGTATCTGGAAACTTATATCGTATCCCAGATCAACAAAGGAAACTGTCATCAGAAAGAAATAGAAGAAGATATTCTGGAAACTTTATATAAGGATATTGAAAAAGAGATGGAATTGGGAAACATTGAGAAAATGGCCCCGGTACAGTTTATCCTCAATATGGTATCGCTTCTCGTTTTTCCGAGTGCCATAAGACCCCTGTTTATGGAGAATCTGATGATTAGCGACGAAGAATATGATAAGATTATCTCCGAAAGAAAAGAGATCATTATCAATATGCTTTTCAAAAACTAAAAAAATGTTAAAGTATTTTTAAAAGTTATTCGTCCTTTAGAAACAAAAACATTGAAAGAGAAAAATCAAACTAAAAAAATAAACGAAGTATAAAATTATGAACAGAAAACGTATAACTGCTAAAAAGCTAAAAATTGGGATAGCTGCAGCATTTATGATTTTCGGTTTTTCATCCGTATCTGCACAGCAGCAGGTTTCTTTGCAGGAAGCAATCAAACAGGCACTGCAGAATAAGGCAGAAGCTAAAAAAGCTGCTTTACAGGTGAAAAAAGCCGAATATAAAATTGATGAGGCCAGAGCCGGAGCTCTTCCTCAGATCAGTGCCACAGCCGGGCTTACCTACAATCCGGTTATTCAGGAATCCCTGCTTGAATTTGGCGGAGAAAGAATCAGAGCCCAGTTAGGACAGCCGTGGAGTTCAAGTGCAGTAGTGCAGCTTCAGCAGGCTATATTCGACCAGAGGGTGTTTACAGGTCTTAAAGCAGCGAAATCTACCAGAGAATTCTACATTCTGAATGCAGAACTTACCAATGAGCAGATCATTGAAAACGTAGCCACAGCTTATTATCAGGTATTTGTACAGGAAGAAAACCTTAAAACGGTAGAAGCCAGCTATGCCAATACCGAAAGAGTAAGAAACGTAATCAAAAGTCTTGTGGATAATGGTTTAGCTAAATCTATTGACTTAGACCGTACCAACGTACAGCTTACCAACATCGGTTCCAATAAACAGCAGCTGATCAATTCGGTTGAACTTTCCAAAAATGCTCTGAAGTTCTACATGGGAGTTCCGATTGGTACAGACATCGAGCTTGAAGAAAAAACCATTGAGCCGAAACCTGAACTTATTGCCAGCAATGTAAATCTGGAAAACCGTACAGAGCTTAAAGTACTCAATAAGAACAGAGAACTTCTTCAGTTTAACAAAAAAGCAACGGAAGCTTATCTTTATCCAACCGTAAACCTTACCGCAAGCTACGGCTGGGCCGGAATGGGTAAAAAGTTTCCTTTAACCAACGGACTTAATAACGGAGTACTTTGGAGCGATTATTCAGCGATAGGCCTTAACGTTAATATCCCGATTTTCACCGGTGGAGCTACAAAAGCAAAAATCCAGCAGGCGGAAATCGATATTCTGGACATAGATCAGGACATTCAGAAAACACAACTGAGCCTGGATCTGGATTATAAAAATGCCATTACCAATATGGAAAATACCATTATCAATATCCAGAGTATGAAAGATAATGTGGAGCTGGCAGAAAGAGTACAGAAAAACACCCAGTCTAACTATCAGTACGGATTGGCAACCCTTACAGAAGTACTGGATTCTGAAAATGCTTTAACACAGGCTAAACAGAATTACTCCAATGCATTATTAGACTACAAACAGGCCGAGATCAAGCTGATCAAGGCTAAAGGCGAACTGAACACATTACAAAACCCATAATAAACTAAAATGAAAAAAACTTTAATATATATCATCGTAGCGGCAGTGCTGGTAGGACTTGCAGCTTACAAGATTGCAGGTAACAAGGAGAAACAGACCCAGGAAGTAAAAGAGGTGGCCAAGCAGGTTGATAAGATCAATGTAAATGTGGTAACTGTTGCCAGAGAAAATATTGATACAGACTATTCAGCCAACGGAACATTCATTCCCAAGCAGGAAATGAACCAGTCTTCAGAGATTTCCGGACGTATCGTAAGCGTTCTGGTAAAAGAAGGCTCAAGAGTGGGAGCAGGACAGGTTCTGGCAACGATCAAGAAAGATGCTATCGAAGTGGATGTTACCCAGGCTCAGAACAACCTTCAGAATGCGGTTATCGACAACCAGCGTTATGAAAATGCTTATAAAACAGGAGGAGTTACCAAGCAGCAACTGGATAATTCAAGATTACAGCTTAAAAATGCACAGGCTGCAGTGAGAGCCCAAAGTGTAAAAGTAAATGATACAAGCATCCGTGCAGGAATTAGCGGAACCATCAACAAAAAAATGGTGGAACCGGGAGCAGTAGTTTCTCCGGGAACCGCAATGTTTGAAATCGTTAATATCAACAGCCTGAAATTATCAGTTTTGGTGGATGAAAGCCAGATTGGCAAAATCCAGTTAGGGCAGGAAGTTCCGATCAAAGTAAATGTATTGCCTGAAGACTCTTTCGTAGGCAGAATTACATTCATTGCTCCGAAAAGTGATGCTTCCCTTAATTTCCCTGTTGAAATTGAAGTTCAGAACAGAGGAAACCTGAAAGCGGGGATGTATGCAACGGCTACCTTTAAAACCAATAACGGTGCCGAAACACAGAATATGATCACCGTTCCTGCGGAAGCTTTCGTAAATGGAGTAAGCTCAGGACAGCTGTTCATCGTTCAGAACGGTACGGCTAAGATGATCAAAGTGACCGTAGGTAAAGTATATGGAGACAAAGTTCAGGTATTAAGTGGTCTGAATGGCGGTGAACAGGTAATTACCAGCGGACAGATCAATCTTGATAACGGATCCAAAATCAATATCGTAAAGTAGAAGAAAGATGAAGTTAGCAGAAATATCCATTAAAAGGCCGTCCCTGGTGATCGTATTATTTACGATACTTACGCTGGGCGGTATCTTAAGTTACTCCATGATGGGGTACGAATTGATTCCGAAGTTTGAAACCAATATGGTAACCATTTCTACGGTATATCCGGGAGCTTCACCGGCAGAGGTGGAAACTTCCGTAACCCGGAAGATTGAAGATGCCGTAGGTTCTTTGGAAAACGTGAAAAAAGTAGAATCTTCCTCTTACGAAAGTTTATCCGTAATCATGGTTCAGCTGAACAACGGAGCAGACGTAGACTATGCCCTGAATGATGCCCAGAGAAAGGTGAACGCTATCCTGGCAGACCTTCCGGATGATGTGGACGCTCCCTCTCTGAACAAATTCTCCCTGGATGATCTGCCGATCATTACAATGAGTATTTCCTCAGATAAACTGAACAGTAAAGATCTTTATGACCTTTTAGATAAAAAGATCGAACCTATCTTCTCCCGTGTAAACGGTGTGGCACAGGTGGACCTTGTGGGTGGACAGGAAAGAGAAATCCAGGTGAATCTGGATGAGAAAAAGCTTCAGGGGTACGGACTTTCAATCGGAGACGTACAACAGGCTATTCTTTCCTCAAACCTTGATTTCCCGACAGGAAGTCTGAAGACCAGAACCACAAAATCTACGATCAGATTATCAGGAAAATATAAGTCGATTGCAGAAATGAACAACCTTGTGGTTTCCAATAAAAACGGAGCCCAGGTACGTTTATCCGACATTGCGACAGTTTTCGATGCTCAGAAAGACATTGAAAAAGTAGCGAGATTCAATCAGTTTCCTACCATATTAATGCAGGTTAAAAAACAGTCGGATGCCAATGCAGTGGCGGTATCTGAAAGTGTTCAGAAAACCATTCAGACAGTAGAAAATGCCTATAAAGTTCAGGGGGTAAAAGTAAAAGTGGTAAACGATACCACAGACTTTACCCTGGAATCTGCCAACCACGTTATTTTCGACCTGTTCCTGGCGATTATCCTCGTGGCAATTGTGATGCTGTTGTTCCTTCACAGTATCAGAAACGCATTCATCGTAATGGTTTCCATTCCGGCTTCACTGGTAGCAGCATTCATCGGAATGAACCTGATGGGGTATACGCTGAACTTAATGAGTTTACTCGGGCTTTCGCTTGTGGTAGGTATCCTTGTGGATGACGCGATCGTTGTACTTGAAAACATCTACCGTCACATGGAGATGGGGAAAAGCAAGATCAGGGCAGCTTATGACGGAGCTTCGGAGATCGGATTTACCGTAGCAGCGATTACCCTGGTAATTGTGGTGGTATTCTTACCAATTGCGATGAGTTCAGGTCTTGTAGCCAATATCCTTGCGCAGTTCTGCGTCACGGTAGTTATTGCCACCCTATTATCATTGCTGGCTTCCTTTACCATCATTCCGTGGTTGTCATCAAGATTCGGTAAGCTGGAACATTTAACAGGTAAAAACTGGTTTGAGAAATTCATCCTTTGGTTTGAAGGTCTGATTGAGAAATTCACACACTGGATCACAGATATTCTTGAATGGTGTCTGAAAACCACACTGAGAAGAATTTCAACCGTAATTATTACATTCGTTGTCCTGATCAGTTCATTTATGCTGGTAGCATTCGGATTCATCGGAGGTGAATTCTTCCCGCCGATCGACCGTGGACAGTTCCTTGTTCAGATGGAATTATCAAAAGATGCAACGATTGAAAAAACCAACCAGCTGACCTTAGATGTTGAGAAGTTTTTAAGAAATGATAAAGATGTAGTGGACCTTATTACAACGGTCGGACAGCAGTCAACAGGTTTTGGTGGAGCCCAGGCAACAACGTACCAGTCTGAGGTTCAGGTAAACCTGACGGATAAGTCTGAACGTTATGAAAGCACCAACATCAAAGCGGCAAAAGTAAAAAGAGCGTTAGAAGAGAAATTCACAGGAGTTGAATTCAAAACAGCACCAATCGGTATCATGGGAGCTGAAAACGCACCGATCGAAATGGTGGTAACCGCTCCGGATAACGCAACAGCAGTAAAAGAAGCGACAAGAATCTTGGAATTGCTGAAAAAAGTTCCGGGAGCAGTAGATGCTGAATTATCAACGGATACAGGTAATCCGGAGGTTCAGGTGAATATCGACAGAGATAAAATGGCTTCTTTAGGCTTAAATCTTTCCAGTGTAGGCCAGACGATGCAGACTGCATTCAACGGAAATACCGATGGAAAATTCAGAGCCGGAGAATATGAATATGATATTAATATCCGTTTCGGAGATGCCAACAGACAATCTATTGATGACGTTAAAAACTTAATGTTCACCAACCCTCAGGGGCAGCAGATTCGTCTGAGCCAGTTTGCCGATGTGAAGATGGGATCAGGACCAAGTTTGCTTGAACGTAGAGATAAATCCCCTTCTGTAAAAGTAAGAGCCAAAGCGGTAGGTAGACCTGTGGGTGACGTAGCCAACGAATGGGCGGCGAAATTTATGGACAGCAAAGAAAAGCCGGTAGGTGTGGATTACATCTGGAGTGGTGATATGGAAAACCAGCAGGAAGGTTTCGGTACGTTAGGTATTGCTTTATTAGCAGCGATCGTATTGGTTTACCTGGTAATGGTTTCCCTGTATGACAGTTTTGTATATCCGTTTGTAGTATTGTTCTCTATTCCTTTGGCAATGATCGGAGTAATGGTGATCCTTGCCCTGACAGCCAATTCACTGAACATCTTTACGATGCTGGGGATGATCATGTTGATCGGTCTTGTTGCGAAAAACGCGATCCTGATCGTTGACTTTACAAATGCCAGAAAAGCAGCGGGTGCCAATACACACGACGCTCTGATTCAGGCCAACCATGCGCGTCTCCGTCCGATCCTGATGACAACGATTGCGATGATCTTCGGTATGCTTCCGATTGCATTGGCAACAGGAGCAGGAGCCGAAATGAATAAAGGTCTTGCGTGGGTAGTTATCGGTGGTCTTACATCGTCCCTATTCCTTACCCTGATCATTGTTCCGGTAGTATACTCCCTGTTTGACTCTATCCTGAGAAGAATGGGTAAACATGAAAAAGTAGACTACGAAGCTGAAATGAAAGCAGATTATGAACACAGAGAACTGAGTGAAGACGGTTACACTCCAAAACACTTAGACTAAAATAACAACCTTTAATTAGCCGAAAGCGCCTCAGATCATCCGGGGCGCTTTCTTATTTCAGGTAAAGCCGTTGGTTTTTCTTGCTGGATTATATGCCAGATGTTAAATCCAGCTCTATTGAATAATGACGTGACCTGATTGATATAAGGTTTATTTTTATAATTTCTGATTGGTTTTAAAGAAAGCTAAACCATGTTTTATTATGATTTTTGAAATCTGTGAAATACTATCGGGATTTTAAAATGAGTTTCTGGGATTGTAAAGTGTTTTAAATAGTTTAAATCGAAAATTATTGATATTCATTATTTTATGATGTTTATGTAAAAACAGGTTCAATCCAAAAAAAAGCTTCCGGAACAAACCGAAAGCCTATATTGTTTTTTATATAACAGAAATTAATCTGCCATAACTTCACCGGATTTTCTGTAAATGAAACTTCCGTAAATATGTCTTCTTGCAAAACGGCTCGGCGAATCGGAATTAACCATTTTAATGTAGGTATTCCTCGGAACTCCCATATATTCATAGATATTTCCATTCAAATGCTGAACGGTTAAAATCGATTTTTCAAGGTAAAAATCCTGAATATTGGATTTGGTTATCGTTTCTGTATATTCTTCCTTATACTTTTCCTGCGTTTCAGGATTGATGCTCACCAGAAAATGATAGGCTTCAATCACCGATTTGCTTTTTTCTTCTGCTTCCTGTTTTCCGGCTTCATCATTGATAAATTTATCAGGATGCGTATCCTTCATTACATTTCTGTAAATGGTTTTTAACTCCTTTAAAGTAACGGTTTTATCAACACCTAAAAGCTTTCTGTGCTCGCCCAGTTTTTTCATAATATATGATCCTTATTTCGGGGTGCAAAATTAAGCTTTTAAATTGTAAAAATCATAACTTATTCATTTTTAATTTATTTAATGACTTGAAACAGAAATTTTATTTATAATAAATACAAATGTACAGGGTTGTTGAAGGAGGCTCATAGGCTTTGGAATTACTCAAGATATAAAAAGAACGTTTTTAGGGAAAAATCAATCGATAAAGCTGTGTTATTCAGTAACAACAGGTTTTTATCCGGAATTGAGACCCAAAGGTTCGAATATATAGAAAATCACTTATTTGCTCCTTATATCCAGGATATTGTCTACGGGTTGGTCCGGATGTTCAAGATAAACTTTATTCATATCCACTCTTCGCAGCCAGTCGGAAACTTTAAAGTTCCGTAACGGTAATGCTGTTGAATCTTCATGGATCTCAAAGCTCAGGCTTTTAATTGTATTTCCTCCACCGAAGGATTGTCCCCAGAACTTATTTTTATCGTAACCGATAAGACGGTTGTCCAGGCTTTTTCCTTCTGTGTCATAAACTTCCGGACGGGTATAGGTTTTATCAAAAGTCCATCGGGTAATGTATCCGATTCCGTTGGAATCAACTTTTAATTCATTGGTATCGAGTTTTGAAAGCACCAGATTGACCTCCCCCGAATATCCTTTGGGAACAATGATCTTCAGGGTCGGGGAATACAGTTTATAACAGGTGACCATTAAAATTGGGATAGATGTTAAAAAAACAATGGATATAAATTGAGTTTTACGGAAAATAAGATTCAGAATAAAAGAGAGGAACAAAATAAGCCCTATAACTATAACAAACACCACGACAGAAACCAGTGATGCCGGAAAGAAAACACCTCCCGGAATATCTTTCAACTGGTATAAAAAACAGATCAGTAAAAGGGCCGATACAACAGGTGCAATTCTCTTTAAAGTGTTCATACAGGTTAAGTTTTAACAAATTTAAGTCAAATGTTCAGAAAGAACAACCATTAAGAGTATGTTTAAACTTTAGAATAAAGTTTGATTATTATGATTTTTTATAAGGGCCAATAAATCATGTCTGAAATTATTTTTTGATTAAAAAAACGAACCCAAAGCTTTATGATTAATACCGTTTTATTGTAAGCAGGCAAAGGTAAGCGGCTTCGTCGCTGATGAAGCTGATGCTTATCCATACGCTTCATCGGATCAACGGAGTTGATTCCTGCCTTTGCTTCCTGAAATATGCACAAAGAAGCTAAGGCCTTTGCGTCAAAAAAATCCATCAGTACACTATCTTATTAATCAAAAGATCCTTAAAGAATGTGATTCAGATAAAGATTTGAATGGTATTTAAAAAATCAAATATAGAATTTAAACATACTCTAAAAAGATCCTGCCAATTCTATATTTCTTCAATTCTGCAAAAAATTAAGCGCAAAGTTGACGAATAATACCGTTTTATTGTAAGCAGGCAAAGGTAAGCGGCTTCGTCGCTGATGAAGCTGATGCTTATCCATACGCTTCATCGGATCAACGGAGTTGATTCTCCACTTTGCTTCCTGAAATATGCACAAAGAAGCTAAGGCCTTTGCGTCAAAAAAATCCATCAATACACTATCTTATTAATCAAGAGATCCTTAAAGAGTGATTCAGATAAAGATTTGAATGGTATTTAAAAAATCAAATATAGAATTTCACAGGCTCTAAGAGTACTTGAAATTTTCAGTAAAAATCTTAATTTTCAAATAAAATTTAGTGGTTTAAAAAGACTCATACAGATATTTATTAAGTTTAAAATAAATGAGCTGCCTTTTGAAATCAATGATCGTATTAAATCTCTTGAGGAATTTATTACCGAAGAAACCTGCCATTTTCTCGGTGGAATCAATACCTTCCTTAGATCCGGAAAGGGTAACCGGGATATTATAAAGGAACTTTTGGGCAAATTTCAGGGAAGGGCAGAGTACCACAGGCATTTCATATACGGAACCGTCTGAACCCTGGGCTGTCGCTTTTCCTATTTTTTTCATGGAGCCTGCCAAAGCATGTTTTCTGGCAAAAGGAGAAGCGATGGTCAGCGCATCATCAGCACCGCTGTCGAGACCGAATAACCCGGAATATTCTTTGCCATTGACGGTGAAGCTGCTTTCTATGGCCGGATAATCATCCACAAGATGCAGCTTCATTTTTTCATAGCCTGTAAAATCTATGGTCTTGCTGTTTTCATCATGAAACCGGATCTCATTTTTATGGTAATCAATTTCAATGATCTTTCCCTGCATCAGGTTGGTACCGAACACACCATCAAAATGATTGGTTTCATAGGGAATCAGGGTAAGCAGGACATCTTTTTTTTCAAGAGTTCCGAACTGTATGGTATTGTGGCTGCTGTGTTCCACCGTATTGCTTCCGTTGGAGCCCTGGTTTACAGATTGGCCGTCAATGGTAAGAGCCGGTTTTTTCTTGGCGTTGCTGTTGATGACAGAATTACTGGCGCCGGTGTCAAATAAAAACTTGATGCTGTCTGTTTTATTGACCTTACAATAGATGTAAATGGAATGATCTTCCAGAGAAAACGGAATAATCACCGGACCGTTCTGTGCTGATATTCCTGTACTGACTAATACTGCTAAAACAAGATAAATGAATTTCATAACGTTTTGATTTACCGGCGAAAATAGATGGAATTATCACCTTTGCAAAAGATTAGCCTGTCATTAACCTTTCCTTAACCGTGCTGTTAACATTCATTGTTCTTTTTCGGATGTTAACAAAAAACAGCACCCGGTCAGGTACTGTTTCTGTTATTTGAAATCTTTTAAACCAAAGCCTATGGCTCATCGCAATCCATTTTCAGCTTTGTAAATATCTTATCAAAGGTTTTATATACGGTTCCTTCTTCATCTACCGTCGGTCTGAAACTGTTATTGGCACAGTTGTGAAACGAAATACCGATCAGATCGATCATCGCATAATCGTCTTTCTGAGGATCATTGAACTTGGCATTAAAGTTAGCCATAACCGCCTGTGGATTGGAATTTCTTTTGCTGCTTGCTTCTGCATAACTCTTCCAGGCTGTATACATCTTTTGTCTGTCAGAGGCAGTGATCGCATCAATATGTTCCCGGCAGGTATTGTAAAATTTACTGCTTTTCAGGGACGAAGGGTCGGAAAAGGCGGTAATGTCTTCTTTGGTAAGCTGATATTCATTTTCAAAGGTCTGCATTGCCTGTTGGTGAAGATCTTTCCATATCGGAAGGTCGATTACTTTAAGACCGTAGAGTTCTTTTTTCTTTTCCTGATACTGCTGTTCCAGCTTTTGGAGATAGGTGTTTTTATTTTTCCTTATATCTTCAAGTCCTGAAAGTTTGAATACCGTAGGACTGTCGAAATAGAGTCCGCTGAACTTATACAAAAGCTTGTACGTATCGTCAATCTCGCTCTTTTTATATTTTGCAGGATCAAAATATCCCTTATTGTCACAGCCGAAAGTCTGGTAAGAATACTGCACCAGACTCTGAGTTTTGCCGGAAGCTTTCTGTCCCCAGACTGCAAACGACATCATCAGGGAAAGCCCGGTTACTATTTTTTTCATATAGATGGAGAAATTATGGCCTCAAAATTAAGGTTTTAAATTCAAAACTGAAGGATATAATGCTCTTTTTAATGATTAAATTTCCCTGAATTAAAGCGTAGCAAAGTCTGTTTTTCATTTTCTTTTATTATTTTGCATGAAACTTGAAGAAAGTCTGTTTCCGGATCAGGAAATGCAATCAGAAATCAGGATCATAAAACTAGAATGAAAGAAACCGTGAGCTGTTCTCCAGACCTGGTTTTTTAATATGAAAAAATGAAAAATTATGGCACACCGTATTTACGTATATAATGTTGATGCAGAGAATAATGGCCAGTATCCCTGGTATTTGGGGGAATGGAATTACGAAATTCCGGCACTTCTGCTTCCTCTGTTTTTTGGAAATCCCAGATCAAAAGGAAAACTGATGTATTTCGACAGACAGGAAGGTATAGCAAAGCTGCGGACATTTTATCAGTTATTGGCAGATCATTATCAGCTGAATTATAAAAAGGTGTATTATGAACCTGTGAATAAAATGTTTGAATTTCTGGAATCACTTCCTTATGATACCTTAAAAATGGATGCCTGGGATGTTTTCAATATGAGTGAAGACAGGCATTCTGATCAGGCTAAAGACTGGATTGAAGAGATAAAAGATCAGTATATCATCTATAATAGAGCCGTTCAGAAAATGGACCTTAAGATTTTGGAAAAAGCTTTCCTGAAAAGATCCGGGTACAGTTCATTTTTGGAAATTCTGGAGACAGACTGGATCAACTACGGGCTGGGATACTGGAACGACGAAGCTTATAAAGATCACTACGAAACTTTTGAAGAAAATGGCTTTCAGGGACTGAAAGACAGTAAAGGCAATGTAATTGCTCCGGCAGTCTATGACGAGATCTATGATTTTAATGAGGAAGGGATTGCCGTTGTTCAGAAAGACGGTAAGTTCGGTTATCTTAAAAATGACGGTATTCTGACTGTGAAATGCCTTTATCAGGATGTTTTGGAGGCACTTTCTATTAACGGAAAAAATTACGGACTGGTTCAGGCCGATGATTTATGGGGTGTTATGGATATAGATGAGGAAGAATGGTCGGTTCCCAACAGTTTTGACGATCTGGAACTGCTGAATTACACAGGACTGTTCAATGCAAAAAAAGGAGAACATTTCAGGCTGATTAACCAGTGGAATAAAGAAATCGTTGCCGGAGATTTTGAAACCCCGTTTAATTTTGATTATCAGGGGCTTGTCTTCAGAAAACTTCCTGGAACTTCAAAGAGGGCCTATTATAACCTGGAAGGAGTTTATATGGGAGAATATCCTGAAGATACTCTGTCTCCGATAGATAACGGGTATTATTGGGTAAATCCTAATAAGTTTCAGCATAAGATCAGCATCATCCGGCCGGATGGAAGCCTTCTGGATGAAGGAATAGACAAACTGATCACACTGGATGGCTATATGGTAGCCGCTTACAGAAAGGATAAAAAATGGCAGATCTATGATACTCTCAGCGAACGGTTCAGGCTTAAAGAGTTTGAAATTGAAAATATCCGGGTCGATTCATTTATTCAGGAGATGAAGAATGTTTTTACTGTTTCAGTTTCAGAAGGAACCGGGCTTTATGAGGCCTCGGAAGACCGATGGCTGGTTCCGTTTTCCAGAGAACATCAGAAAATAGAATCATGCAGGCCGGAAATATGCAGGATCATCCTTCAGACCGGAATGTTTTATTATGACCGGAAAACAGATGTTTCAAGTCCCACGTACGATTATATCTGCGAGGGAATCGACTATGACAACCAGCTTTTATGCCTTTTCAGAGGATCAGAAATGCTGATACTGAACAAAGACCGAAGGCTTCAGAAAATATCTGATTCTGAAATGGGAACTCTTTATGAAAAAAGATACAACCTTCGCGGAAAAGACCAGAAATATTTCCTTGATTTTTATAAGAAATGGACTGAAAAAACCGGCCCGGGATATGAAAATCACTTTGATAATGAAACGCTGAAGTCTAAAGCTGTCGAAATGGAAAGAGAAGGCAACATCAGAGAAGCTGTCCGGTTGTACACGATGGGAGCAGAGCGTGGAGATGCCACGATGCAGACCAATCTCGGGTTTATCCTCACCAATGGAGATAATCCTGAGTTTTACGATCTTCAGAAAGGACTTTTCTGGTATGAAAAAGCGGCAAAACAGAACGAATCTTATGCCTGGAACAATCTGGGATACCATTACCACAACGGAATCGGGTATTCTCAGGATATTCAGAAAGCATTGGAATGTTACGGTAAAGCGGCGGATCTGGGTAACGGTACAGCACTCGGTAACCTGGGAGACCTTTATTTTAACGGAAAATATGTGGAGCAAAATTATGATCTTGCCCTGGATTACTACAAAAAAGCGGAAAAAAAATACAGCTTCAACCGGGAAAACATCTCCGAGATCTACTACCAGAAAAAGGACTATGCAAACTTACAGCGCTATCTGAGACAGGATTACGACGGTACTTACTCCCATATCTATTACGGAATCCTGTATGATCATGGCTTTGGCGTGAAACAGAATATTAAAAAGGCACTCAGATATTATGAGGATGCCCTGGGCTATATGAATTATTTCTATGCGCTTGAAAGACTGCTGCATTATTACAGAGAAGATCCGGATTTTGCAGATCCTGAAAAATATAGGCAGTGGAAGAAGTATGGCGAAGAGAATGATATGGACTGACGATAAGATATTGAATTTTGACGCCAGTTCCGCATTAGAATCTCTGATTCAGAGAGGCTTGAAGCCGACATCGTTAAACGTAATTTCCCTTTTCCGAGTTTAAATAAAATTAGTCAAGATAATTAATATTTAAAATTCCTTTTTTAAAACGGATATGTAAAGTGTCCGTATTCTGATAAGTGAAAATTGATTTTTGATTTCCTGATTTTCGTTTTTCATCAATAAGGTGAAGTTCTTTGGTATCGTGAATCGATTTTTTCTCACCGGCATCCAGCCAGAAAATTTTATATTCGCGGTGATGGATAACCTGATAAACCTGTTCGGTGGTGTTTTTTTCAGTATGAGAATTAACGTACAGCAGTACATTGGAAATCAAAGTTCTGAATGCCCAAAAGGTAAAAAAGCCTGAAAAAAGAGAAATAATAACAATGGCTGCCAGATTTTTCACTTTCATAAGCAAAGTAAGGGCAGCTGTAATGATGACAGCGACTGCAAGCTGGTATTTCCAGAATCCGGCATTGAAGTTCTGCAAATCTGTACTCAGGTAATGATCCTGAATGGCAGGCTTTAAAAAGAAACCGTCAAAACAGAAAATGACTACGAGAATAATAAAAAAAATAATGTTGTTTTTTGATAATAATGCTTTTTTCACAGTCTATTTAGGTTTAAATGATGGTTTTTTAATTTTAAAATAATAGTTTTGATATAAATTTATTTAAACGTGACACTATACTTATTTCTGGGCTTTATAGTCCTTATCTTTGGCGGGATCGCTTATCTGATGATGCGTTTTTTCAATCGCTGGACAAGGAACAGCAAATATGAGACGCTCTGGGATACTGTGATCTTTGTCGGCTCATTCGCTTTGGTGCTGCTTGTGGCAGGATTTATTTTCTTCTACAACCTTAATCTCAGACGCTGATGTCTGCCGTTTTCTTTTAATGATAAAAAAGGCGGTTAAAAGGTTAAGGATTAGTGCCAGCCATACATTCATTCCGTAAAACAACTCATAGTCGTGAAGTTTTTCGTTATAGAAAAGATTTTTAATGATTCTGAATGTAATGGCAGTCACCGTAACGGCATAGCTCAGGATCATAGCATTTCTGTGTGCTGTAACATTTCCTCTTTTAACGGAAAGAATAGCTTTCGTTGTGAAATATGCCCAGAGAATATCCTGAACGATAAAACCGGTAATTCCGATCAATCCTCCGTTTGAGAACATTCCCAGTACGAAACAGGCCGGCACGTTGATGACCAGGATATTATAAACATAGATCCGGCCAATGATTCTGTGCAGCTTTTTATTTTCCTGTAAAAAACGGCTCGAAAACTGCGTTAAACCTGCCAGCAGGCAAAGCGTTATCGAAAAAATATGGATGTAAAAGAAAGCCATCCAGTAAGGATTTCCGGTCACCTGCTGTTTAAACAGAAGAAAGCCCACATTCTTTTCCAGCCCGGTATATTGGAAGATCGTCTGCAGCATGACGAGACTGAATATCATCACTAAACATACAGCCACTGCATTAATGATCTTTATTCCAATAGACTTTGCCATTTAATCCGCTATGTTAATCTTCTAAAACTTCCTTAATCTGCGTTTCCAGATCTTCCATGTTCTCAAATTTTCTGAAATTGAGGGACTTCCCTGTTCTTTTAAGTTCTTCAACAAGATCAAGGATCAGCTCCAGAGGTTCAGCTTCATATCCGAACAGATGATTGTCAAATTCAGTTCCCGCAACCAATCCGTCCTGATTCATGCCCAGACACCAGTTTTCGATGAAATCATTCAGGGAGAGTTCTGATACTTCATAATGGCTCCATTCCTGTTCAATGCAGGATTTTGCCCTTGCCCGGTCAGACCAGAAGCAGATGATCTGTACCGGTTCCCCGTCTTCATATTCCAGTTCGTTGGAGTAGGATACCGCAAACCCTGTTTCATCCTTTAAGGCATAAAGAATTTCTGTTTCGCATACTTTCCGGATAAAGTCTTTATGGCGGTTTTCTACCGTGATATGATCTTGTAGCATAGTGTGTATTGTATTAATTAAGTGTTATAAAATTCCTTTAATTCTGAGATGCTGCAGCAGCATAATTGTTTTGGCATCCCTGATCTCTCCGCTATCGGTCATTTCCAGCGCTTTCTCAAACGGGAGTTCCAGTACCTCAATATGCTCACCTTCTTCTTCCAGGCCGCCCCCGTCTGCTATTTTCATATCATGGGAATATTCGGCAATGAAAAAATGCAGGATTTCGGTAACGGAGCCGGGAGACATATATGCTTCAAAAATCTTTTCGGCATTGGAAATCTTATATCCGGTTTCCTCTTCCGTTTCCCTTTTGATGCATTCTTCAGGATGGTCATTATCCAGAAGTCCGGCGCAGGCTTCAATAAGCATTCCGTCCTGATTGCCGTTGATAAACGTAGGAAGTCTGAATTGCCGGGTTAAAATAACCGTTTTTAAAGTTTTATGATAAAGTAAAATAACCGCTCCGTTTCCCCGGTCATAGGCTTCCCTGCTCTGGGTTTCTGCTGAACCGTCTTTTTTTGAAATAGAGTAGGTGACTTTCTTTAAAATATACCAGTTATCAGAAAGAATTTCGGTATTGGTAATCGTTACGTTGGGAGTATACATAAAATGATGAATCGTTGATATAGTGTGTTATGGATTATTTTGAATTAACAGATCTTCCAGAGCCTTCTTGAGATCCGGAAACCTGAATGTAAAACCTGTGTTCTGAATTTTCTTACAGGAAGCCCTTGATCCTTTTAAAAGCGCGTCTGCCAGCTCACCAAACATCAGCTTTAAAACAAAAGACGGAACATTCGGCATAAATAAAGGTTTTTTAAGAACCTCAGCAATTTTCTTTGTCAGGTTTTCATTAGTGGTATGTTCCGGAGCAACAGCATTATAAGCGCCGTTTATGTCCGGATTTTTCAATGCCGTCTCATAAATCGAGCAGATGTCATCAATATGAATCCAGGGCATATACTGCTTTCCATTGCCTAAAGCAGAACCTATTCCGTATCGTATCGTTGGAACCATCTTTTTCAGGGCACCGTCTTTTTCCGAAAGTACTACGGCTGTTCTTATTTTTACCACTCTTTCTGCCAGGTTCTGTTCCTTAAAATTATCGGCCGCTCTTTCCCACAGAACTACAACCTCACTCAGGAAATCATTTCCCGGCATATCGTCTTCCGTATAAATCTTTTCCGTAGTTTCCGTTCCGTAAAAATTGATTCCCGAAGCGGAAATAAAAGACCTGAGTTTAATTTTTTTATCTCTTACCGCCTTCAGAAGTAGCCCCGCAGAATCTACACGGCTGGAGATCAGTTCTTCTTTCCGTTTTTTCGTCCAGCGTTTTTCAGAAATATTGGCTCCTGCGAGGTGGATGATGTGGGAAACCCCTTCCAGAGCTTTTTCATCAATCGTTCCTTTCAGAACATCCCATTCAAATTCATGTTCATGCTTCTTTTTTCTGGTCAGGAACCTTACTTCAAATTCTTTACTTATCTTTTTAGACAGCTCCTGCGCGACCATGCCACCGGCACCGGTGATCAGAACAATTTCCTTCATAATGATGAGGTTTGGGTTAATTTTGGTTTTTTACAATCAGGATAAAATCATCCTCCAGGAATTTATAGCCGTAATCGTAGATAAAGCGGTATTCAGAACCGTTTTTATAGACTTTCAGATTCGTAAAATAATCGAAGTCAAAACCTAGATTGTCTAATTTGGATTTGGCCACTTTTGCTTTTCCTTCCGTATTAAACTCGGTAAGGATACGGTAGTTTTTGCGGAGCTTATTGTTTACATTCCGCATCAGGTTGTTAGAATCTTTATTCTGCTTATTGTTGTAGGCATTCCGGCAGGCATCGTTGCAGAACTTTTTATCAGCCCTTCCGATAATTTTTTCGCCGCATTCCAGGCAGTTCATTAATTGGTTTATTTTAAATGATGACTATGTCTTTTCTGTAACAGTCTTTTGAACCTGCTGTGGGAAGGATAGCTCCGGTTTGGCGTTATATTATTGAAAAACAAGGCCACAATCAGCAGAATAATGCACCCCGATAAAACAGGGGAGATAACATACCAATATCCCAGCTCCGGAATTTTCCCTGTGGAACTCACGGCGATCAGAGCTGTGGCACCGCCGGGCGGGTGAAGAGTTTTTGTGTACTGCATCATTACAATAGACAATGCTACTGCCAATGGAGCGGAAAGCCAGATGATGTCAGGAACAATCTTGTAAACGGTAACCCCTACAATTGCCGAAAAAACATGACCTCCGATCAGGTTTCTGGGCTGTGCCAGGGGACTTTGAATAGCCCCGTAAATCAGAACACTTGAAGCCCCGAAAGAACCGATCAGGAAAATATTCTCAGTCTCCGCTAAAGAATGCGACTGGATAAAGGCGATGATCCCGATTCCAAAAAACGCACCCAGAAACGACCAGAAATGCTCCTTGTAGTCAACCAGTGTTTCCTTATAGATCACATACTTCGAGACCCTGAAAGTTCTTTTTATTGTCTTCTTCATTTATTCTTCTTTATTGTTTATAATTTGCATTAAATTATTGATAAACGGTTGGGTATAAATTCCCTCTGATGTTTCTTTTCATAAAAGAAATTTCATCAAAGATACAGAATTATCCGTTTACAAACGGATAATTCTCCGGTGAATATGGCTTTAGAATAATTTGAAACAGGACTATAAAAATGCTTTATTCAATTCATTTTAATCTCATAAACAAAAAAAATAATTGAGCATTTTAAAGAGAAAATAAAAAAACTGCATCCGGAGCAAAAGATCCGGACACAGTCAGAGAAATAATTATTTAATCAACAGCATCAGTCTTCTGTTACCAATTACCGTAGACTAAAGAACGCCGAGATATTTACAGAATGCCTCTACATTATCCCGCTGTACGGTTTTATTTTCAATCCCGCTTTCCGAAAGAAATTTTTTGGTATTGCTGATGTCGAAATCAGGGGTATTCTGATGGATTTCAATAATGGATTTTCCATCATAAGCTTCAAACTTAAACAAGTTAAGGAGCGGGTAAAGCGGGCTGTTTTCATCATGTTCCCAAAGTGACCGCCATTCTGTAAAAGGAACGGGAGTTAATTCAAAATTGAATTCCCGGCGCAGAAGTTCAAAGAACTCAGTTACCGTCATATTGTCTTCAGGTTCCGGGCTTAGATGGAAAATATTTCCGGCAGCATCAGGATTTCTGGAAATATGGGCAACTGCTTTTCCTACAAAATCAACCATGATCAGTTCCTCTTTCTGATCCATCAGTATAGGATAGCATTTAAGCTGGATACAGGTTTTGATCAGTGATCCCCACCACTGATATCGGGCAGTAGCTCCTGTCTGGCTGTGGCAGAAAACATATCCCAGTCTGAAAATAATGATAGGAACCCCCTGTTGAATGGCTTCGGCGGCAACCTGTTCCATTACCCATTTGCTTTGAATGTATCCCATATCACGGCTCAGGTATTTAAAAGCCGCTCGTGTATCCGTATCTTCCCTGATAAGCTGAGGTTTGGTGAAATAATGCTCCCAGCTGAATACGCCAACGGTAGAGAGTAAAGAAAGCTGTTTGAGCTGATGGGTGGTTACAAATTGTATCAGGGTATGAAGGGCATCTACGTTGGCCGCTTTCATATACGAATAAGGCTGGATAAAATTTACGGCACTTCCTGCATGATGAACAACATCCACAGTCTGTGCCAGTTCGTTGTATTGTTCAGAAGAAAGTCCCAGAAACGGCTGGGCAAGGTCTCCAACATGAATGCTGATTCTTTTCGGATCATATACTTCTGATGGGATCAGCTGGCTTTCCATAGTTGCAAACAGACGTTCTCTGGCATGATCTTCATCGCGGGCCCTTATCAGAAGGTGAATGGCAGCCTGAGTGGAATGGAGTAGTTCCGTTAATATATGAATCCCCACAAAGCCGGTGACACCTGTCAGCAGAATTGCTTTGGGATCTGTAAAATTTCCTTTTCCGGAAACATGAAATTTAAACTGTTCAGCAGAAACCATAGCGTCTCTTTTTATTTCAAAACTCAGCGGGTCCATGCCGAGACTGTAATTTTTTATATCCGTGCCGGACTCTCTTTCTTCAATCAGCCGGGCAAGTTTTCTTATAGTACTGTTCAGGTATAATTCGCTCAGGGTAATGGTGTTGGGGAATTTCTGAAACAACTTGTTGTAAAGCTTCGTCAGTTGTATAGAATGTCCTCCCAGACTGAAGAAATCGTCACCCATACCGGAAATCCGGCATTGCAGAACATCGGTCCAGATTTCTTTAATGATTCTTTCGTATTCATTGGCAGGCTCTTCTTCTGTAATTTCCCAGGTTTCAGTCATCGATACTGATGCATGCAGATTTAAAGATTCCATATCTGTTTTTCCGTTGGACTTCACCGGAATGGCATCAATCATATAAATCTCGTGCGGAATCATATAGCTCGGAAGTTTCCTGCTTAATTCAGCTTTAATATGAGAAACAGGAGCATCTGCGGCAACAAAGGCCCTGAGCGATTTTTCGGTTTCGGAACCGGTATGAATGTGAACTACCGCATTTTTTATTCCTTTGATTTGGCGCAGGGTATTTTCAATTTCAGACAGCTCAATGCGGTAGCCGCGAACTTTTACCTGATGATCGGATCTTCCGGCGTATTGCAGCATTCCGTCTGATAATATCTTTGCCTGATCTCCCGTTCTGTACATCCTGCTGTAAATCCCGTTTTCTCCGGCAAAAGGATTTGTGATGAATTTTTCATCCGTTAGGTCAGGCTGATTCAGATACCCTCTTGAAAGCTGTATCCCGGAAATATAGAGTTCACCTGTGACCCCATCCGGTACGGGACGTAAGTAAGAGTCCAGAACGTAGAGCCGGGTATTTTTTATTGCGGTTCCAATGGTGTTACCGGGATGAATATCATCAAAAATAAAAGTGTTCACCGCTACGGTGGCTTCTGTGGGTCCGTACATGTTGATTAGTTTTACCCGCTGTTTCCAGTATCTGCTTACCTGTGGCGGACAGGTTTCGGCTCCGGTTCCTATGGTTTTAAGTATTGGAAGTTCCATAGTACCGGAAATTGTTGAAAGTACGGAAGGTGAGATAAATGGAATAACTGTGATAGAATGGAGACTTAAAAATTCAGCAAGATGATCTCCGAGAAGTTTATTGTTCGGATACAGATGAACAGTTGCCCCTTTGGTAAGAGGAATCCACAGATCGATAACCGAACCGTCAAAATTATAAGGAGAGAACTGCAGAGTCCTGTCTTTTTCGTTCAGATTGAGCAGCTGGCCGTATTCTGTGATGAAATTTCCCAGAGACCGATGTTCAATCAGTACACCTTTCGGCGTGCCGGTGGTTCCGGAGGTATGGATAACGTAGACCAGATCGGAGGGAGTATGGGTATGGGAATAAGCGGGCTGTATATGCTCAACAGGATTGGCCAGCATTTCCCCAATAAAAAGGACTTGTTGTTCGGAAGTATTGATCGTTTCAGGATCAACAGACTCAGATACGATAAGGAATTTCGGTTTTGTATCGTTGAGTATGGTCTGAATCCTTTCAGAAGGATAGCCTGTATCCAAAGGAACATAAGCGGCTCCGGATTTTATGATCCCAAGTAAAGTAATGATCCGTTCAGCAGACTGATCCTGACAGCAGGCAATAAAATCTCCGCTTTTACAGCCTAAAGAGATCAGTTGTTCCGCAATATGGCTGGATCTTTCGTTAAGTTCCCGGTAAGAGATACCGATCCCTGAATAATGCAGGGCTGTTTTCTCCGGTGTTTTTTCTACCTGCTCTTCAAATAATTCAATCAGTGTTTTAGGATTTTCAACAGGTGAGTGAATTTCAGATTTTCCTTTTTCTAATACCTCATAAACCTTTATTTCGCCAATCTTCCGGTTGGGATAACGGGCAACAGATTCTAAAATAGACTGATAAACCTCAGCCATCTGGATGATGGTTTCTTCTTTAAACAAAACCTCAGAATAATCAATATTGACGGTTAGTTTTGAATGTTTAGGCAATACTTCAAACTGAAGATCAAACTTGGTTTTCTGATTGCTGATCCATTCCACATCCTGATTCCGGATAATATCAGAAGGTTGCGATTCTTCATCAGGATGCTGAAGCACAAAAACATTCTGAAATAAAGGATTATGCCCTGCAAAACGGTCCTGGATCACCTCATTGATAATTCTGTCCAAAGGAACATCCTGATGTTGCAGTATTTTGGAAACTGAATCCCTGGTTTGTTTTAAAACCTCTGAAAAGGAAGGATTCCCGTCAATGGTTATCCGTACAGGAAGCATATTGGAGAAATATCCGACAGTTTTATCATAGGCAAGAGGACGGCTGGAAGACGGGCTTCCGATGCAGATATCATCCTGGCCGCTGTAATACTGCATTAAAAGTCCGAAAGCAGATAATAACGTCATATATAAAGTAGCGGACTGTTCTTCAGAAATCTTTTGTAAAGAATGCGTCAAGGTTTCATTGATCTCAAACTGATATTGTTTTCCCGGATCTGAACCTGAAGCTTGCTTTTTAAAATCATGAACAATCTGAAGTACCGGAACATCAGCCAGATATTCTTTCCAGAACTGAATGCCATCTTCATAATCCTGCACAGCCTGCCATTGAACATAATCCTCATATTCCGGATACGATATAGAGGCTGAAGGAATGTCAATATGGTTGATCTGCTGATAAAGGGTATTAAGTTGCCGGATAATTAAAGGCATCGTCCAGCCGTCTGTCACTATATGATGTAACATTAAAAACAAAGAAATGGGCTGATCTTTTTCAATGATGATGTATGCTCTCAGCATATAATCTCTTTTCAGATCAAACGGAATCCGGATCAGCTCGTTGATTTTGTTCCGGCTATATACGGTTTCCAGTCTCCAGTTATTTTCACTGATGGGGTGTTGGAAGTACTGTCCGTCATTTTCTTCAATAACTGTTCTTAGTATGCGGTGTTTTTTCAGAAGCTGTAAAAAGGCTTTCTCTAAAACAGGTATAGAAATTTCAGGATTTATCGGATATAAAGCTCCTACATGATAGGCTGAACTTCCGTGTAGCTGGTCCAGAAACCATAGGTTTTGTTGCTGTGAAGAAAGTGGGATAATCGTGTTTTTTGAGGTATAAACATTCTTCTCATGAAAAACCTTCTTGTTAATTATATAATTCTCTAAAACGTGAATTGTTGGATGTGAAAATAGATCCGCAGATTCCAAAGGAAGACTCAGCTCTTTCCGAAGTAACCCCGTAAGACGGTAAGCCAGGATTGAATTTCCTCCAAACTGAAAAAAATTATCATCAATTCCGATTTCTTTTATTCCTAAAATAGCGCTCCATGCCTGAGCCAGTTTTTGCTGCAGTTCGGTTTGGGGTGTTGTATAGGATCTTCTTATCTCTTCAGCTTCTTCCAAATGGAGAAGGGCTGCTTTATCAACTTTTCCATTGGCTGTTAAAGGGAATTCTTTTACTTTTAAAAATCCGGAAGGAATCATATAAGAAGGAAGATGCTCAGGCAGATAAGCTCTGAGGTCCTCAGAAAAGGCTTCCGAACCTTTAAAATAACAGATCAGCTGTTTATCATCCCCTTCCTGTTTCACTATAACGACACAATTTTCAACAAGCCCGGATTGCCTGATATTTTCTTCCACTTCTGCAGGCTCTACCCGGAAACCTCTGATTTTAACCTGCTGATCTGCCCGGCCTGTAAATTCAATATTTCCGTCCGGAAGTCTTCTGACAAGATCTCCTGTCTTGTAAACCCTGGCCACTTTACCTTCATCTGTGATGTATGGAAGAAACCTTTCGGAAGTGAGATCCGGCCTGTTATAATATCCTCGGGACACCTGTATACCGCCAATATAAAGTTCACCTGTTTCATGATCCGGAAGAACTTTCATTGCATCATCCAGAACATAAAAATCTACGTTAGGCAGCGGCTTTCCAATAGTACCCATCGGATAGTTTTCATTGAATGGGAACCCGGACACGACAACCGTAGTTTCAGTAGGCCCATAAATATTGATAAGTTCTACCTTAGATTTCCAGCTATGAATCACAGAGGGAATGGGAGCTTCTCCACCTGTACATATTTTTCTCAGTCTGCCCGTAGTTTTGTCAGTGGGAAGAGTAGCCAGAATAGACACCGGAAGATAAGGAAGGAGGCTGATCTGGTTTTCACAGATATATTCCAGAAGAGGTTCTCCAACGATCCTGTTATCCGGATAGAGATAAACAGTGAGACCTAAAGACAGGGGAACCCACAGATCGAGAACAATACCATCAAAGTTTGAAGATGAAATATTCAAGGCCGTATCACTGAGTTCAGGTTTCAGGAATTCCCCGAAATATTTTACAAAATTAAAAAGACCTGCCTGTTCCGCCATGACTGCTTTTGGAAGTCCTGTACTTCCGGAGGTATAAGCCAGATACGCCAGGCTGTTTTCAGATTCCTGAAATATATTTTCACAAGGCATTTGCTCAATATTTTCTTTCTGTTCATCAATCAGAATGATTTCCCCATGATAGAAATGGAATTTTCCTGCATAAGCTTTTGATGTAATGAGAATTGGACTTTTTGTATCTTCTAAGATATGTCTGCACCTGTTTTCAGGATATAAAGGATCTAAAGAAACGTAAGCGCCGCCGGCTTTCCAGATGGCAAGCATGACAATTACTTTTTCAATAGACTGATCAAGACAAAAACAAAGAGGAACATCCGTAAATATCCCTCTTTGCTTTAAATAACAGGCAAGCTGATTGGATTCATTCTCTAATTGCTTGAAAGTAATAGCTGAATGATTGCAGATCAGTGCCTTTTTGTCGGGATACTTTGCTGTCGCTGTGTTAATTAAAGACACAACGCTTGATTCTTTTGTTAACATTTTGTTCATTTTGGTTGGGTTTTAGTTTAATTTTCTTTAAAAGTATAAAATTATGTAAAAAAAATATTTAATTTCACGTATTGTTGAATTTTTAATAACAATAAATTAATATGAAAGAATCAAATCAAAAACCTGGGCTTACTTTTAAAATGTATGAACTGATCAGTGGTTATTGGCTGGCCTGTTGTATCAGGACAGTAGCCCAATTGGATATTGCCGACCATCTGCTTAATGGCCCTCAAACCCTTAAAGAACTGGCCAAGGAAACAGAATCTGATGAAAGGTCCCTGTACCGCTTGCTCCGGGTCATTACCGGCGCAGGAATATTTTATGAAAGAGAAGATGGTGCTTTTGAACTGAATGATTTCGGAGCTACTTTACTCACTGATGTTCCCGGATCTGTTAAACCCTGGGCTTTGGCAAATCTGGGAGAGCATTATCCTGCTTTCGGAGAATTGGCATATGGAATACAGACCGGAAAAGTTCCCTTTGAACTAGCTCATGGAATGCCTGTCTGGGAATATTACAAACAGCATCCGGAAGAAGGAGCCAATCTGGCGAAAGCAATGGCGGGAATGTCCGGAGCTGTGGTTGAAACGATAACAGAGACCTATGATTTTACTCCTTATAAAACGATAGTTGATGTAGGGGGAGGAAACGGAGCCCTTATGTTTTCCGTATTGAATGCCTCTCCTGAAAGTACCGGAATTATTTTAGATGAACCTTATGTGATAGAGCAAACAGCGCAGTTTATCCCTGAAAATTTAAAAGAAAGATGCGCGGTAATTGGAGGAAGCTTTTTTGAAGAAATACCTGCCGGTGCAGACCTTTACATGACGAAATGGGTAATTCATGACTGGAATGATGATGAAGCGGTACAGATCTTAAAAAACATACATCAGGTAATGCCTGCGGGAGGCAAATTATTAATCATAGATTCTGTAATTCCGGATGATTCCAGAAATACCCCTCATGCCGGAAAGCTGCTTGATATTAATATTATGGCTATGACCACAGGAAAAGAACGGACGCTGGGAGAATTCAGATCACTGCTTGAAAGATCAGGACTGAATTTTATCCGACTGATAGAAACCGATACGGAAATATCCGGTATTGTTGAATCTGAAAAGCTTTAATGCATGTATAAAGTGACTATTTTTTATCCTGTTAAAGATAATGACTGGTTTGACATGGAATATTACATGACCACTCATATGCCATTGTCCAAATCGGTATTCGGAGAGGCTTTAAAGGGGCTTGCGATAGAAGAAGCATATAATCAGCAGTCAGGAACTCATCATTTTCCATATCAGGTTATCGGGCATCTGTTTTTTGAAAAAACAGAAGATTTTTATTCGAAATTTCTTCCGAACAAGGAAATTCTTGAAAAAGATGCAAAAAATTATACCAATGTGGAAGCGGTCATTCAAATCAGCAGGGTAGTGGTCTGGAACCACTATCAATAAAGAGGCTTTATATATAATACCTAAAATTTATAGTTCATTCAGGAGACTTGCCATCCTTTAGCCTGAATCCCTTTAAATTTTATTTGTGTGTCAGCTAAAAAGAAAAATCGGGATAAATGTTCTATCCCGATTATATATTTTAGTATCAGCTATAAATTTATCAAAAGCATTCCTTACTGATTACTTTTTCAGCCTATTAATTTCCTCTTTTAGCAGACTGATGTATTCCTGTAGATTTTTAATGATTTCTATGCTTAATTCATTGTTAATTGTAGCATTGCTATTTCCAACATTAGCCTGTGTGTTATCATTAAAGACAGGGTTTTCAATAATAATTTTAGCTTCCTCTTCCTCATATATTTCTTCCACAGGAACCTCTAAAAACCTGGCAAGTTTGTTCCATTCTGCCTGTGTAATAGATGCGGTGCCACTTTCTTTTCTGCTATAATTGGAAACGTCAGTCGGGATCACATCAGCCATTTGCTGCTGGGTGAAACCCTTCGTTTTTCTTACTGTACGTAGCTTTTCTTTTTGCATATTATACGTTTTTACAAATTTGAAAAAAAATAACTTATAAAATGCAGAGGTTTTCAAAATTTTCATCTGTAAAATAAAATTTATTATTTCCGGGTAAACTCATGTTGTTTTTTTTATTTTCAATTTGTGACAATATTTTTTTTCTGTTAAAATAAAGTATCGCAAAACAATTTTAATTTCACTTATCCGTTTACAAACGACTACAAACGAATTTAAATAGTTTATAACCGACTAGACTTTGGGGAAGTGGCAATCTTTGCAACAGAGATTTGAGAAAACAGTGAACGTCTCTGATCTGAATTATTAATCTTAAAAATTTTAAAGCTATGTCACTAAGAAACAAAGTAACATTAATTGGTTACACAGGAAAAGAAGTAGAAATGGTAAACTTCGACAACGGAAGTGTAAAAGCAAGCGTATCTTTAGCTACAAGCGATCATTACACCAATGCTAAGGGCGAAAAGGTAGAAGAAACACAATGGCACAATCTGATTGCTTTCGGGAAAGTTGCAGAAATTATGGAAAAGTACGTCCATAAAGGAAAAGAAATAGCCATTGAAGGAAAACTGATGTATCGGTCATATGATGACAAAGACGGTGTTAAGCGGTATATAACAGAAATCAGAGTAGATGAAATTCTGCTGCTGGGAGGCAAATAATTCTAAAAGCACAGATGATGAAAGTAAAGGTTTTTAAAATCAGACTTCCGGAAGAGTTTTTATACAGAGATCAGAAAATGCTTGACGACTTTCTGGAAATCAATGAGATTATAAAAGTGGAGACCGCTTTTGTAAATGATGAATGTTATTGGTCTGTGATACTGTATTTTGAAGAGGTAAAACCACCGAAGAATATGGTAAGAGAGCCAAAAATGGTGAAATACTCTGCTGATAATGAGGTTTTAAGTTCTGATGAAGAACAGATTCTGAATGCTCTGAAACTCTGGAGATCAGAAAAAGCAAGAGAACAGAACCTGCCTACTTACTTTATTGCGAGTAATAAAGAACTGATGTCGGTGGCAAAGTATAAACCTGCGAAAAAAGAAGAACTGCTTGATATTAAAGGCTTCGGAAAACACAAGATTGAAAATTATGGTGAAGAAATCCTGGAAATTCTTGAAAGTGTCTGATTTTTCAAAATGAATGATGCTTAACTGTGAAAGCTGGGGAAGATTCCTTCTCCGGCTTTTTTATCTTTCGGAAAAGTCCTTTCAATTCCGTACTTTTGCGTATATCAAAATGACATACAAGAAATGAAACCAGGTTTAGCAAAAGGAACGAGAGATTTTACGTCACAGGAAGTTTCCAGAAGAAAATATATCATCAATATTTTACAGAATAACTTCGAGTTATTCGGATTTCAGCCGTTGGAAACTCCAAGTTTTGAAAATCTTTCTACATTGACAGGAAAATATGGTGAAGAAGGAGACCGTCTGATCTTTAAGATTTTAAATTCGAGCATTAACGAGGCTAAAGAAGATAAAAAGACTCAAATGCTTCAGGACTTCCAAAGAGCATTGGAAAAGCCTTTCAGCTCTGAAAATTTAACAGACAAAGCCCTTCGCTATGATCTTACCGTACCTTTTGCAAGATTTGTAGCAATGAATCATGGGAAACTGACATTTCCATTCAAACGTTCCCAGATCCAGCCGGTGTGGAGAGCAGACAGACCTCAGAAAGGACGATTCAGAGAGTTTTATCAGTGTGATGCAGATGTTGTAGGAAGTGAAAGCCTACTTCAGGAAGTAGAATTGGTTCAGCTGTACTTAAAATCATTTGCAGATTTGGGAGTTTCGGTAACGATTCACATGAACAACCGTAAGATCCTTTCCGGGCTGGCTGAATATGCAGGGATTACAGATAAACTGATTGATTTTACAGTAGCTTTGGATAAACTGGATAAAATCGGAAAAGATGGAGTTGTTAAGGAATTACTGGAGCGAGAAATTTCCCAGGAGTCTATTGACAAACTGGATTTCTTATTTGAACAGTCTGATGATGCTCTGGAAAATCTTCTTCAGCTGAAAGAAAAGTTTGCCGGAAACGAAATCGGATTAAAAGGAGTGGAGGAACTGGAGTTTGTGCTTACCCAGTCTCTGAATCTTGGTGTCGATATGAAGAATCTGGTATTTAATATTACACTTGCCAGAGGGCTGGATTATTATACCGGAGCTATTTTTGAAGTTAAAGCAGATGAAGCCGTGATGGGATCTATCGGCGGTGGCGGAAGATATGATAACCTTACTGAAGTTTTCGGAGTTAAAAATATTCCGGGGATCGGGATTTCTTTCGGACTGGACAGAATCTATCTGGTTATGGAAGAACTGAATCTTTTCCCTGAAGAAGCATCTTCCAAAATAGAATATCTGTTTGCTAATTTCGGAGGAGAGGAAACCACTGAAGCTTTAAAGCTGATCATGCAGTTGAGAGGAAAGGGAGTTTCTGCGGAACTTTACCCTGAAAATGCAAAAATCAATAAACAGTTTACCTATGCTGAAAAGAAAGGGATTAAAAACCTTGTTTTCTTAGGGGAGGAGGAGATAAAAAATAATACGGTGACGTTTAAAAACCTTGAAGCGGGAGAACAGAAAACAGTCTCCGCAGAAGAATTCTTAAACCTGTAATACAGTTTCATGGTAAAAAAAGTTCTTTGTTTGGGCCTGCTGGCATTGGCGGTTACCGTCAGTGCCCAGATTTCCCTTCCTCCGGGGCCTTCGGACCCTCATGCTTATAACGCGCAAAAAAAGAGTATATCTTTAAATAATATCAAAGATTTCCCCAAAGAAGTTTTCAGCAGGGATCTGAAGATCTTAAAAATAAGAGCTCATGAGAGTTTTCGGGAAATTCCTGCGGACATAAAGAACTTTAAAAATCTTGAGGATTTTGAATTGATCAGCTCCGGAGGAAATGTCACTTTTCCTGAAAGCTTTGCAGATCTTCAAAACATAAAAAAAATAAATATCAGCCTTAGAGGAAGTGAATTTCCAGAGCCTGTCTTAAAGTTGAAAAACCTGCAGGAACTGAAATATGGTGATAAAAAGCTGAAAAAATGGCCGGAAAATCTGGGGAATCTGGAAAATCTTAAAACACTGGATCTGTCCTATTTCAGATCGGTAGACACTGATTTTGCCAATCTTCCTGAACTGATATTACCAAAAAGCATAGGAAATCTGAAAAAACTGGAACAGTTCACTGCTGTCAGTAACGGGATGAAAAGACTTCCTGATGAAATAGGTAGCCTGACTTCGTTAAAGGATCTGAATCTGGGATACAACAGCCTGACTGATTTGCCTGAACGTTTTGGAACACTGAAGAGCCTGGAAAAGCTGGATCTTCAACAGAATCGGTTTACTGAATTTCCCAAAGCAGTTTCAGGACTGGAAAACCTTCAGGATCTCAATTTTAATTTTTGTCTGATTGAAAAGATTCCTTATGCAACAGATAATTTGAAATCTCTGAGAACATTAGGCATGGCAGGAAATAAAATATCCTCTGATTTCAAAAAGCTGTATACAATTCCCAATCTCGAAGAACTGAATGTATACGAATGTGGAATCAGTAAAATTCCTTCCGGGGCAGGAAATATGAAACAGTTAAAGATCCTGAATATAGGGGCTAACCGGCTTTCTTCCGGATCGGTTAAAGAACTGTACACTCTCACTGGCCTGGAAGTACTGGAAATGGGCAGCTGTCAGCTCGAAGGTCTTCCTTCGGGAATCCGGCAGCTTAAAAACCTGAAGAGATTAGGACTGGATAAGAATAAAATATCTCAGGATAATCTTAAAGAGATCTATGATTTGGAAAATCTTGAATCACTGGACCTTTCAGAATGCCAGATCGAAACCCTCCCAAAAGGTATTGAAAAACTCAGAAACCTGAAGAGTCTTTATCTGCGGGGAAATCAAATTTCCCAAACAGATATTGAGGGGCTGAAAAAAGCATTACCCTATACCGACGTCCGTATTTAACTAAAATTGTTATTGGCTGATATTTAAACGCTGGGAATGGATTCTGTGGATGCTGTTCCTCATGATCATAGCGTTTCTGAAAACTGAGGATGGTGTCGAAATCAATACGGAAGAAAAGACTTTTAAGCTTGAAAAGGCAGATCCGGAATATGCTTTGTAATTTGTGAGGTTATAAATACTTTATTTGGAAAAGATACTCCGGCTGACAGCACATCTGTTTTTGAACTCCTGGAAAAGCTGTAAGCATTCAAAATTTTATTTTTTAATATCTCAGCAGAGGCTGCGTGCTGCAGCGGAAAGATCCTCCAAAGCTTCTGCTGACAGAAAAATCAATATATTCCACTTTAATATTTTCCTTTTCGATCTGCTCTCCGATATGTTTAAAAGCCGGATCTGTAATATAAACCTCCGGGGACACGGGAAGCCCGTTGGTAGCCAGATTCATGGCTTCATCTAAAGTTACGCGGATTCTTTTCCATTCCTTCAGCGCAGCTGGGAGTCCATCTAAAAATGCTTCTTCGCATACAATCATCAGCCCTTCTTTTATAAGACCGAGTGCGCAATCCAGATGCAGGATATCAGGATGGAGCCTGACCTGTTCAACAGTATATCCCTGCGGTTTTAGAAGTTTCTGCAGCCACTGAATTCCCAGTGTATTCGAAGCAAGCCCGGAATTTCCTACAAAAACCTGTTTCCCTAAGACAAGAACATCCCCACCTTCAAGAAACGGTCCTTTTCCTAACGTTGAATCCCCCGGATCGGCAATTTCAGGCTGAGGTACTGCCACATAACCGCATTCCTCAGGGTAAACTTCCTTAAGAAAGAGTTCCCGTACCGGAAAAACTTCATTTCTGCGGTGTAAAAAACGGAGTGATGACTCAACGACGAAATTTCCCACCGTAAAAAAAGGATCCCTGACAAAAAAATTGGAATATCCGGCTGTTCCCACAGCTTCCTTTTCAGCGGAAGACAGCTTGCGGGGACGGAGTACTTCTACACCATGTTTTTCCAGTGTTTTTTTTAAATTTTCCCTTTCATTTTCCCATTGTTCCTGAAGTTCAGGAAAGGCCTCAGAATAATCTTTTCCTTTATTCTCAAAGTTTTCTTTTATTGCTTCTTCACTCAGGAAACGCAGGTCCTCTGGTCTGGGTTCTTTGGGAAAACCAAATTCAGACTGAGCGAGAACTACTTTTTTCAAAGGGGAAAATTCATTTTCAACAAAGATCATAGCTGGATGCTTTTTGATTACTACTTTTAGCAAAAGTATTTAAATTTTGGAGAAGGTCAGTATTCAAAACAATTTTAATGAAATCTTAGAATTATATTGAGGAAATGACAAATAAAATTTAGCCCGTAAAAACAGCCCGGGGAATTATAAAAATTACTTATTTTTAGAACAAAATTATGAATATATGGGGTGATCTTGCCAGTTGTGGACTTTGCGGAATTTAGATAGAAAAAATGCTGAAACCGGACTGAAGAACATAAAATAATATAATATGCTTTTTTTACAGATTAATATCAAATAATAAAAATGAATACGGAATGTGTTTTATGCGGAACTTCACTTACCTCGATGGACACGCTTTTAGGTGAAAACAAGCTTTCAGACGGAGGTATTCTCTGCAATAAATGTCTGAATAAAGCAACGGATGCCAATAAAGATCTGGTATACAATCTCATCAATTATAATGTCATACAGATAAAGGATATGCTTCAGAACGGAAATGCTGAAGAGGAAGAATACAGGGGACCAAAAGCCGCTGAACTGAAAACCGAAATTCCTCTTGTAGCATCTGTACCGCAATCGGTTCAGTTTGAATTCACCCCGGAAGAACCCTCCGGATCTGTTGAAATAAAAGACCGGATTGCCCCATTGAATCCGGTACTCAGCGTTCTTACTGACAGTGAAGTCAATGAACTGACCAATATCCTTGATGAAGATGAAAAAGTGATTGCCATTGCCGAAGGAACCTATGAATATAACAATCTTAAGGGAGTTGTACTGGCAACGCAGAAAGCGATTATGTTTGTGGATAAAAGTATCTTTGGAGAAGTTTTTAAAAATAAATTTCCGTTTGCAAAAATCACCTCCATACAGTATGATACAAACCTGATGTCTTCCGGATTAAAGGTTTTTACGCCTGGATTTATCGCAGAATTCACATTGTATAGCAGAAGTGCCGCAAAAAAGTTTTGTGAAAGTGCAGAACCTTATCTTTTACGTCCCGGAAGCCATTCTGAAACAGGAATGGAACAAAAACCACAGTTCCGGCAGGAACCTGTAAAAAAAGAAGCTCCTGAAATTATTTTTGGTCAGCTTGAAAAACTTGGGAAATTGAGAGATGACGGAATTTTAACCGAAGAAGAATTCGTAGAGCAGAAAAAAAAGCTGCTTGCCAAACTGTAAATACAAAAAAAATGAATAAGAACTGTGCATTATGCAATGCTGAACTGACTTCTATGGATACACTTCTGGGAGAAAATAAGCTCTCGGATGGAAGTGTTCTCTGCAATACCTGTTTAGAGAAGATGAGCAGTATTAACCAGGAGCTGCTGGACGATCTCAGAAAGTTCAGTATTGATGATATAAAAAAACTTATAGATGATGAAAAAGCAGAACCTGATCTGCCTGTTGAACAGCATGAGGATTTTCCAGTATCTGCGGTCCGTGATCCACAGAGCTTTATTTCCGGTGACGTCTATAAAAGAAGGCTTAAAGAGATTAAATATCAGCTTGATAAAATAGGAGCCAATCTTTCTGTGTTTACGAGAGGGGAGATTAAAGCCCTGCCGCGGATCCTTGCTGAAGAGGAACTGATCCTTGCCGCTACGGATGCCCAGTTTATCAACACAGTGGATGCCGGAATCCTTCTTGTGACTCCAGCAAGAATACTGTCCGTATCAAAATCGATGTTTGATGCTGTAAAAGTAGCGGAATATCCTAATGAAACCATCAGAGAGATAAGCTTCGTACCCAATCGTGTCACGCCGTTCATAACACTGCATACGGAAAATGGGGAGGTTAAATTCGAATGTTTCCGGGACCGGGAAGATGCTGAAAGATTTTATAACTTCGCTAAAAAGATATATAACCAGCCGAAGCAGATTGAACAACAGGAAAAGCCGGAAGAAAAAACCATTCCTTCAGAAACTCTCTATGAGCAGCTTGAAAAACTGGGCGAATTAAGAGAAAGAGGAATTTTAACCCAGGAAGAATTTGCAGAACAGAAGAAAAAGCTGCTTGGATAAACAGTAACCAATAAAATAATGAACGGAACAGTATCCCGGGAAATTCTGGAAAAGTGGCTCAAAGCATGGTCACTGTCAAGAAAATTACCGCTTCCTG
Organism: Chryseobacterium sp. FR054; assembly: GCF_056844565.1. Lineage (NCBI taxonomy): Bacteria > Pseudomonadati > Bacteroidota > Flavobacteriia > Flavobacteriales > Weeksellaceae > Chryseobacterium > Chryseobacterium sp. FR054. The sequence continues at coordinate 380,655 of NZ_JBXDSA010000001.1, read as the reverse complement.
AAAAATATAAATCCGGCTTTAAAGTAGAAGTAGGAGAAGAAAAACAGAAAACAAGATATGTTTTTCCGGAAATTACAGACGATTTTATTAAACTTTCAAAAGAAATAAGCGAACCCTGGATTTATCTTAAAGCATGCGCTTCTGCAGGTGAAATAAAAGAGAAAATATCCGGAAAATGGGAAATACAGCCACCCGGTTATATGATGTGCTGTATGGGCGGAATGGAGTTTGGCGAGAAAAAGCTCCCCCTAAATTACAGGATAATATCGGAAAAATATAATACGGTTAACACACTGAAAATTTTCGCAGAAAATGGAAGCCTGGCCTGCTCGGGGCATATTGTAACGGTGGATGATGTAGCGGTTTATGACAGGATTATCACCGAAGAGTCCTACCGGAGAAAAGGGCTTGCCTCTTTCCTGATGTCTGAACTTGAAAAAATAGCTTTATTGAATGGGATCTCAGACAGCTTTTTAGTGGCAACAGCTCAGGGAAAAGGTTTATATGAATCATTGGGATGGGAGCTTTACAGCCCGTATACCTCCATTGTTATTCCGGGACCTGATGATTTTAAATAATGTTACAGACTTTAAATAATGAACAGAAAAATAATATCCGCAATTTTCGCCAGTGCTGTTATGATGTGCAGTGCGCAATATTCAGAAACTTACAGCTTCAAACGGCAGGATCTCACAAAAGAAAGTGAAGTGGTATCGTTAGATGAATTAAAAGAGTTCCCCAAACATATTTTAGGCTGGAAGAAGGTTAGAGTGCTGAGCATTATCAGTGAAAAAGAATTTAATGAAATTCCAAAAGATATAGACCGTCTGGAAAACCTTGAGTTATTCAGCATGAGCGGAGGTACGGGAGTAACCACGTTTCCCAATTCCTTTTCCAGACTGAATAAGCTGCGTGAAATTACAATCCACTCAATTTATATTAAACAGTTTCCACAGCAGTTACTCAAGGTTAAAAATCTTGAAAGTCTTGGCTTTTTCTGTCCTTTTCTGGAAGAATATCCTTCCGGTCTGGGAGATATGAAGAACCTTAAAACCTTAAATCTTGCCTGCAGAACAAAAGATAAAGTGATTGTAGACGGGAAAAATTTTATTTTCCAGCCTTTGACCATTCCTAAAAGCATCAGGAATTTAAAGAAACTGGAAGATCTTTCAGTAAGCCAGAATATGCTTCAGAGTCTGCCGGAAGAAATAGGAGATTTGCAGAGTCTGAAAAGGCTGAACGTATCCGAAAATCAGCTGAAATCCCTTCCCGGAAGTCTGTCTAAACTTAAAAACCTGGTAGAAATAACCTTAGACCGCAACAGCTTTAAAGAATTTCCTTCCGTATTGTACAGTATTGAGAACCTTGTGAAGATCAATTACAATAATAATACGATTCAGAATATTCCTGCGGGTATGGAAAAGATGAAAAATCTGAAATATTTCTTTGCCTCAAATTGTAAGATTGAGCCATCGGTACTTGCTGAACTCTATAATGCTTCAAACCTTGAGGTAATAGATCTTTCGGATTGCCAGATCGAAAGTCTTCCGCCGGGAATTGAGAAACTTTCTCATCTGAAAGCATTGTTTTTTTGGGGAAACAAAATTTCTTCTGCAGATGCTGAAAACTTAAAAAAGAAGCTGCCCAATACTAAAATACATCTGAATAGTCCGGCTAAAAGAGGTTTCTAAATAAAAATATAAAAATAAGATGGCTGTCGCGGCAATTTTTTATAACAACAAAATCATTTTTTGAGGAGAAATAGTAATTTAGCTGTAAATTAAAACTATGGGGAACAGATCAAGATTAGACGAAATAAAAGACGAACTCGAAAAACTGGATATCAGTCCTACCTTTTTTGCAAGAAAAGAGATCCGTGCACTTCCGGACATTCTATCAGCAGATGAAAAAATTGTTTACCTTGTTGAAGGACGGAATAAAGTAACAAATCATCATATCATCTTAACGGCAACAGACCGGAGGCTTATTTTTGTGGATAAAGAGTTTATGTACGGATTAAAAGTACAGGATTTTTCCTACGATAAAATAAATTCCATACAGTATGAAACCTCATTTATGCTTGGCTCCATCGATATTCATGTTGCAGATGATATTGTTGAAATTGATGGTGTTGGAAAGTACGAAGCAGAATTATTCTGTGAGAAAGTAAGAGACTTTATGGCCAGACCGAAGGTGCCTGCCTATGAACCTATGCTTTTTGAATTGCTCGAACAATTGGAAAAATTAAAGGAAAGCGGCATGATAAGCGAAGAAGACTTTATGAAACAGAAGAAAATGCTGCTTAACGAGATATGAAACCGTACTATTGGCTTTTAATGACATTCTTTTTCGTTTCCTGTGCCGGTCAGAAAAATAAAGAAGACCGGATAAAAGAAACCGACCGCCAGGCTCAGTTGCTCGATACCGGTGAAGGATTAAAAAAAGATAGCATTATTTCCGGAATCAGCAGTGGAGGAGTGGACAGAATAGTTTCAACGGTAAGCGTGATCTTTAATCCTCAGTATCCTGAATATGTTAAAATAGAGCATAAAACAGGAGCAGATGGAACCCATAGCAGTCAATTCTACTATAAAAACCAAAAACTTATCAAAGCGAAAATAAATATTAAAAATAATACAGATTCCGGAAAACCGGAGGCAGACTACAACGCCGTTTACTATTTACATCGTAACAGATGCATTAAAAAAATAAATGAAGACCCCGGAAGATCAGACTGCCGTAAAGTAAAATACGATTCGGAAACGGCTCTTTTGGACGGACTTCCGTTATTCCCCAGGAATCTGAAATAAACAACATTATGGAAAATTACTTAGAAATCAATAAAAAATCATGGAATGCCAAAGTAGAACCGCATCTGAAATCGGATTTTTACTTTGTAGATGAGTTTTTAAAAGGAAGAAGTTCATTGAATTCAATAGAACTGGAACTGCTTGGGGATATAAAAGGCAAAACAATTCTGCATCTGCAGTGCCATTTCGGGCAGGATTCCATTTCGCTTTCCAGAATGGGAGCGGAAGTTACCGGAATAGACCTTTCGGATAAAGCCATTGAAACAGCAAAAGATCTGGCACAGCAATGCGGTACCGGTACAAAATTTATCTGTTCAGATGTGTATGAACTGCCCAATGTTCTCGATCAGCAATTTGATATAGTCTATACCAGTTACGGGACAATAGGCTGGCTTCCCGACCTGGATAAATGGGCAGGGGTGATCAGTCATTTCCTGAAACCGGGCGGAAAATTCATCATGGCAGAATTTCATCCGGTTGTGTGGATGTTCGATGATGACTTTACCAAAGTGGCTTACAATTATTTTAATGAAAAGCCTATTGTAGAAACCTATGAAGGAACTTATGCAGACCAGTCGGCAGAGATTGTACAGGAATACGTAATGTGGAACCATTCGCTGGCAGAAGTCCTTCAGAGTTTGCTCCAAAACGGTACCGACCTGAAAACCTTCCGGGAATTTGACTGGTCTCCGTATCCATGTTTCAGACATGTAGAAGAGTTTGAAAAAGGAAAATGGAGAATTCCACAGTTCGGAAACAAAATACCGATCGTTTTTGCACTGGCCGCAGAAAAAAAATAATAGAAGGAAAAACCAAACCTAATAGGTTTTATAAAGCACTCACATTATAAACCTATTAGGTTTCTCTCATGGCTTGCTCCATTTTAAAATACCAAAATTGAGAATAAAATATAATGAATTTCTCTTTCATATCTGACCGATATGCCGACTTTTTCCAGGAAAATAAATCAGAGAAATATAGAAGGTTTTTTTAGAACAAAGGACTAAACCTATTAAGTTTCTCCAATAATTCCTTCATCTTGAAATATCACGATCAAAAAAGTCACCGTAATAAAATTTACGGTGACTTTTTCTATATATGAATGTTAAAAAAACTAATTTGCTTTTAGCTTAAAGAGTCCTCAGCTTTTGTTCTGGCTTCATCTACTTTATTCTGAACCTGGGATGCTACATCATTTGCCTTGTTTTTAATATCATTACCCCATTTGTTAAGGTTGTCTTTAGCATTGTTGATTTTGTCCTTTACAGCCTGCTGTTCTTCCGGAGTAGAGTTCTTATATTTCCAGTATGCTAAAGCACCAATTCCTAGTAAAGCCAATAAGCCTTTTGTTTTATTTCCCATGATTTCTATTTTTTAAGGTTGTTAAACTATTAAAATTTGTTATTAGTAATCATGTAAAATACGTGCCAAAAAATTATGTGAAATTATAAAAAAATGTTAAACTTATTGAAAGACCTCAAATTTTTCGCCGTCGAAACTGGCAAAAACCATAGTAGGATAGGAATCCTGATGGTATAGATTTCCATCTTTATCAATAGCAATGGCACCTGCAAATCCGTCGATGGTTTTCAGCTCTTCAAAAGTTTTGTGAAAAGCTCCATCAAGACTCATCCCATCGGTAACTCTTGTTACGATTTTAGCAGCAGTAGCATTGCTGACAATATCTTCTCCGACACCTGTACAGCTTACGGCGCAAAAGGCATTGGCATAATTTCCTGCCACAGTGGCAGAGTCAGAGATTCTTCCCGGAATTTCAAAACCTTTCCCTCCGGTGGAAGTCGCTACGGCAAGTTTTCCGTCTTTATCCAGTGCAACGCAGCCAACCGTTCCTTTTCCTGCAGATCCCGATTTCGCTTCATATTCTTTTCTGCGTTGGGGAATTTCCGTTGAGAAATTTTCAAAGCCATGTTCGGTAGCATATATTTTAGCACCGTTTCCGCCCAGGACCCTGTCATCTTCCTTCATCAGTTCTTTGGCTACGAAAACCGGATTTTTTACATCCTGAATATTGATGACGCCGCTGAGTTTCTGAGTTTCCCCATTCATAATGGCTGCACTCATGCGGATTACGCCGTCACTCTGGATCTGGGAGCCGATCCCCGCGTTATACAGCGGATCATCTTCCAGAAGGGAAACAGCATAAGCTGCCGTATCAAAAGCTGAATGATCCTGAAGGTATTCATAAGCTTTCTGAGCAATTTGTTGTAAAGAATTCTGCTTTGCCGTTTTTACTTCGTGGCTCTGATCGCTTTCAGAGAAAAAACCACCGTGGATAATGACTTTCATATAGTATAAATGATCGTTGATATTAATAAATCATATTTTAAGGTAATATTGAAATAATATTACTGATTGCTAATTACCCATTACCCATTACCCATTACCCATTACCCATTATCCATTATTTATCCTGCGGGATCGGATTGAACTGTGAATTTTCAATCGTAAGCGTCTTGGTTGTCAGATCATAATGATCGTTCATAGACATCACATGAACCGTTAAATTATCGATGGAAATAGGTTCCCCCAGATTGATATTGGTAAGATTGGTATCTTTAATAAATCTTCCGTCTACAAGAATCACAAGCCCTGATCCCACGGCCGTCATCACATCATTGTGGATGAAAAGCCCGGTATCTTCTCCCAGCCCGATTCCCAGTGTTCTCGGATTGTTTACTACTGCCTGGAAAAGTCGTCCGATTCTGCCTCGCTGAACAAAATGGGTGTCAATAATTACATTATCGATTAGGCCTAGCCCTTGTGTTGTTTTGATTTCTCCTTTCAGAAGAGCTTCAGAACTGCTTCCCTGATAGATCATATTTTCAGAAGCGGCAGCTGCACCGGCAGAAGTTCCGGAATAAATGAAATCCTGTTCCTGATATTTTAGCAGAATGGTGTCATGAAATCTTGTTCCTCCAAGAATGGAGGTCAGTCTCAGCTGATCTCCTCCTGTAAACATCATCACATCCGCAGCATTGGCTCTGGCCACCATAGCATCAGAGTTGGCCTCTTCACGGTTGTGGATATCAAGGACATTCACATTTCTGGCACCGAGAAATTCAAAAGCCCTCTTGTATTCTACTCCCACAATCTGCGGGATCTGAGAAGCAGTTGTAACGATTTCTATAACAGAGTCTTCTTTATGTTTAGATTCGTTGATAATTTTTCTTAAAATTCCTCTTTCAAAGAAATTAAGATTTTTTTCGATATTCTGATCGTAATCGGTTTCTGAAAAGCTTCCTTTATTTACAGCTCCTCCGATCACTATTAATTTTCCAACAGGTTTCATCATAGGGTACAAATTTAAAAAATAATTGACATTTGACGAAATTCATGCCATTTAAATTGATTTTTAATGTTTTAGGATTGTTAATTGTTTTCAAATCTTTTTTGAGAAATCTTTAAATGGAGTATAGTTTTGTTTAGGGTTTTACATTATCTTTGGTTTCTGAAGGAGTTATTGTTAACAGATAAAAATGCAAATAGATTATGAAAATTGAGAAGATACAGGCACTGCGCGGCCCGAACATCTGGAGCATCAGACGAAAGAAGCTGATACAGATGAGATTGGATCTGGAAGAGATGGAAAATTATCCTACCAACAAGATCGATGGATTCAGAGAAAGAATCGAAAAACTGATCCCGTCACTGATTACCCACAGGTGTTCGGAAGGAATGGAAGGAGGTTTCTTTCACCGGGTGGAAACGGGAACCTGGATGGGACATGTTATTGAACATATCGCTTTGGAGATTCAGACCCTGGCGGGTATGGATGTAGGTTTCGGAAGAACCAGAGAAACAAAAACTCCGGGTGTATATAACGTTGTTTTCAACTACATAGAAGAAAATGCCGGGATTTACGCTGCAGAAGAAGCCGTAAAAATAGCACAGGTTTTGATTGATGGCGGCGAATATGATATGAATGCCTGTATCCACAGACTTAAAGAAATCAGGGAACGTGTACGTTTGGGACCTTCAACGGGAAGTATTGTGGAAGAAGCTGTTTCCAGAAGAATTCCATGGATCAGGCTGGGTACCAATTCTTTGGTACAGTTGGGGTATGGAGTGAATCAGCAGCGTTTTCAGGCTACTATAACCGGAAAAACAAGCTCTATTGCGGTAGATATTGCCTGTAACAAAGAACTTACCAAAAAAATGCTTCATGATGCGGCGATTCCTGTTCCTACCGGTGATCTGGTTGTAGATGAGGAAGATCTGGGTGCGGTTATCAGGAAAATAGGCTATCCGATTGTTTTAAAACCGCTGGACGGAAATCACGGAAAAGGCTCTTCCATTAATGTTAATGATTGGGAAGCTGCAAAAACAGGACTTGAACACGCCCGGAAGTATTCCCGAAAAGTAATTGTAGAAAAATACATTACAGGATATGACTTCAGGGTCCTGGTAATCAATAATAAAATGGTTGCTGCCGCACGACGGGTTCCTGCTCATGTGGTAGGAGACGGAGAACTGAATCTGCAGCAGCTGATTGACAAAGAAAATAAAGATCCGAGAAGAGGGTACGGGCATGAAAATGTTCTTACCGAAATAGAAGTGGATAAAGATACGCTGGAACTTCTTGAAAAACTTCAGTATACCCTGGAAACTATTCCTCAGAAGGGGGAAGTTGTTTACCTTAAATCCACGGCCAATCTTTCTACGGGAGGAACTTCCATTGATGTAACCGATATGGTACACCCGGAAAATATTACGATGGCAGAAAGGATTTCAAAAATTATCGGCCTTGATGTATGCGGAATTGATATTATGGCAGAAAATTTAACCCAACCGCTGAAAGAAAGCGGGGGAGCCATCATAGAAGTGAATGCTGCTCCCGGATTCAGAATGCACCTGGCACCAAGTGAAGGCCTTCCGAGAAACGTTGCCGCTCCGGTAGTGGATATGCTTTATCCTCCGGGGAAACCGTTTACTATTCCGATTATTGCAGTAACCGGAACCAACGGGAAAACCACTACAACAAGATTAATTTCCCATATTGTAAAAAGCAACGGTTACAGAGTAGGTTTTACCACTTCAGACGGAATTTATATTCAGAACACAATGCTTTCAAAAGGAGATACCACCGGACCGCTTTCCGCTGAATTTGTATTAAAAGATCCTACCGTGGAATTCGCTGTACTGGAAACTGCCAGAGGCGGAATTCTGCGTTCAGGGCTGGGCTTTTCTCAATGTGATATCGGAGTTCTCACCAATATTGAAGAGGACCATCTCGGAATGAACGATATTCACAACCTGAAAGATCTCACTAAGGTAAAAAGAGTGGTTCTGGACAGTGTAAAGAAAACCGGATGGAGTGTTCTGAATGCAGACAATGCTTATTCCATGAAGATCATTAATGACCTGGACAGCAATGTCGCCATTTTCAGTATGGATGAAAACAACCCTCATATTGTAAAATTTGCCAAAGAAGGAAGAATCACCTGTGTATATGAAGAAGGTTTTGTAACCATCAAGAAAGGGGACTGGAAGATCAGAATTGGAAAAGCCAAAGACTTCCCGATCACTATGGAAGGTAAAGCAAGATTCATGATTGAAAATGTTCTGGCAGCCAGTCTGGCAAGTTATCTGTATGGTTTTGAAATCGAGGATATTTCCAACTCTTTAAGAACTTTCATTCCAAGCGCGCAGCTTACCCCGGGAAGACTGAATATCTTTAAGTTTAAAAGCTTTAAAGTGCTGATCGACTTTGCGCATAATCCGTCAGGTTATGAAGCCATTGAAGATTATCTTAAAAATGTGGAAGCTACCAAGAAAATAGGGATTATTTCCGGAGTAGGAGACCGGAGAGACAGTGATATTAAGGAATGTGGGAAAATTGCCGGAAGAATGTTCGACTACATTATTATCCGGAATGAAAAACATCTGAGAGGAAGAACCGAAGACGAAATCAACGGTCTGATCATAGACGGAATCAACGAAGCCGGAAGAAATGTAAGCTACGAGATTATTCCTAAAGAAATTGAAGCTTTAAAACATGCGATGGGAATGGCTGAAGAAGGAACTTTCATCACAGCCCTGAGCGACGTAATCTCCAATGCTATTGATCTTGTCCAGGAATATCAGGCAAGGGAACTGCTGGAAGATGACAAAAATGGATAAAACAAAGAATGCCCGGAAATTCCGGGCATTTTTATTTGATGGAGACTGGGAGAGAGAAGCTGGAATTTAGTCCGGTCTTTAGTTTGAATACTTTTTTTAAGACTCGCAGATTTTGCGGATGGAGCAGATTTTTTTTGTTGGCTTAACGCAAAAGTCACAAAGATTTAAGTGATTATACTGCTTTTAAGGCGCAAGAAAATCGAAGATTTTCAGCAGATTTTTAGAATTAAAATCAATTCTTTTAAAGATAAAACAGCCGAAGGCAAATCCATCGCTTCATCGAATCAACGGAGTTGATTCTACACTTTGCTCCCTTTAAATATGCATTGCCTAAAAGCAAATCTTTGCGTTAAAAAAAACAGGATTTTCATCTATCTTTTCAACTTTTATCAGTTAGTTTAAGACTTAAAACAGCCGAAGGCTAATCCATCGCTTCATCGGATCAGCGGAGTTGATTCCTCTCTTTGCACTCTTGAAGTATTCATCCACAAAATTCAACTTTGCATTAAAAAAATTAAGATATTATTGATTCCAAACCAAACAATAACTTAGCTTTTCGAAGCCGGGATTCTTCGTTTTCAGAAAGATTCAGAAAATATTCTGTCTGCCATTTTTGTGTAGCTGAAGCCTGTCTGTTTTCGGTTTTATCCCAGACAGGGTATACTCTGAATCCTCTCTTACCTTCCTTTCCTTCGTAAGTTAATATTCCCTTTTTTGCAAGAATTTCCTTTGAAAAAATGAAAATTCCGGTATGATTTTCTTTAGAAGCAGAAATCAGGTAAAAATCAAAAGGATCATCGGAATGAAACGGAGTTGTTTCTCCTTTTTCATTCCTTTTCCAGAGTGTCACAAATTGCCCTGTTTTAGTTGGGGTTATTTTGGATGTACGGAATTTTATGCTCAGTGGGTCTAAAGTAAAATTCATTCCTGAATATTCCCTGCATCCGGTATCCTCTTCAGCATTAGATATTTTCAGTCCGAGTGGCTGAAAAATCATTTCATCAACATTTTTCAGATTCATTTATTTTTATTTGAATTTTAAAGTTTATTCTTCTCCAAAAAAGGCATTGGAGCTTCCGATCCATATCGCGTCTTTTTTGTTGAAATCTACATTCACCATAGCGGCTTTGGTCATTCTTCCCAGGTTTTCCAGCAATACAGGGCGGTCCTCATTTTCGTGCCACACGTAAAGAAGCCGGATCTCTGCTTTTGAGAAGTCTCCGTTGATGTCTTCAAATACAGGCTCATAACTTACTTTTCTCTGAAGAATATAGTTTTCTTTATCCTGAATAGCATCAGTAATTTCCTGAGTTGGATTGAGATTTACTCCGCTTCCTGCAAATGAAAACAGGGGTTTCAGTACAAAGTTTTCCAGGTTTTCATGCTCCGGAAATTCATGCAGGAAATAACTCTTCGGGACAAACTGATGATGGAGCAGTGGGAGGAGAAACTTGGAAATTTTAAAAAACCAGTTGGGATGGGTGATCCATTTTACGTCAACCTCATCGCGGAAATCAAATTCAGTTACCAGATCCGGAATGCGATCCAGTTCATCGAAGATAACGCGGTTGTAAATTCTTTTAATTTCAGTTTTTCTGCCGTCTTTTTCGTAAAACAGTTTCTTTCCGTCTTTTTTTACCTGGGTGAGACAGACTGTTTTTATACCCAATAATTTTTCAGTAAGGGCAAAATCTATGGCTGTCTTTTGTTTTTCGGGGAATATTTCCAGCAGAATGACATTTTCCGGATTTTCATCGCCTACTATAATTCTCTTCAGATGATCCCTGAATTCTTCATCGGGCATTGGGTTTTTAATCTCATTCAGAAAAGGATAAATATCACAGAAGGTTTCTTCAAAGATCTTTTGAAAGGCATATAGAGAAGGGAAGGCCTGAAGTTCAATCAACTGGGGCTCTATCTCTCCGTTCTCATTTCTGCATACTCCAAAGTCAATGGTAAAGAAATGAGGCTGCCCGGTATCATTGGGAACGTAGCAGTTTTCAGGGACAGCTTTCCGAAGAAGGTCGGAAGGAAGTGCTTTGATCTGGTCAATGATACTTTCCGTAGCATCAATAAGTTTATTTTCAAATGCTCTGGTTAGAAAAAGCGGACTTTCCGACACCCTGAATGTTGGAGTTATTCCGCCTTTCTGTGCCAGAATTTCTTTAAGCTGAGTATATTTTTCCTGTGAAAATTCCTGATTGAATTGCTTTCTGTATTTTGGGATCATATTTTTTCTTTGTGATTTTGATTTAAAAAATCGAGCAGTTGTGCCCGATTTGGTATTTGATAACTTATTTAAAGTTCAGGACTATTGAGTAAAATTTAACAAAAGGCACAAAAAATTTATACTTAAATTACTTTATGAAATAACATTTAAGTGTTCTAAAAGGTTTAAAAACACTTCTGTGACTTTTATGGTTTATTGTTAATTTACTTTTTAAGCCAGGGCTTCACATCCTTTCAGAATGTTTTTTTTTGCAAACTGCAGGAATCTCGGAAGAATCTGGTTTCTGGTCAGGATAATTTTGTCTTCATCATCTATTCTGTCCATCGTTTCAAGATACTTTTCCATTCCGAAGCTTTCAATCATAGCGGTCTTGTTCTTTTCGTCTTTCAGGTTTTCAATCATTCCCTGCGGATCTGCTTCCGGGTGGAACTGGGTTCCGAATATCTCTTCAGAAAAACGTACGGCCATTACCGCTCTTTCCAGGTTGATATGCGGACGGAACTTCTCAATCGCTGTGATTTTCATTCCAAGTTCGTCAAGGCGCTCCAGATCAGGCTCAATAAACTGATAGGCTCTTGAGTCTACGGCATAGAAAGGATCCTGAAGATTTTTAAACAGAAATTCTTCTTTTCCTTCATCTGTTTTATGAACCGGCATCACTCCGAAAGAATATGATTTTCTTTTACAGATGTTCCCCAGCTTCCAGTGGATACTGGCCAGCTGAAATGAGTGGCAGATCAGGAAAACGTATTTCTTATCTTCGTTATATCGGTTGTGTTCAAAAACGGAATCCAGAAAACCGGCAAATCGATCTTCCCATTCCAGACCTTCACGGTGCGGATTTCCAGGCCCTCCTGAGGAAATGTAGATGTCAAAATCATGAATGTCAGGCATTTCATTTTTGAACCTTACGTCGAAGGTCTGAATCACTACATTTTCATCGGAATTTTGCTGAAAAGCTTCAGAAATCTCTTTAATATTCCTGAAACCCTGATTCGCATGATTGTTGTTCATGTCCAGCAGGGCAATTCGAATATCTTTCATACTACTTCATATTTTTTGCAAAGTTACCAAAAATATTATGAAGCTGTTTCACCATGTGTTATGCCATACTCAGTTTCAGAGATCATATAATCAACGACTTTGGTGAGGTCTCCGGTTTCCTTATAGATCTGAAGCTGGCGGTCTGCACCCGTTCCGTTTTCAATGATCTTCCAGGCATATTGTACTTCTTCCCGGCATCCCAGGTCGTCCACAACGTCATCAATGAATTCCAGAAGTTCTTTCAGCAGATCAGGATAGGGTACGGATTCTTCTTTCCCGAAATCGATCAGATGAGCTTCTATGCCGCTTTTGGAAGCACGCCATTTATTTTCATTCAGCAGCAGCCTGCGGTAGCTTCTGAAGCTCAGATTCTGCTGGTGAAGTTTATAGATCTTGGCAACCAGGCACTGCATGATGGCAGCCAGGCACACGGTTTCATCAATTCTTAAAGGCATATCGCAGATCCTGAACTCAATGGTAGGATAGAACGGGTGTACACGCAAATCCCACCATATTTTTTTGGCGTTGTCGATCGTTCCTGTTTTTACAAGTAAATCAACATAGCTGTCAAATTCAGCCAGAGAGTTGAAATAACTTGGAATGCCGGTTCTCGGGAATTTAACGAAAATTTCCTGTCGGTAAGATTTGAAACCGGTATATCTTCCGATCCAGAACGGGGAATTGGTAGAAAGTGCGTAGACGTGCGGCAGAAAATAGCGCATGACATTCTGGATTCTTACTCCTTCTTCACGGTTCGGAATTCCGATGTGTACGTGGAGTCCGAAAATAAGGTTTTCACGGGCCACGTCTCCCATGTCGTCTACAATTTTGATATACCTTTCGCCCTGGGTGATATTATTGGCAGACCAGTGGGAAAAGGGATGTGTTCCTCCTCCTGAAACTCTCAGCCCCTGTTCGTGGGCTGTATTGATCAGGTGTCTTCTAAGATTGGTGAGCTCAGCTCTCGCTTCCTGGATATTCTGACAGATGCCGGTTTCCATTTCAATCATGGATTCGTGCATTTCATGCTTTAAATTCTCGCTTAAAACGGCCTTCCCGCCTTCAATGATCTTGGAAACATGAGATATTAAGTCTCTGCTTTCAACATCAATGATCTGATATTCTTCTTCGATTCCGATAGTAAATTGATGCATTTTTTTCCGTGTTTTTTATTTTTTCAGTTTTTTATTGTACAGAGTCTTTTACGAAAGTTCCCCATGAAATGTTAGGTTTTCCGGGAACATACTCTTTTGCTTTTTCAACAGCCAGTTTGGCGGCATGCTCTACGATCCAGGCAAAGTTGTCTTCACCTACCGAGTTCCTGTCGGCATCCGGAGCCGGATTGCAGAAGTCAATAGCATATGGAATACCGTCTCTTACGGCAAATTCTACCGTATTGAAATCGTATCCAAGAGCTTCATTCATTTTGATCGTATAATCGTGAATCGTTTTTAACAGTTTTTCCAGTTCTTCTCCCTGCGTCTGATGGGTTGTTGCATACCTTAAATGATGAGGATTACGCGGTTCGTAAGGCATGATATGAACATATTTTTTACCCAGGCAGTATACCCTGTAATAGTCATCAAAAATGATTTCTTCCTGTACCATCATGACCAGCTGTTCTGTTTCACTCAGTTTATTCCAGAGATCATCCGGGTTTTCCACACGGTAAACATTTTTCCATCCGCCGCCGTCATGAGGCTTCATATAAGCCGGAAACCCTACATAATTGAAAATATATTCCCAGTCATGAGGGAATTTCAGGTTTCTGAAAGAGGTTTCAGAAGTGTCTGTCGGTCTTTCGTGCGAAGGAAGCAGTACCGTTTTAGGAAGCGGAATACCCAGCTTGGTCATCAGTGCGTTATTGAAAAACTTTTCATCAGCACTCCACCAGAACGGATTATTGATTACATACGTGCCGTTAAGTGCTGCATTTTTCAGATAAGCTCTGTAGAAAGGAACATTTTGCGAAATTCTGTCGATAATCACTGCATAGCCATAATCAGCTCCCTGTTCCAGTTTGTCGATATTTACCGGTTCAGCAATAATTTCTCCGCCTCCCAGTTCATTAACCTTGTCGATGAACGCCCAGGGAAATGTATCTTCCATACCGAATAGAATTCCCACTTTTTTTGCCATAATTTTTGTTTTTTAGTTGGTGTTTATTAATAAATTATCTTTCACTAATGTACGTTTTTTAAGAAAAGTACGCGCCTATAAATGTCGGAAAAACCATTCTCCATAACGGCCAGTCATGATTGATCCATTTTCTCTCGTCATACCAGAAGTCAATTCCTTTTACCCGCAGGATCTCGGCCATTTCTATATTTTTATCCCGGCAAATATCCTGATCGGAAGTGCTGAGGACAATATGCATGTGTTTGTATTTCCAGGCCTCATCATTACGGACAAATTCTCTCGGACAGTTAAAATAAACCAGATCATCCGAATATCCGTCCATAAAATTTCTTATGCTGAATGCTCCTGAAAGACAGAACAGATGAGATACCACATCGGGGAACCTGAAAGCAAAATTAGCTGCATGATACCCCCCGAAACTGGCTCCGGCAATAGCGATGCGGTGTACTTTGTGGAGCTTCTGGATATACGGAACAAATTCTTTGATCAGAAACTGCACGTACAGTTCGTAGTTCTTAATCCTTTTCTGCGGCGGAATCTTTTCGTCATAGAAACTCCAGCTGTCTATGGTCTGGATATTGTAAAGTTTTACCTTTCCCTGTTCTATAAACCAGTTGATACTTCCGTTAAGGTGAAAATCGTGATTCTGGGTGTACTGTCCCTGGGAAGTCGGGAACATGATAATCGGATATCCGTGATGCCCGGTAACTTCTACTTTTAAACTTGTTCCTAAGATATTTGAATAGTAATCTGTATGTTCTATATGAGGCATTTTTTATTTGGTTTTTAGTATTTCAGTCATATGAATTTCATAGGTCCGTCTTTTCAGGATAATGTATCATTTTTATCCTGTATACGTCAGATTATGAAGTTAGTTTGCTTTTTGGGGGAAGAATGTTCAGCATTTCTGTCTGTATTTTCTCTGCGGCACTGTCCAGCCTTTCCTGTATCATATCAGGATCTGTGGATTTATATACGATTCCCACATGGTGGTCTATCGGGAGAAATTTTACAGCTTCTTCACATTCAAAAGCTTTATAGTCCGGATGTTTGTCTTTAATAAGAGCAACGATCAGTCCTGAATAATATCCCGTAGGTTTAGGGGCTTCATAGGTTTTTCCGCGGAGTAGGACGTCCTCGATTTTAGCCCACTCGCGCCAGATATTGATATTGCTGGAAGCTTCTACCAGATCCGGAATATGAGCACCGCCGACCCTTGATGATGTTTCCAGGAAATACCATTTGCCATCTTCTTTTCCGCGAATAAATTCCGTATGAGTGGCTCCGTTGAGCAGTCCGAAACTTGAAAGTACCTTTGCATTCACTTCTTCAAGGGCTCTGAACTCATCAGAATATCTTCCTAAAGTTTTTGACCTGAATACACCTCCTTCATGGGAAACCTGCATAGGAGGGGCCAGATATTTTGAGGCGGACGTAAATACGATTTCCCTGTTGAAAGTAAGGCTGTCAACATGGTAAACATCGCCGGGCTTAAAACTTTCCAGTAAAAACATATGCCGCTCCTCACCCAAGGTTTCCAGTGCTTCCCAAAGCTGGTCTTTGGAGGTGATCTTTTTAATGCCGGAAGCCGAAGCTTCTGATCTTGGTTTAAGTACCCAGGGAGCCGGAACTCTGTCTGCAAAACTGCTTACCTCATCGTTATTAAAGACCGCTGTAAATTCAGGCACATTAATGCCCGAATCTCTGGCTTTCTGGCGCATGGCCAGTTTATCTCTGAAATAACGGTGTGTAGTCTGCCCCATCCCCGGAATGCGGAATGTTTCCCTGATAAGGGCTGCTTTCTCTACGTCGTAATCATCCAGTGCAACCACGGCATCTACCTTTCGGGTTTTCATCAGATGGGAAAATCCCTGGACCAGATGCTCCATATTCCAGACGGAAGGCCGTTCTTCGGTCATATAAAACACCTCATCAATGGCATGCCACGGCCAGTTTTTTTCTTTGAGATTCTCTGAAGTAACCAGGATGATTTTATTACCGAGCTTTTTCATTTCATCCATGAAATCATAGCCCTTGTAATAGCACGAAATACATACTATAATTTTCTCCTCCATACAATATTTTTTAATTTTTAGTGAAAATTCAAAAATAAAAGCAAATTTTTGTTGATTGTTTAATGTTAAAAAATCAAAATAAACTGCGTTTTTGAAAATCGCTAATCAATTATACAGAGAAATTTTGTAATAAACTAATTTTTAGTGATAATTTTCAATTAAATCAGCTAATAATTGTACTCCAAAACCGGTTGCCGCTTTTTCCTTTGCATATCCCGTATTTCCGAAAGCAACTCCGGCAATGTCGAGATGAGCCCATTTAGGATGGTTTTCAATAAACTGTTCCAGAAATTTGGCTGCCACGATGCAGTCTCCGATCGGTTTCATGGAAATATTTTTCAGATCGGCAACGTCAGACTGAATATCCTCTTTCCATATATCCCATAACGGAAGATTCCATAATCTTTGGTTCGTTTTGTCACCGGTTCTGATCAGCAGGTTTTTAAGATCTTCATTATTGGAGAAAAGGGCTCCACAGGTGTCCCCGAACATTCTTACGGAACTTCCTGTAAGTGTGGCAAGATCGATCAGGAGGTCTGTTTTGTAGTTTCCGGCAAGATAAGACAGGGAGTCTGCCAGGATCATTCTGCCTTCTGCGTCTGTATTTAATACCTCAATGGTTTTTCCGTTGTAGGCGGTAATCACATCGCTGGGAAGGAATGCTTTCTCGGAAATCGCATTGTCAGTAACCGGGAGAATGGCAATAATATTCACCGGAAGTTTCATTTCCGCGGCATAAATAAGGGCTCCGATCACAGCGGTTGCTCCGCCCATATCAGATTTCATATAATGCATATTGTCAGGATTCTTTAGAGAAATCCCGCCGGTATCAAAGACCACGCATTTTCCGACCAGACCGATTGTTTTGACATTTTTCGCGGTGGTTTTGTATTCCAGAATTGTGAATGCCGCATCGTAAGCGCTTCCCTGGTTTACCGAAAGATAAGCATTCAGTCCCAGTTCTTCACATTTTTTCCTGTTGAAAGCAGTATACTTCAATTCGTATTTTTTTGCCAGGTTTTTAAGATAGGTACTTAAAATTACAGGGCTCTTCAGGTTGGCAGGCTTGTTGAGCCATTCCTGACAGGCAGTTTGTCCCGCAGTTACAGCTTCCGCTCTTGTATTGATTGTATCCAGCTTTTTCTGGCTCAGGTTTTCGGAATGGATTTCAAATTTCGTATTCCAGAAAGGGTGTTTTTTATCAAAAGGGTAGTTGTAGGTTCCCGTAAGAAGTCCTTTGATGAATTCTTCAAACTGTTTTTCGTTCAGAAATTCAGCGAGAATCAGAGTGGGGACAGGCTGAAGTTTCTCTTTCTGAGTCTGGGAGAATTTAACGGCAGTCTGCTGAATTTCAAAATCCTGCATACCGGATTTACCTAACCCAATGAAATAGATGATGCTTTCTTCGTTGGCATGAATGAAAATCTCATTCTTTTTTCCGGAAAAAAGAGAGGTAATGTTTTTAGGGAAATTTTTACCCGATTTTGTCCATTCTTCTTCAGTAAATAACTGGAAAATCTGGGAATAACTTTTATTTTTTTTATTGATCAGTTTCATAAGTTTAATTTTTAATGCTTTGTTGCTGCGGCTTTACCTCAGCCGGGTTTTCTTTGTTGTCATAGAACAGCCATTCGATAGCCCTGGGGAATTCCTGAGACCAGTAAAATTCACTGTGGGTGCCTTCAGGATTTACGCTGGTTCTGAACTCAAAATCGAATAGGTTTTTCTTTTCCCACCTTTTGAGATACTCTTCAAAAATATGGATCCTTTTGACCATCTTTGAGCCTTCCTGACCTCCTCCGTACAGGTAGATCTTTGTTCTGAAGGGGACTCTGAAGTTCATCATCGGGAAATTGTTATTCGGTTCAACCCAAAGAGAAGGGGAGAAGATCAGCAGCCTGGAATACACTTCCGGATAGAGGAATCCACTGTAAATGCTGATGAGGGCACCCAGGGAACTTCCGCCGATTCCGGTATTCTCCCGGTCTTTCTTTGTCCGGTAATTTTCGTCTACAAAAGGCTTTAACGTATCGGTAATAAAACGGATGTATTTTTTGCCTTCCGATCCGTTAGCTATATTGTCATTGTCGAAAATATATTCCTTGATGCGGTCTTCACTTCCGTGTTCTATGGCAATAATAATGACATCGCCCCGGCCGTATTCAGCCAGAATAGAGAGTTTTTTATCGATTTCCCAGTTTCCGTACCCGCTGCCTTCGTTGAATAAGTTCTGGGCATCCTGAAGGTATAGTACAGGGTAGCTTTTGTCAGAAACATAATAATCATAAGGCAGAAGAGCCCATACTTTGCGGTACCGGTCAAGCTGCGGAATATAAAATTCTTCGGAGATGATTTCGGCGATCGGGAAAAATTCCTTTTTGAACGGTCCCCAGTTGAGTCTCCATTTTTCTACGTGATCAGAGGTCTTTTCAGCTGATTTTGCGATTTTCCGGTTGGGGGTAATGCTTCCGTATGGATCCAGCTCTACATTTTCCCAGCCACCTTTTGTAAATTTATATTCAATGGTATCGGGAAGGATCCCGTTGTCGATCTCTATGCAATAACTGTTCGGGGTCAGTTGTTCGAGCTGATAACTGTAATCCCTGGGGTTCCAGCTGTTGAAATTTCCTGTGATGTATACTGTTCTGTCGTCGGTTTCGTCAGTATAAAGTTCAAACCTCATCCTGTGTGTTTTATAAATTGGCAGCTAAATTTATAAAAAAGATTGTTTTGAAACCTTAAAAAAAATAATGAAAAATTTGATATATTTGATAGAAGTGCCGGAGAAGGGAATTAACATAATAATTATTTGACTAATAATTAACGGTTGTTGACCGGAATTTTCGTAGTTTCAGAGAAAAATTAAATACAGTTCAGTCTTGATGAATTCTGTTAAAACATACACGCTGTTCACTGATCATGATGTTTATCTTTTTAAAGAAGGAAAGCATTATAAACTGTATGATAAATTCGGAGCGCATTCAGCAGAAAAAGACGGAATAAAAGGTGTTTATTTTTCAGTCTGGGCTCCCAATGCCAAAAAGGTATCCGTAATCGGAAACTTCAATAACTGGAACCATAAAGACCATATTCTGTTCCCACGCTGGGATGGCTCGGGGATTTGGGAAGGTTTTATTACCGGCCTTACCTGGGGTACTTTATATAAATACGCCATTGAAACCGCAAGAGGTGAAATTCTTGAGAAAAGCGATCCTTATGCCTTAAGCTGGGAACAGAATATTCAGGCAGCATCACTGGTTTCTACCACCTGGTATGAGTGGAATGACCGGCACTGGATGGAGAACCGCGGAAAAAACAACAGCCTTGAAGCTCCTCTGTCAGTGTATGAGCTTCACATGGGATCGTGGGTAAGAGATGGAGATGCCCCGGACCGGTTCCTCAATTACCGTGATATTGCTGAAAAGCTGGTTCCTTATATCAAAGAAATGGGCTTTACCCATGTGGAATTCATGCCTGTTATGGAATATCCGTACGATCCGAGCTGGGGATACCAGATTACCGGATTTTATGCGGCTACCTCACGCTTCGGCTCTCCGCAGGATCTTATGTTCCTCATCGATGAGCTTCATCAGAATCATATCGGGGTTATTCTGGATTGGGTTCCTTCTCATTTTCCGGGAGATGCCAACGGACTTTACCGCTTTGACGGCTCTTATCTTTATGAACATGAAGATCCGAGAAAAGGTTTTCATCCCGACTGGAAATCCCACATCTTCAATTACGGCAGAAATGAAGTGAAATCTTTTCTGATCTCCAATGCGATGTTCTGGCTGGAGCGTTATCATGCCGACGGACTCAGGGTAGATGCTGTAACTTCTATGCTTCATTTAGACTATTCAAGAAATGAAGGCGAATGGGAGCCTAATATATACGGCGGAAATGTAAATCTTGAAGCCAAAGCTTTCCTGCAGGAGTTTAATACAGCGGTGTATAAAGAATTCGGAGACGGTATTATGACTATTGCGGAGGAAAGCTCAGATTTCCCTCTGCTTACAAAGCCGGTTCACGAGGGTGGGGTAGGCTTCGGAATGAAATGGATGATGGGCTGGATGCATGATACGCTGGATTACTTCAAAGAAGATCCCGTCAACAGAAAATACCATCATCACAAACTGACCTTTGCTTCCATGTATATGTATAATGAAAATTATATGATGCCGCTGTCACATGACGAAGTGGTGCATGGTAAAGCAAGCCTTATTTATAAAATGCCGGGTGACGAATGGCAGAAATTTGCCAACCTCCGCGCTCTTTACGTATATATGTATACCCATCCGGGAGCCAAGCTGCTTTTTATGGGAGATGAATTCGGGCAGACCGGCGAATGGAACTTTACCAGAAGTCTCGACTGGCATCTGCTGCAGTATCCTGTTCATAAAGGTCTTCAGACATTAGTAAAAGACCTTAATCATTTATATAAAGGAGAAACTTCACTGTATGAAAATCAGTTTAATAAAAACGGCTTTGAATGGGTGGAAGCCGATGATCTGGAAAATTCGGTATATGTTTATCTCAGAAAAGGCAGAAGGAGGGATGATGTGCTGATGATTGTTCTGAATCTCACTCCCCGTATCACAGAATATAAAATCGGGGTGAATGCAGGAACGCATTGGGAAACAGTTCTCAGTTCGGATGACGGAAAGTATGGCGGAAGCGGTGCGCAGGCAGAGATCCTGAATGAAAAATATGAAGAATCGACCAAGTTTCCGAAGTCAATAACAGTAAGACTGCCTCCTCTGGCGGGTATTGTTTTGAGGCAGCATAAAGATAAAAAATACAGACTGCACAGAATTAAGCATAAAAAAGAATAATCTGATCCTCAGTAGAAAGAATACAAATGACATTAAAACTATGGTAATATATCATTTAAGTACAGAATGCTATCCGGTAGCCAAAGTTGGCGGCCTGGCTGATGTGGTGGGAGCCCTGCCCAAATATCAGAATAAAATGAAAGGGATTGATGCCCGGGTCGTCATGCCCTGGTACAATAAGCCTTTTGTTTATGATCATGAATTTGAGACCGTTTTTGACGGATTTATTCACCAGGGAAACAATATGCTGCAGGTTCAGGTGATGAGAGAGAAAACAGATGTACTGGGATTTGAACTGTATATGGTAAAAATTCCCGGACTTCTGGACAGGGAAAACCCTTACGGTTATCAGGATGAAAGTTTCCAGTTTCTGGCTTTCCAACATGGCATCCTGCATTGGCTTACTGCAATGGAGATCCGTCCGGATATTCTGCACTGTCACGATTACCATACAGGTCTGGTTCCTTTTATGATTGAACACTGCCCTGAATTTAAGTTCCTGAAAGGCGTAAAAACAGTCGGAACCATACATAATGGCGAATACCAGGGAATGATGAGCTGGAATATGGCGAATTATATGCCCTCTTTTGATGCCTATAAATGGGGATTAATGGACTGGAACGGCCTTATGAATCCGCTGGCAAGCATGATCAAATGTTCCAGTGCTTTTACAACAGTTTCCGAAGGCTATCTTGAGGAACTCTTTATAAGCTTCAGAGGTCTGGAGAGCCTGGTGCGGGAAGAATTCGGAAAAGCTTACGGAATCATCAACGGAATCGATACGGAAGTATGGAATCCGGAAACAGATCCGATGCTGGATTTTAATTTTAATATCAAAAATGCGGTAGCCAAAAAGAAGAAAAATAAAGAAAAGCTTTGTAAAGAATACGGACTGAAACCCGAACTTCCGCTGTTTGCCTTTATCGGAAGGTTTGCAACGGAAAAAGGAGCCGATCTTCTTCCGGATGTGGTCTGGAAAAGCATTAAGCAGAGTTATGGTGCTTTGAACATTATAATCCTGGGGTCAGGAAATTCGTATATTGAAAACAAACTTAAAGAATACGAATACACCTATACCAATTTTGCCCTGGATCTCGGATATAAAGAGCATCTTTCCCACAAAATCTATGCCTCCGCAGACTTTCTGCTGATGCCTTCAAGAGTAGAACCCTGCGGGCTGAACCAGATGTATTCCATGAGATACGGAACGGTGCCGGTGGTAAGATATACCGGAGGGCTGAAAGATACCGTGGAGGATATATCAACCGGAGGAGCGGGGCTTAATTTTACCTATCCCGGTGTAGATGATGTTGTGCATACGATGAACAGGGCTCTGGCAGTATATAACCAGAAAGGGGCAATGGAGAATCTCATTCATGCCAATATGAGTTTTGATTTTGCATGGGAGAAATCTGCAGAAAAATACATAGCTTTATATAATAACTGAAAACCGTACGGATATCCGGCAGCATACCGTGTGGAAACATTAAAAAAGCTGCACAATTAATACATTAAAAAACGCAATATAATTTATGAAACGAAACGTAATCTCCATAGTTTTAGGAGGAGGCAGAGGGACAAGGTTATTCCCGTTAACCTATTCAAGATCGAAACCGGCAGTTCCTATTGCGGGGAAATACAGGCTGGTAGATATTCCTATTTCAAACTGTCTGAACTCAGGGCTGAACAAGATCCTGGTACTGACGCAGTTTAATTCAGCATCATTGAATTCCCATATCAAGAATTCCTATCATTTTGATATTTTCAGCAAAGGTTTTGTGGATATTCTTGCCGCAGAACAGAATGTAGAAAACGAAAGCTGGTATCAGGGAACGGCAGATGCCGTACGGCAGTCGATGAAGCATCTTGAGAAGTATGACTACGATTATATCCTGATTCTTTCCGGAGACCAGCTTTATCAGATGGATTTCCGTGAAATGCTGGATTTCCATATCGATAACGGAGGTGATCTGACGATTGCAACCATTCCCGTGATTGCCAAAGATGCCACAGGTTTCGGGATTCTGAAATCAGATGATGACGGTAATATCACTTCCTTCTATGAAAAACCGGATTATGATATGCTGGACGGCTTAAAATCTGAAGTTTCAGAAGAAAATAAACGCAGAGGAAAAGAATACCTGGCTTCTATGGGAATCTATATCTTCACCAAGAATATTCTGAAAAAAATGTTTGAAGAAGGAGCCGGCGATGATTTCGGAAAAGATATTATCCCAAGTTCTATCGGGAAATATAAAACACTGAGCTATCAGTACGAAGGCTACTGGACAGACATCGGAACAATAGAATCTTTCTACGAAGCCAATCTGGATCTGTGTCAGGATCTGCCGCAGTTCAATCTTTTCGGTTCATCGCCTATTTACACCAGAGCAAGAATGCTTCCTCCGTCCAAAATCAACGGTTCTTATGTAAGTAAGGCGGTTTTTGGGGACGGATGCATCATCATGGCCGATAAGATTGAAAATTCAGTGATTGGAAACAGAACCAGGGTGGATAAAGGAAGCTCTATTGTCAATTCTTACGTCATGGGTGCTGATTTCTACCAGAATACCACAGAAATTGTACTGAACGACAGGAGCGGCCGCCCGAATATGGGAATCGGAAAATACTGCTATATTGAAAAAGCAATCCTTGATAAAAACTGCTATATCGGCGATAATGTAAAGATCATCGGCGGAAAACATATTCCGGACGGAGATTACGGAACCCATTCCGTTCAGGATGGCATCGTTGTGGTGAAGAAAGGGGCGGTCCTTCCTCCGGGAACCCATATAGGATAAAGAAAAGGAAGCGGGAAAACGGAAGTTGATGGCATTCGGTAATACAGAATTTTTTTTGACTTCTCAGAATTTAACATGAAATTCAAAAGTCTGTCAGTTATTAAAAAAAAACGATCAAAACTTCCATTTTCCTTCATCCGTCTTTTTTAAAAACAAGCGTGATCAGCATATTGGTCACTTTTTTTATTTGTATTACTTTTGTACGATGCGTTTTTTTAAAATAACAGCCGTAATTCTTGTTCTCCTGGTTGGAGCTTATGCTGCTTCCATGTATTATTTTGTGGATGAAAATAAAGATTTCAAAATTGAAAAAGAGATCGATTACCCCATTGATAAAGTTTTTTCCCAGTTTAATAATCTGCAGCACTTTACCCGCTGGAACAACTTTTTTACCAGTTCACCATCCATTGATATTGATTACTACACCCCTTATGAAGGACAGGGGAGTTCAATGAGCTATGTGGATCCTAAAAACGATACAGACGGAGAGATGTTCATCCGTTACGAAAATCCCAACAAAACTTTGAGGTATCAGCTTTTTGAGGACCGTAATGAAAATCCTACTCTGGTAGATGTAAAATTTAAAGCTGTTTCTGCTGAAAAAACCAAAATTACCTGGTATGTACATACCCCGAAACTTTCCGTGATGAGAAGAGTGGAGAATTTCTGGACCGAAGACCGCTTTGCCGAAAACATCAGCAAAAGTATGGTCAATCTGAAAAACGTACTCGGGAATAAAGTGGAAAAAGATAACCAGATGGCTTCCATTAAATACGACAGCCTGATGGTGGAAAACGAAGAAGATAAAATACTCCTGGGAACTAATGTGAGTACCGCCAACAAAAAGGATGCGCTTTATAAAAATATCGTTATGAATTACAGCAAAGTCTACAATTATGTGACGATGGATCTGGGTAAAAAAGACGATGAATTCGGGTTCCCGGTGCTGATTACCGATGCAGACAATTACAAAGACAAAGAAATATCCTATTTCCTGGGAATCCCGCTTTCCAAGAAGATCGGAGTAACGGATAATAATTTCAATTTCAGAACCGTAAATCCGTCCCGGAATTACGTTATGTATTACAAAGGAAGTTACGAAGGAAGAATAAGGGCAATTCAGCAGCTGATTCAGAAAGCCAAAAAAGATGAGATGCGCTTCGGAGATGTCCGTATAACTTTTATTGAGCGTCCGATAGAAGGACAGGAGGTGAATGTTAAGCTCTCATTATCAGTGTTTAAGTAAATTTGAAAAAATAAATTTTCCGATAATTTTTTTTAATGCCTTCAGGCTGTTCCAAATCGGTTTTTTTTATTAAATTTGAAGATTAATTCTACAAATAAATTTTAATAATAGATAAACTGTAATAATGGACAGATTTTCATTCCTAAACGCAGCTCATTCTCAGTTAATTGAGGATTTATACCAACAGTACTTAAAATTCCCGGATTCTTTAGAGCCTTCATGGAAAGCCTTTTTTCAAGGTTTCGACTTTGCTCTGGAGAACTACGGAGATGACGATAACATCCAATACATCCAGGCTCCGGCCAGCACTGCACCGGCAGTACAGCAGATCTCTCAGGCCGTAGCAGGCGGCGAGGTTCCTGAGCACATCAAAAAAGAATTCAAAGTAGTAAACCTTATCGAGGCTTACAGAACAAGAGGGCATCTTTT
The DNA here is from genome assembly GCF_056844565.1 of Chryseobacterium sp. FR054. NCBI lineage: Bacteria > Pseudomonadati > Bacteroidota > Flavobacteriia > Flavobacteriales > Weeksellaceae > Chryseobacterium > Chryseobacterium sp. FR054. Next base: position 354,908 of record NZ_JBXDSA010000001.1, on the reverse strand, counting down.
TACCAAAACCAATCCGGTAAGAGAAAGAAGACATTATACACCTACTTTAGATATCGAGAACTTCGGTCTTACTAAAGAGGATCTGAATACAAAATTCAACTGTGCTGTTGAAACAGGAATGAAAGAGCCTGCAACACTGGCAGACCTTATCAAACACCTGGAAAATATTTACTGCGATTCTATCGGGGTAGAGTATATGCACATCAACAATGTTGAGGAAAAAGATTTCATCAAGAGATGGCTTCAGGTTAACGAAAACCATCCAAGCCTTTCTGCTAACGAAAAAACAGAAATCTTATTAAAATTAAACCAGGCAGTAGCCTTTGAAAATTACCTTCATACAAAATTTGTAGGACAGAAAAGATTCTCACTGGAAGGAGGAGAAACGTTGATCCCTGCTTTGGATCAGCTGATTTCAAGATCTTCCCAGCTGGGGGTGGATGAAGTGGTTTTAGGAATGGCTCACAGAGGAAGACTGAATGTACTTTCCAATATCTTCGGAAAATCATACAAGCAGATCTTCTCGGAATTTGAAGGAAAAGAATTTGAAGAAGACGTATTCTCAGGGGACGTTAAATATCACCTGGGATCTTCTAAAAAAATTAAAACGGCTTCAGGGGAAGAAGTTTGCATCAACCTTACGCCGAACCCGTCTCATCTTGAAACGGTAGCAGCTCTTGTAGAAGGAATCTGCCGTGCAAAAGTGGATGATAAGTATAAAGAGTATTCTAAGGTTTTACCGATCATCATTCATGGTGATGGTGCGATCGCGGGTCAGGGTATTGCTTATGAAGTAGCCCAGATGATGACTTTGGAAGGATACAGAACAGGAGGTACGGTACACATCGTTGTCAACAACCAGGTATCTTTCACCACCAATTTCCATGACGCACGATCTTCAACCTACTGTACAGACATTGCAAAAGTTACAGAATCTCCCGTAATGCACGTTAATGCGGATGATGCGGAAGCAGTAGTTCATGCGATGCACTTTGCCGCCGATTTCAGAGCTAAATTCGGAAAAGATGTGTATATCGATCTTTTAGGATACAGAAAATACGGTCATAACGAAGGAGATGAACCGAGATTTACACAGCCTAACCTGTACAAAGCTATCTCTAAGCACCCGAACCCAAGAGAAATTTATAAAGATAAATTAATCAACGACAGCGTTATTTCCAACGATATCATCAAAAAGATGGAAGTGGATTTCAAAGCACTTTTAGATAAAGACTTTGATGCTTCCAAAGAGATCGAGAAAAACGTTATGGACGTATTCATGGCTGAAGACTGGACGAATTATCCTATCGGGAAGAGAGGAGCTGTTCAGCTGCCGGTTGATACTAAATATGATTTAGCTAAACTGAAAGAGCTGGCTCTTAAAATGTCAACACTTCCTTCAGATAAAAAATTCATTAACAAGATTACAAGACTTTTCGAAAACCGTATCAAAGCTATTGAAGGAAATTCATTAGACTGGGCGTTAGGAGAGTGGCTGGCTTATGCTACACTTCTTGTGGAAGGTCACAACGTAAGAATTTCCGGAGAAGATGTGGAAAGAGGTACTTTCTCTCACAGACATGCTGTGGTAAAAACAGAAGATACGGAAGAAGAATATATCCCGCTGAGACACGTTTCAGAAAGCAGGTTTGATGTATACAACTCTCACCTTTCAGAATATGGGGTGTTAGGATTTGACTACGGATATGCAATGGCTTCTCCCAATACGCTAACGATCTGGGAAGCTCAGTTCGGGGATTTCGTAAACGGAGCACAGATCATTGTAGATCAGTATCTTGCCGCTGCAGAAGAAAAATGGAAAATTCAGGACGGTTTAGTAATGTTATTGCCTCACGGTTCTGAAGGACAGGGAGCGGAACACTCTTCAGCAAGGCTGGAAAGATTCCTTACCCTTTGTGCCAATGAGAACATGGTGGTAGCCAATATCACTTCACCGGCCAACTATTTCCACTTATTGAGAAGACAGCTGAAATGGGCGTTCAGAAAGCCATTGGTCGTAATGAGTCCTAAATCCCTGTTAAGACATCCTAAAGTGGTTTCTCCGCTTGAAGATTTTGCAGAAGGTTCATTCCAGCCTATCCTGGACGATCCTGCCGCAGATCCTAAAAAAGTTGAAAAATTAGTTCTTTGTTCAGGAAAACTGTACTTCGAATTATTGGCGAAGAAAGAAGAGCTGAACTGTGAAAATATTGCACTGGTAAGATTCGAGCAGTTATATCCGCTTCAAACGGATGCTATCGAAGCGATCTTCAGCAAATATGAGAACAGAAAACAACTGGTTTGGGCTCAGGAAGAACCTGAAAACATGGGAGCATGGTCTTATATCTTAAGAAACTTCAGAAATACAGGAATTGAAGTTGTTGCTCCGGTACCAAGCGGTGCTCCGGCTCCGGGAAGCCACAAAATGTTCGAAAAGAACCAGAATGCAGTGATCAACAGAGTTTTCGACAGAGACGATGCTCCTGCAAAAAGACCTGTAACAGCCTAATTTAAATAATAATCAATTAAAAAATAAAAAATACTCAATATGTCAGTTTTAGAAATGAAAGTTCCTTCACCGGGCGAATCAATCACAGAAGTTGAAATTGCAACCTGGCTTGTAAAAGATGGTGATTATGTAGAAAAAGATCAACCTATCGCTGAAGTAGACTCAGACAAAGCAACCCTGGAATTGCCTGCAGAACAGAGCGGTGTGATCACTCTGAAAGCAGAAGAAGGTGATGTGGTACAGGTAGGTCAGGTAGTTTGTTTAATTGATATGGATGCTGCAAGACCGGAAGGAGGAAGTGCTCCTGCTGCTGAAGCTCCAAAACAGGAAGAAGCTCCGAAAGCTGCTGAACCTGCTAAACAGGAAGCTCCGAAGCCGGCTGCTCCGGTTGCTGCTCCACAAACTTATGCTACGGGTGCTCCATCTCCTGCGGCTAAGAAAATCCTTGACGAAAAAGGAATTGATGCAGGACAGGTTTCCGGAAGCGGAAGAGACGGAAGAATCACTAAAACTGATGCTGAACTGGCTGCTGTTCCTGCGTTAGGAGGAAATCCTCTTACGGCAACAGGATCAAGATCTACTACAACAACAAAACTTTCTGTTCTTAGAAGAAAAATCGCTCAGAGATTGGTTTCTGTAAAGAATGAAACAGCGATGTTAACCACTTTCAATGAAGTTGACATGTCTGAAATCTTCAGATTAAGAAAGCAGTATAAAGAAGAATTCGCTCAGAAACACGGAGTAGGACTTGGTTTCATGTCTTTCTTTACAAAAGCGGTTACAAGAGCTCTTCAGATGTACCCGGATGTAAATGCATCTATCGACGGAGATTTCAAAGTAAACTACGATTTCTGCGATATTTCAATCGCGGTATCAGGTCCTAAAGGATTGATGGTTCCGGTACTGAGAAACGCAGAAAATATGTCTTTCAGTGCTATTGAAGCAAATATCAAAGATCTTGCTACAAAAGTAAGAGACGGTAAAATTACAGTGGACGAAATGACGGGTGGTACTTTCACCATTACCAACGGTGGTACTTTCGGGTCTATGATGTCTACACCAATCATCAACCCTCCTCAATCTGCAATTCTTGGGATGCACAATATTATCCAGAGACCGGTTGCTGTTGACGGACAGGTAGTGATCAGACCGATGATGTACGTTGCGATGTCTTATGACCACAGAATTATCGACGGAAAAGAATCAGTAGGATTCCTTGTAGCGGTAAAAGAAGGTATCGACAATCCTGTTGGAGTATTAATGGGAGGTGACGAAAGAAAAGGTCTTGGATTATAATTTTGTTAAAAATATAATATAACTTTACAATCTCGCCTAAAAAGGCGAGATTTTTGTATTTATTAAGAAAATACTCAAAATGATGTTTTCAAAAATGACCTCTAATATCAAAGTTTCAGTAATTCCTGAATATGATAGTAAAAACAGTTATCCGTCTGAAAACCGTTATGTCTTTAAATATACGATTACCATTGAAAATGACGGATTGTTCCCGATTAAGGTGCTTAAAAGAAAATGGCTGATCTTTGACGTAGGTTTTGGATATACCGAGATTATAGGAGACGGTGTCATCGGATTGACTCCCGAGATCTCCGTAGGCGAAAGTTTCGCTTATTTTTCCAATGTAATGCTTCGTTCCGGAGTAGGGAATATGAGCGGGAAATACCAGGTTAAAAACCTGGAGACGCAGGAGATTTTTGAGATTGATATCCCAAAATTCAACCTGCTCTCCGAAGTTTTAAGTAACTAAATTATTCTTTAATAAATTTATGTCTGCTAATACCACTTTGAGATTTTACTTCCATAAAGTAGCCCCCTTTTAGCAGGTTAGAGACATTCATTTTAGCATCGCCGGAGTGATCCTGCATAATAAGCTTTCCTTCCGTACTATATACTTTTATCCATTCAATTCGTTCTGCGTTTTTAAGATAAACAGTTCCTTCTTTAACAGGATTGGGATAAACGCTTATCGTTTTATCAGACAGATATGGATGAGCTTCTTTTGTTCCCAGTGTTTCGGCCTGGTAGAAGGCTTGGTTTCCTGTGTCGGTGGTTATAACAAGGTTTTTTACTCCATTGGCATAAGTGATCTGATAATTATACAGAGTCGTCATTAAAACACTGTTATACAGGTTAGTGAAAGCAATATTTTCCGGTATTGTACAGGTTAAAGTACCACCAAGACCATTGGCCCAGGGATTAAATCGGTCTGCGTATATTTCAGCATCATAAATTAATGCCCATGCATAGGTTCCGCAAATAGGACTTTTCATGTCACTTGTTGGTGGAGTAGAAGGGTTCGGGGAAGATGTAAAAGTAAGAACAGGAAATCCCATTTCGCTGTTTTGCGGAAGATTGTAGGTAATATTATTCTTTACTACTTTCTTTAAGTTCCATTGCGTGTTGTGAAGTTGTGTCTGAGCCTGTGCAGAAATGCCGGCAATTGCAGTAAGAGACAGTAAGATTTTTTTCATGGTTTTTTGTTTTTTAAGTTAAAATTTTGTCTGAACCTGTGCAGAAATGTCTGCAATTATAGTAAGAGACGGTAATATTGTTTTCATTGTTTTATTTTTTAAGTTAAAGATTTGTCTGAACCTGTGCAGGAATGCCCACGATTGTAATAAGAGAAAGTAAGATTTTTTTCATTGTTTTTTAAGTTAAAATTTTGTTTTTAAAATTAAACTTTTATTTTTAATGTTACAATTTTTTGATATGTTTTTTTAATACAGATTCATTGATCTCTTCATTTCTTGTGATAAAAAGCTTTTCAAAAGCCAGTAAAGAGATTTTTGCACAGACTTCTGCATCTGCACCCGCCCTGTGATGATTGAACTGAATCTGATGATATTCCGCTAAAGGTTTCAGCCCGTATTTCGGAAGATAATTCCAGGATTTTTTAGCCAGCTGTATGCTGCACAGATAGTTCAGTTTGGGAGTAAACATTCCGTAATGCTCAAGACATCCTCTTAAAACGCCGGCATCAAAACCTGCGTTGTGGGCAATCATAAGGCTTCCGTACATCATTTCTTCCGCCTCATACCAGATCTCGTCAAAAGTAGGCGCATCCTTTACATCTTCAGGAGTTATTCCGTGTACATCTATATTGAACCTGCTGAAATAAGGAAAACTCGGAGGTTTGATCAGCCATGTTCTGGTTTCCACGATTTTAGAATCCTGAACCACACAGATTCCCATCTCACACGCAGAACTCCTGTCGTGGGTTGCCGTTTCAAAATCTATTGCGCAGAAATCCATTGTGTTTGATTTAAAGTTTAATGTCCGGAGTTTCAATTGACCGGTCTTTTATCTGAAATTCTATACCTGTTTTTTTCCTCCCAGAAAATGTTTAAAAATTAACCATTTCGTCTGGTAAAATTCATTCTTCTGATGCTTTTGGCGAAGTTTCCATGTTCCGGCAGCCTGTCCGTAAAAGCCAAAGTGAGCCCGTACAACAGCCCAAAGATGGGGAAACCCCTGTTTTAAGCCAAAATAGATCCCGGCAATTCCGTCAAGACAGAGTCTGAAAAAGACCAGCCCTATGAGCTTCGGAAAAGGCAGGTTCTTCAGCATCATGGAAAGATTGTTCCTGATATTGAGATACGTTTTTTGTGCACTCTGTTTGTTCAGGGTTCCGCCACCTACGTGATATACTTTGGATCTTCCCGTATAAAAAATCTTTTTCCCTGAATTGATAAGTCTCCAGCAGAGATCAATTTCTTCCTGGTGGGCAAAAAAACGTTCATCAAAACCATTCTGTTCCCAAAAATCCTCTGAGCGGATGAAAAGACAGCAGCCTGATGCCCAGAAGATCTCCGTTTCATCATCATACTGGCCTTTATCTTCTTCCAGATCATCGAAAACACGTCCACGGCAGTAAGGATAGCCTAAATTGTCAATAAGACCGCCTCCGGCTCCGGCAAACTCAAAAAGATTTTTGTTGCTGAAAGATAAGATCTTCGGTTGTACTGCTGCAATGGAAGCATCTTTTTCAAATACTTTCATCACAGGATCAATCCAGTTTCCGGTAACTTCCACATCGGAATTAAGAAGGCAGTAGTATTCGTTCCGGATCTCTTTCAGTCCTGTATTATATCCGCCTGCAAAACCGTAATTTTTATCGTTTCTGATGATCTTTACCTCCGGATAATAAGTCTGAAGAAAGGTAACCGAATCATCAGTCGAGAGATTGTCGATTACATAAATATCAGCTTCCTGAGAAAAACGGATTACACTGGGTAGAAACTGTTCAAGCCATTTTCTGCCGTTCCAGTTCAGGATGGCCACTCCTAATTTTTTCTGCATCTGCATCTATATTTTTTCAGAATCGAAGGTTTTAATAGAACTCTGATATTTCCATTTCCGGTGTGACCAGAGATAATTGTCCGGTCTTTTATGAAGTGTATTTTCTAACAGTTTATGGAATTTTTTCACTACCTCATGTTCAACGAATTTTTCTCCATCCGGATAGATCCTGTGGTAATTTACCTGATAATATCCCCGTTTTACCTTCTTCATTTCACAGTAGATGAAAACAAGATCCATTCTGGTGGCCAGTTTATCATACCCGATAAAAGCAGGCGTTCTCTGGCTTAAAAAATCCAATCCGTAATTGACGTGGGCAATATGAGGAGTCTGATCCGCTACAAACATATAGGCAGAATCACCGTCATTCTTCGATCTGAAGATGTTCATAATCACTTCATTCGCTTCCAGGGCCTCATTTCCGAATTTATTACGGACTTTCTTCATCTGGTTTTCCCAGAAATCATTGTTTACTTTTCTGTATACAGGATGGCAGTGCTGCTGAGGAATGATCCTGGCCAGCGCATTGATCCATTCCCAATTGAAGACATGGCCTGCAAGAAGAATAATGTTTTTTCCCTCTGCCTTAGCTTCATGAAACAGTTCCTGATTGATGTGCTGCATCCTTACCCTTGATTCTGTTTCCGAAATACTGAATGATTTGATGGTTTCTACAAGGTAGTCAGAAAAATTACGGTAAAATTTCTTCCGTATTCTGTTGATTTCTCCTTCAGACTTATCAGGAAAAGAATTGTGTAAATTCTGCGTAATAACCTTCTTTCTGTATCCTACAAAATAATAATTTAGGAAAAACATAACGTCCGAAAAAATATACAATACCTTAAGCGGAAGTTTGGAAATGAAGAATAATATTTTAATTAAGAAATTCATAAAACACGCAAATTTAGTGATAATAAAATTATGGTTCTATTTTTGCTTGCAATAAGTGATATTTTTTTTATTTTTATGTTATGAAAAATTTAGTTGTTATTGCTTTTCTGGGATTGAGCACATTGGCCTTTTCCCAGAACGTTGTAAAGACGAATGAAGACAGAAAGCATGATAATGCTCTTCTGGTAAAGCCTGACCATGCGGAAATGGAAGCCAAGAAGATGGCAGGAGAGGAAAAAGCAAAACTTCCCAAACCTTATGATCCGAAGGCTGATGCACAGGCTGATCTTGATAAATTAATTGCCCGGGCTAAAAAAGAAGGAAAAAATATTATGATTCAGGCAGGCGGAAACTGGTGTATCTGGTGTCTGCGCTTTAATAATTTTGTACAGACCACTCCTGAACTGAAGGAAATTGTAGATAAAAAATATTTATACTATCATTTAAACTATTCTCCGGATAATAAGAATGAAAAGATTTTCTCTCAATATATTAATATTAATGAACAACAGTTTTATCCTTTCTTTATCATTTTAGACAAAAATGGGAAGAAAATTCATGTTCAGCAGAGTGAAGTATTAGAAGATGGCAAAGGCTACAGCAAGGTGAAAGTAAAAGAGTTTCTGGAAAAAGGAGAAATCTAAAATATTATAAAAAACAGCGCCGATCATAAAATTTGTGATCGGCGCTGTTTTAGTTAACAACTAGCTACGTGTATGCTATTATCGCGAGAATCAAAACAAGCTACGCCGTCTCCCTTATAATCTATACATGAAGTACATGTATTTAAAACTACGGATGATCCGTTTGAGCAAGAAGAAATACAAGATGCCCCTCCTGAGATAGTTTTCAGTTGATTTTTAGTTAATTTTTTTAGATTTTTCATAAATTATTTTTTAATGGTATAAATAAATTTACAGTAAAAAAGTTATAATTTTTATTTTTGGGAATATTTACAATAACTTTCTGATCCAGCTTAATTTTTTATCAGAATACGGAGGATATTTAATATCCGGTTCACCCCAGATTGCTTTTTCAAGAACAGATTTTTGGTGTGAAAAGGCTTCAAATCCATATTTTCCGTGATAATTTCCGATGCCTGATGCTCCGGTACCTCCAAATGGGAGATTGTCATTACTTAAATGCATCACAACATCATTGATGCAGCCTCCACCGAAAGAGAGTTTTGCTGTAAATATTTCTTTTTCTTCAGCGTTACCGGTAAAAAGGTAGGCGGCAAGCGGTTTTTCCATCGCTGAGATCATATTGAGGGCAGTATTGAAATGGGTAAAACTGATCACAGGCAGAACCGGCCCAAAAATCTCTTCCTGCATAACGGGGTCCTCCCAGGTAACATGATGCAGAACGGTCGGTTCTATATACAGCTTTTCTTCATTGAAACCTCCTCCGAAATATACTTTTTCAGGATCAATAAGGCGGATCAGCCTCTGGAAATTTCTGACGTTAATAATCCGGGTATACTGCAGAGAATCCGGTTCATACTGAAATTCCCGGATGAATTTGCGGAGCATTTCCGTGAACTGTTCTTCTACCGATTCTTCTACAAGCAGATAATCCGGGGCTACACAGGTTTGGCCGGCATTCAGGAATTTGCCCCAGACAATTCTTCTGGCAGCTGTTTCCAGATTGGCATGTTTCGTTACAATAGCGGGTGATTTTCCGCCTAATTCAAGAACAACCGGAGTAAGATGCTCCGCTGCTGCTTTATACACGATTTTTCCTACTCTGGTGCTTCCGGTAAAAAATATTTTATCAAACCTGAATTTCAACAATTCTGTGGTTTCGTCTATACCGCCCTCATAAGCATACAGATATTCAGGGGGAAAGTGGGTATTGATGATACCGGCCATCGCTTTCATGGTATGGAAGGCAATTTCGCTGGGCTTCAGAATACAGCAGTTTCCGGCTGCCATCGCTGCGATCATAGGTGAAAGTGAAAGCTGGTAAGGATAGTTCCAGGCTCCGATTACCAGAACACATCCTAAAGGCTCGGGATAGATTCTGCTGTTTCCGATCTGATTAACCAGATTGGTCCTGACTTTTTTAGGCTTTGAAAGTGAATTGATATTTTTTAAATAATAATCAATATCATTCAAGACAAATGAAATTTCTGTTGTTAAGGTATCAAATCTTGATTTGCCGAAATCTTCAGCAATAGCTTCATACAGAAGTTCTTCATTTTTTATGATAAGATCCCGGAGTTTTTCAAGATACATCTTCCTGAATTTGATGCTTTTAGTCTGTTGGGTTCTGAAAAACTCTTTCTGGCTGAATACAATATCCTGAATTTTCATACGTCACATTTCCCGAAGTACAGCAAATTTTCTGCCTAAAATATCATTTTGTATTTTACAGGAAGGCATAATGATGGGAAGTAAAATATTAACAACAAAAAACCACTCCAAAAATTGAAGTGGTTCTGTATGGTGAGAAAATTCTCTTCTGATTAAGCTTCTTCAGTTTTAGCTTCTTCTTTCTTAGGAGCAGGAGCTTCAACCGGAGCATCAGATACGATGTCAAACTCATAGTTGTACTCAACGTTTCTGTGAAGTCTGATAAGAGCTGAGAATTTACCGGTTCTTTTGATCGTGTTACCAGGAATCTTGATGTATTTCTTATCTACTGAAACACCAGCTTTTCCTAAAGCTTCAGCTAAGTCAGCATTGTTGATAGAACCGAAAAGTTTATCACCGGTACCTACTTTTGCAGGGATTGTGATAGAAGTTTTCTTCAATTGCTCAACTATACCGTTTGCAGCAGCGATTAATTTAGCTTCTTCTTCTTTTCTAGCTTCAAGAGTAGCTTCTAAAGCAGCTTTGTTTTTAGGAGTAGCTAAAAGAGCAAATCCCTGAGGGATAAGGAAGTTTCTAGCATAACCTGGTTTTACGTTTACTGTATCAAACTCAAGTCCTAAGTTTTCTACATCTTTTTTTAGGATAATTTCCATTGTTGTTGTCCTTTTTTAGATTTCAGAGGCTGTCTGAAATCAAGTTAGAATTAAATTAGTATTATTCAGCAACAAAAGAAGAGGTTGCCCTCTTCCTTTATTATTTTTTGTCTTATTTCAATAAGTCAGCTACGTACGGCATTAAAGCAAGGTGTCTTGCTCTTTTGATAGCAGCAGAAACTTTTCTTTGGTATTTTAAAGAAGTTCCGGTGTATCTTCTTGGTAAAATTTTACCCTGCTCGTTTACAAACTGTAATAAGAAGTCAGCATCTTTGTAATCTACGTGCTTAATTCCGAATTTTTTGAATCTACAATATTTCTTTTCAGATTTAGTGTTGATATCAAGCGGAGTTAAGAATTTTACTTCTGATTCTCCTCCAGCTGAGGCTTGTTTAGCCATTTCATCTATTGCCATGTCTTGTCTTTTTAAAAAATTGGGTTAATAATTAAGCTTTAGCTGCTTTGATTTTTGTTCTTCTGGTTACAGCGTACTCAACAGCGTGTTTGTCAAGTTTTGTAGTTAAGTAACGAATTACTCTTTCGTCACGTTTGAAAGCTAATTCCAGATCAGCAACTACAGTACCTTCACCTTTAAACTCGATTAAAGTGTAGAATCCGTTCTTTTTCAATTGGATCGGATAAGCTAATTTTTTTAATCCCCAGTTTTCTTTAGCAACGATTTCGCAGTTCTTTTCTTTTAAAAGATCTTCAAATTTTTTCACTGCTTCCTCCACCTGTGCGTCAGATAGAACGGGAGTTAAAATGAAAACAGTTTCGTAATTGTTCATAATGTTAAATAAATTTGTTAATTATTTCGAGGTGCAAAAGTAGAAAATATATTTGTAATATGCAAGATGTTTATAAAAAAAGACCTGCGGGAGCAGGCCTTTCGTTCATAAAGACAATATATCTTTTTACTTTTTGATCACTTTTACCGACTGGGCTCCGCTCTCGGTATAAGCGGTTACAATGTAGGTTCCTGCATTCAGCCCGGAAAGATCAATAGTGGATTTACTGCTGTTGATCTCAGTATTCATTACATTTCTTCCGCCTGCATCATATACATTCACTGATTTTATTTTGCCCTTCGATTCAATATTTAGAATATCGGTTACCGGATTAGGATATGCTTTGAATGAAGTATCTTTTTTGGCGATATCATTTACGGCAAGGGTATTGGTTACGGTTACGGTGTAATCTTCTGCCTGTCCGTAGCTTCCACCAGTACAAGGATCGAGAAGGTTTGTTGTTCCATACATCTTTTTCACCCTCATTCTTGTATTTCCAAGCAGTGCATTGACAGGAACCGAAATTGAGTGTACCGCCTGTAAAGCATCGCTGCCCGTGGAATTCTGAATGGTCTGGGTTACCTGGTACACTTCACCGGCATCATCTAAAATACCGTTCTGATTCCAGTCGATAAAGACAACGAAATTGCTTGCATAATTTCCTCCTGTATTTCCTTTTAAAGTTATATCATAAGACTGTCCGCGGGCAACGGAAGCAGCCTGTTCCAGAAACATTTCATGAGAATCTCCTGTATAGGCGGTGGCACTTGTGGGATTATTGATTCCTGCAAAATTGACCAATGTGATAGGCTCATCTCCCGGCTCTTCGAAAAGAGGATCTAAAAAGCTTACCGGGCCACAATAAAGAGCAGTAAAGACAGGGTCCACTTTAATGTTATCAACAAGCAGCATAAACTTGTCATTACTGTTGTTTACAAAAGCTACTCTTATATTCTGTCCGATATAGGGTGTCAGATCTGCGGATCTTGTTGTCCATGCTCCGTTCTCTCCTGCGGTGGTGTAAAGCTGTACGGTAAAATCTGCTATTGTGTTGCCACCGTTCGGGGCAAGCATTACTTTATAACCATCCCTGTAACTTGGGTCCTGTGCCTTTGCATCCCAATACAGGGTAGGTGAAGCTCCGGAGATAGTGATCTGTGGAGAAATCAGCCAGTCGTTCGAGGTGCCGGCAGGGGTATACCAGGACGTGCTCATTGCAGCATAATTTCCGGCAGGCCCGCCAAAACTTCCATCATCTCCCGCTCTGTCAATACGGTTCCAGCCGTTGGTAATAAAGGAAACATCTTCAGCCGGAGTTAATCCGTCGGCATCTATTACAGTCCATGCAGCCATTCCCGGGCCGCTGCCATCAAAATTTTCTTGAAATATCTGGCTGTATCCAAGCAAAGGGAGAGCAGCCAATACTACACTCAGTAAAGGTCGTTTCATAAGTTATTATTTTTTTATTGATTTATCCAAAAATAGATAAAAAAATCAATAATTCAAAATTTAAGAGTCTTTAACGAGGTTTTTATTGAATGGTTTTAGTTAAAATTGAAAATTTAATGTTTATTTTATATTTTTAGACCTCCTGTTCTAGGGGCTTTGCTGAGATTTGCAGATAAGGTTGAGTGAATGAAATAATTTTTATAAAAAATCTATTTTTAATTTAAAATTTACCTGTTATTTCTAATTTCTGATAAAAAATTAACTTTAATTACATCATACAAAGAATGTCGACTAACTAAAATTGAAGCAATAGAAGAAACCATTCCCGCCAGCATCAGATGAAAAATGAGAGAGTGTCTGTCGGTCATTTCAAGGACAATGATGGCCGAAGTAAAAGGTGCCCGGGTAATTCCGGTAAGGAAAGCTACCATTCCGGCGAGGATAACGACATTGGTTTCATTCGGAGTTAAATGAATTGCTCCTGAAATAACAGATCCTATGCTGGCTCCGGCTGTCAGTGCGGGAGCAAAAATTCCGCCCGCTCCCCCGGATGTAAAGGAAAGGGCAGGACCCAGCATTCTCAGGATGGGAACATACCATTCTTCATGTTTATTCTTTGTGAAAAGAACACGTTCCATGATTTCTTTTCCGGAACCCAGAATTTCCCGGTTGATGAAATAGGCGATACAGGCAATAAAAAGCGCACAGATCACTAAGAAAATCACATTGGATTTATCTGTTGTAAGTTTTCTTTTTTTCCAGTCATTCATTTTCAGCATGCTCACAGAGAGCTGGCTGGCCAGAATTCCTGCTGTTCCTGCCACCAGAATAATAGGAAACATTACCATCAGGGAAACTCCGTTGGTTTTTGGGTAACCCAGATATAAGTAAGATCCGGCTAAGGTCTGAGCTGTTAAGCCGGCTATGATAACCGCTGTAAATAAAGCGGTTTTAAAATAGTTGATATGGGTCTTTGAAAGTTCTTCCACAGCAAACACAATTCCTCCGAGAGGAGTATTAAAGGCAGCTGCAAGACCTGCCGCAGCCCCGGTCATGATCATGTTTTTCTTGGAAATTTTCGGCCACCATTCCGGAAGGTATTCATTAACTTTTCTGAATACAGAGCCGGCAATCTGAATCGTGGGTCCTTCACGGCCTACTGCTCCGCCTCCGATAACCAGAATCACCGATGAAAGGATCTTAAAAACAATGATTTTAATGCTTAAAAGACTTCTGATGTTTTTATGTTCCTTAGGATTGGCCAGTTCCACAGCAGCCATTACCTGTGGGATGCCGCTTCCTTTGGCATTGGGAGCAAATTCTTTCACCAGCCACCAGGAAAGAACGAAACCAACAGGAGCAATAATGAAGATCATCCATGCATGCCAGTCGAGGATGAAATTTAAAAGGTGTTCTCCCCACGCAAATATCTGGGCGTACATTACGGCAAAAAAGCCTGTGATCACCGATCCTATCCAGAAGGGAATAGCCTGAAGAAGGTTATACTTCAGCTGCTCATTCCGGATGTTGTCAAAAGATTTTTTCAGGCTCCTGCGAAGCAGAACAAAAATTTTCAGCATGTGTGTAGATTAGAAATGACCTGTGAAAAATTATGAAAAATATCCGGGATATAAAACCTGTGAGGAAAAAAACAGGTAAGAAGTTTAATTCTGACTTGGTTATAAGTGAAAATATTGGGAAATAAACGAGGTTGGAAGCTGAAAGAAGGAGGTTGGAATTACTTTTAGTTAAGGTACTGAAAAACCTTATCAAATTAACTTAGAGTGTCTTTAAAAAAATCAAAGATTCTACTGTGTTCTCGCAGATAAAATATCCATTAAGATCCGTGTTATCTGAAAAATCTGTGGGAACTTCTTTTAACTAAGATAAAAGACTCTCTAAAGCCAAAAGATACAATGATTTGATTATGATAAAAGTAAAAAAGCTTCCCTGAGAAGAGAAGCTTTTAATTGATTACTTAAACCAGCCTAAAAACAAGCCGTAAATAAATAAGAGGCCTACAATTAAACCAAGATTTGTATTTCTGAGAATCAGTTTATTATTGCTTTGTAATACCAATGCTTCAATAATCATAATAACAGCCCAGAGTACGTGGAAAACCAGCATAAACAGCAGGTAACCCAAAGCTCCCAAGCCGTACTCATCATTCATGGCAATCCCGAAACCAACTGTTCCGGCAATAAGGACGGCAAGACGGATTAAAACATGTTTAACAACGTTTTGTTCTGGAGTTTTAGGTATTCCTGTTTCCACTTTTTCGTCTTTAAGCTCAAAAAGTTCCTTTAGTTCAGGATCCATTATTTCTGTTTTTTATAAAGGGTTATAAAAAATGGAAGCAGGCCGGCAAAGGCAATAAGATTTAAAACACCAAATAGCTTGAATACCGATAATGAATAAACCTCGAAGAAACTGAGGACAATCTGGACAAAATCAATAAGAACGATCGCAATCAGTGAGATAATAGCAATTAAAGTTGTATTTTTCATGTCCTTATTGATTTTGTAGGTTATTTAAAGTTGATTTAAATTCTTTTTGAATTGGAATCAGTTCTTAGATCTCTGTATTAAGATCCCAGTTTTCCAGGTAGTCGTGAACATGCTTAAGCATCATTCCTCCCAGGGAACCGTCTACCACTCTGTGATCATAAGAGTGAGACATGAACATCAGGTTTCTGATCGCAATCACATCACCGTCTTTTGTTTCAAGAACAGCAGGTTTTTTAACGATAGCTCCGATGGCTAAAATCGCTACCTGTGGCTGAGGAATGATTGGAGTTCCCATAAGGTTTCCGAAGCTTCCTACGTTAGAGATGGTATACGTTGCTCCCTGAGTGTCCTCAGGTCTCAGTTTTTTGTTTCTTGCTCTGTAAGCTAAATCATTGATGGCTTTTGCAAGACCTGAAAGAGACAATTGATCTGCATTCTTGATCACAGGAACAATAAGGTTTCCGTCCGGAAGGGCAGTGGCCATACCGATGTTGATGTTTTTCTTTTTGATGATATTTTCACCGCTCACAGAAACGTTGATCATCGGGAAATCCTGGATTGCTTTCACTACCGCTTTTACGAAAATCGGCATGAAAGTCAGCTTTTCACCTTCCCTTTTTTCGAAAAGAGCTTTGTTCTTATTTCTCCATTTCACTACATTGGTTACATCTGTTTCAATGAAAGAAGTAACGTGTGGAGCGATCTGTTTTGCTTTTACCATGTTTTCAGCGATGATCTTTCTCATTCTGTCCATTGGAATGATCTCATCACCTGCAGCAGCTGTAATTGTTGTAGCTGGTGCTGAAACAGGAGCCGGAGCAGAAACGGTCTGCTGAACCGGAGCTGCCTGTTGTGGCTGACTTCCTCTGTTGGCTACATAAGCCAGTATATCTTCTTTGGTAATTCTTCCTTCTAAACCGCTTCCTTTGATGGTTTTCAGCTCTGCTTCGGAAATGTTTTCCTGCTGTGCGATGGATTTTACCAGTGGAGAAAGGTAAAGATCACCGGAAAATTCTACGTTTGATGCGGCTGCTTGTAACGGCTCTTCAATGGTTTTTAAAGTGTCGGCATCCGGAGCTGCGGCAGGAGTTTCAGTTTTTACTTCTTCTGAAGCTGTATTTCCGCCTTCACCTTCGATTTCTAAAATAGCAATGGCTTCACCAACTTTTGCAACTTCGTCTTTTTGCTTTAAGATTTTTACAATTTTCCCCGAAACTGGTGTCGGAACGTCTGAATCTACCTTATCTGTTGCAATTTCTACTACGGAGTCATCCTCTTTTACATTATCACCTTCATTGAATAACCAAGTGATAATCGTCGCTTCCATAACACCTTCTCCCATTGACGGAAGCAATAATTTGTATTCTGCCATTTTTAATTTTTAGATTTTGACAAATATATAAAAAAAATCGGTTTTTTTATGAAATATATAATTTTAGAAAAATTCAATGTAGATATTCTCCCCTACATTCAGTCCGAACAGGCTTTTCGCGCCGTTTTTCTTACTCCCTTTATAGATGGTAAGCTCCAGCAGCTGGCTGTCGTTGAAGATCGCTGCCGACTGTCCGTGGAATTCCGTTTCCCTGTCCCAGTCCGAGACCACTTCCGTATGGCTGGAAAAGACTTTCGAAAGCGTTAAATTTCTGAATTTGATGATGAAGCCTTCCTGTCCTTTGCTGATGGTTTCAAAAAGATCTTTGCCGATATTCGAGATTATATTTCCGAAATTATCAATATAGGTCACCTCGCCAATGATCATTTTTTCCGATTCGTTATACACCGGTTTAGGGAAAAGAAGCTGCTTGGCAGAGTCTATCTTCCTTCCGATCACTTCGGGAAGTCCGCCTCCTGCTAAATGCACGGCGGCAGGTACAAAAATATCGGTAGAAGTAAAGTCTACTACATCATCAAAACGGCTGTTCAAAGTAATTTCATAAATCGCTTCCGGTTTTATATCGAAGAAGATAAGACTCAGAAGTCCGTTGTCTGCGGCCAGAAAATAAGAGCCGTCCGCCTTGTACAGGATATTTTTTCTGGATCTGTTATAAAAACTGTCAACAGAAAGGATATGAATGCTCCCTTTTGGGAAATATTTATAAGCATTCCGGACAATATAAGAGGTCTGTATAAGGTTGAATGCCTGGATATCGTGGGTTATATCAATAATATTAACCTCAGGATTTAGAGACAGGATTTTGCCCTTTACAGCGGCAACTCTGTAATCTAAATTTCCGAAATCCGAAGTAAGGGTAATAATTGACATGAATTGTTGGTAGAATAAATAGTGTTTCCTGCAAAGTTATTTAAAATAAAAACAAAGCCCGAAAGATTATGGAAAAGAATTTCATATAAATTTGAAAAAAAACGTTAAATTTAAAATCTAAAAATAAAAATACTGCATGTTTGAATTAACCTATGATCTGGAAGATGTTGACGTGAAAATCTTCTATGGTGTTAATAACCAATATTTCAATTTAATAAAATCAAGCTTTCCGACGCTTAAAATTACAGGAAGAGACCATTTTATCTTTGCTATGGGGAATCAGGAAGCTTTAGACATACTTAAACAGAAACTGAATGATATTGTTAAATTTATTTCCAAAAACAATTCCATTGAGCTGAAGGATGTGGAAAATATCCTGAATATTAAAGATGAAAATGAGAAACAGCTGATCTTTGACCAGGATATTATTGTAAAAGGGGTAAACGGTAAAGTTATTAAAGCGAAAACCACCAATCTTAAAAAGCTCGTTAAAGAAACCGAGAAAAAAGACATGGTTTTTGCCATTGGCCCTGCCGGAACAGGAAAAACATACACGAGTGTGGCGTTGGCGGCAAAAGCTTTAAGAGATAAGGAGGTGAAAAGAATTATTCTGACCAGACCTGCCGTAGAAGCAGGGGAGAGTCTTGGATTTTTACCGGGAGACCTTAAAGAAAAGCTGGATCCGTATTTGCAGCCTTTATACGATGCGCTCCGGGATATGATTCCCCATGAGAAGCTGGAAGGATTTATGGAGAAAAAAGTTATTGAAGTGGCGCCCCTTGCCTTTATGAGGGGAAGAACGCTGGATGACGCATTTGTAATTCTTGATGAAGCCCAGAATACTACGCATGCCCAGATGAAGATGTTCCTGACAAGAATGGGGATGAATGCCAAATTCATTATTACCGGAGACCCGAGCCAGATCGACCTTCCGAAAAACCAGCAGTCTGGATTGAAAGAAGCGATGAGAATTCTAAAAGACGTTAAAGAAATCGGCTTTGTACACCTTACAGAAGAAGATGTGGTAAGACATCCTGTGGTAAGAAAGATCATTCTGGCGTATAACGATGAAGAAAAAAGACTGAGAGATTAAATTTCTGTTATCTGAAAATTATCTTTAAATGAATAAACAGTGACGGGGAATGCAGATTCCCCGTTTCATGATATATTTGGGATCTGAAACCTCAGATTAACCATGAAAAAAGCACTGTTTACAGCCTTACTTCTTCTTTACGGAGCCGGTATTTCCGGACAGAAATTCAATTTCGGTATCAAAGGAAACGTTGGACGCACCACATTAGATCCGTCATTTAAAAATCCTGATTTTAGCTTTGAATCCAAAGGAAGGCTCGCCATCCGTATTGCGGGATTTGCAGAATATCAGTTCGATGAAAAACTGGCCGTACAGGCCGAAATTGCGGCATCTGTTCTTGGAGGAAAATATGAATATCAGGACGAAGAAACAGGAATGATCAACAAGATCAATCTGAAAACACTTAACTTTCCTCTGTTGTTCAAATATTATCCTGCACGCAGCTTTAATCTTAATGCAGGAGCGGATATTGGATTTCTGATTGAAGCCGAAAGTGCGGTCAGCAGAAACTCAGATCATAAGCTTTTCCTGGCCGGTGATCTGGTTCAGAATCTTTTCAGTGAGAAAAAGAATAATAAGGACCAGCTGAGAACCTTTTCGGTAAATCCTTTTGCCGGAGCAGAATATCATCTGAATAACGGAATGTTTCTGGATGTAAGATATACTTTCGGAATGTTCAATATGGTGAAAAACAGCAGCCAGCAGGACTTTTATACGATGAAGAACAGTTACCTGCTGCTAGGAGTGGGATATAAAATTAAAAAGAAAGACTGACGAATCTGTTGGAATTGTTCTAAAAGGATATTTGAATTCGGAGAAACATGGATTTTGAAAGTTTTCTCTCTCTGATTTATTGGAAGGACTAAACCTTACAGATTGTCAACCTCATACATATTAAAACTTATAAGATCTGATCTGACAATTCCCCGAAGATCTCAGATTCTTATGAGTGGGAAATCTGCCGTATACGCAGGAACAACTGAAATCTTTATGAAAATCTGATAGAGATTTGAACGTCCCACAAAAAATAAATTTATAAATTTAAGCCAAACCTTAATTTATTTCATGGATACTTGCTGATTTGAAAAAAATATCTAGTTTTGTACCGAACTAAAAAATAATCATGAAAAAACTATTACTGGTTGCAGCTATTGCAATGATAGGCACAAAACTAAGTGCTCAGGAAACAAGATTCGGGGTAAAAGCAGGATATTCTCTCTCAACTTTAAAATTCAAAAACGACGGCAAATCTGAAAGTACAGACCCTTCTCATACGTTCTATGTAGGAGGTGTGGTAGAGCACAAACTGAGTGACAAGTTTGCACTTCAGGGAGAAGTTCTTTATTCAAAGCTGGGGGGCAAAATCAGCAGACATGTGGAGGACGCGGATGATCCGGGAACATTTTTCGGTGTAAAATCCAAAAGAATGTTAGGAACCTTACTGGTGCCGGTTTCAGCGAAATATTTTATTACAGAGAATTTTTCAGTATCTGCAGGAGCGAGTTTCGGAATCATCCTTACAGCAGAAGAAAAAACGGTAACGGATTTCGGGCTTGGAATGATTCCTGGTTTTGAAATTTCGGGAAGCGATAAAGTAGATGTTAAAGATCAGATGAATACCCTGAATATTGCTCCTTTCTTAGGTGCGGAATATGCTCTTGAAAACGGGTTATTCTTTGATGCCAGATACAATATGGGAGTTTCTAATCTGGCCAAGAATTCAGGAGATGCTAAATTAACAAACAGCTTCCTTCAGGTAGGCGTTGGGTTTAAGTTCGGAGGAAACTAAGCCTTTACCCGTAATAAAGATAACAGAAAGCAGGGAAAATTTTTCCTGCTTTTCTTTTGTTTATAGTATTCAATCATGAATATTGCCTGAGTAACGGAAATATTTAGTAATTTTGGGGCATCAATCGAAAACTATTTTAGAAATGAAAAAACTATTATTACTAGGTGCTTTTGCGTTTTTAGGAGGCGCTGCACATGCGCAGGAAGGTTTTAAGCTGGGTGGACACATCGGAGTTCCGGTAGGTGATGCGGGAGATGCTTCTTCATTTACATTAGGAATAGATGCAGCTTATATGTGGAACATTACAAAAGGGCTTGACCTTGGGGTTACCACAGGATATTCTCATTTCTTCGGAAAAGATCATTTTGATGATTTCGGATTTATTCCGGTAGCGGTTTCCGGAAAATATAAATTTTCAGGAGCTCCTATCTTTGTGGGACTTGACTTAGGATACGGGATTTCTACGAAAGACGGAGTAGACGGAGGTTTCTATGCACAGCCGAAATTCGGGTACCAGATGTCTAAAGGTGAGCTTTACATAGGATATCAGTCTATCAGCAACAAGCGTGATTACGGATGGTATACTTCCAGCTGGAACGTAGGTGCTGTAAATATTGGCTATAACTTTTTCCTTAAATAAGGAAACTTAAAATCGAATCATACAGACTCCGGCTTTTATGGCCGGAGTTTTTTATATGATATTACACTTCATTTCCGGCCAAATAATTTTTTATAAGAAAAAGTCCGGATTTATGTCTTGATTCGTTTGATTAATGTGTAATATCTTAAAAATTAACGTTTTAAATCTACGGACAAATGTTAAAAACTAAAATTTATGATGATTTTTCATGAATTGCTGAATTAAATAAAATAATCGATATTATGGTACCATTGAAAAATTGTAATTTTTTTATTCATAATATTGTGAAAACCTCAATGCCTTATTGTAACTAGGTTTTATTTCCGAAAAACGCTTAATTTTAACAATGATATTAATCAGGTTAACAAATTTTAATATTAACAGCTCCCACTGTAAATTTGCCCTCAGAAAGTATTAAAATTTTTTAAAATGAAAAAAATATTATTAGCGGGTGCAGTAGCACTTTTCGGTTTATCAAACGCTCAGATTGCTAAAGGTACTGTATATGTATCTGGTCAAGTTGGATTTTCTCAGGAAAGCGATAATAATACAGATAAGAAAGTATCTGAATTCAATATTGTTCCAACAGTTGGATATTTTGTAAATACTAACCTTGCAATAGGTTTAGGTGTTGGGTACAGAAATGGAAAAACAACTTTTGAAAAAAGCGAAACTAACACATCTGGTACTACTGTTACTACTTTAGATGCAAAAACTAAAGATATCAACAACGCTATCGTAGTTGAGCCTTTCGTAAGAAAATACTGGACTTTAAGCGATAAATTATATTTCTTCGGTCAGTTATCAGTTCCAATGGAATTCGGAAGCGGTAAAGATAAAGTAGAAGGATCTACAACTGTTACTACTCCTTCAGGAACTACAACTACAAGTGTTTCTACAAGCACTGACAAAGCAAAATCTACTTCTATCGGAGTGAGCATCAAGCCAGGTTTGGATTATTTCCTAAACAAAAACTGGACTATCGAAGCTACTATCGGTGAGTTTGGTTACAACAACAAAAAATATAACACAGACGGTGCAAAAAGCGTAGATAACTACAACTTCGGTGTAAATCTATCTACTGTAACTATCGGTGTTAAATATGTTTTCTCTAAATAATTAGTAAAAACATTAATAAAACAAGAGCCCTAAAGAGTAATTTTTAGGGTTTTTTTTATCTTTATAAATCAAGTTTTTAAATTAATGATCATGAAAAAAATCTTATTAATCGGAGCTCTTGCTCTGTTTACCGGAATAAATGCCCAAACCAGATTTGGAGTAAAAGGAGGTTATGCTTTATCAAAATTAACCTCGAATGAAAATGATTTTGAGCTGGGAGGAATTGAAGGAAGCCTGAAATCTAAATCCGGTTTTTACATCGGCGCTTTGGTGGAACATAAGTTCAATAATAAATTCGCGATCCAGGGAGAGCTTGAATACGCTGGTTTGGGCGGAAAAGCTGAAGTTGGCATGGGAAATATTACTGTAACAGAGAAGTTCAGAATGAACAGGATTGTTATCCCTGTGTCTGCCAGATATTATGCAACGCCCGAACTGGGAATTTACGCAGGTCCTTATGTGAGCATTAAAACAAGTACAGATGCAAAAGTAGAGCTGGAAGGTGCTGTGGGAAATCCTGCCTCTATTGACGCTGCTGAACAGTTCCTTGAAAAACAGCTGAATGACGGACTTAAATCCGCTGATTTCGGACTTTTCTTCGGAGCGGATTATAATGTTTACAAGGGATTGTTTATTGATGCACGTTACAGTTTTGGACTGTCTAATATGATTAAAGATCCGGTAAATAATGAGAAACTGAAGATGAACTTCTTGCAGATCGGAGTAGGATATAAATTTAAATAAAGATCTTTTTTGATAAAATAAAGTCCTGGGGAATAATTCTCAGGACTTTTTCTATATTTGCACCCAAAACTAAATTTTATCTAATAATCATGAAAAAACTAATATTAATGGGTGCTGTCGCACTTTATGGCCTGTCTGATGCTCAAATGACAAAAGGTGACTGGGTGATAAGCGGAAATACAGGACTGGGTTTCAATAATACCACTACAACCGTAAAGGGAGGCGGTTATTCTGAAGATAATCCTAAAGTAAATAAATTTAATGTAACTCCATCGGTGGGATACTTCGTCATCGATAAACTGGCTGTTGGTATCGATATGGACTTTTCAAATATGGTTACCAAATACAATAAAACAAAGCTGACAACGACAAGCTTTGCCGTAATGCCTACTGCTGCTTATTATTTTGCAAACGACAGTAAGTTTGTTCCTTTTCTGGGGGCAGGTATCGGATATGCAACCGTAAAAGACAAAGGAGAAATGGAGGTTATGGGTTATCCTGTGTCCAGTGAAACTAAAATGGATGGACTGATGTGGAGAGTGAAAGGCGGACTTACCTATATGGCGACACAGTCTCTGGGAATTAATCTTGGTATTTCTTACGACCAGTTCTCAAGTAAAGAAACCTATATGAACACGAAATTTACCACCAATATCAAAAATTTCGGAGTAAATGCCGGCTTCTCTTATTTTATTAAAAGTAAGGCCGGGAAATCAGATAAATAATCAGCTTTGTTTTAAAAAATCTGCTGACGGTTGAAAATTATTTTTGCCGTTTCACTGAAATTTCCGGAATTCTGAAGATCTTGAGCAGTTTCCTGATGAAAAATTCAGAAACAGACTTTTAACAATTACAATAACTATGAAAAACATACGCTTAGCACTGCTTGATAAATATAAAGACAATCCGGACTACGAGCTGACGGAAGGAAACATTTACAGAGATCCTGAAGAAGATCATTATGTCTTTGCCATCAGCTATGAACTCGAAGGCGAAGAGGACTCGCAGTACCCTCTGGAAGACATCCTCGATAAGTTTTACCTCCATGTATCCGATTTTATTGATGAGGACAGCTATTATATTTCAAGAAATGTGACCCTGGAACTTGCCGGTGAATTGGAGGATGTAAAAACGGCGATAAAGAGCATCATCGGCAAACACGTGTACAATGAAGAATATGATGATGAGGGTGTAACCAAAGTCAGAATGGTGATAGAGTAGCGGAGACAGGAACAAATAAAGATTAAAACGAATACCATGAATGATAATAACGAAAACTACATTGAGTACTACAATCTGAAACAACAGGCCATTGAGGGTATATTGGGAGCTTCAGCCGAAGTAATCGGCCATGCGGTCATTCCTTTCAGGGTAATTGCAGGAATGACGCTGGGAGCTGTGGATATGCATTATTTCCCCAATCATATAGAAGGAACCGGGTTTACAACGATGGAACTCATCACTAAGGAAGGCGAAGGCCCGAAACCCAACCAAAATGGAACATATGAGCTGATTGCTTTTACAAAACAGCCTTTCAGCGATATCAGTCAGGATCCTCCTACCGCATTCAATATTATGGAAAGACGTATGTGTGAAAACTTTACACAAATCGCGGGGGCAGCATATAACAAGGTTTTTAACCCGTATGAGATATGCCGGATATCCGGAAGTGACGGCGAGCCAAGATATATTATTTTTGATGTGTATAAGGAGTTTGAGATCGAAAGCCACACGCATCATCTTCTGCTGTGCATGGAGATTTTTGAAGAAGAACTGGCTACCGTAGAAATGTTTGGCCATGAGGGATTCGTCAATATGCTGAAGATGATAAAAATCTACCCATACAGTGACCTGGACAGGAACTGGGTAGGTGTTAAAAAGTAATTTGTACGGAACAAAAAAAAATTTAAAAATGCAGAAAGAACTTATACTGTCCCCTTCAAAAAAGAAATCTGAAATTGAAGGTTTTCCCAGCCTTAAAAGCTGTCTGATTGATATAAAAGGGTTCAAAAAGAAGTTGCTGCCTATTGTAAAGCTGGACGGCAGCGTAGTCAGTGAAAAATGGAAAGGCATTCCGTTTACCTTTATGGTTCAGAATGTAGACGTAAGCCGTATGGACTTCCGCCTGGAGGACCAAAAATACCGGCTGCTTGCCCCGCTTAAACTGGAGAAAATTGATGAATTTGAAGAATATGAGGATTTGGATGAGAAACGTAAATATCTTCAGACTTCGGTAGACAGGATAGAAAAACTTAATTACAAACAGGTGGACCAATACAGCAGTGATGGTCTGCTGGTGCAGTCGGGATCCTATTCGTACAGTCCCCATAAGCGTCTGGTGTACAGTTATGATAAAATAGGCGGAGCACTCATGCCGGTTACAAAAACAGTACAGTATTACACAGGCAATGGAGAATGGCTGGATTCGGAAATACACGCCTACCGCTATGATGCAGATGGATTCATTGAAAAAGTTACCATACATCAGCCGGGAGGAGATATAAAGATCACCGAAAAGATCCTGTATAAAAAGACCCGAAAGGGCTTCACCGCATCAAAGGAGCTGGCTCCCCACCTTCTTCCTGCAATAGATAAAAAACTGGGGGTTACATACACGAGGGTCCCTTTTTCAGCAGTATTTGAAGAAGAGGAGGATGCGTGGTACCTGGGAATTGAGGGACGTTCCATTACTTTAAAAAAGCCGGTAACCAATGCTGATTATGGCAACATGATATATCGGCATGCATTTAATCATTTTTATGA
Organism: Chryseobacterium sp. FR054; assembly: GCF_056844565.1. NCBI lineage: Bacteria > Pseudomonadati > Bacteroidota > Flavobacteriia > Flavobacteriales > Weeksellaceae > Chryseobacterium > Chryseobacterium sp. FR054. The sequence goes on along the minus strand of NZ_JBXDSA010000001.1, from coordinate 329,068 downwards.
TCTGTATTCCGGATTTCTCAGGTATACCTGTAAAATTGAAAGACAGGATGAGATACAGGTCAAAGTCAATGAAAAAGACAGCCTGCCCGATACTATTGAATATACGTTCAGCTTTCCTGAAAAAACCGACGATTTACCTCTGGAGTACACTGAGAAAAGTGATAAGAAAGTGGTCATGCAATGGAAATGGGGTAGTAAATACACCTTTGAGCATTCAGGTAATGAAATACAGGTGACTTCAGAAAGTAAATATGGTACGGGACAATTTGTGCTTCCCGGACAGTATACCCTGCAGCAGGCCATTATGATCGTACACACCCAGAGTTACCTTTGGTACAGCAATTTTGAACAGGAAAGAGTTTCTGAGTGGCCTCAGGATCTGAAAATTACCTATAACAAAACTGAAAACGGTATTGAGCGTATTATACAGGAAGTAGAAATAGAAGATAATATTACTGAAGGCACACTGCGCACAGGCGAACCGGACTGGCTGCAAAGCGATGAAACCCCATGCGATCCTGACGGGCATAAGATGGAATTTGTTGCCCAGCTGGACCATGACGATATGTTCGGCTCGCTGTTTCTGTTCTATTCGGAGAAGCATCAGATGGTATCCCAGGTGTTTCAGTGTACATAATAGTTATTCATAAAATAACGACCTTGAATAATCTGTGCAGGTATTACCCGAAATAATTAAAAAATGGGAAAAGATTTCATACTGTCCACCTCGGAAAAGAAAACTAAAATAGAAAGTAATCCCGGTCTGGGGAGCTGTCTGATCAGTATTAAAGGTTTTAAAAATGTATTGAAGCCTATTTTAAAGCTGGACGGCAGTATCGTCAATGAAAAATGGGAAGGCATTCCTTTTACCTTCTTTATCCAGAATGAAGAGGTCGACCGTATAGATTTCCGGCTGGCAGGTGGCAAATATCAGCTGCTTGCTCCGCTTAACCTTAGGAAGCTTGATCGGTATTACCTTAATAAAGAGCGCGAATACCTTCAGACCTCAATAGATTACATTGAAAGCCTGAATTACGAAAGGGTGGATAAGTATAATAACGACGGCCAGCTGATACAGTCAGGTTCGTGTTTATACAGACCCAATGGGCGTGACATCTACGGCTATGAAAGCATCAACGGAATATCCATGCCTGTTACGAAGACTGTACAATACTATCTGGGAAACAGAAAATGGATGAATCTGGAATTTTTCAGATACCATTATGATGCCGATGGCTTTTTGAAAGAAATTACCATGAACATTCCGGAATGTGAGGTGAAGATCACTGAAAAGATGCTGTACAAAAAGACCCGTAAAGGCTTCACTGCCTCCAAGAAAATGGCAAAGCATCTCATTCCATTAAAGAAACTAAGCTTTTACAGCAGATATGATATGTTTTCAGCAGTTTTTAAAGAAGATAAGACCGATTGGAATATCAAAGTAAATTACTGGAACATTCACGGTATACAAGATAAGAATGTAATGGCTGATGCAGGAGAAGTAATCAAAAAATTTGCGGTTGATCATTTTCATAGTTCATACAGCTGGATCAATTACCATAAACGGGATGGGATGCATGTTGAAATCAGTGAAAAGGAAGGTCTGCCTGATACATTTGAGTTTACCCTTAAATGTCTTGAAAAAAATGAGGTATGGAAAAGAAATTACATTGAAAAGAGTGAGAATAAAGTCATTCTGGATAGAGGTAACGGGAAATATACCTTTGAACATTTTGGTGATAAGATAAAAGTAACAAAAGAAGAATATTCTAAGACTAAACGCTTTAGTCTTTCAGGGAAATATACTCTGCAGCAGGCTGTAATGATGCTTGATACCCAAAGTTATCTGTGGTGGCATGACTTTAATGAGGAAAGAGTACTCGATGGGATAATGCATCCGTACGGCAGTGAACCTGTCTTATTGGATTTCACCAACAATAAAACTAAAAACGGTATTGAACGCATTGTACAGGTGGTAGGGCATCATTATGAAGATGATGAAGAAGATGGTGAACCTTTCGACAAATTGTGGATAGGCGAAGAAGCGGCATGGGAGAAGAAAGATGAAACCCCATTGGACCCCGATGGGCAGAAAATGAAATTTGTTGCCCAGTTCTACCGTTACGGACTTTGGGGGACACTCTACCTGTTTTATTCGGAAAAACATCAGATGGTATCCCAGATATTTCAACCTTCACCATATTAATATTAAAATTTCGGAAAGATGGAACTTAATGAATTGTATGATCAACTGATAGCAGAAGGCTGTGTCCGGTTTTGTATTGAAGGGATCGGCGCACAGCGTTATGATGATATGGAACGGCTGGAAATGAAAGCCGGGCAATGGCAGGTCAATTATTATGAACGGGGACAGGTAGTGGAAACCCTGTTTTCAGGTCCGGATAAACAGGAAGCAATCCGTTTTTATTATGACTATGTGATGAAGATACAGCATTGGCATCTGGTGGTTTTCACGCGCTCACTGGCTGTATTTAATTGGCATAAAGACATATTGGAAAATCTCGGCATCGGTACAATACAGAATGATCTTGAGGAAGAGCATGATTATAAATACCGGTTATTTGTAACCAACAAAGATATTTTCAACGCAAAAGAGGCATTGGATGAAATTCCTTATTTTGACGAAGATTTAAAACAACCATAAAAAAATCCGGTTCTGATCTGAACCGGATTCTATATTTTAAATAAAATTTCTTATTATTTTCCGAACATTCCGCCCATTCCAGGCATATTCGGCATTTTGCTCATCATCTGCATCATCTGTTTGCCCTGAGGTCCCTGCATCATCTTCATCATTTTACCCATCTGGTCAAACTGCTTCATCAGCTGGTTCACATCTTCAATCTTTCTTCCCGCACCTTTGGCAATTCTTTGCTTTCTCTGAGTATTGATAATAGAAGGTCTTCTTCTTTCATCCGGAGTCATAGAATAGATAATCGCTTCAATATGTTTGAAAGCATCATCGCTGATCTCAACATCTTTAATTGCTTTTCCAACCCCCGGAATCATTCCCATAAGGTCTTTCATATTACCCATCTTCTTGATCTGGTTGATCTGCTTTAAGAAATCATCAAAACCAAATTCGTTTTTAGCGATTTTCTTGTGAAGTTTCTTAGCTTCCTCTTCGTCAAACTGCTCCTGAGCTCTTTCTACTAAGGAAACAACGTCTCCCATTCCCAGGATTCTGTCTGCCATCCTTTCCGGGTAGAAAAGATCCAGAGCTTCCATTTTTTCACCGGTAGAGATGAATTTGATCGGTTTTTCAACCACAGAACGGATCGTTAATGCAGCACCCCCTCTGGTATCCCCGTCTAATTTGGTAAGAACAACCCCGTCAAAGTTCAGCGCATCGTTGAATGCTTTGGCCGTGTTTACCGCATCCTGGCCGGTCATGGAGTCAACAACGAAAAGTGTTTCATTAGGTTTAATGAAATAATGTACGGATTTGATCTCGTTCATCATCTGCTCATCAATAGCCAAACGCCCGGCAGTATCCACAATCACAACATCGTGGCCGTTTGATTTGGCAAAATTGATTGCATTTTCAGCAATCGTAGAAGGATTGGTTGCTCCTTCTTCCGTATAAACCGGCACATCAATCTGGCCTCCTAATACTTTAAGCTGGTCGATCGCCGCAGGACGGTAAACGTCACAGGCTACCAGTAACGGTTTTTTATTTCTTTTCGTTTTTAAATAATTGGCAAGTTTTCCGGAGAAAGTCGTCTTACCGGAACCCTGAAGACCTGCAATAAGAATTACAGAAGGTTTTCCCGAAAGATTGATTCCTTCCTGGGAACCACCCATCAGATCTACCAGTTCATCATGAACGATTTTTGTCATCAGCTGTCCCGGCGTAAGGGACGTAAGAACATTCTGTCCCAAAGCCTTATCCTGAACTCTTTTTGTAAGATCTTTGGCTACTTTATAGTTAACGTCGGCATCCACCAGCGCTCTACGGATCTCTTTTACGGTTTCCGCTACGTTGATTTCAGTAATTTTTCCCCTTCCGGAAATATTGTGTAATGCCTTGTCTAATTTATCCTGTAAACTATTAAACATATTTATTGTAAATTATAGGTTTGCAAAAATAAGGAATTTTTAAGAAATGCAGGTATAATACACTTAATATTATAAGGATTTTGAACTGGGAATGGAAGATGGAGGCCGGAAGAGGGAAGTTGTGAAGGTTATTAAACATAATTGTTTGTCTTTTTAAGATGATTTTTTTGAGATTGAAATTCTTTAAAACATAAATCAGAGAAAAATATCCACAAACATCTGTGAGATTTATGGAATCTGTGGAATCTCCGGGAAATTATTTTAACCACAAACCGAAGGTTCGACGTAGTCAAAAGATTTTTACACTTAAGATCCTTTTTAAGAGACTAGCTTTATGTTGAGAAGAACACTTAGGTTTAAAAATCAAAGATTTTTATGGATTTTACGGTGTGAAATTTTATCGGAGATAAAATCATTGCGTCCCTTTTTTATACAGCCTGTAAAATAATTCTTGCGGCCTTGCGCATTCCAACAAAAAAAACTGCTCAATCTGCACAATCTGCGGACAAAAAATTTCCATAACCATCTGAGAAAATCTGTGGAATCTCCGGGAAATTATTTTAACCACAAAAGGTTTTTACACAAAAGATTCTTTTAAGAAACTAGCTTTATGTTGAGAAGAACACTTAGGTTTAAAAATCAAAGATTTTTATGGATTTTGCGGTGTAAAATTTTATCGGAGATAAAATCATTGCGCCTTTTTTTTATACAGCCTGTAAAATAATTCTTGCGGCCTTGCGCATTCCAACAAAAAAATCTGCTCAATCTGCACAATCTGCAGGCAAAAAATTTCCATAACCATCTGAGAAATTCTGTGGAATCTCCGGGAAATTATTTTAACCACAAACCGAAGGTTCGACGTAGTCAAAAGGTTTTTACACAAAAGATTCTTTTAAGAAACTAGCTTTATGTTGAGAAGAACACATAAAAATCAAAGATTTTTATGGATTTTGCGGTGTAAAATTTTATCGGAGATAAAATCATTGCGCTCTTTTTTATAAGCCTGTAAAATAATTCTTGCGCCCTTGTGTATTCCAACAAAAAAAACTGCAAAATCAGAGACGATGTAACTTCCATTTTGACCATCCTTATTATTTCTTCCGTCTTAAAAAATATAGTTCTATTTTTGCAGCATGAATTTTTTAGAGGGGTTTATTATTATAGCATTGGCAGCGGTTCTTAATACAGCTGTATATATAATATTTAAAAAGTATTTTTATGGCAGAGAGAATGCGGGGCTCAGATTTCTTACGGTAAATATTCCTAAAGATGTGATTTGGCTGCTGATATCTTTACTGATTATTGACAAAACAAACGAAAATTTTCTGTTTTTGCTCGGATGCTTTGTGGTAGCGTCATTCCTTATATATATGCCTATAATAAAACTCATTAATAAATCCTGATTTTTTTGATGATAAAAATCAATTTTTAGTATTGGTAAAGTTTAATAAAATCGATATATTTGCACACGATTAAAAAAGAGATATGAACAGAAAAATTTCTTCATTATTTTTCGCATTTTTGTTTGTGTTTATTAGTGGTTTAGCCACTGCGCAGCATGAAACTGAAGGGGAAAAAGTAGCTGAAAAAGTAGAGCATAAAGAAGACGAGAAGGGCTTCAATGCGACTAAAGTGATCATGGAACACATTGGCGATTCTAACGAATGGCATTTATGGACTACAAAAGATGACAGTGGCGAAGAGCATCATGTTTCAATCCCATTGCCGGTGATCATTAAAGATAATGAAGGATGGCATACTTTTCTTTCAAGCAGCATTGCTCATGGTCTTGAACATGACGGGTACACTTTAGAGCACGGGCAGGTAGTTTCCACTAAAGGAGTTCAGAAAGCAACATTATTCTCTATCATCAGCGGAAAACAAAAATCAAACGAAGTGTTTTTTGATCTGTCAATCACAAAAAATGCAGCTTCAATGTTCTTGTCAGTAATTTTTATGGCAGTAGTGTTCATAGGAATGGCAAGGAATTATAAAAAATCGCAGCTTCCAAAAGGAATCGGTAAAGTAATGGAGCCTGTAATCGTATTCATCAGAGATGAAGTGGCTATCCCAAATATCGGATCAGTGAAATATAAAAGATATATGCCTTACCTGTTAACGGCGTTCTTCTTTATCTGGTTCAACAACCTTTTCGGATTGATTCCTTTCTTTCCTTTCGGGGCGAACCTTACAGGTAATATTGCAATCACTGCGGTTTTAGCTATCATTACATTATTAATTACCTTATTCAGTGCCAATAAAGATTACTGGAAACACATCTTTATGCCGCCGGTACCGTTATTGTTATATCCAATTATGGTTCCTATCGAGATCATCGGTATCTTTACCAAGCCGTTTGCATTAATGATGCGACTTTTCGCCAACATCACTGCCGGACACATTATGATTCTTGCGATCATCTCACTGATCTTCATCTTTAAGTCTCCGCTTTTAGGATTTGCATCAGTACCATTAGCGTTATTCGTTTCCGTACTGGAATTATTGGTAGCAGCGCTCCAGGCTTATATCTTTACGGTATTATCTGCATTGTTTATCGGTATTGCAGTTGCAGAGCACGAGCATGATCACCATGAAGAGCACGCTCACTAATTAAAAAGAAAGAATTTAAAAATAATTTTTTAACTAATATAATTTATTTATTATGGATTTATCAACAGGAACAGGTTTAGTTTACGTAGGTATCGGTTTAGCAGTACTAGGTGTAGGTCTAGGTATCGGTAAAATCGGTGGTCACGCAATGGACGCTATCGCTAGACAGCCGGAGCAGGCTGGTAAGATTCAGGGAGCAATGCTTATCGCTGCTGGTCTTATTGAAGGTGCTGGTCTTATCGCGATCATCTTTGGTGCTTTCATCAAGTAATCTATCCTCAAAAAACATTCTTAGCAGTGATGCGGTTGGCAGCTGCTAAGAATTTTAAAAAACAATCCATAAATAACATTTAAAAAAAAAGAATTTACAGATATGGGAATTATTGAACCTGGAATTGGACTTTTGTTTTGGATGACCCTTACGTTTGTTATCCTGTTATTTCTTCTAGCAAAATTCGCTTGGAAACCAATCGTGAATGCAGTTAATGAAAGAGAAACCTCTATCGTTGATGCATTGAACCAAGCTAAACTGGCTAAAAAAGAAATGGAAGAACTTAAGGCTGATAACGAAAGAATTATTCGTGAAGCTAAAATCGAAAGAGATGCTATCCTTAAAGAAGCCAGAGAAATCAAAGACAGAATCGTTGGAGAAGCTAAAGACGCTGCTAAAACTGAAGGAGACAAAATGATCGAAGCGGCTAAGCAGACAATCCAAGCTGAGAAAAATGCTGCTATGGCAGACATCAAAACTCAGATCGGTACTTTATCTGTAAACATCGCTGAGTCTATCTTAAAGCAAAAGCTGGATAACAGCGAAGCTCAGGACGAATTAGTTCAAAATTATTTAAACAAATCTAACCTTAACTAAGAATGCTTACATCTAAAGTAGCTAAAAGATACGCACAGGGTCTTCTGGATTTCACAAACGAATCAGGACAGACAGCTGCCGTATTTTCTGAAATGAAAGAGGTAGTGAAGATCATGGCTCAGTCTGCGGATTTGAACAAATTCTTCCTTACTCCTTACATTGATGCAAAAAAGAAAATAGAGGTAGCAGACCAGATATTCAAAGGTTTATCAGTTTCTTCACAAAATCTGATCAGATTAGTGATCAGACACGGACGTGAAAACCAATTGAAAAACATTGCCCAGGAATTCATCAACAAAGTTGAAGACATCAACGGCGTACAGAGAGTAACCCTTACTACGGCAACACAGCTTTCAAAAGAAAACATCGATCAGATTTTAAAAGCCAGTAATCTTGTAAAAGCAGGCTCAAGCTTTGATCTGAATCTAAATGTAAAACCTGAGATCCTTGGAGGATACATCCTTAGAGTAGGAGACCAGCAGGTAGACGCGTCTGTGAAGACAAAACTAAACCAAGTTAAAAAAGATTTCCAATTAAATTAAGAAAAACAACCATACAATGGCAGAAATAAATCCGGCAGAAGTATCTGCGATCTTAAAACAGCAATTGGCCAACTTCGATACTCAGTCAAACGTTGAGGAAGTAGGTACAGTTTTAACCATCGGTGATGGTATTGCTCGTGTATACGGGTTAGAAAACGTACAATACGGAGAGTTGGTGAAATTTTCTAGTGATGTAGAAGGTATTGTACTTAACCTTGAAGAAGACAACGTAGGTGTTGCTCTACTTGGTGAAAGTAAATTAGTAAAAGAAGGAGATACAGTAAGAAGAACAAACAGAATCTCTTCTATCAAAGTAGGAGAAGGAATGTTAGGAAGAGTAGTGGATACTCTTGGTAACCCAATCGATGGTAAAGGTCCTATTTCAGGAGATTTATACGAAATGCCATTGGAAAGAAAAGCTCCCGGAGTTATTTACAGACAACCGGTAACTGAACCTTTACAGTCAGGTATCGTTGCGATAGACTCTATGATCCCTGTAGGAAGAGGACAGAGAGAGCTTATCATCGGTGACAGACAGACAGGTAAAACTACTGTTGCTATCGATACGATCATCAACCAAAAAGAATTCTTTGATGCTGGTAAACCAGTATATTGTATATATGTAGCTATCGGTCAGAAAGCTTCTACCGTAGCACAAATCGTTAAAACCCTTTCTGATAAAGGAGCTTTGGCTTATACAGTAATCGTTGCAGCTAACGCATCAGATCCGGTTCCAATGCAGGTATACTCTGCGATGGCAGGTGCTGCTATCGGTGAGTTCTTCAGAGATACGGGTAGACCGGCGCTTATCGTTTATGATGATTTATCTAAACAGGCGGTTGCTTACCGTGAGCTTTCCCTGCTTTTAAGAAGACCACCGGGCCGTGAAGCTTACCCTGGAGACGTTTTCTATCTTCACTCCAGACTATTGGAAAGAGCAGCTAAAGTAATTGCTGATGACAATATTGCGAGCCAGATGAACGACTTACCGGAGTCTCTGAGACCAATCGTAAAAGGAGGAGGTTCATTAACAGCTCTTCCGATCATCGAAACTCAGGCAGGTGACGTTTCCGCGTACATCCCAACCAACGTAATCTCTATTACAGACGGACAGATCTTCCTGGAGTCTGATCTATTCAACTCAGGGGTTCGTCCTGCGATCAACGTAGGGATCTCTGTATCAAGGGTAGGAGGTAACGCTCAGATCAAATCAATGAAAAAAGTATCTGGTACTCTTAAATTAGACCAGGCACAATATAAAGAACTTGAAGCGTTCGCTAAATTCGGTTCTGACCTTGATGCTGCTACATTAGCGGTAATCTCTAAAGGGGAAAGAAACGTAGAGATCCTTAAGCAGCCGGTAAACTCTCCACTTCCGGTGGACAGCCAGGTAGCCATGATCTATGCAGGAACTGAAAACCTTCTTAGAAATGTCCCTATCAGAAAAGTAAAAGAATTCCAGATAGAATACATCGCATTCTTAAGATCTAAGCACCCGGATACAATGGCTGCTATCAAAGCAGGAAAAATTGATGATTCAATTACCAGCGTTCTTAAGCAGGCAGCTAACGATCTAGCTTCTAAATATAACTAAAAATCTCAACGTTTAAGGTTTGAAACATCGTTTTAAACCTTAAACTTCAGACCATAAACTTTGAACCCAAATTAATGGCAAACTTAAAAGAAATACGAGGCAGAATTACGTCAATTTCATCTACGATGCAGATTACACGTGCTATGAAAATGGTTTCCGCGGCGAAGCTTAAAAAAGCACAGGATGCAATCGTAATGTTGAGACCTTATTCTGAAAAACTACAGGAAATCATCCAGAATGTAAATTCTAGCTCAGATCCTGATCAGGTTTCTGTTTATGCTCAAAAAAGAGAAGTGAAGAGAGTTCTTTTCATCGCTGTTACTTCAAACAGAGGTCTTGCAGGAGCTTTCAACTCATCTATTGTAAAAGAACTTAACAGCCAGTTTCAGAATAAATCTCAATACGAAGTTGAAGTTCTTACAATCGGTAAAAAAGCATTTGATGCGGTAAGAAAAAACCGTAAAGTATATGCCAATGAAAGTGCCGTTTTTGATAATTTAAACTTTGATACGGTTGCCCACGTTACAGAAGGTGTAATGGGCAGCTTTAAAGAAGGTAAATTTGACGAGGTTTATCTGATCTATAACAAATTTGTAAATGCTGCCACTCAGGAAGTAATGACTGAACAGCTTCTTCCGATTTCAATGCCTGAAGCAGATGCATCGCAGGCTCCGGTAGAAACAGATTATATCTTCGAGCCCAACAGAGCTGAAATCCTTGATCATTTGATCCCTAAATCGATCAAAACACAGGTTTTCAAAGCCGTTCTGGATTCAGTAGCATCAGAGCACGGAGCGAGAATGACAGCCATGCATAAAGCGACAGACAACGCTCAGGCTTTAAAGAATGATCTTGTGATCTTCTACAACAAAGCAAGACAGGCTGCCATTACCAACGAGATCCTGGAGATCGTTTCCGGAGCAGAAGCCCTGAAAAATTCATAAGAAATACCTTAACAGTATATCCAAAGCACCGACACCTTCGGTGCTTTTTTATTGAAATATGAAGAATTAAGGTCCTATGCTTCTAAAAAAATCGGGCTTACAGAACCTTAAAATAACAGCACCCTTTTGTTATTTCCGGCCATATTTTTCTTCCTCTTCCAGCTTCTATCACCCTTTCCCTAAATTAAAATCCTTAGTTATTTATATTTTCCATATCTTTGTAGAAATAAAAATTACACAATTTCTAAATGGACTCGGACATAGTCAGGCTTTTGCTAGCCTTATTTCTTGTTTTACTCAATGGCTTTTTCGTAGCCGCAGAATTTTCAATTGTTAAAGTTCGTTACTCACAAATTCAGTTAAAAGCCGCAGAAGGAAACTCTATGGCAAAACAGGCGGAACACATCATCAAACACTTAGATGAATATCTTTCTGCCACACAGCTTGGTATTACATTGGCTTCCCTGGCATTAGGTTGGGTAGGGGAAAGTGCGCTTCACCATATTGTTGAAAATATTTTTCACTCCTTAAGCATAGAGATGAGCCAGGCATCGATCACCTCGGTATCACTGATCATCAGTTTTGTATTGATCACCATCATGCATATTGTTTTCGGAGAACTTATTCCTAAGTCAATTGCGATCAGAAAATCAGAGGCAACGACGATGGCTACGGCAGTTCCTCTAAGAGTATTTTACACCGTTTTCAAGCCGTTTATCTGGTTGATGAACTCCATGTCCAATGCTTTCTTAAGAATCGTAAAGATCCATCCCGCTTCAGAACAGGAGATCCACTCCACAGAAGAGCTTCAGTTATTGGTAAAACAGAGCGCCGATAGCGGAGAAATCGAAGAGGAAAATTACGAGATCATCAAAAATGCATTCGATTTTACCGATCATTCTGCCAAACAGATCATGGTTCCCAGACAGAATATTACCTCCATCGATTTTGAAGAAGATATCAATGAGATTATCAATAAGATCATGGACAGCGGGTATTCCCGTATTCCTGTATACCTGGATTCCATTGATAATGTAATCGGTATTTTCTATACCAAAGAGATTATCAGGGAATTTGTTAAGAGAAAAGGAGATCTTAACCATGAAGACCTTAAAGAGCTGATGCGTGACGCCTTTTTCGTAGTGGGAAGCAAAAAGATTTCAGACCTTTTGAAGATCTTCCAGCAGAAAAAACAGCACCTGGCTATCGTTATTGACGAATTTGGGGGAACAGAAGGAATTATTACCCTGGAAGATATTCTGGAAGAACTGGTAGGAGAGATTCAGGATGAAGAAGATGATGAAGATAAACTGGTAGATAAGATCGGGGATAATATTTACTGGGTTCAGGCAACCCAGCCGTTGGATGAAATCAACGAATATCTGCCTAAAAAACTTCCGTTATCAGAAGACAGCGAATACAATTCACTGGCAGGATTCATTCTTCATGAACTGGAAGATATTCCGGAAGAAAATCAGGAATTTGACCTTGATAATTACCATTTCAAGATCCTGAAAATGAATAATAAAAGCGTAGAGCTTGTAGAATTGATATATGAAGGGCCAAATATGATCAACGATCTGGCCGATAAAATAGGAGAAGTTTAAAATTTATTAAAGATGATTTTTTATAACAGTATAAAAGATTATGAAGATCCGAAACGGCAGTATGAAGAAGAAGTACTCGTTCTGGATGATACGGATGAAGTCTACAAACTTGTTTTACACAATGATGATGTTCATACCTTCGATTATGTGATCGACTGTCTGATCGAAATCTGTAAACATACTTTGGAACAGGCCGAACAGTGTACGATATTGGTACATTACAAAGGCAAATGTACCGTAAAAACAGGCTCAATGGATCTTTTGAAGCCTATGCATGAAAAATTGCTTTCAAGGGAATTAACAAGCGAAATCGTATAAAAACAGTAACCGTTTCATTTTCATGAAACGGTTTTTAATATCTGTAAAACAGTTTATCAAATTTTCTATACTTTATGTTGTTTTTTTGTGTTAAAAAAACTTAATATTCAATAATATTTATTATTTTTATAACGATTACAAAAAAACAATATATGAAATTGAAAATTACTTCACTGGTATTAGGCAGTGTTTTATGCTGCAGCACACTAATGGCCCAGCAATCATCTTTTGAAGCTCCCGCTAACAGGTGGATCCAGGACAACTCAAGAAACCTGGGAATTCAAAGTTTTAGTAAACTTACTTTAAAATCTGTACGTAAAGGTAATACCGGAGAAACACTCCGTTTTCAGCAGTTTATAAAAGATGTGCCGGTTTTTCAGTCTGAAATTCTGGTTCATTTCAATAAGGACGGGAAAATAAGTTATACGGGTACGGAAAGTTTCAGGAAAGATCTGAAGGAAGTGGATACAGTGCCTTCTATTTCCGCATCGGAAGCTCTTAAAAAAGCGCATACAGCTTCTAAGACCACAGGAGAGATCACTTATGAAGAAAATAAACTGGTTGTTTATATTACAGATTCAGGAGAAACAAAGCTTGTTTACAGAGTACTGACCAGTTCGTTTGACAATCCTGGAAGTTGGGAGACGATTGTGGATGCAAAAACAGGGGCTGTAATCAGCATGAAAGATATTTCTGTAAAACATCACAACGAAAATGGCCCGTCTAATCATAAAAAAAGTAAAAAAGTAAAGGCGAAAAAAGCTTTTGTAACAGGAACTGCTTATATTTTTGAACCGGACCCCCTGTCTAAAACCGGATCAGACTATGGAGGTAATTTCGTAGATAATAATGATGCTACAAATGCAAGTCTGGATGCGGCCAGAACATTAGTCACTATTCCTGAAATTGATTTTACTGGCGGAATTTATACCTTAAAAGGAAGCTATGTTGAGATTAAAGATATAGAAGCACCTGCTACGGGACTTTTTACACAATCTACCAGCCAATTTCTTTTTAATAGAAACGAGCAGGGATTTGAAGCGGCTAATGCTTATTGGCATCTGGATAATAGCCTTAGATACATCAACGTAACTTTAGGAATAGCATGCAGGCCTTCGCAAAACAGTGGGGTATTAAGATTTGATCCGCATGGCTTTAATGGATCAGATAATTCTCATTACCTGACCGGAAGCGAATCTCTTGGATTTGGAGAAGGAGGGGTAGACGACGCTGAAGACGCTGATGTAATTCTGCACGAATTGGGACATGGTATTCATCACTGGCTGGCTGGAGGAATATCTAATGCAGATGGTCTGAGCGAAGGATGTGGAGATTACTGGGCACACTCCTACAGCAGAAGCTTAAATCAATGGCCTTCATCAGCTCCACAGTATAATTGGATGTTTAACTGGGATGGGCATAACCCTTTCTGGGATGGGAGAATTACTAATACCACAATGACCTATCCCGGATCTGGAAATTATTACGATAAGGCTCAAATCTGGTCTGCTGCTCTGATGAGAATCTATGACAGAATTGGAAAAGAGAAAACAGACAGAGCATTCCTGGAAGGACTTGATTTAACCACTTCAACCACTAACCAGCAAAATGCAGCTATTGCTGTAAGACAGGCTGCTATCGATATGTTGGGGCAGTTTGGATTTAACTGTAATGATATTACCGCAATGACTCAGGAATTTACAGCAGCCGGGTATACGCTTCCTGCCTATACCTGCCAGCTTAGTACAAAAGAGGTTGCTAAAGAACAGCAGATTGCCATTCATCCAAATCCTGTTTCTGATATCTTAAATGTATCACTGAAAGGAAATAAAGAGCAGAAAGCCGAGATCTACAACATGGAAGGCCGAAAAGTAATGGATGCAACAGTAGGAAACGGAAGAAGCCAGATCAATGTTTCATCACTTCAGACAGGCGATTATATTTTAACCATTAAAGAATTGGAAATATCCGCGAAATTTATTAAAAAATAAACATTAAAAGACTTTTTAAATCCGGTGCACAGCATCGGATTTTTTTTGTCCCGAATGGCATATACTGCCGGAAAAGTGCATCATCTTTTTCCCCAGGAGATATCTGCCGTTCTTAATTTGTCAAATTATCTGTCCGTACTGTCATATTTTTATCTAAAATAGTATATTTGTACAAACTATAAAGAAACAAAAAAGAATGCTTGTAATAGGAATTGCAGGAGGTACAGGCTCCGGCAAAACTACAGTTGTTGACAAGATACTCCAGCAGCTTGATATTGAAGGAATGAACATCCTTTCGCAGGATAATTATTATCATGACAATCCGAATCTTACCCTGACAGAGCGGGAAGCGTTAAATTACGACCACCCGAAGTCCATAGATTTCGAACTCATGCTGAAACACGTAAAAGCTCTAAAAAACAATCAGCCCATAGAACAGCCGATTTACAGCTTTGTAACGCATTCCAGAACAGGAGACCATGTCACAGTAGAACCTAAAAACGTATTGGTGGTAGAAGGAATTCTGGTCCTTACCAATAAAGAACTCCTGAAAGAATTTGACCTGAAAGTATTTGTTCATGCCGATTCAGATGAAAGGCTGATCAGAAGGATCAGAAGAGATACACAGGAAAGAGGAAGAGACTTAAACGAAGTTCTTCACCGTTATCAGACCACTTTAAAACCGATGCACCAGGAATTCATTGAACCGTCTAAGAATGAAGCAGATCTTATCATTCCGAATATGAAACAGAATTCCGTAGCGATTGACTTTTTAACTACTGTTATAAAAAATTCGTTGAGAAAACATTAAAAATGAAAGAAAACAAACTTATTAAAGATATCCGGCCGAAGTCTGAAACACTCAGACTCATTCAGAAATATGTGCTGAATAAATATACCATTACCATTGGTCTGTTTCTGGTCTGGATGATTTTCTTTGATAAAACCTCTTTTCTCGTAATCAATGAACTGAACGGCGAAATCAGCCGGTATGAAGAACAGCTGGAATACTATAAAAAGGAATACGAAAAAAATGATACTTTTTATAAAAAGCTGATGAATAATAAATCGGAAAAAGAAAAATACGCAAGAGAAAATTACTTTATGAAAAAACCGGACGAAGAAATCTTCATCCTGGTGGTAGACAGCAGTAATATTGCGAAAAAATAATACAAACTGAACAGAATCCGTCAACAGTGAATTTACATTCAGTTTGAAACTCACTATTGGCGGTTTCACAATTCACAAATACTCCATCTCCAATGTCAGAAACACTTCCAAACTGGGAAAATTTAGTAAAAAAGCAACTTAAAACAGAAGATATTTATTCAATTTTAAAAAAGGAAAACCTGGAAGGAATTGAAGTAAAACCGTTTTACAGTGAGGTCCCGAAACCACTGGCCAACCTGCCGAAAGTTGAAGAAAATACCCATCTTGTGGCAACTTACCACGAAAGTCTGGAAGAAGATGTATTTGCGTTTATTCTGGAACATAATGTAGAGAATCTTGAGCAAAAGACGCTATTTGTCAATAACAGGGATCTTGCAGGGCACATCAGCCCAAAAGAAGAAGATCAGTATTTTTCGCTCATCAGTGTTATTGATGAAAAAACGGCTGTTATAGACGATCAGCTGGCTAAAGAACTTTTAGCAAAAAACTTCAGAAGAAATATCTGCATTGATATTTCCCTTCACCAGAATGCGGGAGCCGCCATTTATCAGCAGCTGGGAGTAGCACTGGCTCAAACAAAGGAACTTACTGAAGTGTATGGTTCCGAAATTTTAAATAAACTGATCTTCAGAATTGCTGTCGGTGGAAACTATTTCTTTGAAATGGCGAAACTGAGAGCTTTTAAAATCGTTTTTAACCAGCTTTCCAAAGAATACGGTCTGGACGAAGTTCCTTATATCTTTGCCGAAACTTCCCTTAGAAACAAAGCCATTGCTGATCATGAAAACAACCTGATCCGCTCAACCCTGGAACTAGCTTCCGCAATGATCGGAGGAGCAGATGCCGTTTTCAGCAACAACTATCTCGTAGAGAAAAGTACGGAAAATTCCGAAGAAATTTCTTTCAAACAGCAGATTGTTTTAGCTTATGAAAGCATTATCAATGTATTTGAAGATGCTTCAAACGGAAGCTATTATGTAGAAGATATTACCCGCCAGATTGCAGAAAAATCCTGGGATCTTTTTGTAGAAATAGAAGAAGCCGGAGGTTATCTTGAACTTTTAAAACAGAGAACTGTACAGAAAAAGATCTATGACCATGCCGTTGAAGAGCAGAAATGGGTGGAAGAAGGGAAAATAAAGCTCATCGGAGTTAATTTATACCCTAAATTAGACATTAAAAAGTCAGTGGAAGAGCTTTACAGCGAAAATGAAATAAAAGCCGTACGTTGGGCTGAAATGTTTGAATAACTGTAATTTCCCACAGATTCCTCAGATGCCAAAGATTATTCTGTTGAATATCAATGATATTTATATGTAAAAAATCTGCGTGATCTGCCCAGTCTGCGGACTTATATAAAAAATATGAAACCCGAGGGAAACAAAATACTGGACGAACAGGTTCAGAACTTCATCAATACCAATCTGAATACGGATTTACACGCATTACTGCTGAAAAAATCCCCGTTTCCTGATGTTTCTATGCCGGAAATCGTACAGCAGATCAAAGGAAAACAGGTTGCCGGGAAAAAATTTCCTTTCCTGTTAAAAGACGGAATTGTTTTTCCGCCCCAGCTCAATCTGGAGCAGTCTTCTTCAGAAAAGACCGCTGCCTATAAATCAGAAATGTTAAAAGGAAGAAAGTTCGCAGATCTTACGAGCGGATTCGGGATTGATGCCTGTTATCTTTCGCAGAATTTTGAAGAAGTTACACTGGTAGAACAAAATACTGAACTTTTGGAAACCGTAAAACATAACTGGGGCATTATGGAACGTAAAGCTTCATTTATAAACCGGAAGCTGGAAGAATTTCTGGACTCCAATGCAGAACATTTTGATGTGATGTATCTTGATCCGGCAAGAAGGGACAGCAGTAAAAACAAAGTTTTCCTTCTGGAAGATCTCTCACCCAATATTCTTGAAATTCAGGAAAAGCTTATGGCATCTTCAGATCAGGTGATCATAAAACTTTCTCCGCTGATTGATCTTAAATATCTGGTTTCAGTACTTTCCGGTATTTTCCGGATAGAAATTATAGCCCTGAAAAACGATGTGAAAGAAGTCGTTGTTTTCCTTTCAGAAAAAAAATATGACGGAATTATCTGTAATTGCGTTAACCTGGACAGCAATGAACCCGAATTTTCATTCACATTTGGTGGGGAAGACCGTGCAGAAGCTGTATACGGTGAACCCGAAAGGTTCATTTACATTCCCAATAACTCTATTCTGAAAGCCGGAGCATTCAGCCTGGTCTCTGAGCGGTTTACACTGAAAAAACTTCATCCCAATACTCATATTTATACTTCAGATAAAAAAAATGACGGTTTTCCGGGTCGGATCCTGGAAATGGAAACGGTTGAATCTAAGGAGATTAAAAAGAAAGGACAGTTCAATATTATTTCCAAAAACTATCCGCTGAAACCCGAAGAGATCAGGAAGAAATACGGGATAAAAGATGGGGGAGAAAACTATCTTATTTTTACACAATCCAAAAAAGGTAAAATTATTTTAAAATCAGTATAAAAATGTTGCCGAAAAAAGCAGGATTTCTTAATTTTGGGCAATCAAAAATTTAAGCATGAAGCCGCCTGCTGTTTAAACGGTCGGGACAGACTGAAATACTGCGGTTTCATACGACCTTTAAAAAATAAATTTTGTATATGAAAAAATTAGTTATATGTTTAGCTATTGCTGCTGTAGCTGTAAGCTGTAAAAAGATCCAGGCAGGAGGAAACAAAAATACACTGAAACTGGAAGAAGGAGTAGAAAGATATTCTGATGACGTACAGGGCGGAGGCGAAGCACATGGTCATAACGCTGCTGAAGGTCACAAAGAAGCGGCTCCTGCTGAAAAGCACGAAGCTGAAGCTCCAAAAAAAGACAGCACTGCCGCTGCAAAGCCTGCTGAAGCTGAAAAAGCTCCGAAAGCCGAACATTAATTACGAGTATACCATATAAAATGTCCTGCCACTGTGTGCAGGACATTTTTGTTTATAACTGTCGTCAGGATTTAAGCTCATTTTTCATGAATATGTATATAAAATTCAACAAAATTTGTTGAATTTTATATACATCAATTTAGGAGGTTTATATCTACGTTTGTAGTGTAAACCAAATAAATATTTCAACTATGAAAAAAACAATTTTATTAGCCACTTTTTGTGTTGCTGGAATGGTAAGTGTAAGTGCAAAAGAAACTGAAACTAATAAAGAAAAAGAAACTGTTTCTAAAACTGAGCAATCGGAAAGTTCTCAGAAAGTTTTGATGACCTGCCAGCAAGTAGGCTTATATGTCTGGTGTAAGAATACAACATACGATGATACCATTTGCTGGGGTGAAGGATCTCATAACGCTACATATCAGCAGGCGCACATTGAAGAGGTTCATAACGCTCAACTTTTAACTGAATCTATTTGTGGAAAGCAGAACCCATAAAATATATATATGCGCTTTTTTATTCTATTTTCTCTGATCGCAGGCAGTTTCCTGTATTCTCAATCAGCTAAATCTGATACTATTACATCACAATATGAGATTATTTATAGGTTAAAAATGGTAAGAGATACATTGGTTAAAGATAATGTTATTGAAGAAGATTTGTCCTTGCTTATAAAGGGTAGTACATCTTTATTTAAAAGTAACAAGAAGGCTGTTAAGGATTCGGTTATGATGGCTATTGGAGAGAAAGCTTTTGCTGCCCCTGCAAATGGTAAGGTGATACTGGACATGAGAAATGTTCCTTCAGTCTTTTTTCCTGATGAAGTATTTGCTCAAAACGGAAAGCAAACAGTTTTTAAAGAATTTTTGAGAAATCGTTTTGCATTTCCTCTCGAAGATAAAGTCATTTGGCAACTTGATAAGGAAACAAAAAAGATAGGCTCTTATCTATGTCACAAAGCTTCTGGAAAATACAAAAATCGCAATTATGAATCATGGTATACGTCTGAGATTCCGATTAATGATGGACCATATATATTTAAAGGCTTACCTGGATTGATCTTGGAAATTTACGATACTAAAACATATAATATCTTTTCAATGATCAGTGTTAAAAAGGTTGCCAAGCCTATGGTCCTGATGAAAGAAGCAATCAATACAACCTATCAGACATTCCAAAAATCCCGCCAGAATTATTTAAATGATCCAGCAGGAACAGTCTTAAGTAGGATAGGTGGTTTTAAACTTACTCCTGAAGATATTGAAAGGATAAACAGTAATGCGAGACGTGACAATAATTTTATAGATTAAATGTAAAGTGTTTATAATATTACCTTTATAGTTTTTAGTTTTACACAGCCTCATCAATTTAGGAGGTTTATATCTACGTTTGTAGTGCAAACTGCTCGCTCAGCTTTTCTACAATTTTTTGTCTGAAAGATTGATGAAAATTCCATTATTTAAATTACCGGAAGAATTGTCATTATTAATCGGAATAATGCTGGTGGCAGATGTTTCAAATAAATCTTCAATTTTTACACCAAATATATCTGCCTGCTTAGGATCTGGAAAATTTTGAATAACGTAAAATAATTGCGGGAAATATTAAAAAAAATGAGACCGTAGCAAAAAGACGGCCTCATTAAATTAACAAAATGATGAAAAATTATTTTAGTAAAGTTTTGATAAGTTCCTGTATCTGTTTACCCAGTTTTTCTGCTGTTTCCTGATCAGAAACCTTAATGATAATCTGTCCTCCAACCTGAATAATGCTGGTGGAGGGTGGCTCAAACAAGCTTTCGATTTTCACGCCAAATATATTTGCCAGCTTAGGAATATATCTGGATTTTACTTCTGTGGTTTCATTTTCCCAGTTGACATACGTAAGCCTGTCTACCTCCAGCATATCTGCAATATCCTGCTGGGAATATTGGGTTCTGCTTCGAAATCTTTTAAGGGTTACTCCTATGCTCATATATCTGCTTTTAAATGGTTTGCTTATTTCCTTAATTTCCTGTATGCTTTAAATGCAGAATAAAGCAATATAAAAACTGAATAAAATCAAAATAAAAACGTCGGTTATTGTAAAATATGGCGTTATTTGTGTAATTCCCTTTAAGGTGTAATAAAATATAAATGTAATCTCTTATTTTTAATTATTTATTTTCACTTACAGGTGATAAATATTAAGTGATTCATACGGAGGATTTGTAAAAGTGATCCGTATGATTTATCTGAATTATCTGAATGAATTTTTCACAACGTTCCGAAGCTTATAAAAAAAGACTTTCAGTAGAAGCCTTTCCTTCATGGCAGGAAAAATACAATTTTAGAAATCCCTTTGAAAATTCTTCCTTTTTACTTGCGCCTGCAGGCCATTTTTTTTACTTTTAGCAAAATAAAATTTTACAATGCAAGAGACATTAAATTACATCAGCGAAAACAGACAGCGTTTCGTGGATGAGTTATTTGAGTTATTGAGAATTCCTTCTATTTCTGCAGATCCGGCTTATAAAGATGACGTACTGAAGTGTGCAGAGGTATGTGCAGAACACCTGAAGAATGCAGGCGCAGATAATGTGGAAGTATGCGAAACAAAAGGATATCCTATCGTTTTCGGAGAAAAAATTTTAGATAAAAACCTTCCTACGGTTCTGGTATACGGGCATTACGATGTACAGCCGGCAGATCCGCTGGAGCTGTGGAGAAAACCGCCTTTCGAACCTTATATCGAAAAAACCGAACTTCACCCTGAGGGAGCTATCTTTGCCAGAGGATCTGCAGATGATAAAGGACAGTTTTTCATGCATGTGAAAGCTTTTGAAGCCATGATGAAAACCAATACGCTTCCGTGCAATGTGAAATTTATTCTGGAAGGAGAAGAAGAAGTAGGGTCGGTAAGCCTGGGTGATTTCGTGAACGAAAACAAAGAAAAACTGGCCTGCGACTGTATCCTAATATCCGATACCCATATTTACAGTAATGAGCAGCCTACCGTAACGACCGGATTAAGAGGTCTGAGCTATGTGGAAGTAGAGGTGGAAGGACCCAACAGAGACCTGCATTCAGGACTTTACGGAGGAGCAGTTCCTAACCCTATTCATGTATTATCCAGAATGATTGCCCAGCTGATCGATGAGAACGGGCATATCACGATTGATGGTTTTTATGACAATGTAGAGGTGGTATCTGATACCGACAGGGCAGAAATGAACAAGCTGAAAGACAATCCTGAAGAATTCAAGAAATCAATCGGGCTGAACGGAGTAGAGGGTGAAAAAGGCTATACTACACTGGAAAGAACCTCTATCCGTCCAACACTGGATTGCAACGGAATCTGGGGCGGATATACGGGCGAAGGGGCCAAAACAGTTATCCCTTCCAAAGCTTCTGCTAAAATTTCCATGCGTCTGGTTCCTTATCAGACTCCGGAAGAGATCACAGAGAAATTTACCAGACATTTCGAAAAAATTGCTCCTGAAAACGTAAAGGTAAAAGTTACCCCTCATCACGGAGGAATGCCTTACGTTCTTCCAAGTGATACAAAAGAATTCTTAGCGGCAAAACAGGCAATGGAAACTGCTTTTGGTAAAGAGGTACTGCCTTACAGAAGCGGCGGAAGTATTCCGATTACGGCAATGTTCGAAAAAGTATTGGGCGCTAAATCTGTATTGATGGGCTTCGGTCTGGATTCTGATGCTATCCACTCTCCCAATGAGCACTATGGATTATTTAATTTTTATAAGGGAATTGAAAGTATTCCATTATTTTTTGAAAATTATTCGAAATAAATAGTTAATTTTTATAAGATATTTTTCTCAAACAAGGCATTTCTTTATGAAATGCCTTGTTTTTTTTGTTAATAATTATAAATGGTTGAAAATAATCGTTTTAAAATAGATTTTTATGTGATTTTAAGGTTTTTTTTAATTTTTCATTCGTAAAAATTTGTTTTTAATGATACGGAAAATATCTTTGGAATATACTGTAAATCAGTTTTTCAGTACCTGTCTTTAATGTTGAATTTTAAAAAAAACATTTTATGAAAAAATTATTATTTTTTGCCGTATCTGTATTATTTTCTACAGCTTTACAAGTAAATGCCCAAACTGGTTTTGAGGAAACCTTTTCGTCAATTACTGAACCTGATCTGCCACCAGGCTGGGTAGCTGTTGACCGGGATGGTGATCTAAAGAATTGGGAAAGTGATAGTTCCGGTTTTCCAATAACTGATCCTTTTGGTTTTTCAGGTAATTTTGCTTATTCTTATTCTTTTCTTGCTGATCCGGATAACCTGCTGGTAACACCATCTATTACTTTAGCGCCAGGAAGCCCTGCCGCATTAACATTTTTAATAGGCGGGTATAAATTCGATGCATTAGTTATTAATCCAAAGGAACATTATGCAGTTTATGTTCTTCCTTCCGCAAGTACTTTTCAGGGAACAGAGACACCGCTTTTGGAAGAAACACTTTCTACTGCAGGAGTTGCTTTTAGTAAAAGTATAGATCTGTCAAGCTTTGGAGGACAAAGTATTAAAATTTATTTCAGACATTTCAACACCGCTAATCAGCTGGCTCTAATTTTAGATACGGTAAAGGTTACTCATGGAAGTTTAGGAACCTCAGAGATAGATTTAACACAGGATGGACTGGTTATATACCCTAATCCAGCCACAGATTATGTGTCCTTACAGTCTAAATCTAAAATTTTAAAAGCGGAAGTCTTTGATTTAACAGGAAGAAAGGTAAGTACGGAACTGATTGATGATAAAGTTAACTTACAGCAGCTCCCTCCAGGAAATTACCTGATGAAAATTGCCACCGAAAATAAAATCTATTCAAAGAAAATAATTAAGAAATAAAGATTAATAGATTAAAAAAACGCTTCAAACGAAGCGTTTTTTTTTATTTAAAAATCAGCTTCAAGTTAATAACAATAATTGGATTTCCCCTTGATTCATGGTATTTTTTTTACTCCAGGATGTTTTTAATTTCATTCTGACTTAAAAAAATGACTATGAAAAAAATCTACTCCACCGCATTTTGTTTGTTTTCAGTGTTTTATTTCACACAACTGAGGACTTCTTTTGAAGATTTTGAAGGCTTTTATACCGGAAGTATTCATGCGCAGGGACCATGGATCAGCACTCCCACAGGAGATGAGCCTCCCAATATACTCAATCAGACCATTTGTATTGATGATGCCACAGATGGCTATAATTCTCTCCGGATTGTAAAAGAAAATACATACGGAACCCAATCGGTTCCAATTATCGGGGCTTTTAATAATGTTCAGATTCAGTTGCCTTCTACGGGATTTTCTGTTTCATTTGATATTACAATGTCTCAGCTCAACGGATCGGTATTTGGCTTCCAGGGAATGAACAATGCTGAAGACAAGTTTGTAATCCGTGTGGACTTTGAGAATACAGGCTCTGTTAAAATCCTTGATCAGTCTTCAGGCTCTGGGATGATCACAGCTTCCGGATCATGGCAGCCCAATATCTGGTACAGATTTAAGGTGGTGGGCACCCTTTCAGATATAAAATATTATCTTGACAATACACTGATCTATACAGGAGCAGCAGCACAGCCGGCCAATATTGATCAGCTTCGCTTTGTTCACAATAATGAAGAAGGCTACGCTTATATTGATAATATCCGGATAAATAATGAAACTGCATTATCTGTAAAAGATATCACGGATACTAAGAAAAGAATCATGATATATCCTAATCCGGCTACGGATTTTATCCGGCTTTCTGGTTCTCACCCGGTAAAGGCCGTTAAAATTTATAATATGGAAGGAAAAGAAATTCAAATTAAACTGAATAAGGATATGCTGGATATAAAGAGTCTGCCGGAAGGTTTGTATCTGCTTAATATAATAACTGATGAGGGGAATTTCACGGAGAAATTCACTAAAAAGTGACCGTATATGTAGTTGACAGTCAGTTTTTTTGTTTTGATGTTTTGCAAAGTGTATTTGTAGGATTCCAATATATTTTTTGTGTTTTGTATATTTTTCAGTAAATGTATTGGCTGTTGGTATTATTTTCAGTTAAAATATTTTTATTATATGATTTTAGCAAAATAAATAAAATGCCATATGTTTATATTTTTAGTCAATATATTGATTTATGCTTTATTTTTTGTTGTATTTTTGTTTTTGATTAGAATAAAAGTTCTATATTTACAACATTAAATAAAAAAAATATCATGAAAAGAAATCTACTATTTTGTTTAGCATTAGCGTCAGCAGTTTCTGCTTCAGCTCAGGTTCTGGAATCAGACAACTACAATTCTTATACACTGGGAAATGTTGCAACATCTACTGCGGGTACAACTGCGGGACAGGGAGGTATATACCTGTATAACGGAGCAGTATCCGATTATCAGATTGTAAATGGCAATGCAGCTCATGGAAAATATATTCAGATTATCGGAGGTAATGACGGGGCGGCAACTTCTGCGCGTTATGCCTTCAAAAGTGGAATGGATTTAGCCTGGGCAGCGAGAACACCAGGAAATAATATCATCAGAGGTAAAGCGGATATCTTTACCGGAACTTCTACAAATCAGCATGCATCCGGGATCGCTATCTTTGGAGGTGACGGAAATGGAATTGTAGGAGTGAGATATAACTCACAGACCAAACTGATGACAGGTCTGGCTTATCTTAATACAGGACTGAGTTCAGCTTTTTATACAATTACAGGAATTTCTGCTACTACCTATCCTGCCAATACATGGGTAACAGTTGGGTTCAGCTACAACAAAACAACTGGAGAAATTACCTATACAATCGGTGATGAAGCTCCTCTTACATTGGCAGTTGACGGTGCAGACACTGTGGCAGGGCTTGATCCGGGAGAATTCGATATTTACAGCTCTCCTTACAGAGCTACGGCTACATCTCCGGTAAATGCAGGACCAACAACTTTCGGAATTGATAACTATGCAGTGGTTGCTGCTAATAATGCTACATTGGCAACGACTGAGACAGACAGTAAAAAGAATTCACTGATCGCTATCGGACCAAACCCAACAGCTGATTACTTAAATATTCTTACAGGTTTAAAAATCAATAACCTTGAGATCTATGATATGAGCGGAAAAAGAGTTTCTTCTCAGCTGGAAGGAAACAAGGTTGATGTAAAGCATCTTAATCCAGGTAGCTATATCGTGACTTTTGAAACTAAAGACGGTAAAACTACCGAGAAATTCATTAAAAAATAACCTGACAGTTCTCAGGATATATAAAAACGCTCCAATTGGAGCGTTTTTTTGTTTGAAAACAGGGCTGTTACGGGAACAAACTGTTTTTTAATTGTTAAATAAATTATTTAATAATGTTTCAATAATTAATATTTTACACTAACCGGCATGGTTTTTTTTTAATATTTAGCGTTTTTTTAAATTGATAATCAGGTAGTTTGCTTTCTTTATGGGAGGTTTTTATTTTTACAATGTATAAAATAATATTTGTAATGAAGAAAACTATACTTTTAAGTGCTCTTCTGGGAATGATTTTCCTAAAGGCGCAAACAACAATCTATTCACAGGCAGCGACAGGAACGGATGGAATGCTTTCGAATGCTTTATCGGACGGGACCATTTTTATCTTAGCAGATGATTTTACCCTTACCTCTCAGAGTAAAATAACCAAAGTGAAAATCATGGGATCTCAAAATGCGGAAAATTTAGAAACAGCCGTTGCGACAGGAGCTATGCTCTATATTTATGCGGATGCTTCAGGAAGACCTGCAGGAATTCCCCAGGTATCAGGAACCCCTATTATGGAAGTTGATATTGCAAAAGGTGCTCCCGGATATAATTTGATAAAAACGCCGAACAGCAATGCCTATACGTTTGAAATTGATATAAATGCTGCCCTGGCTGCCCCTGTAATTTTATCAGCAAATACTACATATTGGCTGGTATTTGCTGCAAAAACAAACTTACCGGACTTTGATGCGCCCGATTTCTGGTTTAATTGGTATGTGGGACAGGTAAACGGCAATGCTGCTAAAGCAATAGACCCTTCCGATTTGCTTGGGGAAGGGCTTACTAGCTGGACTGATATCAGCAGTTTAATGATGAGTTCTGCTTATGATGGCCTTGCATTTTCTATCGAAGGAGATATTTCTTGGTTAGGAACAAAAGAAATATACAGCTCTCTGAAAAAAGTAGCCGTATATCCGAATCCTGTTTCTGATTATCTGACCCTTGTTTCCGAAGAAAAGATCACTGCTGCGGAGATCTTTGACAGCAGTGGAAGAAAAGTTCCTGTTGATCTTAAGGACAATAAAGTGAATGTAAAAAATCTGACCCCCGGAAGCTATATCATCAATATGGAAACAAAAGCAGGCAGGATCGCCGAGAAATTCATCAAATACTAACCTGATAAATCTTAGGGTATATAAAACGCTCCAATTGGGGCGTTTTTGCTATTTTAGAGCATTAAAATTCATAGATATGCCAGACGATAAAGTTGCCTATATAACAGGAGGAACCAAAGGAATAGGTTTCGGGATTGCAAAAATATTGCTCGAAAATGGAATTTCTGTTGCATTTTCAGGACGCAAAAGAGATGAGGTGGAGAAAGCCGAGAAAGAACTTAAACAGTATTCGGAAAACGTTCTGGGAATTGTTTCTGATGTGAGAAGCCTCGAAAGTGAAGAAGAAGCGGTGAAATATACTGTGGGAAAATTCGGAAAACTGGATTTTGTTATTGCCAATGCAGGCCTCGGAATATTTAAACCCGTAGATGAACTCACAGCCGGAGAGTGGAACGATATGATTGAAACCAATCTTACCGGAGTTTTCCATACCTTAAAAGCTTCCGTAGGAGAATTAAAGAAAACGGAAGGATACTATATCACCATTTCCAGCCTGGCAGGTGCCAATTTCTTCGAAAACGGAACAGGGTATAATGCTTCAAAATTCGGTGTGGTAGGCTTTACACAGGCTGCAATGATTGATCTCAGAAAATACAACATCAAATCTACGGTAATCATGCCGGGATCGGTGGCCACTCATTTCAACGGTAATATTCCTTCAGAAAAAGACAGCTGGAAGATCCAGCCCGAAGATATGGGGAATCTTGTACTGGATATTTTGAAGATGAATCCCCGTGTTTTGCCGAGTAAAATAGAATTTAGGGCAACGCAGCCGGCTAAATAACTACATTTAATGTATTGAATAATAATTTAATAAGTATTATGCATGCATAATATATTTTTTATTTATATTAGCAAAAATTAATTACAATAAAATCTCTGCATTATTTTTTATGCAAAAAAGGGAAATAATAAAATAGTACACATGAAAATATTAGTTTGTATTAGTAGTGTTCCGGATACTACTTCCAAAATTAACTTTACAGCAGATAAGTCTGCTTTCGACAAAAACGGAATTCAGTGGGTAATCAACCCTTTAGATGAATTTGCGTTAACAAAAGCGGTTAAACTTCAGGAATCTCAGGGAGCAACAGTAACAGTAATCAACGTAGGAGATGCTGCCACAGAGCCGGTAATCAGAAAAGCACTGGCAATTGGGGCCAATGATGCGGTAAGAGTAAATCTTGATCCTAAAGACAGCTATTCAACAGCAAAAGAGATCGCTGCCGTAGCTCAGAACGGAGGATATGACCTTATCCTTTGCGGTAAAGAATCTATCGACTACAACGGAGGTTCCGTTCCGGGAATGGTTGCACAGCTGCTGAACCAGCCTTTCGTAAATGCATCGGTAGGTTTAGACGTAAACGGAAGCGAAGCTACTGCAGTAAGAGAAATTGAAGGAGGTAAAGAAACTATTTCAGTGAAACTTCCGGCAGTTATTGCAGGACAGAAAGGATTAGTAGATGAAAAAGACCTTATCATTCCAAATATGAGAGGAATTATGTCTGCAAGAACAAAACCTTTACAGGTTGTAGAACCTGCTTCTTCAGAAGTAAAAGTTCAGGGAGTATCTTATGACAGCGTACCGCCGAGAGCTGCCGTAAAAATGGTTTCTCCTGACAACCTTGATGAATTGGTGAGATTACTTCATGAAGAAGCTAAAGTGATCTAATTCTTAATCCTTTAATTTTAATCTTTTAAATTTAAAAAAATGGCAGTATTCGTATACGCAGAAAATATAAACGGAGTTTACAAAAAAGCAGCCTTTGAAGCAGTTTCTTACGCTAAAGCTGTTGCAGATAAAGCAGGTGATACCGTTACCGCAATCTCCGTAAACCCAACAGATTCTTCAGATTTATTATACAGATATGGAGCATCAAATGTAATCAACATCAAGGATGAAGGCCTTAAAAATTTCTCCGCAAAAGCTTATGCACAGGCTGTAAACGAAGTAGCAGACGGAAACATCATTGTTTTCCCTCACACTACTGATGCTTCTTCCATTGCTCCGATGCTGGCGGTTATGAAAAACTATTCTTTAATTACCAATGCTTTGGAAGCTCCTGAAAGCCTTTCTCCGTTCCAGGTGAAAAGAAAAGCGTTCTCAGGAAAAGGATTCATGCACGCAAAAGCAGAAGGAACCGGAGTAATTGTTACCGTTTCTCAGAACGCTTTCGGAGTAAAAGAAAATGCAGCTTCAGGTTCAGAAGAAGTGAAAAATCTTTCCGTAGCCAACGAAGATACCAAAGTGATTTCTCACGAGCAGAGCTCTGGTAAATTAGACCTTAAAGAAGCTGAAATCGTTGTATCTGCAGGTAGAGGGATGAAAGGTCCTGAAAACTGGGGAATGATCGAAGATTTGGCCAATGTTCTCGGAGCCGCTACCGCTTGTTCCAAACCGGTTTCTGACATCGGATGGAGACCTCACACAGAACACGTAGGACAAACCGGTAAGGCCATTGCCCCGAATCTTTACATTGCAGTAGGAATTTCCGGAGCCATCCAGCACCTTGCAGGAGTAAACTCTTCCAAGACCATTGTAGTAATCAATAATGACGCAGAAGCACCGTTCTTCAAGTCTGCTGATTACGGAGTAGTAGGAGATGCTTTCCAGATCATTCCGGCTCTAACAGAGAAAATCAAAGCAATCAGAGGATAAAAAAGTTAATGGTTAAAGGTGAGAATTGCCTTCTTCCGTCATTTTTTTGACCGATTGGAAATTCACCTGCAAAGCAAAATTTGCTATTGACCATTAATAATCATACACAATACTATAAAAGCTCGGCTTTCCGGGCTTTTATTTTTGCGTAAAAAAGTGAAAACACAATAAAAAATTAATCTATATTTGTAGCTATGGATTATAAACAGCTAATTATTCGCGGAATATCGTACAGCCAGACTCAATCTGGCGCGTATGCCTTGTTACTGGAACATGAAGAGACACACATAAAATTACCTGTTGTCATTGGAAATTTTGAAGCACAGTCCATTTCTCTCGGACTGGAAAAAGATATCCATCCACCGCGCCCTCTTACCCACGATCTATTTACCAAATTTATAGTTTCTGCACATTACGAACTGGTTTCTGTGATTATTTATCAGATTGTAGACGGAGTTTTCTTCTCCAATATCAATTTTAAAAATAAAGCTAACGACGAGGAACTTATTCTTGATGCAAGAACTTCTGATGCCGTTGCAATGGCAGTAAGATTTGATGCACCGATCTTTACTACTCAGCAGGTACTGAATGAAGCAGGAATCCTTCTTGAGCTGGAAGACGTTTCAAAAGAGGATCAGTCATTCTCAGAAACCGTACAGTCAGAAGATAACTTAAAATCAGTGTCTATGGAAGAACTTCAGAAATTACTGGATGAAGCCGTAAGAGAAGAAGATTACGACACTGCTCTTGAAATTCAGGAAGAAATTAAAAGGAGGAAAAAGAAAATTGACTAAAAGAGATACTTTATTATAAACTATGAATTTAAAATTACGACTGACCATCCTCAGTTTTCTTCAGTTTTTTGTCTGGGGAGCATGGCTGATTACGATGGCTAATTTTTGGTTCGGTACAAAACATTGGGATGGAACCCAGTTTGGAGCCGTTTTCGGAACCATGGGGATTGCTTCTATTTTTATGCCAACCATCACCGGGATTATTGCTGACCGATGGGTAAATGCTGAACGAATTTTTTCGGTACTGCACATTCTTTACGGTGCTATTCTTTTCATACTGCCGCATTCCGCAGATCCTAACTCCTTCTTTTCGGTAATGCTTGTTGCCATGTGCTTTTACATGCCTACCATTGCCCTTGCCAATTCTATTTCCTACACTATTCTTAAAAATAGTAACCTGGATGTGGTAAAAGATTTTCCTCCCATCCGTGTGTGGGGAACCATAGGATTTATTGTAGCCATGTGGATTACTAATCTTACCGGAAACAAAGCAACCGAAGGACAGTTTTATATCGCCGGAGCAGTAGCAATTCTGCTCGGGATTTATGCCCTGACCCTTCCGAAATGCCCGCCGCAAAAGCTAATTGACAAAAGCGCTCCGTTATCAGAACAGCTGGGACTCAATGCATTTAAACTGTTCGGAAACTATAAAATGGCTCTGTTCTTTTTGTTTTCAATGCTTTTGGGAGCAGCACTTCAGCTTACCAATGCGTATGGGGACGTTTTCTTAAGTGAATTTTCACATTTCCCGAAATATGCAGACTCATTTGTTGTTCAGAGATCCACCATTATTATGTCGATCTCCCAGGTTTCTGAAACCCTGTTTATATTGGCAATTCCTTTCTTCCTGAAGAAATTCGGTATTAAAAAGGTTATGCTGATGTCTATGCTGGCTTGGGTTTTAAGATTTGGATTCTTTGCTTACGGTGTTCCGGACGGATTTGGACTTTCACTCATCATTCTTTCCTGTATTGTATACGGAATGGCATTTGACTTCTTCAATATCTCAGGTTCCCTTTTTGTGGAAACAACAACAGATAAAAAAATACGCTCTTCTGCTCAGGGATTATTTATGATGATGACCAATGGCTTTGGAGCTGTTTTAGGAAGTTATATAGCAGGCTGGGCTATTGATAAATTTTTCACCCATAAATTTACAACCGCTTCAGATCTTTCCACTTACCTGGAAACCACACCGGATAACCCAACATTCCTTGAAATTCTGAAAAGCGGATTTAATGCTGCTGTAAATCCGGATGGTACCCTTTCATCTGTGGTTATGGTAAAAGACTGGCACCAGATATGGCTGTCTTTTGCCATCTATGCCCTGGTTCTGGCCGTATTCTTTGCGGTACTGTTCAGGCATAAGCACAATCCGGAAGAAGTTTCTTCAGTGAATCATTAAATTTATCCTGTTGAAAATTAAAATATTAGACTGCACTTTAGAAAAAAAGTGCAGTTTTTTTTTATTTTCGGGCAACCATTTAAAGAAATGTTCGTCTTATAGATAGAAACCGATACATGAAGAATTTAGAAAAGAATTTTTTACTGGCAAAAAAACGGGAGCGGAAAGCCCAGAAAGCACTGTATGAGATGTTTTCGGCTAAAATGCTGGCCATTGCCAATTCTTATGTCAGTAATCTTCATGATGCGGAGGATATTTTAAGCACTGCATTTCTGAAATGTTTTACAAAACTGGATGAATGCAGAGACTGGAAAAGCTTTCCGTTCTGGCTCAGAAAAATAGTTGTGAATGACGCTGTAAGCTTCCTCAGAAAAAACAGGAATATTCTTTACTCAGATATTGAAATTGCTGAAGACCATCCGGAGGAAGAGCAGGATGAACGCCTGGCGGAAATCAATATTGAAGAAATATTTTCCCGGATGCCGGCAGGATACAGACTGATCTTTAATCTCTATGTATTTGAAGACAGGAAGCACCACGAGATCGCAGAAATGCTCAATATCTCGGAAGGAACCAGCAAAAGCCAGCTGAGTAAGGCAAAAAAATGGCTGACAGAATTTTTAAAAAACCAGGAAAATGAAAAAAGAAATACTGAAACAGCTAAAATCTGATTACGAGGCCCTCGAAATAAAGCCTTCCGGAGATCTTTGGGCAAAACTGGACCAGGAGCTGGACGGAAATTCCGAAGCGGCAGTAAAGCCTTCTTTTCAGTGGTGGAAGTATGCAGCAGTGGCAGTGCTGCTGATTTCAGCAGGAACGCTCATTTATTACAGCAGCCTGGGAAATGTTTCTGATACTAAGAAAACAGACTATGTTATTAAGAAAACTATTGAACAGACAGCAAACCCCGATATCCGGAATCCACAGGTTTATCCTCATAAAGAGCAAATTCAGAAAGAGGAAATAAAAATAGCAGATGAGTTTCATGAAAAAAGAACTGCCGATAAGGCTGCAATTCCTTTGAAAAAGATAAAAACACAGAGTATTGAAACTGTTGAATATAAAGAGTCACAAATAGCTGCAAAACAGCCGGAAAAAATAAATCATATCCCTGAAAAAACAGAAATCAGCGCACCGGATGTTCCTGTTCTCGCAGAAGTGAAGCAGGTGAAAACAAACTACATCAGTACAGATGATCTTCTTCTGGGAAATGAATACGATAAAAACCGCGCAAAAGCAGCAAGAAATGCTAAAAAAATGGGAACCTTCAATTTTGACAGGGTAGTACCGAATGTAGGAAATGTAACAGTTCTTGGTGTGACGGTCTATATCGATTCAAAATAACATCCTTCTTTTATATGAAAAAATACTGCCCTTGAATAAGGACAGTGAGAAAATATGGTCTGAAAACGAATAAAAATATGAAAACTAAACTCGCCCTAATGGCTGCAATAACAGCTTTTACCTACGGTTTTACCCAGGAAAAGCAACAGATGAATCCAAGGATAGAACTGTACTCGAAAAAAGTAGACAGTATTGTAATCTCTGAAAAATCAAAGATGAATGCCGAGCTGGATGTAATAGATAAAAGCTTTAGCCAGAATAAGATCACATCCGATGAAAAACAGAAACAGCGCACGGAAATAGCTTCAAAATATCAGCAAATCATCAATGATAAAATAGAGGCTGAAAAATCCGGGCTGGAAGAAGCTACGAAAGAGATGGTAAGAGATGCCGTTTTAGAGGGTAAAAATCCGATACCTCCCAGCAGATATTCGTTACAGCTTGGCTCTAATGGATTCAAAATGGAAATGTTCCCGGCAAGACGAAAAAACCCTAAAGAGCTTTTAAATTCTTTAGCCATGACATTCAGCTTTATCGGTACCAATATGACCTCTAAAGATCAGCCGTTCAGGTTTTACAGTAAAGATTCTGAAGTGAAAAATACAGTGTATAATTCCTATAATTTTGCGCTCAGATACGAAAGCCAGGTCGGTGGTTTTAAAAGCCCGTTGTTTTACAGATTCGGATTAGGATTACGTTCAGATCAGTTTTCTGCAAAATATGGAAAAGTATATTCACAGGAAGGACATACACTGTCTGTACAGGAATTTACCAAAGGTAATCTGAAACAGACCCGATTTAATAATAGCTATATTTTTGTTCCTGTAGATCTTAGGTTTGTTCTGAACCCTAAATATGTTGAATTTGAAGGAAATACCTATTTAGATAACAAGAAAGACCAGCTAAGTATTGTTTTAGGAGTATACGGAGGAGTAAGGGTTGGAACCGTTATCTATAATAAGTATTCCAATGAATTTTCATCAAGGATTGTAGAAAGAGAAAAAGTAGGATACGGAATGAACGATCTTGTAGTTGGAGGAAAATTCGGAATTGGTTACGGAGGCTTCAATTTATTTATTCAGAAGGATTTTACTCCTACATTTAATAATAATGCCCAGCTGACCAAGAAATACGGACTTCAGATCGGGATAGAGCTTGCCAGTATTTATTTTTAATTTAATAATAAAATTGACAATCGTTTGAAATATTCCTAATTTTATTTGTTTTTTTAAAAACTTATCAGCGTTTGTCCGGTAATAATCTGAATTTGAAACACACTTTTTTTTAGTGTGTTTTTTTTCGTATTTTGGCACTTTAGTAATTATGAGAAATATTCAGTTATTAGGATTATTATTAGTGGTTGCAGGCAGCTTTATGCCCCTTGTTCATGTTCCCATCATCGGAAACTGGAATTATTGGAAACTGGATCATTACCTGGCCATTGCATGTTGGATCTTTGCCTCATGCGCCGTATTTGGTATTGTGAATAACAGTGCGAAAATCGTAAGATTTTTTGGGGTGTTGCTTATCATCTTATTCTCATTCACCCTGGTGGCTGTCAAAATGCAGTCGCTGGAGTATTTCAGTTTTTTACCCTTTAAATCCTGGAGAGAAACTTTTGCAGGAATCGTAAAGCTTAAATGGGGGTGGGCCGTAGAATTTCTGGGGGCTTTCATGATGGTTTTTGCCAGAAATCGCAATCAATTAAACAACAGAGCACAGATATGACCTCTATAAAAATATTTTCTGCCGCAATACTGATGCTGGCAATTTCAAAAACTAAGGCTCAGACTGCGGATTTCAGCAAACCGGATAAGCCGGCTAAATGTAAAAACATGAAGGCAGGTAAATTTCTGCGTGAAAATTATCCGGAAGGAATCTGGTATATGACCGTTAAAGACAATGTTCAGACCGAATATTTCAATAACGGGAAAGATTTTATAAAATCAGCGCTGGTTTTTGTGGACGACTGCAATTATAAAGCAATTGTTACTGAAAAATCCGATAAAAATGATCCTGTACAGGTAGGAGATGTTTTCAGCGTTAAAATTATGGAAACACAGGGCAATTTCCTGAAAGTTCAGACTAAGATTGAAAACAGCGAGTTTGAGCTTACCTATGTAAAAGTTAAATAAAAGAGTAAAAATATGAAGTCTGGAGGCTTCATCAATTAAAAAAAGTAAAATATAATACACATGAAAGAAGTATTCATCGTTTCCGCAGTAAGAACCCCTATGGGAAGTTTTATGGGAAGCCTTTCAACAGTTCCGGCTACAAAACTGGGATCTGCGGCAGTAAAAGGAGCATTAGATAAAATTGGTCTTGATCCTAAAAATGTTCAGGAAATTTATATGGGAAATGTACTGCAGGCAGGAGAAGGCCAGGCACCGGCACGTCAGGTAGCTCTTGGAGCAGGATTATCCATCGAGACTCCGTCTACAACGGTAAATAAAGTATGTGCTTCCGGTATGAAAGCGGTAACTATGGCTGCACAGGCGATCAAAGCCGGTGATGCTGAAGTAATTGTTGCCGGAGGTATGGAAAATATGTCTTCAGTTCCTCATTATTACAATGCGAGAGTGGCTACCAAATTGGGTGACATCAAAATGACGGACGGAATGGTATTGGATGGCCTTACTGACGTATACAACAAAGTACATATGGGAGTATGTGCAGAAAAATGTGCAACAGATTACAGCATTTCAAGAGAAGATCAGGATAATTTTGCCGTAGAATCTTATAAAAAAGCGGCAAAAGCATGGAGCGAAGGGAAATTCAATGATGAGGTTGTTCCTGTTGAAATTCCGCAGAGAAAAGGAGAGCCTGTTATTTTTGCAGAAGATGAAGAATACAAAGCTGTCAACTTCGACAGAATTGCAACTCTTCCTACGGTATTCAAAAAAGAAAATGGTACGGTAACCGCTGCCAACGCTTCTACACTGAACGACGGTGCTTCCGCGCTTATCCTTGTATCTAAAGAAAAAATGGAAGAACTGGGATTAAAGCCTTTAGCAAAAATTGTTTCTTATGCAGATGCGGCTCAGGAGCCTGAAAATTTCACCACAGCTCCGGCAAAAGCCCTTCCTGTCGCTCTTAAAAAAGCAGGTCTTGAAATTTCAGATATCGATTTCTTCGAATTTAATGAAGCGTTCTCGGTAGTAGGACTTGCCAACAACCAGATTTTAAAGCTGGATGCTTCCAAAGTAAACGTAAACGGAGGAGCAGTAGCTTTAGGACACCCGCTGGGAAGTTCAGGATCAAGAATCATTGTTACGCTAATCAATGTATTGAAGCAAAACAATGCAAAATATGGTGCTGCAGCGATCTGTAACGGAGGTGGAGGAGCTTCGGCTATCGTTATTGAAAATATGTAATATTCTCTCAGAGAGTATTTTGCCATTAAGGAATCGATAATTTTTTTAAAATCTTATCCATTTCTTAATGGTTTTTTTATTTTTGTGCTACTAATATTTATTTGAAATGTCTGAAATTGAGAATCAACAGCCTCAAAATATAAAAAATAATCCCCGGATTATGAAGGCTTGGGCGGTATATGACTGGGCGAATTCCGTGTATTCACTGGTGATTACCTCTACCATTTTCCCTATTTATTACTCTATCCTTACCACAGCGTATGAGAAAAAAGAATATGTAGAGGAAACCAAAACCTGGATCGATGTCCCCGTAAGGCACATGATTAAGATCTTCGGGGAAGAATATCAGCCAGATGCGGTGTACGGATATTCACTCACCATCTCTTTCTTTATTGTCGTGCTGCTGTCTCCGTTTTTATCGTCATTGGCAGATACCATCGGGAATAAAAAATCATTCCTTCAGTTTTTCTGCTACCTGGGAGCTACTTCATGTATGGGCCTGGCGATGTTTACAGGAATGCATAATGTGTTTTTAGGTCTTCTTTTCAGCATTACGGCCAGCGTCGGATTCTGGGGAAGTCTCGTTTTTTATAACTCCTTTTTACCGGATATTGCGACGCAGGACAAACAGGACGCACTCTCTGCCAGAGGATATGTTTATGGATATATCGGATCGGTTGTGCTCGTAGTAATCTGTTTGGTGCTTATTCAGGTATTCGCAAAAGGAGCAGCACAGCAGCTGCTGTTTACTAGAATCAGTTTCTTGCTGACAGGTGCCTGGTGGTTCGGTTTTTCACAGTATACCTTCAAACATCTTCCTCAGTTTGGGGATGTTAAAGACAAACTTCCGAAAGACCTGGTACTTTTGAACTACAAGAATATCTTTAAAAAACACGAAGAACAGGGAGGTTTCTTTGAAGTACTGAAAGATAATTTAAGCTTTTATAAAGATATTGCTAAAGAAAGCTTCCACGAATTGTTCAAAGTGGGAGGAGAGCTTTTCAAAGACAGGAATCTGAAGTTTTTCCTTTCCAGCTTTTTCTTTTACAGCGTTGGAATGCAGACTATTTTCCTGATGGCAACACTATTCGGGAAAAGCGAGATCAACCTGGCTCAGGATAAGCTGATTGCTACACTTCTGGTCATTCAGATAGAAGCGATCATCGGGGCAGTGATCTTTTCAAGACTTTCAAAAAGGATCGGAAACAGAAATGTGATCTCCATTGCAATTATTTTATGGATTGTAGCATGCCTTTGGGCTTATTTCCTGAATAAGGAAAACCCTACGGTAGAATATCAGTTTTATGGGGTAGCAGCCGTTGTAGGGCTTGTAATGGGAGGTCTTCAGGCGATGTCCAGATCAACATATTCCAAGTTGCTTCCGGAAGATTCTATGGAAAACACAACGTTTTTCAGTTTCTATGATGTACTGGAGAAAATTGCCATCATTATCGGAACCTTCATTTTTGCAACATTAATTGAGCATTTCAATAATATGCGTATTGCAGCCCTTTCCATGACGCTTTTCTTCGCGGCAGGACTGGTTCTGATACGGTTCCTGAAAGTCAAAATGCGCAAAGACAGAGAGACTTTGTAAAAAATATAAAAGCTGTTTCATTTTTCTGAAGCAGCTTTTTTTATAGATTTTCTTATCCCGGTTTAACAGAAAAAGGCCTATTTTTATATTAAATGTAGAATTCGGTGTGGATTTTGCTTATATTCAGCAGAATAATTTTTAACTTTGTCAAAAGATTTATTGTCAAAATGACCAACCCTCTATTTTATGCAAAAATAATTCTGTTTGGAGAATATGGAATGATTGAAGATTCCCAGGGGCTTGTAGTACCTTACAGCTTCTATAAAGGGACTTTGAAATTCTCTGATCTGAGTTCTGAATTTGAACTTAACTCCAACAGACATCTGCAGAAATACGCTGATTTCCTTACAACGCTTGACCTTTCCGACGATTTTAAACTGGATATTGAGCGCTTTAAAAGTGATATTGCAGACGGACTTTTCTTTGATTCCAATATTCCCCAGGGATACGGAGTCGGAAGTTCCGGAGCTCTGGTAGCGGCTATCTTCGAAAAATATTCAGTAAGCAAACTGGATTCCGAACATATTTCAAAAGATAATCTGAAGAAATTGAAAACTGTTTTCGGAGAAATGGAAAGCTATTTTCACGGTAAAAGTTCTGGAATGGACCCTCTGATCTGTTATATGAACCTGCCGATTCTCATCGAAAATAAAGAAAATTTAGACAGGGTAAACATTCCGGAGGGAGAAGCCGGAAAAGGAGCTATTTTCCTTATCGACAGCGGAATTACCGGAGAAACAGGGCCTATGATCCAGATCTTCTTTGAAAAAATGAAAACCGAAGGGTTCCGTAAAACACTTAAAGAAGAATTTATCCGTTATAACAATGCCTGCATTGATGCCTTCCTTAAAAAAGACATGAATCCTTTCTTCAGAAACCTGAAAAAGCTTTCCCACTGGGCCTATGAACATTTCCGTCCCATGATTCCTGAAAGTATCTTTAAGATCTGGAAAAAAGGACTGGATTCCAATGCCTACTACCTTAAACTCTGCGGAAGCGGCGGCGGCGGATATATCCTTGGCTTTACCAAAGATTATGAAAAGGCCGAAAAAATGCTTGACGGTTTCCAAAAAGAAGTGATTTACAGATTTTAAACAGCCTGGAATGAATTCTGAAAAAGAAACTTTCCAGTCCAAAAACTATGTCTCTAAATCTATATTTTACAGATTCTCACAACTGGTGGGCTTCCTTCTCGGAGCAAGGTTTTTCGTTGCCGCTCTCCTGACTTTTGCCCTCTATGTTTCAACCTTTTTCCTGTTTAACCAGGATGAAACCTTCAGAAAATTCGTCTTCGATTTCAAAGTACACGGTATTATTTTCTGCACGGTACTCACGATCCTGGCGGGAGGAATTATCAACCAGTTCTACGATCTGGAAAAAGACCATATTGTAAAACCGTTCCGCACCAGGGTCCAGAGTTTTATCAAGCAGAAATATTTCCTGTATGCTTACCTGGCGTTAAGTGCTATTTCTCTGGGTGTAGCGTGGATGATCTCACACAGGGTTTTTGTTTTCTTTCTTGTATACCAGTTTTTTATGTGGTTTTACAGCCATAAACTGAGCCGGATTCTGATCCTCAATAATCTTACCTTCGTAAGTCTTACACTCTATCCTTTCTTCGGAATGATGGTCTATTACGAGACCTTCTCCTGGAAAGTACTGCTGATGGCCGTTTTTCTTTTCCTGATTCTTCTCTGTATAGATATTGTAAAGGATATGCTGACCAAAAGTGTGGATAAGACTTTCGGTTATACCACGATTCCGAATTATTTCAATAACAGAAATACCCGGATCATCATTATTTCGCTGCTGCTTGTAACAATGTCCGTATCCGGGAAAATCATTCTTAAAACCGGAGTTTCAGGCTTCATGGCCTATTATTTTGCCGGTGGATTATTTGTAATGATCCTCTGCATTTATTTGCTGCTGAACTTCTCCCGGAGAAGGATTTTCCTTACCCTCAATATTTTAAGATTCTGGGTTTTTGCAGGAATTATTGCCATGCTTCTGAATGGAATTGAGAGCAAATTATAGAAAAAATTTCTTTAAATAAACTGAGGTATTCATTACCTTTGCAGAACTAAATTTAATAAAAAGGAATGCCCATTTTTAACGATACCAAAGTTGCATTTGCAGACAAATCTGATGCACAACTGAAAAAGGCGTACTGGATGTTTAAAATGATTGAACAGCCCGCTCTTACAAGTCTTGGAACTTCTGTCCTTAATTTTACCGTACATCATAACTTTCCTTTCGTTACCGGGATTGTTAAAAACACATTGTTTGAACAGTTTTGCGGAGGTGAAACACGCGAAGAAAGCATGAAGGTAGTGAAACAGCTTTTCAAAAGAGGAGTTGGAAGTATTTTTGACTATTCCATTGAAGGAAAAGAAGATGAGGAAACCTTTGATGCCGTATGCAGAGAGATTAAGGATATTGTAAGATTTTCAGTGGGAAATCCGGCCATTCCCTTTATTGTATTTAAACCGACTGCATTTGGAAGAATTGATCTCTATGAGGCCGTAGGTAAAAATGCCGAACTGACTTCCAGCCAGAAAGAAGAATGGGATAGAGTGGTAAAAAGATTTGATGAAGTATGCAGCCTGTGCCATGAGAATGACAAAAAAGTAATGGTAGACGCCGAAGAAACCTGGATGCAGGATGCGGCAGATCATCTTTGTGAAGAGATGATGGAAAAATATAATCAGGAAAAGC
Source organism: Chryseobacterium sp. FR054 (assembly GCF_056844565.1). Lineage (NCBI taxonomy): Bacteria > Pseudomonadati > Bacteroidota > Flavobacteriia > Flavobacteriales > Weeksellaceae > Chryseobacterium > Chryseobacterium sp. FR054. Next base: position 288,115 of record NZ_JBXDSA010000001.1, on the reverse strand, counting down.
CTATTGTCTGGAATACCATCCAGATGTACAGAACAGGAAGGCTGGAATATATGGAACAGAACCTTCAGAGAGCCAGGGAAAAGAATTATTTTATCGGTTATAAGATCGTTCGTGGAGCTTATATGGAGAAAGAAAGAGCAAGAGCTGCCGAAAAAGGATATCCGGATCCTATCCAGCCGAACAAAGAGGCTTCTGATAAAAATTACAATGCCGGAATTGATTTTGTTATGAATCATCTGGACAGAGTTTCAGCATTCTTCGGAACACACAACGAGGTATCATCAGAACTGGTAATGGATAAAATGAAGGCTAAATCGCTTGAAAACGGAAATCCTCATGTATATTTCGGGCAGCTGTACGGAATGAGTGATAATATCACCTTCTACCTGTCTGATAAAGGCTATAATGTGGCTAAATATCTTCCCTATGGACCTGTAAAGGATGTTGTGCCTTATCTTACCAGAAGAGCCCGGGAAAATACCTCTGTGGCCGGACAGACCGGAAGAGAACTCGGACTTATTAAAAAGGAACTGGAAAGAAGGAGAAAATAATTCCTTTCAAAAATAAAAAAAGACCTGTATTTTTCTGCAGGTCTTTTTTATGCATTTATTGAAGAAAAACCGTTTTTATTGTCACTCTGCATAGATTTTTACTTTTTTTGAAATTGATAATTATCTATATTGTTGTTTTATATGTTAATTAATTTTTGAATTTATTATAAAATTATTGTCAATTTCATTATGTTTTTCTATATTTGATAAAATCATAAAGATGTTCAGTATTTAACAGACTTCAATATAAAATGACCTTCTTCTGTATGAGTTGAAACAGGAGTAGGATGAGGGTAGATTGATGAACCCGGATTGGCGTCAAAGAAAAAATGAACAGACTCTTACAATTACAAAACTAAATAAAGCAATAGCTTTAGTTTTCTTCTTCAAATATTTTTTTACCTGGTTATGTTCTTTAGCCAGGTTTTTTTATGGTTCAAAACTCTCGAATTTTCCGTTCTCATAAAACAAAACGATACGTTTTATCTTATTATCCTGGTTTCCAATAGCTTGTGCAATAATCTGTTCATGAGAATTTTCTAATCGCTGAGAATCGGATAAATTTCTGTGAGCCGTACTTCCGGACGGTATAAACGATTCTCGCAGCTCTGATTTTGGGGGGTCAGGATACGCTTCCGTATGTTCTGTATCTTCATCACTGCTCATCATAGTGAACAGATCCGGAAGCGGGGTAGGTCTCGGCTGCTCATCCGTTTTTTCTTTCGTTTCTTCTGCGGTTTCCGGCAGTTCCGTTTTCAGCATTTCTCCTTCTCCTGTTATCAGCCAGTCCCAAAGGATCTCCGGGAAACGGGATTTTATTTTTATGATAAATTCCAGGGAAGGTTTATTTCTTCCCGATGTAATATGCGAAATAGAAGAACGCTGCACATCGATCTCATCAGCAAACTCAGAAGGAGTAAAAGCAGAATACTCTATCACTTTGGAAATTCTATCATTCAAACTCATCAAAACAGGTTTTTAATTATTTTACAAATGTAAATAAATAGAATTACAAATGCAAATTACAAAAGTAAATAATAAGAACAAGTTATTATATACAAATGTAAATGAATGTAATTGATTAATTATCAGTATATTAATTTTATTTTGAATTCAATTAAATGCATAACATACGTAAACAGCTTATTTAAACTGATTACAGCAGCTAAATATCCGGTTTTTACTCTGTCTTATACTTGATGCAGCTTAATTTAGGAACGTAAACAGCGTAAATAGCTATATATCAATGATATTAACGGGTAATTTACAATATTAAAATGAGAAGCAGACAGGTAGTATTGTGAAATAAAACGAGTGAAAAATCAATATATACAAAAGTAAATTAACCAGTAATGTACTAATTATAAGTTATTTATACTGTTTTTATGGTTAAATTGTCAATTTGTTTTCAAATGTAAATCTTAAAAGATAATATTCTGCTTTCACAGTGCATTATAGTCCGGATTTGGGTAAAATTTCAAAAATTCATTCAGTTTACAATTGTGTATCGCACTATCATGTAAAGTTATCCACATTATTGATGTTTGATAAAATAACTGTCAACAACCGATAAACACCCGTTTCCATACTTAAAGTTGTATTGGTATTATCATTGAAGTGAAATTTGTAACTTACTGAAATAAAGTATTTTAAATTATATGTTTTGAATTATTCACAATTCACAATTTTATCCACAGACAAAATGGCAGTTAAGGATGTTTAGGTAGTTTACATATGTTAATTTTAATTTTTACTCAAAAATGCCTAAATTTGACTCTTGTAAACAACTTCATAATGAACTTTGAACAAATCTATATTCCGAATCCTGATTTCCCAAACCGCTATATTTCCCCTGAAAAATTATTTTCGTACTTACAGACGAATCTCAGCGATTACATTAATGAGATAGGAAGATCCTATTTAGAGAAACCTATTTACCGTTTAAGTATCGGTTCCGGAGATATTAAAGTTCTGGCCTGGTCGCAGATGCACGGAAACGAATCCAATGCTACCCATGCTATGCTCGATTTACTGCTGACTTTGGATAAAGCTCCGGAAATGAAACAGGAACTGTTCAGTAAGATCAGCCTTGATTTTATATTTATGCTCAATCCGGACGGTTCAGAAAAATGGACCAGGCTGAATGCTTCAGATATTGACCTGAACAGGGATTTTCATAATGAAGCCAGCAAAGAAATCAGATACCTCAAAGATGCCGCTGCCGGAAAAAAATATGATTATGCATTAAACCTCCATGAGCAGCGTACTATATTTACCACAGACGGAATTCATCCGGCAACACTTTCATTTCTGGCGCCTTCGGAAAATGTAGAACGTACCATTACCGATAACAGAAAAAAATGCATGGCTGTCATTGGTAAAGTATATGAACATTTAAAAGAATTGATTCCCGATCATATTGGCAGATATTCAGATGAATTTTATCCCACTTCTACCGGAGATAATTTTATCAAAGCCGGAATGCCGACTATCTTATTTGAAGGAGGTCATTTTATAGACGATTACACCAGGAAGCAGACGAGAAAATATTACACAATAGCCTTATATTATGCGTTGAAAGCCATAAGCGATCTGAATTCAGATATTGAAGGATGGGAAAAGTACCTTGAAATCCCTGAAAATAAAGAAACCCATTACGATATCATGTACAGGAACGTAAAACTGAATACCGAACATGAATGCATTCTGGATGTGGCGGTTCAGTATAGAGAAATAATTGAAGAGGGGAAAGACGAAATTTCCTTTATCCCTTTCGTTATGGAAGTTGGTGATGTGAAAAAAAGAAAAGGCTGGCAGGAAATAGACTGTACCGGAAAAAAATTCGTAGCTGCGACCAAATATCCTAAACTGGATGCACCTGTTGATTTTACAATAGAAGATTAAGGAGCCGGGAATGCTTTTTTTCTCTTTTTATAAGAATATATGAATAGGGCGCTGAAAAGTCAAAGATGTTTAGATCGTTTTTCCGGTATGAAATTTTACCGAAGATAAATCTTTGCGCCTTATGACCATAAAGCTGGTGAAAAAATATCGTCATTGCGCAAACCCAACAAAAGCAAATTTAAAAACTCTGTGCCATCTGTAAAATCAGTAAATCATTCCTGTATCCGTGGTATAAAAATAAAAACATCCTCAAAAAACTTTGAGGATGCTGTTTTATATATTAGAGAAAACTAATTAACCACTTTGATTCCGTTGGCCACAAATCTGATCTCTTCCTTAGGCTTAGTGATCGCATCAATTTCAGCCTGTGGCTTTTTAGCATCTTCCGCATAGTGCTTCTGCTCATCAACAGAAGTCACTTTTCTTTCCGCATTACCTTCCAGCACAACGTTCTTCCCTTTTAGAGCGGTAGGAACAAAGAATGCATAATCTTTCATTTTCACGAAAAACTGAGAATCATCTTCAGTCTGGATCGTAAGCCAGCATCCTTTTTTCTCACATACGTCGGTAACTTTACCTTTAATGGCTACATTTTCTACTTTCTTATTGTCTTTTTTAAGCTTTTTACTTAATTTTTCAACAGATATTGCTTTAGATTCCGAAGAAGAAGCAACTCCCGCTCCGTAAGCATCACCCACAACAGCGTTTCCTGCCGGTGGTCCGAATTTTTTCTGTGAGGTCTCCTGTGCAAAAGCCAAAGTAGAAACACTTACAGCTGCCGCGAATAATATAGCTTTGAATTTCATTTTTAATATTTTTTTCAAAAGTACTAATTAAAATTGAATATAATAAGGATAAAAAGTTGATAAAAAACAGGTTATTTCTGAATTTATAAACAAATTTAAAAATCAATAGCATATTTGTTTATATTTGACACCTATACTTGACTATGCACAAAAAACTGAAACTATGGGACGCCGTTATGCTTGTAATGGGGTCTATGATCGGAAGCGGAATCTTTATTGTCAGCGCAGATATGATGCGGAATTTAGGTTCCGGGTTCTGGCTGATTGCCGTATGGGTCATTACAGGAATCATGACGGTAGCAGCAGCAATCAGCTACGGTGAACTTTCCGCCCTGTTTCCAAAAGCCGGAGGGCAGTACACCTATCTCAAGGAAATTTTCGGAAGAAAAATGGGATTTCTTTACGGCTGGGGGCTTTTCACGGTAATTCAGACAGGAACGATTGCAGCGGTAGCTATGGCTTTTGGTAAATTTACAGCCTATCTGGTTCCTTCATTAAATGATGCGGCTCCTATTTTCCAGAGTGGCGAATTTAGAATTACATGGATACAGATTCTGGCCATAGCCGTTATTCTCCTTCTTACTTATATTAATACCAGAGGAGTGGAAAGCGGAAAGATACTTCAGAATGTATTTACAGGATCTAAAATCATTGCTTTGGCGGGACTGATTGCCGCCGGATTTATCCTGGTGGATGTTTCCCGTTTATCTGAAAATTTCAGTCTGGGCATGGAATCATTTAATAATCTTAAAAAAGATCTCAGCGGTAATTTTCTTAAAGAAGGTTGGGAATCCATCAGCGGAATGACCCTTCTGGGAGGAATTGCTGCTGCTATGGTAGGTTCTGTTTTCAGTTCGGTAGCCTGGGAAAGCGTAACATTTGTTTCCGGAGAAATAGAAAATCCTAAAAGAAATGTTGTTAAAGCAATGATTTACGGAACTGCTGCCGTAATGACACTGTATCTGGCTGTAAATTTTGTATACCTGAATGCTCTGGACAGAGAGAGTATTGCTTTTGCTGCCAACGACCGGGTGGCAGTAGCTGCCTCTCAGAATATTTTCGGAAGTGCCGGAACAATTATTATAGCCTTGCTGGTAATGGTTTCCACCTTCGGATGCGATAACGGGCTGATCTTAGCAGGAGCCAGGGTTTTTCAGACCATGGCAAAAGACGGAATGTTCTTTAAATCAGCTGTTAAGAATAACAGGAATGAAGTACCGGCAAACGCTTTATGGATGCAGGGAGTCTGGGCTTCATTATTATGCCTGAGCGGGCAGTACGGCAACTTGCTGGATATGATTTCCTTTGTTATTGTCTTATTCTATATGATCACCGTTTTCGGGGTGATTTATTTAAGATTCAAAAAGCCGGAACTGGAGAGACCTTACAAGACGTGGCTGTATCCGGTAACGCCTGTTATTTATCTGCTGATAGGAAGCGGATTTTGTGTACTCCTCCTGATCTATAAACAGCAATATACCTGGCCGGGATTCGTCATGGTATTATTGGGGCTTCCCGTATATTACTTCATCAACCGGAAAAATAAAACGGAAGAACAATAGTCATAATCAACTTGAATGATCATCATATAAGGCTTTTCAGTAAATGAAAGGTCTTAATTTTTTATCCCGTACAACAAGTTTAAGTTCAGATTTTTTCATCTTCCGGGACTTCTCAATAATAATATTTTTAAAATCATGTAACAATTATTTAGTGAAAATGTGTATTTTGGTATTTCATTTTACGTAAACCAGACCATGGAGTAAAAAAATTAAGAAGCTGATTATGGATACACCAAATTACAGAATGCCTTTTGTACCGTCTACATTGATGACGGAAGGCGGAAGCATCGATACATGCGATATGGGAGAAAGTATTGCCCACAATATCATGTTGCTGATCACCACCAAAAAAGGCGAAAACCGATATGACGAAAATTATGGAAACGACGTCTGGAACCTGGAATTCGATAATGGAGTGACCAGCGCCGTTTGGGAAAATGTCTTTATTAAAAGTCTCAGAAAGCAGATCCTGGAATATGAACCGCGGATTGTACAGCCTCAGATCGATGCCCACATCCAGATCGTAGAACACAGCTACGATACCAAAGAACATACAGAAATCAAAAAGAAAGTAAGAATAGCCATAAACGCCAAAATGGAGGAAACAGGAGAGCGCTTCAGCTTTTCAACAGAGCTGTTCCTGAGTCCGATGTCTATTGATTAAATCTACTAACCACCACAAAAACTTATGAACTTAGATCAGAATATATATTCCAAAGAATCTGTAAAAGCCAGGATGCTTCAGAATGCAACCAAAGTATGGGGACTGAAAAGTCCGCAGTCTCTGGATCCCTTTGTAAAACTGCTGATAGATGCATTCAGCACAGAAGTTTTTAAAGCCAATAATGAAATCCAGACCGTTAATGCCAGAATCCTTGAAAAACTGGCCAAACTTCTGACACCCTCCATTTATACCCATCCGATTCCTGCTCACGCAGTAGCCTATACACAGCCTTATGAATCCTCCGAAATCCTTCTGGAACATTCCGAATTCTTCTTCCGCAAGCAAATGACCTCTACGGTAAAATCAGAATCGGATAAACAGCTGAATATTCCTTTTACACCTATCGGAAATGTACGGATCAATAAAGCGCAGACGGCAGTAATGTTTGTAGGAAATACATGTTATAGCATTGATGACCGGCTGAATAAAATTCCGGTGGCAAGATTTCAGGGAAGACCGGAAGATTACCGGAAGGTTACCATAGGAGTGGACGTCAGTAAATATGCCAGTGAAAATTTTCCTAAATACCTGAGTGTATTCTGTTCCAATCCTGCTTTCGAACACCTGGATTTCGTCTATAAGCTGTTGCCTTATATTACCGTTTCCAGTAATGGAAATCCACTGTTTGTAAGAGAGGGATTAAGTTACCTTTCCAATAGCCAGCAGGACGGATATGAACAGATGTTCAGAGAACAGTCTATCCGGAATAAAGTAATTGAAGATATTAAAAGTATTTATCGCCATAAATTCATAGAGATTACTGGTCTTTCGGGCAGTTTATTTTCAGAGCCGGGAAAACTTCCGCAGAATCTTGACTTTCTTGCCGGAAAAGAAGAAATTATAAAACAGATAGGGGACAAGCGTTACTTATGGCTTACCTTCGAATTTCCGCCACAGTTTTCAGCGGAAATCCTCGATAATTTCTCATTTGTAATGAATGCCTTCCCAATCTACAACAGAGGCTGGAAAAAAACAGAATACAGTTTGGATATTATGGGAAATAATATCCCTCTGGTAACAGACGAAGGTGAGCACTTTCTTTATGTGGATGAGGTTCAGGACGGAGACGGAAGGAGATATACCGAAATACCCTTTACCCCGGCAGATGACCTGAAAAAAGGATTGTATACCGTAAGAAAAGGAGGTATGGAACGTTTCACCAACAGAAATGCGGTGGATATGATTGCTAATGTACTGGAACTGACGAGGGATGAAATCGCAGCATTCTCGCTTTTAAACAGAGATAATGTAAAAGGAGTGCTGAGCGAAATGTCCGATAAAATGAAGTCGATGGTACAGAAAGTAAACAATGCCAAGAGAAATATCAGGCAGGAACTGAACTATGTGATCATGGAACCGGTAGAAAAAACGGATCATACTTATGCTTCCTTCTGGATCACCCACTGTACGCTGGCCAATCATATGCGTTCCGGAACAGAACTTTCCAACCAGTTAAAATCGCAGACCGTGATCCTGCTTACCGAAACCATCGGAGGGTCTGAAGAGCAGAAAGGAACAGACAGTATCCAGGCTTATAAGTACGCGTTAACGACCAGAGATAAGATTATTTCCCTGGAAGACGTGAAAAACTACTGCAGAATGATTCTTAAGGACGAGCTTAAAGAAGTAAGAGTAAGAAGAGGAACCATGATCAGCAACAGACCGAAAGAAGGTTTTGTAAGAACCGTGGAGGTGGAGATTATCCCTCAGAATTACTCATTCTACGGAAGAGCCTACTGGGAAAATATGGCCAATATCATCAGAAACCAGATCATTGCAAAAGCCATAGACGGGATTGAATATGTTGTGAAGATCAGTAACGAAGATAGCGAGTACCAGGATATGTAAACCTAAATAGAAAAAAATATGAAAAAGATTATTGTACTTGCCCTGGCACTGAGCTTTGCCTCAGCCGGTGTTATAAGCTGCAAGAAAGACATCAGTAAACTGGGCAAATCGGTATTGGATCTTGGCGGAACAGAAAATGCAAATGCTATTATCGATTTCAATAACAATTTTTTGGATTCCTATAAAAGCAGTTCAAAACATATTGATGAAATCCTTAAATATACAGAAGCAGCCGTTACCAAATCGAAAGGCGGGAATGTATTGATTATGCCTCTTGTTATGAGTTCTATGGATTACAGCATTTCAAAAATCAAAGAAATACCTTCCGGCTTTGATAAGGATAAAGCCGCCATAGAAACAAATTTTAATACCTATAAAGCAAAAAAAGAAAGCATAGGAAAAAAATTTGAGGAACTGAAATCTTACATGAATTCGGAGGATTATAAAGACGACAAAGGAGCGAAAGCTGAAGCGATAAAAAAAGATATTGAAACGGATGCCCAGGCTTTCTTTACAGCAGGGGAGAATGTTGTTGCTAAAATTAAACCCGCAACAGATGCCGCAGAAGAAATTGTGCTTAAAGATCATCCGATGAAAGAATACATTATTTCTTCAAAAAGTGTGATGAGTTCTCTGGACGGTGTTCTGGATGTTCTGGAGAAGCAATATGGCGGAAAATTTGATGAAGCCGAAGTACAGAAGAAATATGATGAATTTGCCAAAGTAGCAGAAGCCAATGCAAAACTGGAGTTCAATGTGAAAGACCCGCAGTATTCTTATAAAAAAACACAGTTTGAATACTTCAATAAAAGCGCTTCAGGCTTTCTGGACAACTACCGCAAGCTGATCCGTGATTCCAAAGCCAGTGGGAAAATATCAGACTCAGACATACAGCAGATCGATTCCTCTTATGAATCCGTATTGAATGCTTACAATACATTTGTGAAATAATGAATTGCCCAACATACAAGACTGTCTCCAAAAAGGCAGTCTTTTTTTATGATTTATCTTCATTCGTGAGGTAAAATATTTCAGATTTCTAAAATGATAAAGAACTTAAAGTAATTGATTCTTGCAGATACTGCAGATTTAAATTTAACTGAAGTTTAAATTTTTTCTACAACTTTTGTGACCGTAATCATTCATAGAATTGCATAAAATTCCGTAATTTTGCACATCGTGATTTTCAGGTAGAATCACTCCAAATTATGAGTAAATCAACAGAATATATAGAAGTTTACGGAGCACGTGAACATAATCTGAAAAATATTAACGTCAAAATTCCGCGCAATGAACTGGTCGTGATTACCGGGCTTTCCGGAAGCGGAAAATCTTCACTGGCTTTTGACACCATATTTGCTGAAGGACAGCGTCGTTATATTGAAACCTTCTCAGCGTATGCAAGACAGTTTCTGGGCGGACTGGAAAGACCCGATGTAGATAAGATTGAAGGACTTTCTCCTGTAATTGCCATTGAGCAGAAAACAACGAATAAAAACCCCCGTTCAACCGTAGGAACGGTTACTGAACTTTACGATTTCCTCCGTCTTTTATATGCCCGGGTTTCGGATGCCTATTCATTATCAACAGGAAAAAAACTGGTAAGCTACACCGAAGAACAGATTCTGGAAACGATCAAGGAAAATTATAAAGGCGAAAAAATAATGCTTCTGGCCCCTGTGGTACGATCCAGAAAAGGACACTACCACGAACTTTTTGTACAGATGGCTAAAAAAGGGTACGGGCAGGCAAGAATTGACGGCGAACTGCAGGATATAGAGTACGACCTGAAGCTGGACCGCTACAAAACCCACGATATTGACATCGTTATAGACCGTTGGATCATTGGAGAAAATGCATCCGAGAACAGAATGGAAAAATCTCTCCGTACCGCTATGGAAATGGGTGAGGGAATCATCGGAATTCAGAAACTGGGAAGTACGGATATCGAATATTTTTCTAAAAATCTGATGGACGCAGAGACAGGCCATTCACTGGCATTGCCGGAACCCAATACGTTCTCGTTCAATTCTCCGAAAGGAAGCTGCCCGGACTGTAAAGGACTGGGAATGATCAAAAAAATTAACACCGATTATTTTGTAGAGAATCCTAAGCTTTCCATTAATCAGGGAGGATTGCTGCCGTTGGAAGATATCAAATCCAATAAATGGATCCTTTCCCAGATCAAAAATATTCTTGAGATTTTCGGATTGGGAATGACAACACCTATGCAGGATATTCCTGAAGAAGCGTTGGACTATATCTACAACGGATGCCATAAAGAATTCAATAAAGATCTGAAATATGCAGGGATTACCAAGAAGATAAAGATCAGTTTTGATGGTCTTATTCCTTTCATGGAAGAGATTATTGAAGAAAGAGAATCTTACGAAGCCGTATTACTGGAAAGACATTTTACAACCGAAGAAACCTGCCCGGTTTGCCAGGGAACACGTCTTCAGCCTTCAAGCCTGAGCTTTAAAATAGACGGGAAAAATATAGCCGAAGTAAATGCTTTAAGTTTAGCGGATCTGAAAGACTGGCTGGCAGAGGTAAAAGATAAATTTTCAGAAAAAAACAAGATCATTGCCCACGAGATCTTAAAGGAAATAGAAACCCGCCTTCAGTTTCTTCTGGATGTAGGATTGGATTACCTGAGCTTAAGCCGGAGTTCCAGAACCCTTTCCGGAGGAGAATCTCAGAGAATCCGTCTGGCAACACAGATCGGGTCTCAATTGGTAAATGTTCTGTATATTTTGGATGAACCCAGCATCGGGCTTCATCAGAGGGATAATGAAAGGCTGATCAGTTCACTGAAAAACCTGAGAGATATAGGAAACTCCGTACTGGTGGTAGAGCATGATAAAGATATGATCCTTGAAGCGGATGAGGTACTGGATATCGGTCCCAGAGCCGGAAAATTCGGGGGAGAAATACTCTGGCAGGGGAAACCGGAAGATTTGCTGAAAGCAGATACCATTACCGCGCAGTACATCAACGGGAAAAGAAAGATAGAGATTCCGGCTGAAAGAAGAGCCGGGAGCGGAAAAAATATAGTATTAAAGGGAGCTACCGGAAATAACCTGAAAAATGTCACCTTAGATATCCCCTTAGGAAAACTGGTGGTGGTAACCGGCATTTCAGGAAGCGGAAAGTCATCCCTGATCAACGGAACTTTGTACCCGATTCTGAATAAGCATTTCTACCGAGCCGTTCAGGAACCTCTTCCTTATAAAAAAATTGAAGGCCTTGAAAATATCGACAAGATTGTAGATGTAGACCAGACCCCGATCGGAAGAACCCCCCGTTCAAACCCTGCAACCTATACAGGAATGTTTACCGACATCCGAAACCTTTTTGCAGAACTTCCGGAAAGTAAGATCCGGGGGTATAAACCGGGCAGATTCTCTTTCAATGTAAAAGGCGGAAGATGCGAAACCTGCCAGGGGGGAGGACTTAAAGTCATTGAAATGAATTTCCTTCCGGATGTATATGTACACTGCGAAACCTGCAACGGAAAACGTTTCAACAGAGAGACCCTGGAGGTCCGGTATAAAGGGAAATCCATTTCTGATGTACTGGATATGACAATTGATGAAGCAGTAGAATTCTTCCAGCCGATCCCGAAAATCTTTGCCAAAGTGAAGACTTTACAGGATGTCGGTTTGGGGTATATTACATTGGGACAGCAGTCTACAACACTTTCCGGAGGAGAAGCCCAGCGTATCAAACTGGCTACCGAACTCTCCAAAAGACAGACCGGAAATACATTATATATCCTTGATGAACCTACAACCGGCCTTCACTTTGAAGATGTAAAGATCCTGATGGATGCTATTAACAGGTTGGTGGAACTGGGAAACTCGTTCATTATTATTGAGCACAATATGGATGTGATCAAGCTGGCAGACCATATTATTGATGTAGGTCCCGAAGGAGGAAAACATGGCGGGCAGATCGTGGCGCAGGGAACTCCTGAGGAAATTGTGAAGTCTAAGAAAAGCTTAACAGGAAAATTCCTGAAAAAAGAATTATAAAAAAATCATTGAAATAAAAGAATCTGCTTTTCCTGAGCAGATTCTTTTTTATATCCAATACTGAAGTTACAGAGAAGAAATATAAACTTCTATTTTTGTACCGTCATAATTAAAAGTTCCGTCTTCAGCATTCCGCTTGCCGAGAACCCATTTCATATCTACCGGTACAGACCATGCCGTTCCCAGTTTAAACCCGTTTACAGACCGTATTTCTGCACCGTTTCCGGTACTCAGAGCAGAATGAAACCACGTCCTGTCATGTAACCTGTAAAACCCGATTGCTTTTCCTTTGGGGATAACTGAGTAGCCGTCCCATTTTTCTCCATTGGGATAATCGAATTTCTTCAGCCAGCTCTGTCCGCTGTGCATGGTAAGCTCATCCGGAGAGATGGAGGATCCCAGCATATACATAGCATAGCCTACCGCATCGTGGCATATTCCTTTATTGTAGTGGATGATATCGTCACTGCCTTCAATAAGAGAATTTCCGATCCGTGATTTACTTACAGCATCCATTTGCCCGGTATGAGCTCCCTTAGGTGTAATAATTTCCATATTAATTTTGTATTGATGTGATGATTAGGTGGTTTAAAGATAGGGAATTAAAATCAAATGGTTTTTCTCGCACATCTGTACTTTGGAATGTTGATATTTCTCAGGACAACCTGGAAAAATGAAAATTTTAAATATAAAATTATAATAATTGATAAATAAATTCGTTTTAAATTGACAAATCGTAAAATTAAAACAATATGAAAAATTTAAAAAAACTGACAAAAACAGACCTGAAAGCCGTGTATGGAGGACAGCCTAAGCTTTATTGTTTTTACTGTGAAAGATACAATAGAACCATATGCAGCGAAATTCACCTTTCTCAGTGTCCTTAAAAAAATTAAACCGCTTTTTACAGGCGGTTTTTTTGTGAAGATATCTGTTTATCGGTTACTTTTAATAAATTCATTCAGTGTTGTTTTAAGATCCTTAGAATGAGCAATGGTATCAAAAAACAATATTGTCGATCTTCCATCCCTGTTTGGAACTGATCAGGCGAATGTGATCCGTCCATACTATTCTTGGCGGGCTTAGAGCGTATTCAAACTCAACAGCAGCTTCGGCAGCGGTTTTACCGGTATTTATATGAACGGATTTGATCTTATAACCGGTATATCCTTCATATAAACCTGAGAATACGGCACCTTCAAATATCAGAGGTTTTTCATCCGGATGATTACTCTTACTTACTCTCTCAATATCTGCTTTAGATGTATTCACGGCTGTTTCCAGGGTCTTTTTCAGGTCAGGAGAAAACAGACTGTCGGAAAAGGTCCGGTGATAAAGAGCTTCATTGGATTTTCCATACCGGATATAGAGGGTATTGATCTTTCCGGTAATCATAGTATGATCATCAGATACAGAAGAGGAAGACCTTTTATTGTTACATGCTGCCAGCATAATGATCGTGCCTAAGGATAAAAAAAGTAATCTTATCATGCGTGGATATTGTTTAAATTCAGTTTCAAAACCTGTACCAAACGAAGCAGAACATAAGATTGCTGATTTTTCTCCCGGTGATGAATACATTTTGTATGAACACGTCTGTACAATAACAAAAAATCTATACATTTGAATATATAAAAAACTCTCCGTGGATCCCATTCTTAATGTAGTTGTCCGTTCCCTGTGTGTTTACCTTTTCATGGTAATTGCCATACGGCTTTTTGGGAAAAACCAGCTTTCACAGTTGAACGCCGGTGATGTAGTGCTTCTGTTGCTTATTTCCAACGCTGTACAGAATGCGATGGTGGGGCCGGATACCTCTTTGCAGGGAGGCCTTATTGCAGCTTTGGTTCTCTTTGTTGCTAACTTCATTTTAAAACGCCTTATGTTTACCCATCATAAATTTGAAACATTTATGGAAGAAGATCCCGTGATTCTTATTAAAGACGGAATTGTCGATCAGACCGCCCTAAACAGAGTTAAAATCACCCGTGATGAACTTGAAGAAGCAATCCGGGAACATGGAGTTGAAAACATAAAAAATGTGAAGCTTTCTATCCTGGAAGTAGACGGCAATATCAGTGTTATTTCGGAAGATGAACAACAAAAACAGACCCATTATTCGAGGATCAAAAGAAAAAATAAAAGAAAATACCATTAAAAGATGAATTACGAATTACGAGAAATGCTTCCCGCCGATGAAAAAAGAGTACTGGAAATCTTCAGACAGGGCGTAGATGGCGGTATTGCTACTTTTGAAACAGAAGTGCCCACTGCCGAAGCCTGGAATATGGAATACTTCAATGACTGCCGCTGGGTACTGGAAAACGAAAACAATGAAGTGGTAGGGTGGTGTGCTTTAAAACCTGTGAGTAAAAGAGAATGCTTTAAAGGAGTTGCTGATGTCAGTATTTATTTCGATAATAATTATCAGGGAAAAGGGCTGGGATCGGTGCTGCTGAAAAAACTGATTCTGGACAGTGAAGATCATGGGTTCTGGACCCTTCAGGCCAATATCTTTCCCGAAAATGAAGCCTCTCTCAGATTTCACCAGAAAAACGGATTCAGGACCATTGGAGTAAGAAAGAAGATCGGAAAACTGAACGGACAGTGGAAAGACCTTATTATGCTGGAAAAGAGAAGTGACAGTATCGCGTAAAAATTGAATTATGAATAAGAAACAGAGAAATTTTAAATGTTAAATATTTCAATCTTTTAATCATATCATTACTTTGGCATCAACATTGTTATTTCCATTGCGAAATTTGAAAAAGTGAGAAAATGAAAAGTTTTATTAAAATGGCTGGTGTAGCGACTGTGATGTTGATGCTTACATCATGTGTAGTTCACGATCACCAAGTCAGAAGGGTTCCTCCGGGACATGCCAAGAAGATGTATGGGGGAAGTGCAAGATACTATGCACCGGGACATGTGAAAAAAAGAGTCTATTACTATGACAATGACGACAGAGGTCACCGTCACAAACACAAAGGTCACAAACGTCACAGAGATTGAAAAAAATAAAAAAGCCCTGAATTTTCAGGGCTTTTGATGTATATTAAAATCTGGATTTCTTAGGATTCAGAAATGTATTGAAGATCATTACTTCCTGCCCGAATTTTTTTTCAACCCTTTCAGCGATATTGACCAGCTCACTTTTGATGAAATCTTCACGAAGATCCTCATTATCAAACATCAGAAGAAGATTGTAATTCTTCCCTTCTTCAATATAATCGGTGTGTACTTCCGACAAGATATATTTATTTACATCCATCAGGTTTTCTGCCATCAGGACCAGGGTTTCGTCGATATAATTTTCCCATTCTTCAATATTGTTTTTCGTACAGTGAAAAGTTATACTTAATAGGCTCATATTTTATGAATTTTTAAGATTTTGTGGATAAATTCTAGGGCAAAAATCGGTAAAAATTTCGTAAATTAGCCCGTTAATAAAAATTGGAAATAAATAATTTTCAGACGCACAGCTAAGGGTCTGACTGTCATTATAATAAAATTTGTTTATGCAAAAAGAAGGAGAAAGACTGATTCCTATCAACATTGTTGATGAAATGAAGTCGTCTTATATCGATTATTCGATGTCCGTTATCGTGTCAAGAGCACTTCCGGATGTAAGAGACGGCCTGAAACCCGTTCATAGAAGAGTACTGTATGGTATGTATGGATTAGGGGTTTTTTCTAATAGAAAATATTTGAAATCTGCGAGAATTGTTGGGGACGTTTTGGGTAAATACCACCCGCACGGAGACTCTTCTGTATACGATGCAATGGTAAGAATGGCTCAGGACTGGAGCTTACGTTATCCGCAGGTAGACGGGCAGGGTAACTTCGGTTCGATGGATGGAGACCCGCCTGCAGCAATGCGTTATACCGAGGCAAGACTGAAAAAAATCTCTGATGAGGTTCTTGCAGATCTTGATAAAGAAACCGTTGATTTTCAGAATAACTTTGACGACAGCTTACAGGAGCCGACCGTGCTTCCTACAAAAGTTCCGAATCTTCTGGTAAACGGTACCTCAGGGATCGCAGTAGGGATGGCAACCAATATGGCACCGCACAACCTTTCCGAATCCATCAATGCAATCTGCGCATACATCGATAATAAGGAAATCACCATCGATGAGCTGATGCACCACATCACCGCCCCGGATTTTCCGACAGGAGGTATTATCTATGGTTACGACGGCGTAAGAGACGCTTTCCATACCGGAAGAGGAAGAGTCGTACTGAGAGCAAAGGTCAATTTCGAAGAAATCGGAAACCGGAATGCAATCATTGTTACAGAAGTTCCTTACCAGGTCAATAAAGCAGATATGATCGCCAGAACTGCCGAATTGGTTAAAGATGACAAAATCCAGGGCATTCATGAGATCAGAGACGAATCGGACAGAAATGGTCTGCGTGTCGTTTATGAACTGAAAAATGACGCAATTCCTAACGTTGTCCTGAACCTTCTTTATAAATATACGGCACTTCAGACCTCTTTCAGTGTTAACAATATTGCTTTGGTTAACGGAAGACCGGAACAGCTGAACTTAAAAGATATCATTCATCATTTTGTAGAGCACAGACATGAAGTAATCGTAAGAAGAACCAGGTACGAGCTTAAAAAAGCAAAAGAAAGAGCCCATATCCTTGAAGGTTTCATGAAAGTAATCGGAACCCAGGATGCATTAGACAAGGCTATTTCAATAATCCGTCACAGTGCCAACCCTCAGGCTGCAAAAGAAGGTCTTATCGAGGCTTTCGAGCTTTCCGATATCCAGGCACAGGCTATCCTTGATCTGAGACTGGCACGTCTTACAGGAATGGAGCTTGATAAGATCCGCGACGAATATGATGCCATCATGAAAGAAATTGCGAATCTGGAAGACATTCTGGCCAACGAACCGAGAAGATTTCAGATTATTAAAGATGAGCTTATCGAGATCAAAGAAAAATATGGTGACGAAAGAAGAACGGAAATCGACTATTCAGGAGGTGAAATGTCTATTGAAGATATCATCCCGAATGAAGCCGTAGTTCTTACGATTTCCCACGCCGGATACATCAAGAGAACCTCTCTTTCCGAATACAAAGTTCAAAGCAGAGGCGGGGTAGGTAACAAAGCGGCAACAACAAGAGATTCCGATTTCCTTGAATATATCGTTTCTGCAACCAACCACCAGTATATGCTCTTCTTTACAGAAAAAGGAAGATGTTACTGGTTAAGGGTATTCGAAATCCCTGAAGGCTCTAAAACCGCTAAAGGAAGAGCTGTACAGAACCTTATCAACATTGAACCGGATGATAAAATCAAAGCATACATCAGAACCAATAACTTAAAGGATGCTGAATATGTAAACCAGATGAGCGTAGTGATGGTTACCAAAAATGGTACGATCAAGAAAACATCGCTTGAAGCTTACTCAAGACCAAGAGTAAACGGGGTGAATGCCATTGAGATCCGGGATAATGACCAGCTGCTTGGAGCTTATTTAACCAACGGAACTTCCCAGATCATGATTGCCACCAAAAACGGTAAATGTATCCGTTTCCCTGAAGAAAAAGTGAGAGAGGTAGGAAGAGGCTCCATCGGGGTGCGAGGTATCGCTATGGAGGATAATGATGAGGTAATAGGCATGATTGTGGTGAATGACGTAGAAAAAGAAACCGTTCTTGTAGTATCTGAAAAAGGATACGGTAAGAGAACAGCGGTGGAAGATTACAGAATTACCAACAGAGGAGGAAAAGGAGTTATTACCCTTAACATTACCGAAAAAACAGGTAACCTGATCGCTATTCAGAATGTAACAGACGAAGACGGGCTGATGATCATCAACAAATCCGGAGTTGCCATCAGAATGGGTATGGATGAAATGAGAGTGATGGGAAGAAATACCCAGGGCGTAAAACTTATCAACCTTAAAAAGAACGACGAAATTGCAGCGATTGCAAAAGTAGCAATGGATAAGGATGTAGAAGAAGATGAAAATGAAGATACTGAAGATATTATAGAAGGCACAGGATCTCTTTTTGATAACCACGAAAACGACAATACAACACCTCAGGCTGAAAATGAAACACCGACAGAGGAAAATGAGAGTTCTGAATCTGAAGAATAAATTGTACAATTAATATAATATAGTTATTATGAAGAAACTCATTTTAGGTATGGCTATCGTTGCCTCGGCTTTTGTTTTCGG
The DNA here is from genome assembly GCF_056844565.1 of Chryseobacterium sp. FR054. NCBI lineage: Bacteria > Pseudomonadati > Bacteroidota > Flavobacteriia > Flavobacteriales > Weeksellaceae > Chryseobacterium > Chryseobacterium sp. FR054. The sequence goes on along the minus strand of NZ_JBXDSA010000001.1, from coordinate 269,483 downwards.
ACAAAAAGGCGATGATGCCAAATTACAGGCGGCCAATAAAGCGGCTATGGATGCTTACCAGGCAAAGAACTATTCAGCAGCAGCTCCTAAGTTTGTAGAAGTTTATAACTTACTGAAAACAGCAGGGCAGGATGACAAGATTTATATGTATTATGCAGGGCTTAGCTATGCTTTAGCAAACAACAGCGATCAGGCCATTAAAATATATACAGACTTAATTAATTCCGGATTTACCGGGGTTCAGACTACTTATTCTGCTAAAGAGAAAAAGACAGGAAATGTAATACCTTTGGATAAAACAACCTGGGATCTCATGAAGAAAAATGCTGACTATACAGATTTTAAAACAGAGCAGACTCCAAGCGTTGAACCGGAACTGTATGAAACCCTGACTACCCTTCTTATGAATGCCAAAAAATCAAATGAAGCTTTGGCAATTATTGAAAAAGGATTGGCCAAGTTTCCAAACAGCGCTAAACTGAAAGATGCCCAGGGGGCGGCTTATTACGAGTCCGGAAATCATGATAAATATGTAACTACCCTTAAAGAACAGATCGCTAAAAATCCTAATGATGCCACAAACTGGTATAATCTTGGAGTAATGCAGTCTAAAAATCCGGCTTCGAAAGAAGATGCCATTGCTTCCTTCAAAAAAGCAGTAGAACTTAAGCCGGATTTCAATAATGCATACCAGAACCTGGTTTACACTACAATTGGTGATGATTCTAAAATTGTAGAGCAGATCAATGCTCTAAGAAAAGATAATCCGGATGAAGCAACCAAACTTATCGACGAAAGAAGAGAAAGATTTACAAAGGCTCTTCCATATGCAGAAGCCTGGTATAAAACATCTCCGGAAAACCTTGATGTAATTTCCGCATTAAGGGATATCTACATTGTTACTAAAAATACAGAAAAAGCTAAGGAAATGAAAGCTAAGGAAGCTGAAATTTCTGCAAAGGCAAAACAGTAATTCTTGAGTTTGAATATACATAAACCGGAACAGCAGTGTTCCGGTTTTTTTTATTTTTCCGTGCTGGAAACCGTATCTTATTTTTACAGATATTCTCTCCGAATTTCACCCTTAAAATTCTCTGTAATTCCGTATCTTTGAGAAAAATTTTTATAAAATGATTGAGTGGAAAACCGCCAAAGAATACGATGATATTACTTACAAAAAATGTAATGGTGTAGCAAGAATTGCTTTCAACAGACCGGAAGTTCGCAACGCTTTCAGACCTAAGACAACTTCAGAGCTTTACGATGCCTTTTATGATGCCTCAGAAGACCCTTCCATTGGTGTGGTGCTACTTTCAGGAGAAGGGCCTAGTCCAAAAGACGGAGGTTGGGCGTTCTGCAGTGGCGGAGATCAGAAAGCAAGAGGCCACCAGGGATATGTGGGAGAAGACGGAAGACACCGCCTGAATATTCTGGAAGTTCAGCGTCTGATCCGTTTCATGCCAAAAGTGGTGATCGCAGTGGTTCCGGGATGGGCTGTTGGCGGAGGACATTCTCTTCATGTAGTCTGCGATCTTACTTTAGCAAGTAAAGAGCATGCCATTTTTAAACAGACCGATGCTGATGTTACCAGCTTTGACGGTGGCTACGGATCTGCTTACCTGGCTAAAATGGTAGGACAGAAAAAAGCACGCGAAATATTCTTCTTAGGCAGAAATTATTCTGCTCAGGAAGCTTTGGATATGGGAATGGTAAATGCTGTAATCCCACATGCAGAACTGGAAGACACTGCTTATGAATGGGCTCAGGAAATTCTTGCAAAATCCCCGACTTCCATCAGAATGCTGAAATTCGCCATGAACCTTACAGACGACGGAATGGTTGGCCAGCAGGTATTTGCAGGAGAAGCAACCCGTTTAGCCTACATGACGGCAGAAGCACAGGAAGGAAGAAATGCATTCCTTGAAAAAAGAAAACCTGATTTCGGAGAAAACCAGTGGATATCATAACATGAGTGATAAGTAATCAGTAATAAGCAATATTTTCATTACTCATTACTCATTACTCATTACCCATTACCCATTACTTATTGTTTATAATAGTATGACTGATTGGATAAAAGCCGCAAGGCTAAGAACTTTACCGCTTTCCCTGAGCGGAATTATTATGGGAGCTTTCATCGCCAAATGGAGACTTTACAGGGAAGGAGGAACCTGGGACTGGAAAATTTTTGCTCTGGCTCTTCTCGTAACCCTTCTGTACCAGATTTTATCAAACTATGCCAATGATTATGGCGACGGCGTAAAAGGAACCGATGCCAAAAGAATCAACGAAGCGGAAGCAAGAGCAGTAGCATCTGGAAAAATTACGGCAAAACAGATGAAAAATGCGGTGATCATTTTTTCTGCATTATCTTTCATCGCTACGGTTGCTCTGTTGTACGTTGCCTTCATTCCGGAGTATATGAATGAATTTTATATCTTCATCGGATTGGGAATAGCAAGTATTCTGGCAGCAATCGGGTATACAGTCGGTAAAAAACCTTACGGATATATGGGACTGGGAGATATTTTTGTATTTATCTTCTTCGGGCTTGTTTCCGTATGCGGAAGCTATTTTCTGTTTACCAAAACCTTCGGCTGGGATATGCTGTTGCCGGGAACAGCTGTGGGAATGATGAGTATGGCAGTTCTTAACCTTAACAATATGAGGGATATTGAAAGCGATAAATTATCAGGAAAAAACAGCTTTGCACTGAGAATAGGCTTCAAAAATGCTATGATCTACGAAATGATCCTGCTGCAGCTTCCTTTAATCCTTATTCTTATATTTTTAGGCGTAAACGGGTTTATACAGGCTCAGAATTATTACGCTTTTGTTGTAATGATTTTATTATTCCCGCTTGCCAAACTGAGAAGGAGCATCATGTCTGTAAAAGAACCCAAAGAATTAGACCAATATCTGAAGCAGGTGGGAATCATGACGTTTGTAATGGCAATTCTTACGGCAGCCGGACTTAATTTATTCAACTAAATCTAAAAAATATTACATCATGAATTCTAATGTCTATGTGGAAGCACAGATGCTTATCAGAAAACCGGTTGAAGATGTCTTTGAAGCTTTTATCAACCCCGAAGTAACTACTCATTTCTGGTTTACCAAATCTACCGGAAAATTAGAAGAAGGTAAAACAGTTACCTGGGAATGGGAAATGTATGGAGTGTCGTCTGATGTAAAGACCCTTCAGATTATCCCGAACCAGCTGATTAAAACCATCTGGGGAGATCCTTCAACAAATGTAGACTACGAATTCAGTGTAATGGAAAAAGGAACCCTTGTTGTGATTAAAAGCTACGGATTTGGCCAGACCGGCGAAGAACTTCTAAGGCAGGTCAATGACAATACGGGCGGCTTTACAACCGTTTTAGACGGCTGTAAAGCCTATCTGGAACACGGAATTAATCTACGGTTAATTGAAGACAAATTCCCATCCTGATAACACACTCTGTGTTTAATAGAATCAAAAATTAAATTGACAATGAAAATACAATTTTTAGGACAAAACTGTTTTTTGTTTACGTACAAAGACAAAACTATTCTGAGCGATCCTTTTTACAATTATAAAAAAGCGGAATCAGGATTCGATATAACGGCTCAGAAGATCGACTATATTCTGCTTACCCATGCACATGGCGACCATATTGCAGATGTAGAGGAAGTTCTTCAGCATCATCCGGAAGCAACCATCATTGCGGTTCCGGAGATCTGCGGCTACTTTAAAACAGCAAAAAATACAGATGATGTGAACCTCGGAGGATCGGCAAAAATCGACGATCTCAAAATTTCTATGGTACCGGCCCACCATACAAGTTCTTTCCCGGATGGAAGCTATGGAGGCGTTCCTGTGGGGTATATTTTCAGATTACCTGAAGGCAAGAACCTCTATCTCGCAGGAGATACCGGTGTAATGGCAGATATGGAACTGTTTCCGAGACTTTTCGGGAATATAGATCTTTCTATCCTTCCTGTCGGAAGCCATTATACGATGTGCCCGAGAAAAGCAGCTTTTGCAGCAGCAGAATTATTAAAGACCCCGAAAGTAATCGGATGTCATTTCGATACATTCCCCGCTATTGAAATCAATCACGAAAGTGCACTGAAGCATTTTGCTGATAAAAATGTAGAACTTGTACTACCAAAGCTGGGAGAGGAGTTCACATTTTAAATAAAAAATAACAGAGGTAATTTGAAAATCAGAAAAATGAATGCAATGCAGAAGGGATTAAAAACAAAAAAAGATAATTATCAAATTACCTCTTCCTTCAGTTTAAAGCAAAAAAAAATGGCAAGCTACCTAAATCACACCGCTACAACCGATTACCTTTGCTGCGTTCCCACCCTGGAGGATTCTCAGGAGCTGGTTGTTTAGGACTTGCCGTTGCAAAGGTAGGAATAATTTATAAACTTCAAAACTTTATTAAAGAAAATTAGTCGAAAAAATGCAGTGGTAAAGCTAAACAGCTGACATTTAAGGGAATAATTTTTCACTTTTTTCTAAAAAATTAAATATGACGAAAAGTCCATCAACACTAGGAATTTTACTTTTTATCGCTACAATGATCATCTTTTTTGTAGCTTATTTCTTCTTTTCAGGAGTGAGTTATTTTGATACATCTCTGAAAATCAATGCTTTTGTTCTTCCTATTTTATATGCAGGAGGAGCCTTCTGGTCGGTAAAATCGTTCTGGAACCAAAACAGGGTGGTGAAATTCAAAGATGCTTTCAAAAGAGCTTTTGTTCCGATGTTTATTGGAGGAATTCTTTCTATTTTCAGCATTTATGCATTCCTGAATTTTGCAGATACAGATGCCAAAAAGCTGCTGAACTATCAGTATGTGCAGAGACAGAAAACAGAACTGGATACGGAATATAATTCTGCAAGAAAGATTCTGAAACATCAGAAAGACATTGACGAACTGGACCAGAAGTACAAAGAAAGACTTCCCAGCTTTTCTCCGGAAGCTGTAAAAGGAAAAGATATGCTTACCGCAAGTCATTTTTCAGGATATTTTGCAGCAATTCTTATATTTTACGTAGTTTTGTCGCTGTTTTTCGGAGCGTTCTTCAGAACAAGAACAGTGTATGAAGAACCAACAATCAAAGAATAATTTTATCAGAAATTAAATGAATTTATCTATCGTTATTCCGTTACTGAATGAAGAAGCCTCTCTGGAAGAGCTTTTTTCAAGAATTGATAATGTCTGCAGAACTGCGTCTCTGTCTTATGAGATCTGGTTTGTAGATGACGGAAGTACAGATTTGTCGTGGAGTATCATTGAGAATTTAAAAATACAGTATCCTCAGATCCACGGCATTAAGTTTTCAAGAAATTACGGGAAATCACAGGCCCTTCATGCAGCTTTTGAAAGAGCCCACGGAGATGTTGTGATCACCATGGATGCTGATCTTCAGGACTTTCCGGAAGAAATTCCTGAGCTTTATAAAATGGTGGTTGAAGACAATTATGATATTGTTTCAGGCTGGAAAAAGAAGCGTTTTGATAATGTAATGACGAAAAACGTACCGTCAAAACTCTTCAATGCTGCGGCCAGAAAAGTTTCCGGAGTGTATCTTCACGATTTTAACTGCGGTCTTAAAGCTTATAAAAAACAGGTAGTAAAATCCATTGATGTATATGGAGATATGCACCGGTATATTCCGGTATTGGCTGCCAATGCGGGATTCAGAAGAATTACCGAGAAAGAGGTACAGCACCAGGCAAGACCTTACGGGACCTCAAAATTCGGGACTGAAAGATTCATCAGAGGATTTCTTGACCTGGTAACACTTTGGTTTGTAAGCCGTTTCGGCGGAAGGCCAATGCACTTTTTCGGAGCGGTAGGAACTTTAATGTTTATCGTAGGGTTTCTTTCTGCGCTCTGGCTGGGCGTTTCAAAACTGATTGATGTAGCCAGAGGAATTTACGGTCATCTGATTACCAATAATCCGTGGTTCTACATCGCACTGACGATGATGTTGATGGGAACACTGCTGTTTATAGCAGGTTTCCTGGGAGAAATGATCATCAGAACGAACAGGGAGCATAAAAACTACAATATTGATGAAGTGATTTAATAAATTTCATATAAATCATTAATTTATAGATACTCTTGAAAGACTTATGTTTTTTAAGAGTATTTTTTTTGATTTCATCAATTCCTTTTCCGATATTCGTCATGATAAATAAATTCCATGGAAAGCATTAAAATAGAGATCAAAGACCTGGTAGATATTGACGTTATCTCAAAAGAATATGATATTTCAAAACATGATCTGATCTCGTTCCACAACAGGAACTGTGCTTTGCATGAACTGCTTCCGGAGCAACTGCCTAAATACATCAGCAGCATTTATATTCCCGTAGAAAAATATAATCAGTGGAAAGAAAAACAGCTTCCCGCTTCCCGCATCCCTCTTCCGGGAGCTTCGGAAAAGCTTACCTATGGAGTTCTGATCAGGCAGCAGCCGTCGGAATTACAGATGGATTACCTTATTGATATTCAGAGACAGGCTGAAAATAAAATCTCAGTTTCCCGGCAGAAACTCTATGTCAATAATAATGAAGTAGGAATGATGGTCGAGAAAATGATGGAGTCAGCCGGAGAAGCTCTGTATCCCATAAAAATGTCCCTGAATAAAAGAGGAAAACCGGAACGTATAGACAATGCTGAAGAAATACAGGCTCGCTGGACAGAAGTATGCCGTCCCGGGATCAGGCAGTATTATGTAGGTGAGGTTGCAGACGGACTTATTGCCAGATTTGATCATTTCTACGAAAATATAGAGAAAAATATAGAAAGTTTACAGCGGAATATATTTTACCCGCTGTTCTTTATGTCTCTTTATGATTCATACCCGGATTATCAGAAAAAAGAACGGCTGGACTTTTATTTTCCTTCTTTCGGAGAAACCGTTTTCTATGATGCTGTCTTTTCGCTTCAGAAAATTTTTACAGACCGTGGAAGAATGGTTGTTCAGATAAAAGGAGAGCAGTATTATGATGAAATAAGCCTGGATGAAGACAAAGGGAAAATAGATCTTGTTTATCAGCTGGATAAAGGCGGAAATATATTTTCACTTACCGGAACATTATCAACATTCTATGATAATCAGGAAATAAAGATCGGTATTGAGATGTATAGACAGGAATCTTACGTTTAATAAACCTATAATACACAGACACTTTTTATTCTCTGAAGTCTATTCCGCAATACTATTATATCTGCGGAAAAATAACTCTCCAGTCCCGAATAAATACAGAAAAATATATTAAAGAATGAATATAGCACAAGCTAAGAAAATCCTGGAAAATCGATTTGTAGATCCATCAGGGGGAATGTTATTTGAATTTATCACGGATAAAGAAGTTTTTGAAGCACTGCTGGTGAACGGGATTTCTCCGGATAATTCTGATAATTATTTTAAAAAACCAATACTGAGCCTGGCATATACCAGAAAAGAATATAACTCTTTTAAGCTGTTGCTGGATTATGGAGCTGATCCTAACATAGAAATGGAAACATATTATTCATCTGAGATGAAGTGGCCTCTTGTTTTTTCTATGGTGAGCAGCTATCCTCAGGATAAAAGATTTTTTAAAAAGATCAGTAAACACGGTGTAGATTTTAAAGCGATGGATGTAAACAGAAATAATTCATTACTCCATGCAAGTTTATCAGCGTCATCCCCATCGGTAGAAATGGTCGAATTTTTATTAAGTAAAGGAGTTGACCGTAATCTTAAAAATAATGACGGATATACAGTAATGGATATTGCCCGGAAGCGACATGCATCGTATTCCTCCTGGAGCAAAGAGCTTCAGGAAAAATGTGCTGTTATCATTGAACTCTTAAAAAAATAATTAATGAATACCAGCCATAAAGTTTACTATTCACATCCAAGTATAAGTAAAGACGGATGCTTTGAAGCAGTGGGAGAAAAAAACCTTACAGTTCTGAATGCTGAAACCGGAAAAAAGGTTATTTCCTTTAGCGGACATAGACACGTAATTAATTGCTCGGACTTTTCTCATGATGGTAAATACGTATTGAGCGGATCCGGAGATAACTGGTCTCCATACGACTTTACAGTCAGAATATGGGATATTGACAGTGGCAAAATGTTCGCTAAATTTAAAAGCAATTATGCCGGAATTATTGATGCTAAATTTGCTCCCGATGACAAACATGTATTTATACTGGATCATGATCATATCTTTTACATCTATTCTGTTTCTCAAAAAAAAGTAATTCATACGCAGAGACCCCAATGTTTGGTTTTACCAACAAAAAGCGGCGCGGTTGGCAAAACAGGCAGAATTATTATCCAGAAAGGACTCATAGCATCACTTATTGATAATAATCTTGTATTCTGGGACTGGAGTTCCGGAGTCATTAAACATCAATTGGACGGGGTGTATGGGTTTGGGAAAATAATGTTTAGTGAAAACGAATGTACTGTGATTTTTAATAATGAAAAGTACAGTTTCAGCCTTTAGGATAGCGATGCCGTTAAATGCAGATCAAATAATAAAATAGAGTCAGGTGTTATCAATTTTCTATAATAATCAATAATTTAAAAAATATATTGAAATATATCGCCAGGAATCTTATCTTTGACATACCAAATTATAAAAAAATATTAATATGCAAGTACTTTTTGATCCCTGAAGTCCCAGCCGGACCTGATGTCTTTTACAGTAATACCTGGCCATATCACTGGCCGGATCCTTACTTCTACAGAAAATAATCCGTATTTTAAAATAAATTCTTTGCAGTTATTGTGAAGAAATTTGAGGTATAAAACTTCTGCAAGTCTGTTTTTTACCGGGTAAATAAGAGCACAGGAGATAAAAGTATGTAAAACACCAAAAAGGATGAGTGAGAAACATTTGGTTTGCCAGGGTGCCATCTGTAAGTGCCAGTTCGGAACAGCTCCGGATAAGCTTATGGTAAAAACCCAGAGTAAACGCTACATCAACGATAAAGAGGGCAGTGACAAACTAATGGTCACCCATGTGGACATCGGGGCAACGTTTGAAAAAAATACGTTCGGAAGCTGTGCGAAGATGAACAATAATCCCTGTACACCAACAGTTACAAAATGGGATGGCTACTATGAGAAAATCACCGTAGAAGACAATGGAGGCAATGCTCTTCTTGAAGACAGCAAAGCAACCTGTGCCATAAGCGGAACTCCGAGTATAGAAATTATATTTCATGGGCAGACTGCAGAACCCAATCAGCAGAATGTAGATAATGTGTGTCCTGAAGTGGCTGCACAGTTATTGCCTGTAAAGGAAGAAGAAAAGAAATGTTTTTGTGACAGAGATTTTACAGAAGGGGATATGAAGACAATTATCCAAAATCTTAGAGAAACTGAAAAAATTAAAACATCTCTATTATTTTATGATGAAAATTGTCCCTTACCAGAGACGGATAAAACCTATAAAAGATTATGTGATGAACTTAATAGCATGATGAAGAAGCATAACATTAATACATGTATCAGGAAAATCCATTTTTTAGCACAATCTTATCATGAATCTTCAAGGTACGGTACAACTTTGGAATATTCTTCGGGAAGAAAATATGATCCGGGAAACCATAAAGATGCAAAATCTATGGAACATACTGTTGAAGGTGATGGGCCGAGATATAAAGGCCGAGGAATAATTCAGTTAACCTGGAGAAAAACTCAAAAAAAATATTTTTCTTATGTTTTAGAAAATAACCCGGAGTTATTAAGTCAAAAAGAAATAGAAAAGTTATTTGATAGAAAACCTCTCTACAAAGAAAAATATATTTATTATAAAGACAAAGTCGATAGCAATGGTAATAAAATTTTAAATAAAAATAAAAAGCCTGTAAAAGAAAAAATTATTGAAACTGTTGATGTAGATTCTGCATCTCTTATTGCCGGTAATTTACATTTTGCTTTTGACTCTGCCGGGTGGTATTGGGAGAACCTGGGAAACACAGTGTCTACTGGAGAAAATATTAATCTTGTGGCTGACAAAGATGATGTACTTAAAGTGTCACAGTGTATAAATGGAAAAGTAAAAAAGCCATATGGACTGGAAGAGCGGAAAAAATTTACTAAAAGTCTAAAACTATTTTTTAAGTATGATGAATTATGTATTTCAAAAAAGTAAATTAATTTGTTTTCTATTCATTTATCTTTATAGTAATGCACAAAATAAAATTCTTGCTAAACAGGATTTGAATCAGGATGGAATTAAGGATGTAATTCAAATAGATACTGTTACAAATAAATTAATAATTGAATATGGCGGACTAACAAAAAGTAAAAATAATGATTCAATATTATTTTTCTCTAATTATCCTGCAGAAGCTGGTAATGTACATTTTAAAGTTATAGGGAATAGTATGAGTCTTAAATTTACATATTCACCGAAATATCTGGATTATGATTTAATGAATTTTAAATATAAAAAACTTAATAACGATTGGATTTTAACCAATATTGTGAGTTCGAGAACAAACCCTTTGAGTGAAAATTTAATGACTGAAAGGTGCAGATATATAATACCGTATAAAATAAATTTTTCTCTGAAAAGAAATGATTTTGATCAAGTCCAGGAAAATTTGCTGGATAATAAAAAGTATCTGGTTAAATGTACGGAGACAAATCTTGAATAATCAGCTTATGGGAAAACATTTTTCTGGAAGTTACAGAAAGAAAAAATTATATGTCTGAACAGAAGGTTAATAATCAATAAGCTTGATAGCATATAGACTTAGGAAGGTAAAAGTATGTAAAACACCAAAAAGGATGAGTGAGAAACATTTGGTTTGCCAGGGTGCTATCTGTAAGTGCCAGTTCGGAACAGCTCCGGATAAGCTTATGGTAAAAACCCAGAGCAAGCGCTACATCAACGATAAAGAGGGCAGTGACAAACTAATGGCCACCCATGTGGACATCGGGGCAACGTTTGAAAAAAATACGTTCGGAAGCTGTGCGAAGATGAACAATAATCCCTGTACACCAACAGTTACAAAATGGGATGGCTACTATGAGAAAATCACCGTAGAAGACAATGGAGGCAATGCTCTTCTTGAAGACAGCAAAGCAACCTGTGCCATAAGCGGAACTCCGAGTATAGAAATTATATTTCATGGGCAGACTGCAGAACCCAATCAGCAGAATGTAGATAATGTGCGTCCTGAAGTGGCTGCACAGTTATTGCCAGCGGAAGAAGATCATACCGAATATATCTATTATACCCGCGAAGGTCTATATCTGGGCGGCTTGGAGAAAAGCGCCAAAATATATCTGGCTACTCAGGAAGAATATGATAAAGTAAAGGCAGATAAAAAATGGTCGGGAATTAATATTGAAAAAAATCTGTTAAAAGAGAAAAACCGTATAATTTCTAATAATGAATTTAGTAATAACGCTTATTTGGTTTGGCACGAAGCGTCACTGACAGGAAATAAAACAACTGCTTTTTGGATCGCACATACAGTGAATAATGCATTAAATTCAAAATATAAAAGAGGAAAGAAAAACTTTAATGAATTATTCAAAACAGGTTATTCTTCTGTAAGTAGTTCTGATAAACTCAAAGTTATTAGTATAAAAGCTACCTCGGATAATGAGGTGTATTCTAGAGCTGCTATAATAGACGTTTTTCTGAATAATCAGGATCCCACTGGAAAAGCTTATTTCTGGGATGGGCTAGATTTATTTACAAGAAAGGGGGAACTGGATCATCCCAAGTTTAAACAGTATAAATCAGTTTTAATATATGCTGATCATTTAAAAAATGCTATAACATTTTGGAGTGATATTAATAATAAAAAGAAAGTAAATCCAAAAGCAACAATAAATTCAGTTTTTGAAACAAGCACTGAATTAAAAAAGGTAGCTGATGGTACAATTAAAAATGACAGTAGTTTTTTTGTTGGTGCCAGGACCGACTCTCAGAAAAATCCATTAGTTCATGAAGACTTAGTTTCAACCGGATTTCATGGTGGAACTATGTTCTGGACAACTTCTAAATAAAAGTATTTATGAAAAGTTTATTTTTTTATCTGGTAATGGGCCTTTTATTTTATTATTGTAAGGATAATAGGATGGCTTATCAAGTTTCCAAATATAATGATACCATTGTGGCCCCTTCTGGATATGGTATACAAGAGAAAAACTGTAAAAAAGCAATGCAGGGCTTTACTAAAAAATATAATGTAAATCTTTCAAAATTCTATATATCAGATAAAGGATCAGCTTTTAATAAAAAAGATAGTGTATCAATTGCTAAACCTTTTTATACACAAATAAATTCTTTTGAAAATTGTTTTCCAGAAGAATCTTTTCCAAATTTATTGTTGGTATATAATCATATTGATACTAAAACAAATGTTTATAGAAATGCTTTGTATGTGGATGAACCAAATACATTTCAGGAGATCATTCCAGATAAGAATGGCTTTGTTATTTCGACGGAAAGGGGAAATTCTTCCAAAGTTATTTCCAAAGTAAAGGTATCTTATAAGTCAGGGGTATTGTATGTAAATAATATTGATCTTGAATCGTCAGGCTTCAATCAGTATAGAAAAAAATATAATTTTAATAATTTAAAGTTGGAAAGTTATTCAGTAAAAATGATAGACTCTCTACAAAGTATAAATGAAGTAAAATAATATTTTGAGTTTGAATAATGTAAAATATGATGATAAGACTTTCCAGTATAAAAGAAATTATTATTACGATAATAAAAGAATAAAAAAAATAATTACCTCTGTAAAAGACAATAATTCCACGGATTCTTATGAAGATACGTATTCTGTGAAGAATTGAATGAAGGTAAGTAACGGACTTTTAATTGCTGAAATGTACGTACATCCGGCAATTACGGTCGGCAAAAGAAATAAAGCAACGATGAAAAACTAATTAAAAACTGAATTATCATGGTTATTACAGGAGATACACGCCCGGTTGCCGGTACAAGCTGTACCTATGCCCTTACTTCAGGAGGTAAAAAAATTACCGTAAAAGAATGGAAAATAGAATATGGCGGCAATGTGCTGGCTACCAGTGCAAGCGGTTCATTCAAATTCAATATCAGTCTGGCCGGGAAAACCGTGAAACTGATTGCAGTTGCCATACAAAATGGTAAACAGAATGCTTATTCCACTACCCTGACCATCCTCGCAGAAAAACCTAAAATAGTATCCGTAGAATGGCAGGACTCCAATGGAAAAGCCATTGGAAAACGGAAAGTGGGCTATCTGGATAAAATAAAACTCAGCATCAAAACAGCCAATATCCCCAAAGGGGATACCCTTAAAATCACTGTTTACGAAGACGATACCACCGGTGACCGTACTATGGGAACCTATACCAGCAGTGCCGTTAACGAAAGAGGATACGCGTTTTTATATTTCAACCAAATAAGCTTATACCAGACCAAGCTGAACGACTCCGACTGGATAGACGAAAGTGAACATGAATACTTTGTAAAAATAGTATACAAAAACCATATAGACCAGGCAGAAGAAAAAACTCAGCTGGTCGTAGAAAATGAACTGAAAAAACATATCGATCAGCCCAAGCCAACCAATAACCCCTTAGTGGTGGGAAAAACTGAGGCTCAGGTAAAACAAAAGAAAAGGGCTGTTAATTTTACGTTTGGAGTATTTATAGATGGTACGCTGAATAATATGTATAATACAGAGCTCAGAAAAAAAGCGGAAGGACAAGCACAGTCTGATACAACAGGTCTTAGCAGGGTTATCCTGGCAAGTGCTGTGTATGATAAACATGGGGATGCTGATGATCAGGAAAGCAGTTACGAAAATGACCTTTCGAATCCTGCTATTTTATTTAAAAAGTATAAGGAAGATAAAGGAAATAAATTATTTAAAGTTTATACGGAAGGAATAGGGACAAATAGTGCTCCTCAAGCTCAAGGTGCAGATCTTTCAGCTGGTGATTATAAAGACGATGATGTTATGCAGGGACCCGGCTTTGGAATGGGAAGTGCCGGGATCAAAGACAGGGTAAGAAAAGCAATTCAGGATGTGAGACAATTTATATCATCTAATATTTCACCAAGCAACGAAACTGTAGGTACAATCGTTTTTGATGTATTTGGGTTTAGCAGAGGAGCAGCAGCAGCTCGCCATTTTGTACATGTAGTTACACAGGGAGCTTATAAACCTAAAGTAACCCACGGAAAAGAAACAATCTACGCAAGAGATATGTTTGGTTATACCTTGGATCAGTCTTATGCCTATAAAATGATGCCTGCATATGGATACCTTGGACAGTTGCTGGACGAAGCAAAGCTTATGGATGAGCAGATGAAAGTCGTAATCCGTTTTGTTGGTATTTATGATACGGTACCGCATTACGGCCTTGCCCAGTCAAATGATATCAGACAGCTTGGATTGGATGATGTTAACAGGGCGAACTATGTGGTGCACATGGTCGCAGCAGATGAACATCGTGCTAATTTTAGCTTAGTTAATATTTCATCTGTTGCCAAAACATCTCCTGAAAGTTGTAAAAAAGGAGGAATAGAATTATTCTATCCGGGAGTTCACTGCGATGTAGGGGGGGCTTATGAAGAAGGCCGTCCGGATAATCCTAAAAGAATAGATGCTACTATATTTGCGAGCAGCCTGGAACCGTTACGGACTGAACTGATCAGACAGGGCTGGTTTAAGGAAAGTGAACTTACTATTATTCAGGATCCTTTTTACAGGCCCACCATTAATAATTTCCGTCTGGAAGGGAACAGGAGAAAAATCAGTAACCAGTACAGCTATATTCCCCTACATATCATGGCTGATTTCTGCAATAAAAAAGCAGTTCCGATCAATACAACAGCTTTATTGGAATTTAAGAATTTCAAAGGAAACTGGATCAGTGGAAATGTCCAGTTTTTAGAAGCGATTAAGACCAGATTGGAAAACTATTCTTTCAAAGGTGGGGAACCTTTTACATTTGTTGAACCACGTGTTCATGTTGAACCGCCTATTGTATATGCAACCAACAGTCCGGATGCAGGCAGATACCAAATGGAAAGAAAGATGCGTGAATATGAAGGGCAGGCAAGACTGAATGCAGAAGCTGATAAAAAGAATGAATGGATTAAATTCCTTCGTAATAATTATTTACACTGGAACTCTAGATATGGACAAAAAGCCTCTGAAATACCTGTCCAGAAAGATCATCCTAATATCGAAAATGGAAAAAGGAAAAGAATTGTATACTAATGAAAATATTATTAATCAATCTGCTGTGTGGAATACTCTTATTACAAAGCTGCAGCAAAGGAGACAAACAAATGAATACAGAAAATAAAAAAGATTTTTCCTATGCCTTAACATTTTCCGCTGCCACAGGCTTTACAGCGGAGGTACATGAAGGCTATTTAGCCGATGAAAGTAAAAAGCTAATTTGTGGAGTTCCAAAGGCTGGAATGGAAGATGGACCGTGGCAATACGATGGTGCAAAAGGAGGTCAGGGAGGGAGTATTATTCCAGCTTACATTGATCTTACGTATGTTGCTTATGCTGAGAAGAAATTTTATAAAGTAGAAGGAATCCTGCCTAAAGATAAAATCCTGGAAGAATTTAAAAAAGGTTTCTTAGTTCAGGAAGGGCTGGATGAAAATGGAAATGCTAAATGGATTGAGGGAACTTATACTGAAATTGCAATTGGTGCTGCACCGGGAGGTGTGGTTGTAGTATGGCTTTCTGGCAACCATCATAGAACAGAAATTTGTCGTTTGCAGGCAAAAGAGACTACCGTAGATGTTAATGATTTTTATGATAATCCACATAACAGAACCCAGCAGGGATTTTTTGACGAATTATACAAGATCTCTATTCCCGACAATGTGAAAACTGAAATTGAGAAAAATGGAATCCCATTTGGTTTGTGGGACAAGTACAGGGAAAAATATAATTACCGTTTCAAACTTCACCCTTATGATGAAAAAGATAATTTTGTTCAGGTTTACCGTTTGAATTATAATGGAGAATCGGAGTATTTAATAGGAGCAAAAGCTGTTGAAGCTTATAAAAAAGACGCGATACCTTATAATGTTATCTTTATGATGCAAAAATATAGTGCAGAAATAGGATTTAACGATGAGGAACTGATGAAAATATTTGAAGACTTCAAAGAAAAGCATTCTGAAAAACCAATAGATCTTGTATTGGTTCCTTCATTCATGTATAAGGATATTAAGGTCTATGCAGAATGTGATGGTGAAAAAGTAGAACTGAAAAAAGTAAAGATTGTTGAAATCTGGGGAGGATAAGCTGTTATGTTAAAATCAACATCTTTATTTCTGCTTATCTTCCTTTCCTTACTTATCAATTGTAGTAAAGATAACAAAAATAATAAGGAAAACTTTTCTTATGCCGTAACATTTTCCGCAGCCACAGGATATGCAGCAGAAGTACACGAAGGCTATCTGGCCGACGAAAATAAAAAACTAATTTGTGGAGTTCCAAAGGCCGGAATGGAAAAAGGGCCATGGCAGTATGATGGAACAGCAGCAGGGCAGGGAGGAAATATTATTCCGTCTTACATTGATCTTACTTATGTTGCCTATGGAGAGAAAAAATTTTATAGAGTAGAAGGGGCGTTGCCTAAAGATAAGATTTTAGCAGCTTTTCAAAAAGGGTTTAAAATTAAAGGAAATGAAATTGAAAATGGAAAATCAGTATGGGAGGATGCGACCTATGACCATATAACAATCGGAGCGGCACCTGGCGGTATTATAGTCGTGTGGCTTTCGGGTAACCATCATAGAACAGAAATTTGTCGTTTACAGGCAAAAGAGACTACCGTAGATGTCAATGATTTTTATGATAATCCACATAACAGAACCCAGCAGGGATTTTTTGATGAACTATACAAGATCTCCATTTCCGACAGTATAAAAACTGAAATTGAGAAAAATGGAATTCCCTATGGTCTGTGGGATAAATACAGGGAAAAGTATAATTACCGCTTCAGACTTCATCCTTATGATGAAAAAGATACTTTTGATCAGATTTACCGTTTAAATTATAATGGTGAATCAGAATATTTAATAGATACAAAGGCTACTGAAATTTATAAAAAAGACGCAATACCTTATAATGTTATTTTTATGATGCAGAAGTATAGTGCAGAAATAGGATTTAACGATGAGGAACTGATGAAAATATTTGAAGACTTCAAAGAAAAGCATTCTGAAAAACCAATAGATCTTGTATTGGTTCCTTCATTCATGTATAAGGATATTAAGGTCTATGCAGAATGTGATGGTGA
This sequence comes from Chryseobacterium sp. FR054, assembly GCF_056844565.1. Lineage (NCBI taxonomy): Bacteria > Pseudomonadati > Bacteroidota > Flavobacteriia > Flavobacteriales > Weeksellaceae > Chryseobacterium > Chryseobacterium sp. FR054. The sequence goes on along the minus strand of NZ_JBXDSA010000001.1, from coordinate 252,167 downwards.
AAAAGTAGAACTGAAAAAAGTAAAGATTGTTGAAATCTGGGGAGGATAAAATATACAGACCATAAAACATAAAAAAGCATCTGAAAATGGTGCTTTTTTCTTTATATTTGTAGAAGAGCAGGGTTCAAAAACCAGAATGCTGCCGTAAATTTTTTAAAAAGATATTGAAAATAAAATTGGCCAGATTTTTTTTAACATGCTTTGTTCTGTTGCTGCTGTTTTCCTGCAAAACACAGAAACTGGAGGGGACCTGGGAGTTTATAGAAGTGTATGACGGAATAGTAAGTAACGTAGACACCCTGAAAAATAAAGAAAATTACTCTGAAGCAGGAACCGGAACTTTGGTTTTTCATAAAGACGGAACATTCAGCTCCCTGGAAAATAAAGGGAATTACCGGAAAGAAAGAGAAGTCCTGAAAATGAAATACAGCCAGGATAATGATACACTGATGATGAAAATTGCCTATGTAAGCCGGGATTACCTTCTCCTGTCCGATAGAAAAGGTTTCAAAACCTGGTTTTACAGAAAAAAATAAAGTGAGTACCAATTTTGACTGATAGACGATGAATAAAAAAAACTGTCTCAATTGCGGTCACAGAATCTCCGGTGAGTTTTGCCCTCAATGCGGACAGAAATCTGATACAGGCAGAATAACAGCACGCTCACTCATCAAAAGTGACATTCTGGGCTCAATCTGGCATATGGAAACCCGTTTCTTCAATACGGTAAAAGACATTATGTTCAGACCCGGAAAAACTGCAATGGATTATATCTCAGGCAAAAGAATCAGGTACTATAATTTTCTTTCTCTGCTGCTTATTCTGTTCAGTTTCAATGTGATCGGGCTTCATTTTTATGAAAAATTAGCTCCTCCGGAAACCCTGGCTCAGGATACTGAAATCAAAAAATTCTTCTCAAAGTATTCCAAAACAATCCTGTTTGTGATCATTCCAATGTTAGCCGTTAATGCTTTTTACCTTTTCAAAAGAATAAAATTGAACCTTGCCGAGCATTTTATCATTGGAACAGTAAGTCTTTTAGGAATTTTAATCCTATTTTTGTTAAATGATATTGTCAGTCTGATCGGGCTGTGGAAGCCTGTGACTAAGATTTTCGATGTTCTGGACAAGATTTTATTCGCTCTTTTTATTCTGTTTCCGGCAGTTACCTATTGGAATGCTTTCAAAAATTCATATTCAAAACCAGGTCTGCTATGGAGAACAGCAGTTCTTTATGTACTGATGGGAGTGGAAAGTCTGGTCATTATAATGATTTATATAGAATATTTTAAATAAATATGAAAAAAATATGGTATGCATCCCTGCTTGTTGTGGCAGTTTCCTGCGGAAAGGTTTCTCCGAAAGGAACCATTGAAAAGAAAGATGTGGATGTTTCAGAATTTGTAAATCTCGATCTTGAAGGGAAATTCCGTGTATTTTATGCCAGAGGACCCAAAAACTTCGTAGAGATAGAAACTTATCCCAATGTAGCCTCCAATCTGGATGTGGATGTAAAGGACAAAACCCTTTTCATTAAAGAAAAAAGAGGAACAAAAGGAGTGGATTTTTATAACGTAACCATTTACTCCAAATATAACCTTGAAAAAGTAGCAGTTTCAGACTCCGTTGAAATGAATATTTCCAGCGAAATTAAGACCGATAATTTCAGGCTTAATATGAAAAATAATGCTACATTTATGGGTTCGGTGAATGCAAGAAGGGCAGAAGTGGAAATGCAGAACAGAAGCCGGGCCAACTTTATCGGCCTGACTAAAGAAGCAGTGATAAAAATTTCAGATACCGCAAGCTTAATCGCTCCTTACTGGAAGATTACCAACCTGAATATCGATTCCAAAAACGGAAACTATGCTGAGGTGAATGTAAAAGATTCCCTGAAAGGACATATTCAGAACACCGCAAAATTTATCTATTACAACGACCCGATCAGGGCATTTAAAATTGATAAGACCACCCGCGTGGAAAACAAAAAATTAGAGTAAAATTGGAAGGTAAAAAATATACAATAGACGATATTCAGACACTGGACTTAACTGAGCATGTGAGAATGCGTCCTCAGATGTATTTTTATGAATGCTTCAGTAAAAAGAATCTGAATCCTCTTGTTACCGATATGCTGTGTCATGCTGTGGATGAATATTTGGATAACAATTGCAATAAGATTATCATCGGAATAAATGATAATCTGTTATTGATGGAATACAATGCAGGAATGTCACTGAAAGAATCTCAGGGACTTACCTCGGCAGAATGTATCATGACAAAAGTATGGGCCTGCAGTAATCAAAAGAAACACCTGGAAATAGGTGCTGAGTTTTGCCTTTTAGGAATGGCAACAATCAATGCAGCAGCAGAAAGATGTGAATTAAAAACCATCTGGAATAAACAGCATGGCCATTTTATTTTTGAAAACAGGTCTACGGTTTTTAATGAAATCTATCCGGATGATGTCTCTGAAGAATCTACAAAGATCAGTTTCAGGATGAACCGTGAAATTTTTGGAGAATTAAAATTTGAATGGACTGATCTGCAGCAAAGATTGGATATATTAAGCGAAAAATTACCCAATTTAAAAATAGAACTTTACAAACTATAAAAGAACGAAATACAAATATGACAACATTAGAAAAGGCGAAACTTTGGTTAAGCGATACATTCGATAAAGAAACAAGAGATGCGGTACAGCTGTTAATTGACAGCAATTCTCCGGATCTGGAAGATTCTTTTTACAGAGAACTTGAATTCGGAACAGGAGGAATGAGAGGAATTATGGGGGTAGGAACCAACCGTTTAAACAAATATACATTAGGTCAGGCAACTCAGGGATTGGCAAATTATATGCTGGCCCAGTTTAAAGGCGAAGAAATTAAAGTGGCTATTGCCTATGATGTCCGTAACAATTCAAAAGAATTCGGAAAACTGGTGGCAGATGTTTTAACGGCAAACGGAATCAAAGTACTGCTTTTCAAAGATCACAGACCGACTCCGGAACTTTCCTTTACCGTACGTGATAAAAAATGTAACGGAGGAATCGTACTGACGGCTTCTCACAATCCGCCTGAATACAACGGTTATAAAGTATACTGGAATGACGGGGCACAGATCGTACCGCCTAATGATGAAGCGATTATCAGTGAAGTATATTCCGTGAAATTCGACGAAATCAAATTCAACGGAAATGATGACCTGATCGAATGGATCGGAGAAGAACAGGACGACGTTTACATCGATGCCTGTATTGAAAATTCAACCTATCAGAATGTAGGAAAAGAAAACCTGAATATTGTTTTCACTTCCATCCACGGAACAACCTATACAACCATTCCTAAGGCTCTGGAAAAAGCAGGATTCAAAAAAATTGACCTGGTAAGAGAACAGATGATCCCGAGCGGAAATTTCCCTACCGTAGACTCTCCGAACCCGGAAGAACCGGCTGCACTGGAAATGGCGATGGATCTTGCAAGAATTACCAATGCCGATATCGTGATCGGAACAGATCCTGATGGCGACAGACTGGGAATTGCCGTAAGAAACCTTGATGGTGAAATGCAGCTGCTGAACGGAAACCAAACCAATACCATTCTTACCTATTACATTCTGAACGAATGGAGAAAGCAGGGAAGAATTACCGGAAAAGAATTCATTGGCTCTACCATTGTAACTTCCGATATTTTCTTTGATATTGCCCAGAAATTCGGCGTTGAATGTAAAGTGGGACTTACAGGATTCAAATGGATCGGGAAAATGATCCGTGAAGCAGAAGGAACTCAGAAATTTGTCTGCGGAGGCGAAGAAAGCTTCGGATTCATGACCGGAGACTTTGTCCGGGATAAAGATTCTTGCGGAAGTATCCTTTTAGCCTGTGAAATCGCCGCATGGTGTAAAGCTAACGGAAAAACAATGTACCAGTACATGATCGAGATCTATGAAGACCTGGGAATGTATTACGAAGGACTGATTAATATCGTAAGAAAAGGAAAAGAAGGTGCTGAAGAAATTCAGAATATGATGAAAGACTTCCGTGAAAACCCTCCGAAAGAACTTGCCGGTTCATTGGTAGAAGAGATCAAAGACTTTAAAGAGCAGACCAGCTTCAGCGTTTCCAGAAATGAAACCAAAGTAATGAACGATATTCCGAAGTCCAATGTATTGATTTATTATACACAGGACGGCACAAAAGTCTGCATAAGACCTTCAGGTACCGAGCCGAAAATTAAATTTTATGTTTCGGTAAAAGATTCCATCAATTCCGAAGCAGACTTCAGGGATAAATTAACATCCCTGGAAGCCAAGATCGGGGCCGTTAAAACAGATTTAAAACTGGATTAACAGATTGATGATAAAACAAATTATAACAGTTTGCATACTGTCTGTGGCTGTGGTTTCCTGCAAAAAGGAAGCTGCAGTTTCTGATGTAAAACCGGTAAACGACTCAATTGTTAAAAGCGAAGTCCGGGAAGATCAGTATAAGCCTGTTGATACAGCCTGTTCTCCTTCCCGCAAAACGGAAGATTATATTACAGCACTTCAGTGGTATCAGGCTAAAGTTGAGAAAGACCTTACCGCAGGTACTCCGGAACAGAATGACAAAACGTATGAGGACTTTGTTAAAATAAGAGAAAAGTATACGGAATGTCTTACTACCTTACACAGTGATATTTTAGACAAATATGTCAATTACTATAACTCTGATAAAGACCGCTACGATCTTCCGGATAATGTAAAGAAAGTAGCCGCTGAACTGAAAAAAGCAGGGCTGGAGTTCAGGGAAGTAGGGGAAGGAATTACCGAGATCTGGAGCGTTCCGGGATATTACCCTCCTGTTTTTAAAGGAAAGGTAACCCCGGACTATGAGGCATATATCACGCAGATAGCAAAAGAAAACGAAAGCAATTATGCCGCGGACGCAGGGCTGATCATTACCTGGGAAGAATTGGGTGAAAGACTGATATTCTGGGAGAATTTTATTAATAAATATCCTAAAAGCAAGCTTTTGAAAACAGTAAGGGAGGACTATCACAATTACCTGTACGACTACCTTTTCGGAATGGATAATACAATGACCTACGAAAGCGCAGACGGAAAACTATACGATGAAAACATAAAGGAATTCAACAGGATTATAAAAAAATATCCCAATTCCAACACGGCAAAAAAAGCCAGAGAACTAATGACCCTTTTTGAAGCACAGATGCCGGCAGATCAGATCCGTGAGAAGATCAATATAGAAAGACAATATTAGTAAATTTTAAATAAAAATAAAGTGAAAGTTTCAAAATTAGCGGCGAACCTGATCGGTTCGGAAATTGTAAAAATTGGTAATGAAGTAAATGATTTAAAGGCAAAAGGAGCAGAAATAGCCAATCTTACTATTGGTGACCTCAATTCTAATCTCTATCCTATTCCGGCCCTGCTGAAGGAAGAGATTCAGAAAGCGTATCAGAATAATCTGACAAATTATCCGCCTGCCAACGGACTTTTATCTTTAAGAAAAGAAGTTTCAAAAGACCTGAAAAGCAGATGGAACCTGGATTATACACCAAACGACATCCTGATTACCGCAGGATCAAGACCGTTGATCTATGCCGTTTATAAAACGATCGTAGATGAAGGGGATAAAGTAGTATATCCAACTCCGTCATGGAACAACAACCATTATGCTTACCTTACTTCCGCCAATGCCGTAGAAGTAAAAACAAAACCGGAAACCAACTTCCTTCCGACAGCAGATGATCTGAGACCGCATCTGGACGGAGCAGTTCTTCTGGCCCTCTGTTCTCCACTGAATCCTACGGGAACCATGTTTACAAAAGAGCAGCTTTCAGAAATCTGTGAACTGGTGATCGCTGAAAACAAAAAAAGAGGAGCAGACGAAAAACCTTTATACTTAATGTATGATCAGATCTATTCCAACCTTACTTTTGGGGCAGAACACGTAGATCCGGTTTCTCTTTTCCCTGAAATGAAAGAATATACCGTATACATCGACGGAATCTCCAAATGCCTTGCTGCAACAGGAGTACGTGTAGGATGGGGATTCGGTCCGGCACACATCATCGATAAGATGAAAGCACTTCTTACGCACGTTGGAGCCTGGGCACCGAAACCGGAGCAGGAAGCAACCGCAAAATTCTATGAAAACCCAGAAAACGTAAATGTATTCGTAGAAGATTTCAAAGCAAAGCTGGAAGACAGCCTGAAAGTTCTTCACGGCGGAATCCAGGATTTAAAAACCAAAGGCCTTAATGTAGACAGCATCGAACCGATGGGCGCTCTTTATCTTACCATTAAACTGGATTACATCGGAAAAACAAAACCGGACGGATCTGTCATTGAAAACTCTTCTGATCTCGTATTTTACCTGATCAATGATGCAGGAGTGGCATTAGTTCCATTCTCAGCATTCGGAGAAGAGAAATCAGAGCCGTGGTTCCGGGCTTCCGTAGGCGGACTTGCCATTGATGAAATCAAAGTAATGCTTCCGAAACTGGAAAACGCATTGAATAATCTTAAATAGAACCTCCCATACAACAGTGTAATAGTTCATTAAGAAGGGTTACACTGTTGTATTGCTATATTGTTACATTAAACCATGAATTACCTTAGAAAAGGTTTTATTATACTCGCAGGAACCCTTCTGATCTCCTGTAAAAAAGAAAATTATGTGCTTTACTCTGTTGATAATGCATGTGATTCGGTAGTGATTAACCAGACAGGATATAAGAAGTATCAATTTATCTCTGAAGACAGGGCATTTGATGCCCGTATTATTAAAGATAAAGACAGCGTGAGAATAATGGAATTGGATAGAGGTCCCAATTCAAAACTCAACAAACTCATTCTGAAAAATGAACGTGCTTATTATCCGGGATTGATAGACGTAGATTATTTTATCGTCAGAAAAACCGGTGAAAAAGATATCACCCTTTCAGATTCAAAATGGGCCTTGCTGCCGCACTGCGGAAGTAGTATGGAATTCTTTAAAAGCTTTACATTCAATAAAAAGGAGCACTTATTTGAATTTGACAATGGATATACATATGTTTTTACCTGTAAAACCAAAGATTCCCTTCATTATAAACTCTATTTAAAAACAATTATAACGGAGAATCCTGAAGTTGAAAGAAAAATGGTCTATGATCCGGATTTCGTTTCGGCAGAAGTACAGCTTATCGCATCGAATATGGTGAAAGCTCAGTTTTATGGTATGAAAGTAAAAGACAGTACGCGGATTTATCCTTTCGATTACAAATCAGATAAGCCTCAGAATGTATATTTTTACAAATATGAAAAATAATTAAAAGAGTTGAAATTGGTTAATATTGTTTAAACCTTTTTGCAGGATCAAAAGTATAAAATAAGTCTTTTAAACTTAACTACAAAAGCTATTTAACCACTTTAGTGTTTTAAGTAAAAAGGTTGTACAGGTAAAGAACATTACAAAAAACAGACAATTAGAAGAATATGAAAATAATCGCTGTTATTCCCGCAAGATATGAAGCCAGCCGCTTTCCGGGAAAATTGATGCAGAAATTAGGGGAAAGAACCGTAATCACCACCACTTATCAGAATGTGGTAGAAACAGGATTGTTTGATGAGGTTTTTGTAGCCACAGATTCCGGAATTATTTTTGATGAAATTGCTGAAAACGGCGGAAAAGCTGTAATGACCGGCCAGCACGAAACAGGTAGCGACCGTATTGGAGAAGCCGTTCAGAATATTGATTGTGATATTGTGATCAATGTACAGGGAGACGAACCTTTCCTGAAGCTGGAACCTTTAAAACAGCTGATCGGAGTCTTCCGGGAAGACCATAACCAGGAAATTTCACTGGCTTCCCTAAAAATAAAGCTGACTGAAAAAGAAGAGATCGATAATCCGAATAACGTAAAAGTAATTACCGATAACAATGGTTTTGCCCTTTATTTCAGCCGTTCTGCCATTCCTTTTCACAGGGAAATTTCTTATCAGGTAGATTATTTCAAGCACATTGGTGTTTATGCTTTCAGGAAACACGCGCTTCTTCAGTTTTCGAAACTTGAAATGAAACCCCTGGAAATATCAGAAAAAATTGAATGCATCCGATACCTGGAATACGGTATGAAGATCAAAATGATAGAAACCAATTTCGTAGGCGTAGGAATAGATACTCCGGAAGATCTGGAAAAAGCAAGAAAATTAATCTGAAAAACAGGAAAAATTCCCCGTTTCTGATCATAAATCTCTTTCCCTTTCCTTCCCATCTTTTGCTTTTTTAGTCAATTCCTCTTATATTTGAATGGATAAATAAGTTTATAGGTGAAAACCTTATTTTTAACAGGAATATTATTTTGCTGTTCACATCTGCAAGGACAGGATCTGAATGATAAAAAATTCTATGCCCGGCTCAGGTACAGCTGTATAGCCACAACGAACGGAGTATTGGACAGATACACCTTCATCGTTCTGGAATTTAAAAATAATCAGCTTTATCCGTCCTATTTAGAGATACCGTCAAAAAAAGAAACCAAAGAAGAGCCGGTAAATTATAGATTTGAAAATAAAATAGTATATCTTGCAAAGCCAACAGGGGTTAGAGAGGTCCCGGAATTGATTTTTAAGTATGAGAACGGAAATCTTGTACCTCAAAAGAAAAAAGGAGAACCGGATCTGGTATTCAGACCTTCTCTGAAATATTACTTTAAAAAAAATAAATGAAAAAAATAATATATTTAGTCTTTTTAATCGTTGCCACTTCACTGTATTCCCAGACTGCAAAGGAAATTATAGATAAAAATATAGAGCTTTCCGGGGGATTAACGAACTGGAAACTTTTAAATTCAGTATTGCTGCAGGGAAAAGTAGTGTTAGGCATCAAAGATGAATATCCTATAAAAATATACCAGCAGCGCCCGAATCTTACCAAAACAGTTATTACCATCAACGGAAAAGATACAGCGATTGAAGGGTTTGACGGAACAAAAGGCTATGCAATGAATTATGCCGCCAATAAACTTCAGGAATATGCGGAATATGTACCGGAAAGTTTTGATAACGACTTCATCGACTGGGAAAGCAAAGGTTTTGAAGCAAAATATCTCGGAAAAGAAAAAGTGGGAGAGATCTACTGCCATAAAGTAGAACTCACAAAAAATGTGAATAAGAACATATATTATTTCGACACTAAAACCTATATGCTTTTAAAAGAGGTGAAAAAAGACGAAACACTGGTATATGCTGATTATAAAAAAGTGGGAAATCTTCTGATGCCTTTCAAAATAGAATCCTCAAGTACTAAAAAAGACGGAGATTATGTGATGCTTTTGAACAGGATAGATGTCAATAAAGTGTTTCCGGCAAATATTTTTAAGTTTTAACGGAAGAAATACCGCAGCCCGGCTGCTTAAAATCGATAAAAATGAAAAAGATGTTCTTGCTGCTGCTTTCATTTGTAGCATTTTTACAAAACTGCACCAATCAGAAAAGTGAAATTTCTCAGGCTAAAACCAAAGAACTTATGGGAAAAACAATATATGATTTCAAGGTGGAAAGCCTTGACGGAAACGAAATCAACTTTGCCGATTTCAAAGGAAAGAAGATCCTTATTGTAAATACAGCTTCAGAGTGCGGGTTTACCCCTCAATACGCAGATCTGGAGAAAGTATATGAAGAGCATAAAGAAAAACTGGTGATTGTAGGTTTTCCTGCCAACAATTTCGGAGGTCAGGAACCGGGAACCAATACTGAAATCGGGGCTTTCTGCCAGAAAAATTATGGAGTAACATTCCCGATGGCTGCAAAAGTTTCCGTAAAAGGGGACGATACAGCTCCTATCTTTAAATACCTTACGGAAAAAGAACTCAATGGGGTAAAAAACACCACCATTCTCTGGAACTTTACCAAATTCCTGATCGATGAAAACGGAAAACTGGTGGATACATTCGTCAGCACCACAAAACCGACAGACGAAGCTATTACAAAGTATCTGAAATAACAGAAAAAATAAACGTTTAGTTCAATTCAGACTCCGCTCAGTATGACAAACTACAATACACTTAGTATTAGAAATGTCATATTGAGCGGAGTTAATTATTTTCAGATTTAGATCACTAAATATTTCCGAAAATACATCTCTGAAACACAGTTTCTTAGTATTACTTTGCTAAGTTTACGGCCTTGTTTCTCTTAAAAACACTTTGTTGTTATTCATCTTTGTATAGCATTGCGATTTAAAAAAAAACGCTCAACTTTCACACCGGATTTTTAAATATCATAACTTATAAAACTTCCCCCTCCCTTTCCCAGCTTCCAACTCATAGCATCACTCCGCTTTCTTTTCCGCAAAGCAAAAAATATTCCCCAGCTTAATACTGGAATATCCATTACTCTTTATTTTGGAAGAATTAATCATCGCTTTGGCCAGAATATCAGTAGGAAGCGGTTTCTGGCTTTCCAGAAGGCCTAATTTATTGGCAAATTTAATGATCCTGCTGCCTAATACTTCACCGGTTCTCGCCGAATCTTTCCGTTCAAGCATTCCGGGTTTAAAAATAGTGATCTTGGTAAAATGCAGCTGTTTTACAGCCTCTTCCAGCTCTCCCTTCATTCTGGAATAGAAAATTTTAGAATCCGGACTGGCTCCGTAAGCTGAAACCAGAATATAATCTTCCACCTCATTTTCTTTGGCGGCTTTGGCAAATTCGTATTGATAATTAAAATCCACTTTCCGTTGGGCTTCCTTGCTTCCGGCATCTTTCAGGGTAGTTCCCAAACAGGAAAAAACGACATCGCCTTTTACCTGATCCTTCCATTCCCCGGGATTTTCAAAATTCACAACATGTACTTTTAATTTATCATTCTGAATATCAACAGGTTTTCTTACGAAAATATCAACTTCTTCAAAATCTTTATCACTGAGTAACTGATTGACCAGATCTTTTCCTGTGGCACCCGTAGCACCGATTACTAAAGCTTTCATAACAATGTGGTTTGATGAAACGATATTTTCTTTCTTAAATTTACTAAATTTGGATCAATAAAAGATCATAAGAAACGGTAAATATCATTATATATTACTCATTGCTAATTACCCATTACTCATAAATAATATGGATGCCAACGAAATTCTGGACTACTGTCTTGCTAAAAAAGGAGTTACTGAAACATTTCCTTTTGATAATGAAACTCTCGTTATGAAAGTCGGAACCAAAATGTTCCTGCTGATGCCCCTGGAAAAACAGCCTTTGAGTATTAATGTGAAAACAGATCCCGAATGGAGCGCTGAACTCCGCGAGCAGTATCCGCAGATTACCGGAGCATTTCATATGAATAAAACCCACTGGAATTCTGTAATGACAGACGGGCTGAAAAGAGAGCTGGTCTTTAAAATGATAGATCAGTCCTACGAGCTGGTATTTAAGTCCTTAACCAAAAAAGATCAGAACATAATAAATAATTCTTAAAAAAAAACGAAACTGATACCATGAAAAAAATATTGATTTCGGCTGTTTATTTCCTGTCAGTCGGAGCATTTGCTCAGTCAAAGGATCATGCCAGAACCTGGGAACTTTTGCTGAACAACAAAAGAGATGAAGCCAGAACTTTCTACGATAAAACATTACAGTCCCAAAAATTTAAAAACTTTGAAAGCCTTTTTCTGGATGCAATGATTGATCAGGAAATGGGTAAATTCATTTTTGATGAAACCTTTGTGAGCCATTTTGTAAACAGTACCGATGAAGAAGCTTATCTGTATCCTGTTTTCAAGGAGAAATGTATGCTGGGCGATATGGATGAAAGCGGAATTGATGATTACACTTACAAAAAAGTAGATATCCTGTATGGCAGTAAAAATTTCGGAAAGGTAAACGGCATTATAGAGCTTAAGACTTATTTTGATTATATGAGAGGTAATTTTGCCGGATCTGCTGATGCGCTTTCAAAACTCGGAAAAATTGATAAATGGCAGTATGCCGGAGTATTTGAAAACCTTAACGGAAGCGGTATGGACAACGAATATGAGCCGGAGACCTATGCTAAAAACGACAGATTATTCAATACCGGAAGTTTTGGAAATGTAGGCTGGTACAACAAAAAACATAAAGATAACGGAGGATTCAGTTTTTTCATCAATGAGCTGGAGTATGGACGGGGAATTGTTTATGCACAAACATTTATAGATAATCCGGAAGAAAGAAAAGTATGGTTTGAAGTCAATGCAAATAATGAACTCAAGGTCTTCCTGAATGATACCGAAATACTGTCAAGCACAAAAGACGGTTATACCTCTACGGGTTCACATCTTGTGGAAGTGATATTGCCCAAAGGAATGAACCGTCTGCTCATTAAAAATGATTCACAGCTTGATAAGACGGCAGGGTTTATGGTTGTGCCTTTTGATACAAATTACAGCAAAATCAGTGATCTGGCTTATTTTGATACTTATCAGGAGTATAATAAAAGTACACTTGCCCAGCTTCAGCCCAAAGAATTAGAATTGAAATTTGAACACAAGCTCAAGGAGAAAATCATGCAGTCTCCCAATGATTTTATTTATGATTACCTTCTGACTCTGGGTTATCTTAACAATCAGCAGAATGACAAAGCAAAGGAAAAAATAGACCTTTTTACCCAGAAATATCCGAAATCTTCTCTCGTTCAGATGCTCCTTTCCCGGTATTATAACAATCTGGAAGATCACGTGAAAATCACAGAAATTCTTAAGAATATAGAAGTGAATGATCCTGAATATTACCAGGTCCCGGTTATGAAAATTGCTGATGACAATATTACCAAGAATATGAGCATTCAGGAACTGGAAAAATATAAGGCGCTCCTGAAAAAAACAAAGGCAGGAGCTGTTACGGAACTTTTTGATGTGATTATATCCGCAAGAAATCATGATATCGAAAAGATGAAGTCCCATGTAACCAGCCTGAAAAAAGCTTTTGCCAATAATGAAAAATATACTATTTCTTTAACTTCCCTTGAAGAAGCTGATAAAAAAGATCAGAGCGGCATCATTAAAAAGCTGGAAGACTTTATTGCCACAAGAAATAATCTTGATATCATGTCTTCATTATTTAATTATTATGAAAAGGCCAACAGGATAGAGGATGAAAAGAAACTGATCAGAAAATTCATTGAAATATATCCGTCTTTAAATGTGCTGAGAACCAAATATATTTCTCTTTTACAGGAAGATCCTAAAGATCCGGAAATTATGAAACAGATTAATGAAGGGCTTGAAAATTTTCCGTATTCCTATTCTCTGATGGCATTAAAGGCTGAAATCCTGGCACTGCAGAAAAATAAGGATGAAGCTGTGAAGTATGCCCGGGAATCCCTTTCTCATTTTGCAGAGAATGAACGGATGTATAAGCTTATCAAAGATCTGGGGCAGACCGAAGATGAAATTGACCAGGTTTCTGTAAAAGATCTGAAAAAGCTGGCTTCGGAAAGAAAAAACAAAGGAGTAAAAGGAAAAAAAGGAGTTACCACATTGTGGGATGAATATATTGTAAATGTATATCCTGAAGGAGGATTCAAAAAAAGAAGTACCTATATCTATGAAATTACTTCAGAAAGCGGAATAGAAGAACTGAAAGAGTACTATATCAGCTATTACGACAATGTGCTGAAATCTGAAATCGTAAAACCGAACGGCAGTATTGTGCCGGGAGAAAAATCCGATGACCAGATCGTCTTCACCGGTCTTGAAGTGGGAGATGTGGTTCTTATACAAAAAGAAAGTATAGAAAGAAGAGGCGGGCGATTCTACAAAGATTTTAATATTAGTTCTTATTTTAATTCCGAATATCCTGTTGTAGAATCCGTCTTTACGGTCATCACTCCTGAAAATATGCCTTATCAGGTAAAGAGTCATAACGCAGAAGTGGCTTCTACAAAGAAAAAAGTGGGAAATAAACTGTTTCAGACCTGGAGACTTAATAATCTTCCGGAGATAAATCTGGATGAAAATTACAGGCCCACATATTATGATGCCACTATTTCGGTAACGGCCAATTCTATAAAAACCTGGCAGGAAATATCCAACTGGTATTCGGATCTGATCAGAAAAAGCCTGGTATCAGACAGGGTAGTGGATAAAGCCTTCAGGGAGATATTCCCCAACGGTACTTCAGGAATGAACGATACTGAAAAAGCTGAAAAAATTTATAATTATATTGAGAAAAATGTATCTTACAGTTCTGTGGATTTTCGCCAGAGCGGATTTATCCCTCAAAAACCATCCAAAACATTGGTGACAAAGCTTGGAGACTGCAAAGATTTATCTACATTATTTTTAATTCTGGGAAATCAGGCAGGGCTGAAATCCAATCTCGTGCTGGTACAGACCAATGATAACTCTCCACAACGTCTTCTTTTGCCTAATTTAAGTTTCAATCACTGCATTGTAAAGGTAAATCTCGACGGAAAGGAAACTTTCCTTGAAATGACAGACAAGTATTTACCCTTTAATGCCATTGTTAAAAGCAATTATAAGGCAAAAGGTCTGGTGATTTCCACAGATAAGAACAGCGGGAATGCTGCCCGGCTTATTGATATACCGGCAGATAATAATACAAAAAGCCTGTTCAGGTCTGTAAGTGAAGTTCAGATTAACGGAGATGATCAGAGCTTTGTAACCAGGCAATATACAATGGGAGAAACCAAAAGTTATTATAATACTTTCTTCCAGAGTTCACAGACAGAAGAAAACCGTAAAAAAAATATGGAAAAGGAATATGGTGGAATTTTAGATAAGGTAATCAACGTAAAATCAGTAAAATTGCTGGATGGGAAAGATCTTACTGCAACCCCTTTATCATATGAAGTTCAGTTTAATATCAGTGATAAACCTCAATCCGTAGGCAATCTGAAAATTATGAAGATTCCTTTTATTACAAAACCATTTACAAAGGATGTGGTTGCTACTGAAAACAGAAATACAGATATTCTGTACACGCAATATGAACGGCAGAATGAATATTTTGAAGAAGTATATCTTAATATTCCTGAGGGAATGAAGTTTATTGAAATTCCTGAAAGTAAAACTATGGCGTATAACAATTTCAACTATTCAATCAGTTATGAGCTGGAAAAAAATAACAGATTAAAAATAACAAGGAAATCCCAAACTCCGTGGGATAATATCAGAAAAGAACAATATCCGGAATTTAAAAAATTTGTAGAAGAAGCGATCAACGCAGAAAATCAGATTTTGGGATATAAATAACAGAATAAACATGGAAAAGGCTACTCATCAATGAATAGCCTTTTTTAATATCTTAAAACGGAAACGCTTCCGTCAGCCTTTTATCTTCATCCAGCCGTTCTGTCAGTTTTTCAAGCCCTTCGAATTTAATCTCATCATGAAGGAAATCCCTGAACTTTACCGTAATCTTTTCACCGTAAATATCATCATCAAAATCAAGGATATAAACTTCAACGGTTAATTGCTCACCGTTCACCGTAGGATTGGTTCCAATGCTTAACATTCCTTTGTATGACCGGCCTTTTACGTCGACTTCAACAATATAAGCCCCTTTTTTAGGAAGGAGTTTAAGGGATTCCGTCTCAATATTGGCGGTAGGATATCCAATTGTTCTTCCGATTTTCTTCCCGTGAACCACCGTACCCGAAACAGAATAAGCGTAGCCCAGCATTTCATTGGCATCTTTGATATTGCCTGCCAGAAGTGCGTTGCGGACTTTCGTAGAGCTGATGTTATTCTCATGAATATTGATCGCTTCCATCTGTTCTACCTCAAAATCAAGCTCTTTGGACAGCTTCTGAAGAAGTTCAAAATTGCCGCTTTTATTTTTTCCGAAAGAATGATCATAGCCAATGATCAGGTATTTTACATTTAATTTTTCGATCAGGATCTGACGGACAAATTCTTCTCCGGTAAGGTTTCTGAACTCTTCATCAAATTCTTTCAGGAATAAATGATCAATACCGTATTTTTCAACCAGCTGTTTCTTTTCCTCAAGAGTATTAAGAAGTTTAAGATTCTCATCAGGATTGAAAACAAAACGGGGATGTGGCCAGAAAGTAAGAATGGCAGTCTCCAGGTGGTTGTCTTTACCAGATTTTATAAGTTCATCAATGATGCTTTTGTGACCCAGATGCACTCCGTCAAACATGCCTAAAGACAATGCCAGAGGTCTTTGAGAAGAGTAATCTTTAAAATTCTTGAACACTTTCAAAACGGAAAAAATTTTGACTGCAAATATAGATATAATGTAACAATCTATCAAGATAACAGCAGACCAATATTTTCAGCCGGGAAATGCGGCTGAAAGATCAATCAACTGCCGGATGAATAAATTTATAAAAAGCATGATAAAAATCTTTTTTTTACCAATTGCGGGTTTATGAAGAATCATTATATTTGCACCAAGAAAAAATTTAGCAATGGCAAACCAAATTAAAGGTAAAATTTCTCAAATTATTGGTCCGGTAATCGACGTTGTCTTTACAGATGTAGAAGCAGTTCCTGCAATCTACGACGCGTTGGAAATTACAAAGGAAAACGGTGAAAAGGTAGTCTTAGAAGTAGAACAGCATATTGGAGAAGATACAGTAAGATGTATCGCAATGGATGCAACTGATGGTCTTAAAAGAGGTCAGGATGTAATCGGATACGGAAATCCTATTACGATGCCTATTGGTGAAGCTGTGAACGGAAGACTATTCAACGTTGTTGGGGATGCTATCGACGGGCTTCAGAATATTTCTAAGGATGGCGGGCTGCCAATCCACAGAGAAGCTCCAAAATTTGATCAACTTTCAACTTCTGCAGAAGTTTTATTTACAGGGATTAAAGTAATCGACCTTATCGAGCCTTACGCAAAAGGAGGTAAAATCGGTTTGTTCGGTGGTGCCGGTGTAGGTAAAACAGTATTGATCCAGGAGTTGATTAACAATATTGCAAAAGGACACGGAGGTCTTTCTGTATTCGCCGGAGTAGGTGAAAGAACGAGAGAAGGAAATGACCTTTTGAGAGAGATGTTGGAATCAGGAATTATCAAGTATGGTGACGATTTCATGCATTCTATGGAAAATGGAGGATGGGATCTTTCCAAAGTAGATCTTGAAGTAATGAAAGATTCTAAAGCTGCATTCGTGTTCGGTCAGATGAACGAGCCGCCAGGTGCAAGAGCGAGAGTAGCACTTTCTGGTCTTACATTAGCTGAGTATTACAGAGATGGTGGTGAAAGCGGACAGGGTAGAGACGTACTTTTCTTCGTAGACAACATCTTCCGTTTTACACAGGCTGGTTCTGAGGTGTCTGCACTTCTTGGACGTATGCCTTCAGCGGTAGGTTACCAACCGACACTTGCTTCTGAAATGGGAGCGATGCAGGAAAGAATTACTTCCACTAAAAACGGATCCATTACTTCTGTACAGGCAGTATATGTACCTGCGGATGACTTAACTGACCCGGCTCCTGCAACTACCTTTGCCCACCTTGATGCAACTACGGTACTTGACAGAAAGATCGCTTCATTAGGTATCTATCCGGCGGTAGATCCATTGGCTTCTACTTCAAGAATCCTTGCTCCTGAAGTTATCGGTGAAGATCACTACAACTGTGCTCAGAGAGTAAAAGAAATTCTTCAGAGATATAAAGCTCTTCAGGATATCATTGCCATTCTTGGTATGGAAGAACTTTCAGAAGAAGATAAAGCAGTAGTTTACCGTGCAAGAAAAGTTCAGAGATTCTTATCTCAGCCTTTCCACGTAGCAGAGCAGTTTACAGGTATCCCTGGATCTCTGGTAGACATTAAAGATACCATCAAAGGGTTCAACATGATCATCGACGGTGAATTAGACCACCTTCCGGAAGCTGCTTTCAACCTGAAAGGAACCATCGAAGAAGCTATCGAAGCCGGACAAAAAATGTTAGCTGAAAACGCATAAATTATTAACAATTTGAGATTTGAAATTTGAGATTCGATGAGTAATTTCAAATTTCAAACATCAAATTTCAAATTTGTTTCTATGAATATAAAAATTTTAACACCAGAATATGTAGTTTTTGAAGGAGAAGTAGACTCTGTACTGCTGCCGGGGAAAAATGGTGAATTCCACATCATGAAAAACCACGCAGGTATTGTTTCTTCTTTAATCGGAGGTAAAGTAAAGCTTTTTGCCAAATCTATTGATGAAGCATATACCAAAAACTTAACCAAAGAAAACGAAAAGGATTCAGCTTTTTCTTATCCTATCAAAAGCGGTGTTGTAGAATTTAATAATAATAAAGGAATCATCCTTTGTGAATAATTAAATGAAAAGCTAAATATATTTTCAAGAAAGTGTAACTTTGTTACACTTTTTTTTATGACATAAAATCTGATTATATGAGGAATGGGATGATCATATTTTTTGCCGTTTTGGGGACCTTTTTCAATGCTCAGAACTTCAAAACCAAAAGAGGTATTATAAGCCTTGACGGGGTACATGTAGCCAAAATATCAAACAAATCCAATGTTTATACATTCATGGATTTGAAAGAAACCCCGATATACACCATAGAATTCATAGATAAAAGTGTTGTGGATTCTGTAAGAGACAGCTATATCCGGCTGAACAGGGTATATAACAGGGATAAAACCATAGACATGGACTATATTTCTCCGTCAGCATTTTCAGGAGAAGAAAAATCAGCGGTTTATACCTCTATAAAAGGCTTAAAAGTTATCGATAACAAAGGGATAAACATCAGGAATCTGGATGAAATCTTTAAAAATGTTCCGAAAAGGAAGCTTGACACAAAAACAAAAGATGCCTATACCACCAGAAGCAAAATAGATAAACTGAATATAGAAGTCAATAAAGTTGGAGAGATTTTAAGCAATGGGGTTCCGGTAGGATATTTTACCAATTTACCCGTAAGTTTTGGCTCGGAAGATACCATTACCGATAAAACTTTTGTAGATATTGAAGTATATGATGCAAAAAGCAAATTTATCGGGCGTTACATCACCACAACAAAGCAGATTAAAACTGCCAACGGGAAAATCTTTACTATTTACAGGGAAATGTCCGGAAGAGCAGCGCTCCTGAAATTTCCTACCTATAAAGCAATAGCAGAAAGAATGGCTATTATGGATCCGAATTTTATCAAAATACAGGAAAAGGTATCTGTTGGCCCTGTTGAAAAACAAGTCTCACAATAATAAAATACAGTTATGAAAGTTTTGCTTTTTCTGTTATTATTTTCATTCTTGTCAGCACAAAAATTCCAGATCTGAATAGTTATCGGGCTACCCAATGTGAAAAATACGGCTGCATAATGATAAAGAGAAGATTATAGAATCCGGAAAATATACCTTCGAAGAAATCGCAGAAAAAAATTAAATGGGAAGAGGATTACTCAGATGATATTCCATAAAAATCTGTGAGAAAAAGTATTAAAATCGTTAAAATTAAATTTCCTGTCCAATTTTAGTTCAAAAATTAAAGCGATAAAATCACGCCGTTTTCCTTCAGCTGCTGCATGGGTTTCGAGAACCAGAACAATTCAAAATCTTCAAAATTTTCCTCAAACTGAACTTTAAGTTGCTGAACAGTAGGTTTTTTCTGATTCTCAATTGAATTTTCCCGCAGGACATTCATCAGCCATTCTGCTTTTTCCTGTTCCAGTTCTACCTTTACAATATTCGTTTTCAGGTGGAATGTAAGGAGTGTAAACGTACCGGAGTATTTCTTTTTATTTTTTACGCGATTCTCAGCGATTACGTTCTGGGCTAAAAAAATAACTTTTGAATTGTTTTTCAGTTTAAAAATTTCATCATCCAGAAGACAGTCATGAATATGATCCGGATGTATGGTTGTTCGTGGAATTTTAAAATCGAACCATTCCTGAAGAGGAAGTTCAAAGTTGATTCCGTGCATATAATTGAAAAGAGATTTTTTCAGACCGAAACTGAACCGGCCATGATCGATTCCTGTTTTATCTTTGAAGTCGATATCATTATGGGCAAACATAATTTTTTCCTTTACGGGAACCACTCCGAATTCTTCAGGATGAAGCCCGACAGGTGAGTGGGCAGTCATAGCGAACTGATGCCAGAATCCGCTCTGGAGAATTCCCATTTCAAACATCTGTCTTACCATTTCCAGGGAATCTACGGTTTCCTGAATCGTCTGGGTAGGGTAGCCATACATCAGATAGGCATGAACCATAATTCCGGCTTCGGTAAAATTTCTGGTCACCCGGGCTACCTGTTCTACGGAAACTCCTTTATCTATTAATTTCAAAAGCCTGTCGCTGGCCACTTCCAGACCTCCGGAAACGGCGACACATCCTGAAAGTTTCAGCAGATAGCAGAGATCTCTGGTGAAACTTTTCTCAAAGCGGATATTGGTCCACCAGGTCACAACGAGATTTCTCCGCAGAATCTCCAGGGCTACTTCCCGCATCAATGCCGGCGGAGCAGCTTCATCCACAAAATGAAATCCTGTTTCACCGGTGGTTCTGATCAGTTCTTCCATTCTGTCAACCAGAATTTTTGCAGAGATAGGTTCATATATTTTAATATAGTCCAGGGAAATATCACAGAAAGTACATTTTCCCCAATAGCATCCATGAGCCATCGTCAGTTTATTCCATCTTCCGTCACTCCATAAGCTGTGCATCGGATTGGCAATTTCAATCACTGAAATATATTGGTCCAGCTGAAGATCCGTATAATCAGGAGTTCCTATGTCGGCCTGCTTATAATCGTGTCTTTTGGAATTATTTTTATAAACGACTTCCCGGCCTTCAAGCAGAAAGGTTCTCTTATATTCCTGATGTTCTTCAGGATCGGTTATATGATCGTGAAGAAGTTCAAGGGGAAGCTCACCGTCATCCAGTGTAATAAAATCAAAAAACTCAAATACCCTCTGATCTTTGATTTCCCTTAACTCCGTATTGGGAAAACCACCGCCCATTGCCGTTTTGATGTGCGGGTAATTCTTTTTGATAAACCGGGCACATCTGAATCCGGAATATAAATTTCCGGGAAAAGGAATCGAAAAACATACCAGCTTCGGCTGTACTGTCTCCAGCTTTTCCTTTAGAATCTCTAAAGTAAAATCATCAATAAAGGTCTGATGATCTGTTAGTTTTGAATATAATTCATCAAATGAATTGGCACTTTTTCCCAGACGTTCCGCATACCTGCTGAAACCGAAATCAGGGTCGATATTTTCTACGATATAATCGGAAATATCCTCAAGATATAAAGTAGCAAGATGCTTGGCTTTATCCAGAAGCCCCATATTTCCGAAAGCAAATTCCATATCATCCAGCTGGTTGAAACGGGAAGCTTCGGGAAGGAAATTCATACTGCAGATCTGCCTTGCCAGCGTTGGTGTTTTCCCCTGAAGAAAAGGAATTACCTGATCTATGGTTTTCAGATATTCATCTTTTAAAGCAAAAATTCTCTGTGAATTTTCAGAAACAGACAGGAGATCCATCTTCTGATCAAAAACCTTCCGGATGCCGTCTTTTGAAAAAAGTTTTAAAATAACATCAATTCCTAAGTCAACCTGATAACTGGAAATTTTTTTGGTATTCAGAAATCCCTTAATATAAGCGGTTGCCGGATAAGGGGTATTGAGCTGGGTAAAAGGCGGAGTGATAAGAAGAAGATCTTTCAACAGGAGTTTTTTACAGATTTATTTATAAATTCAGTTTAACAGAAGAAATAACAATGTGTTTTCATTTGAAAAACAAGCGGTTATGATTTGTGATTTCTTTTTCTAACTGCCCGCCAAAGATAGACAATTTGTGCTTTATATTGCAAACCCGGAATTTGATTTATTGGCAGACCGGCTGACCGGGATAGAACAATTTTAAGCATCCTGCTGCTCATTATTAAATTTTTTCTGCTCGCAGATTCAGCAGATTTTTATATTTAGATGAATAGAAATTTGCCTCTTAAAAGAAGTATAACAGGTAAAAGACTTTTACCATAACATTTTTCAACAAAAATATTTCCCGGGTTTAATTAATCTACGATAAAGTTTAATAGAATAAAGCCTCTACACTGTGATGGCTGATAAAATGCAGAAAAGCTTCCTCATCAAAATATCCGTTTTGGTCCAGAACCTTATGATGAAGTCTGGCTGCTTCTGTATCACTGTCAATTAAAGCATTTTCAATAAATCTTCCTGATTTTCCATCGATTTCATTATGGAAACTGATCAGGTATCTGGCATATATCCTGCCTTCTGAAACGGTGTACTGCCCGTTTTCTGCAACAAGGGAAGCATAGATATTACCTACGGTATACGTTTCATGATCATTGGACGATGCTCCGAACAAAACATTACAGGAAATACTGCCTGAGGAATAAAGAGAACCGTTAACAATTATATTTTTAGCTTTGACCTGACCTGTTACAATAAGAGTAACATAATCTTCAACGAATAAATTGCCGCTTAAGTTCAGGTCTCCTTCAATAAGCATAATTTTGAAACCTTCACCTTCTTCTGTAATCAGATTCAGGGAAGTGGAACATTCATTTTTCATCAGCAGGATTTCAGGTTCCTCCTCATCATTATCCATCTGCAAAGAGGCTTCTCTTATTTTTTCGGCTGTTTCAGCGTCCAGCATTTCAAGAAATTCTGAAAAACTGTCATCATCCGGATCATTTTCGCTGAGAAAAGTAAAATCGAGGGCGGCCTGAACAGCAGAATATAGTTTTTCAGATGCTATTTTTATCCTGCCATTGAGCTGTTCTTTTGTGAGTCTTTCTGTTTTCATTTGTGGTGTTTATTGATAACATAAAACTGCGTCTCTGTAAACAGGTTCTGCAGCTGAGGGATTGTTACACAAATATACATGGAAAAACTGAAAAATTTTACGCCAGAATATCAAATTTGCTTTTAAAAATTCTATGGAGTAAATAGATATATCTTTTTTTATTCGTACCTGACCTGAGAATTTCAAGACCAGGAGAAGCAGCCATTATATAAGACTGAAGAAAATCTTTGTCTGATCATCCTTAAGCATGGCTTATCCTTTTTTTATCCCCAATTACATTAAGGATAACTCCCAGAAGAATCAGCGTGATCCCGATAAAAAGATTACCTGTGAATTTCTCATGAAAGATCAATACGCTTACCATTACAGCTACTACGGGCTCCAGTGCTCCTAAAATGGCTGTTGGTGTGGAACCAATATATTTAATAGCGTATACAAGGCATAAACTGGAAATAACAGTGGTAAGAAATGCAAAGACTATAAAACTGAAAAATACAGACAGGGAAGGAACAGCAAATGACTCGCCGCCTGTGGAGGCTTTAAGCATAAAAAATGCTGAAGTAAACAGCATAGAATAGAAGGAAAGCTTAAATCCTGATACTTTAAGCTCTGATTTGTTGACAATCACCATATAAAGTGCATAAAACAGGGAACTTAGCATCACAACTCCCAGACCCGCAAAATTGATTTCCAGACCTTCTCCCTTTAAACATAAAACAATAACTCCTGCAAAAGCCAGTAACAGGGAAATTACAGATAGTTTTGTAAGTCTTTCCTTATAAAAGAAAAACATGATGAGTGCTACAATGACCGGATAAATGAAAAGCACGGTGGAAGCAATTCCCGGCGTGAGGAAATCGTAACCTATAAAGAGAAACTCAGAAGAAAGGGCATAGCAGATCCCCAGTACGGCAAGGATTAAAGTTTCCTTTTTGCTGATTCTGAAACGCTCTCCGGAATAAAGCAGGTACCCGCCTACCATCATCGCTGAAAACAGAAAACGGTAAAACAAAGTAATATCCATAGAAAATCTGGCCTGTTTCAGCGGCAGGATAAAAATAGGGATCAACCCATATGAAACGGATGATAAAACACCCAGCATATAACCCTTGAATTTCATTTTCTTTATATCAGTTTTTAAAGATGGCATAAAAAAACCACTGAATTTTCAGTGGTTTTTTTTTAATTTTTTATTATCAGATCGGCTTGAAACTTAAACCCTGCTCCTGCAGAAGTTTCTGTTCCTGCTCTTTATAGTAACCACTTACTAATTTATCGTGAATTGCTTCAAATGCAGCCAGCGTTTCATTAATTTCCGCATCTGTATGAGAAGCAGTAGGAATTAATCTCAGAAGGATCATTCCTTTCGGAATTACCGGATACACTACTACTGAAGTAAAGATTCCGTAGATCTCTCTTAAATCTTTTACCAGAAGAGTGGCTTCTACCGGCGTTCCCTGCATCATCACCGGAGTTACACAGGTATTGGTATCACCAATATTGAATCCTCTTTCTCTAAGTCCGTTTTGTAATTTATTTACATTTTCCCAAAGTTTGGCTTTGATTTCGGGTCTTGTTCTCAGTAGCTCAAGTCTCTTTAAACCTCCTATTACCATTGGCATAGTAAGCGATTTGGCAAAAATCTGGGATCTTAAATTGAATTTCAGGTATCTGATGATTTCTTTATCTCCGGCTAAAAATGCTCCGAATCCTGCCATTGATTTGGCAAAAGTAGAGAAATAAACATCGATCTGATCCTGGCATCCCTGCTCTTCACCAGCTCCGGCTCCTGTTTTTCCAAGTGTCCCGAATCCGTGGGCATCGTCTACCAGAAGTCTGAAACTGTATTTGGATTTCAGCTCGCAGATCTCTTTAATTTTCCCCTGCTGGCCTCTCATCCCGAAAACACCTTCCGTGATCACCAGGATACCTCCTCCTGTTTCTTCTGCAACTTTAGTCGCTCTCTGAAGGTTTTTCTCAAGGCTGGCAATATCGTTGTGTCTGTATGTAAATCTTTTTCCGGCATGAAGTCTTACACCGTCTACAATACAGGCGTGAGAGTCTACATCATAAACAATTACGTCGTTTCTGTTCACCAGGGCATCAATGGTAGAAACCATTCCCTGATAACCGAAGTTTAATAAATATGCTGATTCCTTCTGTACAAAATCTGCCAGTTCTCTTTCCAGCTGAAGGTGCTGCTCTGTTTCCCCGGACATTGCTCTCGCTCCCATCGGGTAAAACATCCCGTATTCTGCTGCTGCTTTGGCATCAGCCTCAATTACTTCAGGGTGATTACATAATCCTAAATAATCATTGGCACTCCAGAAAATTACTTCTCTTCCCTGGAACTGCATCCTCGGACCGATAGGCCCCTCTAATCTCGGGAATATAAAATAGCCTTCTCCGTAATCTGCAAACTGTCCAAGAGGTCCTGGATTTTCTTTTATTCTTTCAAAAATATCCAACATTTTGTATCGTAATTTTTAAGTAAAAAAGCCTTTCCTGTAGAACACAAAAGGCTTTATTTGTATCGTGGTTTATATTATCTCTATTTAATAAATTCGGTTTTGAAAACTTCGTCGTAATTATGTACGCAGTTGTTGACAAACCCCTGTTCAGCCATCCATTTATCGCTGTATACTTTGGTAATATACCTTGAGCCATGATCAGGATAGATCAGAACAATCATATCGTCCTTAGTCAGCTCATGAGACTGTGCATACTGAATTAACGCCTGGGTTACAGCTCCGGTAGTATATCCGCCCATAATAGCTTCTTTTAAAGCAATTTCACGGGTTCTGTAAGCCGACATTTCATCGTTTACTCTTACAAATTCATCTACTTTATCAAAAAGAAGGGCAGAAGGGATCAGGTTTTTTCCCATTCCTTCAATCTGATAGGGATGAACGTCTTCTTTATGAATTTCTCCTGTTTCGTGGTAACTCTTCAGAATAGATCCGTCGGCATCCACACCGATAATCTTGATCGCCGGATTCTTCTCTTTTAAAAATTTTGCCGAACCTGATAATGTTCCACCTGTTCCAGTGCAGGCAAAAAGGTGTGTGATTTTACCTTCCGTCTGCTCCCAAATTTCAGGACCGGTAGTCTGGTAATGTGCATCAATATTCAGCTCGTTGAAATACTGATTGATGTAAACTGAATTGGGCGTTTCTGAAGCAATTCTTTTGGCAACTTCATAATATGATCTCGGATCATCTGCGGGAACATTGGCCGGACATATGTATACAGTAGCCCCAAGTGCTTTTAAATAAGCAATTTTCTCAGGCTTTGTCTTGTCACTTACGGCAAGAATACACTGGTATCCTTTAATGATACAAACCATTGCTATAGAAAAACCGGTGTTTCCTGAAGTGGTCTCAACAACAACGGAACCTTCCTTCAATAAACCTTTCTGTTCTGCATTTTCTATAATATGAAGTGCAATTCTATCTTTTGTGGAATGTCCAGGATTATATGATTCTAACTTGGCATAAACGGTTGCAGGAATATCTTTTGTAACAGTATTTAGCTTCACCATAGGAGTATTTCCTACAAGGCCAAGAATATTATCGTAAACATTACTCATTATTTGTTATTTTCAATAAAAATCTGACCGCAAAAATACAAAAAAATAAATAATTTCTAAACTTTTGTTTGAATTCTAGACAGCGATTTAGGAAAATCTATTTTCTTATTTGCAATCTTAGCGGAAGTATCATCACAAATACTACGCCATTTTTTTTAAATTTTGTTAAAAACAACATAAAATAATTTAAAAGCCTTACTTTCGCGTAATTGATTTAATACTATGAAAAATTGGACTTTTAGGCGATGGAACACCGTTTTAGGATGGGTGATTTTTGTCATTGCTTTTTTCACGTACTTGTCTACCATAGAACCCAACTTCAGTTTCTGGGACTGTGGCGAGTACATTTCTTCTGCAGTAAAACTTGAAGTAACGCATGCTCCCGGAGCGGCATTATTCCAGATTGTGGGGGCTGTGGCCGCCATTTTTGCATTAGGAAAAGGCGAAAATTATTCAATCGTAATCAACGCGATGTCGGCCCTGTTCAGTGCACTGACGATTTTGTTTTTGTTCTGGACCATTACTCATTTTGTAAGAAGACTGCTGAACAAAGATTTTGATGAAATTACAAAACATCAGGAAATCTCCATTCTCTTTGCGGGAGCAGTGGGAGCTTTGTGTTTTACCTTTTCGGATACCTTCTGGTTCTCGGCGGTAGAAGGAGAAGTATATTCAATGGCCTCCATGTTTATCGCTCTGCTGGTGTGGCTGATCACAAAATGGGAAAATGAATACCAGGCAACGGACAGCGAAAGATGGATCATCCTTATTTTCTTTGTATTGGGACTTTCTGTGGGAGTTCACATGATGTGTATGCTGGCTGTTCCTGCTGTATGTCTGGTTTATTATGCCAGAAATTATAAGTTTACCTGGAAAAATTTTATCTGGGCTAACGTGATTACTCTGGGAATCCTGATTATTGTTTTCAAAATTATCTTCCCTCTGATCATGACCATGTTCGGAAAACTGGAGATCTTCTTTGTAAACGGACTGGGACTTCCTTTCCACTCAGGAACGATTGCTGCATTCATCTTAATGACGGCTGCATGCTATTTCCTTATTAAGTATGCCAGAAAAGCAAAAAGAAATATTTTCCAGACGGCGGCTTTATCGGTGGTGTATATGATTATCGGTTTTTCATGCTGGATGGTAATCCCGATCAGGGCAAATGCCAACCCTCCGATGAACCTTAACGATCCTGATACTGCGATCGGTATGCTGGATTATTACAACAGAGAGCAGTACGGAGACTGGCCAACGATCTACGGACAGAACTATACCGCCTTCCTTGATGCCAAAGGAATTGAGAAAAATGAAGACGGAAGTTTCAAGACCACAAAAACCGGAGAAGTATACGAAAAAGACGAAAAGACCGGAACATACAGAAAGACGAATGACCGTTTCAACTATGTATTCAATAAGTCCCAGGTAAGTCTGATGCCCAGGATGTTCAATGAAGATAAAGACGTAATGGCCAACTACATTTCGATGTACGGAGCTCCTGATTTTACCTTCAACTATGCCAATGAAGATGTGGCGGATAATCCTCAGGCCAAACAGATCTTTGATGAGCTGAGAGCCAAATATGAAGATAAAACCATCACGGCTGCCGATTATTTAAAAGTAAAACCCTACGATCTGATCAATGTTCAGAAACCTTCATTGGCTCAGAATCTTGATTATTTTATTTCCTTCCAGAACGGATATTATTTTGTACGATACCTGATGTGGAACTTTGCAGGAAGACAGAACGACCTTGAAGGAAACATGGAAAATACAAAAGGAAACTGGATCTCCGGAATTTCATTCATCGACAATGCTTTATTAGGAAACCAGGATAAAATGCCTGCCAAGTTCCAGAATGAAAGTACCGTGAAATTCTTCTTCCTTCCATTGATTTTAGGACTTATCGGGTTCTTTTTCCAGCTGAACAGGGATTTCGGCAGATTCTATGCCCTGCTTTCATTATTTGTTCTTACCAGTGTGGGGATTATTTTCTATACAGGAGTAAAACCTTTTGAACCGAGAGAAAGAGATTATGCGATGGTAGGCTCTTTCTATGCCTTTGCCATCTGGATAGGGATGGGGGCCGGAGCTATTCTTTGGTTCCTTCAGTCTAAAGTAAAGTCCAGCGGAGCGAATATTGCCTTAGGCGTTATTTTGCTGGGAGTTCCTTTTATGATGGGATTCCAGAACTATAATGTACACGACAGAAGCAACAGATATACCGCCTATGATTATGCTTATTCCGTATTGAAATCACTTCCGAAAAACGATATCTTATTTGTTTACGGAGATAATGATACTTATCCGGTTTGGGCCATCCAGGAAACCGAAAGATTCAGAGATGATGTGAAAGTGGTTAATTTCACGCTTGCTTCAACACCGTGGAACCTTGATCAGATCAAAAGAAAAACATATAATGCCGAAGGAATTCCAAGTCAGCTGACTCACGAAGATTACAGGGAAGGTTCAAATGACCAGATCTATATGATGAAAAAAGAGGACTGGGAAAGTGTATTCTCCATGCTTAAAGAGCAGGGAGTTCCTGATACCGAATTCCAGGCGTTCAGAAAATACCTTACTCAGGATTCCTTAACCCTGAAAGAAGCGATCAACTTCATCAAGTTCAAATCTCCTGAAAAAGATGAGCTTCTGAAAATGTATTTCGGGGAAGAAAAGTATGAGAAATACAACATCCTTCCGGTAAATAAATTCATCCTTCCTGTTAATAAAGAAAATGCATTAAAAGCAGGAATCATTACCCAGGCAGACCTTCCGAATGTAGTGAACCAGATCATGATCAGTTACAAAGGAAACACGCTTTATAAAAACAACCTGATCATGATGGACCTTCTGGCGAATTTCGACTGGAAACGCCCGATCAACTTCTCGTCAGGAGGGATTTATGACAGCGAAAATATCTTCTATCTGAACGAATATCTTCAGTTTGACGGATTCAGTTACAGGCTGGTTCCTGTACACACGGTACAGACTCCGGACGGAGATATGGGTAAAGTAGATGCCAATTCTCTTTATAATGTAGTAAAAAACTTCAGATGGGGGAACTTTAAAAACTTAAATGTTCATTTTGATGAAACGGCTACGTCAAACATTATGAGTTACAGAATGTCAGCAAGCAGGGCTGCTTCGGCACTGGCTTTAAGCGGACAGAAAGCTAAAGCGGTTGAGATCCTTGATCTTGCTGCAAGAGAAATTCCGGCTGAAAAATACAATGATCCGCGTTCATTAAGTGCGATGATTACAGGATATATTGTGGCAGGACAGGAGCAGAAAGGTCTTCAGCTGGCAGAAATCCTTAAAAAAGGAATCTTTGAAGAATATGATTATTATTTAAGTCTTGACCCGGTTGACCAGACCTATGTACGCAGACAGATGAGAACAAAACCGATGGAATATTCTCTTGTGGTTTCTGCCGTAACCGATGCTTACAAAAAAATCGGCCAGAATGAGAAAGCTTATGCTTATCTGGTGAAATCTATTGAACCTATTGATAAGAAATTCAATGTCTTCATCAAAGAACTTCAGCAGATGGGTAAAGAAAAGGCATTAAAAGAATCTGAAAACGTACAGAAGATCACTCCTTTTTACCAGTATTTATTTGATGTGATGGAACCTTTTGATTCCACTTATTCAAAAGAAAAAGAAGAACAGATCACAACAGCGATCATTAAAGTAACCCAATAACAGCTTTAAACTTCATATTTTAAAAACGGAACTTCGGTTCCGTTTTTTTATTATTGGGATTCCTGATTTTTAAGGTTATATTTGTGACGCTAAAAATACACGATGACCGAAACCAAGAACAGCCAGCTTCCCATTTATGCCGCCGCTTTTACGGTAGTTATTAAACTCTTCTTTTTACTCACCCATTACATTCAGGAGGATGCTTTTATTACCTGGAGAGTCGCCCAGAATTTATTGGATTACGGGGTAATAGGTTTTAACGGAAATACAAAAATATCAGCTTCTACCACACACCTGTATGTTTTTGTGTCCTATTTCTTCAACCTGATCTTCGGTAAAGAAAACTTCATTGAACCGCTTCTGATGTTCAATTCTCTGCTCTTCACCATTGGGACGGTGCTGCTTTCCCATCTGGTTCTTAAAAATCCGTGGCATAAGGCTATTTTCATATTTCTGATCGGTATTCTGCCTCCGGCCATAAAGATTTCAATCTTAGGAATGGAATACGGGATCCTGTTCTTTCTTGAAATGGCACTCCTGTATTATGGCTTCAGTAAAAACAAAAAATGGGCACTGATCCTTCTCCCGGTACTGATTATGTTTACAAGAATCGATACGGTGATCTTCCTGGGAATTGTATTTCTGGTGGATGTCTTCTGGAACAGAAAGATCAGATGGCGCTACGTGCTGGGAGGGATTCTGGGGCTTGCCTCTGTATTGTCTTTCAACTGGTTTTATTTTGGTGAACTGGTAAATAATACGATTGTTGCCAAAAAACTTCTGTATGAACATCATTTCACATTCCGGCAGCATATGGAATACTTCTGGTCCAGCTTCGGGAACTTCTGGGGAATGCTTAAACTGCCCGGAAACTTCAATCCGATAACCGTTGTTATCCTGATTTTTGAGCTGCTGTGCTTTATTTACCTGATCAGACAAAAAGAAAAAAGAAACTATTTTCTATGGATGATCTTTGTTTTCGGATGGGTAAAACAGATTATTTTTATTTCTCAAAAAAGTTTATTCGACTGGTATTACTGGGTTCCGCAACTGCTTCTTTTTGTGCCTGTTCTTATTTTTGTACTGGAGCAGAAGGAAAGAAAAAAACTTTGGCTGTCCCTGCTTATTATATTTTATATCCTTCCGATGCTTGCTTTCCAGACGGTACATTCTATTGCAACAGGAAACGGGGAATGGTATTACCGCAGATCTATCGGTCTGTTTTTAGGGACATTGGAAAAAGATAAAAAACAATGGATCCTTCTGGAGCCTGCTGGATATATTCCTTATTTTTCGGGGCTGAGAACCATTGACGAAGTAGGGCTGGTAGATAAACAGATTCAGGAAGAAGTAAAAAAAGACAGGGCCAACTACTGGATCAATACGGTTAAAAAAAGAAAACCAAAATATCTTCTTGCCTATAAAAACCTGTTTGAAGGAAAAGATGCCGCTTATTACCAGGCTCATTATAAGCTGATACAGGAATTCAGAATAAAAGACCATCTGAAAAGCCGGAGTAAAATCCTGGAAAAGATATACAGGCTAAAACCTTCCGGAACAGACTATAATTTATATATTAGAATAAATTAAGATTTTTTAAAACAGGGGAGAAACCTTATGTATATGCTCGGGCTTTTAAGACCTTTCTCCCGTATTAATACTGTCAAAAAACGATGAAATACTGTGCTTTTCTCCGTGGTGTCAACGTAAAAGGAACCAATATGAAAATGGCTGATGTATGCCAGGTCTTTCAAAAAGCGGGTGTAACAGATGTGAGCTCTGTGCTGGCTTCAGGCAATATTGTTTTTTCTTCTGATAAAGATGCCGCAGAACTGAAACAGGTACTGGAAAAAGCCATGTCTGATCACTTTTCCTACGAAGCTTTTTTATTTGTAAGATCTCCTGAAGAAACAGAAACTTTCTGGAACGGGAAGCCTTTTGAAAAAAATGATGATTTTCATTTGTATGCATTTGTCGGAAATCCGGGGGTTGAAAATATCCTGATGGAGGAGTTTGAAAAAGCTTCAAAAGCCGAAAATGAAAAAGCTGAAATAGTGAATGGTGTTTTTTACTGGCAGGTTCAGAAAGGGAATACTCTGGATTCCACGTTTGGGAAAGTGTTGGGAAAGAAAAGCCTGAAAGATCAGTTTACGAGCAGGAATATCAATACGTTTGAGAAGGTACTGAAGAAGATGAAATAATCTTTTGTGCCTGTTATAATTTCCCACGGATCGCACAAATTTCACAGATGTTTGTGGATGTTTTTTGCCCGCAGATTTTGCAGATTTTGCAGATTTTTTTGTTGGGATACGCAAGGTCGCAATAATTATTTTACAGGCTGTATAAAAAAGGCGCAATGATTTTATCTCCGATAAAATTTCACACCGCAAGATCCATAAAAGTCTTTGATCTTTAAGCTTAAGTATTCTTCTCAACATAAAGTTTGTTTCTTAAAAGAATCTTTTGTGTAAAAATCTTTTGACTACGTCGAACCTTCGGTTTGTGGTTAAAATAATTTCCCACAGATCGCACAAATTTCACAGATGTTTGTGGATATTTTTTGCCCGCAGATTGTGCAGATTGAGCAGATTTTTTTGTTGGGATATGCAAGGTCGCAAGAATTATTTTACGGACTGTATAAAAAAGGCGCAATGATTTTATCTCCCATAAAATTTCAAGTTGCAAAATCCATAAAAATCTTTTGACTACGTGGAACCTTCGGTTTGTGGTTAAAATAATTTCCCACAGATTCCACAGATTTCGCAAATGGTTATGGATATTTTTTACCCGCAGATTTTGCAGATAGTGCAGATTTTTTTGTTGGGATACGCAAGGTCGCAATAATTATTTTACAGGCTGTATAAAAAAGGCGCAATGATTTTATCTCCGATAAAATTTCAAGTCGCAAAATCCATAAAAATCTTTGATTTGTGGTTAAAATAATTTCCCACGGATCTGAGGAATCCGCAGGATTAAAATAGAGTATATTTCCAGACTCTTTGGGAGAAAAGCATAATACTTCATTGTTGTATATTCCGGTCTCAAAAAATGAGTTATTGATTATTACTCATTACTCATTACTCATTACTCATTACCTATGATTAAACCGTCAGTGCTCCCCGAAATCCCCGTGCAGCATAATAAGAATCTGCTCCGTTGTGGTACATGAAAACCGTATTGTAGCGCCGGTCGCAGAAGATGGCTCCTCCCAATTCCCTGATATGAGGTGGTGTTTGTACCCAGCTGGATGTTTTCAGGTCAAATTTTCCGAGTTCCTGAAGGTTGCGGTACTGTTCTTCGGTAAGGATTTCTATGCCCATTTCTGCGGCTTTATCAATGGCGTTGCTTTCCGGTTTATTGGCTTTTCTGGATTCCCAGGCAGGGTAGTCGTAGCACAGGCTTCTCCGTTTCGGGCTTTCCGGGGAGCAGTCTGCGAACAGGTATTCATCCGTTTTTTTGTCATAGCCTATTACGTCGGGTTCACCTTCTGTTTCTTCCATTTCGTTTAAAGACCATAGTTTTTCGGGATGGGATTCCAGTTTGGCCTGAATTTTTTCCCATTCCAGACCTTTGTGGCGGCTCATATTTTTTTCAAAACGGGATTGCAGTACTTTTAAAAGAATTTCGCTTTGTTCAGGAGTTAATGGTTTCTTTTTCATATCAGGATTTTTAAGTGGTTGATTTTATATAAAATTACTAAGATTGAATGGAAATTTTTCTATCTGCAGGTCTGAAATACCAGGAAATAATAACCAGAGCACATAATAAAACAGCAGGGAAGGTTCTTCCGGCAGTATCGCCAACAATAAGATGCGAAATAACGGCTCCGGACATCACGAAGAAAAAACCTGCATAAGCCCATTCTTTTAGTAATAAACGTTTCGGAATGAGGATGGCTATAACGCCCAGAAGCTTCCAGACTCCGATGATGATCA
The DNA here is from genome assembly GCF_056844565.1 of Chryseobacterium sp. FR054. Lineage (NCBI taxonomy): Bacteria > Pseudomonadati > Bacteroidota > Flavobacteriia > Flavobacteriales > Weeksellaceae > Chryseobacterium > Chryseobacterium sp. FR054. Next base: position 218,173 of record NZ_JBXDSA010000001.1, on the reverse strand, counting down.
TCAGATAGGCAGGATATCCGAGGGTGGTAAAATTGGCCAGTTCGTCTTTGTTTTTCATGAGCTGTACAATGGCCGTAGAAACCATTCCCAGCGCCATCCAGATGGTAAAGATCCAGTAGATGATTCTTTTTGTTTTTTGTGATTGGGATGATGTTTGCATTGTTTTGGCTTTTAATTTTCAGTCGTTAAGTCCTTTTCCGTCAAGGATCTGCGGAATGCATTTTTCAATTCTTGCTTCCCTGGTTTTGGACTGTTTGGGAGAGGAAAAGTGGAGCAGGTAAGCCCTTTGTCTTCCCGGAGTAAGAGATTCAAAGGCTTTTTTTAATGGGCTGTCATGGTCCAGTCTTGCCTGAAACTCTTCTGCCATGTCGAATTCTCCGGTCTTTTTCATTTCAATTTTAGCGCCGGATTCTTCAATTTCAACCGCTTCAAACATATAGGCCTGAAGTTCTTTTTCCAGATCAATGATTTGCTGTACTTCTGTAAAGCGGATCTGTCTTGCGGCCTGTACATTTTTACTTTGCTGAATTAAAATATGATCCGGATCTTTCATCAGTGATCCTTTAAAAAAGAGTAGGGCGCAGTATTCTTTAAATCCGTGGATCAGGAAAATATTTTTTCCTTCATAGGTGTAACAGGGGCATCCCCATTTCAGATCTTCTGCCAGTTCGGTACTCAGGGCAATGGCTCTTAATTTTTCAAATTCTTCCTGCCACTGTCCGGCGTTTTCGAAGAAAAAATTAACTTTTGGATTCATTGGAAGTCAAAATTTCAAGTTTAATGTTTAATGTTTAATGTTTAATGTTCATGGCTGTTATCTTTTCACGGATAATTGACGATTCACCTGCAAAACAAAATCCGCTATTGCTATTCACAATCCAAACTTTGGTATCTCCCGTCTCTAGTCTCTCATCTCTCATCTCTCATCTCTTCGTCTATTATCTATTACCTCCCTCTCCCCAAACATCTCCTGCAAACGGTTATGCGCCATATTAATTCCCTGTGCGAATGGCATTTTCAGGTGCTGATCCCGGAATTCTACGGATTTATATATGGTCTGGATGGTGATTTTGCTGGTGGTATCGGTTAATCTTTCAAATTCCAAAAATTCGATCTGTACCGGGAAAGGTGTGTTTTCCATCTGGAAAGTCCTTATAATTTTCTCATTCTGAATAATATCATGAATGGTTCCATTGGCGCTGAAGACTATCTCTCCGTGAGGATTTAAAGTTTCAAAACGGTAGCTTCCGTGCTGTTTGTTTTCAAATTTGGTCACTTGGGTTCCCATCCACTGTTCGAAAAGTTCCGCTTCTGTATACGCTTTGAAAAGCAGTTCTACGGGAAGATCAAATTCCCTGGTGATGAAGATTTCCTGCTTTCCGTCTTCTGCATGAATTTTTGTTTTAAGTTCCATATTCTGTTTTGGTGTTTAGGGTTTGAGAGTAGAAGAGCTTAAGGTTGTTATTCTCTCACTGATGGTTGACGATTCACTTACGAAGTAAAATTGACTATTGACATTCACAAATTAAATTTTGAAGTCATTGTCTATTATCTATCCGTCTATCATCTTTTATGTCTTATTATTCACATTCTGATACGCTTTCATCACACTTTCCAACTTATTGAATTTCTCATCCCACATTTTGCGGAACGGCTCTATAAAGTCGGCTATTTCTTTCATTTTATTGGGATTGAGGTGGTAAATAATTTCACGGCCGTTCTGTTCAGATCTCAACAGTTCGCACTCGGTGAGGATCTGAAGATGCTTGGAAACGGTAGGTCTTGCAGTATCGAAATTGGAAGCAATGGCCCCGGCAGTCATAGATTGGGCAGCCACCAGTATCAGTATGGATCTTCTGGTAGGATCTGCAATCGCCTGAAAAACATCTCTTCTTAAATTCATTGTGTAGTTATTTGACTACAAATATAAGTGTAGTTATTTGGCTACGCAAGTTTTTAAATAAAATGATTTATAATATTTTCAAGGAAAGGAAAAATATTATAAATCAAATTATAAAGATTTTTATACTTATTATTAAAAAAATTAGTCTATATATGATTGTGTTATTTCTTTATATGACTCAAGCAAATCATTGTAAGCTGGTATCATATTAGTTTTTTTATATATATCTAGCAGTGATTTTAATGGTATATGTTTATTATTATTGTTTTTTATGCATTCTCTAAGAATCTTAATTGATTCAGGTATATTTTTTTTAACATAATATTCATATTCTCCTTTCATAACATTTTGAATCTCTTTTGATCGAGAATCAAAACTTCTTTCCACATTCTTAAAAAGTTCTTCAATCTTTACTTTATCTTCTTTAATTAAATATGGTTTCCTAACTAAATCTTTCGAAATTTTATTATAAAGAAGTAATTTTGTCTTTAAAAATAATTTTTATTCTTTGGAGATAAGTTTCTCCAACTTTTCAATCATCTCCCTCTGCTGCTCAAGCATACGCTCATAAAGCTCCACCATCTTATCAATAGGATTAAAACTTGGTTGATAATTAAATCCTGAAGCGATAGCATTATCTTTAAAGTCTTGAAAAGAATATGTATTTGAAATAACATTCACCGCCTGTTCCTCATCAAAATTCTCAATCGCTTCCGCCGGCACTTTCAAAATCTTCGCTACCTGCGCCAGAATATCAGATTCTACGATTTCTTTCTGTTCTAAAAGAGAAACTTTCTTCTGGTTCCAGTCATCGCCTAATTCAAAAGCTAAGGCTTCCTGTTTGATGCCCAGCATTTCACGGAAACGTTTGATATTTCTGCCCTGATGTATTTTTTTATTCTGCATATCTGTGTAACTCATAATAACAAATATAAAGTTTTTACCATAGAAAAAGAAGCCCGTTTCTAAAATAAATTATCTGCTAAAATAGCTGTTTTTTAGCGTAAAATATCCTATTAATAACTGGTACAGCCTGCCGGATATTTCTTCCTTTGTTGAAAAAACAACGATATGAAAGAAATAACTATCCGGGGCAAATATAAAATAGTGTCCGTTCGTAACCTTACGGTTTCCCATAAAGCATTTGAAAGAGCATACCGAAGACTGGTTTTCTTCCCGGAAATCCGGTTGGCAGGGAAGTGGCTGCTGGAATGTGGTTTTGAACCGGGAGACAAAGTAATAGCAACGGTATGCAAAAACAAAATCGTATTGGAAAAGGAAATGATTTATAAGTAAATCTATGGCTGTAAAGAATGCTTTGTGCAGACAGAAAGTTTGTTGTGATTTGTAGAAATCTGTGCGAACCCAGGTGGATAAAATTCCCCACAGATAACGCAGATCTCATAGATTACTAAAACTAAAAATTGAAATAAGAGCTTTATATAAGGTTTTAGGATACAGGTTTGTATTTTTAAGGCAGGAAATAACTTTACCTGATGAAATGAGAAAAGATAGGTTTCGGGGGCCGCCCGCGCCCCCAACCCAAACCCAAATAATTTCAGATAATACTTGGCTTTAAGCCTTTATTTCATCTTCTTCATCGGAAACTGCTGTTTCATTTCCCGGCCGTTTTTACTTCCTGAAATTTCCGCCAGAAGAGAGTCTTTTCCTGTTTTTCTGTAAGAAATGGTTTGTGGAAAATCATGAAGGGGATTTTCAAATACAACAGCTTCATTTTCAGAGATATTTTCTGCAGCAAAACTTACAGGCAGTCCGCCGTTCTGTTTTTTTACCGAAACCGTATAATGCAGTTTTTTATCTTTTTCTATGAGCCGGACAGTCTCGAACAACAGCGTATCTTTATTTTTCAGAAAATAGCTTTTTCCCTGAAATTCGGTATTGCTTTTCCTTGTCCATGTTTCATATAAGCTTCCTTTGGGAGTTTTGGTTTCCCAGGTTCCGAGAAGCCATTCCATTTTTTTGAGTTCACTTTGCTGTTGTGTCCAGCTTCCTGCTGTCCATATTCCGATTACGGCAAGGATGAGTTTTGCTTTCATTGTCGTTCTGTTTTTTGTACTCACAAAATTCAGGGATGTGGCAGACTTAAAATTGTAAAAATGCGACAGGATATTTTTTGAGGATAGAAGAGGGTATAGGGGAGCTCCGTAGGAGCGACCTGATAATTATTACATTAATATGTTGTTCTGTCAGAACCTTAACAGGGACAACATTTGAAAACAGTTTTGCAGACCCTCCTCAGTTTGGAATAAGAATATTTTAACCCGGGCTCAGGGTGTTTAAGCATTTGAAAACAGTTTCAGATCATCATTCTGTTCCATAAAAAAGGAACGTCATCTTCAGGTTTTCACCATAGAATTCTTTGGGAGTAAGCCCTGTAAATTCCTTGAAATCTTTGATAAAATGAGCCTGGTCATAATATTCAGACTCATGAGCCAGGGCAGTGAGACTGGAATATTCTTTATGGAGAAGAAGTTTAAGGGTGGTTTGCAGTCTTATCGTTTTGGAAAGCTGTTTGGGGCTTAAACCTATTGTGGAGGAAAATTTGCGTTCCAGCTGTCTCCGGTTGATATTGGTCTGCCTGGAAAGTTCATTCACTGAAATTTGTCCGTTCACGCTCAAAAGCAGGTCAACTGTACACTGTACAATCCTGTCAATGGTCTGTGTGTTAAGTCTTTCCAACAAAAATGCTTCAGCCACAGCTATTTTATCTTCCGTTTTTTTGGCAGAAAGAATCTTACGTTCAAGTTCGGTTCCGGAATTTCCAAAGATTTCGTCCAGTGAAACCGCTCTGTTATCCATTTCTTTTATAGGAAGTGTAGCAAACGGAATAAAGCCATTGTGATGAAAACGGACAGAAAATATTCCTGTAATTCCCGTTGGGATGATCTTTAAAGGCTCGGTAAGCTGACCGAAAACACAACTTCTTGGCTGTACAATCAATTCATTGCCAACATATTGCTTATACAGATCCCCATAGTGAAAGATCATTTCCATGCATCCGTCCGGAACGATGGTTTGGACCTGAGGGATGTCTTCTCCGGGACTGTCCAGGGTCCAGTAGCATTTGATAAGGTCCGCCAGATCAGGATGTGGCTGGAATGTCTGATAATCCATAGGTATGTCAATATTCTGAACTTATAAAACTATAAAATAAAACGGAAATATCCCGGATTCTGTACAAATCATAAAAATGAAACTTTCTGTATAAGGAAAACGTTTAAAAGCCCGTATGAGACGTTGTTTTTCATCCGTTACCTATGCTATTTACCTGATAAATAAAGCGTTAAACAGGGCGGAATACTTTCCGGTTTATTATCCGGATTTTTACATGTGAAATACATTAAATTTATGTCCGTCCGGATCTGCAAAGACAAAACCGTAATATTGGGGTCCAAAACTTTCAGGGGGTGAAATAACTGTTCCTCCGGCTTTTTCAACTTCTTCAGCCCAACGGTCTGCCTGATCTCTGCTTTCGGCGGACAGAGTAAAGATAATTTCATTGGCTGTATGAGGATCGCCAAATTCCATCATCTTTAAATTGTTTCTGATCACTTCTTTAAGGAAAAAATGGATTACAAAATCATTTTCGCCGAAGAAAAAGCTGACCAATTCATTGGAACTGTGAGGATGATTAGGCTTAAATCCCAATTCTGTATAAAATTTCTGTGTGCGGTCCAGATCGGCTACTGCCAGATTGGCCCAGATCATTTTAGGTTTCATATTATTTTATTTTATTGATTAGAATAAAGGTAAAACGTTTTGTTATGAGAAAGCTTGCCATGTGGCAAGATTTTGTATTTTTATCCGGCGGTTAAACACAGGGAAACACCATTTGAATTTAACATAATATAGAATCAAAAAAGAAAATAATGCAGCTAAGAAAGGAGATAGAACCTGATTTTGAAACGGCAGAAAAGCTTTATCCGGAGATTCTGAGACTTATCCTGGAATATACAGCCTATTGTGATGAAAACGGCGATGAAGACCTGCAGGAATATAAAAAGCTGGAAAACACACTTCATCAGATGACAGGCAAAGAGATGTCACAGTTTGATCTCTGGGAATGGTGGGAAAGTGATGGGGCTGAAAATCTGGCATTCAGTATAAGTTTACCGGTTCCTCAACGGGTTGACCATATGACTAAAGATGAACTGGATGAAATTGTAAGACGAATGAAAACCTTTGAACTTCCTGATCCGGAAGACAATACCTTTAAAGCACAATTTTATACTTATCTGTCTTTTGGTCATGATTTTTATCCGGAATTACTGAAAATAAACGGTATCCCATACGATATCAGATTATTTCAAAGACATAAGGACAAATCCGGAAATTACTTTGAATACAGCCAGGAAGAAATCACAGATCAACTGTGGAACAGAAAATAATTCACTAACAGATGTAAAAAAAAGAAGTAAATGAATGAACAGATTGTAAAGAAACTTCGCATTCTGGGAGGAAATGTAGAGACCATAAGTGCTGATAAAAGTTTTGCCGAAAACTGGCAGACTGTACAGTTTAGCCATCATCTTTATGACAGGGATTGGGATGTGTACGGGATTGATCAGTTTTATGAACAGCATAAAGATCTTTATATCCATGACAGGGATCAGTTTTACGATGAGCTGCGGGAGCATTATTTTTCTGATCATGAACTGCCATACGGGCAATATTTTTTCAGGAACTGGAAGTTTACGCCGTTTAAAGCAGGCTCAGAGGATGAAGGAGAACTTGACGGGCTTGTAGACGAAGAAGAAGTAAAAGCTTTTGTAGAAGGATCGGAAATGGAATTTATCTGTCTGTTTTATTTTTATGGATATCCTGATCATTTTTTTGTCTGCACAACAGATCCTGATCAGTCCAACCCGAAAGTTTACAGTACGGATCATGAAGTTTATTTCAGTGAAATTGAATGTGAAGGCAGTCTGGAAGATTTTCTGGACAGATTTATGACGAAAGACGAATTTGTTGAAGTTGTGAAAGAATATTTGGAAAATAGAAAATAATGAATAAAATGGGCCAACCTTCTTCTCTTCATCAGGAATTATAAAATTCCTATAATTTATATTATGTTAAATTGTATTATTGCAACATTAACTGAACAAATGATCTTCCAGTTGTGCAGCTAACCTGCAAATCCTTGTCAAACTTCTGAAATAAGGCCCGTTCAGAATTGATTATATTACCTCGGATAAGGCTTGGGAAATTTTATCCGATTCTCGGCAATTAGAATTTTATGGATTCTAAAATTAAAACTGAGTTTTATTTTAATGTATCTGGCTGTTGTTGAAAAAACACCTGATTTTATTATTCAATTAAGCTTATTGTTTAAATTAATTTCAAGGCCTGGTTTCATCTGTTCAGGCTGCTATTTTCGGGAACTTTGTAAAATAATCTTCAAAAGCAGTAATCCTATAACAATTAACAGGAATATCGCCAGATAATTTTCCCAGGATTTGCTGATCTCAGAATCCGGAGCATCCTGGTAGAAACTTTTCTTTTCAGATAGGTTCATTGGTGAATGACGGTCTTCCCGGTCGCCACCGCCACAAATTCCACAGCTTCCTCCGTTTTTAGCACAATGCTTACAGTAATTGCAGGTTTCACAGACTCTGCAGGATGCACTGCCGGTACATCTTCCGCGTCCGTATGCCGGTTGCAAATTGAGAATCAGTGTTATAAAAATTAAAAATATGGACCTCATGTAAGCACGGTGATTATTATTTCAAAAATAGGAATATAAAAACACTGCTGCTAACGGGAACCCGTAAAAAAACCGCCCTGAAAAGAGCGGTATAATTTTTAATGTCAGTGCTTTTTGCTTCTTAGCAGGTAGATCCGCACTCAAGTAATTTGATGTGAACCACACCATTGATTACACACTGAGTCTGGCACAGAGCATTTCCTACAACGGTTCCTACACCGCCAACAACTCCACCAACGGTAGAGCCTACTCCGCCTACTACTCCGCCTACGATGTTACCCACACCGCCAACTACTCCACCTACTACTCCGCCTAATCCGCCAAGTAGTCCTCCGATTGGATCAAGAAGTCCGTTTCCTGAAATAGCCTTTAATTCGTTTCTGTCTAGTTTTTTTAGATTTTTCATGATATAATTTTATATGATTAATACATCACTAAAATATGAAAAATAATAATACGCTAAAATAATTTTCAATAAAATAATTATATTTTTTTATTATTTAATATTCCATTAATATAACTCATATTTATTGAATTATTCATTTTATGATTTATCTGTTTGATTTTATTTATGTTAAATGCCAACTTGTGCTTATTGAAATGTTGAATTAATATTAAGGGCTTTGTAACAGGGATTTAAATTTTGTACTTTTAAGGTATCATTTCACCCTGATATGACTTTTTTTAGCCCTCATTTTATCACCAGAATTGAATGCCGGTGTCAGAATTCTTAAATTTTATTGAAAAAAATGTTTTTTAGAACCATATGAAGAAACCCTCTCCGGATAAGGAAAGGGTTAAATGAATATGGGCTTAAAGTATTTATTTTTCTTTTAAAAGCAGATCTATCTGATTATAAAATGAATTCCTGCTGTAATCCGCCATCCCCGTATGATGCAGCCTTATTCTACCCTGCCTGTCCAAAACAACAGTAGTAGGAAGTGATCCGCTGTAATATTCTTTTGGAATAGTTTGCACAGCGGTAAGAAATGGAATAGTAAAATGATTATCAGACAAATATACTTTTCCAAGTTCAGGATTATCATCCAGATTTACTGTCAGAAATATCAGATCCGGATGAGTTCTGTATTTATCGTATAATTTTTGAATGGAAGGAAACTCGGCACGGCACGGCGGACACCAGGAAGCCCAGAAATTAATAAAAACAACCTTACCTTTCAGCTGGGCGGTATTTATTATTGTTCCGTTCTCATCCATTATTTCAAAGGGCATGGCATCAGAGGTCTTTTCACCGGCTCCCGCAGGAGCTTCAATGCTGGAATTGAAAATTCCCGTGGCTATCATTTGCCGCATCAGCCAGGCTTTGGCATCCGGACTTACCAGAAGAACAATAAGTAAAGCTGCTAAAATAAGAGTAGACCAGTTTTTCCTGATCCATAACTGTATATCTTTCATACTGTATTTTATTGATCAGACAATTCTTTTAATGCACGATAAATCTCATCATCTCCAAAATCTCTCATTCCCTGGATGTTAGCCGCCAGTTTGCCCTGTTTATCATATATCAGGGTGGTTGGCACCACATTTTTGAACAGTGATGATGAAACACGGCTTCCCGCTATGTGGACAGGAAGATTGAGATTACGCTGTTTCATAAACTTTTTTGCTTTAGTAAGATTGGCTTCGATGTTCAGCATGATAAAAACAATCTCATCATTGCTGAATTTATTTTTGAGCTGCTGTATAGACGGCATCTCTTCAATACACGGTCTGCACCAGGTTGCCCAGAAATTAATAAATACTACTTTACCTTTTAAATCACTTAAAGATATTTTCTTTCCGTCTTCCTGTATAAAAATAAGATCATCTTCCGAATATACAGATGTTTCCTCAGGTAAGAGATTTTCAGGAACTGTCTTACTTTTTCCTGAAACAAAATAGGATGAAGCAAAAAAAGCAACAGTTACAGTAACTGCTTTTATAATATGAATATTTTTCATTTTTTAATGGTTTGATTTCTTTTGATTAATGAATTATGTACCGGACCACTGCTCAGTAAGCAGGTCTGGAAATAAAAAGGATTCCGGAGAATCTGTCCGCTTACGGACCTGTTCTCAGGTAAAATAATCGGAGTCAGCAAAGCTGAATGTAAACTGACCGGCTATTTCAAACAGATCAGTAAATAAAGAAATCAAATGATAAGCTTACGGTACTGCAGAAAAATAGGAAGCCGGTTCCCTGTTTTTACAGTACTGTAAAAAGGATGTTTTAAAAGTTTAGACCATAGAAAAGCTCCGGAGAAAACGATGAAACTGAAAACGGCTAACTCCGGAATATCGGAGAAACTGAAATCTTTATAACTTTGTTCTTTAACAACGAGAACCTCTTTTTCTTTACAGATCTTGCATACAGAAGGTCCTGAAGCACGAAAGCTTTTTTCTTTGGAAGCTGAAGATTGGGAAACAGAAGTACATCCGGAATTCAGCCATTGCCTGATACTGTTTTTTACAGCACACGAAGAAATAAGGACACAGAAAGTAAAGACCATTGCTAAAATGGTTCTGAACTTTTGAGGTGTATGCTGTCTCACGGAAATCATCAGGCAAATATTGTATTATTTGCTGCAATAGCCAAAATATTAACAAATTTTATCACAGGTTTTTATATGACGCGCTTCGGTTCATTTATTTTCAGATAAAATTTCTTTATATCCTTTGGTAAAACCTGCCTTAATCATTGATAAACGGAAGCAAATTTTGTATTTTTGCCGACATACTTATACCAATGTCAGTTTTTTCAAATAATATACGCTTTTTAAGAGCTAAAAGAAAGCTCTCCCAGCAGAATGTAGCCGATGAATTAACAATTTCCAGAGTCCGGTACTCCAAATATGAAAACGGAATATCTGAACCACCTATCGGGTTGCTGATAAAAATATCCAAATACTTTCATGTAAGCATAGACCTGCTGCTGTCGGTAGATATCGGGAAATATCCAATGGATGAAATGCTGAAACTCCCGGATAACAGGATTGTTCTTCCTGTGGCAGTAGATACTCATGGAAACGACACCATCGAAATTATTCCTCAAAAAGCATCTATGGGATATCTGGAGGGTTACAGCGATGTAGAATATATTGAAAGTCTCCAGCGTATCGCACTCCCCTTTCTCACCAACGGAAAATACAGGGCTTTTCCGGCAGATGGAGACTCCATGCCACCCTTCAGAAACGGTTCTTATATTGTAGGAAAATATGTAGAAGGAATCAATGAACTGAAACCGGGGAAAACTTATGTCTTTGTAACATTAAATGATGGAATCACTTATAAGCGCTTTAAAGAAAAGAAAGAAAATTCTATCTGTGTAAGCGCCGACAACTCGTTTTATGAACCTTATGATATTCCTTTTGAGGAAGTGGTAGAAATATGGCAGTATGCTTCAGGAATTTTTCCGGAAGATTTTGAGCCCGGGGATTATGAAAGCTATAATTTTAAAGAAATGTTCCGGGAGCTGAGACAGGACATCAGAGAACTGGACCGTAAGGTTTCTGTGCGCGGCCGGAAGACTTCATCATAATAATGTACAAAACCGGCTCTTCAAAAAACAATTGATTTTGGAGAGCCGGTTTTAATTTTAATCTCATCAGTAATAAAAATGATGAGTGAAAAAATAAATATAACCGCCTTCAGTTTCAAGCATAAAGCAGATCTCAGAGTCGTAATCGGTCCTAATGGTATCGGTAACCTGATAAATATGCCTTATTTCTTCTTTAATATATTTTTCAATTTCCAAATCTAATTTCCACAGGTACTGAAAATCAGAGATTGTTTCCAGCATGGCTTTCTTATTTGTAGGAACCAAATGCATTTTACTCATATCATATTCGTCCAGACCGGATCTTCCCATTGCTGAAATAAGGAAGGAAACCAGGTCCGGAATATCTTTTTTCAGTGCCCGGATCACATTGAAAATAATTTCATCCCGGTTAAAAATAACCTCAGTAATATCCTTTTTAGGGATAAAAAAATCATAATCACGGTTCTGAAGTCTTTCAGACATCACAGCAGGATCAAACGGCATGAGGAGAAGATTTATAATTTCTTAAATCCGCAAAACTGGAAATTCTGTACAGTATTGAAAGGAGTAATATGATCTTCTGTGAAACATTTTACAGCTTCAAAATCACGGTTGAACTTTTCTTTCATGGCTGCTTCGGAATATTGCCTGATTTCCAGTCCGCTGCACTTCTGAGGCCCGTTTTCCGAAAATGTTCCTAATAAAAAATGTCCGTTTTCCGCAATGGAACGGCTTAAAAGAACCTTGTATCTTTCAATATCATCTTCGTTGGTAAGAAAATGGAAAACAGCCCTGTCATACCAGAAATCAAAAGAAATATCATTCCTGAATTCCGTAATATCCGAGACTACCCAGTGTATTCTCTCCGCTTTTTTTCCTAACCGCTTTTTTGCTTTTTCCAGAGCGTTTGCGGAAATATCAAGCACCCAGATGTTTTCATACCCTTTTTCAAGCAATGCGTCTGCAAAATTACTTTCACCACCGCCAACATCAATGATATAAGCTGTTTTGGGCAACTGAATTTCTTCTAAATACTTCATGACGGTTTCAGGATATTCCTGCGTCCAGCTTACTTCCTGAGGTGATTTTTCGGAGAATACCTTTTCCCAGTGCTCTTTATTTTTCATTTCTAAGGAATTTGTTGGTAAATAACTGTGCAATATTAAGCTTAAAAAAGGCCGGATACAACGTTTTTCTGTTGGAATATGAAGCTTATTTGTGAAACATTGCACGATCATTTGGAATACAAGTAATAAAAATATTATTTTTGACACAAGAAAAGACCAATTATGCTGAATGACGCTTCCCACAAGCTGATTCCGATGACCGATTTTGTCATTGAGTACTACTCAAATGAAGGATATGCCGATCTTCAGACATTGAAAATGATGAAAAACTATGCCGGTTTTTTGCGCCAGCGTCTCTCTCTTGGGATGTTTGTACCCGTAGATACTCAGGGAAATGTACTGAAAGAACCTAAAAATTATGCTGACTGGAAATCTCTTGAGCATAATGACGGGAAAAGAAGTGACACGGGAGGATTTGAAGAGCAGGCAGAATACCAGGCAGCAGAAGAAAAATGCCTGTTTGAAGGGTTTAAAGTGGATTATAATGGGTATTCAAAGGTCAGAATTATTGCCGTATACGACCCTTCCATAGAATTATCCTTTAATAAAACCGATCTGCTCCCTTCAGGATTCAATGATGTTGAATCACTGACTGTTTTTGATGATATTTACCTTACCGGCAGCGCTTTAAAATTGATCGGGATAAAAAAATAACTCATGTTCCGGTTTATATAGTACAAAAACCTCTATCTGTTACGATAAAGGTTTTTTATGCATCGTTTAGCTGACACATGCCCGCTTTATGCCAGGAAATATCCGGAAAAACAATCCCTGTTGATACAGGTCAAATCCGCTCATCTGCACGGTAATGTGTTCAGCCTTTTTCCGGTTAATTTTTTTAGGTTTCGGTAGTTGGAGTCTTCGTTAAGGATTTAGAAGAGACCTTCTACTGACAGATACCTTTCTCCGGTATCATAGTTGATGGTAAGGATTTTTGCGTTAGTTTGTATTTCCGGAAGATGTTTTGCAATGGCTGCAAGAGCGGCTCCTGTTGAAACGCCAACAAAAAGCCCTTCTTTTTTCGCTGCATTGATTGTATATTCATAAGCTTCGTCTTTCCCTACCGTGATAACACCATCCAGAAGACTAATATCAAGAATGGAAGGTACAAATCCGGCTCCCAGCCCCTGTAATGGATGGGGTGCAGGGCTTCCTCCGCTTAATACCGGGGATAATTCCGGTTCCACGGCAATGACTTTAACGTTGGGATATTTTTCTTTTACGGTTTTGGCAATCCCGGTAATATGTCCTCCTGTTCCTACTCCGGTAATGATGTAATCCAGTCCGTCCGGGAAATCTTTTAAAATTTCCTGAGCAGTGGTTTCGGTATGGATTTTTACGTTGGCCGGATTGTCAAACTGTCTCGGAATCCATGAGTTTGGAGTTTCTTCTGCCAGTTCATTGGCTTTTTCAATGGCTCCTTTCATTCCTTTCTCCCTGGGGGTCAGCACAAATTCAGCTCCATAGGCTTCCATGATCTTACGGCGTTCAATACTCATGCTTTCAGGCATTACAAGTATAAGTTTATAGCCTTTCACAGCAGCTGCCAGAGCCAGTCCGATTCCTGTATTTCCGCTTGTAGGTTCTATAATGGTGCTGTCCTTATGTAATAAACCTTTGGCTTCAGCATCTTCAATCATGGCCAGGGCAATTCTGTCTTTAATGCTTCCGCCGGGGTTGCTTTTTTCCAGCTTGATCCATATTTCATAATCTGTATTGAAAAGGTGGTTGATCTTTACGACGGGGGTATTTCCGATCGTTTCTAGTACGTTCTGAAATTTCATATCAATGTAATTTTTTTGTTTTTTATATCACAAAGGTTAACGATTCAGGTAATGAACTGTTGTCCTTTATTTTGATTTCACTTTTATGGTAAACCAGAGAATGGGCAGGGACATCCTGGGTAACCCAGACGTTTCCTCCAATGATGCTTTCTCTTCCTATGGTTGTATTTCCGCCCAGAATAGTGGCTCCGGAATAAATAATGACATCATCTTCAATATTGGGATGTCTTTTCTGGTTGGCTTTTTCTTTGGAAACATTCAAAGCTCCGAGAGTTACGCCCTGATACATTTTGACATGGTTTCCTATCACGGTTGTTTCACCGATAACAATTCCGGTTCCGTGATCTATAAAGAAAGATTTTCCTATTACTGCACCCGGATGGATGTCAATTCCCGTTTTACTGTGTGCATATTCTGAAATGACACGGGGTAATATCTTGACTTCCTGTATCCAAAGCTGGTGCGAAATGCGGTATACATAGGTGGCGAAAAATCCGGGATATGCCAGATAAACTTCCTCCAGAGAATCCGCAGCAGGGTCAAACTCTAAAATAGATTCTGCATCCAGAACCAGCTGCTCATACAGTTCGGGTAAAGCTCCAAAGAACCGGTCGGCATGATCTTCTGCTTTTCCTTTATTTTCCGTTACCGTACTGATCAGGTCAAAAAGTGTTTTATGCAGGGCATCAAAGTTTTTTCTCAACAGATCTTCCGTATTGTCATTCTGCGGAAGGAAAAGGGTTTCATACAAATCCTTAACCCATTTTTTAGTTTTTATTTTATCAAAGAATCCATTGGGATTATTCTGTTTGGTCTGATGAATTCTTTCAATTAAATGATTGGAAATGGCCATTTTTTCTACTGAATTATACAGGCGGCAACCGTTGAGTTGGAAGTTTCATCCACCAGAATGGCTGCTCCTGTGGTTTTATTATTGCTAAAGCTATCATAAACCAAAGGCTGTGCCGTACGGAGTGTAACTTTTACAATTTCATTGAGTTTTATTTCGTTCTCAATCTGTTCCCGGTTCAGCGTATTCACATTGATCTTATATTCAATATCTTTAACAATGGTTTTAACCTGTCTGCTGTTTTGCTGAAGGATATATTTATTACCGGGCTGCAGAGGTTTCTGATCGAGCCAGCATAACAGAACTTTCAGATCTTTTTCTACGTAAGGAAGCTCTTCTTCAGCGGTAAAAACGTCTCCTCTGCTGATATCCAGATCATGCGCAATATGGATCACTGCCGGCTGGCCTTCAAAGACTTCTTCTTTTTCTGCTCCATTAACCTCAATTTTAGAGATCAGGCTCGTTAAACCTGCCGGAAGAATATGAATCCGGTCTCCTTTTTTGAACTGTCCGCTCAGTATTTGTCCTGCATAGCCCCTGTAATCATGAAGTTCCTCGGTCTGAGGACGGATCACATACTGAACCTGAAAACGGTTTCCTTTATTTTTTTCTTCATTCAGCGTTACCTGTTCCAGATATTCCAGAAGGGAAGTTCCTTTGTACCAGTCTGTCCTGGATGAAGTGGTGACAATATTATCTCCTTTCAGTGCAGAGATCGGAAAATAAGTAACGTCATTCAGTCCCAGGTTTTCTGCAATTTTGGAATAGTCTGATTTAATGGATTCAAAAACATCTTCAGAATAATCCACCATATCCATTTTATTGATGGTGACCGCTACTTTCTTTAACTGTAAAAGTGAGGCAATGATGGAATGCCTTCTGGTCTGCTCTATCACTCCTTTTCTGGCATCAATCAGAATAACCATCAGATCGGAATTGGATGCCCCGGTGATCATATTCCGGGTATACTGTACATGGCCCGGAGCATCGGCAATAATAAATTTCCTTTTGGGTGTTGAAAAATAACGGTAGGCTACATCAATAGTGATCCCCTGTTCTCTTTCTGCCCTCAGCCCGTCGGTTAAAAGAGCCAGGTCTACACCATCTTCATTTTTGTTTTTAGAATGTTTTTCAAGCACTTCCAGCTGATCCTGTAAAATGCTTTTGCTATCGTAAAGCAGTCTTCCGATAAGGGTACTTTTACCGTCATCTACGCTTCCTGCTGTTATAAATCTTAATATATCCATCGGGTTTTGTTTATAAGTAATGGGTAATGAGTAATGGGTAATGGGTAATTTTAAATTGTATTCCAGTATCCTTACCCTTAAAAATGAAAGCTTTCTGTAAAAAAAGTAAGGATATAATAATTTTCACAGGCTCTCCGTAAGAATAAGTAAACTGTCCGTTTATTACTTATTATCCATTGCTGATCGTTTATCTAAAAATAACCTCCTTTTTTTCTGTCTTCCATCGCAGCTTCCGTTACCCTGTCGTCAATACGGGTTTCTCCACGTTCTGAAATTCTGGTGGCCACGATTTCTTCGATGACGGCATCAATGGTTTCGGCCCGGGATTCTACTGCGGCAGTACAGGTCATGTCGCCTACGGTTCTGTACCGTATCTTCCTGGTTGTGACAATATCGTCAGGTTCTAAAAATACATGTTCGGAATTCGCAAGCCATTGCCCGTTAAAGTCTACCACTTCTCTTTCATGCGAAAAATAAATGGATGGCAGCGCTATCTTTTCTCTCCGGATATAGTTCCAGATATCAAGTTCTGTCCAGTTGCTGATCGGGAATACCCGTACATTTTCTCCTTTGTGGATTTTTCCGTTGAAAATATTCCACAGTTCGGGACGTTGAAGTTTAGGGTCCCACTGTCCGAATTCGTCGCGGACAGAGAATATCCTTTCTTTGGCACGCGCTTTTTCTTCATCTCTTCTTGCTCCTCCGATACAGGCATCAAATTCAAACTCTTCAATGGTATCCAGTAAAGTATAGGTCTGCAGCCAGTTCCTGCTTGGGAATTTTCCTCTGGCTTCAGTAAGCTTTCTGCTTTTGATGGTATCTTCCACATTTCTTGCAACCAGCTCCACATTCAGCTGATTTACCAGCTGGTCCCGGAATTCCAGTACCTCCGGAAAGTTGTGCCCGGTATCTACATGAACAAATTTAAAGGGGATCTTTCCGTGGAAGAATGCTTTTCTTGCCAGGTGAGCCAGAACAATACTGTCTTTTCCGCCGCTGAATAATAAAGCCGGTCGTTCAAACTGTGCCGCAACTTCTCTTAATATGTAAATAGATTCGGCCTCCAGCTGATCTAAATAATTTAATTGGTGTATTGACATTTTTCTCTTTTTTATTGATGAATATGCAGACCGCATTCTTTTTTACCGGCATCTTCCCACCACCAGCGTCCTGCTCTGAAGTCTTCCCCTTCTTTAACCGCTCTGGTACAGGGGGCACATCCTATGCTGACAAAGCCTTTTTTATGAAGCCGGTTGTAAGGTAAGTGATGGTCCTGTACGTAATCTGCCACCTGTTCTGAAGTCCAGTGAAGAATAGGGTGAAACTTAATGATCCTGTTATCAGGATCCCACTCCAGTTCGGGCATATTTTGCCGGTTCGCCGAATGTTCGGCTCTCAGTCCTGTGATCCATACCCGGTATCCTTCCAGTGCTTTTTTCAAAGGGTGTACCTTACGGATGGTACAGCATGCTTTCCTTTGCTCTACGGACTGATAGAATGAATCCGGTCCGTTTTCTGTTACAAATTTTTTTAATTCTCCGGTATCAGGATAATAGGCTTTAATATTCTTTTTAAAAAAAGCTTTGGTATTGGTCCACGTCTCATAGGTTTCCTCGAAAAGACGCCCTGTGTCTAAGGTGAAAATATCGATATCCAGATCTTTGATCAGATGAGTGATCACCTGGTCTTCATAGCTGAAACTGGTGGAAAAGATAACCCGCCCCGGAAATCTGTTGACCAGTATCTGTAATCCATTATCCTGAAAAGTACTTTCAGAAGCCTCTGCCACAAGCTTTTCAAATTCATGTTTCAGATTGTTTTCCATATTCCTTTGAAATTAAGTCTTGCAAAGATATATAAAATACTATAAATCCTATCAAAATAGTAGAATTTAAATAAAAAAAATTAATCCTTACTGATGAACTTGGTCAGAGTGGCCTCCATCATGCTTTTTCTTGTTTTCTCACGAACGATCATCAGTTCTTTTCTGAGGTAGCAGACCGCTTCATCTGTACAATCATCACATGCTTCATAGAAATTTAAAGAAACGCAGGGTGTAAGAGCAATTGGACCGTCAAAAATGCGGTAAATGTCGGCTAATGAAACTTCATCGGGGGATTTCAGTAAATAATACCCTCCTACCTTGCCCTGCTTGCTGTTGACCAGTTTGGCTCTTTTAAGTTCCAGAAGGATCTGTTCTAAAAACTTTTTCGGGATGTTCTCATCCTGCGCAATAACTGAGGTGGGCAGAAAGCCCTGACTGTAATTTCTTGCCAGTCTGACCATTGCTTTTAACGCGTATTTGCACCTTTTGGACATCATAATTGCTGCAAGTTATAACAAATTATCTGATAAATGAAATACAGGATCTGAATTGGTGATTATTCAGATAAAGGAAAGTATGGCGCAGCACTTCTCATCTATTCTGAATCTGTAAGATTTAATTATTCCGCAACAGAAAATAAGCCAGTTCTTCATCTTCACGGATCAGGTTTTCTATTCTTCTGAATCCGCATTTAAGAAGTACTTTCTGTGATCCGGTATTTTCCAGATCCGTGACTGCAACAATCTCTTTTTCTTTGTTCAAAGTATGACAGTAGCTGACAAGAGCTTTACAGACTTCGGTTCCGATACCTTTTCCCCAAAAATTTTCTCCCAGGGTATACCCTATTTCTATCTGATCCGGATTATGGAAAAAAGTTCTGGCCAGGCACATTCCGATAAAATCACTGCTTTGTGCATGAAATATACCCCATCTGCTGAAAGGGCTCTCCCGGTAATCTGATAATGCTTTATCAAACATCTCTTTATACTCTTCTGAGGTTTTGTAGGGAAGATAACGGGTCACATTTTCATTTTCAAAAAGTGCGCTGAACAAAGCAAATTCCCCAGGATCAAATTCACGGATGATGAGGGTTTCATTTTTATAATGCATAAGAATTTTGGGCATATAATGGTTGAACATATAAAGGTACATCAATAAATCGAGAACTAATAAACTTTATACTGGATTTTATTTTATCCTATAAAAGAGTTTTCAATCCCACAAAACCGTAACTTTAAACGTCTAAAATAAAAAGTATCCAACCTCTATGTTTTCAGCACAGACTTATCAGAACAGAAGAACAGTATTACAGAATAATATATCCGGCGGAGTTTTATTATTTCCGGGCAATATAGAAAACCCTGTGAATTTTGAACATAATCCCTATTATTTCCGTCAGGACAGTACTTTCTTATATTATTTCGGGATCCGGGAACCTAAAATTGCAGCCATAATTGATATTGATGAAAATAAGACAATCGTTTTCGGAGATGAATTAAGTATTGATGATATTGTATGGATGGGAAGACAGGAAACCCTGGAAGAGAAAAGTCTGAAATCCGGTGTACAGGATACATTACCTTACGCAGAACTTTCTCAGTATCTTCTGAAAGCACAGGCTTCCGGCAGAAAAGTACATTATCTTCCTCCTTACCAGCCTTCCAACAAGATTTTGCTGGCTGATCTTCTCGGGACTAAAATAGCAGAATTACAGCCTTCGGAAGAGATGATCAGAGCGATTGTCAAACAGCGCTCCATCAAAGAACCTCAGGAAATAGTACAGATAGAACAGGCTGTGAATGTCTCCAATGAAATGCACCTGTTGGCGATGCGTATGGCAAAACCAGGCGTTAAAGAATATGAAATTGCCAATGCTATTCAGTATCTGGCGGCGAATAAGGAATGCCAGATGTCCTATCCTCCCATTGTCACTATAAACGGAGGGATACTTCACAATCATTACCGTCTCAATACGCTGAAAGAAGGAGATCTTTTCCTTAATGATTCCGGAGCGGAAACAGCAATGGGATATGCGGGAGATCTTACCAGAACATTCCCTGTCAGTAAGACATTTTCGACGAAACAAAAGGAAATGTACGAAGTGGTTCTGAATGCATTCAATAATGCCCAAAGCATGCTGAAACCGGGAATCAGATTCAAAGATATACACCTGAAAGCTTCCCAATACCTGGTAGAAGGACTTATTGATCTCGGGCTGATGAAAGGCAGTCCGGAAGAAGCCGTGAAAAACCACGCACATACCCTGTTTTTCCAATGCGGATTGGGACATATGATGGGACTTGACGTGCATGATATGGAAGATCTCGGGGAACAGTATATCGGCTATACTGACGAAGAGCCAAAGGATACCAAAACATTCGGGCTAAAATCTTTACGTCTGGGAAAGGCTTTAGAATCAGGATTTGTATTGACGGTAGAACCCGGCATTTATATGATCCCGGAACTGATTGATATATGGCAGTCTGAAAACAAAAATGCAGACTTTATAAGATACGACAAAGTGAATGAATACAGGAATTTCGGAGGGATCCGTATTGAAGATGATTTTCTGATCACTGAGGACGGATACAGGCTTTTAGGGAACGGATTGATTAAAACAGCTGAAGAAATTGAAAATTACAGGGCTGAACATCAGGATTGATTCGGTAAAAAGATAAAAAAAATCCCCGGATCGCTCCGGGAATAAAAATGTCAAAACCTATATTTTTATAGTGGTGTGAAATGATGTTGAAATAAAAATAACAATGGGTATGCCAAATTAGTCACTGTTTAATGAAAAGTGAATTTTTGTGGTATCTTTTTCCTTATTCCCGTTTTTCAGCTTTTCACAGGATTGCACCATTGAAGCAAAAACTACTAAAATCATTAATTTTGAAACTATCACTCTCCTACTATTCCAGTGAAGATGTTCTTTTCCTGGCCCGGGATCTTTTGGGAAAAGTTCTTTATACAGCGGTCAACGGCGAAATAACGGCCGGAATTATCGTAGAAACGGAAGCCTATGCCGGAGTAAAGGATAAGGCATCCCATGCTTATGGTGGCAGGCGTACTCACCGTACAGAAGCCCTGTACGGTCCCGGAGGAATTTCCTATGTTTATTTATGCTACGGAATTCACCATCTTTTCAATGTGGTAACCTCGGTAGAAAACGATCCCCATGCGGTTCTGATCAGGGCCGTTGAACCTTTTACCGGTAAAGAGATTATGGAATCCAGAAGAAATATGCCCGCTTCCAGAGCTGCTATTTCCTCAGGTCCGGGTTCTGCTGCTAAAGCTCTGGGAATTGATCGGTCTTTTAATAAAAGAGACCTCACGGGAGACGAAATATGGATTGAAGACCACGGAATTCAGTATAGTCCCGTTGAAATTGCAGCCGGACCCCGTATTGGTGTTGCCTACGCTCAGGAGGATGCCCTTTTGCCCTGGCGCTTTTTTGTGAAAAACAACAAATACGTAAGTAAACCGAATAAAATTCAGTAGGAAACACCTGTAAATATTCTCTTAAAAAGAAAGTCGGATTAAACCCTGATTTCAATTTTTTTAAGCATCATTTTCAATAAAGGCATAAAATATGTACTATTCATAACAAATAACTTTAAAATTTACAGTCATGAGAAATTTATTATGGTTAGTAGCTGTTATCTGTATTGTTGTTTGGCTTCTGGGAATGCTGAATATTGTTCCGGGAATAAGTACGGGTTATCTCGTACATGTCTTACTGGTTATTGCAATTATTGTGATCCTGTATAATATTATCTCCGGCAGAAAGCCTTTATGACCCGGCTGGGCAGGTAAAAATATGATGAAAGAAATATTTCAGAATTAAAATAAAAAGAGCAGTATCTCCACTGCTCTTTTTTATTGGTTTTTGCTAAAATACCCGGAGATAAATTCTTCCAGTTCTTTTCCGTGAAGATTTTTTGCGATAATTGTTCCCTGTCCGTCTATAATAACATTAAAAGGAAGTTCATCAACCTCATACGATTTCGCGACCGGACTTTTCCAGAATTTAAGATCGCTTACCTGTACCCAATTGATATTGAAACGGGTAATTGCTTTTTCCCAGCTCTCTTTATTCCGGTCCAGAGAAACACCCAGAATCTCGAATTTCTTATCTTTCACCTGTTCGGAAAACGTTTCGTACAGGGTTTTGAGTTCCGGCTGCTCATCCATACAGGGAGCGCACCAGGTGGCCCAGAAATCAATCAGGACAAGTCTGTTTTTCAATGATGAAAGTGAAAAAGAACTCCCGTCAGGTTTGG
The DNA here is from genome assembly GCF_056844565.1 of Chryseobacterium sp. FR054. Taxonomy (NCBI): domain Bacteria; kingdom Pseudomonadati; phylum Bacteroidota; class Flavobacteriia; order Flavobacteriales; family Weeksellaceae; genus Chryseobacterium; species Chryseobacterium sp. FR054. The sequence goes on along the minus strand of NZ_JBXDSA010000001.1, from coordinate 195,892 downwards.
CGAGTGTAATTTCCGGAGCTTTCTTTCCGGTTTCAATATTTTTCTGTGCAGTAATATATCCGGTAAAAACACTTAAAAATAATAAGCTAAAAAGAACTTTCATATTAATCATTTGTAGGATAATCTTTGTCCAGCCAGTCCGTTTTGATATTTTTCGGAAGATTGAGAAGTTTTGCGTTTTTAAAGCCCATTTCCTGTAAAAGCTGAAATGCCGGGCGGATATTAGGACATTTTACAAAAGGGCAGCATCCGCAGTAGATCACTACTTGCTTACCTTTTGGAACCTTTTTAAGGTAATTTTTTAATTTTTCCAGATTTTCCGGTTCATGGGTAGGGCCTATATCTATGGAGCCTTTAATGATGGCCTCCGGTCCTACTGAAATGATCACCAGATCTTTTGTTTTGTGCTGAGTGATTCTGGAAGCCAGTAATGCGGGATCCATCAGCTGGCTTTCATTCCACGGATCCTGCTTCTGCTGTGCAGAAACCTGACTGAAAACCGAACAGATAAAGCACATCATGATCAATACATATCTCATATTTTCTATTTTTAACAAAGATACTATGTTTTATTGATTGGATGTCCCGTATAAGTCTTTAGAATTATATAAACGGGAAATTTATATATAATGAGATTTTCAGAAATTAAAAATCATCTAATTCAACCTCCGATGTATTTGAAAATGAAATTGTTTAAACTTTTCTGTGATGTTCTCTTTTCAGAATGATGATCAGCCTTCAATAAAGCTCCTCAAACTTTTATGTCTTTTGTGATTATGATAAAAAAGTTTAAGCTGCTTTAATAAAAGGAATGCCTGACGGAATAATTTCCGGTTTATATATATTCAAGTGTAAATATTTTATACATTTATGTACAGTATTAATCAACAGGAAATCCTTTTAACGAATGGAAACAATATTCCAGCCTGATGCTATCATCATCGGATCCGGACTGGCAGGGCTTACTGCTGCGATGGAGATTACCAACGCCGGAAAGAAAGTACTTTTAATTGATCAGGAAACCGAACAGAACATTGGCGGACAGGCATTCTGGTCTTTTGGCGGATTATTTCTGATCAATTCGCCCCAACAGCGCAGAATGGGAATCCGCGATTCTTATGAACTGGCTCTTCAGGACTGGATGGGAACAGCCGGATTTGACCGCCAGGAAGATTACTGGCCCCGCAAATGGGCGGAAGCTTATCTTAAATTTGCAGCTCATGAAAAGTATCAATACATTTCTAAACTCGGCATCAGGCTGATGTTTATGGTAGGTTGGGCTGAACGTGGAGACGGCTCTGCAAACGGCCACGGAAACTCAGTTCCCCGTTTTCATGTAAGTTGGGGAACGGGTACCGGAGTGGTAAAACCTTTTGTGGAAAAAGCTTATGAAGCTCAAACAAAAGGACTGCTCCGTATGAAATTCAGGCACAGAGTTACTGAATTACTTCTTGAAAATGGAAAAATCAGAGGTTTAAAAGGTGATATCCTGGAAAGCGACGATAAAGTAAGAGGTGCGGAAACCAACAGAAACGTAATTTCACAGTTTGAATATACTGCATCCCATATCATTATTGCATCAGGAGGTATTGGTGCCAATCACGAATTGGTGAGACAAAACTGGCCGGAACGGCTGGGAAAAGCCCCGGAAAATATGGTATGCGGAGTTCCTGCCTATGTAGACGGAAAAATGATCGGTATTGCAGAAAATGCCGGAGCGCACATCATCAACCGAGACAGAATGTGGCATTATACGGAAGGACTTCAGAACTGGGATCCCATATGGCCTGAACATGGTATCCGGATACTTCCCGGACCTTCTTCCCTATGGTTTGATGCAAAAGGAAACCGTCTTCCTGCTCCATTGTTTCCCGGATTTGATACTTTGGGTACCTTAAAATATATTCAGGATACAGGATTTTCCTACTCCTGGTTTATCCTCACCCAGAAGATCATAAAAAAAGAATTTGCCCTTTCCGGCTCTGAGCAGAACCCGGATATCACCAACAAAGATTATGCTTTGTTTCTGAAAAGAATATTCGGTAAAAAAGCACCGGGGCCTGTTGAAGCTTTTAAAGAACACGGAAAAGATTTTATAGTGTCTGATCAGCTTGAAGACCTTATCAAAAGAATGAACGGACTTTCCGGGGACCATCTTCTGGATTATGAAAAAATAAAATTACAGATAGAAGCCCGAGACCGGGAACTGGACAATCAGTTTTCAAAAGATACTCAGGTAAATTATATACGCAGCACCCGGAAATATCTGGGAGATAAACTGGGACGTGTAGCTGCCCCTCATAAGATCCTTGATCCGGAAAACGGACCTCTGATTGCCGTTCGGCTGAATATACTTACCCGGAAAACACTGGGAGGAATCAAGACCAATCTGAACGGACAGGTTCTGAAGGAAGATGAAAGCATCATTGAAGGATTGTACGCTGCGGGTGAAGCAGCAGGATTTGGCGGTGGCGGTATGCATGGCTACCGTGCCCTGGAAGGAACCTTTCTCGGAGGCTGTATTTTCTCCGGAATGAAAGCTGGAAAATATATAGCAGAACTTAAAGCAGATAATTCCACTACATAAAATAGCAGAATGAACACGTATTTTAATGATAAAGTAATCTGGATTACAGGAGCCTCTTCAGGAATCGGGGAAGCGTTAGTGAAAGAACTCGCAGTGAAAAGCACAGCAACCATCATCCTTTCATCCAGACATGAGGATCAGCTATACGCTGTTGCTGAAAAAGCAGGACTTTCTACTGACCGTTTTACCGTAGTTCCCCTGGATCTTGCCGGTTATCAGAATATGAATGATAAAGCTTCGGAAGCGTTAGAGAAATTTGGAAGAATTGATATACTCATCAACAATGCGGGTTTATCACAACGTTCTCTGGCGATGGATACCGATATTCAGGTAGATAAACGGCTGATGGATATTAATTTTCTCGGGACCGTTGCACTTACCAAAGCAGTGACTCCTTATATGATCACAAATGGTGGCGGACATATTGTTGTAGTATCCAGTCTGATGGGAATTTTCGGCGCTCCGATGAGAAGTGGTTATGCTGCCGCCAAACATGCCCTCCATGGCTTTTTCGATTCATTCAGAGCAGAGCTGTATGAAAAAAAGATCCTGGTTACCATGATCTGTCCGGGATTTGTTCAGACCGCTATATCTGTGAACGCGGTAACAGGTGACGGCTCTCTCCAGGGAACAATGGATGATGCCACAATGAAAGGAATGCCCGCGGAAGTATTCGCAAAAAAGATGCTTACCGCCATCCGGCAAAAGAAAAACCAGAAATCCATAGGAGGACGTGAAGTGGCCGGTGCTTATCTGAAAAGGTTTTTCCCTGCCCTTCTTGCAAAAATAATAAGAAAGGCAAAGGTGGTATAACCGCAGATTATTTCAGTTTATTTTCCTTTGAAATGCTGACCGGCAGACTTTCTGATCAGGAAAACAGCTGTGGCAGTAAATTTTCTTACATCCTTTCTATGGGTCATACAGAGCCTTTTAATCCGGGACCTGTGCTTTTTCATAAATCAATCCCTCCGCTTTCAGCTCATTCCAGAATTCTGATGGGATGATATTATTAAGCCCTTTTATATTATCCCTCACCTGCTCGGGCCGGCCTGCTCCGGGAATAATAGAAGCAAACTCATCTGAAGCAAGTACAAAATGCAATGCGGCATACACAATATCCGTATGGTACCTTTTTGCAATTTCTGCTATTCTGGCACGTTTTTCAGCCATACCTTTCGGAATTACATCCTTGTAATTATAACGTTCTCTCCCTGCCATATACCCGGAATTGTATCCGGCTCCGGAAACCAGCTTAACTCCTGCTTTTTTAACTGCAGGCAGTAACCGGTCCACAGCATCTTCATGCTCCAGTAATGAATATTGGGTAGCAGACAGGCAGATATCAGGATCTGAGATTTCAATGCAGTCCAGTATCGGTTCAATTTTGTTTACTCCCATTCCCCAGGCTTTGATCACACCCTGGTCCCTTAGCTCGGAAAGCGCTCTGAAAGCTCCTTTTTCAGCCTGTTTCAAAAAATAAGGATACCGGTCTCCTACCTGGTCTTCCGAAAGATCGTGAACATATACAATATCAATATGATGTAAACCCGTCCTCTGCAGACTGTCTGCAATAGATCTTTTAACGGCATCGGCCGTATAGTCATGTCTGAAATCATAATTCAGCGGTTTTTTCCACATGGTGGGCGGAACCTCAGATTCCGGAACTTCAGTAAACAGCCTTCCGACTTTGGTAGAAAACACAAAATCCTCCCTGTTTTTATCTTTTAAAAACTGTCCGAACCTCCTTTCACTTTTCGTAAGACCATACCACGGTGATGTGTCATAATACCGGATTCCCAGATCCCAGGCAGTTCTCAGGATTTCATAAGATTCTTCGTCCGTTATATTTTCAAAGGCGGTTCCTATTGCAACTCCACCAATTCCCAAACGGTGTTTCTCTGTTAAAATGTCAGATTTCATATGTATATTTTTAAGTGATGGCAGTTAAAACTGAAGCAAACATCGTGCAGACATTTTTTTGAAGATGTAAGGTTTAACAATTATTTGTCCGGATAAAGGTTAAAAAAATGAAAATTAAAAATCCTGAAAATCAAATAACTGTTGCTGATCATACTTCCCACCTGAAATCATAAGTTTTTATTCCGGACTGTACGTTATTTTATGTTAAATATTTGTTTTACAGCATGGTTGGTCCTGTTCTTGAATGAAAAGAGATACACCACATCAATACTTTTAATATGAAAAAGCACATTCTAATCGTAGGAGGAGGATTTGCCGGTATCAATCTTATCAAATCACTCAGGAACGACAGCCGGTTCAGAATTACTCTGGTTGATCAAAACAATTATCATTTTTTTCCCCCTCTGATCTATCAGGTAGCAACAGCATTTATTGAAGCCTCAAATATAAGCTATCCTTTCCGCAAACTTTTTTCCGGCAATAAGAATGTCAGTTTCCATATGGGCCGTCTTCAGAAGATTATTCCCGAAAGAAAAACTGTTGAAACAGATACTGGTGAACTGCATTATGATTATCTGGTACTGGCTTTGGGAACAGAATCCAATTTCTTTGGAATGGAAAATGTCCGGAAATGCGCCCTGCCGATGAAAAATATAGAAGAGGCCCTTTATCTGAGGAACCACATCCTGTTTACGCTGGAGGAAGCAGCCCGTAATAAAGACATTACCCAGGCCGAAAAGCTTCAGAATATCGTTATTGCCGGCGGCGGCCCCACCGGAGTGGAACTGGCAGGAATGCTTGCTGAAATGGGGCGGTATATTGCGCAGAAAGAATACCCGGAGATCAAGCTGATACTCTCAAGCATCTATCTGATTGATGCATTGCCCACCCTCCTTTCTCCTATGAGCGAAATGGCTCAGAAAACAGCTTATGAAAAGCTGGACAAACTGGGAGTTAAGATCCTTTTGAATGTTTCTGTAAAAGATTACCGGGACTGCCGGGTAATTTTAAGCGACGGCAATACCATTGAAACAGAAACCCTGATCTGGACTTCAGGTGTTATAGGCAGAGAAGTTCCCGGTATTCCGGAAGAAAGTATCGGTAAAGGAAGACGTATTCTGGTGGATGCTTATAATAAGGTCCGGGAAACTGAAAATATTTATGCCGTAGGTGATATCTGCCTGATGCAGACAGAAGAAGAATACCCAAAAGGACATCCGCAGCTTGCCCAGGTGGCTATACAGCAGGGAAAAAATCTTGCTGCCAATTTCAGGCGTATTGAAGATGAAAAGGTTCTTATCCCGTTTCATTATAATGATAAAGGAAGTATGGCTATTATTTCTAAGTTTAATGCAGTAGTAGACCTTCCGAAACTTTCCTTTAAAGGATTTACGGCATGGCTTACCTGGTTGTTTATTCATATTATTCCACTTGTAGGTTTCAGAAGCAAGCTGCAGCTTGCCCTGGACTGGTTCAGGCTTTTTATTACCAATAATCCTTCCATAAGACTTATTCTTCTTCCCAAACGGAATACAGAAAACGGGTAATGACAGAATGGGAAATTTATTAATACACATCATTTAAAATATAGAATCATGAAAAATAGCAGAAAACCTTATTTCTTTGGAAAAACAGTAGTCATCACGGGAGCCTCCAGTGGTATCGGAAAAGCTACTGCTGAGGCCTTTGCTGCCGAAGGGGCAGATCTTGTCCTGACAGCACGCAACAGTGATGCATTGAATGAAACAGCTGAGATATGCAGACAGGCAGGAGCTGAAGTATTGACTGTTCCGGCTGATATTTCAGTGCCTGAAGAGGTATCCGGGATTGCAGAAAAAGCTTTTGATTTTAAGGGGCGTATCGACTGCTGGGTAAACAATGCCGGAGTTCTGGCTTTCGGAAAGTTCGAGGAAATACCTGTGGAAGTAGCGGATCAGATTATCAGGACCAATCTTTTAGGGTATATGTATTCGGCACATGCAGTATTACCTGTTTTCAAGAAGCAGAAAAAAGGAATACTTATTAATAATATTTCCATTGGCGGATGGATGCCGGCGCCTTACGGAACAGCTTATACCGCTTCCAAGTACGGAATACGCGGAATGACAGAAACTTTGCAGGGAGAAGTGTCGGATTTTCCGGATATCCATATCTGTGCATTGTATCCGGGATTTCAGAAGTCTTCAGGAATAGAGCATGCAGCCAATTATTCAGGAATAAAACTAAGTACCCCCCCGCCCGCTTTTGATCCGAAGAAACTTGCCGCTGAAATAGTAAAAACAGCTAAAAATCCTGAAAATGCCGTATATCCCGACTGGTTCGGATCTGTTTTCAAAAATATATACGAAATGTTTCCGGGAACCGTCCGCTACCTTTCCTCTGCGGCGATGAGGCTGGTGATGAAAAAAGCCGGTAAAGATGAAAATACATCAGGAAATGTACTGGACGCTTCACATGGAAATATGGGTATTCATGGGAAAACCCTGCTTCCGGAGCCTTCCAAAACTATGAAAACTGTATGGACAGGTATCGCGGGTTTATTGGCGGCAGGTGTACTGATTTATTCACTCAGAAACACAGATAAAGCGCAATCATAAAACTGTTTTCCCCCCTCAAAGAGGGCCGGGACAATTATCCTGTCCCGGCTATATAAAGGCATTTGTGTTTATAGGGATAAGCTGTTGAATCTATTGTTCAACAATCGTTAAAACATTATATCCGCCTGTATTAAGCAGAGCCCGCTTATCCGGATCCCAAGCCACGTTAATCCAGACAAAAGGCCTGAGTTTATCTCCTGCATTCAGATAAACACTTACCGTACAGGCAGAGCCGGCAATTACGGCATTCGGTGGATTTCCGGTATCCTGAGGGTAACCGTTATTGGTTTTAACTCTTTGTGTTACCACATTGGAAGAATCCCTTACCTCCCAGATCGCTTCCGTCTGGTTTTGTCCGAAACTGGTATTGATCTGGCTTGGGGCAAGCGCAAACGTAAATGTGGCAAAATAAACACCTGCCCTGGGAGCTATAAACTCTCCTGTTACGGGATTAAAATTGGTTCTGGGCTGTCCGGAATCCGAATCCAGCTTCTCTGTCCATGAAGTAAGATAGGTAGAGGATCTACCGGGAATTCCGTCTGTATAATCTCCGACAGGCCATAATCCCGCTTCAAAAACAGTACAGTTGTTGTCTGTTTTTTCTGCCATTACCACAATTCTGGGTTTTCCATAAGGAAGAATGGGGATCCAGGAATTTCCGTCAGAATATTCTATATATCCCCGAACACCGATAGCCGGACTTGGATTATACCGGATCGCTCCTGCTCCTGCCCCGGTAGCCGTCTGGTCGGTCATTCCTACTGCCATAGCTCCGTTGGTTCCGTTTCTCAGATCGACAGCTGTTTTAGGAAGGGCTACTCCGGCTCCTATTTTCCCTGTTTTATCAATGATGAATTTTTCAGCAGTATTTATTTCCACTGCATTATCCTGACTGGGATTAGAAATACCAATGCCAATCTGGGACTGAAGGACAGCCGGAAAAATTCCCAGGCTTAAGAATAGTATATTTTTGTTCAGTTTCATGTGTTCAGTTTTTTATAATTCATAAATACTAATGCTGTTATTGGTTCCTCCGTTACCTGTATCAATATTTCTTGTACCTCCGAAATTATGATAGACTTTAAACTGAATGGTATTTCCGGCTGATAAATTGAAAATGGCAATACAGTTACCGCCTACAATATTGCTCACGGTATTGATATCCCATGCCGGATAAGAATTTACACTCCTGTAAACCTGAATATTGCCGGTGGAAGTACTGCTCTCAATAATTGTTTCTATTCGGGAGTTCTGGGCAATATTGGCATCCGCCAGGCTGATATTAAACGAAACGATGTAAAAACCTGCCCTGGGGGCTGTAAAAGTCCCGGAACCCGCGTTAAAATTAGACTGTGAATCTGTTATTACAGACCATCCGTCTACGGTTGTAACGGTGTTATTTCCGAAAGTTCGTGCAGTACCTTTATTGGCCAGGACCAATGCTTTTGGAGGAAGTACCATCGGAAGATTGTGCCAGGCTACACCATCAGAATACTGAATGATATTTCCGGTACTGTACCGTATAGCACCGGCCTTAGCATCAGTGGCAGTCTGAGAGCTGGTTCCCAGTCCAATGATGCCTTTCTGGTCAGCAGAACGCAGGTCTACTCTGGTTTTAGGATCTGTAACTCCTACCCCTACCCGGCCTTCGGAAGTCACGACTATATCATTCAGTATCTGTGGTGCTGTGGGTGATATTCCTGTGTTGTCTTTCCCTGCATCTATATGAAAAGACTGTAAGGGATCTTTGGTAAAGATACCGGTTTGTGCATGCCCGGAAAAGAATAAGGTAAGGAAGAGCATACTGTATATCAGGTTAATTTTCATTTTTATTATTTCTTTAATGTTCTATAATGGTGAGATTGTTAAAACCCGCATCGGGATGCATAAGGTCTGAATTTACCCTTAAGGCCCTTGAAGAGGTTGTGATATTCTGCCGCAGTTGAGGACGTACGGTCTGGCCGGCTGTCAGGTTTACAGTAATGGCGGCAGAACCTCCGATCTGGGCATCTTCATTGGCTCTGGCAAATGTTTTGAAAGACCGTGCCAGGATGGATGTGCTGCTGGGGCTGAAAAACTGGCTGGTTACTTCAGAAGAATTGGCTACCGGTCCTGAAACGAAATTATAAGTCATCAGAAAAGTATATACGCCGGCCCTGGGTGCGGTAAAAATCCCAGTGCCCGGTTCGAAGCTGTTCGTCAGATCCCTTACTTCAGTCCATCCGGTAACATTTACATCCGTATTATAGGCAACAGAAAATGTATTGGTCATCCTTGCTACAACTACTGCTTTAGCAGGAAGAATAATTGCGGTTTCCCAGGTATTGCCATCAGAAACCTGGATCTTTGAGGATGTGGGTTCATATCTTACGGCACCTGCTCCTGCGGCATTGGCTGTCATTGTTGTGGAACCAAGCCCTAAAGCATTCTGCGTACCTGCTGATCTCATATCCAGTTTCACTAAAGGAAGATCTGTCCCTGCTCCTATAAAACCTGATTGGGTAACAATAAGATCATTACTGATCTGCTGTTGGGTGACAGGAGTTACATTATCTTTTGCTCCGTCTATATGCAGAGCTCCGAGGGGTTCTTTTGTATGGATTCCTATCTGCGCGGCGGCAGACATCGAAATCAGAAGTGCTGTTGGCAGTAGATTTTTTTTCATTGTATATTGTTTAAATTAATATTGAAGTATCAATCAGGAAATATCTTAAATTGCTTAAAATGAATCAATTAAATTTGATTGATATTGATAAAAGAACTCTATTTACAGATACTTCTTTTTCCATTGGGCAATTGTATTTCTGCTTAATTTGAAATGACGGGAAAGCTGGGTATTGTTGTATCCGTTCTTTTTCTGAAAATCCAGGATCTGAAGGATAGATTCCCGGTCAAAAAAACGGTGTTTCTGGTTAAAAGTAAATGTGCTTTGATCTTCTCTTCCTGAAATAATACTGCTGCAGGTAATCACATCCAGCATTGAAAGATTCTTTTTGGAAAGTATATCTTTAATTTCCTCTTTTTTATCAGGATATTTTTCATTGATCATATCGGTGTAGATCCTTCTGTAATCAGGAATATTTTTCATCATTTCAGTGTTTAAGAGTTTATTTTTGTGTCATCGTATTTATTAATCCATTTATAAAGTGTGCTCTTGGGAATTTTGTATTCGGCAACCACGCCGGATTGGGTCATTTCCCCTTTCCGGATCTTATCCAGAACAAATTCTATAATTTCCTTTGTGTAAAGGTTTTTTCTGAAGGCTGGAAGTGAAGACGGTAGTTTTATCTTCCGGATATAATCTGTGGAAGACTGTGGTGCATATAAGATCAGATGCTGTGAGTAGAGTCTGAAGAAATCATATTCAAGAAGTTTGCACCATCGGAGCAGTACATCCGTATTCAATGACGCAGAACGGTACATCCCGTTAATTTCTTCTTCTGAGGCATCGAGAAACCGGGAGATACGCTGTATATCAATGCCATTTTTTTCTACGCATTCTTTAATCAGCAGTCCGATATTTAAATTTTTCAGATCCATATGTGTTTTTTAATTGATTTTTTTCTGTTTTGTTGAACCTACGAGCTTTCATTAAAACCAGAATGAAACACGGGAAAAGCAATAGGATAAAGCTTCGGATTGAGGGAACTGGAAGTTTTTGCCCTTAACATTGCTTTTCATAATCCGTATTTTAAAAGGCCTGAAATTTTATGTTTTTTGTTAAGCTCAGTCCTGAATGCAACATTAGCAGTTTATGAAGAGACCGTAAAATGAACCGTGTTGTAATTTCAGAATATGTTACATCTTTTAGGTTCAATATTTTAATCTGAATTCTGAAACGGTTATCTTCATAAAAAATGACTCCCCCAAATGATTTAATTTTTTTTACTGTAATAGCAATTACTGTAAGAATTTTTGCAAAAAGTGTTATTTCTGCGAAAGCTGACTATATATTATATTTCTGAGGTAATTTTTAATTTAAATCATTTTAAACTAATATGTTAAATTTATTATACGATACAATAAATTCGGAAAAACTAACACTATTTTTATGTAATAATAGTTAATTTTACACTTAATTTGTGGACTGAAAAACACAACCACATGAAAAAATTAACTCTCTTTTTTGTCTCTTTTATTTTCGGATTTTATTACGCACAGGTTGATATGGAATCTGTCAGCCGGATTGAATCAAAAATTAAAAAAGCCGAAGCACTGGCCAAAGACAAACCCTCTCAATCCATAGAACTTTTTCATGAGATCTACACCATTTCAAAAAAACAGGGGTACAGAAAAGGAATGCTGGAAAGCAGCACTATGCTTATGGCTAGGTATTTTGATCTGGGAAATCACAAAAAAGTAATTAATTTAAGCAGTGAGGCTGAAAAACTGGCTCTGGAATTAAAAGATGAAGCCATTCTGGCCAATGTTTACAGACTCAGGGCTTCATCCTATACGGAACTCGGCTTCAATGATGAAAGTATTAAAGAACTCAGAAAAGCTCTGAAAATAACTGATAAAGTAACATCCAATGATAAAAGAAAATATTTGGAGGCTTTAACGTATATTGGTTTTGCCACCTATTCAGCCCATGTGAACGCACCTTTGGACAGTGTTATTTATTACCAGAAAAAAAGCATGGAAAGCGCCGTCAGAATTGGAAATGATCCGGATTTTATATCAAAAAAATATCACCTGCTGGCTTTGGCTAATATCAATTTAGGAATGACAAGCGTTGCTGCCGGCCGGATAAATGATGCGGAAGACCACTTTGGAAAAGCTCTGGAGATATGCAGAAATGATCATTACGGTGTTTCGAAAAACCTGGAGATAACCGTCCTGAATGAATATGCCTGGCTTTACTACGATCAGAAGAAATATAATAAAGCAGTATATTATGCTTCCCGCGCCGAAGAATTTGAAAAAATAATCAGTATCCCGTATATACGCAGAGACCTGTACGAAGTATCCTTTAAATCATATGTGGAACTGGGAGAAAAAACGGCTTCAAAAAAGTATATGAACCTTTATGCAAAGCTTAATGACAGTCTGGTAAATGCAGAAAAGAAGGCTATCAGTATTCCTGTAAAGCAGATAATAGATAAACAGGGGCAGGCTCATACAGGCGATATGCGGAAGGTGCTGGTGGCTGCTCTGGCTGTTTTTGTCTGTATTGCTGTGGCAGGCTGGGGAGTATGGAAGATAACCCGGAAAAAGCTTCAGGACCGGTATGATCTTGCCATCAGAAACCTGAAAAACAATCCTGTTTCCATAACAAATAATCAGGAAACGGCAGAGACTTCGGAAAAAAGCATCTACATTACAGATGATACCGTGAATATGATCCTGATGAAACTGGATAAATTTGAAAAATCCCAGAAATTCATTAAAAAAGATCTCAGCCTTACTTCTCTTGCCAATGAACTGAACACCAATACCAGATATCTTTCTGAAATCATAAAACAGCATAAAGAAAAAAATTACAACCACTATATCAACAGCCTGCGCATCGATTATATTACCAAAAAGCTCTATGAAAATCCTATTTACCGGGAGTATAAGATCAGTTATCTGGCGGAAGCCTGTGGCTTTTCTTCCCGGGAGGTTTTTGCAGTTATATTTAAAAAAGAAACCGGAGTAAGTCCCTCCTATTTTATCAGTAATCTGAAGAAAGACCATTCCGAATCCAGCTGAATCATATGATTAAGCATTTCGTAAAAAAAATATTTTCACCCTGATTGACAGTATATTACATGTATTTCCTTGAACTCCGGTTAACCTGTTTATAAAGATATGCTTACCTTTACCTAACCTTTTGAGGTCAAAATTATTCCCGGTGAAGATTCACAATAAAAAAAGATACCTAAGTTTTCTAAAATTTAAAAGAGACTTCCAGAACTATGGACTGGAAAAAGCCCGAAGCTATGAGCTTGTTCTCCACTGGCTGAACAACAGACTCAGCCGGAACCAGTTTCTGGTGCTTTCCGGGATTCTTGTAGGCTGTACCGCAGGTCTTGCAGGAGTAATCCTGAAAACTCTGGTTCATAATATCCATTACTTCATTACCCATAAGGTTCATTTCGAATACCAGATCCTGTTTTATATTGTCTTTCCTTTTCTGGGAATTGTGCTTACATCATTGATTGTGCTTACTTTATTTAAAGGTCAGGACCGGAAAGGAATCGGAGCTATTCTGTATGAGATCGCCCAGAATTCAAGTATTGTAGCTTCAGTAAAAATGTATTCCCAGGTTATTCAGAGTGCTGTAACAGTAGGACTGGGAGGGTCTGCCGGTCTGGAAAGCCCGATTGCGGTAACAGGAGCTGCCATTGGTTCCAATTATGCACAAACATACAGACTGAGCTATAAAGAACGTACCCTGCTGCTGGCTGCGGGGGCTACTGCCGGAATTGCTTCTGCATTCAATGCACCCATTGCCGGAATTATGTTTGCCTTTGAAATTCTTCTTACCGGAGTAGTTTTCACAGATTTTATTCCTTTGGTGGTTGCAGCGGTCTGCGGAAGTCTTTTATCCAGGATATTGCTCCAGGAAGATGTGCTTTTCAGGTTTTATACCCGGGAAGCCTTTAACTATAAAAATGTTCCTTATTATCTTATTTTAGGAGTGGTAACGGGACTTTATGCACGTTATTTTGTTGTTATTTCACAAAAAGCAGAACATTTTATCACCGGGCTTAAGCTTTCCAAAATGCGAAAGGCTATGTTTGGAGGTGCGGTACTCTCCTTTCTTTGTGTTCTTTTTCCGCCCTTATTCGGGGAAGGATATGAAACGGTAAAAGCTTTTACCGGAGGTGAAATTCAGGAAGTCATCAGAAACAGTTTTTTCAGATATTTTGAAATCGGAGACTGGACAGTGATTATTTTCCTTGTTCTGGTATGCCTTTTAAAGGCTTTTGCTACTTCTTTCACCATATTCAGCGGAGGAAACGGAGGAAATTTCGCTCCCTCTCTTTTTGCCGGGGGGACCGTCGGTTATCTATTTGCGTTGATCTGCCAGCGCATCGGTTTCACGGAAGTTCCTGTGACGAATCTTGTTCTGGTGGGAATGGCCGGAGCTATGAGCGGTGTACTTTATGCACCTCTTACCGCTATTTTCCTGATTGCAGAATCCAGTTTCGGGTATGACCTGTTCATTCCGCTGATGATTGTTTCGGTAATGTCTTACCTCATAGCAAAATGGTTCTCTCCTATTTCCCCGGAGCTGAAGTCATTAGCCGATGAGGGAAAAATTTTCACCAACAAACATGATAAGAACATACTTTTTGCTCTCCGCACAGAAGACTTTATCGATAAATATCCTGAAACCATCCGGGAAACGGCTTCTGTTTCCGAACTTTTTGAACTGGTAAAAAGCGGAAACAAAAACATCTTTGCAGCAGTAGACCAGGAAGGAAAACTGAAAGGAATTCTTACCCTGGATGATATCCGGCCTTATCTTTTCAATTTTGAAACAGACAGTTCCCTTACGGTTGCCCAGATCATGAAAACCCCTCCTGCAGTATTACAGCGTGAGGATAAACCGCTGGAAATTCTTCAAATATTTGATGATACCGGGATGTGGAACCTTCCGGTAGTAAATGCTGATAACGGTTTTATCGGGTTTATTTCAAAATCATCCATTCTGATGAGTTACAGGCAGCTACTGAAAGAATATTCTGATTAAACCAGATGTGGTAAGATTTAAAGTTTGCAGAGCTTTGAACCATTATACTGCTAAAACAGAGGTCTTCAGGAAATAAGAAAAAATACTTATTTCAGTCTCACTGATTAAGCTGATCCGCCAGATTTAAAGTCCCTACAAAAAAGTAAAAACTTGCGTTGACCGATAAATACACGCTCTATTTTGTCGGAAGGCTCCCCGTAAGCTCCACCATAAGTCTAATAAGATATTTAGCCTTTTTATATTTTATTTTCTTTCATATTGAAATACTATTGCTAATTTAGTACGCTGAAATTTGAATTTAACAATTAAGGTATGAAAAAGTTAATCTTACTGGGATCATTATCCGTTTTTATGATCAACTGTAATAAGAAAGCAGAAGCCCCGGCTCCCAAACCTGAAAAAGATACTGTGGCCACAGCCGAACCTGTAATGGATACCCTGGGTCCAAAATCGTTCTGTTATATGGGAATTACCGGAAAAGACACCGTTTTTGCGTCCATTGATGATAATCTGGGCACCATTACCGGAAAAATGGCTTATAAAAACAGTGAAAAAGACAGTTCAAAGGGAGAGGTAACCGGTTTCAAATCAGGAGATACATTAAAGCTTACGTATGAGTTTCTGTCTGAAGGAACGAAAAGCAAAAGAGATATTTACTTCCTGCAGCAGGATGGAACTTTAGTTGAAGGAATCGGAGGTCATAAAGAAGAGGATGGACAGATGAAATATGCAGATGAGAAAAAAATCAGCTATAAAGATGGACAAAAATTAAGCACGGCAGATTGCCAAGCCATTACCAAAGCTTTAAAATAAAAAAATAAACTTTGCCAGCCAGGCTGTTTTCAATTACCGGAAACAGCTTTTATTTTTGCAGTAATTCAGAATACCCTTTTTCCCAATGGTTTTCGGCTATATTTTTCAGAAATCCGGTATATAATTTCACATGTGCCGGCTGGCTGAAAACATAGAACTGATCATGCGTGGTATGGAAGTTCATATAAAAAAGCCAGAATCCGAAAGCCAGATAAGGAATCATCATCAGCTCCTGTTCACTTACAGAACGGTATTCGCGATACCCTTTTAAAAAAATATCAAATGCTTCACCTGCCGCTTCAGTTTTCATTCTTCCCATGTATACATCCAGAATGAGATGCTGCCAGAAGGTCATAAGATCATTGGCCAGCCAGCCATACCCCATAAAATCAAAATCAAAAAAGGTAATTGAGTCATTTTCAAAGTGAAAGTTTTTAGGAAGAAAATCAAAATGGCAGTATCCATTTGAAAAACCGGAAGTGTCAGTCTGGGCCAGTTTACTCTGTATCCGGGCGGCTTTGGTCTGTAACCAGAGGTAATCTTCAGGATTTTCGCTAAAAACAGGCTTTAAATTTTCCAGAGGTTTCAGAATGGTTGTTTCAAAATCAAAACTCCAGCGGGAATTCCCTGTCGGAAGACCGGAAGATATATTATGAAAACGGGCCATTTCATTTCCCAATGCATGGAGTTGTTTTTCGTTCAGTATTCTTTCCACCTTTCCCGGAGCATAAGAAAATAATACGGCGTACCGGTATCCCTCAGCTGCATTTATCCGCTGGATCACTTCCGCCGAAAGATCTCTTACAGGATATGAAACCGAAACCCCGCCTTCCTTCAGTGCCAGCAATAATGTAACTTCCTCTTCTATCTGCGGAAGGCTCCGGTGGGAAGAACGGTAAACACGCAATATAAAACGGCTTTCAGCAGTTTCGATCAGATAAGTATCTCCAACTCCCCGAACCAGCAACCTGGACTGAACATTCTTCAGTCCGTATTTTCCGGAGATCAAAGACGATAAGGCAGTTGGGCAGAGTGTTGAGTAAACTGCGGGAAAAGTAGGCTCCATAAGCAAATTTCAAGACAATTCTTTTGTGATGATATCAATAAAACGGTTTACGGCATCGTCACCTGTATTCCAGGAGGTTATCAGTCGTATTGCGGATGTTTTTCCGTCTGTTTTTTTCCAGACATAAAATTCAAAGCTCTCAGATAAGATTCCGATCAGCTCATTGCTTAGAATTGGGAATATCTGATTGGTATATGTATCTGAAAGGAATTGTACGCCTCTTTCTTTCAGGGCATTTTTCATTCTCATTGCCTGCTTATTGGCATGTCTGGCCAGATCGAAATACAGGTCATCCTTCATGAGTTCCAGAAACTGAATTCCGAGAAGTCTTCCTTTGGCTAGTAATGCTCCTTTCTGCTTGATGTTGAATGCAAAATCCGTTTTCAGATCAGCATTCGTAATGACAACGGCTTCTCCTATCAGTGCCCCGTTCTTTGTTCCGCCCAGATAAAAAACATCGGTAAGTTCAGCAACCTTTTCCAGCGTCAGATCACTGATTTCCGAAGTAATGCCATGTCCCATCCTGGCACCATCCATAAAAAGATATAAACCGTGCTGTCTGCAGAAAGAAGAAAGTTCTTCAAGCTCTTCTGCCAGATAAACCGTTCCAAGTTCCGTAGAGTTGGAAATATAAACCAGCTTCGGCATTACCTGATGTGGGATATTTTTATGGTTTTCCAGAACGGGAAGAATATCTTCAGGCCGGAGTTTTCCGTCTTTCGTTTCAATACTTAAAACTTTATGTCCTGTGGCTTCAACAGCACCGGTTTCATTATTCAGAATATGTCCGGAAGCAGCAGATACAACACACTGATAAGGTCTTAAAGCTGAGGAGATAACAATAAGATTAGCCTGTGTTCCGCCTGAAATAAAGTAAATGTCAGCATCCTGATTTTTAATTTTTTCTTTAATTAACTCTTTTGCTTTTCCGGAATATTCATCTTCACCATAGCCAGCCTGCTGATCCGAATTATGCTGTAAAAGCGCCTGTAAAATATTGGGATGACATCCTTCTGAATAGTCGTTTCTGAATGAAAATTTCATTGAGTAAAATTAAAAAAAGTTAAAATAACAAGAGTGAATTTTTAATTTTATTTTGTTAGATTTGTAATGAAAACCATCTAACATTTTGAAAACAACATTAACAGAAGAAAATTATCTGAAGGCCTTGTTTCATTTAGTTGACAATGAAGGGAAAGTGACGATCAATGAACTCAGCAAATTTTTAAACGTAAAGATGCCGAGTGTGAATAACATGATGAAGAAATTTGCAGAAAAAAAGTGGGTCATCTATGAAACCTATAAACCTTTGCTCATTACTGAGAACGGAAAACGCGAAGCGGCTTTGGTGGTAAGAAAACACAGGCTTACCGAAATGTTCCTCGTTAAAAAAATGAACTTCGGCTGGGAAAATGTTCATGAGATCGCCGAGCAGCTGGAACACGTGCATTCTCAGATTTTTTTTGATAAAATGGATGAAATTCTGGACTATCCTAAATTTGATCCGCATGGAGAACCCATTCCCGATAAGGATGGAAATATCATTGCCCAGGACCTTCAGAAATTAAGCAACTGTGAAGTCGGGGAATCCGTTGTTTTTGCTTCGGTTACTCTTTCTGATGATGCTTTTTTAACTTACCTGAATGACAGAAAACTTCTCCTCAATACCAAAGTAAAGGTGATTAAAATTGAAAACTTTGATAAATCTATGACCATAGAGATCGGCGGCAGAAAAGAAATTCTCAGCAAAAAAGCCACAGAAAAAATATTAATTAAAAAATAGTATTTCCAGCCACGGATTCCTGTTTTTTTATTGATGAATTCGTGGCTCATCATTCATTGTATTCAACCGGCTTAATCACTAAAATTGACAATTAAATCTCTTCGGAGATAAAATCTTACTGTATTTTACATATTCCAACAAAATTTCTGCGCTATCTTCCCAATCAGTAAGAGAAGAACATCAACAAACACCCGTAAAATTTGCGGGAAATTATTTTTAAACCACAAACCGTGGGTTCGGCATTGTCAAAAAAGGGACAATTTTTTTACACTTTATTGGTTTCAGGTTTAAATACTTTGCGCATAAAAAAGCAATCAAAGACTCTTAATGGGTTTATTGATTAACTATTTTTAATCCATCAGCAACTGTTAAAAAACGGTTAAACTTGCATCAAACAAAAGCCGGGAATTTTAATTATCCCTAGCTTTGCAAAACTTTCTGATCAGAAAGACCTTCTGATCAATACTGAACTTTTTAATGTCCCCCCTGAAAATTATGAAAAAAAGCATCCGGTTTTTTATCCTCTCTATGTTATTAAGCCCTTTTGCAGGCGCGCAGGTAAGAGATTTTATTATCGAACCTCCCATAAAGCCCAACCTTTATATTTATAAAACTTTTGGTGTATTCGGAGGAAAAGAATATTCAACCAATGCAATGTATCTTATTACCAGAAAAGGAGTGGTATTATTTGATGTCCCGTGGCAGAAAACGCAGTACCAGAGTTTAATGGATACGATTAAAGAACGCCATCATATGCCTGTTATTGCTGTATTTGCCACCCATTCGCATTCAGACAGGGCCGGAGACCTGAGTTTCTACAATAATAAGGGAATCAAAACCTATGCTACCGCAAAAACCAATGAACTGCTGAAGAAAGAGGGAAAAGCAACCTCCAGTGAGATTATTAAAACAGGAAAAACGTACCGTATAGGCGGAGAGGAATTTATTGTGGACTTTCTTGGTGAAGGACATACGGCTGATAATGTAGTGGTATGGTTTCCCAAATACCATATTCTGGACGGGGGATGTCTCGTTAAAAGTAAGGCGGCCACAGATCTGGGATATACCGGAGAAGCGAATGTAGAACAATGGCCGTATACCATGAAAAAGCTGCAGGCCAGATATCCGCAGGCTACTTTGATCGTTCCCGGCCACGATGAATGGAAAGGTGGCGGACATGTGGAGCATACACTGGAACTGCTGAATAAAAAATAAATTAAAAAAAGACCTGAAATCCCTGTCAGGTCTTTTTTTATACCGCTGAAATCTATAAATAGGCATCATGATCTGATCATAAAAAAATCCCGGAATTTCCATCCGGGATATATATTTTTCAAATCTTCTAATTATTAATCTAAAACGCTCCAGCCTCTCTTCGGGTTATTGTTTGAGGATACTTCCTGCTCATTAACAATAATGTTTTCTTTCTTCTGACCGATGTAATCCAGTTCGCTCAGTTTGGAGAAAATCGTTTCCAGGCTTCTCAGCATCTGCTGAATATAAAGAAGCGGTTCTCCGCAGTTGTGATGGTCATAATTGGTTTCTGCGACAATAGAAAGCTGATTGAGTAACGTATGCGGGGCAATTTCACTCCATTCCAAACTGTAATTAAGCATTTCCTCCAGTTCGGCAGGTACCAGAACCTGTGTGGCATTGTAAAGATGAAGCGCAAGCTTGGCAAAAACTTCAATCAAAAATACAGGCGGCTGCCACGGGATCACATTTCTGAACTGGAAATAAACATCACCAAAAGTATTGACCATAGTGGTACACAGATATTTTACATTCTGTGCCAGTGCTGTATTCTGATTTTTGTGGGATGCTTTCTGGATGATCTTGAAGGCATATTGCTGCAGGTTTCCGATAGACTTGGCAAAGCTGCTGTAATAGTCTACCAAAGACGGGTGACTTTGAATGGATGTACAAGGCGGAATAAAATTGGAGTCTACCTGGGCAATGTTTGCTCTCAGGTCCACCTTCCCGATGATCAGATAATTCCCTCCCGAATAGCTGCTGTTCAGAGAAGTTACAGGAAGCAGTTCAATAAAATGGTTAGGCTGTGCATTCGGATGGCGCGGCGGGATCTCTTCCGGATCGATATCTCCGAAAGGAACCTTATCAAACGGGTTTACAGAGATCAGAATATAATATTCTCCGTCTGCCTGTTCCTCATTCATTGATTTTGCCAGCGATTTTACACTCACTCTCCTGTCGTTCAGATCAATACGGTATCCTGCCATTGTAATTGCACTGCAATGCCTGATTACAAGCTGCACATCATTGGTTGCCGTGTTGTGAACATCAAAAATGGTTTTGTCCGTATATTCTTTGGAAATCGGTAAAAGCCCGTAATTATAAGTGGAAATTCCCAGTGAATTGGAATCTCTGATAGTATCGATTAAAAAATTATCCTGATCATTAAGGTGTCTCTGGGATACTTTCATCCCGTCTACCCAATTGATCGCAAAATGTTTGATAGGCTGTATCATAGTTAATACTTTTTAAAATTTCTGTGATTATGATCTTCTTATAGCTCCTTCTTCCTCATGCTGGATCACTCTTTTGCAGATCACCACTTCATTTTCGGAAATGCCGTTCGTAGAGATATCCTGGTCGAAATCGATATATTTTCTAAAGCTGAAAAACGATTTTTTAGTATAAAAGATCCAGTAATAAGGTTCTTTTTCAACATCTGAAAGGTGGATGATAGAGCCCGGGTTTTTGTGGTTGTAATCATCTACTACCCTGTAAAACCAATCTCCGAAGGTAATTCCCGTCGGAAGTGTTTTTGCTTTAATTCTGAAGCGGTTGGCATCTTCCAGGTTTTTGCTCAGTTCCACATTCAGAACCATTAAACGGTCAAAGTCGGCCCCCTCAAAATCAGGAAGTCTCTGATCCGGCGAATATTTCCATGTTTTATAAATATCAAAAGGAATACTGATGAACTGAATATAGCAGTAATAAAATACCAGAGGTACCACAAAGATCACCATACTGGTGGCAGACATTACCGCATTACCGTTTCCTTTACCGATCAGGTTGAAGATCAGTGTAAAAAGATAACCTCCGAATGCAATACACGTTAATGAGAGAATCGATTCAAATAAAATACTCATTCCCACAGAATCAATATGCTTTCTGAAGTAATTATGCATTAAATTCACATGAATAATCCCCAGAATAAGAAAAATCACCTGTGCCACAAGATACCAGTACGGATTAAAAAGATTTCCTGCAAATCCGAAAACTCCGGGAATAGCCAGACATAAACTGCACAGAAGAACGTAAACAATAATTACTTTAATTTTGATAGCAGGTTTGTTTCTTCTGATCACCCCGAGTATGGCCATCATAATAACTGCTATTAAAGGCATTAATATATACCTTAAAAAAATACCTTTTACTGAAGAAATTTCCATTTGTTTCTTTTCGAATTTATACTTTGTTGGTAGCTGTAAATATAATAAATAATTTTAGAGGAAGGTGGAGTATCCGAGACGGCTGGCATTTCTTTCATTGTCTTCCAGACTGAATGAGTATTCCTGTTTCTCTGTAATAAAATGCTCCTCCACATCTACGGTTACGGGAAGAAAATAATCATAAAGAGCCTGAAGCACTTTTCTGAAAGGATTCCCCGGGATATACTTCTCCATATCCTGATAAGGAATCGGGCCGATATTTATCACCCAGTTCCGCTGCCCGTCCATATGTCTTCCGCTCGGAATATACGTAACGCCCAGTCTCGAATTTCCAAGAAGCATGGAATCGTCATTCTTTTCAATCCGGTCTATCACATTAGGAGTGAAAGTTACTTCTACCGGAACCTGAAGAAAAGCAGTCATACACCTTTCAAACCATCTTTTATCTCCTCTTATCTGGTGGAAGAATGGCAGAATATGAATAAAAATATAGGCATTCTGCTGGTCAAGCATTCTTACCAGTGGCCAGAGTTCGCTCACGGTTTCCAGCAGTGCATCTGTATTGCTGGTGATGTCAAACTCGGATTCTTTCAGCAAAGCACTGATTTCCGTAAAAAACACTTCCAGTTCAAAAGGTCTGAAAAATTTACGGGCATCCTCTTCTACTCTTTTCTGTTTACGGATCTCACGGACTACGGTATCCACATTCTTCCGGGAAGCTCCCAGTGAAGGCGGATGAAACAGCCCTTCGGGAAGATAGTCATAAACCCCTTCCCTGTAAGTTTCAATCGTAAAAACCTCTTCATCAAATCCTAAATAACTGCTCGAAATACTTTTGATATCTTTCAGGTAGGCACGGTCGTTAATTCCGATCCGCTCAATAAATATATTGCTTACCGCCCGGTGGTATTTCAAAAGGTTTACTGCCACCGCTTCTGCTTTGAAGTCCGTCTGCAGTTTATTGTAATGCATGTCTACAATATTATTCTCATACATAGTGTTTCCTGTGATTATGACTGGTAAAGATAATATATCTCGTAAGTTTGAAAAAATATTTTCCCAATAATTTTATCCTAAAAATACTAATTTATTGACATTAAACAGAATAATCTGTAACAAAATCCGTAAAAATACGGTAAACAGCTTCCTGGCGGAACTTCCGGCACAAACCTTATCTTCAAAGTTTCAATCTGATATTGAAGAGCTTACAGAGTAAAAATTCACAAAAACAAAAGATACCTGAATTTTATATTTTCACTTTTTTATTTAGATTAAATTTTATTAACATCCTTCCGGGCAATAATCAGGCTATAATTGATGATGATTCCGAAACCGGGCCGTATCTTTGCAGCTTGTAAAATGTTATTTATAATGAAAAGTATTTATTCTAAAATTCTGATTTTAGCATTCATCTCCTCTTCGCTTTATTCTTATGCATGGGGGCTTACGGGACACAGGGTGATCGCGGAGATCGCAGAAAACCATCTGTCGGGAAAAGCAAGAAGGGAGATCAAAAAAATAATGGGAAAGGAAAGACTGGCGTACTGGGCCAACTGGCCGGATTTCATTAAATCCGATACGACCGGGGTATGGAAGCAGGCTTCATCATGGCATTATGTAAATATTGATCCACAGGCTGATTTTAAAGCTTTCGGACAAAACCTGAAGCATCAGGCCGGCCCGAGTCTTTATACCCAGATCAATACCCTGTCCAGCCAGATCAAAGATGCCAAAACCTCTGAAAAAGACAGAAAAATTGCACTGATTTTTCTTATTCACATCATGGGAGATCTTGCACAGCCTCTGCACGTAGGAAGAGCTGATGATCTTGGAGGAAACAAAATCAATGTAACCTATTTCGGAGATAAGACCAACCTGCACTCCGTATGGGACGGCAAACTGGTGGATTCCCAGAAATACAGCTATACGGAATATGCAAAACTTTTAGACATCAAGTCTAAGGATGAAGTGAAACAGATCCAGACCGGAACTGTGGAAGACTGGCTGTATGATTCCCATCAGATTGCCAATAAAATTTATGCACAGACGCCGGATGGCTCAAAACTGTCTTACGATTACCAGTACAAATTCAATGATACAATGGAAAGACAGCTTCTGTACGGAGGTCTGAGACTGGCTAAACTGTTGAATGACTTATTTTAATCGATAATTAAGATTAATACTCTATCATGATAAAAAGCGGAACTTCGGTTTCGTTTTTTTTGTTTAGGCTTAAAAGGGATTGAAGCCGGGAGCTGGAAGGGAAAGTTATATTATAATAGCCTTCAATACCATAAGTGTTGATCTGTTTTTACTCTTTTATACCATTAAAATTTTATAATGACTTGTAATACTTTATAACTAAAAGTAACCTGCAATTCGCTTCTTTGCTCCTTTAATATCAACTGCCTGATACAATAATTTCATAAAAAAGTAAAACTGGTGTAACCTTTGTATCATTTCATACGTATAATATATAGTAACTCTTTTTTGAGGATAAAAATAGATGAGACAATTAAAAATCACTAAGCAGGTTACCAACAGGGAAACTGCTTCATTAGACAAGTATTTGCAGGAAATTGGTAAAGTGGAACTGATCACTGCGGACGAAGAAGTAGAACTGGCACAAAGAATACGTGCGGGCGACAGAGCAGCACTGGAGAAATTAATCAAAGCCAACCTTCGTTTCGTGGTTTCCGTATCCAAGCAGTACCAGAATCAAGGTCTTTCTTTACCCGATTTGATTAATGAAGGTAACTTAGGACTGATGAAAGCAGCAAAAAGGTACGATGAAACTAGAGGTTTCAAATTTATCTCTTACGCGGTTTGGTGGATTCGTCAGTCAATTTTGCAGGCGTTAGCAGAACAATCCAGAATTGTAAGGCTTCCGCTGAATAAAATCGGCTCCATCAATAAAATCAACAAAGCATACGCTCACCTGGAGCAGGAAAATGAAAGACCACCTTCTCCGGAAGAATTGGCTGAAGTTCTTGACATGAGCGAGGAAGATATCAAAGAATCGATGAAAAACTCCGGAAGACACCTGTCTATGGATGCACCTTTAGTAGAAGGTGAAGATTCTAATCTTTATGATGTCTTACGTTCAGGAGAATCTCCAAGCCCGGATAAAGACCTGATGCTTGAATCTCTTCAGATTGAAATTGAAAGAGCTTTAAATACCCTGACTCCAAGAGAGGCTGACCTGGTAAGACTTTACTTCGGACTGAACGGAAAACATCCGATGACCTTAGAGGAAATCGGGGAAACTTTCGATCTTACCAGAGAAAGAGTGCGTCAGATCAAAGAAAAAGCGATCAAGAGACTAAAACACAATACCAGAAGTAAGATCTTGAAATCTTATTTAGGTAAATAACTTTAACGTAATAACGTATTTCAACGGAGTCTGTTTTTCAGGCTCCGTTTTTTTGTAACAAATCCTGAATAAATTTCAACTAATAGAGAAAATTTAAGTTCCGGACACAATAAACAGTTCTTTTCAGAACGGGAACTTCTTACCCAATACAAAAACGATTATGAAAAAAATACTTTTCGCCTCTGTCATGGCTCTGTCTTTCATCGCCTGTAAAGATAACCGCACTGAAAATGCTCCTGCCGTTGCCAATGCAGTAGACAACGCTGAAGA
This sequence comes from Chryseobacterium sp. FR054, assembly GCF_056844565.1. Classification (NCBI taxonomy): domain Bacteria; kingdom Pseudomonadati; phylum Bacteroidota; class Flavobacteriia; order Flavobacteriales; family Weeksellaceae; genus Chryseobacterium; species Chryseobacterium sp. FR054. The sequence goes on along the minus strand of NZ_JBXDSA010000001.1, from coordinate 170,380 downwards.
ATCATCAGTTTCCCGTTCTCTTAAAGAAAGCTACCGTTCTGATGATATGATTGATCAGATTTATGCTGAACTTCTCAAAACCGACACCAATCTCAAGGCTTTGGATGAAAGGATAGCCGGAATTTATGATAAAAGCGGAAAACTCCTTGCCTCCTATGAACCTATTATCTATAAATCCGAATCTTATTATCAGAATGCCCGTGAGAAAACAATGGCCATTAAAGATTCACTCTTAAAAAAAGAAGTTGAACAACAGATTAAGATAAGTGAGGATGAGTACAGTCTTAAAATCAGGAGCATAAAGGAACTGATTAAAAAAATCAATGCCAATACCGGGGTAATTACAGACCAATATACTGCTTTTAAAATCAGGAAAACACTTCCGGAAATTCAGAAATATCAGAATGCCCATCCGCTGAAAACAGACAGCCTTGAGCATTTTATTGTCAAACAGCAGAATCTGCTGAACCAGTTAAAAAATATGAAGTAATTATAAATAAAATGATGAAGTATACTACCCAATGGCTTTCAGATAAAACAAGGATTAAAGAACTCATCAGATTCTTTATCACTCATAAAACGGATTCTTATATTTCACACGGTGAGATCATTTCCGGAAGAGCTTTGGACTCCGGCCACTGGAATCCCGATCTTGAAACGATACTACTTTCCCAGTTTTCTGATGATTTTAAAGATTCAGGGACTGAACTGAAGATTCTGATTGCTGAAAATGAGAATGGAGAAATAATCGGGATGCTTGTTTTTCATCTTATCTGTGGATTTAGAAAATATGCCGTCCTGGAAGATATGCTGCTCGATCAGTCTTACAGAGGACAATCCATCGGAAGCATGCTGTTGGAAAAAGCAATAGAAGAATCCGGAAACTGGGATATCGGTTTTATCATGCTGGAAAGCGGTGTACATAATACGGGAGCCCACCATTTCTTCGGAAAATACGGCTTTAAAAAGGTATCTGAAAATTATATATTAAATCTGTAAGGATCTTATGGACAGTATTTCAATCATAGGAGCAGGAATCGGCGGCCTGACACTGGGAAATATCCTGAAACAGCAGGGGTATGATTTTACCATTTATGAGTCTGCCCCGGAGATAAAACCTGTGGGAGCAGGAATTATGATGGCGGTGAATGCCATGCAGATCTTTGACAGACTGGGGCTTAAAGAAAAGATTGAAAAAGCGGGAAATAAAATTCACGGGATTTCTATTACCGATCCCTTTTTTAAAACCATTTCAAAAACAGATATTACGGAATTTGAAAAAAAATACAATTCCTGTAATGTAGCGATTCACAGGGCCGATCTTCAGAAGATACTCGCTGATCATGCAGGTTCTGAACATATTGAGCTTAACCATTCCCTTCGGCAGATCGAAAAAAAAGAAAACTATATTCTGCATTTTGATGGTCATTCACAGGAAAGTAAAATTGTTTTCGGAGCAGACGGGATAAAGTCCGGAGTGCGGGAACAGATCCTTCAAATCGGAACCATAAGAAATGCCGGGCAAAAATGCTGGCGAGGAGTTACAGATTTTGATCTTTCCGGGAAATTTTATCACGAAGCTTTTGAAATGTGGGGAAAAGGAAAACGTTTCGGATTTGTACGGATTTCTGATAAAAAAGTCTACTGGTATGCATGTATCAATGAAAAACAGTTGAACCGGGCAACAGATGTTTCAGCTATTTTCAAAGATTTTGATCCTCTGATTACAAAGCTTATTGAAGCAACTCCCAAAGAAAACATCATCTGTAATGAAATTGCTGACCTCTCTCCTATTCCCCAATGGTATTCTGAAAACCTCTGCCTGATTGGAGATGCTGCCCACGCTACCACTCCTAATATGGGACAGGGTGCCTGCCAGGCTATTGAAGATGCTTATGTAATCGGCAGACTGCTTGAAAAAAATAAAGATTTCAATTCTGTTTTTGAGGAATTTCAAAAGGTCAGAAGGAAAAAAGTAGATTATATCGTCGGTACAAGCCGGATGATCGGAAACCTGTCACAATGGGAATATGGAAACACTGTCCGTAATATTCTGATGCGGATGATACCGGACAGAATGAGCCAAAAGACGGTTGAAAAAGTGATTAAACTGGAGTTATAAAGAAAATAAGCAAACAGCTTTCAATAAAAACTAAATAATAGAAACAATGAAAAAAATCATTTATCTGGCACTGCTCCTGACCATAGGAATGCCAATGACACGGGCCCAGCAGGTTCCTTTACTGGACAGACAGTTGTTTTTTGGAAACCCTGAAATCTCCGGCGGACAGCTGAGTCCGGATGGAAAATGGATCTCATTTACCAAAGAATATGAAGGAATCATGAACATCTGGGTGAAGAAAATTGACGACCCCTTTGATAAAGCGCGTCCACTAACAGACAGTAAACGCCCGCTAAACGGCTATTTCTGGTCGGAGGACGGAAAATACATCCTGTTTGTGAAAGACAACAACGGGGATGAAAACATGAATATTTTCGCAGTAGATCCAATGGCAAAAGTAACCGGCGGAGTTCCTGAAGCAAGAAATATCACGCCGCTTAAAGATGTCACAGCACAGATCTATATGGTCAGCAGAAAAGATCCTGATCTGTTGATGATAGGTCTGAACAACCGTGATAAAGCATGGCACGATCTGTATTCCCTAAAAATATCTACCGGGGAACTGAAAAAAATCTTCGAAAATACAGACCGTATCACAAGTTATAATTTCGACTGGGACGAAAAACTCAGGGTTTTATACCGCACGGATGAAAAGGGAACAACCCAGTTCCTGTATAAAGACGGGGATAAACTGACTCCAGTTTACGAAACTCTGGTAACGGAAGAAGCCTATATTTCTGACTGGAATGAAGATAACTCGAAATTTTATCTGGTAACCGATAAAGGAAATCTGGATAAATCAGCCTTATTCCTGATGGATCCGAAAACCAGACAGCTCACCAAAGTAGAAGGAGATCCTAAGGGAAAAGTTGATTTCGGTGGATTATTTATCGACAGAAATACGAGAAAAATGATTTCCACGTCTTACACAGGTGATAAAACGGAAACGTACTGGAAAGATAAAACCTGGGAAGCCAATTATAAGTTCCTGCAAAGCAAATTTCCGGGAAGAGAGGTGAATTTTGCCAGCCCAACCAAAGATTATTCAAAATTTCTGATCTCGGTATGGGGTGATAAATATGCTCCTGAAGCCTACTTCTTCGATGCTAAAACCAAACAGCTGATCTTCCAGTATACCCCGAGAACCGAATTAAAGAAAGTGGAACAGTATCTTGCTCCAATGACTCCCATTTCTTATAAAAGCAGTGACGGCCTTGAAATCCCCGCTTATCTCACATTACCCACAGGCTCTTCAGGAAAGAATATGCCGGTTGTGGTACTTGTACACGGAGGACCGAAAGGACCGAGAGATTACTGGGGATACAATTCAATAGTACAGTTTTTGGCCAACAGAGGATATGCTGTACTGCAGCCTAATTTCAGAGCCAGTGGCGGCTATGGCAAAAAATTCAAGAATGACGGGGACCTTCAGTGGGGAAAACTGATGCAGGATGATATTACCTGGGGAGTAAAATATCTTATTGATAAAGGAATCGCTGATAAAAATAAAGTTGTGATCATGGGAGGAAGCTACGGCGGTTATGCCACGCTGGCAGGTCTAGCCTTTACTCCTGATCTGTATGCCGGAGGTGTGGATATTGTAGGACCGAGCAACTTATTTACACTTTTAGCCTCCGTTCCTGCCTATTGGGAAGCTGCCCGTGCTTCACTGTACGGAATGATCGGTAATCCTGATACGGAGGAAGGTAAAAAAGCCATCCGTGAAGCAAGTCCGTTATTCAGTGTGGATAAAATTGTAAAGCCTCTTCTGATCATTCAGGGAGCCAACGATCCGAGAGTTAAACAGGCTGAGGCAGATCAGATTGTCATTGCCCTGCGTGACAAAGGCAAAAAAGTAAACTATATTCTGGCTGATGATGAAGGGCACGGATTCAGAAAACCGGTCAACAGTATGGCAATGTATGCTGAAACAGAAAAATTCCTTTCTGAAGTTATCGGAGGAAGATACCAGAAAGAAATGCCTGAAAATGTAGCCAGGCGTCTGAAAGAAATGACGGTTGATATTAAGAAAGTGACTTATACACCGGCAGCAAAAACTGAGGAAGCTAAAAAATAAAAGCTGATTGGGTTCATAAAAACCGTCTCATTTTAAAATGGGACGGTTTTGTTTTGTAAAAAATAAAGAAAAAAATTAAGGTGGATATTATTCAGACCTTATAGGTTTTTTGAAACCTAACGTTTGCAAAATACAACGCAAACACCTACATATCAACAATATAATAAAAATACACCTTCAGGTTCTCCATCTGCAGGGTATTTATCCAAATAATAAAGGCTATCTATCAGACAGCCTTTATTTTTATAGTTAGTAAGTCAGGGTAACACCGGCACCCCAGCCCATTTCATTATCATAATTTCCGGAAACGGATAACCATTTCTGCAGGATATACCGTAATCCTGTGGTAAACTCTCCGTCGGAATTGATGCTGAAATTCCCTCTTATTCTTCTGGAAATGGGGATATCTTCCCTGCTCAGCTCCAGCAGAACCTTTCCGTTCTGGTCTACACTTGCATCAGCCGTGATGAGCATCGGTAAAACGTACTGCATTCCGACAATGAAAGAAGCTTTCGATTTAGAGGCTTTCTGCTGTCCGAACCATGATTTTTTCCCGTGAAAATCCATTCCCATATCCTCAGCCATCTGTCTTTCCATGATCTCGTGGTTTTTCTGGAATCTGAATCCGGCATATGGAAGTGCCCACTGGAATTTTCCTAAGAATCTTCCCACTTTTACATTTCCTTCAAAATGATCGAAATTCCAGTTGGAGTGGAACTCATTCAGATTAGCCCATCTCGGCCCGAACATCGTCATCGTTTCAGCATGCATTTTATTGCTGGCCACATCAAGCATCGCCATAGAACTGATCATCCTGTTGTCCTGTAAAAAGTTTTTCCAGGCCAGCTTTCTGTTGGGCAGCTGAGGATTGGGTCTGGAGTTTTCATAACTGAAAATTCTTCCCATCCCGGCCATCATATGATATAAGATATGACAGTGGAAAAACCAGTCTCCGTCCTGATTTGCCGCAAATTCTATTGTTACCGTTTCCATAGGCATAATGTCCACCACATTTTTCAATGGAGCATATTCTCCTTTTGAATTGATCAGTCTGAAATCATGGCCGTGAAGGTGCATCGGGTGACGCATCATAGAATTGTTATACAGCCTGATTCTTAGAATTTCTCCTTTTTTCACCAGAATTTTATCTGTTTCTGTTACCGTTTTATTATCCAGTGTCCACAGATAATGGTTCATGTTTCCTTCCAGGGTAAACTTCATTTCACGGATGCTGTCTGTTGGAAGAATGGTTTTTTCAGGAGATTTTAACAAATTATAAGACAGTCTCTTGATTGTTTTTTCCTCCTTCATATTCATTCCTGCATGCTGTGAGTGATCTTCTTCTGTCTGTTCTTTTTCTTTCGTTTTCACCCCCATCATTTCATTCATATGCTTTGCTGTCGTTTTACGCTGGCTTTCAGGAATTTCCGGATACATTACTTCATTCATATCCATCATCTGGTTGCCCATCGTCATGTTCATAGGTTTCATATTCCCGCTCATTTCCATCATTCCGTTCATCATTTTCATACCTTCGAACAGCATCAGTCTTGGCAGATTGGGAGCCTCAACCTTATCGCCGGAGCCCAGCCATAAAGAAGCATGGCCGATCCTGTCTTCAGAAGTGGCACGGAACTCAAAGCTTTTATTTTCAGGAACTGTCACTTCAATATCATAGGTTTCGGAAACTCCGATGATCAGGCGGTCTACTTCCACAGGAACCACATCATTTCCGTCGTTTCCTACGACTTTTATTTTCCCGCCGCCGTAATTCAGCCAGAAATACGTGGATGATCCTCCGTTGGCCACTCTTAATCTTACCTTGTCACCTGCTTTTAAACTGGAATAATCAGAACTTGGAAGCCCATTGATCAGGAACTTATCGTAATATACATCACTTACGTCCATCGCTTCCATTCTTTTCCATTCATTCAGGGCTTTTGTTCCGAAATGTCCGGATTTTATAGCTTCCCAGTAACTCTGAACTGCATTTTTCTTTATCGCATACCAGTCTGTATTGGCCATGTGAAGCCTTCTGGCGATCTGCATGGGATCCTCGTCACTCCAGTCGCCCAGAAGAACAGGAATTTCAGCATTGTATTGAGGAGCCGGTTCTCCCTCTCTTTTTTTGAATACAAGGATACCGTTCATCCCGATCTGCTCCTGAAGAGCTTCATGGGAATGATACCAGTACGTTCCGTTCTGGGAGATCTTAAATTTATATAAATGCGTTTCTCCCGGTTTTACAGGTTTTGTTGTAAGGTAGGGAACTCCGTCATGTTCATTGGGAAGAATAACGCCATGCCAGTGCAGTCCGGTATTTTCTTTCAGCATATTGTGAAGATAAATCTCTGCGGTATCTCCTTCTGTAAAATATAAGGTAGGTGCCTGGAGTTTGCCGTTGATTGCCAGCGCTCTCCTGTTTTTTCCTGTAAAATTAACGATCGTATCTTTCACATAAAGGTGGTATCTGACGGTTTTTCCTCCGAAAGTTACTTTTCCGTTCTCAGAATTTCTCTTTAAAACAGATTTCGCTTCTTTCGGTTCTTCAACAGCTCCATGCTGATGATCTTCTTTTTCTACCAGCTCCATTCCGCACTTCGGGCATTTTCCCGGCTGATCCGAAGTTACTTCAGGGTGCATCGGACAGGTGTATGTGGAGTGAGAATGATTCTGAGCTTTAGGCTGAGAAGTTATTGAGGGGCTGAGGGTCTGAACCGGTTTAGAAAGTTTGGTTTTTTCTGCTTCCTTTACCGTTTTTACCTTTTTAGCTTCTGTCGGTTTTGTTTTTGTTTCAGACTTCTTTAAGGGGGGTTCCTGAGGTTGGGCTGTTACTTTGGGCTTTATTACCACTATTTTCTTTACCAGTGTCATTTTGCATTTCGGGCAGTCTCCGGGTTTTGAGGAGACCACTTCAGGATGCATCGGACAGGTATAGTATGTTTTCGTTGTTTGCGCGAAGGTAAAAACAGAGAATAAAAGCACCAGAAATATGATCATTTTTTTCATAATATTCCGAACTTTTTTTAATTATACGGCTTAAAGCTAAATATAACCTAAACCGTACAACCGATTATTTTAAAGATAGATACAATACTTATTTAATCTCCGACTTTACACTTCCGCATGAAAGCATAGAGCTGCCGTAATACGGATTAGTGATCTTTTTTTCATCGCTTAGCCAGCTTCCGTCGGCCATTGGGCAGTATTGTACATAAACGGGCTTATCGGAAAGTTTGAATTCTTTCGTCAAAGCGATCATATTCTCTGAAAGGTTTAGGAAAGTTTCTCTCTGCGCAGCAATATTTCTGGCATCAGAAATTACCGTAGCATCTTTTCTCAGGATATTAAGGTTTCCTTCTGAAACTAATTTATAATCAACCGTAGAAGCAGTCTTAATGAACTCTGCTGCTGCTTTTGAGGTCTTATCAGCATCATCGGAAGCCAGGGCAGATTTGATGGCTATATAATTCTGGTAAAGTCTGGATACCTGCGCATCTTTTTTAGACTGTGCTGAAACTGAAAGGATTGAAAATAAAGACAGTGCTGCTGTAATGATATATTTTTTCATTGTTTTAAATTTTAGAATTAATTTTTAATAAGGAATTGCTGAATAACGCACGTAATGCGCCGAACCGTGTTGTCCGAGAAAGCATTATCACCCGGATAATACCAGACAACAGACGGATTCTAAATTCTAAAATTACAATGATTGATGTAGATAGGAACCGGCCTGTATTCAGGCGGTGCATTGATCCTTATCTGGGTAAATTTTGAAGCCGAAAAAGACCGGTCTGTAACGAAAAACTGATGGTCAGGTGCTTTTTCCGGAATCTGATTCAAAAAATTAATCTTCAGAAAATCCGATTTTTGGGAATCATCCACTTTTACGACCTTGATCTCTGTTTTGCAGCAGCTTTTTTTATTTTTAACACCGCATTTTCCACAGATATCATCTGTTTTCTGGCTTACGGAAACCAATTCCTGCATACAGTAATGAACACTGAAAGCCGCTCCGGAAGAAAACCCGAAGTAGAAAACAGAAAACAGTATGGCAAGAATCTTTTTCATTGATAGGGCAAAGTTAAAAATATCTCTGAAATCATTGTTATAAAATTCGGTATACTTGTTATAAAATTCTGCACAATAAATACGAGGACAGGAATTCTTCCTATCCCAGGTTAAAGCGTCCCTTCGGGACTTTGTGTTTTATATGAACTGTTATACTCTACAATATCAATCTTTAAAAGAAATAAAAAAAGTCTGCAGGATGATCTGCAGACTTTCTTTTTATTGTATAGCTGATTTTATATCATATTTACAGCTTAAATTCAAGCTTTACATTGAAGAAACGTCCTGTAAGACGAACAGGAACCGGATACATCTGATTCGAATTATAATCCGTGATCCATTGATTGGCCACTGTATTGTTGATATTGAACGCATTGAAAACCTGTACCCCTAAGGTAAGTTCTTCAAAATTACCCCAGAAGCCATATCTCTTTTTCTTGTCTTTGGAATCTATAAATACTTTGGAAAGTCCTAAATCCACTCTTTTATAGGCAGGTAAGGTTTTCTGGTACTGATAAGGGTCGGTAAATACAGGAGCCCCGTTAGGAAGTCCCATGGAATAAACCAAAGTAAGGTTTACTCTCATCGACGGGAATTTCGGCATATAATCCTGATAGAACATGGCAAACCTGAATCTCTGGTCAGTAGGTCTTGGGATGTTTCCTCTTCCGTCTATATTTTCGTAGATCCTGGAATAGCTTGCAGACAGCCATGAATCAACTCCGGGAACAAATTCCCCGAAAAGTCTGGTATCAATTCCGTATGCATATCCAGAAGCATTGTTTTTTCCGGAATAACGGATCCTTACATTATCCATATAATAAGGGATCAGGTTGTCCATTTTCTTGTAATAGGCTTCCGTAGTCAGCTTAAATGGTCTGTCATACATATAGAATTCATAGTCGTTGGCAAGGATTACCTGGATGGAACGCTGTGATTTTATATCAGAATTGAAATTACCGTCAAGATCTTTGATCTCTTTGTAGAAAGGAGCCTGGTAATAAATTCCTCCCGAAAGCTTGAAAGTCATATCAGATTCCCAGTCCGGCTTTATGGCGAACTGAGCTCTCGGTGAGAATATGGTTTCTTTATTGAAGCTCCAGTTGGATACTCTTGCTCCGGCATTTAAAAATACTTTACTTGCTCCCCAGTAGAATTTCTGGGAATACTGTGCATAAGCCGAAAGTCTTGATGGTTCAATATTATTTTTCCCTGCAATCTGGTAAAACAGTCTGAGATCCCCTGTTCCACCGGTTCTCGGGTCTACAATTGCTACCGGAAGGCTGTATCCTGCCGAGTCTACCAGTTTCCATTCGTTGGTAAGATCTTTCAGGTTTTCTTTTTCGTATTTGAAGCCTAATTCGATATTGGTATTTACATTCGGTGAAAAACGGGCTCTGAACTGGGTTCCGTAGGTTTTCACAAACAGGTCATTTCTTGCGTGCTCTATCTGTCCGCCCACATCAAAGCTGGATACAGGGGCCTGCGTTACAGGATCAAAGGTCTGAAGTTCATAGCTTGAAGCGATGGAATAGTATTCTTTTTCCCTGTTCTGATAGGCAAAGCTGTCTAATGTAAACCTCCATTTGTCTGAAGGCTTATAGTTCAGCGAGAATGTTCCCATCATGTTTTTGTACATATCCTGCTCTTTACCGCCATATCCGATATTGACCGTAATAGGCTGCTGAAGGCTTCCGAAAGTAACGCTTTTGGCTTTGGGAATCATTTCGTAGTCATTCTTGGAATAATATCCGATGAATGACATGGAAAATTTATCACTGACATGATAGTTGATATACGACTGGAAATCCCAGTAGGTAGGATTGAAATCTGTATCTTCATTCAGGGTGTTCAGCACAAGATTGGTATTCCTGTATCTCCCGGAGAATAAGGCAGTCAGCTTTTTGTTCTTTGAAGCCAGACCGGTTGTCAGTCTCCCCCCGATCAGACTTGCTTCTCCTGAAACTTCAAATTTTTCAGGTTCACGGTAATATACATTTAAGGCTGAGGACATTTTATCGCCGTATTTGGCTTCAAAACCTCCCGGAGAGAAGTTTACGATGGACACCATGTCCGGATTGATGATACTCATCCCTTCCTGCTGAGAGTTTCTGATCAGGAAAGGACGGTAGATCTCAATATCATTGATATAGATAAGGTTTTCGTCATAGTTTCCGCCACGTACCATATATTGTGAAGAAAGCTCGGTATTGGAACTTACGGAAGGCAGCGTTTTAAGCAGCCCTTCAATTCCTCCTCCTATGGAAGGAACACCTTTGGTATCTTTTGCTGAGAGCTTTATATTGGTAATATCAGAGGTTCTTCCGACTACTTTTTTCTGGAAAACAACTTCCTCAATATCGGTTACTCTTGTGGTTGTGTCTTTTTTTCTGTTTTGGGAGAAAATCAGTACAGGAACCATAAGGCTTAGTGGTAAAACTAGTTTTTTCAAAAGAAATATTTTAAGAATTTCTAAAATTAATTATTTTTTAACAATTACAAAATCGATTCTCTGATTCTTGTTAATTTTTGTAATAAATCTTCTAATAAATCCAGTCTTAGCATGTTGGCACCGTCTGATAAGGCGGTTTCCGGTGTTGGATGGGTTTCGATAAAAATTCCGTCTGCTCCTACCGCAATTCCTGCTTTGGCTACCGTTTCGATCAGGTCCGGCCGTCCTCCTGTAACTCCGGAGCTCTGATTCGGCTGCTGTAATGAATGGGTAACATCAAGAATAACAGGTGCATACTCTCTCATTGTAGGAATACCTCTGTAATCCACAATCAGATCTGTATATCCGAAAGAATTTCCTCTCTCAATAATGGCTACTTTCTGATTATCGGAATCCGTTATTTTCTGAACGGCAAATTTCATGGCTTCCGGAGAAAGGAACTGTCCTTTTTTCAGGGTTACACATTTTCCGGTTTTTGCTGCCGCTACCAGAAGATCGGTCTGACGTACCAAAAATGCCGGGATCTGCAGGACATCCACATACTGTGCCGCCAGAGCAGCATGTTCATTTTCATGAATATCCGTAGTAGTAGGGATATTAAAGGTCTCTCCTACTTTTTTAAGAATTTCCAGGGATTTTTCTTCACCGATGGTTGTAAAAGAATCTACACGGCTTCTGTTGGCTTTCTTAAAGCTTCCTTTGAAAATATAAGGAATATTATATTTGTCCGTAATACTGATTACTTTTTCGGCAATTCTTAAAGCCATATCTTCCCCTTCAATAATACAAGGGCCGGCAATAAGGAAAAAGTTTTTTGAATCTTTGTGACGGATATTATCTAAATACTGAATCATTTTTTATTTGAATTAAAAGTTCAGTAAAAATACTGAGAAAGTTTCAGAATAGGAAATTCTTTTATACAGTATCTTCTGATAAAATCCATTAATGATGATAAAAGTCTCTTTTAGAGTCTGAATTATAAATCCTGAACTTAAAAATATAGGCTGCAACCGATGTCTGTGGGGAATAAAAGTATGCCGGAAAACGCCAGATAGCGGTGTTTAAACCATTATGATATCTCCAATAAAAGTGCTCCATCACCTCATATCAAAAAATTAAAAAACCGTCCTGATACAGAACGGATTTTCGTATAATCAAAAGGTTAATTTTAATACCTGCTTGCCTGATTAAGCAAATCTATATCTTCTTTATCTAAAACAAGTTCCGGGGCACTGAACAGGGTTTCAAGCTGTGATGCACTGGTAGCACTTACGATAGGTGCGGTGATCAGAGGGTTGGAAAGAAGCCAGGCCAATGCAGCCGTGCTCTGTGAAGTCTGATGCTTTTCACTGACCTGATCGAGAGCTTTCAAGACTTCAAGGCCTTTCGGATTCAGGTATTTGCGGACACCTTCTCCTCTCTGGCTTTTTGAAAGATCTGCTTCCGTACGGTACTTTCCGGTCAGAAAACCTGCGGCCAGCGACCAGTATGGAAATACACTCAGATCATATTGTTCAGCCAACGGGGCATAATTTTTTTCAAATCCTTCCCTTTCCATCAGATTATAATGAGGCTGAAGGGCAACATATTTCGGGAGATTTTCTCTTTCGGAAGCATCAAATGAAGCTTTCAGCCGTTCAGGAGAGAGATTGGACGCTGCTATATAGCGTACTTTTCCGGCTTTGATGATTTCATCGTACGCTGAAAGGGTTTCTTCTACCGGAGTGGTGTTATCATCAAAATGGGTGTAATACAGATCAATATGATCCGTCTGAAGACGCTTCAGGGACTCATCCACAGATTTCAGGATGTGCTTTTTACTGATGTCATACCCATGTTCCTGGGTTTCAGATCCAACTTTGGTTGCAAGAACAATATTGTTCCGGCTGGCACGGCTTTTCATCCATTTTCCGATAATTTCTTCGGACTGTCCTCCTTTTCCGTTCACCCACCATGAATAGGTATCTGCGGTATCTATAAAATTGAATCCTGCATCTGTAAACTGATCCAGGATATCAAAAGACTGCTTTTCGTCCAGGGTCCATCCGAAAACATTTCCTCCGAAATTAACCGGGGCAACTGTCAGATCTGTATTTCTGATCTTTCTTTTTTCCATAAGAATAATTTTACTAAAGAGATACTAAGGTAAGGAATATCAGGAAGGATCACTTATTCAAAATAGGCATTTCGCTTATAGTTTTTATTCATGAAAAAGCTGATGAATTCTTTAAAATAAATGATACCGACAATGGAAAGTCTGCATCACAAAAACAGTCCTCCCGAAAGAAGACTGTTTTAATCTATCAATTAAAAAGAGCTGTTACTTTGAAGCCTGAGGAATCTCAATGGCTGTAAGTTCCAGTTTATGTTTCTGCAGCTGCAGGTTTATGGTATCCCCTGTATTTTTAAAGAAAGAAGATTTTTTAAAAAGTTCATGGTAATATTCTATGCCTTCCAGCAGATTCTTTTTGAATGCATTCCACTTTTTGGTTTGAGCATGGGTAACAGATACAGAAGATGTTTCCATTTCTTTTTTTAAATAATCAACGTACATTTTGAGTTCACTGATGAACATATTCGGGCGGTGGTTATCCGGCAGGATGTTGGCATTGCCGTAAATATGCTGTACCATTTCAGTCAGGGAGACTTCTTTATCAAAAAAAGCAAGATTAGGCCCCGGACATATCACAACTCCCTGTTTTTCTCCTTTGATCCGGATATTCTGCTCCATATAAGCTGAATTGACCAGCCCCACACACAGGCAGGCTTTATCTGTAATCTGCGCTTTTCTCCGGTTAAATTCCTCTGCGGATAATGTTTCTTTTTCCGACTGAAGCTCTTCCAGTTTTATATCCTGATATTTTTTAGATGCCGTACAGGTACCTTCCGGAGAATATTCTTTATTCAGTGCCAGAAGCTTTTTCGGACATGAACTTCCGTATCTTCCGGCTGTTTCTTTCTGATATTTCAGTACTTCGTTGGAGGTTCCGCGCACGGTATTGAAAGGAACGCCTAAAGGTGATATATTGCTCGTATAATAGTCCCGTTCTTTCGCTTCCAGAAGGAGTTTTCTGGTATCAGGATCTACGGAGGTCGCTTCCGGAACCAGCAGGAACGGAGATCCCCATCCTACGCTGTCCACATTGTAGTTTTCAAGAAGGAATTCATGTTCTTCCGAGGTTCCTACCCCGCCCTGAACGGTAATTTTCATCTCCAAAGGCTGAGAAACAGTAGATTTTCCTTTCTGTTCCAGCGCGGCTGTCATTAAAATATGAGCCGACTGAATCAGATCATTCTTTTTCTGCTTAAATTCTTCCATAATAGGCCCCAGAAGCAGCCCTTCCGTAGCAAATGCGTGTCCGCCGCAGTTAAGCCCCGATTCTATTCTGTATTCAGAAACCCAAAGCCCTTTTTTAGCCAGAAAATTCCCCTGGATCATGGCTGAACGGAAATCACTTACTTTTAAGATAATTTTCTTTTTTATCATTCCGTTCTGATCAGGAAAGAAATCGTCAAATTCTTCAAGATAGCTGTATAAACGAGGATTCATCCCGGCAGATAAGACCACGGAAGAAGACAGTTTGCTGTTGGCAAAACCCCGCAATGAAGCATGGGCATCATTGTAGATCACCGGAAGCTGCTCCCCTTTTTTATAGTTATCCTTATCTACTTTTGTCATGATATTGACATCTATATTTCCGGGCATTAAATTGGTTTCAATAAAATTTCTGACCACACACCCAAAATGATCCTTCTGACTGATAAGCTGCTGAAGTCCGGCTTTTAAATCTGAACTGTTGGGAAGAATCGAGATAAAGTTTTTTAATGCCTCTCTGTTTTTACTGATCTCCTGCTTGAACGATTCAAATTTTTCATTTACGATATCATCTACCATATCCAGGTAAGCCGTAATTCTTTTGGCTCTGTAATCCTCTGTTTTCACCGGGATTCCCAGATAATTGAGATTGAATTTTTTGTTATAAAAATCTTTCATTTTCTCCAGGATCTCATCATCAATAATAGAGATCACGGAAGATATTCCATATTGCGCGACACGAATCGGGCTGTCTATCGTATAGGCAAGCCCCATTACCGGAATATGGAAATTGTGCAAAGGTTTTTTTGTCATATTTTTTAATAAAAGTTCTTCATTAATAATACACTAAAATCCTTTTTAAACTAATTCACTGCTTAAATATATTACTTTAACATGAATTATGCACCGAATACTATTTTTAAAATTAAAAACCTGCGAAATATCATTCTTTTGCCACAGATCCTGAGTTTTCATTTTTCAGTTACCGCCAATTTTTATGCTTATGTTTACTTTCCTGTTTTATCTTTGTCTGTGAGTTCATGACTTCAGTTCTTTTTCACAAGTCCGGATTGCCGGTTTTCGGGAAACTCTTTTTCTAAAAAAGACTAAAAAGGTCCGCCACAGCCAACGATTGTAAGGTTTAAAATTTTCTATTCATTTCATAAGGCACAACCGGATATTTTATACAGTCGATAATAATTAACACCATCTGCCGTTCTTTAGATCATTAAACTTATCCTACCATGAAAAACCTGAAAAGACTCTTCACATTTTTAGTATTCTTATTTTTTAATTTCAGCAGTGCACAGAAAACAGGGTATGTAGATATTCAGTACATTTTGGAGAAAATGCCCCAATATAAGGAAGCAGAAGCAAGATTAAATGCTCAGATTAAGACATGGGAACTGGAACTCCAGCGTTTACAGTCTGAGTATGAAATCAAAAAATCAAACTTTGACAGCGAAAAGGTTTTACTGGTTGGAAATCAGCTGAAGATAAGAGAAAAAGAAATAGAGGAACTTGAGAAAAGCATTAAAAATACAACCAGCTTAAGATTCGGATCTAACGGAGAAATTACGACTCTCAGAAAAAACCTGATCGTCCCCTTTGAAGACCAGATCCATAATGCAATCACAATAATTGCTGAAAAGAATGGATTGAGCACGGTTCACAATAAAGACAGCAATATTCTTTATCTTCAAAAAAGATTCGATTATACAGAAAAAGTACTGGAGTTTCTTTTAAAAGGAGCATCAGTAAAAAAATGATAACACGAAATGAGCACCATAAAAGTATCAATAAAAAAAGCAAAAAAGACAACCTGAAACTGTTTCTCTTTTGCTTTATGAGGATAAGAAATAGATGAAGTATTCTACTCTGCTTTGTTTTTAAGCATCATCAGCAGGCTGTAAGCACCTTTCTGCACTATTTTTTTATTCTTCAGATGTTCTGCCTTTAAGATTTCCGTAAACTGATCATCTGAAATTCCGGCAGCCACCGGGATCATTTTATACTGCGATTTTCCGAGGTCTTCAAAAACATAGTTTTTATTCTCAAAAGATACTACGGATTCATTAGGCAGCCCTTCTGTATAACGGCTGCTGATAATCACTTCAGCATTGATGTACATTCCTTTTACAAACTCGGAATTGGTGGTTGACAGCCTGGCTATTGCCGTAGCGGAACCTCCGTTTTCGATATTCGGAACAACGCTTATGATCTTCGCATTGGATTTCAGTTCAGGATTCTGGTTGCTGTACACCAGGATTTCCTGCCCTGTTCTGATATCATTCACATCATTTTCAAATACTTTTAATTCCAGCAATAGTCCGGCCGGGTTGATCAGCTCAAACAAGGTATCGGAAGGATTTACATACTGACCGTTATTCACCAGGATTTTGCTTACAAAACCACTGAAAGGGGCATACACATTAATTTTGCTTCTGATATTTCCGGAATTCAGCCCTTTGGCACTGATCCCGATAATTCTGAGCTTTTCCTCCAGCCCTTTTAAAGTTGCATTAAGCGTGGAATAATCTGCCTGAGCCGTCTGTAAAGTTTTATCGCTGCTGGCTTTGCTTGTATTAAGGTCTTTCTGGCGGTTCAGGTTCAGTCTTGCCGACTCCAGCTGGGCTCTGGTTACCAGATAATCCTGCTGAAGCTGGATAAACTGTGGATCTTCCACTACCGCGAGAACCTGCCCTTTACTGAAACGGCTTCCGCTGATCACATTAATCGATTGGATATGTCCGCCCATAATACTGGAAACCGAGCTGATATGCGACGGGGCGATTTCTGCTTTTCCGTTCAGCCTTACCAGCTTTTCCATATTCCTGTTCTGAATGGAAGTAGTCGTTAATCCTACGGACTGAAGCTGTTTTTCCGAAAGATGAACCGTATTTTCGCTGCTTTGGGCAAATTTATTGTTTTCATACACTGTTTTTTCTTCTTCCTTTTTCCCGGAGCATGAAGATAAAACCAGAGTTAAGCAAAGACTGTATATTGATATTTTTTTGAATTGCATTCCGCTGTTATTTTGAAATTAAAAAATTGAGTTCTGCACCGGTTTGGTTCAGCTTTTCCAGCTGGTCGATATAATCTGCCTTGATCTTCACCGCCTGATTGACTAAAATCACCCAATCCAGGTAATCGATTTCCCCAACTTCCATCTGTTTCCGTGCTGCATTCAGAATGGTTTCGGATTTGGGAAGCTGTTTCTGTTCATAGTTTTCAATGATTTTTTCCAGGTTCATGTATTGGCTGATCTGCTGTGAAAGCCTGTTTTTAAGCTCAATTTCTTTACGCTGATACTGGTTTTCGGTAACGGCGATTTTAACTTCGGCAGCCTTAGCCAGAGCACGCTGACCTTTCGTAAATACAGGAATTCCCACGCCCACCTGAACAGAATTGAAACGGCTGTTATTGATATTTTTCATACTCTGGTTGGTATATCCCACCATAAGTTCCGGTAAAAGCCTGCTTTTTTCCAGTTGAACTTCCGCTTCATTTGCTTTGATCTGCTGCTGAAGATACAGCAGTTCCGGATGCTGCTTTACTTTATCATCAGAAAGCTGAAGATTCACATCCATGAGTGCTTTGTCTGCTACCGGCTGGTAAGGTGTTTCAGACTGAAGTAGTAACTGAAGCTGGAGTTTGGCAATATTAAGGTCGTTTTCAAGAGAATTAAGCTGTATACCTGCCTGCTCTTTCTGTAAAGCGGCTGTTGATTCTTCCAGAATATTGGCTTCTCCTTTTTTCAGTCTGAGGCCCGCTTTTTCTGAAAACTGACTGTACAGCCCGCTGATGTATTCCAGAACTTTCTTTTTTTCCTGGAGGGTTAAAATCCTGTAAAACACATCAGAAACTTCTTTCGTAAGCTGGGCTTTTGTAAGTTTCTGATTGATTATACCGGCATTCCATTCCGCATCCAGAAGCTGTTTTCTTTTGGAATATACCGTAGGAAAACTGAACCTCTGTGATACGGTAAATGAATTATCGGTTTCCTGCCCCTGAATCTGTCCCACGGCTCCTGAAAGCTCAAGCTGTGGAATATCCAGATAACTGGCCTTCAGTTTTTCCTGATAATCGGAAATTAATTGTGTGTTTTTTAAAGTTCCGTTCTGCTGATAAGCCTTTTCCAGGGCCTGTTCAAAGGTAATGCTCTCCTGTGCGCTGATGCCTCCGAATGAAAGCAGTAAAGCCAGTACAGACAGTTTTTTATAGTTTGTTTTTTTTGAAAATTTCATTTTATCTTTATTAATATGTTCAAACAGGACGTAGAGAATGGGAAGGACAAATAAAGTAAGCAGTGTTGCCAGCATAAGACCGCCGATCACTACGGTTGCCAGTGGCCGCTGTACTTCTGCTCCCGCTCCGTTGCTTAATGCCATCGGAAGGAAGCCCAGGGAAGCCACAAAAGCAGTCATCAGAACCGGACGGAGCCTGATTCTTGTCCCCATCAGTACAATTCTGCTGGTATTGCGTATCCCGTTGCTTTTTAAACGGTTGAATTCTGATATCAAAACAATTCCGTTAAGTACCGCAACCCCGAAAAGCGCAATAAATCCAACTCCGGCACTGATGCTGAAAGGCATTCCTCTCAAAGCAAGAAAATAAACACCGCCAATCGCCGACAACGGAATCGCTGTATAGATCAGAAGACTGTGTTTTACCGAACCGAATGCAAAGAACAGCAACAGGAAGATCATAACCAGGGATATAGGAACAGCGATTCCAAGTCTTGCTTTGGCCTCATTCAGATTCTCGAAAGCCCCGCCGTAAGAAATGGTATAGCCTGATGAAAGCTTAAGATCTTTGCCGGCTTTCTGCTGAAGTTCTTCCACAATACTCTGAACATCTCTTCCTCGTACATTGAACCCTACCACAATTCTTCTTTTGGTATCTTCTCTCTGGATCTGGTTCGGGCTGTCTTTAAGCTCCACTCTGGCCAGTTGGGATAAAGGAATCTGTTCGCCGGAAGCCGTAGGAACCAGAAGATTCTGAATGCTTGAAATATCTTTCTTATGCTCATTATCCATACGCACAACGATATCAAACTTCTTTTCTCCTTCATACAAAGCTCCGGCCGTCTGTCCCGCGAATGCCATATTGATCACCCTGTTGATTTCTGCAACAGAAATATTGTAACGGGAAAGCTCTGCCCGGTTATAGTCAATCACTACCTGCGGAGCCCCTACAACAGGTTCCAGATAAAGATCCTGAGCTCCTTTTACGGTGTTGATAATGCTTCCGAGTTTTTTCGCATACACAGCCAGACTGTCCAGGTCTTCACCGTAAATCTTGCATACCACATCCTGACGTGCTCCGGTCATCAGCTCATTAAAACGCATCTGTACCGGGAACTGGAACCCGGTGGTAAGTCCCGGAATAACCTGAAGGGATTTGCTCATTTTTTCAGAAAGTTCAGGGAAAGATTCTGCAGAGGTCCATTCTTTTTTAGGTTTTAAAACAATAATCATATCGCCGGCATCCATTGGCATCGGCTCTGTGGGTATTTCAGCACTTCCGATTTTGGTTACCACTTTCTCTATTTCCGGAAACTCTTTTAATAAAATTCCGGCGGCCTGGGTTGTTATCTTTTTAGTTTCATTGATATTACTTCCCTGAAGAATCCTCATTTCAACAGCAAAGTCTCCTTCTTCCAGTGACGGAATAAATTCTCCTCCCATTCTGGAAAGCGTAAACACAGCACCTGCAAATAGAACCAATACTCCCAGAATGATTGATTTTTTATATTTTAGAGCTCTGATCAGCAGTTTCTGATGCCCTGCTTCTGCTTTGGCCATTACCTTATCTGAGATATTATCCTTAACTTTTTTCTTTCTGCTCAGTACCAGAGAGCTCATCATCGGAATATACGTCAGCGAAAGAAGAAACGCTCCAACCAGGGCAAATGCAACAGTCTGGGCCATAGGCTTGAACATCTTGCCTTCAATTCCCTGTAAGGTAAAGATCGGAAGGTATACGATCAGGATGATGATCTGCCCGAATACAGCACTGTTAACCATTTTTGCAGCAGAACCGGAAACCTGGGCATCCATTTCTTTTTTGCTGAGCATATTGTCTTTTCCGAAATGCTTTTTATGGGCCAGCTGATGAAGGACAGCTTCCACAATGATGACGGCTCCGTCCACAATAAGCCCGAAATCAAGAGCTCCGAGACTCATCAGATTCCCTCCCACGCCAAAAATATTCATCATAATGATGGCAAAAAGCATGGATAAAGGAAT
Source organism: Chryseobacterium sp. FR054 (assembly GCF_056844565.1). Taxonomy (NCBI): domain Bacteria; kingdom Pseudomonadati; phylum Bacteroidota; class Flavobacteriia; order Flavobacteriales; family Weeksellaceae; genus Chryseobacterium; species Chryseobacterium sp. FR054. The sequence goes on along the minus strand of NZ_JBXDSA010000001.1, from coordinate 150,091 downwards.
TACCGACGCTACTAATAATCCTGCCCTGAAATTTCCTAAAAACAGAACGAGAATGAAAACTACAATTAAAGCCCCTTCCATTAAGTTTGTTTTTACTGTACTGATGGTATTGTTTACCATTTTGGCACGGTCCAGGAAAGGTTCTATAACCACTCCTTCAGGAAGTGATTCCTGGATTTTTTCAAGCCTCTGCTTGATGTTTCCGATTACTTCGTTGGCGTTTTCACCTTTCAGCATCAGAACGATAGCTCCGGATACCTCTCCTGTATCATTGTAGGTCATCGCACCGTACCGGGTTGCAAATCCAATTTTTACAGAAGCAACATCTTTGATGTGTACCGGAATTCCTTCTTTCGTATCTGCCACCTGAATATTTCCTATATCCTCCGTACTTCCCAGAAGTCCTTCGCTACGGATAAAAAGTACCGTTTCTTTTTTCTCGATATAGGCGCCTCCCGTATTCTGATTGTTCTTTTCCAATGCCGCGAATACATCGTTGATATTAATGTTGAAGGCCTGAAGTTGATTCGGATTGATGGCAATCTCATACTGCTTCAGTTTTCCTCCAAAGCTGCTGACATCCGCCACTCCTTTTGTTCCTAAAAGCTGACGTCTGATTACCCAGTCCTGAATGGTTCTGAGCTCGGTTTCATCGTACACATGCTCATACCCTTTTTTGGCGCGTACAACATACTGAAAAATTTCACCGAGACCTGTTGAGATAGGTCCCAGTTCCGGTTTTCCGATACCTTCCGGGATATTTTCCTGAACAAGCTGGAGACGTTCCTGAACCTGTTGCCTTGCCCAGTAAACATCCGTATCGTCATCGAAAACTACCGTTACCAGGGAAAGCCCGAAACGTGAAAAACTTCGCAGTTCGGTAATTCCGCTGATATTGCTGGTAGCCTGTTCAATAGGAAATGTTACCAGTCTTTCAATGTCTGCGGCTCCGTAAGACGGTGCTGTGGTAATAACCTGCACCTGATTATTCGTAATATCCGGCTGGGCATCGATAGGGAGTTTCATAGTTTCATAAACCCCGAAAAGGATAAGCCCGATGGTAAAAAGAGCAATGATGAGTTTATTCTTTACAGAGAACTCAATAATTTTGTTTAACATGAAAATAATGAATTAGATAATCCGGAGTAGTTCGTAAAACACTTTTCAGGCTTTTGTTCTTCTTTTGGTTTTTAAAAACAAACATGGTATATAAGAAATAAAATATAAATTCCTTTTACAAACACCTGCCATTCAGTGTTTAAAACATAAAAACACTGTTGTATACAACGGATTAATTAATGATAAGTAAGAACCGACTGCTTAAAGGCTTAAGCACTCATTTTTAATATAGAATATCTTTAAGACTGCCGTGGTGGCTGGAAAATTCTGGAAAGGTAAAGGCTTGGAAAATCTTTTTCCTGATAAGATGTTTTCTTCTGCGAAACAATGATTTCTTTGGGTTTCTCGATCTGAAAGCTGAGTTCGGGAATCTGGGCATGTACCATCAGTACAACCGGAGGATTGATGAAGGGCAGTTTCTGATCTGTATCCCAGTCTGCATCTTTTTTGTGATTGTCATAGTGTTCCATGACAAATTCAGCAAAATTACCTTCGTATTCCATAAGATGCTCTACGAAGACAGGTACTTTGAGTACTTCCGCCGCATTGGTGGTAGCAAACACATACATCATTGAACATACTATGGAAAACCATTTTAACATTGCCCTGCAAATATAAGGCTTAAATTTTTCCGGAAAGAACGTCTTACATTAATTTTTTGAGAATTTTTCTTTATTATTAAGCTTTTCCAGAATAAATTGAATCGGATTAAGAAAACCGGAAGCAAGACAATCTATGGGTTGAAAACGCAACAGGGCAAAAATTTTGATTATGCTGATATTTTTAAGAAGCAAGAAAATCATAGATTTCCAGCAGATAATTTTTGTACTTACTAAAAATATTTCCCACAGGTTGCACAGATTTCACAGAAAAAAATCAGTGGGAACTAAATTTATGTGGTTTTTGAAAAAAATCCTGTAAAAATCTGCCCGATCTGCAATATCTGCGAGAGAATATTAAATCAATATTTTTGTTGGATTTTCGCAAAGGGCAGCAAGGCTTTGTTTAATGTTGATATGGATTTTAAGGCGCAAGAAAATCAAAAATTTTCAGCAAGTTTTTACACCTCTAATCACTTTAGATTAAGTAGTAAAAACGGCCGAAGGCTAATCCAACGCTTCACCGGATCAACAGAGTTGATTCTGTACTTGGCTCGCTGAAATATGCACAAAGAAGCTGAGACCTTTGCGTTTTCAAAAAAGCATCCACAGATTTCACAGATTTATGGTTTTTAAATCTCGCAGATCTGGCAGATAAAGCAGATTTTTTGTTGGACAATCGCAATGGCGCAAGTTTTTTTTACTATTAGAATTGTGTTTAAGGCGCAAGAAAATCAAAGATTTTCAGCAAGAAGTACAGCATCAAATATTATCGGAGATAAAATCTTTGCACCCTTACACCCATGATGCTGGTAAAAAAATAGCGCCCTTGCGCAAATCCAACTTCCATATCCCAACTTCAAAACCTGTTTCCTATAAATTAGTACCCTAAGCTAAGGTCAATATATTTTCAAAATTCCGGAAGAAAAATTCTTTCTGATGTACCTGGAAACAGCTTCTGTAACTGATGCATTCCCTAAAATATAAGCGATGGTATTTTTTGCATTTCCCGGGAAATGATTCCGGATATGCTCAATGATTTCTTCTGACCGGATAGGATTTGAAATAAAGAAATTCAGAGGAAAACTGTGATCCAGATCAGGGAAAAGGTCTTCCTCCTGTTCCGCATAAATCAGGCTGCTGACCGTTTTACTCACAGATAACATCCTGTTGATCTCATATAACCGGGATAGTGAAGCGGAATCACCAATCAGGAAATAATGCTCTCCCGTCTGATCTGTAAGAGGTTCGTCCGGGTTCTGCCTGAAAAATACAGTATCTCCTTTCTGAACGGTTTCTATCCACCGGGCAGCTTCTTCCGAAAAGGTATCAACAGCAAAATCAGCAATGTGATAAACAGGTTCATAATTCCAGAAGGCATATTGAAGAACTTTACTCTGAGGATTATAATAAGGATTGGAAAAGAAAAATTCTGCCATATTTTCCTGCTGAAAATCTGAGCTTTGTATCTTTAAATGATAGGTACAGGCTGCAATTTTAGTTTTCAGCAGGACCGTTCCTGTGAAAATATCTGATTTGTTCATGATTGGAGTATTAAGAATTACAAAGCCGGACTGTTCTGAAATAGTTCCGGCCGGGAAAATTTAAAGCCTGGATTTCAGTCTGCTTAAGGTCTCCTGAGAAATATTGAGATAGGAAGCTACCATTTTATTGGAGAGCCTGCGTACAATAACCGGATTTTCATCCAGCAGCTGGCGGTATTTTTCAAGCGCATCCTGAACCAGAAAAGACATCAGCCGTTTGGTATTGGTAACATAGGCAATTTCAAGATATATCCTGTAAAACTTTTCCCACTGCGGAATAATATCCAGCAGATGATAAAAGTTCTGATGGGTTATATAATACACTTCCGAATCTTCCACAGCCTGAATAAACTCCTCGGAAGGCTCCGAAGTAATAAAGCTGACAAGCGCAGTGGCAAACTGATTTTCAAAAGCAAAATACCGGGTAGAGTCCTGCCCTTCTTCATTGATGAAGAATATCCGGAGACAGCCCTTCACCACGAAAAAAGTACGCTGGCTGGTCTGCCCGTTGGTGAGCAGAAGTTCGTTCTTTTTCAGGACGATAGGTTTGAAGTAAGAAAGAATGGTATTCATTTCTTCATCCGTTACCGATATTTTGCTTTTAATATATAAGCTTAACAGTTCTTCCATTGATCTTAATCAGTTATCAGCAAATGTAGTAATAAATGTGTAATAAGGCTGTATTTCTGCGTTTCCTTATGGTTTTTCCCCGTCTTCAGACTGCCCGGATTTCCAGTATGAACAGGCATATAATCCATGGGGGTCCCAGCTCAGTTCTGTTTTGAAATAGTCTTTCACAGCCTTTACCGTTGAATATTCCGCGGCAGCATATATGTATTTTTTCAGTATTCCTGCGGGAAATTCAATGGTTCTGGCTGTATCTGCAAGTCTGCTTCCATTTTCAGGTTCCGCATTATGCAGCCAGTGTACGGATACATCCGCGGCGGAGCACAGGATCATTTCATCTTCTTTCCCGTATACTTCCAGCAGGACTTTTGCTGTAACGTAAGACGGAAGTTCTTCTACAATGGCACAGATCACCGGAAGAGCTGTCGCGTCTCCTATGAAAAGATAGAAATCTGCATCAGGAACCAGGGGCCTTGAACTTTGTTTCATTCCTATTTCAAGAATGTCACCCGGAACTGCTTTTAACGCCCATGCTGAAGCCGGCCCGTTGTCTCCGTGAGCGACAAAATCAATCAGCAATTCTTTATTTTCCATATCAATTTTACGGTTGGTATAAGTTCTTGTGATCAGTTCCTGTTCAGCATTGATTCCATTTTCGCCCGATGGAATAAAAAGTTTATTATTGGAACCTGATTTCACATGAGCCAGCCATTCTGTCTGCTGATCATCTATTTCAAAAAACAGACGGATAAAATGAGGGGTCAGGAATTTTTTATCTTTAACAGTAAATGCTGAACGTATTTTTTCTGTTTTTATAGAATTTGCAGTCATATCTGTTTTATTTTTTATTAAGCATCAGGATAATTAATGAAAGAACACAGCTGATTCCGCCAAACAGATACACGGCCTGATAGCTGAATCCGCTGGCAACAAGTCCTGCCACAGGACCGGCAAGCCCGAGGGAAAGATCTACAAAAGCGACATAAGCCCCCAAAGCTGTTCCTCTCATCTGGGGTTTTACTTTTTGAATGGCCAGTACGCCCAATGCCGGAAAGACCAGTGAAAATCCTACTCCCGTTAATCCGCATCCGATAACAGCACCTGTTTTGGAAGCCGAGGTCCAGATCAGAAGCTGTCCGATAACTTCGATGATCAAAGAAATGAAAGCAATTCTGAAGCCTCCGTATTTGTCCGGAAAAGAAGCGAAGAAGATCCGGGTGAGAACATAGCAGGCTCCGAAAGTAATGAAAGCAAGAGAAGCATCGCCCCAGTTCTTTTCTGTAAAGAATAAGGCGATAAAAGAGGCAATACATCCGAATGCCAGGGAAGAAAATGCCAGACTGAGCCCCTGCCCGGAAATAGCTCCGATAACTTTATAGAAAGGGGTTCTCACATGATCTTTATCCACCGGGATTGAGGGTAACTTCACCGTTGCGATCCAGCTTACAAAAGGCAGCAGGATAATAAGCAGAAATGCGGAAAAATTCCCATATCCTTTACTGAGCCATATACTCAGCGGAGCTCCGATAGCAATCCCTGCATACATGGCAATTCCGTTCCACGTCATTACTTTTCCTGAACTGGAAGGACCTGCCAGCCCTATTCCCCAGGTTAAAGCACCGGTAACCAGGAAGCTTTCGCCTACCCCATGAATCATCCTTGCCAGCAACAGAAAAGAAAGTGCCAAAACCGGATTTTCCTGAAGTGATACAGCCAGTATATAAGCGATTCCGGCAATAACGGCCAGGACCACCCCTGTCATTTTACTGTTCTTAGCTCCTTTCGTATCGGTGATTTTACCGGAATAAGCCCGCGTTAAAAGAGTTGACAATGACTGCAGCCCGATAACGAGACCTACCACAATACTGTCAAAGCCCAGGTTCTTCTGAACAAACTCCGGCAGCACTCCCAGCACTGTTCCAATGGTAAGATAAACCCCGAACACTGATATGATGATGGGTGCGGCAGCCTGATAAAAGCTGAGGGTCTGTCCTTTTTCTAATGTTGTACTCATAAATGTGTGTGTGTAAAAATATTCGGATGCAAATGTCCTGTACGCGGCAATGCAAAACTTTGATTTAAGTCAAAAAAGGAAAAAATCATTTTTTGGAAGAGGGGTTGCCGGTGTTCAAGGCTTCCATTTCATGACGGATGGTGGCTGTCCAGAAATCCAGTTCCCATTCTTTTTTGCGGATCACATCAAGAGAAAATTCACCGGAGTGATAACTTTTGATAAGCTCTTTTCTCTGATGTCCGGCAAGCTGAAGTTCCAGATCATAATACACTTTTTTCAGGAAAGCCTGATCTCCGGAAGAGGCAGATTCTTTTTCACTGTTAAAGATTTCACTTTCTTCTTTTTCCAGTTTTTCTGTCATTTTTTTTACGGCATAGTCTGAAGCGGTGCTTTCGCTTTTAAAATTTTTCAGAAATGATATTGATTTTTCAAGAAGCTTTCTGTTCAGGATTTCTTCATTCTGTATGTTCTGTGCTGCCGGTTTTATCATCCTGATGAGCTTCGGGAGGGTAAGCCCCTGTATCAGAAGCGTAAAAAGAATCACAACAAAAGTGATGAAAAGCAGAGTGCTTCTCTGTCCGATGCTGATATTATAATGGAGAGGCAGGGCCAATGCGGCTGCCAGTGAAACGACTCCCCTCATTCCCGACCATGATAGAATAAGGTATTCTTTTTTGGTCTGGTTCATAAAAAGGGTCCGGTTTTCCGGATTCTTATCGGAAAAAACAGGAAATACAGCCAAAACAAAGAGCCTGATAACAACCAGAATAATGAATATCAGAAATCCGTACACGATGAGAACCGGCAGCCCGGAAACCGGAATATCTGCTATAATCCCGGGCAGCTGCATTCCCAGAATAAGAAATACCAGCCCGTTCAGTACAAAAATGATCACCTCCCAGAAATTTCCCATCTGTATTCTGCTGTCTGCACTAAAGATGAAAAATGAATTCCAGGAAAGGAACATTCCGAGGGTGACAACAGCCAGTACCCCGGAGCAGTGTAAATGTTCCGCCAGGCTGTACACGGCAAAAGGCAGAAGCAGAACGGCAAATGTTTCGGCATTGCTGTGACCGTTAAAATATCTGTGAAGTTTCAGAAAGAGAAAACCAGGCAGCAGCCCGGCTATAATTCCGCCCAGGCTGGCTGTTATAAACTGAGTTCCTGCATCCCGGAAAGAAAAAACGCCACTGGTAATCGCGGCAACAGCACATTTATAGGCAATGAGTGCCGAAGCATCATTCAGCAGGCTTTCTCCTTCAAGGATGGTCACCAGCTTTTGAGGAATCGGAAGATTTTTGGTAATGCTGGTAGCGGCAACTGCATCGGGAGGAGAAACAACAGCACCAAGAATAAATGCGAGCGGCCAGCTAAACCCCGGAATCATGCTGTGAACAGCAAAAGCAATTATGGTCGTGGTAAGAAATACCAGCCCCACAGCCAGAATAGATATTTTTAAAAATTCTTTTTTAAAATCCGGAACAGAAGTATTCCAGGCAGCGTCAAACAGAATTGGAGGCAATACCACATAAAAGATCATTTCCGGACTCATTTCAATGGAGGGAACTAATCCTGTAAGATTGAGTATAAGTCCTGCCGATACAAGAAGGACAGGAAGAGCCAGTTTAATCCTGCCTTTTACCGAAATAATAACGATTAAAATAACGGATATCCATATGATTTTTTCAAGTTCTGCCATAGCTTATTTTTTAAGCCGCGAAAATAGGCAGAAGGCATTTCCGGAACTTTGATGTAAGTCAAAAAAGGACGATCCGGCTATCAGTCGAAATCAAGAAAGCCGTCAGCAAGCTGCTTCCACTGGATTTTGGAAATACCCATTATTCCTCCGGCAGCCACCATGAGATTTCTGACCACATCAATGAAACCGGCTTTAAAATTAGGAGTTTCGTTTCTTCCGTACACCGCGGCTTTTAAGTAACCGGGAGTTCTGGATATCATAAATGTAGAGGTAGCTCCGTTGCTGTAAAAATGAGCAATGTGACCGTTATTTGTTATTTGGGGATCTCTGGAAGGTCTGCAGGTCATCTGTATGCTTTCTGAAGTATTGTCCTGATAATAGCAGATGTCTGTAACTTCTACCCAGTCATATCCCCTGGCTTCACTTTCTCCAGGTCCCGGAATATCAATCCTCATATAATCTCCTTTCCGGGGATCGCGGCCGGCTTCTTTTCCTGATGAGTCATAAAGCCTAAAATCAGCAAAGCCTTTGCCGCAGTAGCTTTTCCATTTGTTGACTGAGAAAAATCTTTTTTTCAGTATTTCAAACTTTAACGGAAGAAGGGCTTCTTCATATTGCTTCCGGCTTTCTGTATCATGAAATCCACCTGAATGCTGCTGTGGGACTCCTTTAATCAATTTTGGCTTCATATTACTGTGGTTTGACAGAATAAATTAACGAAAAAAAAATACCGTTCTTTTATGAGCATAGTCACAAATGATTGATTTTCTTTCCGGCTATATCATCTTAAATCCTGCATATAAAAAGAAAGTCTGTAAAACAGATCAGTTTGCTTCACTTCATCCTTTATCTCCCGGCAATTTCTTATCAGAAATCTGTAATCATCATCTGTACATTACAAATAAATAGTTGATAACAGAAATTACTTATTGAATCCTTATTTTTATCTGGAATGAATATTTTTTAAAATTTTATATTGAAACAATGTTTTGCATAATGTAATTTTTGCTTATATTTGTGGATCGAAATAATTTTTTTTCATCATTTGTGTTTTTTTAAGGTCTCCCTTTTACGGGGACCTTTTTTATTTCTTTAAATGTAATTGTTTATCTTACCATTAAATGAAAACAGGCTCTCAGGGTTATATAACGATGATTTTTACCTGGAATCATGTTTTTAATCTCAATTTTGTATCCCATTTAGGTGAAAATACGCAGTTAAATATTTGGTATTTTTCACGGTAGTATATCTCTCTTTAAAGTGACAACTTTGTAATGTTAAATAACCACAAAAACTTTACATCATGTCAAAATTTAAAATCAACATCGTTGCCGGCCCTCTCTGGAGCAACGATGAGGCACAAAAATTAGGAGGCCGTATTGCTGCGGCTCATTTAGGAAAATTTACCGGACAATGGAGCACCGTTGTCGAAGGGGCGATGAGTGTTATTGAAGTTGAATATGATACGGAAGCATCCGGAAGCACGGAGTATAAACTGAATGTTCTTGCCGGGCCTATCTGGAGCAATGAAGATGCTAAAGAGGTATGTCCTGCGATATGTGCTTCTTACGGGGGAACCTGGACCGGGTCCTGGAGTACGGTTGTAGAAGGTAAAATGAGTGTTTGCGAATGCTTGTTTAAGTTCTGAAAAATTAATAATTAACCTGATTGCAGGTCAATGAATTTGGTATCTCCGGAAATCTCCGGAGATTTTTTAATATTTTTACTTCATATTCTTAATAAAATCTGAAGGCCGGAACTGCATGACCGTCTGAAAACTTCTTGTAAAGGCCTGAACGCTTTTATAGCCTGTTTCATAAGCAATCTCGGAAATGGTAAGATTTCCTGAGCTCAGCAGTTCCATACTTTTGATGATCCGGAGAATTTGCTGGTATCTGTTCAGGGTAATACCCGTTTCTTTTTTGAAGATGCGTTCCAGGGTACGCAGGGAAAGCATGGAAATCTCACTCAGTTCTTCAATTCTTACATCTTCTCTGTAATGGCTGTGAAGATAGCTGATGGCTTTTGTGAGACGCTTATCTTCCGGAAGGCTGATATGAAGTCTGATGGCATGCTCTACAAAATATGGAAGTTCATTGAAAAGCGCTTTCAGGAAAATCTGTTCGTGAGGATCTTCGGATTGATTTTTTGACCATTTTTCAGCGTATCTGATCATCTCTTTCAGTGCCGGAGGAACAGAGAACACACTGATTTCCTGATCGAACCCTCTTCCCTGTTCCGCATCCGCAAACATAATCATCAGTTTGATTTTTTCAGAGTGCGAATTGGTCTTGTGAATGGCTCCGGGAGGAATCCAGACAGCATGATTCTGAGGAAGTAAGTAGATTTTCCCTTCTATTGTAATATACTGGAACCCACTTTCTACGTATACGAGCTGGCCTTTCCGGTGAGAATGAAGGATATCATCATGTTTCCAGTCTTCTTCAAACCATACAAAATAAGGTTTTTTCAATTCATCAATATCTATACTGTCGTGAGGGTTCATGTCGTTTTATGTTAAAACTTTGGCAAAATTAAACAAAAATACTAAAGTAAATTTGCAGTAAATATTTCCATCATGAATAACGAAACAGGAAAAAACGCTTCCTATGCTCTTCTGATCATCAATATACTTGTTGTAATTCTTATTTCCGGTAATCTCAGGTCTCCTATCATTTCTGTTGCTCCTGTACTCGGTGATATAAAAGCTGCTATGAAGCTGGATAGCTTTCAGGTCAGTCTTCTTACTTCTATTCCGTTGTTTATGTTTGCCACCTGTTCTATATTGGTAAGCCGTTTTTCCCATCAGTTCAGTATCAGCCGTTTTTTACTGTATTCTTTAATTATTCTGAGTTTCGGGCTGTTTCTCCGCATTACAGGATCGGTGTGGATGTTGTTTCTGGGTTCTGTATTTATCGGGTTGGGAATCTGTATCGGAAATGTGGTAACCCCGGGATATATTAAAAATAATTTCCCTAAACAAATCGGTCTGATGACCGGGATTTTTGCGGTGGCAATGAATCTTACGGCTGCCCTGGCTTCCGGGTTCAGTGTAAAAATCGGGGAATGGACAGGATTCGGATGGCGCGGTTCTCTGGGCATATGGCTGGTTATTGCCGGACTGGGACTGTTTGTACTGGCCCTGGAACTGATTTTTAACAAAAAAAATCCTGATCAGGTAAAAAGCTCTTTAAGCAGTTCGGATTTTAATATGTTCAGATCTGCACAGGCCTGGAATATCAGTATATTCATGGGATTGCAGTCGCTGTTCTATTATTGTATGGTGGCGTGGCTTCCGTCACTTCTCACGGATTATCATATGCAGAGCGACAGCACAGGCTGGGTGCTTTTTATGATCCAGATCACTATGATTCCGGTTACCTTCTGCAGCCCGATCATTGCCCATAAAATGAAGGACCAGAGAATACTGATCGTACTGATCTGTGTTCTGATGATGGCGAGCACGATGATGTTTGCGGGATTAAAATCACAATGGATCTATGTGAATGCGGTCATTATAGGTATTTCCAATGGTCTGTCTTTCAGTCTGTCTATCCTGTTTTTTTCCACCCGGACAAAGAACAGTGCCAATGCGGTGAAAATATCCGGAATGGCTCAGTCTGTGGGTTATCTGATCGCAGCATTCGGACCTCCGGTTTTTGGGAAGCTGCATGACTGGGATCCTTCATGGAAAAGTTCTTTCTATTTTTTAAGTATTGCGGTGGCCCTGATGTTTTATTTTGGAATGAAAGCGGCGAGAAACAGGTATGTTGAGGATTAAAAGAGTTTTCCACAGATTTTGCAGATTTTATGGTTTAAAATACCGCTGATTTTGCAGATTGAGCAGATTTTTTTGTTGGAATACGCAAGGCCGCAAGAATTATTTTACAGGCTGTATAAAAAAGGCGTAATGATTTTATCTCCGATAAAATTTCACACCGCAAGATCCATAAAAATCTTTGATTTTTAAGTTTAAGTGTTCTTCTCAACATAAAGTTTGTTTCTTAAAAGAATCTTTGTGTAAAAATCTTTTGACTACGTCGAACCTTCGGTTTGTGGTTAAAATAATTTCCCGCGGATTTTGCAGATTGAGCAGATTTTTTTTAGTGGAGAATTGTAATGCTGCAAGGATTTTAATGATGAAGATTAAAGAATTTAAGCTGAAAAGACAGAATGCTTTGAAATGTTCTGTCAATAAGTATAAAATGATAATGAGGGGTGCCGGAACCGGGATAGAGTTATTGATTCTTCCGCAGACCGGCAGATATTACAACAGGGTGTCTGGCCTGCGGAAAGAATACAATATTATAGCATAAAGAATCTGAGACTCTCTATGAACACATTTAAAATGAGTAGTATCATGGTTTGATTTAAAATCGGATTAAATTTATTCTTCCGCAGACCGGCATATTACTGATGAAACCACAACCATATTCGTTTTTTGCCAAATCTGCGTGAAGAATAAAAAATATTAACATAAAAGATCTTTGCTTTTAAATCTTTCTCCCACAGACGAGCAGATTACTGACAAACCACAACCATCAGTGCAATCTGCAGGGTCTGCGAGAGAAAAATCATATAAAAAAGGATTAGAAGTATTATAAAATACTTGTAATCTATGAAAAACTGGCTCATTTTATGTGATCCAGTATTTTTCCTGTTGCTTTGCTGAAGGTCAGTGTTTGATCCGGACCTCCGTAAAACAAAGTCAGCGTAATGGTGCTGTCTGTTTCTTTTTCAAAAATAATATCCTTTGAATTCCGGATCTTCGCATCTATGTGATGATCCTGTAACTGTGAATCGCTGCATTGCAGGATCTGTTTTTCAAAAGGTCCGTTTTTTTCTGTGATCTGAAGCCAGGGCGGAACCATCACACTGTATGATACGATCTGTGCACGGTAACTTCCGTTCAGATCTCTGTCCATCCATAATCCGGCAGGTGTAGTGGCAAAGACCAGCGCATAAAATGGCAGTCCCATCGGCAGCATACTCAATATTAAAGCGGTAAACATGGCCGCCAGTAATAATTTTGCCCCTATTTTTTTCCAGAACACAACGATTACCGATATGCATCCAAAGAACCATAGCCAGAAAAGAATAATATCTGCATAATATCCTCTCAGACTTACTCTGAAGAAAAAACAGGCAGTAATATCTGCGGCCAGAAGCAGGGACAGTATCAGATATATTTTTAATAAAATTTTTGCCATTAGGGTTATTTTGACAGCAGTATGTTAATTGTAATTATCAGGAAGTTAAAGCAGCATTACAGCCTGTGTAGTGCTGCTTTTTTTAATTTGTTAAAATTTAGAGTTTTCATGGTTATTAGTTTTTAACTCTACACTTCCTTTATATATTATTCACAGTCTTATTCATGTGATCATCAACAGATTGTTGCAGTAAAAACAACACCGGCACGTCCCCCTTTGTGCCGATGCTGTATATTTTTTCTGCTCTACCGTCAACAGTTATAAAAATAGAAGAAAAACAGCAGGAAAATTACGAACAGGTATCCTGTTGTAAAAATGGCAGAGCAGTTATTCCTGTTAAAAAAACAAAGTTGTCATGGTTACTAATTCTTCAGCCCTGGATATTCTTTTCTTCTTTTTTATAAATGATCGCTCAGTACAGCTTTTATCAGCTGTTTACTGAGAGTTTTCATGGTTATCGTTATTATAGTTTTATAGTTTTTACTGTATCAGGTGTTTTGTCGGGAAGTAAAAAAGCGGTACGTCTCTTACATCAGGTTTACTGTTGCAACTGACAGTACCACTCTTTTTATTGCTCTGTTTAAAACTAAAAGTTTTCATGGTTATTATTATTCCAGCTCCAGACATCCTTCTTCCTTTTATAAATTATATGCAGTATAATGATTATGGTCATTATCCCGATCAGCCAATAGCCGATCCATTGAAAGAAGATCAGAGAAAACTCCTCATCATCCCCAATACAGTCTATTGTGTATCCCCAGATGGTTTTTCCCTTTCCGTTTTCAGAGGTATTCCTGCAGGCACAGTATTCGGGAAGTACCAGCAGAAAATCTACTGCCAGCAACAGGATCCAGAATACAGACAGAATGTTCCGTAAAACTTTAATGGCCATCATAGGGTCAATAGTATTTTTCTGTTTATATTATTATCGTTTTGTACTTATTTCAAAGAGCGTAAACATTGGTCTGTAAAACCGTTCAGAACAGGTGTTTCATTCGACAGATACGGAGAAATAATTTCCGGGGGTTTATGAATTATCCCTGTTTCTTATTTCAAAAGTAGATAATATTTTCATCCTTTCCCTCTTTCATTTACAATCCGCATGATGCCGTTTACAATTCGCAAAAAAAGGTCTTATACCTATGAATAAAAGACCTCAGAATTTCTTAGCAGGTGAGTCTTACGGCACTTTCTTATGGCCAACGGCTTCTTTTGCCATTGCTTCTGAATAAGAAGTATTGCCGGTCTGTTTCCCTGTTTTATCATAAGTAAGGATCCGCTTTTCTCCGTTGATGTTTTTAACGGTTTCTTTTTTATCAAGGTTACCGTTCTTATAGTATTCTGTCACGTCATTCCCTTCTTTATTGGTGTAGGCATGCGTTGCGAGTTTTCCGTCGTAGTAATAGTCGTTGTACCGGACGTTATTTTTGGTGTATTGTCTGTTATACAGGGTCCCGTTTTCGGCGTAGCTTTCAAAGATGTTCTGTCCGGATCTCTGTTTTTTATTCCCGTTGGGGTAAAATTCGGTATAGGTTTCGGTAACATCGTCTGAAATGCTGCTTACATTTCCGTTTTCAAAATAATGCTTTGAGCCTCCTCTTCCGTAATGTTTATTTTTGTCCAGAGAAACCCATCCGTCGGATTTAAGGACTTTATTGGGATCATATTCCTTAAAGTAAGCATTTTTTGCATCCCGCCAGGCGTTGATGACAGTTCCGTCACTGTGTATATTATAAGCCTTTACATAGGAATTTTCAATGGTAAAATCGGTTTTTATGCCTTCCCGCAATTCTGTAACAGTACCGCTGATCATCTTATTTTTCACCGATATATCTGCTTTCCGGTGATCGTTGCCCAATATATAACGGCCGTCTTCAAGCTGGACACTTTTAGTACCGGAACTATCGGTAACCTTTACTTTATCGAAAAAAGCATGGTCTGCATTTCCCACATGAATCATAAGATTTTCTCTTTGCTGCTGGAAAAAAACAACACCGGATGCTAATATAAAAATACTGAACAATATCCTTTTCATATGTTTTTTACTATTCTTTTCGCGGTTTTCAACCTGAATAAGTTAAATGAAGAATAACTACCGGCAGTCTTTCATAGGCTTTTCCACCAGTTTCTGTTTTTTATCATTCCAGCGGTAGCAGTGCTGATTAAGGGGAATCAAACTGTCGTTCACCACTTTATATTCAACTGTTGTGACCACTGTTCCGGCACAGCATTGATTTCTTTCATACACTCTTTTCTTAACAGGATCGAATTCCAGAGAAATCCCGCTGAAGCTGCTTTCGTAATATTTATGAGTTTTTTTATTATACAGAAAGTAAATACTGGATGTATTGGGACCTGCATAACTGGATTCGAAGACAGAAAAATCTTCAGCTCCGTCAAAATTATAGTCTCCGGTGCTGATATTATTTAATCCCCAAAGCTGACAGCTTACATCAAGCTCCTGCAGCAGTTTGTCCGTACGTTTTTCAAATATTTTCACGGAGGTAACCATTGGGTAATACTGTTCTCTTTCTTTTGAAGCAACTACCTTGAAATAATGATTACCTGCAGAAACGGACTGTAATAATTCCCGGTTTTTCCACTCAATATTTTCACCGTTTTCAATGGAATACTTTTTTGATAAATTAATTTTTAGCTCTTTATTGGTTTTAATATTTTTCCACGTCCCGGATAAGGTATTTTTATCTTCAGCAAAGTGATCCAGTGTAAAAATCGCTTTGGTCTGCTTCTTTCCGGCTTCTTCTTCAAAAGTAAGTTTACCATTGCTGAGAGTTCCATTATGCAGTGAAATGGGTTCATCAAAATCGGTATAGGAGTACACGGCATCTGCTGTTTTAGCGGCCGGATAAATAACCATTTCAATGGGATAATCCCCGATAGTTCCTGTATAAACGGTCTGTGCACTGATCTGGCCGACCGTAAGAATTAAAACCGGAAGCAGAATTGTTTTCATAGTTTAAAAAAATTATTTTAATTCCTGAATGGCTTTCTGTACATATTCGTTATTCATATTGTCTTCTGAGATCCGGTCTCCCCATTGCAGATATCCGTGCCGGTCTTTTGCAAAGCAGCCTGCCAGCGTACTTTTGGTCCTGAATGTTGTATAATCTACACTATCCAGTATTCCCTGCCGTGATTCATAAATATGGTTTTTATCTTTTGCATAGCACCCGCTCAATACCTCAAAGGTCTGCGGGTCTGCTTCCGGGAAAACGGAAAAACTTCCTCCGTATGCCATTCCATAATATCTGTATACATGATTTTTATCTTTGTAAAAGCTGCTATTCAGTTTTTGGAAAGTGGCCGTATCAATGATCTGCCTGAGAGGTTCATGATCGTTAAATCCCATCCGGGTAATATAATTGTCAGCCTGCTTCATTCCTTCCGGCCCTACCGCAATAATTTCCTTTACTGCCCAGTCCCCTTTTCTGCTGATCCACAATCCGTTCTTCTGAAGTTTCCATCCTGAAGCCCGGTTCGCACTGTCTATCGACTTTACAACGGTCTCAAAATGCTGCTTTTCTATCTCTTCAGGGCATATCACCGGCTGAATCCCTAAGAACATGAATAAACCGCCTATTTTCTTATATTCTTTTTTTTCTGCAATACCGGAGCTGATCTGATATATTCCCGTTTTGTAACGGTATATATTCCCATCACGGCAGCTGCTGTTATATTTTACAGGATAGAAATAAGTACCTGTACACAGAAGTACAAAGATCACGATACCCAAAATCAGTATAAATCTGAATACTTTCATATTTCTCTCTTTATTTCAGCTTTTTAAAAATACGGATGAAAATCACAACACAACCGGATTTCACTGGAAATTTCAGTTGTTCCATTACAGCAGCATCTGCCAGGTATCTTCTTTTTTATATACCCAGGCATCATTTTCTGATTGTACGGATACTTTTGTTTTCCGCTGGATAATCTGTTCTGCAGAAGGATAGGTATGTCCTCCCTCAGATATTACAAGGCTGTCTCTTTTTTCACCGTTAAAATAGTCAGGAATATAAATTCCATACGCTTTTTCTTTAGAGGCTGCCCATAAAAAGAAACAGATCATTGCTCCCAATAAGAGGAGTATGGCGATGAGTATTGCTTTAGGAGAGCGTTTAAAGTAGGTAAGCCCGCCTATTACAATACAGATTAACATGGCTACAATTAATATCATATTTTATCAATAATATTGGTAAGCCAGTTACAGAAACCGTCTCCGCCGGACCATAAACAGCTTAAGTAAAGAATCGGAACAATAAAAACCAGAAGAAACGGTACATCTGTAAGCGCTACTTTATAGTCCTTCTTTATCAATCTGGTGATAAAATCCGTTATAAATCCGAAAAACAAAGCGCTTAACACAAAGATCAGCATCAATGCCACTCCCATCCCCACATCGGTAGGATGTTCTTTTTGTCTGTTGGCCCTGAATGCCATTTCTGCCCAGAAGTATAACCCTATGAGGGGAGCAGCAGCAATCAGCAGTCTTATCAGAAGATGTTTAACGATTTTCATGGTTTGTTCAAATATAAATATATTAAAAGTTATTCTTTTATTTTTCTTAAAATATTATGGATTATGATGGGAAAAAGT
Source organism: Chryseobacterium sp. FR054 (assembly GCF_056844565.1). Classification (NCBI taxonomy): domain Bacteria; kingdom Pseudomonadati; phylum Bacteroidota; class Flavobacteriia; order Flavobacteriales; family Weeksellaceae; genus Chryseobacterium; species Chryseobacterium sp. FR054. The sequence goes on along the minus strand of NZ_JBXDSA010000001.1, from coordinate 132,662 downwards.
ACCATCAATGCCAGACAGGCACAGGTGAGTGGAAGGTTTCTTCCGTTATCTGCAAAAAAAACGATAACAACTCCCAAAACGGGCACCGGAGAAAAGATGATGAGCTTGTTAAGATAAAACCGGTTTTCTTTTCTGCGGTTTTCATCCATAACCCCGGTATTCTGTAAAAGATCGGGAAAATACTGCTGTACATAATCCCGGATCAAATGAAGGTCGTCCGGCGAAAGTTCTTTTGGTCGCACCAGCAGGTCCCCCACAGCAATTGTCATGCTTTTCCCGGTAAAAGAAACGGCTTTGACTGATGATGAGGAAAATTCTTTCAAATAGTTTTTGGGATCAAACATATAGCCTTTATAATCGGAATCGGCCATTGTTACCAGGCATCTGAGTTTTCTTTTATCAAAATAAAAAACTTCAAAATCTGATGCTTTTTTATATTCTCCGTAACAGGGCTTTATAAAGAAAATAAAGGAGAGAAACAGTGATGTAACGGCAAAGAAAGCAAATTCTATATCCAACAGCATCTGCCCCAGCCAGTATGCTACCGCGAATATGACTGCAACAGACCATAACAGATATCTGTTCCCTGATATTTTCTGAAAGAGACAGACTAATGTGAGAGCACCTGCTGCACAAAGTCCGCTTTTCAGATTTGTAAAGACAGAGAGAATTCCTGTAAGAGAGAGAAAAGAAACAAAAATCAGAGAAACAATGGTGCTTTTTTTTCCGAAATATTGCTTTATAATACTTATAGAAGCAGTCTTTTTTTCCATCATCGTCTCTCTGATAGGTTATTATTTTTTACCCGAATAACAGTAGATTCTATATACTTTTCCCGAAATCAATAAAATTAATTCCAGATTTGTTATCATTGCTGATATGGTTCATGATAACGGCAAGATCCTGTTCCAGCATCAGAGCCTGTTTGTCGTTATTATTGATAATATAAAAATAATTTCTGTCTGCCGTTTTTATCCGGAGCCGGTAATGCCCTCCTCCCCGGCTGTGTATTTTTTCAAGATTATACTTAATTATACTGCTTCCTTTAATACAGCTGACCTTCCCCAGCTTAAAGATATGCAGCATATCTTTCTGAAAAATGAATGAAATATGATACTTATTGATAAAAGTCTGGCTTTCATTATATTCTTTCAGTTTTTTAATGTCATTACTGTCCAGCGATTTCAGTACCGGAACATAGCTTTCTAAAAACCGGTTAAGCAGAAAAGCCAGCGGCAATATCATTACAGCCAGAAGACCTGTCATGGCCAAAGCATATTTTACAGCATCTTCTATTCTTTCATTATATCTTGTTTTCCCCAACAGATCTTTTCCGAGGTCATTCGTTTCTTTATATGCAACAATAAAAAAGATAAACGGGACTATAAAAACGGCCAAAACCAGCAGAAGAATCAAGATTCTTTTTCTTAATCGAAGATGGCTTATAAAATGGCTTATATATTTTGTATTCGTCATTTGTGCAGCACATTTTATACTCTTTTGCTTGGTCTGGCTGTCAGGTCAAAGGTAGAAAGTATATTCTGCAGGCGAAAGTCCCGTTTACAATTCGCAGGAAACGGTTTACAATTCGCAGTATTTTTCACTCAATACAGATTTAATAAATTACCGATACTGATAAACAAGATGTTGTATCCATTATTTTTTACAGGTAAAAATAATACCTGACGCGATAATGAGAAAAAATACTCCTATTAAAACAGCAAATGCATACAACCCTGAACCCTGTGGGTAGAAAAGCTGCCGGGAAAGAAAAAATCTGCTTTCTGACGGATGATCAGGATTGTACAGAACAATGAATTTTTTGTCATCAATCCGTTGTCTGGTTTTCTGAAGAACTTCTTTTTTCAGTTTCTGAATCCTTTTTTTATTTTCCCAGACCGGGTAATATAACTTTTCAGCTTTGTGTTCAGTACGGGTGAAATGATGATTCCCGGCTTTGTAACTGTATGTAATATCTGAATACGCATATCCGCTGGATTTGCGGTAAGGTTTATCCCATCCTGACTGATAAAACACAATCTTAGCATCTGTGGTATTCCATGATAAATGCGTCCATTGAAACTCTTTAAACCTTAAAAACGGAGAAACCGAAAAAAAAATCAGCAAAAAAGCATAACTGATTCCCAGCAGTATCAGAAAATATTCGCCTTTTTTCCTCCAGCCTTTCCGCTGTGTTTTTTTCAGTATAAAAATAAAACCCGTGATAACCAGTGCATAAATAAAATAATGATAAGTGTTGACCACGAATATAAAGACTAAGAGCATTGCTGTCATGATAACAGCTCCGAGGTATTCGAAAAAACAATCGGTGATATGTTTAAAGCCTTTTTTCAATACTATTTAAATTAAGATATTGACGGGTTTATTCTCCCGTGGTGGTGGTTTTGAATTTCTGGGAATCCGGATCATAAAGAACAGAAAGTTCAATATCTTCTCCTGTAACGATGATTCCGCTCCGGGATACGGGAGCATAGTCTGTCTGGTCCAGGCGAATCTTCATCTTATCCGAATAATTTTCAGCAAAAGCAATATAAGGCAGCCTGGTCACCTCATTGGAACAGATAATCAGTAACCGGCTGATCTGCTTTTCATTATTATCCATCAGTACAGCTGCGTCACGGATGCCATCACCGTCAAAATCCCCCAGTACTACTGAAGATTTCGCTCTTTCTTTATTTTGTGTAATACTGTATTTATTTCCGTCACTGTAATTTTCATTCATCAGGATCTTCTTCACCCCGGTAGGCAGCGAAACAAAGGGTGGCAGTGAAAAATTATTTTTATATTCATCAAAACGGTAATCTTCAATAAACAGCCCGGCATCTGCATCATAGCCTGGCGTACCGGGAAATTTATACGGATTTTGAAGAAGAATTACTTTCCTGCTTTCCGTAGATTTACTGTCATCCGCAAACACTCTGTCTCCAAAGTTCAGTTTACCTGAAGGCAGGTTTACAGAACCGGCAATAACCCTGTATTCGCTGTAAGGAGATTCCTCTCCTTCATATTCCGCACTCTTCAAGGTGTCTTTCACGGTAGAAACAGAGTCTTTTTTAGCTATGGAAAGGCTGTCTTTAGGCGCTTTTCCGGGAACATGCGGCAATGGTTTGGTTTTATTGATGTAGATAAAAATTCCGGCCGCTATAAGAACAGCAGATAAGCCCGCTGCAATATATATCTTCTTTTTTCTGTCCGGGTTGGATGTTGGTGTAGGCTTGTTTTCCATTATTTTGTGATTTAATTGCTTATATATCCGGCTTTAAGGATCTTCATCACTTCTGTTTTAGCTCTTTCATCCGGCAGATTCTCCATAATTACGATCAGTAAAGCAGCAGCTTCTCTCTGTTCTTCCCTGCTCTTAAAATATTCATTAAATATCCTGAACGTCTCCATAGCTGTTTCATCATCTTCTACCCGTGGAGGAAGTCCGCTGTCAGTATCATTTTTTTTGCTGATAACACCTTTGAACAGTCCGGCGATCATATCCAGCTTTTTGAGATCTGCTTTTCGGCTGTTCTGAAAATAATCCTCCAGGAAAAGCCGGAGTGAGCTGAGGTAATATATTTCTTTAGCCTTTTGATTTTCACCGGAACGTACCAGATGCTCAGATTGTCTGAAAGCCGACGGGTAATCCTTTAAAGCATAGTAGGTAAACTGCATCTGCTCTCCGGCGGTAGGATTATCGATCCAGATTTTAAAGATTTTTGCACATGTACCGGCAGAAAAGCTGTATTTACTGCAGATATTGTCAGGCTGTGCAAAGCCTTTCATGATATTTTCCCTGGAAACTTTTGTCCCGGATTTTCCGATTATCTTTTTTATCTCTGCAATTACTGTATCAATCTTTTTTTCATCTGTTTCGGCAGCAACATTAAAAAGGGATGCATAAAGAAAATAATTGGCCTCGGTTTCTGTATCCAGAGTTACAAATTCATCGCGGGGATCATATTCACTGAAGAAACGCCTGTAACTGTCTGCCGCTTCTCTGTATCGTTTTGTATGGTAATAGCACCTGCCGTATAACGTCTGGTATGCAATATGAAGGTTGTCTTTTCCGGCCTTATCCATCAGCTTGAGGCATTCCTCATATTTCCCGGCGTTCTGAGCCATAGAGGCGGCATTCCAGAGGTTATTATTATCCAGCTGATAAGCTTTTAAGGCATTTTCATAGGCTTTTTCACGGTTCCCGGTATGATCATAACTTGCTGAAAGATTGGAATAGTAAAGCCCCATGTTGGTCTTATCACCCGGAGGGCAGTATAATGTTGCCAGACGGAATTTATCCCGGGCCTTTTCATATTTTCCCTGCTGAAAATAACTTAAACCACACTGATTGAGAAGGTAGGTATTCTTATAATCATCTTTCAGCAATTTCTCACAGAATGCGGCTGCTTCTTCATATTTTTTACTGTCATAAAGCTCACGGGCTCTCTCCATCTGAACTTCGGAAGCTGCCTGTGCAGCTGCCGGATGATTCACCAGGGTGACAAGAATAAAAAAGATATATTTTGTGACGGATTGTAATTTCATTTTTAACTGGCTTCATTAGCATTAACCCCGGAATTGTACAATTCCGGGGTTAAAAATATAAAAGTATTGATAACAGAACAGACCTGATTTACAATCCGTCCTGAATTATTTACAATCCGTAAACTAAGGGTATACCACAGGGATTAATAAGGTTACCATAGTTCCGCTGCCGGCATTTTTGGATATATTCACGCTGGCTTTTTTACCCAGCAGCTGCATTCTTTCCCTGCTGATCGTTCCTGATAATGAGCGGTGGGAAGTATCTGCCTGATGCGCCTGGCTTCGTCCGGTATCGGTAACGGTTACCTGTAAAATGTCTTCGTCCAGTTTAAAGGTCACTTCAATATTTCCGGTATGGGAATCCAGATTAATTCCGTGAAGAATTGCATTTTCCACATAAGGCTGTATGAGCATCGGTGGCAGCATGGCAGCCCCGGGATCCTGTTCGTCCGGTTGAGTGATATGATAGGTAAAAGCATTATCATAACGCATCTGCTGCAGACAAAGGTAATTTTCCAGGGTTTCAATTTCTTCATTCAGAGGGACAAGATTTTCCCGGCTCAGCTCCAGGCTGCTTCGGAGAAGACGGCTGAAGCGGTTAAGATACTTAATGGCATCTTCTTTTTTATCCAGCCTTACAAAACTCTGTACAGCAGATAAGGTATTAAAGATAAAATGAGGTTCCATCTGGGTACGGAGTAATTGCTGCTGAAGCAGGAGCTTTTCTTTTTCCTGGCTTGTACGGCGCTGGCGGAAGCTGTAATATAAAAACAGCAGTACAATACCCAAAAGAACAGTTCCCAGTACGGAAATAATAAGCCATAACTGGTTCTGCTCAAGTTCTAGCCTGTTGATCTGAATATTTTCGTTCAGAGTGCGAATGGAACGGTCTTTGGTCTGAAGCTGGTAAAGCGCGCTCATTTCAGCAACCGCCTGAGTGTTTTCTGTTTCGTAGATTTCTTCTTTAAGTTTTGAAGCCTCTTTCATCAGATCGATCGCCTCATCAGGTTTTCCCTGTAAATGATACAACCCGGCAAGGCTGTTCAGGTATAATGCCTCATTAAATTTAAAGATCAGTTTGGCGTGCTGTTCCTTCAGTTTTTTGGTTTTTTTCAGAAACTCCTGAGCTTTTTCCGGCTGCTTAAGTGCAATATAAGTGGATGCAATATCACTGTAATCTACGAAAAGATTATTGACTTCAACGGCTAATGTCTTTTCATGGTAATGACCTTCGTCATTCTTTGCTTTCAGGAGCTGGTAATGAAGGAGGGAGTCCTTTTGCTTCTGGGTATCAAAATATTTCATTTTGGCATCATACAGATAGCTGATATCATACTGATCAGGACTTTGCGCATGAAGTGCTTCCAGATCGCGGAGATAAGGTTTAATGCTGTCTGCCGGTTTATGCAGGGTACTGAGCGTAAATATCATCTGTACCAAAACCCGTTGCTTATTGATATGGCCTTTGGGCAGTGAAACCGTCCAGGGCATAGCAGCACGGTTCATTTTTTCGGCAAGATTATACTGATAGGCACTCAGATTACTCTGTGCTGCCGAAAGCAGAATTGCTGAACGGGCTTCATCGGTAAGATGAACAGTGGTATCTGAAACAATAGCTGCTGCTTTGTTGTAGTAATAGCCTGACTCCCGTTGTTTGGCTTCCATACTCCGGATATTCCCTATCCCGTTGTATATAAGCGTCTTGTACTGAAGGTTTCCGGAAGTAGGCTCTATAAGTTCCAGTGCCTGCTCTATAAAATAACGGGCAGAATCCTTACCACGCATAGCATACAGTCTGGCCATATTATACTTTACAATGGCAGACATGGTAGTGTCTTTTACTACCACAGGATCTTTGTCATATTTGCGCCATAAGGCAACCAAAGAATCTGCATTTTTAGGTTGTATGGGTGCTTTTTCCAATGCATAGATCTGTTTCAGCAGAGCAGAATCTTCTTTGGGAGCATTCTTTTTTTTACTGCATCCTGAAGCCAGCAAAGCGGCTGTTACAAGGCAGGTTATCCGAAATATAGGTTTCATTTATTTATTCAAAAGCTGGGTTAAAATGGCATTCTTGCGTCTCAGGGAAATAGGAATTTCTTCTTTATTTTTAAGGACAATATATTCTGAACGGTTAAGTCCTGAAATGTACTGGCGGTTGACCAGATAAGACTGATGGGTACGCAGAAAATGCGGTGCGGGTAAAAGCTCTTCGTAATATTTAAGCGGTTTGGAGATAAGTTCTTTGGTTCCGTTATTCAGGAAGAAAAAGGTATAGGGTCCATCGCCTTTGCAGTAAACAATATCCTGAACTTTAATGATCTGCGTACTGTGAACGGTATTAAGGGCAATACTTTCAGGAACGTCTGAAACTCCCATAGACTGTTGGGTCAGCATAAGCTGCTGCATCCACTGCGGGTTGTTTTCACTTCTCCGGCGGTATCTTCCCAAAGATTCTCTCAGTTCGCCCTGGTCAACAGGTTTCAGAAGATAATCCAGAGCTCCGTATTTAATGGCTTTGATCGCAAAATGATTATAAGCTGTAACAAATATGATATTCTGGGGGATTGGGTTGAGCTGTTTCAGAAGGTCAAAAGCCGTCCCGTCCCGAAGCTGAATATCCATCAGGATAACATCGGGCTGTTTTTCCTGAATGAGTTGTATGGCGGTCTGTACACTATCGCTCCATCCGATAATTTCCGTATCGGGTTCCTGCTGGATAAGAAAGCTTATTTCTTTGCGTACTGCCGGTTCATCTTCTATGATCGCAATGCTTATCATTTCTACATTTTTTAGCACGGTAAAAATAATGATTGTAAACTAAGAAATCAGATACATTTACAATTCGCTGCTAATTTTTTATAAAACGTGATCAAATAAAGCCGCTAATGTCTGAAAATCATCTTTTTAAGAACAGTATTTTCAGGATGTTTTTTTCTATTCTTTGTTTTTATTCATTCATTTTTTATGAATTACAAAGAAAACCGGAGCAAAACCAGGACCTTCATGAACTGAAACCTCTGATTTTCCTCCGGATCCCATGATTTATCCTGCGGGATTATTTTTAAAAAACAAAAAGATGATCTGCCTGTTCCAGTACATTAAGTATGCCCGTATAGACAAGCTCCAGTTCCTCTGAAGTAATGCAATACGGAGGAACCATATACATAATATTTCCCAACGGACGCAAAATGATCCCATGCTCCAGAAATCTGTCATACAGAACCTTCCCTATTTCATTGAAGTAGGAAGTACTTCCATTGGTTTTGAGTTCAAAAGCAAGAATAGTCCCGGTCTGCCGTACCTTTTCAACGTTACGGTGGCTCTTAAGAACTGATGAAAATTCTGAATGCTGCCGGCATATGCGGTTTATAGCAGCCTGAGTCTCTGCGCTCAGAAGCAGCTCCATACTTGCCAGAGCGGCAGTACAGGCCAAAGGATTCGCTGTAAAAGAATGTCCGTGGAACAGGGTTTTGTATTTATCATCAGACAGAAATGCATTGAAAACATCCTCGGAACATGATGTAATTCCCATAGGCATAGTTCCCCCTGTAAGTCCTTTTGAAAAGCACATGATGTCCGGCATTTCAGACAGATGGTCTGCTGCAAAAAGCTTTCCGGTTCTTCCAAACCCAGTAAATACTTCATCCTGGATCATTAAAATTCCTGATTTTCTGCAGTAATTCATCAGTTCACTAAGATCTTCAGCATTATACATCAGCATTCCCGCGGCTCCTTGTACCAGAGGTTCATAAATAAAGCAGGCCGTTTCAGATGCAATATCTTTAATCCGGGCTTTTAAATCATCAAGATTTTCACGGGTCGGGGTATCTATAAAGATCACTTCGAAGAGCATATTTCCGAAAGGCCGGGTCCATGCACTTCTCCCGCTCACAGACATCGCTCCGAAAGTATCTCCGTGATATGCGTTTCTGAATGCGAGAATTTTTGTCTTTTCCTCTCCTTTGTTCCAGGCGTACTGAACACACATTTTCAGTGCCGCTTCCACAGCCGTGGAACCGTTATCTGAATAGAAAATCTTTTCCTGATTTCCGGGAAGTAATTTTAAAAGGTTCTCTGACAGCCTGACTGCCGGCTCGTGGGTGAAACCTGCAAAAATAACCTGCTCCAGGGTATTCAGCTGGCGGAATACCTGTTCAGCAATATACGGATGGGCATGGCCGTGTAAAGTTACCCACCATGATGATACGGCATCAATATATTGTTTTCCTTTGTCATCATAGAGATAGACTCCTTTCCCGTTCACAATGGGAATCGCATCCCCGGCTGTCTTCATCTGGGTATAGGGATGCCAGTTCACCGCCCGGTCTCTTTCCCCGAGACCTGGTATTGATGTATTCATGTACAAAATGTATATTTATAATTTGGAAAGAAAACAACCGGTAATCTTTTAAACAGTATCCGGTTGTTTTCACTCTGTATCCGGTAAGACTGGTTTATTATATTACATCAAGGCTGACAGTAATTTTTTAATCAGTTTCAGAAGAATGATAACCAGAAGCCAGAAATTCATATCTTTTATTTTTAACAGGATTAACAGCAGGTTTCTGTTTTTTTACCTGATTTCATAGGTTTAAGCCCCAGGGTCTCCAGCATCTGCATATCTTCCGACACCCCCGGATTAGGTGTTACCAGAAGGGTTTCTCTTTCTCCTGTGAATATGGAATTGGCCCCTGCCATAAAACACCATGCCTGTTCAGTTTCAGTCATTTCAATTCTTCCGGCGCTTAGTCTCACCATAGACGAAGGCATTACAATTCTTGCGGTAGCAATCATTCTTACCATTTCCCAGGAATCTACTTTTTCATTATTTTCAAGGGGAGTCCCTTCCACTCTTGCCAGTGCATTGATAGGCACAGATTCCGGGTGTTTAGGCATTGTAGCTAAAGTCAGTAACATTGAAATCCGGTCACCATGAGTTTCTCCCAATCCGATAATTCCTCCTGAACAAACCGTAATACCGGCTTTTCTTACATTGCTGATCGTATTGATCCTGTTATCAAAAGTTCTGGTAGAAATGATCTCTTCGTAATACTGTTCCGAAGTATCCAGATTATGATTATAGGCATACAGCCCTGCTTCCTGAAGGCGTACGGCCTGTTCTTCGGTAAGCATTCCCAGGGTACAGCATACTTCCATTCCCAGTTCATTGACCCCTTTTACCATATCGATAACCCTGTCGAAATCCCTGTTATTCCTCACTTCACGCCATGCTGCGGCCATACAGAAACGGGAAGATCCGCTGTCTTTTGCTTTCTGGGCATGAGCGATTACGGTTTCGGTAGGCAGCAGTGCCTGTACTTTGATATTGGTGTGATAGCGGGCTGCCTGTCCGCAGTAAGAGCAATCTTCCGGACATCCCCCTGTTTTGATCGATAACAGCGTGGAAACCTGCACTTCTGAAGGATCATGCCATTCACGGTGTATGGTGGCTGCCCTGTAAATAAGTTCCAACAGCGGCAGATGGTAAATATCTTCTATTTCTTTTTTGGTCCAGTTATTTCTGATTTCAGTTTTTTTATCCATTATCATAAATTTGTTATTGTTAATTGTTCTGCGACAGCTTTAATGCTGTCTTTTGTGGGCTGTCCGATCTCAGGAATCCTGATGATCTTTGTTTCTGTTTTAATAAATCCGGCAATCACCCGTTCGGTATCAGGAGGAAAAGGTCCGTTGAAAATGAGATATTCCACCTTTATTCCTTTCTGATGAAGCGCCATAACGGAAAGTAAGGTATGATTGATGCATCCTAAATAATTTCTGACGACCAATACAACGGGAATGGCCAGTTTTTCAATCAGATCGATCATCAGCTCATGGTCAGAAAGGGGAACCATCAGTCCTCCTGCACCTTCCACGATCAGGCTGTTATCTGTTTCCGGAAGCTTAAAGTCGTTCACACGGATCTGTACATTTTCTTCCCCTGCGGATTGATGGGGAGAAGCAGCCAGCTTCAGACGGTACGTTTCCGGATGACATTGGGTATTGTCTGTCCATGCTGAAATTTTATGACTGTCTGTACAATCCAGGTCTCCTGACTGAACAGGTTTCCAGTAATCAGCTTTTAAATATTGGGTTAAAACGGCAGAACATATGGTTTTTCCCACTTCTGTTCCGATCCCGGTGATGAATAGTTTCATGTAATCAGGTGAAAAATTTCAAATTTTTGAAGTTGTTTATCTTTTTAAATATTTTTTTTAATAATTTCTGAAAGGTTTATAATTTCCTCTTCCGTATTGAAGCTGTGCAGACATATCCTCAGTCTTTCTGTTCCCATTTTTACGGTGGGACTGTATACTGCGTAGACTGAGAATCCACTTTCTGACAGGGTATCCTGCATGATTTTAAGTCGTTCATTATCAGGTATCAACACTGCCTGAACAGGACTTTTTTCCGAAGAAGGTGTGGTAATAGCCTGCTTCCTGAACAGCTGAATATTCTTCTGAAGTTTTTCCGGTAATTCCGGAGATTCTTTCAAAAAATCATATCCTGTTTTTATAGCGGCCCACTGGAAATCCTGAGCTGCAGTACTGTAAATGAAAGGTGAAGAAAAATTGATCAGATAGGATTTCACCCGGTTATCACATAATACCGCCGCACCGTGGGCTCCCAGAGCTTTTCCGTAAGTAATTACCGTGGCGCAAACCTTTTCCTGAAGCCGGTATTTCCAGATCAGACCATATCCAAATACTCCGAAAGCATGGGCTTCGTCTACAATCAGTGATGCACTGTATTTTTCCGCTAATGCTGCCATCTCCATAAGCGGAGCAAGGTCTCCTTCCATCGAGTACAGACTTTCTGCAGCAATAAAACAATGTGCGTTCTGTTTTTTCAGCAAGTGTTCCAGGTGATTCAGATCATTATGCCTGAATTTCAGCTTCCGGGCATGGGACATTCTGCAGGCATCATGAACCGACCGGTGTATCTGTTCGTCCACAATAATGGTGTCACGACGGTCCGGAAGTGCAGAGAATAAAGCAAGATTGGCGCTGTACCCTGAAGGAAACAATAAAGTAGCGGAAGACTGATGTTCTTCAGCAATATATTCTTCGGTTTCCGATACTATACGGCTGTTTCCGCTGATCAGCCTGGAACCTGTGCTTCCTGAGAGTAGTTCAGGTTTACTGATAACCTGTTCCAGAAGTCTGTTCCGAAGTTCCCTATTTCCTGCGAGCCCCAGATAATCATTAGAATAAAAGTCAATGCCTTCCCTTCGCGTTTTCAGACTTCTTAATATTCCCGATTCCTTCCTTTTGTTAAGGTTTTCCTGAAGCCTGTTAAGCATATTGCAATCTTGATACTTCTTCACTTATTGCGCCTACCCATTGCTCATGAAGCTCTTTTTCCATCATCAGAATATTTTCTGCATGGAACTGCCAGTCTTCAGAAAAACCGTTCAGCTGACTGATCATTTCTTCCAGATGGCCTTCTTCTTCCAGGATAATAGATTTTACCATAATTTTGGAAGATTCCCTGGTAAGAATGTCCTGATAAACGGGATACAATTCATCAGCACGAACTTCTATGGCATAAGTCACAAAAAGGTAAGCAGCATATTTCAATTCTTCTCTGGTAAGCCGGAAAACATTCTGAAGGTAGCGGCAGGCCCTGATGTCTAAAGAGTGAAGATATTGTCTTGTAGCTATTGCAGCGAGCAGTTCATGATCTTCGTAGCCCGGGCAGTATTGCGGATTAATTTTTCCGATCTGTTTTTTCAGATAGTAAGCGTGGCGGTGTTCTTCTGCGGCGTGTTTCAGTTGAATCAGGCTTACAGAGACAGGATGCTCACATTTTGAAATTTTTCTGGCTCCTGCGTTTTCCATAAAAGAAAGGGTGTTGAGCCATCGGGCATGCGTTCTGCCATCCTTTACGATCTTTTCGAGCATACGGTGAAATTCCATAGATTTTTATTTTGAGCCAAAATTAGTATATTGCCGGACCATCAAAAGGTGCCAGTTTTAATATTATGGATAGTCCGGTTAAAATTCCTTATCAAAGCTTTATAGAAATCAACAGACATTCAGAGACTCCGATCTATCTGCAGGTTGCCAATCAGCTGATCAATGCCATCCAGAGAGGATTTCTTCCTTTCGGTACGAAACTGCCCGGAACCAGGCTGTTCAGTGAAATTTTAGAGGTTCACCGGAATACTGCAGTAGCCGTTTATGATGAGCTGTATGCACAGGGATGGGTAGAAAGCCTTCCGAACAAAGGAACTTTCGTTATCGGATCCCCTCATGAAAAACCGGTTGAGGTAAAAAATTTTGAAAAGAACAGCCTTCAGAATTATCCGGAAACCACAGGATTTTCTTTTAAAACATCCAATATTCTGGATAATCCTTTTGAACATTCGGACTGTGAATATATTTTCAACGACGGTATTCCCGACATCAGGCTCACACAGATCGGCCAGCATTCAAGATTTTACAGTTCTATTCTTAAACGGAAATCCAACCAGAAAATGCTCGGCCATTACAATCACGACGGAAGTGAGTTCTTTAAACAGCATTTATCCCATTATCTGAATCTTTCCCGCGGTCTTCCGATCTCCAAAAATAACCTGCTCATCACCCGAAGCACAGAAATGAGTATTTATATTGTTTCACAGATCTTGCTTTCCGAAGGAGATACGGTTCTGATTGGAGCTTTAAGTTACTTCTCGGTGAATATGATCTTCCAGAAATCAGGGGTTGATATTGTATCCCTGCCCATAGATGATGAAGGAATTATCGTAGAAAGCGTAAGGGAAGCCTGTAAAAAACAGCGTATAAGAATGCTGTATCTTACCCCGCATCACCACTATCCTACGACGGTTGCTCTAAGTGCACAGAGAAGGATGGAACTGCTGGAACTGGCCAATGAATACGGCTTTATCATACTGGAAGATGATTATGACTATGAATTTCACTATGATAAAAGCCCTATTCTTCCGCTTGCGAGTGCTGATACAAACGGCATGGTTATTTATATCGGTTCTTTCGGGAAATCTCTTGCTCCGGGATTCAGAACCGGATTTATTGTGGCTCCGGAAAATCTGATGACAGAAATGAGAAAATATCTCGGGATTATAGATCGTCAGGGAGATATTCTGATGGAAAGGGCTTTGGGAGAAATGATTGAGGAAGGAGAAATACACCGCTATCTGAAAAAGTCTTTAAAAGTTTATCAGGAAAGAAGAGATCATTTCGCCTTGTTACTCGATGAACACCTGAAGGGGCTTATTGAATTTCGGAAACCTTCAGGAGGGCTTGCTTTCTGGATGGAATGGAAAGTTCCTGTTAATCTGATGCGGCTAAGCCGAAACTGCGCTCAACACAATCTTTTTATTCCTAAAACACTGCTTTATCAGAACAGAGATCTTACGGCTATGAGAATAGGTTTTGGAAACCTCAATGCTGAAGAAATGGAGAGGGGAATTGAAATTCTTTCGAAGAATGTAAGTGATTTGATGTAAATTCTGATCCCGCTGAATATATGAAAATATTGGCATATTTGTGTTTAAAAAAGGATCCCACAGATCCCACATCTGTACTTAAAAGGGATACTGAAATATAAAAAGCTGAGGTTCAAAAGTTATGTTTTAGTTTAATGCAATTTCATCAACCTCTCTTTCTTTGCTCAAAACTTCGGCATTCATGGATATATTTTTCAGCACAATCACAGCTTTTAATTTATATTTGCAACGATTAAACTAATATTACATGACAAAGTCAATGATGACATCAACCGTAAAAAAAGCAGTTTGTGTGAATCTCTTTTTATTATCGATCGGGATAACTGCACAGGACAAAACTAAAATTCTGGACAGTATCTTTACTTCTCTTTATAATCAAAAAAAATTCAACGGAAATGTACTGATCGCTGATAAGGGTAAACCTATCTTTGAAAAGAGTTACGGGATAGCCGAAGAAGCCACCCAACGGAAACTGGATCCGAAAACAACCTTTGAACTGGCCTCTGTTTCTAAACAGTTTACCGCAATGGGTATCGTTCTTCTGCAGAAACAGGGAAAACTTAATTATGACGATAAGATTTCGAAATATATCCCTGAACTTTCTTTCTATGATAAAATCACGGTAAGAAATCTTCTGAATCATACAAGCGGGCTTCCTGATTATATGGAACTTTTCGAAAAAAACTGGGATGCAAGCCAATTTGCAGTGAATGAGGATATCATCAAAGAATTTGCAAAATACAAACCGGCTCCTGGATTTGAACCCAATCAGAAATATGAATACAGCAATACCGGTTATGCTTTGCTGGGCAGTATTATTGAGAGGGTTTCCAAACAGTCTTTCGGAGATTTTCTGAAAGCCCATATCTTTAAACCCCTCGGAATGGACCATACGCTGGTATACAGGAGCCGTTACAAACCGCAGGCTATCGCCAATTATGCATTAGGCTATGAAGAGGATGCTTCCGGAAAAAAAGTTCTCCTGGACAGCTATGGAAAGGATTTTTACACCTATTATCTGGATGGAATTGTAGGGGACGGTATGGTAAATTCTACCGTTGAAGACCTTTTGAAATGGGACAGAGCTTTATATACGGACAAACTTGTGAATGACAACGATAAAAAGTTAATCTTTAACGAGGTGACAACGGATGACGGCAAACAGAGCGGTTACGGTTTCGGATGGAAAGTAAATAACAGCCCGAAATACGGGAAAATAGCTAACCATTCAGGCGGATGGGCAGGATATGTTACTTATATAGAACGGCATATGGATAACGATAAAACGTTTATTCTGCTTCAGAATAATCTGACCCGGAAAACAGCTATTCCGATAGACGAAATCCGGAAAGTTCTGTATAACGAAAAACTGGAAGTGGAAAGGCCTCTGAAAGCTGCCACACCCACCGATGCACAGCTGAATGCTTATACAGGAATTTACAGCGCTCCTGGTTTCCCTATGAAACTGAAGGTATTTGTACAGGACCATACGCTCTATGTACAGGCAATAGCTGAAGGACAGGGACCGGTAAAGCTGTCTGCTTATGAAAACCATACCTTTAAAAATGAAGATATTGAAATTAAAATGACCTTTAATCCGGAACAGAAAACCATAGATTTCAGCCAGGGAAAATCGCTGAAATTAAAGTTCACAAAAGACAAAGAATAACAGCTGTAAAAAAGCCTTCCGGAACCGGGAGGCTTTTTTATTATTAGAACTGACCGTTAATGTCTGAAAAAATCATTAAACAGAACCAACTGTTCAGACAGTGACCTGCTCCAGTACTGATCGTCATGCCCCCCTAAGGATTCGCTATAAAGATGCTGGATTTTAAGATCCGTAAGCTTTTTATGAAAATTCCTGTTCATTTCAATCATCTGGGTATCTTCTGTACCACAGTCAAAAATGTAGCGTTGTCCGGCAGAAACCATCAGTTTTATTTTACTGTCTGTCAGAAAGTTTTTATTTAATGAAGCCACAGGTCCCAGCACTTTATCTACGCCGTATTTATTGTATCCCGGCCCGAATGATGCCAGATCCAGGGCACCGCAGGAACTCCCCACAATACCGAAGGTTTTATTGTAAACGGTTCCGATATTCACAGCTCCGTAGCCGCCCATGCTCCATCCCAGAATCCCCCGGAATTTCTTTTCCGCTTTTACCGGATAATTTTTATCGATGAACTCTACAAGCTCTTTTCCAATGAAGGTCTGATACTGTGAATCTCTGATAATCGGACTGTCCACATACCAGGAATTGAAATTTCCGTCCGGCAGTACATAAACGGTTTTATTTTCCTGTGCTTTCTTAGCCAGATCCGGAATATCCTGCTTCAGAATCCTGTCCGGATTTCCGCTGTACCCATGAAGAATATAAACTGCCGGATAAGTGGCTCCCTGCTGAGGATCCGGTGTGATAATCACGGTTTTTATTTTCTTATTCATTCCGGAACTGAAAACTTCCTGGTGAATGATTTTCTGGGCAGACACCGCAATGTATGCTGTTGCCACAACGATAAGACTTATTAGCTTTTTCATACGATAAAAATAATTAATTACTGAATAATTTCCTGATACAAAGATGCCCATGATCTCATAAAAAAGCCTCAACATATGTTGAAGCTTTTGTTATTATATTTCTTTTTTTATACGGCTGAGCTGGGTGGGTGTAATCCCCAGATAGGAAGCAATATGATGCTGTTTCAGGCGGCTGTACAAAGATTTATTCTCCAGAAGCTTCAGGTAACGTTCCTTCGCGGTCTGATGTTTTAAAGATATTTCCAGGGGTTCTTTTTTTACCACCCAGTTTTTTTCCAGGTAATGCACATGAAATAATGCCAGATCATGGTATTTTAAAAGCAATTCTCTGTATTCCCGGGCCGGATATCTGATTACCTTGCAGTCTTCCAGAGCAGTAATATTAAAATCGCTCACCCTGTTTTCAACAATTGCCGATGTGGAAGCAACGAAGCTGTTTTCTTCAAAAAAGATCTTATACACAGCACCTCCCTGTTCATCTAAAGTATAATATCCTACCAGCCCGGATTTTATAAAATAATAATACCTGGCGGCCCTTCCTGCCTCCTGCAGAAAATCATTTTTCATGAACCTATCTTCTGTACAGATATTGAGTAATGCTGCTGCTGTTTCTTCGGACAGAGGATAATAGCTATGGATATGTTCTAAAAACTCTTTCAAACCTTACAGAACTTTTTTCATCATCAGATCGGTCTGTTCATCATCTCCCAGCCTGAAAATGTGGGTTCCGAATGTTTCAAAGCCATTCTTTTTATAAAAATTGAGTGCCCTCAGGTTTTCTTCCCAGACTCCTAACCACAGATACTCCTTTCGCAGGTTTTCTGCCATTTCCATAGCTTTATCATAGAGTAACTGTCCTGCTTTTCTGCCATGATGGCTTTTTTTCACATAGATCCGTTCAATTTCCAGAGCATCACCATTCTGGGGTTCCGTCTGTGCAGGGCCGGAGTTCAGTTTAAGATAACCTACCGGATCATCATTCTCCCAGGCAAGGAAGAAATAAGAATCCGGATTATTCAGTTCAGATTTTATTTTTTCTATGCTGAAACTATCTTCCAGGTACTGCTTCATTGCTTCATCAGAATTGCTGTCGGAAAAAGTTTCGGAAAAGGTCTGTCTGCCAATGGTCTGTACTATTTCAAGATCTTCAGCAGTCGCTTTTTTGATTATAATTTGGATCATTTTTAAGTTTTTAAGAACCTGTTTAAATTGCTAATTTGATTTTTGTACCATTGAAATCTTAATATCAATCACATTCTTTGAGTATTTTTTGATTAAAAATATAATTTGCTGAACATTATTTTTTTTAAATGCAAAGGATTTTATTCTTAAAACCGTTATTTTAAGGGACCAAAGAATAGTAATTCGTCGAAGCGTACGGATAAGCATCCCTTTGCCACTCAGACTAAAGCTGAATTATTGATAAACTTTGCATCATTTTTTTGTAGACCTGAAGAAATGTGAAATAATAAAGAAATAATTTCAAACATGACCCCATTGATTTTCATCAATAAAAATACCTGATAATCAAAAATATAAAAGCGGATAAATACAATTTAAACAGGTTTTAAGATTAAAATAATATTCTCTTAAACGCTTCCGCCGCCAGATGTACCTGTACGCTCCAGTCATCTGCCGCATCGCTTCCGGCATCATCCGAAATATATTTCAGACACAGAAACGGAATATTTTCTTTTTTAGCGATCAGGGCCAACGGGTAGGCTTCCATATCTACAATATTGTAATCGGTTTCAGCATGATTCATTTCAAAACTGTCGCCGCTGCCACAGATACCTTCTTTCAGGCCGTTCATCTTCATTCCGTATTCCAGTACAGGTGGTATTCCGGACAGTGGGGTTTCATATAAACTAAAGCCAAGTCCCCTTACATCCATATCACGCTGAATAAATTTCGTACAGCATACCACTTCACCTTTACCAAAGCTTTGACTTCCTGCCGACCCCAGATTCACAATCAGTTCAGGCTTACGTAAATGGATCTCACGGGTAAGTTCTATGGCCGCATTTACCTTTCCTATCCCGGTTATTAATTTATTTTTTCCTTCAAAAGCTTTTCCCGCTTCTGAATCCAGAGCAAATACAAAAAGGGTTTCTGATAACGGAAAGCGAAATTCGTCGTTAATTTTTATCATAGATATTCAAAAATATTAAATGCTGCATCCGTCTGCATCACATGAAGCCCCTCCCTGTGAAAGATCTTTGAAAGGACTTACCGTTTCCTTATAAGTCTGCTGAAGAGCCTCTTCAAAAACCTGAGGCGGCTGCGCCCCGGATACGGCATATTTCCCGTTCAGAACAAAGAAAGGAACGCTGGAAATTCCATTATTTTTGGCTTCCATAATATCCTGATTCACTTCATAATCGAATTCATCAGAAGTTAAAGCCGGTCTTGCTTCCAGATGATTAATGCCCAGATCTTCAGCCAGGGCAACTAAAGTATCAGCATCCCCCACATTTTTACCGTCAATAAAGTGAGCTTTAAAAAGAGCCTCTTCCATTTCAGAGGAAACCCCGTGTTTTTTAGCCAGATGAAGCAGCCTGTGTGCCATAAAGGTATTGGTGATGAGTGCTTTTTCAAAATCGAAATCTATTCCTGCTCCTTTTCCTGCCTGGGCAACATGACTGATCATCTGTGCAGCCTGTGCTTCAGGAAAACCCTTTTTCTCCTTAAAATATTGAATGGTATTTTGGGTAGACGCAGGATCAAGGGAAGGATCAAGCTGAAAACTCTTCCACTCTACTTCCACTTCATCTTTAAACGGCAGTTTTTCCAGTGCCTGTTCAAAGTTGTGCTTTCCTATATAACAAAACGGACACATTACATCCGACCATATTTCTATTTTCATATTCTGATAAAATTTACTTCTTCAAATTTAACGCATCCTGTCAATGTAACAAAATTTATTACAATATATATTATCGACTGCTGAAACTGATTTTCTCTATTGGTAGCTTGATTTTAACGGTCAGAAGTTTTTACTTTATTACAGAAAAGCACATGGGCAATAATGGCTAAAAGACCAAATAAGGCCCCCACAAAACATACCCCGCTCCATTCCGCATACTGCCACGCCACAGAAGCCAGCCAGGTTCCCAGTGAACCGCCGATAAAATAAGAAACCATATAAACGGTATTCAGCCTGTTGACCGCATTGGATTTTATCAGGAAATAATTGGTCTGGTTCATAATGTGACTCGACTGTACACCGAGGTCCACAAGGATTACCCCCACAATCAGTCCCCAATAAGTTTCTCCTGCAAAATACGTAAAACCCCAGCTTCCCACCACAATGAGAAGAGAATAGAGAATAATACGGTTAATATCCAGATATTTCTGAAGCTTACCGACTTTAGCCGCAGCCAAAGCTCCGACAGCTCCTGCAAGCCCGAAACTTCCCACAACTGAAGACCCAGCATTAAAGGGCGGCTTTTCCATGTGAAATACCAATGTGGTAAATAAAGCACACATAGATCCGAATGCCATCGCTCCCCTGAATGAAGCCAGCTGCAAAATCGGCTGCGTTTTGGCCAGATGGGCAACGGAACCCATGAGCTCTTTGTAAGTTCCTTTGAAATTGGGGTGCAGCTCCGGAAGCATTTTGTAAACAGCAATCCAGACCAGAATCATAAGCCCGGCCGCAATCCCGAACATGGCTCTCCAGCCCCAGATTTCTCCTACAATTCCGCCGATGAAGCGGGAAAGAAGGATTCCCAGAAGCAAACCGGACATCACCGTGCCTATATTGGAAGATTTTTCCTGATCCGATGAAAGTTCTGCTGCAATAGGAACGAACAGCTGCGGAATTACAGAAGTTGCTCCTATCAGAAGGCTTGCGGCATACAGCATCCACAGTTCGTTGGCAAAAGTCATCCACAACAGGGACCCGAATACCAGAACCAGATCAAACAGAATCAGTTTTTTACGGTAAAATTTATCTCCCAGCGGTACAATCAGCAGCAGCCCCAATGCATAACCAATCTGGGTAAGAACGGAAATCCTGCTGGCTGCACTTTCAGAAACCTTCAGATCGTCTGAAATAAGGGCCAGAAGCGGCTGGTTATAATAATTATTAGCGACCACGAGGCCCGAAATAACAGCCATCAGCCAGATTACAGTACGGGAAATACCGTTTGATGAATGTACCTGCATCATAAATTAAAATTTTATGTCAAACCTGGTTATAGAACGAATGGAGGAAGACTGATGATGATGATTCATAGATCAACAGAAATACAGTCTTCTTTTGACGTGCAAAGATAATCAATAAAAAAGAGACCGCTCCGGAAAACGGTCTCTTCTCA
The DNA here is from genome assembly GCF_056844565.1 of Chryseobacterium sp. FR054. Classification (NCBI taxonomy): domain Bacteria; kingdom Pseudomonadati; phylum Bacteroidota; class Flavobacteriia; order Flavobacteriales; family Weeksellaceae; genus Chryseobacterium; species Chryseobacterium sp. FR054. Next base: position 111,776 of record NZ_JBXDSA010000001.1, on the reverse strand, counting down.
ATCATTCTATGGTATTTTAATCTTAAAATTTTTCCGGTCAGGAAAACAGGAAGCATTTTTGCATCAGTACAGTTTCTGCGGAATGCCTTAAGACGTTGTGTATTTTTTTAACGGAAAAAGATCTGTTAATATTTTATAAAATCTTTTATATTGATCTTCAGCGTACAAAAAACTGATTGTTTTTACCAATGGCCTGCATTGAGAAAAAAGCTTTCATATCCTGAAAATATTGGGGAAATTTGCATCATGAGAATTATTCCGCTTAAAGAAGGCAATTTTTCGGTCAGCAGAACAAAAGACCTTACCCTTTTAACTGCTGAGAATTCGGGTACGGCAAAAGGGATCAGAATGTCTGTACAGCCGTTTCTGGTTATTACAGCTCAGGATTATATCCTTCTGGATGCCGGCATCGGATGGAAAACACCGGATGGCAGAACCGTAATTTCTGAAATTCTGGAAAAGGAAAACATAAGACCGGAACAGGTGACCAAACTTCTTTTGTCCCACCTTCACAAAGACCATATTGACGGCAGTATACGCCGTACAGAAAACGGATTTGAGCCTGTATTTCCCAATGCACAGATTTTTATCCAGAAACGGGAACTGGATTTCGCCATGAAAAACGTTGATAATCCCTCTTTTGATTTTGATACCCTTCAGAAACTGATTTCGTTACCCAACATAATCTGGATGGATGAAGATAAAGGCAGCATCTCGGATGAAATCTCTTTTGAAGTCGTGGGCGGCCATACCCCTTTTATGCAGGTATTCTGGATCAGGGAAAATAATGAAACGGTATTTTACGGAGCAGATGATCTTCCGCAGGAGTCTTATCTGAAATACCACCTGGCCTATAAAAGCGATTTTGACGGAAGAAAAGCGATGGAATTAAGACTGAAATGGCAGAAGGAAGCGATAGAAAACCGCTGGAAAATACTGCTTTACCATGATCTGGATAAAGCAGTAATCCAAATGTAGCTCCAGACAAGCGTCTAAAGGTCGTTAAACCATTGGTAGATATCGACTTCGGAACGGATATTGAGCTTTTTCCGGAGCCTGTTTTTCCTGTTCTGAATGGCTTTTGGCGTCACAAAAGTATACGTTGCGATTTCTTTAGTGGTAAAGTTGAGCTTCAGATAGATACAGAAAGTCAGTTCAGAATTTTTGAGATTGGGCTGTATGGCTCCTATTTTACTGAAGAAATCCGGATATACCAATCTGAATTTGTTCAGAAGGCGGGGGGAATTTTCTTTAGCGAGCGCTACAATTTCATCCTGTACTAAAATTTTTTGACTTAAATCTTCTAAATCGGGTTCAGGTTTTTTGTTTTTCATAATCGTTTTCTCATCTCTACTTATTTTCTGCCTTCATGTGGTATGGCAGTACAATGCTTCTGTTTCACTTGGCTTCAATAACTGTTTTGTCAGCTTTTTATTGAAGTGCTTTATAATGGTTTTAAAATTTCATATGTCAAAGAATATCATACGGACCGTATCCGGATTTCAGCACTGTTTTAAAGTTTCCGGGAAAGAAAATTTAAAACAAAAACAAAGAAATAAAAAATGATTAGATTTTTCCGGAATTGAAATACCACATACATACCACGTAACTCTGTTGGACCATATAATTACCTTAATTTGAAGTAAAGTTTTTTTAAAATAAGGCTGTTTGTTTTATCAGCAAAGCAAATGTAGAGGATTAAAGTCTTTATTTTTTATGATCATAATCAATATACTGAAGTTTTTTCCCATGAACAGCAGGATTGCCGCAATCACTAAATTATAAAACCGCTGTTTCATGGTATATGAATGGTACCCTTTTTCGGGAAAACTAATGAAAATTGTACTTTCTTTACGACTGTAAAATTTACGATACAGTGATGTTTACCCAGATGATGAAATGAATTATTAAACAGAAGTTTAAAATTTAATCTAAATATATCACACATGATCACTGAAGATTTATTAATTGCCTACGGAGCTACATCTAAAGAATATAAAGCAGAGGATATTATTTTCCATGAGGGAGATGTTCCTCTGTATTACTATCAGATCAGAAGCGGACAGGTGAAACTGAATAACTATTCGGAAGACGGGAAAGAATTTATTCAGAATATATTTTCAGACGGGCACAGCATTGGTGAATCCCTGCTGTTTGTAGACAGGCCTTATCCAATGAATGCTGTTGCTATGGAAGAATGCTGTATTCTGAAACTGCCTAAATCCTGCTTTCTGAATATCCTGAAAGAGAACCCTGAAATCTCACTGAATGTCTATCAGTGTCTGGCTGAGAGAATGTATTACAAATATATTATGCTCTACAACCTTTCGTTCCAGAATCCCATTCTCAAACTGAAACAGCTGATGGATTATCTCAAAAGTTATTATGAAGACAAAACCCGTTATTCATTCCGGATTCCTCTTACCCGCCAGCAGCTGGCTTCCCTCACCGGGCTCCGTGTGGAAACGGTCATAAGAGCGATAAAGAATATGGAAAAAGACAGTATAGTAAGAATTGAGCGGGGGAAAATATTTTACTGATCCATACAACAGCCGGATCTTTTTTACAAGTTCCGGCTGATATGTAAGAGCCTGTTTAAATTTATAAATTTGATTTTTTTGTATAGAATTCAAATCTTTATCTAAATCATCCTCTTTGAGTATTTTTTGATTAAAAAGGAATATACTGACTGTAAATTTTTCTGACGCAAAGGCCTTGATTTTTGAAACTGCTGATTTTGAGGGTACAAAGGCTGGAATCAACTCCGTTGATTCGAAGAAGCGTATGGATAAATATTCCGCTTCATCAGCGACGAAGCCGCATCACTTTGTCCACTTAAAATAAAGCGGAATTATTTATCAACTTTGCGTTATTTTTTTACAGACCTGAAGAAATATAAAATTTAAACAGACTCTTAAGAATACAATAGTTTGTTTTCGGCAAAATTCAGTTTTTCAAGAAAATTAAAACAGCCTTCAAAATCGAAATAACATTCCTTTACGATGGCTGCCTGATACTGCAAAGGGAGATAAGTTCCCCATTTAGAAAAGCTCAGGATTTCGGGCAGTGTTTCCAGCAACTCGGTCAGAAACGGCTCAAAATCGGTAGTACATAAAACCGGATCCTTCAGCAAAGACATGAATTCTGATTTTTTCTGAAGTTCAATTTCAAACAGGCTCTCTCTGTCATCCAGCGTATTCCCAATACCCATTTTATCGAGAATAAAGCTCAGGGTTCTGTTGATTTTAGACCCGGCAAATGAATAAAACTTAAAAATTTTACTTTCAGGACCGGATAAAAGAGGTCTTTCTGTTTTCGGATCGGCAATATCAAAAACTTTAAATTCTTCGCGCATCTGTCTGATGATTTCTCTTCCCGCATCGTCCATAAAATCATAGGCATCTTCAGAAACTTCAGAAATAAGAATCTCAAGCATTTTTTCCCTGATCCTGGAAGCTGTATCCGCAGAGTCTCCTAAAAACATAGGCTTCTCGCCATCTTTTGCCGGAATTACTTCTATTTTTTGAGATTTAAAATCAATATCTTTTATTTTCCAGATCTTCGCAGAAAGATAAATATTCTCATCCACGCGGATTTGTGGAGAAAGAGGCAATTCCCCGATCCTGATCCCCTGACTGGAAACTTTAAAGTAAACCGGAGTGTGGAACAGTGTATAGAAATCCTTTGTATTAATCACTTTTTCTCCTTCCACACCGATAATATATTCGCGGCCCAGTTTTTCCAGGAAATCAATGGAAATAAGGTGTTCTGTAATTTCTGTGATCTCTCCAGGCTTAATGTTTCTGAAAGCTGTGTTTTGAGACATTTCTTCCAGAATTTTGGCAAGAGTAATTCCGGAACTCCCCTTCACTATGGAAAGAATCTGATGAACAAGCACGTCATAAGGCTTCTGATGAATATCTACCGGTTCTATAAACTGTTCCGTAAAGAGAAGCCAGCAGGCTAAGGACTGAAGATGACTCCATTTTTCCGTAGCGTATAAAAGCAGATTGCTGGATTTTCCCTCCCGTCTTCCACTTCTTCCGACCCTCTGAATGAGAGAAGCAATGCTGTGAGTGGCATCAATCTGGGCTACTTCGTCTACATTTCCGATATCTATTCCCAATTCCAGGGTAGAAGTACATGAGATACAAAAGTTTGCCGTTTTACTTTTCTTGGCAAAAAACTCAACATATTCCCGAACTTCTTTGTCTACCGATGAATGGTGGGCAAAATAATTGGGATGACCGCCTACTTTTTCCGATATCTTTTTCAGCTTTACAGCCACTTCCTCCACTCTTCCTCTTGCATTGGGAAAAACCAGTATTTTACGGTCACGGGTTCTGATATAAAGGTCTTTGAGCAAATCAAGCGGCAGTTCTTCAACCGTTCCCTGAAAATATTTGAAAACAGCATTGATAGGCTTAGGATTCATATCTCTGATAACGGTAGTATTTTCCGGATCTCCTAAAAATTCTTTCAGTTCAATATACTGATGATCACCATTTACGGTGGCCGACAGTCCTACAATCTTAAATGTACTTTTATTAATCCTCTGTAAACGCTGCAGCAAAGACTGAAGATGAATTCCCCTGTCAGAACCAAGAAAAGAATGAATTTCATCAATAACCACGTATTCCAGCGAGGAAAATAAATGCTGAACGTTATAGGGTTTGTTGACAAACATAGCCTCAATGGATTCGGGAGTAATCAGTACAATTCCGCCAGGATCTTTAATCAGCCGGTCTTTGGCTCCTTTTGAAGCTTCACCATGCCATTTGGTCACAGGTACGTCCAGATACTCGCATAATTTTTCCACTCTCATAAACTGATCATTGATCAGAGCGATCAGCGGTGAAATATAGAGTACTTTTACACCTGATCCCTTAAAGTTCACTTTAGAAAGGATGGGCAGGAAAGCAGCCTCGGTTTTGCCTGAAGCGGTTCTGGAAATGAGAATATAATTCCGGTCAGTAGAAATGATCTTCTGTATCGCTTTTTCCTGAATTGGTCTTAAACGCTCCCATTTCTGATCCCTGATGTATTTTCTGATCGGCTCAGAGAGCATATCAAAAGCTATCATATCTCTTCAATACTGTCTAAAAGTACCAGATCATTCGGTCTCTCATCAGAAATTTCAATTTCTCCGAATAGTCTTTTTTTGTCGGCTCCCGGATTTTGTCTGATGATATTCAGGATGTTTAAGAAATCTCTGATCACTTCTCTGGGCGTCAGGAATTCCGAAGCGCCCGGTTTATTGAACATTTCTTCCATGAAGGCAGAAATATCCTCATCGCTGACGTTCAGATCCGTTTTATAGTTGAAATCAAAGATCAGCTTTAATTTTTTCAGCAGCACAAATATTTCGTTGTGATCCAGTGGAGTTAATTTAATGACCGGCTGGGCAAAATCCCTGATCTCAGCAGTCTCAAATTTATTGGTTTCCAGCCTTGTCTTTAAAGCCTGATAACTGAAAAGCCCTCTCCTTTCATTCTCCAGAAATTCTTTTGTTCCGGCAAAATTGATGAACAGATTGGAAACTTTCCCCTGAAAACAGTCGTTATAAATCGATAAGATCTTTTCATAATTCTTCTCACGTGCAGCAGCAGTAGAAATTTTATACAGATTAACCGCTTCATCCAGGTTGATCATAAAACCGCTGTACCCCATACTCACAAAGAATTTACAGAAGTTTTTAAGCATATCATAATAATTGGAATCACTGATGATCTCCCTCACGCCAAGATCCTGTCTTGCCTCGGTTTTTGTTGAATACTCTCCTTTCAGCCATTTCAGGGCATTCCTGCGCAGCTGATCGTCTCCTGAAATATAACCTTCATAATATTTCACAATCACCGAACCAAAATCAAAACCACCAACTTCAGTAATTTCGTTGACTGTTTTCATGATGGCACTTCTGATGAGATCCGTATGCTGGTCATTCCGTATATCAGCCAGTGAAATGCTGCTTTCTTCAGCAGTTCTGGTAATCACCTGCTCGATCCATTTTTCAAGGAGGGTCTGTAATGCTCCGCCCTCTGGCTTGGTCTGAATGGCAATATTATCCATGATCGCAGAATACAGGATCACACTTTTCCCGTCGTTGGAATAGATCCTGTTATCCGGAGTAAAATCTGCATTGGCCACTACAAATTTCTGCCTCAGAGCAACAGTATTCAGCAGGTGAAGCATAAAGGATTTTCCGCTTCCAAAGTCTCCGATCCAGAATTTGGCCATGCTGTGGCCATTTTTCACATCATTCAGGGAATCGATAAAAGCATTGATCTCTTCGGATCTCCCAACGGTTATATGCTGTACGCCAATTTTCGGCACAACACCGCTCACCAGGGAATTGATAATGGATGTGGCTTCTTTGGGCTTAATATTTTCAATCATTGTTTAAAAGTTTTTTATAATAATCGGTATTCATCGTAAAATAATCATCCTCTTCCTCAATAAGGATATCGTCCAGGGTTTCATAGCAGAGATCGTTGACCGAATCGATCACAGCTCCCATAAAAAGGTTTTTGGAACGTAAGAACGTACTCATTTCATTTTGCGGAATATTAAAGCTCTGCTTCTCAAAAAGATTAAGAACTTCCTGCTGGATATCCGTTAAATTCAGTTCTTCACGGTATTTCCGGATCTGAAATTCTGTGTCTGTCTGAGCAATATTGATCGTTAATTCTTCATCGCCGGCAGGATCTTCAGTCTTTCCGCCTCCCGGTTCATCGCTAAGGTATTCTTCCAGCAGCGCAACGGTTCCTGAATGCTGTCTTTTGACATCTTCAACGGCATCAGGATCAATAACGATCTTTTTCCGCTTGGGAAGATAAAGCTGATTGACTTTTTCAATAGCCTCTTCAAGATTCCGGTCTCTGATAAATGTACTCAGTATTCTTTCAAAATCATGGATCTGTTCGGTGGAGGAAAAAAGACTTTTCTGAATGCTCTTGGTCAGCTGTTTCCTGTCAAGCTTCGGAGAATCCATATCTTTATCCAGATAATGAATATACAGTCTCAGTGCACAGTTTTTATCATGTCCGGCCACAAATTTTGAAGCTTCAAAAAAGATCAGATCTGCAGACGGGTTCTTGATGTTAACATCCGCCAGTCTGAAAATCTCTCTCTCAAAAGCTGCAGGATTGGAATAATCCCCTTTGATCTCATCAAACTTTGTTTTCCAGCGGCTGGTATTATTTTCGTTAAGGATAATATTCGTTTTATAATCGGCATCCAGGATCTGATTTCCATTTTCAGCCAGAAAAACTTCCAGCTTTGAAACAATTTTCCTGTTATACTGATGCTGTATATCCGGATTGGCATAAGGAAAATCGGTATTGATCTTTCTTTTGATTCCATAAGCCTCGCGAACATTATTTTCGCATAGTTTTAAGATATGATTCAGGATTTCTCCCTGTACAGAATCATAGGTATACTGGTAGTTTAAGCTGTCTTTTCTGTAATTATACTGAAGGCAGACAATAATTTCCGACAACTCTTCAATCACCGAGGCATAGGCACGGTTAACCGGAACGCAATTGCTCTGCAGAAATTCAAAAGCTCTTAAAAATTGTTTCAGGATCTGGATTCTGCAATATTCAATCTCGTTAAAAACATTGGTGGTGAACCATAACTTATCCATTACAGCTGCCTGTTCAGCTGTCAGGTTCAGCTTTCTGGAATATTTTTTTCCTGTTTTCCAGTTTTCAGAATCAGATTCTCCTGTGATCTGCCTGTTCACTGATAAATCTGTTCCGTAATGAATCGGAACATCGGCATTTCCGGAAACATCAATGATGGATTCGTCATGAGATATAAAAGGATCGTTCTGCATGGTATCGTCAGTATTTTGAGGGTCTGTTGTGTATTAGTTTATATGGAATGAATTAAACTTCTAATATAATACAATAATTCCATATTCAAAACTAGGTGAAATAGAGAAAAATCTATTACGGTTTCCCGTAATAATTAAATTTCTAATTTTGATTTTTTTTATAATGTGATGATGATGAATTTTTCTAACGCAAAGCTCCATTTATAGGCAATGTTGATTTTAGAAAGCAAAGGTAAGAATCAACTCCGTTGATTTGATGAAGCGTACGGATAGCTTTATCAGGGACGAAGTCGCATCACTTTGCCCGCTCAAAATAAACGGAATTACTCATCAACCTTTGCGCTTATCTTTTAAGCTGAAGAAAATATGAGAACCTTATAAATTTCTAATTCTGATGTTTTTTATAATGTGATGATGATGAATTTTTCTAACGCAAAGCTCCATTTATAGGCAATGTTGATTTTAGAAAGCAAAGGTAAGAATCAACTCCGTTGATTTGATGAAGCGTACGTATAGCCATATAGCTTTATCAGAAACGAAGCCGCATCACTTTGCTCACTCAAAATAAAACGGAATTGCTCATCAACCTTTGCGCTTATCTTTTAAGCTGAAGAAAATATGGGAACCTTTATAAATTTCTAATTCTGATGTTTTGTATAATGTGATGATGATGAATTTTTCTAACGCAAAGCTCCATTTATAGGCAATGTTGATTTTAGAAAGCAAAGACAAGAATCAACTCCGTTGATTTGATGAAGCGTACGTATAGCCATATAGCTTTATCAGGGACGAAGCCGCACACTTTGCTCACTCAAAATAAAACGGAATTATTCATCAACTTTGCTTTTATCTTTTTTGTAAGCCTGGAGAAAATATAAGAGCCTGTTTAAATTTCTAATTTTGATTTTTTTTATAATTTGATGATGATGATTTTCTAACGCAAAGCTCCATTTATAGGCAATGTTGATTTTAGGAAGCAAAGACAAGAATCAACTCCGTTGATTTGATGAAGCGTACGTATAGCCATATAGCTTTATCAGGGACGAAGCCGCATCACTTTGCTCACTCAAAATAAAACGGAATTATTCATCAACTTTGCTTTTATCTTTTTTGTAAGCCTGGAGAAAATATAAGAGCCTGTTTAAATTTCTAATTTGATGTTTTTATAATGTGATGATGATTTTCTAACGCAAAGCTCCATTTATAGGCAATATTGATTTTAGGAAGCAAAGGTAAGAATCAACTCCGTTGATTTGATGAAGCGTACGTATAGCCATATAGCTTTATCAGCGACGAGGTTGCATCACTTTGCCCGCTCAAAATAAAACGGAATTGCTCATCAACCTTTGCTTTTATCTTTTTTATAAACCTGAAGAAAATATAAGAGCCTGTTTAAATTTCTAATTTGATGTTTTTATAATTTGATGATGATGAATTTTTCTAACGCAAAGCTCCATTTATAGGCAATGTTGATTTTAGGAAGCAAAGACAAGAATCAACTCAGTTGATTTGATGAAGCGTACGTATAGCCATATATCTTTATCAGGAACGAAGCCGCACACTTTGCTCACTCAAAATAAAACGGAATTACTCATCAACCTTTGCGCTTATCTTTTTTATAAACCTGAAGAAAATATGAGAACCTTATAAATTTCTAATTCTGATGTTTTGTATAATGTGATGATGATGAATTTTTCTAACGCAAAGCTCCATTTATAGGCAATGTTGATTTTAGAAAGCAAAGACAAGAATCAACTCCGTTGATTTGATGAAGCGTACGTATAGCCATATAGCTTTATCAGGGACGAAGCCGCACACTTTGCTCACTCAAAATAAAACGGAATTATTCATCAACTTTGCTTTTATCTTTTTTGTAAGCCTGGAGAAAATATAAGAGCCTGTTTAAATTTCTAATTTTGATTTTTTTTATAATTTGATGATGATGATTTTCTAACGCAAAGCTCCATTTATAGGCAATGTTGATTTTAGGAAGCAAAGACAAGAATCAACTCCGTTGATTTGATGAAGCGTACGTATAGCCATATAGCTTTATCAGGGACGAAGCCGCATCACTTTGCTCACTCAAAATAAAACGGAATTATTCATCAACTTTGCTTTTATCTTTTTTGTAAGCCTGGAGAAAATATAAGAGCCTGTTTAAATTTCTAATTTGATGTTTTTATAATGTGATGATGATTTTCTAACGCAAAGCTCCATTTATAGGCAATATTGATTTTAGGAAGCAAAGGTAAGAATCAACTCCGTTGATTTGATGAAGCGTACGTATAGCCATATAGCTTTATCAGCGACGAGGTTGCATCACTTTGCCCGCTCAAAATAAAACGGAATTGCTCATCAACCTTTGCTTTTATCTTTTTTATAAACCTGAAGAAAATATAAGAGCCTGTTTAAATTTCTAATTTGATGTTTTTATAATGTGATGATGTTTTTCTAACGCAAAGCTCCATTTATAGGCAATGTTGATTTTAGGAGGCAAAGACAAGAATCAACTCCGTTGATTCGATGAAGCGTACGTATAGCCATATAGCTTTATCAGCGACGAGGTTGCATCACTTTGCCCGCTCAAAATAAAACGGAATTGCTCATCAACCTTTGCGCTTATCTTTTAAGCTGAAGAAAATATGGGAACCTTTATAAATTTCTAATTCTGATGTTTTGTATAGCATTTAAATCTTGATTTTGGAATTATCAGATCAAACCTTATATTTTTTTTTAAAGGTTTAGTCCATCCATAAAATCTGCGTTATCTGCAAGATCAGCGAGAAAAATAATCCACTACAAAGCTAATTGACCATTCACTTATTCACCATTATTCAGCTGTTTCTGGAATTCCTCAAGGTATTTCGCAATATGAATTCCGTCTGCCAGTCCATGATGAGCCTCTACGGAAACCGGGAGATATTTCCTGCCATCCCGGATACTGAATTTCCCGAAAGTGATCTTCGGAACAGATTCCGTGTGTTCAAGATTCGTCGGGTGAAGCAACGCACTGAAAGAGTTCCACGGAATAGTTGTATGCCTGATCAGATCTTTTCCCAGTTCTCCATTATTAAGCCGGATTCCTTGTGTTTGCTGTACCGCTGCAATTTCTTCCTGCATCGCTGCATTGAAAACTTTAAAATCTTCTGAAAAATGCATAAATGCAAAACCGAAAGTACCGTCTGCCCGGCCAATGGTCGTTCCGGCATGAATTGTATCGTACAAAACCACTTTTCCATCAAGGATCCGGAGTTTCAGTTCGTCAACTGCATTTACAGCGATCATTGATTTATGAAGATAGGACGCGAAAAAAGAATACCCGTTTTCTTTGGCGTGACGGTAAGCCTCAGTACATTCAACCTCCGTGGTAAAACCAAAATACGGACTTGCCATTTTGGAAAAAAATTCAAAATGTTCTTTACGTTTCCAGTTTTCTATATCGATGATCTTCATTGAATGATTTTTTGCAAATTTCGTCAAGTTTTGGGATTTTTAAAACTTGCAGGAAATGAAATTAATGATATGCATATGATAAAAGACTGTAATATTCGTTTTTCCTAAAAAGATTTTAAAAGTTTGTTTAAAATCAGAAGAAATATTAAAGTTTTTTCTCGCGGATTCAGCAGATTTTTTTAAACTTTAAGTCATTAGCTTTAACATCAGAAAATATTATTGCCTTTTTCTGATGCTCATTGCATTTTTGTCCGACGCAAAGATCTGAGGTATAGGCAATGTAGATTTTAAGGGAGCAAAAATTCGTTGAAGCGTACGTATAACCATATAGCTTCATCAGCGAAGAAGTCGCATCACGTTGCTCCCTCAAATAAAGCGGGATTATTCATCAATTTTGCGGTAGTCTTTTTTTTCAAAAGAATCCGAGTATTAAAGCACAATTATTGCATTTATTTTCTCTCTTGAATTGTTCAAAATTCAAAATCAGAATTCATAAGAACAGATTAAAATTCATATTATGGAAATACAGAATTATAAAGGAAAACACTGGTCAGCAAGAAGAGTTGACGGAATCTACATCGTAAGTATAGAAAACAGAGCCGGAATTGTAGAAGCACTTACCGATTTTATTACTGTTCAGGGAATCCATGCAGGAGAAGTTACCGGTATAGGAGCTGTGGATGAGGCCACATTGCGTTTTTTCAGGCCTTCCGAAAAAAAATATGTTGACAGGACATTTAAGGAACAGATGGAAATCACCAATATATCCGGAAATATCTCAGAAATTGAAGGAAAGCCAGGCCTTCACCTTCATATCACGTTGGGAAGAGAAGATTATACCGCACTGGCAGGTCATCTTCTGGATGCCAGAATATCCGGTGCAGGGGAATTTATATTTTATCCGTTAAATACGAGAGTCGTAAAAATCAAAAATGAAGACGTGGGAATTAACTTCTATGATTTTGAAAGATAACCTTTGACTTGTGAAAAATTTCACTGAGTTTCTAAAGCCGCTCTATAAGTTTTAAGCCTTGAATGAAAGCAGGAATCCGTGATGAACAGGGAAAAAAACAAAATCATACATCCTGATAAAAATCCTTTGAAACAGGTTCCGGAGATCAGGAAATATAAAAGTCCCGAAATAAAAAACACTGACAGCCAGACTGTTCTAAAAGCCACATAACTTCTGCTGTCTTTAGCCGTTCTTTCCTTTTCCTTTTGAAGTACTGCTGCTGCGTCTTCTGAATACATCTTTTCCATCACCGGTATTTCTTTGCTCTTTGTTACCAGAAGATAGGTACCATAGCTTAAAAAGATAAGTGATAAAACCACTGCCGGAATTATTGTCCCTTTGAGAAAACTGTGCACAGATCTGGCAGAAAACCATGTAAAAGGAATACAGAGAAATATGGTTATTCCTATCATTACTTTAGCCTGTACAAGATCACCTTGAACCCAATCATTAAAATACTGCTGGAAGTTCATCATTATAAAATTTTTGCCGGATGAATTTCAGAAGTCGTTACCCCGAACTTCTGTTTGAAAGCGTAATAGAAGTGGGACAGATTTTCAAAGCCCAGATCAAGATAAATATCGGAAGACTTTTTATTCCGGTGCCGGATCAGATAATAGGCTTCTTCAAGTCTTTTTTCCCGGAGCCACTGTTTTGGAGGCATACCGAATACCTTACTGAAATCACGCTTAAATCCCGACAGGCTTCGTCCGGTAAGTTTGGCCAACGCCTCTAAAGGAACATTGAACATGAAATTTTTGTTCATGAATTCCTTCAGATCGATCTTATAAGGCTCCGAAAAATCAAAAAGCAGATTTTTAAAATCCGGATTACTCTGAAGGATCAGTTCTATTGCTTCTTTCACTTTTAAAACCGCCAGTCTGGGGCTGGCTGTTGCTGTTTTATCAATATACGGAAGAAGTGACATAAAATATCCACTGAAAAAATGATCCGGCTCAAAAAACAGTTTCCGGGTATCAGGAAATTTTTCTTCTGCTGTAATTCTGTTTTCCGCCGAATACTGTCTGAGCGTTTCCTGATCAAGGGTAATAGACAGAAACTGATATTTTTGATCCTTAGAAGGATATTTCATCGTCCGGATCAGCTGATTTTTTTTAACCAGAACCACAGTATTCTCCCCGATAACAGCTTTACCTTTATCATGGAAAGCATGCGTTTCTCCAGAAAGCTGAAACCCCAGAAAATGATCGGGAATAAATTCCTCATGCCCCCTGTATGTTTCAAAGGCACATGAATAAACCAGTCTGTCAAATATGATTTCGGAAGTTTTTTCCATAACACAAATATCTGAAATTAATAGATTGGAGAAATAAGAAGTATTACTTAAATTTTATTTGAAACATTAAGAGCCTGTTTAAATTTGATTTTTTTATAATATTATTTTTATCTACATTATATTCTTTAAGGATTTTTGATTAAAAAAACAATGTACTGATGACATGCTTTTTTCACGCAAAGATTATTTTTAGGCAATGCAGATTTCAAGGATGCAAAATACAGAATCAACTCCGTTGATTCGATGAAGCGAGCGTTTTAACCATTAGCTTCATCAGCGACGAAGTCGCATCACTTTGCCTACTTAAAATAAAGCGGACTTATTCATCAACTTTGCGTTGATTTTTTTAATCAAAAACAATTCAAATATGATCCATTGAGTTACGCCAACATAAATAATATAATAATCAGACACATACAAACTTATAGATAAGATTTAAACAGGCTCTAAGAGCATTTAAGTATTAATGTTCATTAAGGAAAAGTCAAAGATTTTTTATAAGTATAAACCTTGCTTAATATTCTAAAAACCTTAAACAAACTTAATGGTTTAAAACAATTCCGGATAAAAACAGACTTTCAAACCATTTTCGAACTATCTCATTTTCAAATTTTCAAATTCTTAAGCTGTAACAGCGGCCCCAGCTTCAGCAATTTCCTTATCCTGTTCCGGGGTTCCGCCTGAAGAACCTATGGCACCGATTATCATACCTTCTGCATTTTTAATGACCACCCCTCCGGCAAGCGTTAAAAGCCCGTCATTGGAATTCAGCATCCCATAGCCATGAATTCCTGCTCCTGCAATAATACTTCCCATCACATCACTGTCTACTCCAAACCATACGGCTGTTTTTGCTTTTTTAACGGCAAAATCTATGACACCGCACACACTGTCCAGCCTGGCAAACGTCATTAAATGTCCGCCGGAGTCCACCACGGCAATACTCACCGGAATACCCAGAGATCCTGCTTTTTCCACAGCGGTGTTTAGCGCCTTCTGAGCTAAATTATAATTCATACTCATCGGTTAACTTTTTGCGGTCCAGGCATCTGCCTGAAGCTGTTTAACAAAATCTTCAGTTTCTTTCGGATGTACATTTCTGAAATTGCTGCTGTCATCCAATGCTACATTCACAATAACTTCCGCCATAGATTGCGGGTCCAGCTGATGGGCTAAAGATTCCGCTGCTCCGTCAAACGCCGATTCAGGAGTAAAATTTACTTCCGGATCATACCAGCGGAATATAGAATCCACACCTCTGTCATTAAATCCGGTTCCGAATACTCCCGGATTGCAGGTGGCAATTTTGATATTGAAAGGAGCCAGCTCAGTCTTTAATCCTTCAGCAATAGATTCCAGAGCATGTTTGGAGGCACAGTAGGCCGCTACATAAGGAACAGTCCACAAACCGCCCATAGAAGAGGTAAAGACAATTTTCCCTGCTTTTTTATTGTCAACAAATTTTCGGATAAATCCCTGAGCCAGTTCCAAAGCTCCGAAAACATTGATTTCAAACATAGAACGGATCAGATCAACCGGCTGTTCAGCAATAGGACCTCCTTCCATAATTCCTGCATTACTGATCAGAATATCAATGTCGTACTTTTTTAAAATATAAGCAATATCCCTCGGGTTGGTTACATCCAGTTTATCGGCAGTCATCTCAATACCCTTTTCTTCAGCTTCACGGATCAGATCACTCATTTGCGGATAAGTCTGTGCAGTCGCAATCACCTGGTGTCCTTTTTGGGCCAGATCAAAAGCAGCAGTTTTTCCGAAGCCGCTGGCTGCTCCTGTAATTAAAATGGTTTTACTCATTGTTGTTGTTTTATTGTGTTACAGATGCAAAGATCAGCTTTACAGGCCGGGATCATATTGGTGAAAAGCTCAATGTTTTATTGTTGAAAAGTTCATTTCAGAGCAAATTGAGAAAATGGATTATGATATTATTTTCCATACTCCCTGATTTATCTTAGAGACTGTCTGAATTTTATTTAAATAATTTCATATATCTGATTATCAATCGTTTTAATATTGATAAAACTCAATAGATTATATTTGAAATTATTTAAATAAAAAGATCATGCAGATTTTATGTTGCTTCAATTCTACCAAAAAGATTAAACGCAAAGGTTGATGATTAATCCTGTTGATTTTAAGGAAGCAAAGTGTAGAATCAACTTCGTTGATTCGATGAAGCGAGCGTTTTAACCGTTAGCTTCATCAGCGACGAAGTCGCATCACTTTGCCCACTCAAAATAAAGCGGAATTATTCATCAACTTTGCGTTTAAAAATACGTCATCAGTAGACTATCTTTTTAATCAAAAAGTACTCAAATAATGTAATTTAGATAAAAAAATTGAATGATAAACAAAAATCAAATTTAAACATGCTCTTAATTTGGTGGGATTTTTGAATGTAAAATATAAACCGATCACTCCATTGAAACTAATCACATTCACTAAAAAAGGAATCTATTGCCCGCAGGGAAAATTCTATATTGATCCCTGGAGACCCGTAGATATGGCTGTCATTACACACGGACACGCTGACCATGCCCGCTGGGGAATGAAAAAATACCTGTGCCACCATTTTACCAAACCTGTTCTTTACCAGAGAATAGGCCCTGACATTGACTGTCAGAGTGTGGAATACGGAGAAGTCATACACATCAACGGGGTAAAAGTATCCCTTCATCCGGCTGGCCATATCATTGGCTCGGCTCAGATAAGACTGGAATATAAAGGATTCGTAACGGTTGTTTCAGGGGATTATAAAATACAGGATGACGGTTTGAGCACCCCTTTTGAACTGGTACGATGCAATGAGTTTGTTACGGAAAGCACTTTCGGACTTCCCATTTACAACTGGCTGGAAGTTGCCGACCTTAATAAAAAGCTTCAGAGTTGGGTGCTGAAAAATCAGGAAAACTCAAAAACCTCTGTATTTATAGGGTATTCTTTAGGTAAAGCCCAGCGAATCATGAAAGCCGTTGAAGGTATGGGAAAAACATATGTGCATTATTCTATCGGAAAACTGAATGAAGCTTTTGAAGCATCGGGAATACTGCTTCCTGATTATCAGACCGCAGATTTCAGGGAAAATATAAAGGAGCTTCAGCATGAAATTGTGATCGTTCCGCCTGCTTTGCTGGACAGCAGTATCATCAGAAAAATACCGGATGCGGCCACTGCCATATGTTCCGGATGGATGCAGGTACGGGGAGCCAGAAGATGGCGAAGTGCGGATGCCGGATTTGCCATAAGTGACCATGCAGACTGGAAAGGACTTCTGCAGGCCGTAAAAGCCACAGAAGCAGAAAGAGTGCATGTAACACACGGACAGACTGAAATCTTCTCAAAATACCTGAATGAAAT
Source organism: Chryseobacterium sp. FR054 (assembly GCF_056844565.1). Lineage (NCBI taxonomy): Bacteria > Pseudomonadati > Bacteroidota > Flavobacteriia > Flavobacteriales > Weeksellaceae > Chryseobacterium > Chryseobacterium sp. FR054. Next base: position 94,799 of record NZ_JBXDSA010000001.1, on the reverse strand, counting down.
CGGAATCAAAGCCGATGTGATAGAAACGCTTTTCGGCGAAGATGAAGAGGAATCTGAAAAAGAAATCATTGAAAATCCGGAATCATGAAACATTTTGCAGATCTGATCAATGCACTGGAAACTACCAATAAGACCAATGCAAAAATTGAGGCCATCACTGATTATCTGGAACGTGCGCCGGATGAAGACAAAGTATGGTTTATCGCTTTATTTACCGGAAAAAGGCCAAAACGGAACGTCAATACCAATTATATGAAAGAATGGGCACTGGAAATTACACAGCTGCCGTTCTGGCTCTTTCAGGAATCCTATTCTTCCGTAGGTGACCTGGGAGAAACGCTCTCCCTGATTCTTCCGCCTCCTGAACAGAAAATTGAACGCACTTTATCTGAATGGATGACGGATATCCTTCATCTGAAAGATAAAACAGACGCAGAAAAAAAGACGTTTGTACTGCAATCCTGGAACGGACTGGATTATACGGAAAGGCTGATCTTCAACAAACTTTTAGGAGGAAGTTTCCGTATCGGGGTTTCAGACAAAACACTGATCAATGCGCTGACGAAATTTTCAGGCCAGGAAACCAGTACCCTTACGCACAGCCTTACAGGAAAATGGGTGCCCGGTGAAATCTCATTCCAGGAGCTGATTTCCGCAGAAAAAGTGAATCCTGACAATTCAAAACCTTATCCCTTCTGCCTGGCTTATCCACTTGAAAAAGAGCTGAGTGAACTAGGAGGTCCTGAAGAATGGCAGGTTGAATATAAATGGGACGGCATCCGCGGACAGATCATCAAAAGGAATGAAGAAGTATTTATATGGTCAAGAGGAGAAGAGCTTGTAACAGAACAGTTTCCTGAAATCAGGGATGCTGTGAAAGCGATGAAAGGAAGTTTTGTTTTAGATGGAGAAATACTTGCAGTAAAGAATGGTAATATTTTAAATTTTAACGAGTTACAAAAGAGGTTAAACAGAAAAACTCTAACTAAAAAAATGCTGGCTGATATTCCGATCGAAGTTTTTGTGTATGATCTTTTGGAACTTGAAGGAACTGATCTCCGCGAAAAACCCATGAGCGCCAGAAGAGCTATGCTGGAAGAATTATTACTGAATGGACAGCCTGAAAAGATCAGAATTTCGCAGACCATAGCATTCGAAAACTGGGACGAACTGAACAGCATCCGGGAAGAATCCAGGGAAATTAACAGCGAAGGACTGATGCTGAAACAGAAGAATTCCCCCTATCATGCCGGAAGAAAAAAGGGTGACTGGTGGAAATGGAAAGTAAGCCCGTTGACCATTGATGCTGTGCTGATTTATGCCCAGAAAGGAAGCGGCAGAAGAAGTGCCTATTACACCGACTATACTTTTGCAGTAAAAAACGGTGATGCTTTGGTCACCATCGCGAAAGCGTATTCCGGGCTTACCGATAAAGAAATCATGGAAGTGAGCAAATTTGTCAACAAAAATGCCATTGAAAAATTCGGACCTGTACGGACGGTAAAAGCTGAACTGGTATTTGAAATCGCTTTTGAAGGTATAGGATTCAGCAGCAGGCATAAGAGCGGTGTAGCCCTGAGATTCCCCCGGATTGTGCGATGGCGGAGAGATAAAACCGTTGATGAAATTGATGATCTTGAAGAAATTAAAAAACTGATCCAGTAAATTGAATACATTTGAAAATACCAACGGCTATAAAGTCATTCAGCAATGGATGGCCGCAAAGGGTATTGCCCCTTTTAAATTCCAGTCGGATACCTGGCGTAAATTCGGAAACGGTTACAGCGGAATGGTGGTAGCCCCCACAGGATTCGGAAAAACATTTTCTGTATTTCTGGCGTTGGTTTCAGATTTTATGAACCATCCTGAAAAGTATAAAAAAGGGATGAAAATGATCTGGATCACTCCGCTCCGCTCCCTGGCAAAAGATATTGCCAAAGCTATGGAAGAAGCCATGAATGAAATTGGCCTGGACTGGGCCGTTGGGGTAAGGAACGGTGATACGGACCCCAAAGTAAGACAGCAGCAGGTAAGAAATATGCCTGACATTCTTGTTGTTACTCCGGAAAGTCTTCACCTGCTTTTAGGACAGAAAAACCACAGCCGTTTTTTTCAGGACCTGAAATGTACCGCAGTGGATGAATGGCATGAACTGCTGGGTTCCAAGCGTGGAGTTATGGTAGAACTGGCCATCTCCCAATTGAGAAAATATGCTCCGGCTATGAAAATCTGGGGAATTACCGCAACCATCGGAAATCTGGATGAAGCTATGGAAGTTTTAATCCCTTATGACATCAAAAAAACAAAAATTACCGCCAAAGAACATAAAAAAATTGAAATTCTTCCCGTTTTCCCGGATGAAGTGGAAGTTTTACCGTGGGCAGGACACCTGGGGGCGAAACTGGCGGATAAAATCGTTCCGGTTATTCTTGAATCCACTTCTACTATTGTTTTTACCAATACCAGAAGCCAGAGCGAAATGTGGTATCAGCTGCTGCTGAACGCCTATCCTGATTTTGCAGGCCAGATTGCCATTCACCACAGCTCTATTGATGCCCATCTCCGGATCTGGATCGAAGAAAATTTAAGCAGCGGAAAGCTTAAAGCCGTAGTCTCTACTTCCTCTCTGGATCTCGGCATTGATTTTAAGCCCGTAGATACGGTCATTCAGATCGGATCAGCCAAAGGAGTTGCGCGGTTTCTTCAGCGTGCCGGACGGAGCGGGCACTCCCCTTTTGAAACCTCTAAAATTTACTGTGTTCCTACTCACTCCCTGGAACTGATTGAAGTTTCCGCACTGAAAGAAGCCGTAAAACAAAAAGTAACGGAACCCCGCGATCCTCAGGTATTATGCTTTGATGTGCTGGTGCAGTTTCTGATGACTTTAGCTGTCGGGGACGGATTTTATCCCGAAGAAACCTACGAAAGGATCCGAAAAATATACGCTTTCCGGGAAATGACGGATGAAGAATGGAAAAGCTGCCTTGATTTCCTGACCATCGGAGGAAGTGTCTTAAAAAGCTATGAGGAATTCCATAAGATCGTCATCATGGAAGATGGGTTGCATAAAGTGACATCCAGAAAGATTGCGATGCTGCACCGTATGAATATGGGTGTGATCGTAAGTGATGCCATGCTGAAAGTAAAATTCATTTCGGGCGGCTATATTGGTATGGTAGAGGAATATTTTATTTCAAAACTTAAAAAAGAAGAAAAATTTATCCTGGCGGGCCGTACCCTTGAAGTAGTCATGATAAAAGATATGACCGTCTATGTAAGAGCAGCCAAAGGAAAAGCATTTGCGCCAAGTTACCTGGGAGGAAGACTTCCTTTAAGCTCTGATCTGGGGCACTTTTTAAGAGAAAAGCTGTCTCATGCCCTGAATCCAAAAACTTCTGAAAAAGAACTGAAATTCCTGCATCCGCTTCTGGTACGGCAGGAAAAGAACTCCCATATTCCCAAAGAAGATGAGTTTCTGGTGGAAATGATCAAAAACAGAGAGGGTTATCATCTGTTTATGTACCCTTTTGAAGGACGCCTTGTGCATGAAGTGATGGCAGCCCTGATGGCCTACCGTATTTCAAAGCTGGCCCCGATCTCTTTTTCTATGGCGATGAATGATTACGGTTTTGAACTGTTCAGTGACAAAGAAATCCCTCTGAATGAAGAAAATCTGCATACTGTTTTAACACGGGACAATCTGATGAATGATGTGATCGCCAGCATCAATTCAGCGGAAATGGCCAGAAGAAAATTCAGGGATATTGCCGTGATCTCCGGAATGGTGATCCAGAATTATGCAGGAAAACAGCGTTCCAATAAATCGTTACAGAGTTCCGCCGGACTGATCTTTAAGGTTTTGGAAGACCATGACCCTAATCATTTCCTTGTGAGACAGGCGTATACAGAGGTTTTCAATATACAGCTTCAGGAACAGCGATTGGTGGAAGCTTTTAAAAGGATAGAAAAATCAAAAATTATATTAAAATATTCCAATACCTTTACTCCGCTCAGCTTCCCGATTAAGGTAGACAGTCTGAGGCAGACCTTATCCAGTGAAAGCCTTGATGCGAGGATCAGGAAAATGGTGGAACAGGCCGGGAAAAATATGTTGTTATGAATAAGTCAACCCTCAATGCTTTTCACATGATAAAATTCACAGCGAAGCTGATTGACAATTGACTTATGAAGTACAATTCACCATTAATATTTTTAATTATTTACAGTCTTGAATATTGCAGTAAAAAATATCAACATCGGCAGTGAAGTTTTTACATTAACCAATCAGCGTGCAGCCTTCTGGAAAAGAGAGAAAGCATTGATTCTTTCCGACCTTCATATCGGGAAAACGGCTCATTTCAGGAAAAACGGTATTGCCCTGGCCAATCATATTATGAAAAGCGATCTGGAAAGACTGTCTGTTCTCATAGCCTGTTTTAAACCTGAAAAATTTATTGTCGTCGGTGACCTGCTCCATGCCGGAGATAATTCTGATGTAGATGAGTTCTGCCGCTGGAGAAATCAGTATCCCGATCTTCTATTTTATCTTATCGAAGGAAACCACGACCGGATTACAGAATCCCTGGAACAGAAATTATGCCTGAATTTCAGGGCTGAACTTCTGCAGATTGACGATTTTATCTTTATTCATGATTTTGATAAAACATATTCCGGATTTCAGATCACCGGACACATTCATCCGGGCATTGTGCTGAATTCTTCTGTGAAAAACTTCCGGCTTCCCTGTTTTGTACAGACTTCCGGGCAGCTTCTCCTGCCTGCTTTCAGTGAATTTACCGGACTCGATACCAAGAATATCCCGAAAGACGGAAAGTTTTTTGTGTTTACAGATTCTGAAATTCATGAAATATAAGACACGAGGAAAGAGACGGAAATTATTTTGTTCTGAAAGAAAACTTAGAGACTGTTTCATCTCAAGGAAAATATTAATACTAAAAAATTTCTCTCGCTGATTTTGCAGATTGAGCAGATTTTTTTTAATAAACAACATTACATTCGAATTAACTAAAAGCAAGGCAATATAACGAGAACTGCCCATCCCCTATAACTTTATTCATATACATACAGCTATTTAAGATCTGCGTTATCTGCAAAATCTGCGAGAGAAAATAATCTCTTCCTTTCTTCCCTTCCTATTGCCTTTTACTCAAACGGATACTGTACCAGGTGATCAATACCGTTACCAACAGGAATAATGCTCCGATCCAGGGTGTACTGCCTAATCCTAAAGAAGAGGTCACGATAAGTCCACCCGCATAAGATCCTATGGCAATCCCGATATTGAATGCTGCAATATTGATTCCTGATGCCACATCCTCAGTACCCGGAACTTCTTTTTCTGCAATCTGTACCACTAAAAGCTGTAATCCGGGTACGGTAGCAAACGACAGACCTCCTAAAAGAAACAGCGTGATAATACTCAGCACCGGGCTGGCTGCTGTAAAATAAAATGCCAGTAATACAAGCCCCTGCGCTGCAAACATCCATAAAAGAGCCTTTAACGGTTTTTTATTGGCCGCTTTTCCTCCGAAAAGGTTTCCTAAAGCAATTGCAATTCCATAGACCAGAAGGATAAAAGTTACGGTAGACTCCTGAAAGCGAGTGATCTGCTGTAAAATCGGTGATAAATAAGTAAACACTACAAATGTTCCTCCATATCCCAGGGCTGTCATTAAAAATGCAAAGATCAGACGTCTGTTTCCCAATACTTTGGGAAGGCTTTTTAAAGAGGTGGCCCGATCACTTTTAAGATTTTTCGGGACCAGCAGCATACTCGCTATCAATCCTATGATTCCCAGAATGGAAACGCCGATAAAAGTTGCCCTCCATCCAAAATGCTGTCCGATAAAGGTTCCCAGTGGAACTCCTGTCACGATCGCCAGGGTAAGCCCTGAAAACATAATTGAAATCGCTGTTGCCCTTTTTTCTTCAGCCACCAGTGACGCAGCAATCGTAGAACCTATGGAAAAGTAAACTCCGTGGGCAAATCCTGTAAGAATTCTGGCCAATACCAGTGTAAAAAATCCAGGAGCTATTGAAGCAAGACCATTTCCGATTACAAATAGCAGCATAATCGAAATCAGAAGCATCTTTCGCGGGACTTTCCCGGTTAATGCTGTTAATATGGGTGCCCCGATAGCCACTCCTATTGCGTACAGGCTTACTAAAAGTCCTGCCGAAGGAATGCTGATTCCGAGATCTGATGCTACCGTAGGAAGAAGCCCCACAATGACAAACTCGGTGGTTCCTATTCCGAATGCACTTATGGTAAGTGCCCATAATGCAGCAGGAAGACCTTTGCTTTTCATACCTTCCTTTGCATGGATCTGTATTTCGTTCTGATGATTCATTGTATTCAGATTTTATTAATTTTTGACATGACAAAGTTCCGATGAAAAAATATATTATAAAAATTATTTAAATTCTGGCTTATTATCAGAATAATAATAGTTGTATTTTTAGAAATTCCGTTTCTTTGCAGTAAAGACAGTGTGTCCTATGAAAAAATCAGAAGCAACCCGTTTAAATATTCTTCAGAAAGCCTTTGAACTGATTTATGTGAAAGGCTATCAGACCACAAGCATCGATGAAATAATTGCAACCACCCAGGTAACAAAAGGGGCTTTTTATTATCATTTTAAAACAAAAGATGAAATGGGGCTGGCGATTATTAATGAACTTCTGATCAATAATTTCAAAAGTGTCTTTATTGAGCCTCTGCAAAACAGTGAGCATCCTTTGGAAAGTATTTATAAGCTACTGTATCATGTTTTAATGGAAAATGATGTGTTAAAAGTTGCTTACGGCTGCCCGGCTTCCAATTTCACTCAGGAAATGGCTCCCTGGCATGTAGATTTTACCCAAGCTCTCAATCAACTTTCTTCACAATGGGAGGAAGCTATTATTTCGTGTATTGAAAACGGAAAGAAAAACAACTCGTTAAAAGCGGAGGTCAATGCAAAAGAAATTGCTGTTTTTGTGATGTCCGGCTATTGGGGAGTGAGGAATTTAGGAAAACTGGAGAATTCAAAATCGGTGTATCTCGTTTATTTAAAAGGACTTAAATCTTATTTCAATTCTCTGGAATAATTTTTTTATCAAAAAAAATACTAACTAGTATGTTTTTATTCTATCTTTGAAGTATTCTAAAAATTAATCATGTACCAGACGCTTACATTTCTTCATTCTCTGTTCCGGTGGATCGTTTTATTAAGCCTTATTTACAGCATATGGATAGCTTTCAGAGGATATTTTTCACAAAAAAAATTTGGAAAAAGAGAGGATTCGATACGGCACCGGACGGCAACTATTGCCCATATTCAGCTGGCTTTAGGAATTATTCTTTATTCAAAAAGTCCCATAGTACAGTATTTCTGGAAGAATTTCAGTAAAGCAAAAGCTTCTACGGATCTGCTTTTCTTCGGCCTGATTCATATTTCACTTATGCTTGCTTCGGTTGTGCTGATCACGGTAGGTTCTGCTTTGGCCAAAAGAAAGGAAACAGACCGTGAAAAATTCAGAACAATGCTTATCTGGTACCTGAGTGCGTTTACACTTATTTGTATAGCAATCCCATGGCCGTTCTCCCCTTTTGCCAACAGACCTTATTTTAGATAATTATGATGAATTTATTAAAAACAAAAGCCGGCCATCTGAGGATTCTGGCCATTCTGGAAGGAATTTCCCTGCTTATTCTGGTATTCGTTGCGGTACCCCTGAAATATGGGCTGGGAAACCCGGGACCTGTAAAACTGATGGGACCGGTCCACGGAACCTTATTTCTTCTTTTCCTGTTCAATACATTAAGTGTGGGGATCGAACAGCAGTGGAAGTTTAAAGAAACTACCTGGAAAGTAATTCTGGCTTGCTTTATTCCGTTTGGGACTTTCTATATCGACCGTAAAATTTTAAGCAGATTATGAAAAATATCTTCATCATCTGTGGAATAGCTCTGATGGTATATATCATTTACCGGGTTTACAGATATCAGACATTAGGTAGCGGCCTGGAGATCCATATTAAAAACGGAGCCGTTATTCTGGATGTAAGAACGGAACAGGAATATAAAACGGGACATATTGAAGGATCCGTAAATATCTCTTTAGGAAGCATCCGCGAAAGATATACCGAACTTGACCGGAATAAAACCTACATCACCGTCTGTTCTCATGGATTACGGAGTGTAAAAGCTGAACAAATTTTAAAGGAAAGGGGTTTCAGACATGTATATAATGGCGGTGCATGGAGCGATCTTCAGAAAACGGTTTCAGACCGGTGATACGTAAAAAACCGGATATTCCTGTATGAATAATGCTGTTTGGTCGGGTATTTGAATATTTATGAGTGAATATTAATGAAATTCTGTTTCAGAGATCATTCATTTTCCAATACCAACCTCTAAAATATAATAATATGTCAACACAGAATTTAACCCACCTCGAAGCCATTAAAAAGATCAAGGAACTGTCGGAAAAGGCAAGAATATGCATGTTCTGTACGGAACTGGAAACCGTACCGGTCAATTCAAGACCTATGACCCTTCAGGAAACGGATGACAGCGGAAATCTATGGTTTATCAGCAGTTCCGTAAGCAACAAGAATTTTGAGATAAAAGAAGACCGCCGGGTACAGCTGTTTTTCATGAACAACAGCGATTCCCAGTATCTTTCCGTATATGGAGAAGCTTCTGTTTATAAGGATAAAGCAACGATTGAGGAAAAATGGTCGCCTATGGCCAAAGCTTGGTTTGACGGGAAAGATGATCCGGATGTGAGCATTATCCGCGTAGAACCTAAAGAAACGTATTACTGGGATACCAAAGCCGGAAAGCTGGTCAGCCTGTTCAGTTTTGTGGCTTCTGCCATTACCGGCATTAAAACGAATAATTCAGACGGTGTTGAAGGCAATGCCACTGTATAAGATAAAGACAGCCAGAGAAAATTCAGGCTGCCTTTTGTAAAAGATCAGAAGATTCCCGGTGATCCTGAGAAATTCAGCCACCGGGAATTTTTTATTTTTTTACATCTTCCAAAGATGCTCCGAAATTGATATGAAGGACATTTCCACTAGGCGTTACCAGAGCCGGAACAGACTGTATCCCCGCTTTCTCTGCCTCTTCAATTTTACTTCTGTCATTCCCCAGATGAATGATTTCTACATTTTCCGCACCGATAAGGTTGACAATATCGTGTTCTGCACTTACACAAACCGGACATCCGGCGTGATAAAAAACTGATTTTTTCATAAGACTAAATTAATTAACAAGAGTTTTAATAATATTTTTAAGTTCTTCCGTTTCCCCGGAAGTTAAGGGTTTTAACGGATTTCTCAGATTTCCGCCTTCTTCTCCCAGAATGTTCAGACCGGCTTTTACAGCTCTTGGAAGTCCTTTATTAACGATAAATTTCAACAGATCGAACTGTTTGTAGAAAATCTCCTGAGCTTTTTCTATATAGCCTTCTTCCACAGCGTTGTATAAAGCAACGTTCAATTCAGGGATCAGGTTTGGTGCTGCGGTACACCAGCCTCTTGCTCCGGCCGTAAAGGCAGCCAGGGCCAACGGGTTGGATCCGTTATAGAAAGCTACATCCTCTCCCAATTCTTTTCTCAGATAATGCATTCTCTGAATATCTCCTGAACTTTCCTTAATCATCGTTACATTAGGAATTTCCAGCAGTCTTTTAAGAAGTGCAGGCGACATATCCACTCCACTTGTGGCCGGGTTGTTATAAGCCATGATAGGAATTGAGATCTGGCTGGCCACGGCATCATAATGGGCAACAATTTCATCATCTGTAAGCTTCCAGTAGCTCATAGGAATAATCATTACCGCATCAGCTCCTGCCTTTTCAGCAAATTTTGCGTGATGAACCGTTTTATCTGTGGTAAGATTGGACACTCCGACAAGGGTTGGAACCCGGCCTTTGGTCTGCTCTATTGTGGCTTCCGTTACGGCTTCTTTTTCCTCATCAGACAGATAGGGCATTACTCCGGTACTTCCTAACGGCGCAATTCCGTGGCTTCCGGAAACGATCAGCCGTTCAGTAAGTTTTTTAAAAAGAGGAATATCTACTTTTTCATTCTCGTCAAAAGGCGTGATAGGATAAGCAATAACCCCTTTAAATGGAACATTTTTCATTGTTTATTGATTTTAAAAGTTAAATGGTTTTCCATTAAGAAAGTTTAAGCCGTTAAGATCGGTTACGGCAGGTTTTCTTTAAAATTAAAATAAGAATGGCTTTCTTAACTAAGAGCCTGTTTAAATTTCTAATTTTGATTTTTTGGATCATACTCAAATCTTTATATAAATCACATTCTTTGAGTATTTTGATTCAGAAGATAATATGCTGGTGATGAATTTTCAGACGCAAAGGATTTCATTTTTGAAACTGCTGATTTTAAGGGAGCAAAGAATAGAATCAACTCCGTTGATTCGTTGAAGAGCATGGAAAACATTCCGCTTCATCAGCGACGAAGCCGCATCACTTTGCCCGCTCAAAATAAAGCGGAATTATTCATCAACTTTGCGTTTAATCTTTTTAATCAAAAAATAATTCCAGGTATAACCTATTGGATTTCACAAAAAAATATCTGATAATCATACATATAAATATTTATGAATAAAATTTAAACAGGCTCTAAACTTAAACTTTCAGTATTTCTTAATGGTTTGTGACTAAAGGTCTCTGCCTTCTTCTTCTCTTAAAGCAACCCCAAGATTCTGCAGCTGCGGTGCATTTTCACAGGCGATATATTTGGCAGGTTCGGTATCGCTCATATTCTGGTGTTTATGCCAGGCCCATGAAGGAATATAAACGGCATCTCCCGCTTCCCAGTGTACTCTTTCATCTTCCACTTCTGTCCATCCCTTTCCTTCAATCACGTATAATACCGTTTCATAGGTATGTCTGTGTCTGTTGGTCTGCTGGCCCGGAAGAAGTCCGCCAATGGTCATACTTACATTCTTACTCGGAAGGTCTACAAAGAAAACCGGGTGTTTTCTTTCTGTCGAAAACTGGTTGTGCTCTCCTGCATTTTCTACGTTTTTATGAATCAGGTGGCTTGGTTTTGCATATTCCGGTCTTGCGAAAGTTTCATGAAAGTCTTTTGAACTGAATTGTTTCTTGTCCATAATTGTAAAAGTTTAAATGTTCTTTGCTTTATTGCATGACAAAATTATTTTATATTTGGACTGGTTAACTGATACAGTTTTCACATAAACAGATAGTCCAGATGCTCAGACCTTGGAAATTAGAACTTGAAATTGATAAAAATTTAGATAAAGCCGTCTATTTGCAGATTGCTGATACCATTATTGCAGATATCCGTTCTGCAAGATTAAAAGCAGGAGATGCTCTTCCGGGAAGCAGGAATCTGGCCCAATTGCTGAAGATTAACAGAAATACTGTGGTAGAAGCTTATCAGGTACTTATTAATGAAGAATGGGTAATCTCAAAGGAAAGAAAAGGCATCTTCGTTTCCGATATACTACCGGCTCCACAACAGAAGCCACTGCTAAAAGAATACGGACAGGAAGAAAAATCCGGACAGTCCGGTTCATTGCTTATTAATTTTGACGACGGGCATCCTGACAGTAAAATTGCCCCGGTAACAGAGTTGGCCAGAGCTTACAGGCAGATTTTCAGCAGGAAAGCAAAATGGCAGATGATGGGCTATACCGGTGAGCACGGAGATCCTGAATTCCGTAAAAGTATTGCGCAGATGCTCAATCATCAGAGAGGAATGAATATTAATGAAAATGAAATTTCTATCACAAGAGGCAGCCAGATGGCTATGTTCCTTACTGCTCAGGCTCTTTTAGAGCCGGGAGACCAGGTGATTGTAGAAAATCCGGGCTATCAGCCTGCCTGGAAAGCTTTTGAATATGCAGGTGCAGAGCTGCTTCCTGTACCAGTAGATCATGAAGGAATCAGGATTGAGGATATTGAAAAGCTTTTAACGGCTTATAAAAATATCAAAGCCATTTATATTACCCCTCACAGGCAATACCCGACAACGGTTACTTTAACTCTGGCAAGAAGGCTTCAACTCATTGCATTATCCAATGAGTACGGTTTTACTATTATTGAAGACGATTATGATAATGAATTTCATTTTGGGTACCGTCCTATCCTTCCCGTTTCCAGCTTTCCGGATCTTAATCATTATGTATATATCGGAACATTAAGTAAAGTGGTAGCTCCAGCGTTAAGGATTGGTTATCTGGTGTCTAAAGATCAGAAACTGCTTCAAAAAATCGGAGATCTCAGAAAGATTATTGATGTTCAGGGCGATATGATTATGGAACAGGCCGTATTACAGCTGATTAAAGACGGGGCTGTAAAAAAACATATCAAAAAAGCAACCATCCATTACAGGAATAAGAGAGATTTTGTGGCAAATCTTCTGGAAAAACATATAAAAAATTCTGCTGATTTTACAATTCCGGATGGCGGGCTGGCTTTCTGGATTGTACCAAAAGCAAAATTAAACTGGGATACTGTGACAGATTTACTTATTAAAAGAAATATCAATATCATTCATCCTGAACAATACAGTTTTGATCAGACCATCAACGGTTTCAGGCTGAGTTATGGTTCACTTTCTGAAGAACAGCTGGAACAGAGTATAAAGATAATCGGTGAAATGCTGCATAAGCAGATATAGCACTTCATACTTATCATATTTTGATGTGAATGCGGACTGATCATCAAATATTTGTTAGGATACGCTATGGTGCAAGGTTTGGAACCATTATGCTGCTTTAAGGCGCAAGAAAACCAAAAGTTTTCAGCTATTTTTACGATGAAACTGAATGGTGATATCTTTTTAATCTCGCAGATTCAGCGGATTTGGCAGATTTTATATAGTCTTAAAAAACAGGAGTAAATTATAACATTTAAGCTGGAGCTTTATGGCACCTGCTTCTTCAAATAAACGCCATCGATTCTCTTACTTTATCTACTAAAATCAATGTTATCAATAATAGAAGTCCTTTTGTTATATTTTCTAAACGTTATGGATACTATGATCCAAACCCGTAAAATTTATCACTGTATCTTTTCAACAGGTATTAGAAAAAAGATCTGCTTTATCTGAGAAATCCTCGAGAGAAAAATTTCCACAAGCATCTGCAAAATCTGCGGGAAATTATTTTAGCCACAAACCGAAGGTTCGACGTAATCAAAAGGTTTTTACACTAAAGATTTTTCAAAGAGACTAGCTTTATGTTGAGAAGAACAAAATCAAAGATTTTTATTGATGTTGCGGTGTGGAATTTTATCGGAGATAAAATCATTGCGCCCTTTTATACAACCTGTAATATAATTACTGCGACCTTGCGTATTCCAACAAAAAAAATCTGCCGGATCTGCAAAATCTGCGGGAAATTATTTTAGCCACAAACCAAAGGTTCGACGTAATCAAAAGGTTTTTACACTAAAGATTTTTCAAAGACTAGCTTTATGTTGAGAAGAACAAAATCAAAGATTTTTATTGATGTTGTAGTGTGAAATTTTATCGGAGATAAAATCATTGCGCCCTTTTATACAACCTGTAATATAATAATTGCGACCTTGCGTATTCCAACAAAAAAATCTGCCGGATCTGCAAAATCTGCGGGAAATTATTTTAGCCACAAACCAAAGGTTCGACGTAGTCAAAAGGTTTTTACACTAAAGATTCTTTTAAGAGACAAACTTTATGTTGAGAAGAACAAAATCAAAGATTTTTATTGATGTTGCGGTGTGAAATTTTATCGGAGATAAAATCATTGCACCCTTTTATACAGCTGTAATATAATTCTTGCGATCTTGCATATTCCAACAAAAAAAAATCTGCCGGATCTGCAAAATCTGCGGGAAATTTTGACCACAAACCAAAGGTTCGACGTAGTCAAAAGGTTTTTACACTAAAGATTTTTCAAAGAGACCAGCTTTATGTTGAGAAGAACAAAATCAAAGATTTTTATTGATGTTGCGGTGTGGAATTTTATCGGAGATAAAACCATTGCGCCCCTTTATACAGTCTGTAAAATAATTATTGCGACCTTGCGTATTCCAACAAAAAAATCTGCCGGATCTGCGAGAATTTTAAACCATAAGATCTGTGAACTTGTGTGAAATAGAAAACTGCAAATCCATGAGATTAAAGTTCTCACAAATTTGCAGATGATTTTTAAAATATCGGCAGGAGTTATTCCACTTCAAAAACAGCCTGTATTTCTACCGAAGAATTGACAGGAATAGAAGAAGCTCCCAGCGTAGCTCTTGCATGTTTTCCTTTTTCGCCGAATACTTCTACGGTAAGATCGGAAGCAGCATTCATAAGATCGGCATGTTTGGTATAATCGTCTTTGGTATTGAAAATTCCGGTCAGCTGCACACATTGCTTTACCTTGTTGAGATCTCCGCCCACGGCATCTTTCAGTACTGCAATGACGTTCAGCATGGTGGCTTTTGTGGCTTCTTTTACCTGTTCTTCATTCACATCAACCCCTAATTTTCCGGGATAAAGAATTTTCCCTTCTTTTAAGGCTACCTGATTGATGAATACCAGATTTCCGGAACGGACAAAAGGTTTGTAATTTCCGGCTGGCTTAGGTACCTGTGGCAGCATAATATTTTTAGCCTTTATCGTGGTATTGATATCCTCTGACACAGGTTTTGATATTGCACTAAGCTTTTTAGTAAAGGTTCCTTTCAGCGCCAAAGCAGTTTTAGCAAAATTTCTTCCCTGGAGTTCAGCCAGAATACGTTCGTCTTTTGTAGGTCTTTCTACATCTTTTAAAGAAGCCATGCTGGTAATTCCAAGCACACTGTTTCCCTGGGGTATGGTTTTATTCATATTCTCATATCCTCTGATTCCGTTGGAAACCAATACCATCCCGTGAACTGCCAGACTGTTCCAGAAGGCCTGTAATGCGAGTTCTTTTCCGGCACCGCTTCCGGCAGACATAAATACGGCTGCGGGCATTCCTTCAAGGGCGTGATTCGTCCATAAATTAACGGTTTTAGACAGAAATTCGCTCATTCCGGTGCTTATATTTCCAAAATAAACAGGAGATCCGAAAACGATCCCGTCGTAGAAAGGCAGTTCATCTACTGCTGCTATGGGAATATTCTTTAATTTTGGATGGGGAGATTCTTTAACCTGCTTGATGACTGCTGAAGCATTTCCGCTGCTTTCAATACCGGATGCTATTTCTTTTGCCAGCTCATATGTTCCTCCGTTATCCGAATGAATGAGAACCAATATGCCGGCTTTTTGATTTTGTGCCATGATGGTGGTGGTTTTTAGTAATAGAATGAATACAAAAAGCGTACTTAATTTTTTCATTTTGAGTAATATATTGATGGTACAAAATTAGCATTGTCGTTTTTATTAAATTTGCCAAAAAATATATGCAGAACGACAATATCAAATGCGGCTTAACAGAACATATCCAAAGCAGTTTTGTAGACAGTATTGAAAAAGAAGCCTATGTATGGTGTGAAAAAGACTGGAAACATGATGATTATGACCACACCCACAACCGGGCACAGCTTACATTTGTAGAAGAAGGGTATCAATATTTTCATATCGACCAGAAGATCTACCTGGTTCCTCAGCATCATGTCATCTGGATCCCTTCCGGGAAAGCCCACCGGATTACCTCGGAAGCAAAAACGGTACACTTAATGGTCTTTTTATTTAAGTCGGTTTTCAAGGAAGATTTTTATAAGAATGTTCATGTTTTCGCTGTTCCTCCGGTTTTGAAGGAAATGCTTTTGTATGGTTCTAAATGGAATCAGTTACTGGTTGAAGATGAAGAGCAGGATCTGTTTTTTAAAGCGATTTTAAAAAGTCTTCCTAACTTCTGCAAAGAAAGTTCTTATCTGGAAATTCCTGTTCCTGCAGATATAAGATTGATTCCTGTGTGCGAGCATATCAATTTAAATTTCAGATACAGCCTGGATACCGGTTTACTTGCAGAAAAAGCACAGATGTCTGTTCGCTCGCTCCAGAGAAATTTTAAAAACGAAACAGGAATAACGCTTCAGAAATACCATCAGTTGGTTCGTATTTTAAAGAGTATCGAACTGCTGGACACCGGACAGTATACATTAAGCCAGATCGCTTATAAAACAGGATACCAGAGCCTGTCAGCTTTTACAGCTTCTTACCAGGCGATGATGAAGTCCAGACCGAAAATCCGGAAAAATTAAATTTCAAATTTGGTAAGTTTTCCGTTTTTATAGCAGTAAAACTCATACGCAGGCTCTTTTCTGAACATAAAAACCTTTTCAAGGTGTATTCTGTCGTAATGAGGTTCTAGCTGTAAATATTTTTCCTTAAGCGGACCGGGCAGTTCATCCGGCTTTACAGGTCTTTCCACTTCAAAACCGTCATCGAATGCGAATTCAACAACAAAATCGGTTTTCCGCCATGAGATCACAGATTCTGATTCTCCACTATGCCCGGCAGATGAAAAAGCAATCTGATCTTCTTTTATTATTTTATCTGAGGTTCCAACGAAAAGCGTTATTCCCGAGATTACCATGGCTCCATATCCTATCTTTTTAAACATCACTTCACTTAAATACGGAAGAATATACTGTATGGTATAGGAAGAAACAATTGCCGCCAGAGCAATAGCCAGCCCAAACCACAACGCTTTTCCTGAATATAAACCAAGTGAAAGATAGATAATCAGTTTGATGAAATGAAGGAATACCTCATTGGCTGCCCTTGTTGCTACTATTTCTTCTTTTTTTAAACCAAAACGCAGGTAAAAACGGTTAAAAAGCAACCCGATAGCTCCTGTAATACCGGAAACAAAGCCTGCACAAAATCCTATCAGGGCCAGGGCTGCCGATGGATAAGGCTTCTGAATCTCCTGCTCTGTTTTTTTTGCCCTGAACAGTTCCGGAACATTGGCCATCAGAAAAAAAGCGACAATCAGCTGCAGATAGTTAGGATTGACATATTTGATGAGCCACGCTCCTACTAAAACAGCAGGAATAGAAAAAGGAACAAACCAGAAAAAAATTCTCCATCTGATGTGTTTTTTAAAAACAGCGATGCGGGACAGCGAACTCGTAAAAGTTCCCACCGTAAGCGAGAACGGGACTGAAGAGCCAGGAAGCATCATATTCAGGATCGGAATCAGAATGAGACTGGCACCTCCCCCACAGATGGTACTGATCCAGAAAGCAACGATAGTAGCCAGAAAAAGCAGAACAATGTAAACAACCATGATATGATGTTTAAAAGTTTTTCACCAGTCCTATTCCAACATTTCCTTTCTGGTAGTAAGGCATGATCATCGTCCGGGATCTTTCCTTTTTCCCACCTAAAAGATTATTGATTTTAGGATACAGCCAATAGGCCAGCTCCGTAGACAAGATCCCGAATCCGGCTCCGCCAATCACATCCCCAAACCAGTGTTTGTTATTCAGCATTCTGTAAACTCCTGTAAACACTGCCAGTGAATATCCTGAAACACCCAGCCAGAAATTGGTATCCTTATATTCGCGAAACATAAACTGTGCAGAAGCAAAGGCCATTGCGGTATGTCCGGAAGGAAAAGACAGCCGGTTGGAGCCGTCCGGTCTTTCTTCTTTGGTGATATGTTTTAAAGGAAGCATAAATGCGGAAGAGATCAGCAGAGAAGTTCCGTAAATAATACTTCTGTCCCGGAAGTCATGTTTTCCTTCTACTCCGAATGCATTCAATCCGTAAACCAATGCTGCGGGAGCAAACTGAGTGTAATTATCCAGCCTGATATGGTCTGGTTTGTGTTCACTGATCTCATACTGGGTAGAGGAATTCAGCTGCTTTAAACCACTGACTCCCAGACTTGCAAATCCATAGGAAATAAATACAGCCGGAATAATAAGCTTTTTATAGCTGAACTGATGGGTTTTGTCTGCCGGAAGAACCTCATCCTGAATGAGGGTGCTGTCCTGAACTGTTGCGACAGCTAAGCTGTCCTGTGCATGAACCTGCTGAAAGCTTACCCAGATAAACAGTAAGCCTGAAATGAAACCTTTCATGAGTATACGGTATCTTTTGTATTAATGATGCCGCAAAATTGCACTTCAATTTAGAAGAAATTCTGAATTTTAAAAGATAATACGGAAAATGTGAAAATTATTTTTAAAATCATAGGAAATATCCCAGTTATGGCGGACGCAGATCTCTTTGATAATGGCTAATCCCAGGCCGCTTCCCGAACTGTCTGTGGAAGACCTTGAAAATCTTTTGAAAAGACTGTTTTTATTCAGTTCAGCGGTTCCGGAATTTGAAATTTCCAGCGATGTTTCTGATAATTTTATATGTACATTTCCTCCTGCTTCTGTATGTCTTACCGCATTCACCAGAAGATTGCTGACCAGGGTTTCTGTAAGCGTTCTGTTTCCGGAAATCTCTATTCCGTTTTCAATTTGTTGCTGTACAGAAATGTTTTTCTGCTCAAAATGTTCCTCAAATACAGCCGCATACTGTGTGATGATTTCACTGACTGGCAGCTTTTCATTACCGGCAAACTGCTGGTTTTCAATTTTGGCAAGCAGCAGCAGGTTTTTATTGATCCTGGAACTTCTTGCCAGCGTTTTATTAAGATCTTCAATGATCTGATATTGCTGTTTCGTCATATTTTCATCCTGAATAAGCACGTCAAGTTTATTCTGAAGGATGGCTAGCGGAGTCTGCAATTCATGGGATGCATTTTCTGTAAATTCTTTCTGGGTTTTATATACCGAAATATTATGATCAATAAGCTTTGAAAGAGCCTGATTCAATTCTTCAAATTCTTTAATATCAGTTTTCTCAAAACCGATTCTCTCTCCGCTGCTGAGATCGAAAGACTTCAACCGGTTGAGTGTATTATGGAAAGGCTTCCATACTGTATTGGAAAGCCTCCTGTTCAGAATTAAAAGCCCGATAACAATTACAATAAAGAAAAACAGTGTGGTAAAGGCGATTACCATAACGGTTTCATGACTTTCTTCCACATTGGTTTCTACGGAGAAAAGATAAGCTTGATTTTTAATATAAACTACTGTTTTCAGACATCTGAAACGCTCTGATTCCGGTTCTGAAGTGTAGGGTTTCTTTTTCTCTACGGTAAAAAACACATCTTTTTTCGGTGCATTGAACGGAATCTTTTCAATGTCGGTGCCCGGCTGAATTGTATTCCATAAGGCAACACTTTTTTCCAGTTCCTCGTCCGGGAGATTGAGTTGATTCAGCTCATACGCTGATTTTTCTGCAATAATTTTATTGTGTTCATCCAGCTCACTGATCCAGATGCTGTCTACTACCCAATAGTACACAGGAATACTGACCGCTAAAATAATCAGCACATAGATCAGGAACGGTTTGGTGGTTTTGGCTAATAGAGGTTTCAAAAGTTCTGTTTTAGTTTTAAAATTGTAATGATTCTTGTGAATAAGGCAGGGGTCAGATAGCTACGATGCGAATACGATGCGATTCAACATTCACATACGAAGTAACATTGACGATTCACATTCTGATGTTCTCCTATTCCCCGCTCCATTTATATCCTGTTCCATACACCGTTTTCAGGTAATGCATACTGCCTGCCTCATAGAGCTTTTTCTTAAGATTCTTTACGTGGGCATATACAAAATCATGATTGTCCAGCATATCTGCAAAATCTCCGGAAAGGTGTTCTGCCAGAGCACTTTTAGAGATCACTTTATTTTTATTTCCGATAAAATACAGCAGAAGGTCAAATTCTTTTTTCGTGAGAATCACTGATGTATCATTTACCACAACCGTTTTTGCCAGGAGATCGATCTGTATCTCATTCTGAGTGATTGTGTTGGTACTTCCAAAGTGCTTTCTCCGGATCACTGAATAAATTCTTGCTGAAAGTTCAGATAAATGAAATGGCTTGGTCAGATAATCATCCGCCCCTGTCTGCAGCCCTTCTATTTTGTCTTCCAGTGAATTTTTTGCTGAAATAATGATGACCCCTTCCTGTTTATTATCTTTTTTGAGTTCTTCCAGAATCTTCATGCCATTTCCGTCCGGAAGGGAAATATCCAGAAGAATACAGTCGTAACTGAAACTTTTGATCTTTTCAAAAGCCTCTCCGAACGTACGTGCAAATTCACACAAATAGTTTTCTTCCGAAAGATAAGCGGCAATACTTTGAGCCAGTTCAGGTTCGTCTTCTATGATCAGGATTTTCATTCAGCAAAGGTAATATTCAATTTTGAAGAAATTCTGAATGAAGATACTAAAGATTATCGGAATAATATTCAGTCAGGGTGTTTCATTGTGAGCCATATCGACAGGTTTGGACTCGGGAGAACCTTTTTCCCGGAGCCATATGGACAGAATAACGATGGAAGCCACAGCCAGAAACTCGCTTTGCCAGTTCTGAAAAGATTCAAACCAGAACCTTGATTCTGAAATATACTGTACAGCAGAAATTTCCGGTTCATTTTTAGAGATCTGTTCTTCGTTATAATCTTTAAGACTTCCGTAGAAATGCATCCCGAAACTTGCCAGAAACAAAACGGCAAAAGCAATTGAAAGGGAATGTTGATAAATGTTGAGCCAGATACCGCCCTTTTTAACCGGCCACGGAGCTTTGGAATGGACCTTAGGCTCACGGTCTACTTCTTCTTTCTTCTCAAGAGATTTGGATTCGCTGGAGCCTTTCTGTCTCAGGGAAACAGTCAGCAGAATATAAAGCATCATCTGAAGGAATTCACTTTCCCAGTTTTCAAAGGTAGCCTGTATAAAGTGTCCGCTGTGCATATATTCACCAAGAGACAGCATGGATCGGCCAAGTTCTGCAAGTTCTTTATTTTCGGTCTTCCAGCCGGTTAAAAATTGTCCCACAAGGCAGGAAATCATCAGAACAAGTAAAACGATGCTTAAACTGTTGCGGTAAAAAAAACGTTTAGCAGCCATGATCTGTTTTTAGGGTTAAAAAACTTAATTAATCTGAGGTATAGTTAATTAAAATTTCAGATCCCAGGTCTGGATAACATGTGAAGGTTTTTTACAGAAGGGCCGGTAAGCATTTTCCCATTCACTCCAAACCGCGAGCCGTGACACGGACAGTCCCAGCTGAGTTCAGCTCCGTTCCACCGGACTTCACACAATGCATGAGGACAGGTACTTTTTACAATGTGCATCCGGCCGCCGGGTTCTTTGTAAACAGCATAGGATTCTCCTTCAAATTTCACGGTTTTTGCTTCTCCTTCTTTGATCTCTGCCATAGAATCTATTCTTTCCATAAAGAGCTTATCTTTAATAAAATCAAAAGCCACCTCTGCATTTTCTTTTACAAAACCGGTAAATCCCGCCACCGGTTTTATCCGGGAAGGACTGAAAAGCTTTTCATACTTACTATTTCCGCTGACGATGAGATCATGCAGAATCTGTGAAGACAATGTTCCGAATATCATTCCGTTTCCCCTGAATCCCGTAGCGGTAAAGATCCTGCCTTTACTGCCCGGGAGCTTCCCTATGTACGGAAGACCGTCCGCAGGCTCGTAATATTGGCTGGACCAGCTGTACATGGCAGTTTCCACATTAAAATATTTCCGGACGTAATCTTCAAGCCTGGAAAAACATTCTCCTGTATTTTCGCAATGTCCTGTTTTATGGTCTTCTCCCCCTGCAATCAGCAGGTTTTCTCCGTTAATTTCCTGAATTCTGTAATAATGATACGGCTCGCAGAGATCATATCCAAGCTGCCAGGGATACTGATTATCTTTCAGGGAGAAAGCCATAACATAGCTCCGGTAAGGTGCATTGGTGAAGTGAAGAACGTTAATACCCGGAGGAATATGGGTGGCATAAATTACATGAGCGGCTTCCGCTTCTCCTTTTGAAGTCGTAAGGATCACACGATCATTCTGTTCAGTATGTTTTTCACAAAGACAGTTTTCTATAATAATCCCTCCTGCCCTGATGAAAGCTTCACATAATCCTCTGACATACTTCACAGGGTGAAAATGTCCCTGTTCTGGAATCATAACGGCTTCCCGGAAAGGGACAGGAAATGGAATTTCGTTGACATACTGCATTTCGTGGCCTACCTGCGCTGCACCTTCCACTATTTTCCTCAGTTTATTTTCCTGTTCCTGATCCAGAGCAAAAAGATAGGCCGGTTTTCTGGTAAAATCGCAGTCAATTCCGTTTTCAAGAATATTATTTTCGATGATATGGATAGCTTCCTGTCCGGCACCGGCAAATAATACTGCCTGATCAATTCCGAAATCATCTATCGCCCGGGCAAATGAGGTATCGAAAAAATCATTAAGATGGGCGGTGGTTCCCCCGGTAGTACCGAAAGCGATATTGGCTGCTTCCAGGATAATACATTTCTTCCCGGAATTCTGCAGCTTCAGGGCAGTAGAGACGCCGGTTATTCCCCCGCCGACTACCGCAACATCAAAAACCTCATCCGGAATGGCATCTGTGGAAAATCTTCTGATTTCTTCCTGCCATATACTTTTCCTTGTTCCGTCTCTGTACATAGCCTGAATATTTTATGGTTTACAATTATTTAATCTGCAGGGTATCGCTTTCCGGCATACCGGTTTTTGCGGCAGTCTTTTCTGTTACTTTTTTATTTTTGGGTTCATCTTCTTCCAGATCACATTTACACGAGGCAAAGGCAAAAGCGCTTATCATTCCCAAAACTAATGCTGTTGTTTTCATAATTCTGTCCTTTAAAGTTGTTTTATCCGTTAACGATCAGGCCTCCGTTGGGGTGTAGAACCTGCCCTGTGATCTGGGCTGCCCCGTTTCCGGCAAGGAACAGGAAGCTTGCAGCGATTTCTTCAGGGGTGGCATTTCTTTCAAAAGGCGGTTTATTGGGATCTTCATCTTCCTCTCCGAATGTTTCTTTGGTAAGCGGTGTCGCTACTGGTCCCGGTGCTACTGCATTGATACGGATCCCTTTAGGCTTTGCCTGCAGAGCCAATGAACGGGTGAATGATACAATCGCCCCTTTTGTCGCCGAATAATCCAGAAGTTCGGCATGCCCCTGATAGGCTGCTGCCGATGTTGTATTGATAACAGAACTTCCTTCTTTCAGATAAGGAAATACCACTTTGGTAAGCAGGATCATTCCTACAATATTGGAATCAAAGGTCTTTCTGATGTTCTTTTCTTCCAGATCCTTAATGTTTTCGGCTGGAAACTGTACTCCGGCGTTATTGATGAGAATATCTATTCCTCCGAATTCCGAAGCGACATGCTTTACTGTTTTTTCACAAAATTCATAATCATTGATGTCTCCCCGGAAAGTGATGCACTTTCTGCCCGATTTTTCTATTTCTTTTTTTGTTTTTTCCGCATCTTTATCGTCGGTATGATAAATAACAGCAATGTCAGCACCTTCCCGGGCAAAGGCCAGGGCAACGGCTTTTCCAATTCCGCTGTCTGCACCTGTAATAAGTACTGATTTGTTTTTAAATTCATCCATATCTCACTACTTTCCGGTTACGGGCTTCTGCATTTCTGCCATTCTGTGTGCGGCCATACTATCAGTCGCAATATTGGCCATTGCTACGGAAAGTTTATTTTTAATTCCTGAGATCACCTTGTCTTCACCGTTCATCAGGGCATTGTAACCGTCTATGGCTACTTCTTCGGGAGAGGCAAGACTGTCTTTGTCTTCCAGAATTTTACTTCTGTTCATATCCGCTTTATTGAAAAAATCGGTATCGGTAGGACCGGGAAGCAGTGCTGTTACAGTAATTCCTGTATCTTTCAGCTCTTCACGAATGGCTTCGGACCAGGAAAGGACAAATGCTTTCGTCCCGTGATATACCGAATGCCAGGGACCGGGAGCCTTACTTGCCACGGAAGCAAGGTTCAGTATTTTTCCCGATCCTTTGGACAAGCGGTCCTTAATAAACAACTTTGTTAATATGATGACTGAAATAATGTTTAAACTGACAATATCTACTTCCCTGTGAATATCCGTATCCTGAAATTTTCCATATACGCCCTGTCCCGCATCGTTCACCAGAATTTCCGGGCTTATGGCATTCAATTTCAACTCAGAATACAGGGAATAGGCTTCATCCTGAAGAAAAAGGTTTTTTGAAATACTGATGACATTGACGCCGTAATTTTTTAATTCAACGGCTTTGCGCTGCAGTTCTTCATGATTTCTGGCGACAATCACAAGATCGTAACCGTTTTGGGCAAACTGTTTTGCCAGTTCATATCCTATTCCGCTTGTGGCTCCTGTAATCAGGGCATATTGGTGTTTACGTTCCATATGGATTTATTTTAAAATTAAAAACTGGTTCATCTCACTTTTAAAGCATCCCAGAATGAATTCTGTATAGTACAGCTGGGCATTCAGGGCCTGGGTTTTGGGATGGAGTTCCAGTTTTTTGGTAAGAACGATCTCTCCTTTATAGGAAAATGAGAAATAAGCAAAAATTTTATAGGATGAATTTCTGATGGGGGTACAGTATCCTGTTGTAGCGATGGACCAGTCGGATTCAAATAGTTTTGCTACGTTAAGCGCCATGGTTTCCGCTATATTTTCCGATACGCAGTCGCATTCTTCGGCTTCGGTACGGTCTACATTCAGAAGCTTTACTTTCTGCGGGAGGGTATATGCTGTCATCCCTCCTTTATAGATCAGAGAGGCATTCGGCATCTGCGAAAAAGACAGCTGCAGGCATCCTGAAGTAACGCTTTCGGCTATTGATACGGTTTCATCTGCCGTCATCAGTGACTGGCTTATATATTCCAGAAGGTTTTTTTGAAATTCCATGACATTATATTTAGTAAGTTAGTGTGGTGTGAAAGGCTGTTTTTATGGCTGTGAATTCCGATCCTGTTCCAGATCCCAGACTCTGTGTTCAGCAATTGCTTTTACAAACCTATCCCGGGGATTTTTATCCTGCCAGGTGATGATTGCTCTGTCTTCGTGTTTTCTGGCAGCTACATTGCTGCTGCGATAAAGAGATTCTGTTCCTTCTCCAAAACAGATGGCTTTACAATGTTTGTATGCTTCGTTGATAAAATTCAGAACAGGATATCTGTTTTCCGGGATCATCAGCTCTTTTGCCGATTCTTCCCCGGCACCGATGTAAAGGGCATCAAAACAGACACTGGCTGTACTGGTAAGGGAATGTTCAGGATTGAGGGATGACCCGTCATTGATTTTTACCGGAGCAAGATCTGGGGCAATAATTTCTACTTTTGCTCCTTCTGATTCCAGTTTTGTTTTAAGATCATTCACTGCTCTGCCCTCTGCGCCATTAGCCATAATGAAGCCTATTTTTCTGCTTCTGACGGTATTTTTCACCGTATCTTTCATGCTGAGTGCTTCCGAGATTCTGGTTTTAGGTTCTCTTTCTTCACTCTGCAGTTCTATCATATTGCCGTCCGCAGGAATACTCTGATTGGGCCAGTCTGGTTTTTTAACTTCAACACCGAGTTTTTCAGCTACCTTCCACGCGAGCGTCATGTCGATGAAAGCAAGCTGACCTACTACTCTTTCCCGGACTGCCGGCAGGGTAACTTTTGACAGTTCAAAAATAAGGGCCTTCTGAAGATGTACTTTTTCAGGAGCAGACTGACTGTTGTAAAAGAGTTTTGCCTGTGAATAATGATCTACAAAGCTGGAACTTCTTTCTCTTATTTTCGCTCCCGAAACTCTTTCTTCCTGAGATGTAAAGCCACCTTCGGACATCATTGCCTGGAACGGACATCCTCCGCCTATGGAATTAGGATCATAACTGGTTTTTCCTTTTACGATCTGCTGTCTCATGTGACCGTCTCTCTGATTATTGTGTACGGTATTGACGGATCTGTTGATGGGAATTTCGTGAAAGTTGGGAGATCCCAGCCTTGAAAGCTGAGTATCTGTATAGGAAAATAATCTTCCCTGCAGCAGCGGATCATTGGTAAAATCGATTCCGGGAATGATATGCCCCGGATGAAAAGCTACCTGCTCGGTTTCTGCAAAGAAATTATCAGGATTTCTGTTCAGGGTTAAGGTTCCGATTATCTCTACGGGAACTTCTTCCTCAGGAATTATTTTGGTAGGGTCTAAAAGGTCAAAATCAAAGCTGTGTTCGTTTTCTTCGGGAACCAGCTGTACGCCAAAGTCCCATTCTGCATAATCACCATTTTCTATGGCTTCCCAAAGGTCTCTTTTATGAAAATCCGGATCTACTCCTGAAATTCTCTGGGCTTCGTCCCAGGCTACGGAATGGACTCCTAATTTGGGTTTAAAATGAAATTTTACGAAGTGTACTTTCCCTTCTTCACTGATGAATTTGAATGAATGCACCCCGAAACCTTCCATCATTCTCAGGCTTCTCGGAATTGCTCTGTCGCTCATCAGCCACATGATCATATGCATGCTTTCGGGCATGAGTGAAATAAAATCCCAGAAGGTATCATGTGCTGAGGCTGCCTGGGGAATTTCATTGTCGGGTTCTGGCTTTACAGCGTGTATAAGATCCGGAAATTTAATGGCATCCTGAATAAAAAAGACCGGCATATTATTGGCCACGAGGTCATAATTTCCTTCTTCCGTATAAAATTTCACGGCAAAACCTCTTACATCCCTTGCCAGATCGGTACTTCCTTTGCTTCCTGCGACAGTAGAAAACCTTACAAAAACAGGGGTTTCTTTTCCTAATTCCGTTAAAAATTTAGCTTTGGTATATTCTGCCATGCTTTTGGTAAGCTTAAAAATACCGTGAGCCCCGGAACCCCGGGCATGAACTACTCTTTCAGGGATTCTTTCATGATCAAAATGGGTAATTTTTTCTCTGAGAATAAAATCTTCAAGTAAGGAAGGTCCTCTTTCTCCGGCTTTTAAAGAATCCTGATTGTTATTGATTTTCAGTCCCTGATTGGTAGTCAGTTTTTCATTTTCATTGGAAGTGCTGTGGGTTTGCAGCTGGTCTAACTTTTTATTGTGCGGTGTATCGTTTTTCATATCAGTTATTTTTGGGTGTGGTTGGTATTAAAAAGTCAAACGGAATAATTCACAGGATCATTCGGGTTTGTCCTGTCCCAGAGTATTTAACAGCTTATTGAGGTATTCTTCTTCTTTCAGCACTTTATAATAAGCCGTTTTGGCGTATAGAGTGAAAGAAGGGTTTTCAATCTGTATCTCTGCATCCATATCTTTACCGTTCATGGAACTTTCGCTGTGATATTCCCGGATATGAAGGATATATTCTTCGATATACGTATCAATTACCTTCTTCAGAATCTCACACTTTGCATTGCTTTTGATCTTTTCGAGAGATTTGATCAGAAATGCGGTAACTCCATAAGAATTGATAATACTGGGGAATAAGGATTCATTTTCAATCACATTATTTTTATCATTCAATCCAGAATGTTTCAAAGTGTCATTTTCAAATATCATATCCGTAAGGTTATCAGTTATCTGTAATTTTTAAATATTTCTCAAAATAATGGAGGTCTTCCTTATCTTTAATGGAAAGGTAAAACATCACCTGTTCCGGTTCCTTCAGGCCAATGCTGTTGAATCCGTCAAAATGAGCGATCAGAGCCTGAATGTTTTCAATCTGTATGTCTTTTAAGATGACAAATAATAAAAAAACATTGTCTTTTATTTCTTTCGCATAGATGGCCGCTCCGTCTTCAAACCAGTATCCTTTGTTCTGAATTTTTACAAAATCTTTGTGTTTCAGGGTCTTTACTATTTTCTGACAATCCATATATCTGAGTATTCCTGGTTAAAAATAAGCCACATAAACTAAGCGCTATATGGCTTATAGGGTGTATTAATCTTCCTGTTCCGCATCAAAGTTGATGGAAGTTTCAGCAATTTCAGTGAGCTGATAATCGGTATCTTCCTCTTCCTGAAGTGTTTTTTCGAGGAGATCTGCAGCTTTGTCATGGCCCATAGTAATGGCCAGTTGTGCCAGTCCTCCATAAGTGGCTATTTCATAATGCTCTACTTTCTGGGCGGCAATAATAAGTGCTGCATCTCTTGTCATAGAGCCTTCTTCCGTAGATTTAATGATTTCTTCGCCTTCTTTGATGATGCCTTTAATAGCTTCACATTCCTTTTTTTCAGGTTCTTCGTCAATAAGCTTAAAGACTTTTTCCAGGCGGCTTACATGCTTTTTGGTCTGCAGCTGATGATCATCAAAGGCATCCTTCAGTTCCTCTGTGGTAGCAGCTTCCTGCATTTTTTCCAATGCGTCAATAATTGCATTTTCTGCGTAATAAATATCTTTAAGGGCACTTACAAAGAATTTGTGAAGTGGTGAAGTTTTCATTTCATCCTTTTTCACGGATGTATTTCCTACTGTCATTGTTTTTTTGGGTGTAGCAGCTGATGTTGTGGTGCTGTTATCCGATGTTTTATTGGCCATGATGTGATGTGGTGTTTGGGTATTTTATTTTAAAAAGACTGCCCCTTTATACGGGATAAAAAGGCAGTCATGGAAAAAGAATTATGAATTACGTCTGCCTCCGAATCCGGATCTTCCTGAAGATCTTCCGCCTCCGTGAGAAGCCTGTCCGCCCATTCTTGCGATTCTGGTACGGTCTGCTTTGCTCATTCCTGCGAAACCTCTTCCTGACGAACCTGATCCTGAATTGGAGCCACGACCTGAACCGCCGTTATTTCCTCCTGATCTGGAGTTTGAATTTCCTCCTCTTCCGGAATTAGATCCCAAATCTGATCCTGAAGATCTTCTTCCGCCTCCGTGAGAAGCCTGTCCGCCCATTCTTGCAATTCTGGTACGTTCAGCCTTGCTCATTGATGCGAAACCTCTTCTTGAAGTGTCGTTACCTGATCCTGACGAAGATCTGCCTCTTCCTCCTGACCGGGATCCTGATCCAGAATTGGAACGCCCTCTTGATCCGCCTCTTCCGGAGGTAAATCTTCCCTGGCTGTCCCGCTGCTGGTTTCCGCTTTCTGATCCTCTCCTGCCACGGTTACCACGGCCTCTGTCATCATCATCATCGTCGTCATAATCATTATCATCGTCATCATCGTCATAGTCTTCGTCATCATCGTAATCGTTATCATAGTCATCATCATCGTCGTCGTAATCTTCATCAAAATAATCTTCATATTCTGAAAAATCATCGTCATAATCTTCATCTTGCGATGCGTCATTATAACCGTGGTCATATCCCAGCTGGTAGATTTCCTCAAGGTTGCTGCTGGATGAATTTCCTCTTGAACTGCGATTTCTTGAATTTCTGGTGTTCATAACTGAAATTTTTATTATTAATATTTAAGTGATGTATTGCAGCCCGTGACTAGTATTAGACGGCAATTGTTTTGGTCTGATAATTTATACTGAATAAAGCCTTTGCTTTTTGTAACCTCTGATAAATAAAGGTTTTAGAATTGTCCTGAAAATTGATAACTCAAATGTACGGCTGAATAACTCACTTTTTTATGACTCTGGTCATATTGACCGATATTAATATAAAATTTTTCTGTTTACTATTCTGATTCCTCCTTCTTTTTCCATTTTCTTTAAGGATCTTATGACGGTTTCTACCCGCAATCCTACGAGATTGGCAATCTGTTGCCGGGTAAGATGTACCGGAAAACAGTGCTGGCAGTCGCCATCATGATAACTTTTAAGATAATCCAAAAGCCCCTTAAGCCGGTTAATGGGATTTTGGGAAGCCATAGCCTGCATCATCACTATCTTAAAATATAATCTTTGGGAAAGACATGCATTCATGGAGAGGGAAAGATCAGGATGTAATCTGATCATCTCCAGAAAATTGGTTTTCGGTACACGAATCAGCTCGGAAGCTTCAAGACATACCGCATTCATGGGATATTTTTTTTCAAAAAAAAGAAGTGAATCTCCAAAACTCTGGTTTTTCCCGAGAATATTATGAATAAACTCTTTTCCTTCTTCGTCAAAAGTATTAAGTTTTACCTTACCCTGGACTATCTGAAAATAATACTGTGCATGATCGCCTTCTTTAAAAACTGTTTCTTTGGCTTTATATACTTTATCTTCTCCACCAAATGAACGGAGAAGATTCTCATCGATATTCATGCAGCTTATCGTTTTCATCTTTTTTTATATAAAAATCGTAAAAATATTTTAAAGTATGCTTAATAAAGTATTTTGCGATCCTTAATTCTCAGCATTTTATCCCTCTCCATATGTTTGATGGTTCTTATTGCCGTTTCTACGCACAGGCCGGTAAGGCTGGCCATCTGCTGTCTTGTAAAAGGGATAAGAAAAGAATATGGGCTTTCGTCTTCCTGAAAACTTTTAAAATAATCCATAAGACCTTTTAATCTCACTGCCGGATTTTGGGAAGAAAGATTCTGCATCATGATAAATTTGTAATAAAGACGCTGCGAAAGAAAGCTGCTGATCTCCAGATACAGTTTGGGTGATTTGTCAAGCAGATTTAAAAATGCTGATTTATGAAGTTTCAGAACAGTACAGTCGGTAAGAGCCTCAGCATTCATAGGATAAGGTTTGCTGATCAAAAGAATGGATTCTCCACAACTTTCTCCATCTGAAAGTATATTCTGTATAAATTCTTTACCTTCTTCATTGTAATTGTTGAGTTTTATTTCTCCTTTAATGATCTGGTAATAATAATTCGGGGTTTCTCCCTCACTGAACAGAAGTTCTGAGGGCTTATAATATTTTGTTTCTGCTCCCGCTGAATGCAAAATTTCTTCGTTAATAACCATAATAGCTTTTTTAGGTGTTTTCTCTAGCTTTCAAATTCTCTTAGTAAATGCATTGGGAAGTTCGGTCAGATTATGAATGCAAATATTAAACCTGAACAATCATTAAGAATGTTAAATAAAGTTAAAAATATTTGAAAAATTATCAGTATTTAAAATTTATCACTGAAAAGTCATACAGATAAATCAAAAACATTTACTTTTTTCATAAATAAATAATTATAACCTGTGACTGATCTCTGATGCCGGACAAAAAAGACGAAAAACCCGTTTCAAAGAAAACGGGTTCTTATCAATCTATGGCATACAAAAACTACTTTCTTTTTGTTCTTACCGTGTCCATACGTTTGACTGAAGTACTACTGTCGGTTCTTTTGATCGTATCGGATGACATAGGTGGTGGCGGTGCTGTAACAACTGTATCGGATGGTATTGTGTCAAGAATAACACTGTCTGAAGTAGCTGTATTAACTTTAGTTTCTTTCCTGCAGCTCAGGACCGTTAGTCCTAAAAGCATTAATGAGATAGCAAATTTCATAATATTAAATGGTGTTTTGTGTATGTCAAAAGTAATTTATTACCAACCGCTATCTTATGATTCAAGTCATAATCATTTATTTTTGCTTATTTCGCAAATCGTTTTGTTCCTGCAACACAAAGAATAACGCCTATTGTTATCCCGAGCATTCCCATACTTACCGGCTCATGAAGGAAATAAGCTGCCAGAGCCAGTCCGAAGAACGGCTGTAACAACTGAAGCTGTCCTACTGTTGTAATTCCGCCCTGTGCAAGACCTTTATACCAGAATATAAACCCGATGAACATGCTGAACAGGGAAATATACGCCAGCCCAAACCATCCGCGGAAACTTACCGTTTCTATATGATCAGGAAAATAAATAAAGAATAAAGGGATCATTACGGGAAGTGCAAGCACCAAAGCCCATGAAATTACCTGCCATCCGCCTAATGTCTTTGACAGCTTTGCTCCTTCCGCATACCCCAATCCACATAAAATAACAGCCAGAAGCATCAGAATATCACCAACCGGAGATGCGGAGATTCCCTGGGAAAATGCATACCCTATCACTAACAGACTTCCTATCACGGAAAACAGCCAGAATACAGGATGAGGCCTTTCACCTCCACGGATGACCCCGAATACTGCGGTGGCCATAGGAAGCATTCCCAGAAATACAATAGAATGGGCGGAGCTTACATACTGCAGCGCTAAAGCAGAAAGTAAAGGAAAACCAATCACACAACCCAGCGAGACCAGCAATAATGGGAAAATCTGCTTTTTATCCGGACGTTTTTCTTTGTAGATCAATAACACGCAAAGTGCCAGAACTCCGGCAATTCCTGCACGGGCTATGGTTGCAAAGACAGGGCTCATTTCCATTACAGCAAGCTTGGTGGCAGGCATAGACCCGCTAAACAGCAGTACTCCTATAAAGCCGTTGATCCAGCCGCTGATATTTTCATTTTTTGATATTGTATTGTTCATGATTGAATGTCTGTTTTAATGATTCAAAATTAGGCAGTCAAAATAAATAAACACAGTATCAGTTTTGTATATTTGCATGAACACAGTTAAAAAAAATGAGTAAAGAATTCTTATATACAGAAATTGCAGAGAGAATCGCTGCACAGATCAGAAACGGAATACTGAAAACCGGTGACAAACTGCCATCCGTAAGAATGCTATGCCGGGAACATCAGGTAAGCATGAACACAGCCAAACGTGTCTTTCTGGAACTGGAATCACAGTCGTTGGTAGAATCAAAACCGCAGTCAGGATATTTTGTAAGCCGGCTGATGTCTGTAAAACTGCCTCTCCCCGAAGTGAGCCGCCCGTCTTTAATTGCCAATAACGACGAACCTGATGAACTCATCAGCAGGGTTTACGAGAATATGGGCAAGAAAGGGATTACCTTTTTCTCCATAGGAATTCCTTCAGGAGACCTTTTACCACAGGCCAAACTCAAAAAAGAGATCATTAATGCCACCCGGGAACTGAAAGACGGGGGAACAGAATATGAAGAGCTTCAGGGTAATTTAAAGCTGCGGAGGATGATTGCCATCCGTTCTCTTCAGTGGGGCGGAAATTTTAATGAAACTGACCTGGTGACCACCAACGGCGGCATGAACGCCTTATCATTTTGCCTGATGGCTCTGGGAAAACCCGGCGATACGATTGCCATTGAAAGCCCTTGTTATCCGGGTATTCTTCAGCTGGCCAACGGTCTCGGTTTAAAAGTTCTTGAGCTTCCCACCCACCCTACAACCGGAATCGAAATTGAAGCGTTGAAAAAAGTGATTCCACAAATCAATCTGTGCCTGCTGATTCCTAATTTTAATTCTCCGCTGGGTAGCTGCATGCCGGATGAAAACAAAAAAGAGATCGTTAAACTACTGTCAGAAAACGGAATTCCACTGATTGAAGATGATGTATACGGCGACCTGTACTTCGGGACCAGTCGCCCGAAATGCTGTAAATCTTTTGATAAAGACGGAAATGTCCTGTACTGCAGCTCGATTTCAAAAACACTGGCTCCCGGATACCGTGTAGGATGGATCGCTCCCGGAAGATATAAAGACAAAATTTTAAAGCTTAAACTTCTGCATTCCACCTCATCTATTTCTATTGTGAATGAAGCTGTGGCTAATTTCCTTAAATCCGGGCGGTACGAAAAACATCTTCAGCAGATGCGCAAGGCACTTCAGAACAATTATCAGAACTATGTTCAGACGATTGCCGAATCTTTTCCGGAAGGTACAAAAACAAGCCGCCCGCAGGGAGGACTCTCTCTATGGGTAGAATTCGATAAAAAAATCCGGACTACCGGACTGTATGATCTGGCGATCAAACAGAACATAAGTATTGCGCCCGGAAGAATGTTTACTCTTCAGGATCAGTTTCAGAACTGTATGCGTCTCTGTATAGGGCTTCCCTGGTCGGAAGAGATCCGGTTACAATTACGTCAGGTAGGCAGTCTTGCCAAAAGAATCTGATTATTTATCTGGAACGAAATTCTTTCTAGCCAGTTCTTTTCTCACACGGCTCAGACTTTCAGGAGTAATGCCGAGATACGAAGCAATCATCCATTGTGGAACCCTCAAAAGAAGATCCGGATACATTTTGATGAATTTCATATACCTCTCTTCCGCAGTCTCGCCCAGCAGGGAATTGATCCTGTTCTGAAGGCTTCTGATATGTTTCTGAAGCAGAAAATCACTCCGTTCAATACTGTTCGGAAACTGCTCTACCAGTTTATTGAAGAAGTCAGGATGCAGAAACAGAACTTCCGAATCCTCAACAGCTTCTATATAATAAATGGATTTTTCATTGAAATAAAGACTGCTTCTGTCGGAGATCAGCCAGCTTTCGGGGGCAAACTGTATAATGTGTTCTTTTCCGTTCTTATCAATGGAATACATTTTCAAAAGTCCTTTTTCAACGAAGAATATATGACGGCAAATCTCACCGTACTGTAAAAGAAACTGGTTTTTGGGAATCTTCTTTACTTCATAGTGCAGGCTGCACGTGTTTACCTTCTCAACGGGAACATTGAGTACCTTGGCTAAATAATTATTGATATTCTTCATTATGCAATCTGGCTTATAGAGATATCTTCATGCGAAGCTGTACTGATTACTTTTCCGTCT
This sequence comes from Chryseobacterium sp. FR054, assembly GCF_056844565.1. NCBI lineage: Bacteria > Pseudomonadati > Bacteroidota > Flavobacteriia > Flavobacteriales > Weeksellaceae > Chryseobacterium > Chryseobacterium sp. FR054. Next base: position 60,422 of record NZ_JBXDSA010000001.1, on the reverse strand, counting down.
TCTATTACGATCAGCTGAGGACTTTCATGCCTGATCCCGAAATCCTCAGAAATCTTATTGGAGACAGGTCTGTACATCAGCAAATCTAAGTAATATAAATCCAGCTCATGATCTAAATTATCTATATCTCTTTCAAAATTTTTCAATACTGTTTTGCTTATAAAACAACGTGTTGAATGTTTGAAAATAGCAATTTTATGATGGTAGGAATTTTCTACTGCTTTGGCCAGATCTTCTTCAGACTCTATTTTCTTCCAGAAGGATTTACGCTCAGGATTGTTTTCTTTTCCTCCGAATATTTTATCAAAAAAACTCATACATTAAATTGTTTTAAGTGGTGATTCAGATGCTTGTATTCTAAAAATCCCCAGTCTTTTTCAGTCATTTTACCGAATAAACGATGACGGTCCGGAAGGTCTTTATTTACAGAGGCTTCGTGGAAATTCGTCAGTGTATTCAGCAGATTGGTTTTGGATTCACCAAAATCACATTCAAAATTAATGATTAGTTTTTGAAAAGTCGGCATATTTCGGGGAATTCCATTATTAAAAACCCGCATTTCCAGTTTTGTCAGGATTCCTATGGTCTGAAAAAGCGGATTAATGGCAGGAAGCTCAATTTTTCTCAAAGGAACCTGAAGAACAAGGTCACAGTGTTTCAGCATCTGGCACACATCCATCTTCCCCCATTTTGCCGGGGAATTTTCTGTAAGACGGGAAATCCTTTCTATGATTTCCTCAAAATGAGCAGGATTATGAAGATTCTTCTTTACCAACCTTTTTCCTTCTTCAGATTTTCAATATGAGCATAATGGTGATTACAGTGCCATACATAAAAGGCAAGATAATACCTGAGATTATAGTCTCTGTTCTGCTCAGGATGATGAAAGGTTCTCTCAAACTGTTTATTGGTAAGGGTATTCAGTAAAACAGTCCATCGCTGATGTGTTCCCCGGATCATTCTCATGGCAGGTTTTACCGGCATGTGTACACTGTCCTGAAGCTCTGCCCATCTGGCTTCATCATAGGGTTTGATGACAGGATTATCTTCCGTGAGAGCAAGTTTAAAACGGATAAAACTGTTGATGTGGCTGTCGGCAATATGATTAATCAGCTGCCTTACCGTCCACCCTCCTTCTCTGTAAGGAGTATCCAGCTGTCCGTCTGTAAAGTTTTCAATTAGATCTTTCAGCTTTCCGGGGAAGTTTTTAATGACTCTGATGTGCTCATCCAGCTTTATATCACAGATATTCTCCGGATGCTGAAACGGGCCGATGGGAAATTTCTTTTGCTCTAAACTGCTCATTCTATTTACGTTAAAAATTTATATTGCCGATTTGTCCGATAATTCAGTTTTGGACGGTTTTTTGAGTAAATTTATCAAAAATTCGAGAAATCTAAATATGAAAAAAGCGTTAATAATTGTAGATGTACAGAATGATTTCTGTGAAGGGGGTTCTCTTGCAGTTCCGGGAGCTAATGAGATCATTCCTTATATTAATCTTTTAATGGAGGAAAATGAATATGATCAGATTGTTCTTACCCAGGACTGGCATCCTGCCGATCACAAAAGTTTCGCCAGTAACAACGGCAGAAAGGTAGGGGAAAGTATTATTCTGAACTCCATTCCTCAGTTTATGTGGCCGGATCACTGCGTTCAGGGAACTTTTGGGGCAGAATTCCATAAAGATCTGAACAGGGATAAAGTAACCCACATCGTTCAGAAAGGAAAAAACATTGAAATAGACAGTTACAGCGGCTTCCAGGATAATAACCATTTCATGAAAACCGGTCTTGACGATTTCCTGAAGTACCACGATATTCAGCTGGTGGAAATTGTTGGATTAGCATTGGATTACTGTGTAAAATATACCTGTCTTGATGCTGTGGCGGCCGGATACGTTACCTGCCTTCATTTCAACGGAACCAGAGCGGTGAATGTAAAGCCTGATAACGGTAAAGATGCCATTTATGAGCTGCTTCAGAAGGGAGTTACCGTGTTGGGGTAAATGATGGGTAATGAAAAATGAGCAATAAGTAATAGGCAATGAATAATGTTCAGAGCTGCTATTAAAAATAAGAAAGACCGTAGAAAAATCTGCGGTCTTTTTTATTGGGTATACCTTATATAGCTCTTAAAGCATTTTAAGGTTGTTTACTTCCTGTTCTGTAAGGATTCTCCAGTGTCCTCTCTTGATATTCTTCTTCGTCATTCCGGCAAACATCACTCTGTCTAAAGCTTCTACTTCGTATCCTAATCTTTGGAAAATTCTTCTGATTACTCTGTTCCATCCGATGTGGATTTCGATTCCGATTTCATTTTTCGGTTTTCCTTCAATGAATGAAATCTGATCTACTACCGCAACACCTTCATCAAGACGGATTCCTTCCGCAATCAGCTTCATGTCTTCGTGGGTCAGTTTTTTATCCAGCGTAACATGATAGATCTTTTTGGCATCAAAAGACGGATGCGTCAGTTTCTTAGTCATATGTCCGTCATTGGTTAAAAGGATCACTCCCGTTGTGGAACGGTCAAGTCTTCCCACCGGAAACAGACGGTACGGCGATGCATTGGCAACAAGATCCATTACGGTTTTTCTTGCCTTATCATCTTTTGTTGTAGAAATATAACCTTTAGGTTTGTTCAGAAGTACATATACCGGTTTTTCAGGGGTAATGCCCTGCCCGTCGAAAACCACTTTATCGGTTTTCTGAACCTGGTATCCCATTTCCGTTACCACTACTCCGTTTACTTCTACAAGCCCCTGCGTAATCAGTTCATCAGCCTCTCTTCTGCTGCAGATCCCTGAATTGGCAATATACTTATTAAGACGGATGGTATCTTTATGTACATCTTTTTCAATTTTGTTTAACCTTCTTTTCTGTACGAAAGATTTAGCTCTGTCATCATTTCTCTCCTCTCCGTTAGATGGTCTTCTGCCATATTTCAGGCTGCCTCTTTCATACTTGTCTCTTGTATCAAAATTCTTTCCGCCTCTTTTGGGAGCCGGTTTACCGAAAGATTTTTTCTCACGGCCTTCGCTGGCATTGGTGATATAAGGCTTACGTTCAGATTTCGAACCGTGATCTTCGTCTCTGCCGTCAAAACCGCCTTCAGTTTTGAAAGGGTTTCTGTTGAACTTGGAATTGGTGCCTTTATGTTCAAAATTTCTTTCACCAGCCTTAGGAAAAGGTTTTTTAAAAGATTTTGATCCTGAAGAATTTCCAGATCTGGAAGCACGAGAATCATCAGAACTTTTTCTTGTTGAAATTCTTGGTCTCTTTGGTCGGTCTGAATTATTGTTATCTCTGCTCATTCTAAAAATTTCTGCAAAGATAGTAATTTAGTTACAAGTTAAAAATTAAGAATCATAACTTTGCAATATAGTTTTAATTTAATTTTTTAGAAAAGAGGCTCATGATAACAATATTAGACCATAATTTTTCCCAGCTCAACAATTTCCTTCGTGAAAAAACGTTCAGCAAAATTTTTATTCTTGTAGATGAAAATACTCATGAATACTGTCTTCCTGTATTGTTGGGAAATATGGAAACTGATCTTGGATTTGAAATCCTGGAAATTGAAGCAGGTGAGGAAATGAAAAACATTCAGACCGCCAACCATCTTTGGGAGATCCTTACAGAAATGCATGCAGACCGGAAAGCATTGGTCATCAATCTTGGCGGCGGAGTCATTACGGATATGGGCGGATTTGTTGCCTCTACCTATAAAAGAGGAATTCAGTTTATTAATATTCCTACTACTCTTTTATCCATGTGTGATGCTTCCATTGGCGGAAAAACCGGGATAGACCTGATGCATTATAAAAATATGGTAGGAACATTTGCGTTTCCGGAACAGATTTTTATTTACCCTGAATTTTTACAGACCCTTCCCTTTAAAGAATTGAGAAGCGGATTTGCCGAAATGCTGAAACATGGATTAATTGCAGATAAAATACATTGGGAACAGCTGACTCACATCCATAAACTGGATATGGAAGCCGTGATTCCTCACATTCAGACCTCTATGGATATCAAACAGGATGTGGTGGAAAAAGATTTTCATGAGAAAAACATCAGAAAAACCCTGAATTTCGGCCACACGATCGGTCATGCCGTTGAAAGCCTGTGCCTGAACCAGGGAAACCCTGTCCTTCATGGAGAAGCCGTGGCAATGGGAATGATCTCTGAAGCTCATCTGGCCTGCCTCGAAGGTCTTATTTCTGAAGAAGATTCACAGATTATCATTGAAAATATCCAGCGGTATTATCCTTATATGGACATCAGTGATTTTACTGATGAGGATATTACGGCACTTTTGCTTAATGACAAGAAGAATACGGACAGTAAGATCAATTTCTCCCTGCTTACGGGCATCGGATCCTGTACTTATGACCACCAGTGTAGTCAGAAAAACATTCTAAAATCTTTACATTTTTATAGAAACCTGAATAACGCTTAACTGTTTTTGAGAAAAAATGTTCTTTTTTATTCATTTTATCCAAAATAATAATTTAGATTTTTTCTAAACAACTGTTTAATTAAAATCATAACAATTTTAAAATCAGACATATAAAATAAAAACCGTTTATAATGTAAACGGTTTTTTTACTGACTTTAATCATAAAAAACATTTTTGGCAAGCAATTTGAAAGATACTCTGCGTCAAACGGAGTAGTAAACGGTTGACAGTAGTAAAATTTAAAATTAGAAATAGTAAAATACTAAAAAATTAAAGTTATGAAAAAGTTAATTTTAGGATTAGCAGTAACTGCAGGATCATTAGCATTCGCTCAGACCACTTCATCTTCTAATCCTGTTACATTTGGTGTAAAAGGAGGAATGAACGTTTCTTCACTTTCAAAAAATGAAGGTTTAGATGACCAAAAATCTAAAATCGGGTTCAATGCAGGTGTATTTGCCAATATTCCATTAGCTGCTGACTTCAGCATTCAGCCGGAAGTTATCTATAACGATCTAGGTGCAAAAAGTACAAGAAAAACCAATTTTGCAGGAAACGAATACAGAGCAGACTATTCTACTAATTTAGGATATATCGCAGTTCCTGTAATGTTCCAGTACAACGTAATTCCTAATCTTTATTTAGAAGCAGGTCCTGAATTCGGATTTTTAGTAAGTGCTAAAGATAAACTTAAGACCTCAACGAATGGAAATACCAATAACTCAACAACATCTACTTTAAATAAGGATGATTTCCAAACGTTTAACTTTGGGATCGGTATCGGTGCCGGGTATTATTTCACACAAAACTTAGGAATTACAGCAAGATATACAGCCGGTGTAACGGATATTTTCAAAAACAACAATGGTGATGCTGTAAGAAACAATGTATTCCAGGTAGGTTTAGCTTATAAATTCAAATAACAGGCTTAAACATTCATTCAAACAAATTTTTATATTCAATAGAAAAGCCGGGCTATTTTTTAGTCCGGCTTTTTTACGGCATATTTTAATTCCCCCGGATTCAGCGGATTTGTAGAGCAATAAATGTTTTTTTTCTGATTTTCTCACAATCGTTCCCTTTTGGCAAGGAGTTTGCCTGTAAAAGATCAGCTGTATAAACTCCATGAATTACGGCTTTATTTTCACCTTTAACAAATTTTGATTTCAATAGAAAAGGTCAGGTTTATGTATTTAAATCTGACCTTTTCATTTCCATATGACTTTTATCAGTTTTCTTATTTTGGTAAAGCATTTGCTGCAAAATGGTGAACAAGTATTAAATTAAAATCATGAAAAAACTATTTTTAGGACTCGCTCTTGTGGGAAGTCTTTTCACTTACGCTCAGGAAAAAGAAAAAACAAAATCAACTTCACCGGTTACTTTCGGGGTTAAAGCCGGACTAAATGCTACTACTCTAACGAAAGCAGACAATTACGATAATGATCAGAAGCTGAAAGCCGGTTTCCATGCAGGCGTATTCGTGAATATTCCTGTTGCTGAAAAATTCAGTATTCAGCCTGAACTTCTTTTCAGCCAGCTTGGTTCAAAAACTGAAGACAGCTATACCTATTATTCAGACAATTACAGATTCAGGCAGGAATATGATTATAAATTAAATCTGAATTATATCACATTGCCTGTTATGGTACAGTACAACATCCTTCCTCAACTTTATGTAGAAGCAGGTCCTGAATTTGGATTACTGTTGGGAGGAAGATCCAAAGGAGACAGAACATTAACAGAAACAACAGGAAATATAACCACCACAAAGACTGAAAAGTTCTCTGATAAAATCCCTACTAAAATTTATAATAAGTTCAATTTCGGAATCGGGATCGGAGCAGGATATTATTTCACCGAAAACTTTGGGGTTACTGCCAGATTTACCGCAGGAGTTACCGATATTTTCAAAAATAATTCAGGAGATGCCATCAGAAACAATGCATTCCAGGTGGGGGTAGCTTATAAATTCAAATAAGATCATATATATTTTTCAAAAAAAAAGCCGGGTTTTCTCTGAGAAGCCCGGCTTTTTGTTATATAAGATACCGAGAATCACTGTTCATTACGGAAACCCATAAGGCTACCGGCTTTAAGTGTTATAGATTTGGAAATAAAATAAAACTATGGACGCAGGAAAAAGAACGATCAACGATATTTTTAACGGTAACAGGATTCTGGAAGTCCCTTTTTTTCAAAGAGCATATGTCTGGGGAGAAGAACAATGGGAAAGACTTCTGGAAGATATGGAAAATATAAGTTTTGCCAATAAACCCTATTTTTTAGGTTCTGTCATTCTAAAACAGCAGCCGACAGCAACAGGCAGCAGGGTTGGAGATAAAAGAACACTTATTGACGGACAGCAGCGGCTGACCACGCTATCCATATTTTTTAAAGTATTGTCGTTAAATACCGGTGATGATTATGAATACAACAGAATGTTTAAGCTGAGAGACTTAATTGCCATTCAGCATAATCACAATGATATTGATGCTTACGAACAGGTTATGGACCTTAATGAATTAAAAGACCTCAACAGCACGGATAATATCACAAAAGCATATCTCTACTTTAAACAGCATATGAATCCAGACAAACTGGACATTAATAATATCCTGTCAAAAATTTTGTTTGTAGGCATCGATCTTGACGAGAATGAAGATGAACAGCAGATTTTTGACACCATCAACTCTCTCGGCGTTAAGCTAACTACCGCAGAACTCCTGAAGAATTATTTCTTCAACAGAGATGAAATTTCAGCTTATCATACCTACTGGAAAAATATTTTTGAAAAGGATGATGAATCTAAAAATTACTGGGATAAAGAAATTACCACCGGAAGATCAAAAAGAACATTCATTGACCTGTTTTTCTTTTCCTACCTTCAGATCAAAATTCAGGATAAAACACTGAATGTAAAGACAGAAGACAAAATAGAGTTTTCAAAAGTAGAACATTTATTTGAATCTTATAAAAGCTTCATCAAAAATTATCTGGATAATGATAAGAAAACGATACTTGCTGAAATAAAGGATTACGCAATGATCTTTCAGGAGAATTTTGATTTTGATATTATTGAAAATGAGCTTACCGCCCATTCAGGAATAGAAAGAATCAACGCCGTGATTTTCGGATTGGATACCTCCACCCTGATTCCTTATGTACTTTACATTCTTAAAAATGTTGTAAACGATAATGACCGGAATGAACTTTTTGATTTTCTTGAATCTTTTATTATGCGGCGGATGGTTGTTCATGCCACCACCAAAAATTATAATCAGCTTTTTACAGACAGACTTATTAATCATGAAATTTTATCAAAAAAAACAGTTTCTGGAATTTCTGGAAGGCCAGGCAGATAAAGTTAACTTTCTGCCTTCAGACAAAGAACTTAAAAACGGATTTGAAAATTCCTATCTGATCAATAAACAGTCCGCAGGAATTTTATATTTTATTGAGTCCAAGATACGTAACAGAAGCTTACAGTCTACACAGATTCTGGGAATCAGTAAATACAGTCTTGAACATCTTATGCCAAAAAAATGGGAAAATCATTGGGGTAAATTATCCAGTCAGGAAGATAAAATGAAACGTAACAGAAAACTACTTACCTTAGGTAACCTTACTATCATTACGCAAAATCTGAACTCAGCAATCCGGGATGCCAACTGGACAGTTAAAAGAAAAGGCAAAGGAGATAAAAAAGGGCTAAACACTTATTCAGCAGGACTTGAAACAATAAGTCAATTTCTGATTCTTGATCAGTGGAATGAACAGACCATTGAAGAGAGAGCAGAGTTTCTGTATAGCAAAGCAAAGAAAATATGGACGATCTGATTAACAACAGCTTGTTCTATTTATAAATATTCCTTTTATTAAGTTTTTACCGGAACTTCCAGAAGAAGTCCGGTGTTTTTTTTATGTGTAGAAATCCTTCATTAAAATAAATCAACTGAACGGTGTAAAAAACAGAAAAATCTTCAAAAAAATCAGATTACTACCATCAATATTTTATAAATACCAAAGAAAAACTCACAAAAAGAAAGAGTAAAAACCGCCTCCAAAGGCCTACAAATAGGGATTTCCAGAGTTTGGCAAGCATTTTGTAAAATATTTCAAGTCTGATTGAAAAATCAGGCAAGAAGTAAAGTAGTAAATAAAAAAATAAAATTATGAAGAAGTTATTTCTAGGGCTGGCAGCCACTGCCGGCACGCTGACTTTTGCGCAGGAAACAAAAACTGTAACCCCGGAACCTATTAAAAAGGAAATACCCCCTGTCAGATTCGGGATCAAAGCCGGAGGAAACTCAGCTCAGTTCAGTCAGCAGAGTTTTGGTCTGAACAGCCAGAAACTAGGTTTTCATGCAGGAGCATTCGTTAACATTCCCATTTCAAAACAGTTCAGTTTACAGCCGGAGGTTCTATACAACCAGATGGGGGCAAGAGACGTAGCTTACTCCACAGAGGAAACAGTAGGGGCAACTACCGTAAAGACCAAAGGACAGGATAAAATCACCATGAATTATATCTCTGTTCCGCTAATGGTTCAGATGAGACCTACTGAAAAGTTCTATGTAGAAGCAGGACCTGAATTCAGTTATTTTATCAACGGAAAAAACAAGGGAGAGGCCACCATATCTACCACAACAGGAGGAGCAACCACTACCCAGACCCAATCTCATTCTGAAGATCTTAACAAGGATAACATCAACAAATTCAACTTTGGTTTAGGACTGGGATTAGGATATGACATTACTTCCAATATCGGAATCAATGCAAGATATGTAAACAGCCTTACCAAGATTGATAAAAATCTGCCGGCAGCTGAAAATAACAACAGAGTTTTCCAGCTGGGGCTAAACTACAAATTCTAATATAAGACAACCAATTTTTTAACTCCAATAGTAAAGGCCTGATTTAACGTGTTAAATCAGGCCTTTCATTGGAGTTAAAGTAAATTAATTATCCTCAGTCGGGATAAGAATTTTTGATTTATAGAACCTGGAAGCCCGGAGATGAAAGAGGGAGGTTCTGAAGATCGTCAATAATAGGCTGCCATCTTTCAGCTCATTTGATTTTACAGAAGTTTTCAGTATCTAACCCGGCCCCTTTCTTCCATCTTTCATCCTTTAATCTTAATTTCCTTAACCCGAATTCAGGTTAATTGAATAATTCTACCTCCTCTCCTTTTCCTACCGGATATTCTTCTGTAAAACATCCGAAACAGTGGTTGGAAGAGCCTAAAATTTCTTTAAGATTATCTGTACTTAAAAACTCCAGAGAATCTACCCCAAGATAGTCTCTGAGTTCTTCCGTAGACATATTGGCTGAGATCAGATCGTCTTTGGACGGTGTATCAATTCCAAGATAACAGGGTGCGATAATAGGAGGAGAAACACTTCTGAAGTGGATTTCTTTTACCCCGGCATCTTTCAGGATTTTCACCAGTCTTTTGGAAGTGGTTCCTCTTACAATAGAATCGTCAATGATTACCACTCTTTTATCTTTGATCTCGGAAATAATCGGGTTCAGCTTAAGGTTCACTACCCTTTCTCTCATTTCCTGTGTAGGTACAATGAAACTTCTTCCGATATATCTGTTCTTGATCAGTACGGGACGGAAAGGTATTCCTGAAGCTTTGGAGAAACCTATGGCAGCCGGAACTCCTGAATCAGGAACTCCAATAACAAGGTCTGCCTCTACCGGAGCCTGCTCCCAGATTTTTTCACCGGATTTTTCTCTGATCTCGTACACGTTGATGTTCTCCAGTGAAGAGTCAGGTCTTGCAAAGTAAATATACTCAAAAGAGCAGATTCTCTGTTTCCCCTTCTTTTCATCTACCATATAAGAGTGCAGTTTTCCGGGTTCATTCTCATTGGTATAGATAATTTCTCCCGGAAGGATATCCCTTACATACTGGGCACCTACGGCATCCAGGGCTACCGATTCGGAAGCCACCACATAAGATTTCTCATCAATGGCCCCCAGAACCAAAGGTCTGATTCCGTTGAAATCCCTGAACGCAAAGAATTTATTTCTCGTCATTCCCACTACCGAATACGCACCTTCAATTTTTTCCATCGTCGCTTTAATGGCTCCACGAAGTCCCAGATCAAGGTTTTTCTGGATCAGTCTCAGGATAACTTCAGAATCCGAAGTAGCTCTGAAAACCACTCCTTCAGCCTCCAGTTCAGCTTTCAGCTCTTTCGCATTGGTAAGGTTCCCGTTATGGGCAATAGACAGGATAATCTGGTCGTATTCATTTTTCGCAAAGAACGGCTGGAAATTATATTTCTTCTTATCTCCCGCGGTAGTATATCTCGTATGCCCGATCGCTGAATTCCCCATAAAGGTCTCCGGCTCCTGGATTTCTTTATAAACATCCAAAACCAGTCCTTCATCCTTCATATTGGTGATCTTTCCGTTTTTCAGGACGGAAATACCACAGGCCTCCTGCCCTCTGTGCTGAAGGGCAAAAAGACCGAACTGAGACAGAGAGAACGTATCCAGATCATTATCAGAATACAGTCCGAAAATCCCGCACTCCTCATTGGGAGCATCCAGTCTTTCCTCTTCCTGCGTTCTGAAAAGATTGCGTCCGTAGGTCTGGTCTTTAAACTGTTTTAAATATTCACTTTTATGAATGTCTAAACTTTTCATTTCTATTTTTTCTAATTTAGAAGTTAACTGTTAGATACTTAAAACCGGCACAGGTTAACTTCAATGATCATTTTTAAACTACTTTCCAAGTAAGTTTTTCAGTCTGTTGTAGATCTCCACATATGCTTCCGTAACTTCTCCAAGATCTCTTCTGAATCTGTCTTTATCAAGCTTCTTCATTGTATCTTTATCCCAGAGTCTGCACGTATCCGGAGAAATTTCGTCCGCAAGAATGATCTCACCGTCTGAAGTTTTTCCTAATTCAATTTTGAAATCCACAAGGATGATATTCATTTTATCAAAAAGATCAATCAGGATCTCGTTGATGTCAGAAGTCAGCTCGTACATTTCATCAAGCTCTTCGTAAGTAGCTGCTCCCAGGAAAACAGCATGGTGATCGTTGATAAGCGGATCTCCCAATTCGTCTTTTTTATAACAGATATCGAAGATGGTTACCGGAGATTTAATTCCCTCTTCCACTCCCAATCTCTGAGCCATGCTTCCCGCAGAATAGTTTCTTACCACCATTTCCAGAGGAATGATCGATACTTTTCTTACCAGCTGCTCTCTTTCGTTTAACTGTTTAATGAAATGAGTTTTAATCCCTTTTTCATTTAAGTATTCAAAGATCAGGGTAGTAATGGCGTTATTCATTTCCCCTTTCAGGTCTACCTGCCCTCTCTTCTGAGCATTAAATGCAGTAGCATCGTCTTTGAAACGCACTACCACCTCATCAGGATTATCGGTTGCAAATACCTGTTTTGCTTTACCTTCGTACAACATTTCTTTCTTTTCCATTTCTAAAATTCTTATTAGTTAGATTTATTTAAATTATTTTATTAAAATACCTTTTAAAGCAGCCATTCCGGACCTCAGTGAAAAACCAATCGTATGCTTACGGCTCCATCCGGAACAAGAGCATACAGAGATAAGCCGGAACTTTTTAAGTTGGCGGCGCTCCCTATCAGCAACCCATGAATTTGGCTGAAGAATAAAATCTCCGGATAAATGTGCCAATATGAGTTGAGTAAAGATCATGTTTACAGTTCCGAGATTTTCTTTCTGAAATATTGATTGGTTTCTACGATCAGTTCGTAGTTGGCGCGTTTCAGTCTCTGGCTTACCGAGGACTGTGATATAGCAAATTTTTTGGCGAGATCTTCCTGGGTAATATCCTGATTCATGATCATTTCATGAATAATCTCTGCTGTGGCTACCGTCCAGTTGTCGAAATCTTTGGTAGACCATTTCAGAAGGATGTTAAGATCCCTGTCTACGGCTTCGCTGGAGGTTTTTATGGCAACTGTATGTCCGTCGCTTTTCAGATCCTTCAGAAGTCTGCCGGAATGCACATAAGCGGTACCGTTGGATTCGGTGATCTTTTCAGAAGAAAAATTTTCCTCCCCGATGCCTATGGCCAGTCTTATATCCAGATTTTCCTGGCTTTTTATGAGTGATTTAATGGCTAGAAAATGCCAGAAAGCGTCATCAATGCTGCATTTGAACTGAAATTCGTCTCCCCGGTAGATTTCCCACACAAGTGGTGAACTTCCCCAGGTTTCCAGAAGATTTTTGAGTCTGGTCAACCAGGCTTCCGTGTCCGCGTGCTGTGAATTTATAATATCTCCGGTAATAACCGCTATCATGATGCAAATATAAGCATAATTACTTATAAATAAAAAATATAAGCAGAAACACTTATAGATATTAATTATTAGTGAATCTGCTTATATCGATGATGTCGTAAAAATAAGGCTTAAAGAAGATGAACACGGCTATTTTCAAGGAGCTGTTTCCTGCTATCCGCTCATACTCCTCGCGCCAGGCTTTCCCTTTTCATGCTGCGGGGTAACCGCTGCTATCAGGGCTATGGAATGCCGTACTCCAACCTTATACTGCTATTTTTTTATAAACTGGTAGGTCTTGTCATCCAGCTTCAGGAAGTAAGAACCGGCAGGAAGATTCTGCACAGAGATATTTTTCCTGTTTCTGAAAGGCTGCTTCTCTGTATAAATCACCTTCCCGGAAAAATCAATAATCTGAGCGGTTTTTACTTTTTCCGTTTCCCCGGCAACAAATAAGTTTTCAGAAGCAGGATTCGGATAGATTTTAAATGCTCCGGTATCAGCAGTCAGGTCCGTAACCGATAAGGTTCCGCCAAGATTCTGGCAGTAATCGGCAGGATAGCTGTCCCATTCATTGATATTAAATGTCGTTACGGGATTGTTCACCAAATTCTTCCTGTAAAGCGAAACATCTCTGAGTACGGAAATGTTAGACTGATTCCGAACTCCCAGGACATCTATTGTCGTTGATTTATACCGCAGTTCCAGGTACCTCTCACCGTCATAGGCCATTTGAGGGGCTGCAGTAACGAATCTGGCCCGGTCAATAGTCAGACAGGAGAAATTCGCTCTGGGATTAATAACAACAAAGCTCTCATTATTCTGTATAATTCCCTCCATTTCAAACGGTGCAGGAAAATAATAGTTATTATTTCCATAGGCCTGAACAGACAGTCTGTAATCATTCAGATTTACAGGATGCCCGGTGCGGTTCACTATTTCTATTGCCTTATTGTTAGAAGTTCCTTCCAGATATTTAGAAATAAATAAGTCCTTTGCATAAACATCCGAAGCCAGTGTATTTACAGTAACCGTATTACTGTCAGGAGAATTCAGATAGCCGTTATCATAGGCTTTCACCGTATAGGTATAGGTTGCAGACGGGTTAAGATGGTCAATACTGATTGAAGCAGACTTGGTAGAAGTTAAAAATACACCGTTCTGATAAATATTATAGCCGATAACGTCAGAACTTGTGCTGGGTGTCCAGCTTAAATTTGCAAAATAAGCACTGGTCTGTAAAACACTAAGATTAGAAGGAGCCAAAGGAGCTACGGCATCCGGAGTCTGTCCCCAGATTGCATTTACCCATTGCGGATTATCAATAAAGGGATTTCTGTTTTTCTGAATTGCATATACCGCGTTATTCCGGTCTATTTCTTTTTGGGAAACCCCATCCTGATTGTGCCACTGGATAAGCATCGCAATGTATTCCGGATCAAAGGCCCTTTCGGCAGTTCCATCCAGGGCAGATCTGTCTATGGCAGGGTTAATATTGGTATAATAATTAAACGAAGGCAGTTTATCTTCGTATCTCGCCACAAAATACAGCAGCATTCTTGCAATATCACCTTTAAATTCATTAATAGGCTCATAAACCCTGTTGGTGTAAGCATAGTTCGGAATAGCACTGTTGGCTATTTTTGAAGTATTCGTGAATGTATAATGCACCGTGGAATTACCTACTCCGTATGGGTAATTATTTCGCAGCGAATTAATTCTTGCATCCGCAGGAATGATAAAATGCAGATCTGAATACATAGGATAATCACTGTTAAAGGTACTCTGCGGAACAACATGTTCCCTGTTGTAACCCTGGCCTTCAGCCCCGGTACCACTTGCTATATTAGTCGAAATATATTCATAAGCATCAGGCCCCGCAGGAATCTCTGAATACATATCCAATAGAATCGTTGTATTTTCCGGCCCGTGATCATAATACCTGTCCAGATCAGTCTGATTGTAAAATGCCGGCAGATCATCATAATGCCAGTTGATATTCTTCGCCGCAATAATATCATGCAGCTTCGACTTCAGGGCATAGCCTGTAAGCCCGGCTGTTCCGTCATAGTATCCTGCAGGTGCCTGGGCACTCAGAAACGACGAGATCAGAATAACAGGAAATAGAACTTTTTTCATACCTTAAAAATTGGGTGGCTAAAGTAGTAAATTAAAACACTTAAAGTTCCGAAAATTTTATTAAAAAATTATTAATTATTGAAATATAAAAAATTGAAAACGACTATTTTGCAAATAAACTCCTATGGATAAAATAATTTTTTTTAGCTTTCATTCAATTTATTTATCTTTGGGAACTAACTATTATCTATATGAATACAGAGACTATTGACAACATCAAAATGATAGCTGAAACAGCAAGAGAATTTGCTGAGAAAAATATCAGACCGAATATTATGGAGTGGGACGAGAGCCAGACATTTCCAAAAGATCTTTTTCACCAGCTTGGAGAAATGGGTTTTATGGGGATCGTAGTTCCTGAGCAATACGGAGGTTCCGGTCTGGGTTATCATGAATATGTTGCTATTCTGGATGAAATCTCTCAGGTAGACCCTTCTATCGGTCTTTCTGTTGCAGCACACAATTCACTTTGTACCAACCATATTTATGAATTCGGGAATGAAGAACAGAGAAACAAATGGCTTCCTCAGCTGGCTTCCGGAAAAGTAATCGGTGCCTGGGGACTTACAGAACACAATACAGGTTCAGATTCAGGAGGTATGTCTACCACTGCCGTAAAAGATGGTGATGAATGGATCATCAACGGGGCTAAAAACTTTATTACCCACGCTATTTCAGGGGATATTGCCGTAGTTATGACCAGAACAGGAGAAAAAGGAGCCAAAAATAACTCTACCGCTTTCGTATTGGAAAAAGGAATGCCCGGATTTACTTCAGGAAAAAAAGAAAACAAACTGGGAATGCGTGCTTCCGAAACCGCAGAACTGATTTTCGATAATGTACGTGTACCGGACTCTCACCGTCTGGGAGAAGTAGGTGAAGGTTTCAAGCAGGCCATGAAAATTCTTGACGGAGGAAGAATCTCTATCGCAGCTTTAAGTTTGGGTACAGCAAGAGGAGCTTATAAAGCCGCTCTAAAATATGCCAAAGAAAGACACCAGTTTGGAAAATCAATTTCTGAGTTCCAGGCGATCAACTTCATGCTTGCTGATATGGCAACAGAAATCGATGCTGCAGAGCTTCTTATCCAAAGAGCATCAACCCTTAAAAATGCAAAACAGAAAATGACTAAAGAAGGGGCAATGGCTAAACTGTACGCTTCTGAGGCCTGTGTAAGAATTTCCAATAATGCCGTTCAGATCTTCGGAGGTTACGGATATACAAAAGATTTCCCGGCAGAGAAATTTTACAGAGATTCCAAACTTTGCACCATTGGTGAAGGTACCTCAGAAATCCAGAGATTGGTAATCGGAAGAGATATTACCAAATAATTAGAAATATTTCATCAATAAATGAATAGCATACGTGTTTTGCGTATGCTATTTTCTTTTTCCGGGATAATAATTTTTCAATTACATTCAATGTATTGCATAATATTTTAAACATATTATCTAAAATTTTCTTAAAAAAATTTGTTTTTCGTAATATAAAATTTATTAGCTTTGATATTCCACAATCAAAACAAATAATTAATATGAAAAAACAATTATCCATGATTGGGATGCTTTTTATGGCAGGCATCTCATTCGCGCAGACAGACCGTCTATGGACTGAAGGTTCTAAAAAAGTTTCTTCAGACGTTTTTGAAAACAAAACCAACATCAGCAATCCTAAGGTTTACAGCCTGGACATCAACGGACTTAAAAACATACTGGCCAAAGCACCTAAACGGCTTGCACCGGGAGAAAAATCAGAAATTATTATTTCCTTCCCCAATTCTGAAGGCAGAATGGAAAACTTTAAAGTAAGGGAACAGTCCAATTTCGATCCACAGCTTGCTGCAAAGTACCCGGACATCAAATCTTATGTCGGAGAGGGTTTAAATGATTCCAACTCTACCGTTTACTTCAGTGTTTCTCCGCTAGGTCTGTCTTCCATGGAAATTTACGGCGACAGGTCCGCTGTTTTTATTGAACCTTACACCAAAGACCTTTCCACGTATGTTGTCTACAAAAAGTCTGATAAAAAAGACGACCTCAGCAAATTTGAATGCACAGTCATTGATGTAGCCCAGAAAGGAGTTTCCAATGCCGGTCTTGCAGCAAGACCCAATGCGGATGATGCCAAACTGAGAACATTCAGGCTTGCCCTATCCTGCACCGGAGAATACGCCACGTATTTTGGCGGCACCAAAGCCAATGCGCTCGCTGCCATGAACACTACCATGACCCGTGTGAACGGAGTTTTTGAAAAAGATTTCGCGGCAAGAATGGTTCTTATCGCCAACAATGACGCGGTTATTTACACCAACGCTTCCACAGACCCTTATTCCGCAGCCTCAGGAATGAGCAATTGGAATTCCCAGCTTCAGAGCACCCTTACTTCAGTAATCGGTGAAGCCAATTACGATATAGGACACCTTTTCGGAGCTTCCGGAGGCGGAGGAAATGCAGGCTGCATTGGCTGTATCTGTACCAACGGATCAAAAGGAAGCGGCTATACCTCCCCGGCAGACGCAATTCCTTCCGGTGATAATTTTGATATTGATTATGTAGCCCATGAAATGGGACACCAGTTTGGAGGAAACCATACGTTCTCTATGAGCAACGAAGGAACCGGAGCCAATATGGAACCGGGATCCGGGTCTACAATCATGGGATATGCAGGGATCACGGCACAGGATATCCAGCCACATTCAGATGCATTCTTCCATGCAATCAGCATCCAGCAGATTACCAATAATATCAAAGCTAAAACATGCCCGGTAAGCACTTCAACAGGAAACTCCATTCCTACTGCGAACGCCGGCCTTGATTATACGATTCCGAAAGGAACGCCTTTTATGCTTACAGGAACAGGAACAGATGCCAACGGAGATTCACTGACGTACATCTGGGAACAGATGGATAATGCTTCTTCTTCACAAACAGGAGCCAGCTCTGCTGCCAGCGCTACCAAAACAACCGGCCCTACTTTCAGATCCTGGACTCCCACCACTTCGCCTGTAAGATATTTTCCGAGAATGGCATCCATTCTTACCGGAGCAACCACCACCGCGGGATCCGAAATCACAGTAGAAGCTTTATCCAACGTAGCCAGAACACTTAATTTCAGATTTACTGTCCGGGACAACAGAGCCGGAGGTGCCGGAAACAATTCAGATGATGCCGTTATCACGGTAAACGGAACAGCGGGACCATTCAGCATTACTTCACAGAATTCAGCAACTACTTACGCAGGGGGAAGTTCCCAAACGGTTACCTGGAACGAGGCCGGAACGACAGCCAATGGGGTAAATGCAGCCAATGTAGACATTCTCTGGTCCACAGATAACGGAAATACATGGACTACCCTACTTGCCGGAACACCCAACGACGGTTCTCAGGCGGTAACGATCCCTAATTCTTCCACTACCACCGGAAGACTGATGGTAAAAGGCTCAAACCATATTTTCTTTGATGTCAATAATGCTAATATTACTGTAAACGCAGGCTCAGGCGGAACAGATACCACTGCTCCTACCGCTCCTGCCCTTGCCGCTTCAGGAACGACTGCTACAAGCACCAATCTTTCATGGAGCGGAGCTACCGACAATGTAGCGGTTACGGGATATGATGTATATATGAACGGTTCTATGATCGGAAATACAGCATCCACCACTTATACCGTAACAGGTTTAAGCCCTGCCACGACTTACAGCTTCAGTATAAAAGCCAAAGATGCCGCAGGAAACACCTCTCCTTTCAGCAATACGGTAAGTGTGACAACTCTTTCCGGAGGCACGGTAACCTACTGTTCTGCTTCTGCAAGCAATACCGCAGACGAAAGAATCGGAAATGTGAAATTCGGAACCATCAATAATACATCAACGGGAACAGCAGGTTATGAAAACTTCACATCTGTTGCTACCAACGTAACCAGAGGAAGTTCTTATACTCTTTCCATAACTCCGGTATGGACCTCAACCAAATACAGCGAAGCTTATGCAGTATATATAGATTATAACGGCGATGGCGACTTCACCGACAGCGGAGAGCTGGCATGGTCCAAAGCAGGTTCCACAACAACTCCGGTTACAGGAAGCATCACCATTCCTGCTACCGCAGCCATAGGCTCCACGAGAATGAGAGTCATGATGAAATACAGCTCTATACCAACCTCATCCTGTGAGGCTTACACCTACGGACAGGTAGAAGATTATACGCTTAATATTGTTTCTTCAGGAAGAGGAGATTTATCTGATACAAAAGATATGATTACTGATATTAAACTGTATCCAAACCCGGCAAAAGACATGATGCATATTTCAAACACTTCATCCGGAGATTACAAAATCTTTGATATGGGCGGAAAACTCATTCTTTCCGGAAAACTGGAAAGAGGAAGTGTGAATGTAAGCAGTCTTACCAAAGGAGCGTACATGATCCAGATTGGAGAAATCTCTAAAAGGTTTATCAAAAACTAACAACCATTTTTTATTATACGATGTGAAGGCTGCTCAAATTACCGGGCAGTCTTTTTTATTATAGAAATTGAAAAATAATAATTAAAAATTGTTTTATTAACGAAATTTATTCACAAATAAACATTTATTGAAATAAAATTTAACATAATTTGTTTTTTTGATTTAAATTTACCGCTCAAACACCTGTTCATTGTACTGTTCTACCCAAAGTATTTAAGGGAATCCTGAAACTGTTTTACATCGTATTACCGTTCTCCTGAAAATTAACTTCCGGAACCGTACCTCTGTAAGCGGCTGAAAATATTTATACGGCCGTAAAGTCTGTCAGCACCAGGTTCACCCCTTAAATGCTTAATTAAATCATTACATAATTTAAATTATTTATATGAAACATTTATTTAAGTACATTTTATTCTTCTCAATGGCCTTTTTTTCAATGGCCTGCAGCACAGACAGAGAAGACGAAAACACAGGAAACGTTACGCATGTATTCTACAAAAATGCGGATGAACTTGCAGCCACCTATGATGCTTCCGGAGCAGTAGGTTCTACAGCCAGGAACTACATCTACGACCTTTACAGACTGGGCAGATGGCCTGAGCTTGAAGCTTTTTTCAACAGCAATAATCTGAATGGAGGATGGCCACCGGCCAACGGCGGCTATAACATTGTGGATGACGTTCCTATTCTGGCAGGACAAAAATTCGACCGGTACAGCGGGGCCGTAGGAAATTTTGACGGAACCGGCATCCCGACCCTGGGAGGAAGTTTTACAAGCCCCATTATTAACGGATACACTTATACATTCACCCAAAGAGCTCTCAATCAGGCAGAAAACAAATATGATTTTTATTATGAAATAGATGTTCTGAATTCACTACCTTTCCAGTCTCAGACGGCAGATATTATTCCGTGGTTCAGCCAGGCTGGCAATGGTAAGCAGACGATGTGGAAAATCCCGGTGGATCCTGCAACGGGTTATCAGAAAACATGGAACAAGCTTGCAGCGGAAGGCTATGTAAAAATCACGATCAAGAAAAGTCCGAGCGGAAAATACAATAACTTGGCAGGCACAGTTATTCAGCAATAAAAAAATATTTAAATGTATTCCATATCAACAAAAATAAGCATCAGCAAAAAAGCACTCATTGAAAAGAACGTTTTCACCAATGATGAAATCGGTTCATCTGCCGCTGCAAAATTCATCTGCTGTGACTGCAGTCATGAAAATACAGTTGAAATCACACCCTATCAATCCGGATTTCCTGTTTTTCAGGTGTATCATGAAGATAAAGTACTTTCTAAAAACGAACTGTTACAAAATGGGATGGCTGCTGAAACCTCAAAAGGGATGCTTCATTTCGGGGAATTGACGGTCAATAATTTGCCCACTTTATATTTCGGAACCAGCTGTAAAACCTGTCCTGCAAAGTATATCGGCATATTTAGTTATGGGGAAAAGCAGCCGGGGCTGACTGTGTTGCAGATTTCAGGGATCTGGAAATATGAAGAGCTAAAATAATTGATATTGAATACTGTTGACGGATAATCAAAATAAGATCCACAATTTCAGGTTGTGGATTTTGTATTACACAGATTGACAGATTTTTTGTTGGAGAAGAAATTTAAGACTTAAAAACAGCCGAAAGCTAATCCATCGCTTCATCGAATCTACGGAGTTGATTCTTATCTTAGCTCCCCTAAAACATGCACAAAGAAGCTCAGGCTTTGCGTTCCATAAAATACAAGCTATCATCTCAATACGAATTGAGTTTCCCCTAGATTCAACAAATTTCACGGATTTCAGTGCAAGGCTGTTTTTAGAGAGTAAAGATTTGAATGTGATACAAAAAATCAAAAATTAGAAATTTAAACAAGCTCTTAAGCTCTTGTCAAATTATTAAAACACAACACACTGCTTATTTACAAAAGGATTGTATCTTTAGAATTTCCCCATTTACAAATCGTTTTCTATCTTTGCGTAAATAAAAAAATTCATGGATAAAATTGACAGTCTGAACCAAGTAGCAGAATTCCATACTACTTTCAAAGCCCCTATTTTAGATACTCCCCAAATTCCTTCTCCTGAAAGATGCAGCCTCAGAGTAGAACTTTTACAGGAAGAACTTAATGAGCTGAAGCAGGCTATCGCCGATAACAATATTGTAGAAATTGCTGATGCGCTGTGTGATCTTCAGTATGTTTTAAGCGGAGCTGTACTTGAATTCGGACTTGGCAGTAAATTTGTAGAACTATTCAACGAAGTTCAGCGTTCCAATATGTCGAAGGCGTGTGATAATGAAGAGCAGGCACAGGAAACTGTTGAGTTTTATAAGGCAAAGGAAGTAGAATCATTTTATGAAAAGTCGGGAGAAAAGTATAATGTTTACAGACAGGCAGATCATAAAGTATTGAAAAACAAATACTACTCCCCTGCAGATCTGAAAACAATTATCGAAAAATAATATGAAGAAATTTATTACAAAGATTGTTGCCGTTTCAAGCATCGTTCTGGCTGCCCAGCAGTTCAGCGCTCAGAAAGTGGTGGTAAACCGTGAAGTGGAGACCCAGAATGACGGTAAAATGCTTTTGGGAAATCAGCTGAAAGAGCAGTTTTTAAAGGCTCCGTATGCAGACTGGTATGTGAAGGAACATGATGAATATGCCCTTGACCAGAAGGCAATTGGCGAACTGAGAAAAGCAAAAATAAATACCTACTCTCTTGTGGTTTTCATGGGAACATGGTGTGAAGACAGCCACAGGGATTTTCCAAGACTGATGAGGATTCTGGAAGAACTGAAATACCCGGACAATAAAATGACGATTATTGCGGTGAACAGGAAAAAAGAATCTCCAAACGGTGACGAAGTGCGCTACAACATCCAGAAAGTTCCTACCATTATTGTAGAAAAATATGGAAAAGAAATCGGAAGGATCATTGAAATGCCTAAAACCGGCTATATCGAAAGAGATCTGGTTGAAATCCTGAAAAAAGATGACGGTTCTGTAATTAAAGAAATTTTTGGCAAATAAGTTGAGAAATTATAAAGTTATCATATCGTTTGCGGCAGGAGTTCTTGCGATGATCATTCTGTTCTTCGGCCTTAAATCATGCTTTAATCTGGGAGAAAAGACGGAAAAGTCGGATTATTATATCCTGACCAACCAGATTTCCAAAATGAATAAAATGGTGGTGATGGAACAGAATACCTCAAGCATGCAGAAGACCAAAATGGGCTATGAAGTGTTTGGAAAGGAAGTTTCAAGCAACAGTATCATCACCTATACAAAAACCAACGCCCAGGTTTCCTATGATCTGAACAAAATGAAGATAGAAGTGGATTCTATCGGCAAAAAGCTGGTTATTACCGAACTTCCGGATGCCGATATAAGAATTACCCCAAGCGTTGAAATCCAGTCTCTGGATGATTCTTTCTTTAACAGAATTTCTGAAAAAGACATCAGGAACGTCACCCAGAAAGCAAAGGAAACCGCAATACAATCGATTGATCAGAATCAGCTCCGTACTGAAGGCCGTAAACAATTAATGGAAAATCTGAATAATATTTTCGTTTTGGCAAAAGCTTTGAATTATACAATAGAAGATAAAACCGGAAAACTCGGTATTTTAGGACTCTAAAAATATAAAGCTATGAATTCAGAAGGTAATCACAAAAAGAAAGAATCTGCGAATTCAGCAGAAACGAAAAGGCAAAATCAGGATTTTCAGAATATTCCTGCATCATCAGAAAAGACCAATCCGCCTGATATCAATAAGGAAGATGTTCAGAAGTCTTCAAAAAACAAATCAGGAAAAACGGATAACACGGAAAAATAAAACCCAAAGGTTCTGCCTCAATAGCAGGGCCTTTTTTATTTTATAATCTTGAAAATTTACAGAAAATAGTAAAGGTTCCTGTTTTTATTTTCTCTCGCAGATGCAGCAGATTGAGCAGATTTTTATAGCTGTGAAATATCTGTGTTTTATATGACACAAATACCGAATAAAATTTTTGATGCGTGATAGAAAACTAAGTCTATATGATCTGACAAAACCTAACAAGTTCTGGCAAAACATACATGATCCTAATTTTATCGCAGATACAATCCTGCGTCTTATTGACCACAAAACCGGTAAAAATAATAGCGTCTCTTCGTAAACCAACATTATTTTAAATCAAAAGGTTCCGCCTGAGCAGAACCTTTCTTTCTAATCTATTATCATATGGGCTGTGGTATCTATACAATGGTGGACTTTCCGATTCTGATATTTTCAAAATTATAATAAGACTTCTCGGAATACCTGATGTAATCTGCAATAAAGCTGCCTACTTCCTGTGTAGAATAATGCTGTTCCGCATTAAGATCCACCGTAACATATTTATTTTCTATGGCATGCTCTACCGCTCTTTTTAACTTTTCGGCGGCATCATGTAGCTCAAGATGGTCAAGCATCATCGCTGTACTCAGAATAGAAGCCACAGGATTGGCAATACCCTTTCCTTTGGCCTGGGGATAAGAACCGTGTATAGGTTCAAACAGCGCATTTTCTTCGCCAACCGATGCGGACGGAAGAAGCCCTATGGACCCACCTATTACACTGGCTTCATCTGAGATAATGTCTCCGAACATATTTTCGGTCAGGATCACGTCAAACTGTTTCGGATTAAGGATCAGCTGCATAGCGGCATTGTCTACAAACAGATAATCCAGCTGGACTTCCGGATATTCAGAGGCAATTTCCCTGCAGATTCTTCTCCACAGTCTTGACGTATCCAGAACATTGGCTTTATCGATAAGGGTAAGCTTTCTGTTTCGCTTTTCCGCTTCTTTAAAAGCCATATGAACAATGGGAATAATATCTTCCCTGCTGTACTTGCAGACATCGTAAGCGTAGCCGCCTTCCGGATCCGTAAACTTTTCACCGAAATAGATTCCGCTTACCAGTTCCCTGAAGATCTGAATATCTGTCCCTTCAATGATTTCCTTTTTTAAAGGGCTTTTCTCAATCAGGGACGGATACGTTTTCAGAGGTCTTATGTTCGCAAAAAGCTCCAGTTCTTTACGAAGTTTCAGCAGTCCCTGCTCCGGTCTGATCTTCGCATCGGGATCGTTATCAAAAACCGGATCACCTATGGCTCCAAACAATACGGCATCGGAATTCCGGCAGATCTCCAGGGTTTCTTCAGGTAGAGGGTTACCCGTTTTAAAAATAGCTTCCGCACCAATCAGTCCGTATTCTGTGTGAAATGTACATTGGAAAACCTCCCCGACAGCTTCCAGTACTTTAATGCTTTCACCGATTACTTCGGGACCGATGCCATCACCGGGAAGCACTGCGATGTTAAACTGTTTTTTGCTCATACTTCTGTGTTTTTAGTTCAAATTGTTCTATCGCCTGTTTTTTGCTGATTAAAAAATCAATATCGTCGTAGCCGTTAAGAAGGCATATTTTCTTATAGGAATCGAGTTCAAAGGTCTCTGTTTTTCCGTTAAAACTGATTGTTTGCTGTTCAACATTCACTGTAATTTCACTTTCCGGGTTCTCCGTCGTGTTTTTTAAGAGTTCCTTCAGGAATTCATCGGAAACCTTTACCGGAAGAAGACCGTTATTCAGGGCATTTCCCTTAAAAATATCGGCAAAATAGCTTGAAATGATCACTTTAAAACCGTAATCCGTTAATGCCCATGCAGCATGTTCCCTGCTGCTTCCACACCCGAAATTATGGCCTGCAATAAGGATTTCACCCTTATATTCAGGATTGTTCAGGACAAATTCCGGAACAGGTTCTCCGGTATGGATATTAAACCTCCAGTCTCTGAACAGATTTTCTCCGAAACCTTTCCTGTCTATACTTTTAAGAAATCTTGCCGGAATAATCTGGTCTGTATCTATATTTTCTGCCGGCAGCGGAACCGCGCGGGACTGTATTTTTTTTAATGGTTGCATGTCTTGTCTGTTAAACTTTTCTAATTTAAATTTTCAAAAGCTGATATTCTGCCATCGATAGCTGCTTTTGCGGCTGTAAGAGGACTGGCCAGTATTGTCCTTGCCCCCTGTCCCTGTCTTCCTTCAAAATTCCTGTTGGAAGTGGAAACACAGTATTCTCCTTCCGGAATCTTATCATCATTCATGGCAAGGCATGCTGAGCATCCTGGCTGACGGATCTGAAATCCGGCTTCACTGAAAATCTGATCGAGGCCCTCCTCATAGATCTGTCTGACCACCTGCTGAGATCCCGGAACAATTAAGGCTTTCACATTTTCTGCTTTATTTTTCCCCCGGATATATTGAGCCGCTGATCTGAAGTCTTCGATCCTTGCATTCGTACAGCTTCCGATGAATACATAATTCACCCTGATATCTGAAACCGTCTGTCCTGCTTCCAGTCCCATGTAGCGGAGCGCTTTTTCTTCAGATTCGTTCTGCGGAGCCGGAATTACGTCATTCACAGAAATTCCCATTCCCGGATGGGTTCCGTAAGTGATCATAGGATAGATTTCCGAAGCATCAAAACTCAGTTCCCGATCAAATACAGCTCCTTCATCTGTTTTTAAAGTTTTCCAATACGCCAGTTCAGTTTCCCATTCTTCTCCCTGAGGGGCAAAAGGTCTGCCTTTCACATATTCAAATGTTGTTTTATCAGGAGCAATCATGCCTCCCCTCGCTCCCATCTCAATGCTCATATTGCAGACGGTCATTCTTCCTTCCATCGACATTTCTTCAAATACATTCCCGGCATATTCGCAGAAATAACCGGTACCGCCGTCTGTTCCTGTTTTAGAAATAATGTAGAGAATTACATCTTTAGGCTGAACATTTTTATTCAGTTTTCCGTTTACAGTAATCCTCATAGATTTAGGTTTATTCAGCAGCAGACACTGGCTGGCAAAAACCTGGGCCACCTGGCTGGTTCCTATTCCGAAAGCTATCGCCCCGAAAGCTCCGTGCGTGGAGGTATGGCTGTCTCCGCATACAATACTCATTCCGGGGCGGGTAATTCCCAATTCCGGGGCAATGATATGTACAATTCCCTGATACGGATGTCCGAGGCCAAAGAGTTCAATATTGTTTTTACTGCAGTTTTCTTCCAGCTGCCGTACCTGATTCCGGGAAAGTTCGTCCCGGATCGGCAGTTCCTGATCAAGCGTGGGAACATTATGATCGGCTGTGGCAACAACCTGTTCCGGTCTGAAAATCTTCAGATTCCTGGTCTCAAGTTCTGCAAAGGCCTGAGGGCTGGTTACTTCATGAATCAGATGTTTATCTATGTAAATAATCTGCGGTCCATCCGGAACCGTTTCTACCACATGGGCATCCCAGACTTTGTCAAAAAGGGTCTTTTTATTGGTATTCATTGTCATACGATCTTGGTTATTCATCTTCATTTATCCTATTTTGCGGCTGAATGTTTCCATCATCAGATACAGGTCATCATTTTTCACTTCTTTTTTCAGATCGGCAACCTTCAAAAATTCCTGATACAGAAAATCCAGCTCATTTTTGGTAATGTCATATCCGATATGCTTAAAACGGTAAGCCAGAGCCGAACGCCCGCTTCTTGCTGTAAGGATTATAGACGACGCGTTTACGCCTACTTCTTCAGGATCTATAATTTCATACGTCTCCCTGTTTTTAATGACTCCATCCTGGTGAATCCCTGAGCTGTGGGCAAATGCATTGGCTCCGACAATTGCTTTATTGGGCTGTACAGGCATTCCCATCAGATCAGAAACCATCAGGCTCATTTCATTAAGCATCCTGGAATTCACATGGGTATGCAGCTTCAAATGCTTATGCTGCTTCAGGATCATCACCACTTCTTCCAGAGCGGTATTTCCGGCTCTTTCTCCCAGTCCGTTGATGGTACATTCAATCTGGCGGGCACCGTTTGCCGCTCCTGCAATGGAATTGGCCGTAGCCAGGCCCAGATCATTGTGGCAGTGGCATGATAAAACAGCTTTTTCAATGCCTTTAACATTTTCTCTCAGGTATTTTATTTTCTGGCCGTACTCTTCAGGAAGGCAATATCCTGTGGTATCCGGAATATTGAGAACCGTAGCGCCCGCTCTGATCACTTCTTCACAAACCTTTGCCAGATAGGCATTATCCGTTCTTCCGGCATCTTCTGCATAAAATTCAACATCTTCAACGTAGCGTTTGGCATATTTTACAGCTTCCACAGCCCGTTCAAGAATATCCTCCCTTGTGGAGTTGAATTTGTAACGGATATGAGAATCGGAAGTTCCTATTCCGGTATGAATACGTGGCTTTTTCGCAAATTTTAAAGCTTCTGCCGCGGTATCAATATCTTTTTTATTCGCTCTTGTCAGTCCGCATACTTTAGCATTTCGTATCAGTTTTGAAATTTCAGAAACAGACTCAAAGTCTCCCGGACTGGAAACCGGAAATCCGGCTTCTATCACATCAATCCCTAGCTCATCAAGGCTTTCAGCGATCACCAGCTTTTGCCGGGTATTCAGTTTACATCCTGGAACCTGTTCTCCATCTCTCAGCGTCGTGTCAAAAATTTCAATCTTTTCGGAATTCATAATTAATTTTTTACTTAATTTTGATTCAAAACTACTGCTAACAATGTTTTTTTATTTTCATTATTTCTGAAAATTACAATACCCAACAGTTGGAGAAATAACCATATTTAATTAAAAATCAATTTATTACACTCTATTAATTTACAATGGCAGAATTGCAGAAAGATTTTTTGTTTGTCCTCGTTAAATCATTAACTACTTCAGAAAAACGACAGTTCAGACTTTATGTAAACCGTCTCGGCATCAATACGGATGCTAAATTTCTGCTGCTGTTTTCTGAAATGGATAAAATGAAAGAATATGATGAAAATATCATTATTGAGAAAAAAATCTCTACGAAACAGCAGTTATCCAATCTTAAGGCTCATCTTTACAAACAGATCCTGGTCAGTCTCCGGATGAATCCAAGTCATCAGAATTACAGAATACAGCTTCGTGAACAGCTTGACTTTGCCAATATTCTTTATCAGAAAGGCCTTTACAAGCAGGCGTTAAAGATCCTGGACAAAACGAAACAAACTGCTTTGGAACTGGATGAAAAAAGTATCGCTTCCGAAATCATAGACCTTGAAAAAGTAATTGAATCCCAATTTATTACAAGAAGTATTGAAGGCCGTGCCGATGAACTGATCAGGCAGTCGCAGGAAGTAAGCAGACAGAATCATTACGCAACTGAACTTTCCAATCTCTCGTTAAAGCTGTACAGCGAAATGCTCACCCACGGTTATGCAAAAAATGATACAGACCGGCAGGAAATTCTGGATATTTTCAATGCTCAGATCAGTAATATTAACCCGGATCAGCTGAATTTTACCGAGAAACTCTGGTATTTTAAAGCCCATGTATGGAAAAATCAACTGCTGCAGGAGTATAAATATACCCTGAAATACGCCTATCAGTGGGTAGACCTGTTTCATAAAAACCCGGAAATGATCTTCAGTCATCCGGTGTGGTACATTAAAGGCAATACCTATCTGCTTAAAATCCTCTTTTTATACGGAAATATTGATATCCTGGAAGAACATTTTGAAAATTTCAACACGACGGTGAATGCTGAAAATTTCGCTCAGAACGAAAACCTCCAGTCCCTGATCTTTCTTACTCATTACAATACTCTGATGAACATCCATTTTGTGAAGGGCGAATTTTTTACGGGAACCAAACTGATCCCCGAAATTGAGCTGAAAATGGAACGCCTGAAGGAAAAGATTGATGAACATCACTTTATGATCCTCTATCTGAAAATGGCAGCAATGTTTTTTGGAAGTAAGATGTATGATAAGTCAATTGAGTATGCCATGAAGGTTGTTGAATGCCGCGGAAACGTACAGGAAGACCTGCTCTTCCATACAAGGATTCTGATCCTGATGGCCAAATATGAATCCGGTGATGATGAAGACTATGATGAATTCATTACCTCCACATTAAAGTTTGCCCGGAAAATGAAGAAGCCCGAAGAATTTCACTATGAAAGCATCCGTTTTTTCAAAGACCTTAACAGCCTGGTTTTAAATAAGCAGCAAAATGCATTTAAAGTATTTGATGAAAAACTGGAAGCCTTCTCTAAAAATGAATATTACAGAAGATCTCTTCTTTATATTGACATTCATGGCTGGGTAAAGTCCAAAGTACAAAATGTAGATGTAATTGAGATCATCAAACAGAAGGTAAAATATAAAAGAAAAAATCAGCTGTAAACTGTTTATTGAGTGGCCATTGTTTTTTTTGAAAACAAAGTTTATACAAAATGCAGAATCAACTCCGTTAATGCGATGAAGCAACGGATTGGTCTACGACTGTTTTATCGTTAAAATAATTGATTATAATTCTAAAAAACTTGCTGAAAATCCTGGATTTTCTTGCGCCTTAAAATCAGCATAATATTTAAAACTTTTGCGCCTTTTGCGTTAAACCAACAAAAAATCTGCATGATCAGCGAGCCTAAATAATCTCCCGGACAAGCATTAATTATTAATTTTTGGTAACGCAAAGCTTCATGCATAGGCAATGCTGATTTTAAAGGATGCAAAGTATAAAATCAACTCCGTTGATCCGATGAAGCGGGCGTTATAGGCAACCTGTTAGCTTAAGCTTAAAATCTATTCTTATCTTTTTTAAAGGACTTCATAAATCTGCCAAATCTGCATGATCAGCGAGTCTAAATAAATCTCCCGCACAAGCATTAATTATTAATTTTTGGTAACGCAAAACTTCATGCATAGGCAATGCTGATTTTAAAGGATGCAAAGTATAAAATCAACTCCGTTGATACGATGAAGCGGGCGTTATAGGCAACCTGTTAGCTTAAGCTTAAAATCTATTCTTATCTTTTTTAAAAGACTTCATAAATCTGCCAAATCTGCATGATCAGCGAGCCTAAATAATCTCCCGCACAAGCATTAATTATTAATTTTTGGTAACGCAAAGCTTCATGCATAGGCAATGCTGATTTTAAAGGATCCAAAGTATAAAATCAACTCCGTTGATCGATGAAGCGGGCGTTATAGGCAACCTGTTAGCTTAAGCTTAAAATCTATTCTTATCTTTTTTAAAGGACTTCATAAATCTGCCAAATCTGCATGATCAGCGAGCCTAAATAATCTCCCGCACAAGCATTAATTATTAATTTTTGGTAACGCAAAACTTCATGCATAGGCAATGCTGATTTTAAAGAATGCAAAGTATAAAATCAACTCCGTTGATCGATGAAGCGGGCGTTATAGGCAACCTGTTAGCTTAAGCTTAAAATCTATTCTTAGCTTTTTTAAAGGACTTCATAAATCTGCCAAATCTGCATGATCAGCGAGCCTAAAATATTTTCTCTCTGATTTTAAAACAGACTTTCACTCTAAAAATCACGATTAGGGCTGACCTATTTCCGTTATAAATTTCAGGGCATTTTCATGGCTGATCTTTTTCATCAGTTCAGGGGAAAATCTTTCTTCAATTTCCCGGTTGATATCCGGATAAACAGATGCATTGGAATGCTCGGGAAAGAAAAACGGATGGCGGGACAGGTCCGGGTGATCTTTCCAGTAAAAATAGTCAGCTCCGTAAGCAATACTGTTCTCGCCTCCCAGATCTAATCCATACTGAATATGTTCATAAAGCCGTTCCGGATGTTCCGGATCAATATAATCTTTAATGAAATTAAGGCCGATCAGTCCGTTTCTGCTGATGACTTCTTTGGCCAGTTCATCGGGAAGGTTTCTGTTATTTTCATAAACTGCCCTGTAATTGGAGTGGCTTGCCAGGATAGGAACCGAATAATTTTTCTGATCTATGTAATTAAAAATATCATGAGCCAGATGATCGCTTGCATGGGCAAGATCAACGGCAATATTCTTGTCTGCAATATAATCGATCAGTACTTTCCCATCTTCTTTCAAACCTGCTGAGGCGTTGTTTCCGCCGCCAAAACGGTTTTCCGTATGATGGGTAATTCCGATATAAAAGATTCTTTTTGTATTTTCAATGATGGTTTCCAGTTTTTTAAAACCGGAATCAAGGCTTTCATTTTCATTACAGAAAGAAGACGCATTTTCAATCGAAGCCAGAATTCCAGTTTTTCCTTCATTTTCATTGTTTTTATAGCTTTCATTTTCAAACAGGAAAAAATCTTTATTCTTTATCAGTTCTGAAAACAGGCTGCTCTGCTGAAGTCCATATTCTGTACTCCCCTTGCCTGTGGATGAATAGATTGCCATCATCTGAAGCTTTACATTTCCTTCCCTTAAAAAAGGCATTGAAGCTCCAAACTCTCTGTCACTTATTTTCGCACCCGGTCTTAACAGGTAATATAAAAGGTCGCAATGCAGGTCTATATTGAAAATATTCATGTTTAAAAAATTATTAATGATTTGATTTTAAGAAGATATACAGCTCAATAGCCGGAATTCCCTTCAGTTCTTTCAATTCTTCTGTAAGATAAAGAAATCAGGAAAAAGTTCCCGGGAAAAGTTAATGATAAAACCTGATGATACAAAAAGGACAGATATCTTTTCTTTTTTTATATTAAATCTCATTCTAAATAGATGCTAATATAGTATTTTATGTAAAAAATGCGTATTTTTGCAACTTAAAATTTCTTAGTAAACAATGATAAAAATTACACTTCCAGACAACAGCGTCAGAGAGTTCGAAGGAGAAGTTACTCCTTTAGATGTGGCAAAATCTATCAGCGAGGGATTGGCTAGAAATACCATTTCCGCAGTTGTAAACGGTAAACAGGTAGAAACCACCACACCTATAACGACGGATTCAACGGTACAGCTGCTTACCTGGAATGATGATCTTGGAAAGAAAGCTTTCTGGCATTCTTCTGCCCACCTACTGGCGCAGGCTATCCTTGAGTTTTATCCTAATGCTAAGCTGACCATTGGTCCTGCTATTGAAAGCGGATTCTATTATGATGTAGACTTCGGAGACGAAAGCTTATCTGAAAAAGACTTTGAGAAGATTGAAAAGAAAGTTTTGGAAAATGCAAAAAAAGGTTCAATATTCTCGCTATACCCTGTTTCTAAAGAAGAAGCATTAAAAGTTTATGCAGATAATCCTTATAAAGTAGAACTGATCTCTAATCTGAATGACGGAGAGATCACTTTTGTAACTCATGATGATTTCACGGATCTATGCCGTGGAGGCCACATTCCTAATACCAGCATCGTAAAAGCGGTTAAAATTCTAAACGCGGCAGGAGCTTACTGGAGAGGAAATGAGAAAAACCCACAGCTGACAAGAGTTTACGGTATTTCTTTCCCTAAACAGAAAGATCTTACCGAGTATCTTGAAAGACTGGAAGAGGCTAAAAGAAGAGACCACAGAAAACTAGGTAAAGAACTTGGAATTTTTGCATTTTCTGAGAAAGTAGGTGCCGGGCTGCCGTTATGGCTGCCAAAAGGAACCGCTTTGAGAAGAAAACTGGAGAATTTCCTTTCTGCTGCTCAGAAAAAAGGCGGTTATGAATTCGTAATGTCTCCGCATATCGGGGCTAAAGAGTTGTATGTAACTTCCGGGCACTGGGATAAATACGGAGCGGACAGCTTTCAGCCGATCAAAACACCGAATGAGGGTGAAGAATTCATGCTGAAGCCAATGAACTGTCCTCACCACTGCGAAATCTATAAAACTTCACAATGGAGTTACAGGGATCTTCCGAAAAGATATGCAGAATTCGGAACCGTATACCGGTATGAGCAGAGTGGAGAACTTCACGGGCTGACAAGAGTTCGCGGGTTTACTCAGGATGACGCTCACCTATTCTGTACTCCGGATCAGCTTTTAGGAGAATTTGAAGCGGTAATTGATCTTGTTCTTTATGTGTTCAGATCTTTAGGTTTTGAGGATTTTGTAACACAGGTTTCTTTAAGAGACCCTGAAAACAGAGAAAAATATATCGGATCTGACGAGAACTGGGAAAAAGCGGAAAACGCCATCATTACTGCGGCTAAAAACAAGAACCTTAAAACGGTGATAGAATACGGTGAAGCAGCCTTCTACGGTCCGAAACTGGATTTCATGGTAAAAGATGCCTTAGGAAGAAGATGGCAGCTGGGTACGATCCAGGTAGACTACAATTTACCGGAAAGATTTGACCTTCACTACATCGGAAACGATAATGAGAAGCACAGACCGGTAATGATCCACAGAGCCCCATTCGGTTCTATGGAGCGTTTTATCGCGATCCTTCTGGAGAATACCGCAGGAGATTTCCCGTTATGGCTGAGCCCTGACCAGTTTATTATTCTTCCGATCAGTGAAAAATATGTAGATTATGCAAAAAAAGTTTCACAATTTTTGGAAAATCACGATATTAGCGGTCAGATTGACGACAGAAATGAGAAGACCGGTAAAAAGATCCGTGATGCTGAATTGAACAAGATTCCATTCATGCTGGTAGTAGGTGAAAATGAAGAAAAAGACGGCACAATTTCTGTAAGAAGACGTGGTGAAGGAGACCTCGGAGTGATGAATATGGAGGATTTTGTTTCTTATTTCAAGAAAGAGTCTGCCATCTAAATAAAAAAATTAAAGTATTGAGAAATTCAGCAGATTAATCTCTCATTCTTTTGATAAAATAGTAATTAACCAATAAAATTATAATACAATAGCACAAAGATTTAACAACAGGGGCCCACAGAGACGTCCGGTACAGGAGGACGCACACTTGATCAACGATAAAATTCGTGTGAGAGAGCTTCGTTTAGTGGGCGATAACGTAGAGCCGGGAGTTTATCCAATTGATAAAGCAAGACAGCTTGCCACAGAGCAGGAGCTTGATCTGGTAGTAATCTCCGATAAGGCTGAGCCTTTTATTGCAAGGATATTAGACTATAAGAAGTTTTTATACGAGCAAAAGAAAAAGCAGAAGGAACTTAAAGCCAAGCAGGTGAAGGTAGTGGTAAAAGAGATCCGTTTCGGGCCTCAGACAGATGACCACGATTATGAATTCAAGAAGAAGCATGCTGAAAAATTCCTTGAAGAAGGTTCAAAATTAAAGACCTACGTATTTTTTAAAGGACGTTCTATTATCTTTAAAGACCAGGGAGAAATCTTACTTCTGAAACTAGCCCAGGAACTGGAGCACGTTGGGAAAGTAGACCAGCTTCCCAAACTGGAAGGAAAGAGAATGATCATGATGATGAGTCCTAAAAAACCGGCTAAATAAAATATAAAAGCTACCTCAAACGGGGTAGCTTTCTTTTTTTACCGTTACTGCTCTGCAATGCAGATATTTTATCAATTCATACCCGAATAATGAATCCTTTTCATAAGGTTTAAACACATCCTGTTTTATTAATTAATCTTAAATATTATCCTACATCAATATTCTGTGAAAGAATTAGCCCTAGATTTGCTGTACTCTCAATAAAACCGAAATATTCATCAAAATATTAATCACTAAAAAGCAGAACAATGAGCACATTTCAATTAAAAGACGGAACAGAGATTTATTACAAAGACTGGGGAAAAGGACAGCCTGTATTTTTTCATCACGGATGGCCGCTATCCGGAGATGATTGGGACACCCAGATGTTTTTCTTCCTTGAAAAGGGTTTTCGTGTTATTGCCCATGACCGGAGAGGGCATGGCAGATCCAGCCAGGTAGAAACAGGGCATGATATGGACACTTATGCTTCTGATGTGGCAGAACTCACAGAATTTCTGGATTTAAAGGATGCTATTCACGTTGGCCATTCTACCGGAGGTGGAGAAGCTATCCGCTATGCCGCAAAATACGGAGGTAACGGAAGAGTTTCAAAAGTGGTATTGATCAGTGCAGTACCTCCTGTCATGGTGCAGAGCGAGAGCAATCCTGAGGGAACTCCTATTTCTGTATTTGATGAGATCCGCTACAATACAGCCAATAACAGATCCCAGTTTTATATCGATATTACGCTTCCTTTCTACGGCTTTAACAGAGAAGGCGCGAATGTATCTGAAGGAATCCGCAGAAACTGGTGGAGACAGGGAATGATGGGGTCTATTAAGGCGCACTACGATTGTGTTAAAGTTTTCTCCGAAACAGACTTTACGGAAGATCTTAAAAGTGTGGATTTCCCTGTACTGGTAATGCATGGAGAAGATGACCAGATTGTACCTTATAAAGATGCGGGCGTTAAATCGGCACAGCTTCTGAAGAACGGTAAGCTCATCACTTATCCCGGATTCCCTCACGGTATGCCGACCACGGAAGCGGAAACGATCAATAAGGACCTGCTGGAGTTTTTCAATTCATAGATTTCAGTTATACCATAAATAAACCTACTGCAGACAGCCTGTCTGCAGTTTTTTTCACCATATAATCAGTTCGGTTATAAGATTGACAATGCTGATTTTCAATACAGAACTGTTCAGAATAATGATAAAATCAGTATTTCTATTATTCTTAAAAAATAATATCTCAACACATTCCCGGAGACAGGGGCGAAATTAAATCTTTTTTCGTATCTTTGCAAACTGTTATTCCTAAGTAATTTAGGAACCATGGACAAGATATTGATAACAAAAACAATAAAAAAGCAAAACAATGCCAAAATTAAAAACGAAATCAGGTGCTAAGAAACGTTTTGCTCTTACCGGATCTGGTAAGATCAAAAGAAAAAATGCTTTCAAAAGCCACATCTTAACTAAGAAAGAAACTAAGCAGAAGAGAAATCTTACGCAGACTTCTTACGTTGCTGCTGTGGACACAAAGAGCGTTCTACGTCAATTAGCCATTAAGTAGTTTTTATAAATCTATATCCGGTTTATAAGAATTCAAAACAAATTCAAAATTTTAACCCTGAAACGGAGCCACTAAGAGAATTTTATATTCCGCCCTTTTCAAAAAAACAATTTAAATTATGCCTAGATCAGTAAATGCAGTAGCTTCAAGAGCTCGCAGAAAGAAAATTTTTAAGCAAGCTAAAGGTTTTTTCGGTAGAAGAAAGAACGTTTGGACGGTAGCTAAAAATGCGGTAGAAAAAGCAATGCAATATGCTTACCGCGGAAGAAAAGAGAAAAAGAGAAATTTCAGAGCACTTTGGATCACTCGTATCAATGCGGGTACAAGAGAGCACGGAATGTCTTACTCTCAGTTTATGGGAGCTCTTAAAAAGAACAACATTGAGCTTAACAGAAAAGTTTTAGCAGATTTAGCAATGAATCACCCTGAAGCTTTCAAAGCTGTTGTAGATCAAGTAAAATAATGTAGAACTTTTGTTATCAATATGAATCCCGGGCTTTTGTCCGGGATTTTTCTGTTCAGAAAATTACTTTCAGCTTTGGGACCAGTCCCCTACAAAAAAGTTGTAAAAAAATTCTGCTTAAAGCAAATAAATTATGGCCGCAGCTATATTTTCCCTGAAATTCATTTTTAGCCCGGATCCGGATTAAGGAGTTTAAGCACAACAGGTGGGAAGCCGGAAGAACAAGGCCGGAAGTTACCTCTAATCATAAATACTGAAAGCTGCTGTAAAATCAAATTAACTTAAAAAAAAGATACGTCTGTTATGAACGATCTTCAGAGTTCCTTCCTTCATCTTCCCACTTCAATTATATCAATGAAAAATTATCATTATAAATTGAGTTTTTAAAGTAAAAAATAAACATAAATGAAAATAATAGTGAATAATTTATTTGTCATTATTCAATAAAAATTACAGGAAAGAATCTTTGGTTTTTATGAAATAAAATCCGTTTTTATTATCTACATTTGCTGAATTATTGAATCTG
The DNA here is from genome assembly GCF_056844565.1 of Chryseobacterium sp. FR054. NCBI lineage: Bacteria > Pseudomonadati > Bacteroidota > Flavobacteriia > Flavobacteriales > Weeksellaceae > Chryseobacterium > Chryseobacterium sp. FR054. The sequence continues at coordinate 23,297 of NZ_JBXDSA010000001.1, read as the reverse complement.
TAAAATTTTATCTAAAAGTGAAAAAAATAACGACTATTATCCTTCTTTCCTTATCGGCTTACAGCCTTCACGGTCAAAATTTTATTCAGGCTTATCAGGACAGAGCGAACAAGGTCTCCCAAATCAATATAACATCCAATCTTCAGGCATTTGCTGATTTAGGCGTAAAAACAACCGGTTCAGCAGCCAATACAAATGCTTTCAACTGGATCAAAAATAAATATCTTTCCTATGGCTATACCGCCGGACAGATTGTAGAGGATCCTTTTACTTTTGATTATAATAATTCTACAATAAGTTCGAAGAATCTTGTTATTACCAAAACAGGAACGCTTTATCCCAATACCTATGTGATTATCTGTGCACATTATGATACCATAGCAGGACCTGGTGTGAACGATAACGGCAGCGGTACCTCTATTCTTCTGGAAGCTGCCAGGATCCTGAAAAATGTTCCTACCGACTATTCTATAAAATTTATTCATTTTTCCGGAGAGGAACAGGGGCTTTACGGAAGCGAACATTATGCAAACGAAGTGGTTTATCAGAATAACAGCCGTAATATTGATGTAAAGCTGGTATTCAATATAGATCAGGTAGGAGGCCAGCTGGGCAATAACAATACTACGATCAAATGTGAGAGAGATATCAGCGGGCTGACCACCAACAATGCCATGTCTAACCAGATCACCCAGGAGCTGGCTACCTGCACGGAATTATATTCTCCGTTACAGACTGTGATCACCAATGCCTATTCATCAGATTATATCCCATTTGAACAGAAAAATGAGGTGATTACCGGTTTTTATGAAAATATACAGAGTTCCCGCCCTCATACACCGAATGATACTTTTGCCAATGTAGATCCTGTGTATGTTTATAAAATAGGTAAAGCAGCTGTGGGGGCCCTTCAGCATTTTGCTTCTGCTTCCAGTGTATTGGGAACTGAGGAAGTGCATACTGAAAATTCACTGACTGCCGTAAAAATATATCCTAATCCGGCGAAAGATGCTCTCCATATTGAAATGCCTGAAAACATTAAGAACTTTCATGTAGAAATCAGTGATATGAATGGCCGCCTTCTGTTGAATTCAAAAGATGAAAACAAAATAGCGACCTCAGGGCTGGCCGGCGGAATGTACATGGTTACTGTAAAATCCGATAAAAGTACCGTGGCCAGAAAGGTCATTATTGAAAAATAGACACCCCCTACCCATCATATGAAAAAACTTACCACTATTTTAATGGCATCATTTGTATTCCAAAACATGGGTGCCCAGAATTTTATTCAGGCTTACAAAGACAGGGCTGATATGGTTTCGCAAACCAATATCACCACCAATCTGCAGGATTTTGCCAATTTAGGCATTAAGACAACAGGATCTGTAAATAATGCCAATGCACTCAACTGGATCAAAAATAAGTACCTTTCTTATGGTTATTCTGCCTCCCAGATTGCGGAAGACCCTTTTACATTCAGCGGTACAAGCTCTAAAAACCTTGTCATTACCAAGACAGGAACGGTGTATCCCAACAAATATGTGATTATCTGCGGGCATTTTGACAGCATCTACGGTCCCGGTGTAAATGATAACGGAAGCGGAACGTCTATTATTCTGGAAGCAGCGAGGATCCTGAGAAATGTACCTACGGAATATTCTATTAAATTCATTCATTTTTCGGGTGAAGAGCAGGGACTGAAAGGAAGTTACCATTATGCCAATAATATTGCTTATCAGGGAAATACAAGGGTTCTGGATATTAAACTGGTCTTCAATCTGGATCAGGTAGGCGGTGTTATGGGTAATGACAATAATGTAGTCTACTGTGATCAGGATCTGGGGGGATTAACGGGTAATAATGCGGCATCAGCAGCTGTAACGCAGCAGCTCAGAAACTGTACGGCACTCTACTCTCCTCTTCAGACAGAAGTTGATCCAGCTGAAGACACAGACTACATTCCGTTTGAAAGAAAAGGAGAAGTTATTACAGGCTTTTTTGAAAGAATTAGAAGCTCTTATCCTCACAGTGATGAAGATACCTTTGAGAATACAGACCCTGTATATATTTATAAAATAGGAAAAGCATCTGTGGGTGCGCTTCAGCACTTTGCCGTAGCATCCACTTCCAACCTACTGATGGGAACACAGGAAAACGCTGCAAAATCAATTGAATCTGTTGTCATATACCCCAACCCTTCCAAAGATGTGATCTCCATTAAATTTCCCGGTATGAAAGTAAAAGACCTGAGCTTTGAAATCACCGATCTGTCCGGGAGATCCCTTCTGAAGAAAGATAACGAAAGTGAAATCAATATCTCAGAACTGGCCAACGGAGCTTATATTGGAATCATTAAAGCAGGAGATCAGAAAGCTGTTCGCAAAGTTCTAATAAACAGATAATTAAATACATTAAAATAAAGTAAAATATAATCCAAAAGCAGGAGTCATTTTCCTGCTTTTCTCATTTATATTTATCGTTACATTTTACTTATAAATAACCTGCCATTATTTATAGAATCTCTAAAATGTTCAGTTGAGTGAAATGTAGTCGTTGGTTGATTACTTACTATTATTTCACTTCTATTGTTTTAAAAATCTCTAAAAATATTTTTTTATTCGTCTCACTCAGATCATTGCTTATGATGGCAAACTTACTTTTATGGCTGTTTATGCTGTCAAGATAAATTCCTATTGCCCCCTTTTTTTCTTTTTTAGGCAGCATCACCTGCGCTATATTTTTATTGATGGTATCGTAATAATAGTAATTATCATTGTAAATACCGTTTTTATAATCCTGTTCAAAATTCCGGGAATAATAAATGGTGGTCTCTTCAGACTTCACTTTATCATATATTTCTTTTTCGGGAGTAAGCGAATATTCTTCAACAAAAGGTTTATAATAAACACCTCTGTAAACGGAGCCTATTATTTTTTTACCTGAAACAATGTCATAAACCTCTGTATCTGTACTTTTTGCTTTAACCAAAGAAAAAGATGATGGTATTTTAAAGCTTACATTGCCTATTTTTTCTGTTTTGAAGGCCGGGTTTCTGTTCTTCTCACAAGAACATATAAGCGTAAAAAGCGTTAGGGTAACAAGAAATTTATACATTGGGCTATTAGTTTTAAACTCATATATACTGTAAATATACCTGTTTTCAGTTATTTATACAGCACAAAGAACAAAGATTTCCGCCTATCTGTTTCTGCCCTGAAGCACTTCTTCAATTTCTTCCAGAGTATATCCTTTAGCTTTGAGTAAAATCAGAAAATGATACAGAAGATCGGCCGCCTCGTTTTTGAATAAATCCTGATTATTATCTTTGGCTTCAATAACCAGTTCTACGGCTTCCTCTCCTACTTTCTGAGCGACTTTATTAATGCCCTTCTGATAAAGAGAATAGGTGTATGAACCATCTTCCTGACTATCAATTTTATCAGAGATTTTAGCTTCCAGTTCATACAGGAATCCTTTTGATTTTTTTTCACCAAAGCAGCTGAAACTTCCCGTGTGACAGACCGGGCCTTTTGGAACCGCTTTAATCAGAATGGTATCCTGGTCACAATCTGTATGCATGCTTTCCACTTTCAGGAAATTTCCGGACTCTTCTCCTTTGGTCCAGAGTCTGTTTTTGGAACGGCTGAAAAATGTGACTTTCCCTTCTCTCTTTGTTTTTTCAAATGCTTCTTCATTCATATAGCCGAGCATAAGCACCTGAAGTGTTCTGCTGTCCTGGATAACAACGGGCACAAGGCCGTTTCCCTTATCGAAATCAGTTTTCATCGTACTGCAATTTTTTGGGATTTTAATATTTGTTTTAATCCGGATACCGGAATTTCATTGAAGTGGAAGATACTGGCTGCCAGTGCACCTGTGGCTCTTGTTTCCTGAAAGACATGAACAAAATCTTCGGCTTTTCCGGCTCCTCCGGATGCAATGACAGGTATCTGCACATTTTCTGATACAAGACGGGTAATCCGGAGGTCAAATCCGGCTTTTGTTCCGTCTCCGTCCATAGAAGTCAGCAGGATTTCCCCCGCTCCCAAAGATTCAGCTTCTTTAGCCCATTCCACGGTGTCCAGACGGGTAGCTATACGTCCGCCGTTGGTATAGACCAGATCTTTACCGCTGGTAAACCGGGTATCAACCGCTACCACAATACACTGACTCCCAAATTCTTTTGCCAGGCTGTAAATAAGCTGCGGATCTTTCACCGCTGAAGAATTGATGCTGATCTTATCTGCGCCGGCTTCCAGAAGCTTTCTGACATCTTCCACAGAGGAAATCCCACCTCCTACCGTAAAAGGAATACTCAACTGTTTAGCAATATCTTTTACAAGGTCTGCAAACGTTTTCCGGTTCTCTATGGTTGCTGTAATATCCAGGAAAACCAGTTCATCAGCACCGTCCTGTTCGTATTTTAAAGCCAGCTCTACCGGATCTCCGGCATTCCTGAGTCCTTCAAAATTGATTCCTTTTACGGTGGTTCCGTCTTTAATATCCAGACATGGAATAATTCTTTTTTTAAGCATTTTCAATCAGTTTCTGAAGTTCTGTTAATGGTATTTTTCCTTCATAAAGAGCCTTACCGATAATGGTTCCTGAACATCCGATCTCCTTCATGGCATACAGGTCTTCCATACACGAAATTCCTCCGCTTGCGGTAAGACTTACCGAGGTCTTTGTGAGGATTTCTTTATAAAGTTCTCCTGAAGGGCCTTCCAGCATTCCGTCTTTAGCAATATCGGTACAGATGACCTGCTGAATTCCCAGTTCCTGATACCGCAGGAGAAAATCAATGATATCTTCTCCGCTTTCTTCCTGCCAGCCGGAGATCTTTATTTTCCGGTGGTGGCAGTCTGCGCCTAAAATGATCTTTTCACTTCCGTATTTTCGGATCATTTCAAGGCTGAACTCAGGATTCTGAACTGCTATACTTCCAAGCGTAACCTGCTGCGCTCCCGAATCAAAAGCGGTTTCTATATCTTTCTGCGTTTTCAATCCGCCTCCGAAATCAATATGCAGCGAGGTTTCTTTTGCTATATTTTCCAGTACTTTCTGATTGACAATATGTCTGGATCTGGCACCATCAAGATCCACGAGGTGAAGGAACCGTATTCCGTAATTTTCAAATTCCTTAGCGGTTTCCACAGGATCTTCACGGTATATTTTTTTGGTGCTGTAATCTCCTTTTGACAGCCGCACACATTTTCCGTCAATAATATCAATAGCCGGTATGATTTTCATTTTTAAAGGGTTAAAAAATTACTTAATATCTTCCGTCCAACAGACCCTGATTTCTCCGGGTGAAACTGAACAGCATAAAAATTGTCTTTCTGCAAAGCTGCACTGAAAGGCCGGATATAATTACATTTTGCGGCTGTAAACTCTGACAGCCCACAATAATAACTGTGTACAAAATAAACGTCGCTGCTGTCATTAACCCCTGCAAAAAGACGTGATGCTGTATCGGAAACTGTATTCCAGCCCATATGAGGAACGAGATCTTCGGGCGGAAACCTTTTCACCTGAATATCAAATATTCCCATTCCTTCTGTCTCTCCTTCTTCGTTCGCAGCACACATCAGCTGCATGCCCAGGCAGATTCCCAAAACGGGCTGTTTCAAAGCGGGGATCAGCACATCAAGACCTTTTTCTCTGAGATTTTTCATGGTAGATGAAGCCTCTCCTACGCCTGGAAAAATAACTTTATCTGCCTGCAGGATAAGTTCAGGATCATCCGTTACTACGGATTCTGTATTCAGCTGGAATAATGCATTCTGAACGGAACTTACATTTCCGCCGTTGTATTTAATTATCGCAATCATAGGCTTCCTTTGGTTGAGGGTAAATTATAAGTGTCATCGGACTGTCTTACTGCCATTTTCAGGGCTTTTGCAAATGCTTTGAATAAGGCTTCTATTTTGTGATGCTCATTATTTCCTTCTGCTTTAAGGTTCAGGTTGGATCTGGAAGAGTCTGTAAATGATTTGAAAAAGTGAAAGAACATTTCAGTGGGCACATCTCCTATTTTTTCTCTTTTAAATTCAGCTTCCCATACCAGCCACGGTCTTCCTCCGAAATCTATTGCCGCCTGCGCCAGGCAGTCATCCATCGGAAGGAGAAATCCATATCTTTCAATTCCTTTTTTGCTTCCCAAAGCTTTTAAAAATGCTTCCCCCAAAGCAATTCCTGTATCTTCGATGGTGTGATGCTCATCAATTTCCAAATCTCCAACGGCTTTAATTTTCAGATCAAGACCTCCGTGTCTGGCTATCTGCTCCAGCATATGATCAAAAAAGTGCAGTCCTGTTGAAATTTCCGATACGCCTTTTCCGTCGAGGTTTATTTCTATTTCTATATCGGTTTCATTGGTTTTTCTGTGAACTTTGGCTGTTCTGGAACCCTTCTTTAAAAAGCTGTAAATCTCCTCCCATTTCGTGGTAGTGAGCGCAGCTTCATCATTAAAACTTTCATTGATAAAAACAGCTTTAGACCCCATATTTTCAGCCAGTTGAACATCTGTAATCCGGTCTCCGATCACATAGGAATTTTCCAGATCGTACTGTCCGTATGTATACTTTCCGAGCATGGCTGTTCCGGGTTTCCGGGTAGGTTTATTTTCATGTTCAAAACTGCTGTCGATCAGAATATCACTGAAAATAATGCCTTCATTTTCAAATGCCCTAAGCATCTTTTCGTGAGGTTTTATAAAATTCTCATAAGGAAAGCTGTCTGTTCCCAGGCCATCCTGGTTGGTAACCATCACCAGCTCGTAGTCAAGTTCTCTGGCGATTTTTGAAAGACTCTGAAATACGCCGGGATAAAACTCCAGTTTGTCCAGAGAATCGACCTGGAAATCTTCCGGAGGTTCAATGATGAGCGTGCCGTCGCGGTCTATAAAAAGGACTTTTTTCATCAGCTGATATTTTTCAGTGTGTTGATTAATTTTTCGTTTTCTTTACGACTTCCTACATTAATTCTGATGCATTCAGGAATAGCGGGCGCTCTTTTACTGGTCAGAATTTCTTCTGTAAGCATTCTTTCATATACCTTTTCAGCATTTCTCATCTTAATCAGGAAGAAGTTGGCATCGGTAGGGAAAACCTTTTCAATGCATTCCATATTTTCAAACTGACTGATGAGCCATTCTCTTTCCTGAAGGGTATTTTCGACATTTTCTTTAAGTCTGTTTCCATTATCCAAAAGATTCAGAATCAATTCCTGGCTCAGGGTATTCACATTATACGGCGCTTTTACCGTGTTGATCAACCGGATGATCTCTTCTGAAGCATAGGCCGCACCTACCCTCGCCGCGGCTGTTCCCCAGGCTTTTGAGAAGGTCTGAAGAATGATCAGGTTAGGATATTGTGAAAGCAGTTCTATTCCTGATCTTTTCCCGGAAAATTCGATATAGGCTTCATCAATAACCACAATTCCATCAAAATTCCGTACAAAAAATTCAATATCTTCCACGCTGTTTCCTGTTGGATTATTAGGAGAACACAGAAAGAAAATTTTAAGGTCTGTTTCCCTGTTCTTTTTTAAAAATTCCTCTTTTATTATTTCAAAATTTTCATCAAGGTCCAGCTTCAGGACTTTATTTTCATTGACGGCCGCATAAAAACCATACATCGCAAAAGACGGATTCATCATGAGAATGGCATCTTTTTTAGGTTCACAGAATACTTTGATGATCAGATCGATCAGTTCGTCACTTCCGTTCCCTATCGCTATTTGTGAAGGTTTTACGTCTTTTATTTCTGCCAGTTTATTTTTAAGTTTTTTCTGGGTTGAATCCGGATACCTGTTGAATTCACCGAAAGGGCATTCATTGGCATCCAGCATTACCGGAGCGTTAAATTCATTATGATCCCTGAAACTGATATAGGGCTGTAAAGCTGTAATATTTTTTCTTACCAAACTATTGAGGTTGAATTCTTTCATTTTTATTGTTTTAATCTGATGGATACTGCATTTCTGTGGGCAAAAAGTCCTTCCGCTTCTGCCATTATTTCTATTGTTTTTCCGATGTTCTGAAGGCCTTTCTTAGTCAGGTGCTGGAAAGTGATCTTTTTAACAAAACTATCCAGTGAAACACCGCTGTAATTCTTTGCAAAAGCATTGGTCGGCAGGGTGTGATTGGTTCCGCTGGCGTAATCTCCTGCACTTTCACAGGAATAATTACCCAGAAAAACAGAACCTGCATTTTGTACCAGTGGAATATATTTTTCAAAGTCTTCCACAGCCAGAATAAGGTGTTCCGGAGCGTACAGATTGCTGAATTCAATGGCATTTTCAAGATTTTCTGTCAGGATAAAACAACTGTTCTGTAATGCCTGGCCTGCCATTTCATTTCTGGGGAGCTTCTTAAGCTGCGTTTCAACAGCTTCTATTGTTTTATTAAAGACTTCAAAATCTGTGGTGATAAAGACGACCTGGCTGTCACTTCCGTGTTCTGCCTGGGAAAGAAGATCTGCGGCACAAAATTCAGGATTTGCGCTACGGTCTGCTATGACCAGGACTTCACTTGGCCCTGCCGGCATATCCACTGCAACACCGAAACGCTGGGCATATTCTTTTCCTGCAACGACAAACTGGTTTCCGGGACCGAAAATCTTGTAAACCTTTGGAATACTTTCTGTTCCTAAAGTCATGGCAGCTATTGCCTGTGCTCCGCCTGTTTTATAGATTTCTGAAATTCCGCAAAGCTGTGCCGTGTATAAAATTGCAGGATTGATACATCCGTTCTGATCCGGTGGCGTACAAAGAACGATTTCCCGGCAGCCCGCCAGATTCGCGGGGATGGCCAGCATCAGAACGGTTGAGAATAAAGGTGCTGTTCCTCCGGGGATGTAGATTCCCACCTTTTCTATGGCTCTGCTTTCTCTCCAGCAGGTTACTCCTTTCATTGTTTCTATTACTTCCGTCTTCTCTTTCTGTGAGGCATGGAATTTTGAAATGTTATCTTTTGCCTGGCTGATCGCTTTTTTCAGATCTTCACTCATCTGTCTGATGGCCGTTTCAATTTCAGATTCTGTGACTGTAATTTGAGATGTTACGGCTTTATCAAACTTTTTATTGAATTTAATAAGTGCTTTGTCTCCGTTCTGTTCAACGGCTTCAAATATTTCAGCGATAAGTCCGGAAATCTCTTCCCGTTCGATGACAGGACGTTTAAGGTCCGGCCATGTTTTTCTTTCTGGATATCGGTATATTTTCATTTTTATATCACCATTTTATCGATTGGAATTATTAATATGTCCTGGGCTCCGTTTTGTTTCAGCTCATCGATGACCTCCCAGAATCTTTCTTCATCAATCACGGAATGGATACTGCTCCATCCTTTTTCTGCCAGCGGAATAACAGTGGGACTTTTCAATACCGGGAGTACGGAAGCAATATCCTTAATTTTTTCATCGGGAACGTTCATGAGAATATATTTTGAATTTTTAGCTTTTAAAACAGCTTTGATTCTGAACAGAAATTTTTGCAGAACAGCTTCTTTTTCCTCATTGAGTTCTGAGGTTTTTGCGAGAACAGCTTCTGATTTCAGAAGGGTTACCGTTTCTCTCAATCCGTTTTTGAAGAGTGTGCTTCCGGAGCTTACAATATCGCAGATCCCATCTGCCAGGCCTATATTCGGGGCTATTTCCACTGATCCTGAAATGATGTGAATTTCTGAACTGATCCCGTTTTTATCGAGATAACTTTTCAGGGTATTGGGATAGGAAGTGGCTATTTTTTTATTCTGGAAATAAGAAGGATCATCTGTTTCTATATCTTTCGGAACTGCAAGGGAAACCCTGCATTTGGAAAATCCGAGTTTCTGGACAATCCTGATATTTTTCTGTTTTTCTGCCAAAAGATTTTCGCCTACAATAGCAATATCCACCACTCCATCTTCCAGATACTGCGGAATATCGGAGTTTCTGAGATAGAGGATCTCCATCGGAAAATTATCTACGGATACTTTAAGCTGGTCTTTTCCATTGTTGATATAGATTCCGCAATCTTTCAGGAGCTGTAATGATTCTTCGTACAGCCGGCCGCTTTTCTGAACTGCAATTTTTAATTTACTCATTGTATTCTTTTTGAATCTGAGCAAATAAAACTGATCTGTTGTAAGTTTCTAAGAAGGAGTATTCAGGAAACAAAAAAACCGTCTATTTACTCAGACGGTTTTTAATTATTTTGATTTTTAACGTAGGTACATACTAATCAATTCCGTCTTTGCAGAGATGATAGTAGTAATGATGTACTGTTAAAAAATTCGGTTTCATTGTTTTGAATTGTGGTACAAATGTAGGATTTATTTTTAAAATGCAAAGTTTTTTTACATTAATTTTTTATAAAGATCCATCAGCTGAGCGGCAATGGGTTCATCATTGAATTTCTGTACAAACTCGAAACTCTTTTCTGCACGGCGTTTTCTTTCGGATTCATTATCCCAGAGGAACCGTATTTTGGCTTTAAGGTCCAGATAGTTTCCGGGATCTACGTAAACCGAGTCTTTTCCTCCTGCTTCGGGAAGGCAGCTTATGTTGCTTGTTATCGTAACCGTTTTTGAGAAAAGCGCTTCTATAACCGGGATTCCGAAGCCTTCAAAGAAACTTGGATATACAAAAATATCAGCCAGTTTGTAGATAACGGCCAGCTCATCCATAGAAACCCCTTCAAGGAAATGGACCTGTTTTTCCATTTTATTTTTCCGGATGAAATCGGCTACTTTTTTATAGTAATTGGTTTTTCTGCCTACTACAACAAGCGGTATTTCCGTTCCCTGAATGGCTTTAACGATATTCAGAAGGTTTTTGCGGTCTTCTATGGTTCCTACATTCAGAATGAAACGTGCCGGAAGCCTGAATTTATCTTTTACAGCATGGATCTGCTCTTCAGTCTGCTGTTCTTTGAATGCTTTGTGACATCCCTGGTAGATCACTTCGATCTTTGTTTCAGGAACTTTCAGGTAATGGATAATATCTCTTTTGGTCTGTTCTGAAATGGCAATGATCCTATCTGCTGTTTCAGCTGCTTTTCTGAATTTCCAGATATGGATCTTCCTGTCAAAAAAGGAATAATACTGCGGATATCTCATGAAGATCAGATCATGGATGGTGACGATTTTTATGATCGGTTTTTTATCCCATTTCAGGGGCAGTTCACCGGAAAGCCCGTGGAAAATATCCGCACCCTGTTTCTGGGCATCTTTACCCATTTTAAACTGACGGGAGAATTTTCCTTTTGAGGTTTCCACAAATCGCACATCAGATCTTTCCAGAATATCTTTTCCCCGTTCTGAAGTATTTTTATTCAGCAGTAGGTATTCATTTTCAGGATAATACTGAGACAGAATCCTTACCAGGTCCCGTGAATAATTGCCCAATCCGGACGTATTATGAAAAAAACGTTTTGCATCGAAGGCAATTTTCATGTTCATGTTTTTCAATAAGCTTTTTTAACCTTTCAAAGGTATCAATAAAATAAACCCTAAATGTATATTCAGGGTTTTTAATATGTATTTTAAGAATTAATCTTCAAAATTTAGATCAATATAGCTTATACAGCTACATTATTATCTCTTAAAGCATCGTTCAGAGATGTCTTTTTATCGGTAGATTCTTTTCTCTGACCAATGATCAGGGCACATGGAACCTGGTATTCACCAGCCGGATACTGTTTTGTATAGCTTCCCGGAATTACTACGGAACGGGCAGGTACTCTTCCTTTGATTTCTACGGGCTCACTTCCTGTTACGTCGATAATTTTTGTTGAAGCTGTCAGTACTACATTGGCACCCAATACAGCCTCTTTTTCTACGTGAACTCCCTCTACCACGATACATCTTGAACCGATAAAGCAGTCGTCTTCAATGATTACCGGAGCGGCCTGAAGCGGTTCCAGTACTCCACCGATTCCAACACCTCCGCTTAGGTGTACATTTTTCCCGATCTGTGCGCAGCTTCCAACCGTTGCCCATGTATCTACCATAGTTCCTGAATCTACATAAGCGCCGATATTTACATAAGACGGCATCATGATCACTCCTGAAGCTACGAAAGATCCTTCTCTTGCGATGGCATGCGGTACAACTCTCACTCCTTTTTCAGCATAGTTTTTCTTCAAAGGAATTTTGTCATGAAATTCAAACGGACCTACCTCAATAGTTTCCATTTTCTGAATCGGGAAATACATTACTACGGCTTTCTTCACCCACTCATTTACCTGCCATCCGTTTTCCACAGGTTCAGCAACACGAAGTTCACCGGAATCCAGTAAGGAGATTACTTCTCTTATCGCCTTCCGGCTGTCTTCATTCTGTAATAAATCTCTGTTATCCCAAATGTTTTCAATTGTTTGTTGTAACGACATGTTTCTTGTTTAAATTATACCGGTCAAAGATACAAAAAAGTTCATCAAAACTGTTTGTTCCTGCTGCTTTTAATGAAAACGCAACATACGGCCTGCTGTCTTTTTATAATTCAGATAATCCGTTCCGTGCTGCTGCAGTAAATGTTCTTCTTCCAGTCTGATCTGAATCTGCATCAGCATGTGTCCTGAAAGTAAAAATGTAAATGAAATAACTGTGGGTACCAGGAATAAGAAACCGATAAGAGCAACGGTCATTCCAAGAAAAACAGGGTTTCTTGAAATTCGGAATAAGCCGGTAACTATGAGTTTTGTTTTTGTTGTATGATCTATCCCAATCCTCCATGAATCCTTCATTTGTATTTGTGCTGTTATAACCCAGATAAAAGCGGATATCATCATCAGTATCCCGGAATATCTGAAACCAGAATGATCTAAAAACCGGATTTTAAAAGCCGGCAGCGTTTTTCCCGGAAATAAGAGTATAAAAAGTGTATAGACAAAAAGTGTTATCAGGATTATTTTGAAATAACGGCCGATCAGTCCGTAAGCAGAGCTGTCGCCGGGAAGCACATCCGGATTTCTGCCTGTTCTTTTATATACCATCATGCTGGTTCCCAGAAAGGCAATGGCAAAAAAGACTATAAAGTAAAGAGGAGCAAAGAATCTGATAAAATCTGTCATTGTTATTATTTTTATGACAAATTTCGGAATCTGTTCAACGCAATTCTATTGCAAATATTTAAAGAACTCTTTGGGCGTGAAGATAGGCTTTGTTCCAGTATTTCTCGTTGAGTGATGAAATAATCACTCCTTTTGATGTGGAAGCGTGAATAAATTTCACCTCTCCGTCAGTGCCTATATCATGAACAATACCTACGTGAGAAACCCTGCTTCCACCTGCTGTTGCGAAGAATAACAGATCTCCGGGTTTTACTTCTTTAATATCGATTTTCTGCCCGGCTTCGGCCTGATCGGATGATCTCCGGGGAAGGGAAAAATCGTTTTCACCAAACACTTTTACCGTAAATCCGGAACAATCGAAGCCTGAGGAGGAATTTCCTCCGAATTTATAAGGAGTTCCGATATATTTTTCAGCATCTTTCAGGACATCACTGATGGATCTGGATACTTTTCCGTCAAATTTTGAGTCAAGTTTTCTGAGGTTCTCGGTTCTGGTTACTGTTTTAGAACCTGTATTTTTCTTTGAGGAAGCTGTTTTTGAGGCCCCACATGAAACAACGACAACAGAAGCAATCAACAAGACCGAAAGCTTTTTTAATCTTAAGTTTTCAAATAATCCCGGTACCATAGTCATCTGATTTTAAATGAAGTAACAAAATATGCACAAATATACATTTTTATCTTTTAATTATATAACAACTATACTACAACTCTATTATAAATATATGTTAAAATTAATATTTTATATATTTATTGCTATATTTGAGTCCAATTAATACAATATGGCAACGTATGAAAGTTTAATAAAGATCACAGGAAGTGTGGGCGATCTGGTATTTTACAGCCTGAACGGAAAAAATGTGGTCCGTAAGAAAAGCGGATTCAATAAAAAAGCTTTTAAAAAAAGTCCTTCATACGAAAAAGTACGCCAAAACAGTTCTGAATTCGGCCATTGCTCCAAAGCCGGGAAGCTTATCCGGAGCTGTATTAACGGATACATTAAAGAAGCCGGTGATCCCCTGCTCTATCAGCGTTTTGCAAGGCTCATGACGGATATAAAGGATATGGATACCGTTTCGGAAAGAGGAAAAAGAAGTGTAGTCTATGGACTGTCTACGGAAAAAGGGAAAGATCAGTTAAGAGCTTTTCAGTTTGGAAGTAAAGCGATTATCAGTACTGAAATAAAGATTACGGCCACTCGCCATAAGATCACCCTTTCCCTACATAAAGAATCCGGGATTCATCAGGTAACACTAATTACTATAAAACCGGATTTTGAAGGCTACACAGCTGCTTTTTTTGAAGAACACGCTGTTCCTGCTGAAGAAGAGGAAGTTAATTTTAAGAATCATTTTCCGGATGGAGGTCTTCTGCTCTATTTCCTTGTTATAAAGAATAATGATGGAGATATTTTAGGGATGGGATTTGTGTAGGTTTGATATTATTGGCTTTATCATCAGAAATGGATCATATTAATTTTTACATCGGAATTTTTCCTGTTTTGGAATTAAATCGTTCTGTTGGGAGGATAGGAATTTTTCCTATCCTGGGCTAAATCGTCCCTTCGGGAAGATAGGAATTTTTCCTATCCTGGGCTGAATCGTCCCTTCGGGACTCTCTGTTTTTACAGAGGTTTTGCATTGGTTAACCTTGCAGTTTTACATTTTTTTAGTATTACAGTTTTCCGGGTTAATAAATCAGGTAGATTGATTCATTCTGTTTTCCATTGTGGAATTAAGGTTTTGTGATCTTTGTCTGATATAAAATATCAGAAATAAAAAAGTCCGCAGGTTAATCTGCAGACTTTATATTTTTATTGTTTTTTCTTTTCTCCTGACCATGTTCCGGTTCTTATAGGAGTGGGAAGTGAATTTGACCAGCTTCCGTTTCCCTGACCTTCTCTTGTGAGCGCTCCCCTGAATTCTCCATCCGAAGGAAGACCCACCACAGCGGTAAGATCTCCGGTGTCTGTAAGACGTCC
Organism: Chryseobacterium sp. FR054; assembly: GCF_056844565.1. Taxonomy (NCBI): domain Bacteria; kingdom Pseudomonadati; phylum Bacteroidota; class Flavobacteriia; order Flavobacteriales; family Weeksellaceae; genus Chryseobacterium; species Chryseobacterium sp. FR054. Next base: position 8,260 of record NZ_JBXDSA010000001.1, on the reverse strand, counting down.
TGAAATGTTATAGTTTTCATTATTTACTTCAGAATGCATTGTTCCGGATACTTTACCGTCACTTGCTACCACAAAGTTCCAGGTTCCCTTGTCATTACCGTCATATTTCCCTGACCATGTTCCGATAAAATCATAAATGGTATCATCGTCAGAGCTGCATCCGATAAATAAAAAAGCTGTCAAAAGAAGTAAAAAAAGTTTCTTCATAGTTCTAATAGTTTTATACCCTAATCAAATTGGATTGTTTTCTTTACAGAGAACAGAATTAATATGTTTATTATTGTTTAATGTCGTGCAAATCTACTAAATTTTTCATTCAGATTATCTGAATTTTAACCGGCTGTTTATATTTTTATGAATAAGCAGCATATTTTGGCTAAAATACAAATATTTTTCAAATAGAAGGGGATGTACTTCATTTAAATCGAATAATATGGATCCTTCAAAAAATTTGAATTATTCTGATATATGTTATATGGATTTTTAAGGAGATAAAAGAGGAAAATCACTGTTGATTTTAGGAAGCAAAGAAGAGAATCAACGAAGTGATTCGAATAAGCAGACGTGAAATACTAGCCGATAGCCCCTATCTTGTAAGCTTTCTATAACATAAATATTATTATAAAAAGCATAAAAAATATAGAAAGCTGTTATACAAACGATTAGACTCTTAAAACCATTAGATATTTATTTTTTTAGAAAATAATAGGATAAAATATTTGTATATATCGTTTAAATACTTACTTTTGTAGCGCTTAAAACATGGGGGATTGGCGCAGTTGGCTAGCGCGTTTGACTGGCAGTCAAAAGGTCACGGGTTCGAATCCCGTATTCTCCACAGAGTATCATTGAAATTTTTTTCAAAATACATTAAAAGCTGATTAATCCTGCAATTCTTTTGAATATGCAGGATTTTTTTTGACTATAATCTACTTAACTGAGATCAAGGATCAAGGGATTAGGCGCAAAAGTTGTGGACTAAGCAAAAAGTCTGCTTAATCTGAAGAGGAAAAATTCTCTGTCTTTCACCCCTCTAAGCTGCATTCTGAAGTTACTGACTTTAAACGATTAATAATTTAAGCTGGAGACAGACGTTTTGATTTCAGATACAATGCCGTACGGTTCAGATAAGGAAAAAGAAGAATCAATAGCAGAGATACGAAAAGAATCCAGACCATCATTTCATAATAATCCATGGCAAAGCGGACCTGGTTCTGTACATTCATTCTTGCCGCCAGCAGTTTATCTGCTCCTTTCAACGCATGGTCTTCGGGCATTCCTTTTCTGTTGAGCTTTGCTGCCTGGGTATGAATGAAGTCTTTCACGGCCGGATCTATTGCACTCAAATGGTCCTGAAAAGCATTGTAGTGTCTGCTCTTTTCAAAAAGTTCAAAAAAGTTGATCAGGGCGATGCTTGCACAAAATCCCAGATACCTTACGGCAAGTGCCGTGGCAGCTGCGGAAGGTCCAATGGATGCAGGAACCGAAGAAATAATGAAAATGATAGTAGGAACCATAATCAGCCCCACTCCCAGCCCCTGAATAAACAAAGGAATATAGTAATTGAACTCATCCGCCTGCACATCAAATGAGAAATACATCACGGCATGGAATACCAGCAGCAGCAGAAAGCCCGGTCCCCAGATATACCGTATACTCTTCTTCTGGAGCACCATACAGCATGCGATAATTACCCCTGTAACAAGCCCGAGAATATTAAAGATATTGATATAGGAAAGATGAAACGGATCGAAATGAAGTGCAGAAATAAAATAATTATTGGTAATTCCTGAGGCAAAACGGCAAATATACATTACAAAAAGGACCACCAGCCCAACTCTGAAATTCCTGTACCTGAAAACACGCAGATCAATATAGGGTCTTTTCATTGCTTTCTGCCTGAATACCGACAGGACAGACAGAACAAAAATTGCCATTACACTTCCTGAAATGCGCCTATCTTCCAGCCAGTAATATTCCTGTCCGAAAATCGTAATATATGCTATAAGCACCAGTATTGTACTATAAAGTGCAAAACTTTCCCAATCCAGTTTATATAAGGGAAATCTGGCACTGATCCGGTAATGGCTCATGGCAACAGCCAGAAAAATAAAACCGGGGATGTACAGGAAAATAGCTCCTTTATAGATGTTATTAAAATTATAAGAGTCGATGAGGTCTGCCGTAATCAGGTTATTGAACGGCAAAGCACAGAGGAGAATTCCGAAAAATACGGAGAAACTGATCTCCCGGCCTCTTTCACTGCTCAGTCTTGTAAAAATTAACGTCAGTGAAAGGTTAACATTACAGGCAAACAGCATTCCCTGGAGAAAACGTACCGGGAAGAGAATATAGATTTCCTTTGTACAGTAACATATCAGGCATGCAGTGATCTGCAGGGTCATAAATAAGAGAAAGTATTCCTTTGCTGCAAGGAAACTGAAAAACCGCCTTTCCAGGCTGTAAAACCCTACATATCCTGCATAAAACAGGGCTACTGAAAACTGGATATCAGCAGGTTCACAGCCGTAATAGCCTGCTGCCGCATTCACATTGGCCAGCGGAAGGAAAAATATGGTGATTCCGGGAAGGGTCATCAGGAAAAGGATGATCTTGATAAGCCATTCGGGAATCGATTTTTTGAAAAACGGAACTTTTCTAACCATTGAAACGTTTTTTCCGGGCATACACATTCACGTTCATTCCCACTTTCAGCACTTCTATATCTTTTCTCTTCCCGTCTATCCTGATTCTTACCGGAATACGCTGTACAATTTTCACATAATTTCCGGTAGAATTATCGGGTGGCAGCAGGGAAAAGCTTGAACCTGTGGCGGGAGACAGGGAAATAACGGTTCCCTGAAATTCCTGATCCGGATAAGAATCTGCTACGATTTTCACCTGATCTCCAATATGCATATTCCTGATCTGGGTTTCTTTATAATTGGCAACCACCCATTTATCGGTCTCATTATTCACGATAAAAGCGAGGGTTTCTCCTGCATCAATCATCTGCCCCACTTCCACGGTTCTTCTCCCCATCCTTCCGTCGTAAGGAGCAGTGATTACCGTATAGCTTACCTCCAGTTTATGACGGTCCAGCAGGGCTTCCAGTTTTGCAATTTCTGCCTGTACCACTGTTTTTTCAGCCTGAATATCATTGATTTTGGATTTTGAAGCCGCATACTTATCCTGTGAGGATTTATAATCGCTTTTATTGACATCCAGTCCGGCTTTGATATCTTCCAGACGCTGCCTTGTGGCAGATTCTTCATTGTAAAGATCCTGATACCGTTTATAATCAAGCTCCTGCTTCCATACTTTTGCTTTACCGGCTTCCACCTGGGCCTGTGCAGATGCAGCTTCTTTTTCTGTGGTAAGGGTATTGCTTTCCAACACTTTCAGTTCTGCGCGGGCTTTCCGGATTGCAGCCTGGGTCTGCTCCTGCTGTAATTTGTATTCACGGTTATCGATTACCAGAAGCGTATCTCCTTTTTTCACTTCCTGGTTTTCTTCAAATTTAACATCGACGATAAATCCGCCCGCCCTTGAAATCACAGGGTTTACATACTCCTGAACCTGAGCATCATTGGTCTGTTCGTATTTGTAGAAATTAAAAAAACTGATGATGCCCCATACGGCAAGTGCTGCTACTATAAAGGCGGATATCCATCCTGTGATTCTGGTAATCAGTCTGTCTGTGGGCGTATATTTTTTTTTCATTGTTCTATAAGGTCCCTATGATATTCTGTAATAAATAATAATTGTTCTGTGCTGTAATTTTAGCGGCTTCCAGTTCGAATTTTGTCTGGAGCAGCTGGACATCTGCATCAAGAAGATCCGTTATCAGAGAGGTCTGGCTGAAATAAGTGTTTTTAATGATTCTTGCATTTTCTTTGGCCTGGGTCACGTTGGCTTCTGCTACCCTGATCTGTTCAAGAGCTTCCTCATATCTCAGATAAGCTTCTTTCACCTGCTGTCTTACTTTGTCTTCCGTATCTCTGTGTGTTTCTTCCTCTTTTTCAAATTCAAGTCTGGCTGCTTTTACCTTTTGAGGATTATGATAGAGTGAAGACAGGGAGAATGAAGCTTTTACCCCGACCACTCCCAACGAATACCAATACGGATTATAGGGATAGAGAAATATCTGCGGATTGGCGTAATAAAATTCTCCATATAATCCAACTTTCGGGCTTACATTGGCTTTTACCTGTCTGAGTTTTATCATGCTCAGTTCGGTCTGCTGTTCAGAGATATGATAATCAAAGGAATGTTTCAATGCTCTTTTTACATATTCTTCATAGGAGACATTTTCTTCCCACTGATTAAAAGGAGCTTCAGGAACAATGGTTTGTTCATCAGGAAGTCCTAGAATAATATTCAGCTTCTGGGTCACAATAAGGATATCATTTTTAATGGTGATAAGGGCCATTTCACGGCGTGAAAGTTCCAGTTCTACCCGCAGCAGGTCACTTTTCAGCACCACACCGTTTTTGTACAGTGATCTGATCTCTTTCAGCTGTGCTTTCTGATCGGCAATATCCTGTATGATAAGGTCTCTGAAGATCAAGGTTTTCTGAAGATCAAGATAAAGTGATGCGGTTTTATAGTGAATATCCGAAATGGCCTGCTCTTTCTGAATTCCTCTGATTTTCTGCAGGGTTCCCTCTTCTTTAATCTTCAGGTTCAACCTGTTTCCGTTATAGATATTGAGGTAAAAATCTGCTCCGGCTCTGTATAACGTGTGGATCACTTCGTGCTGGGTGGGTTTGGAAAACAGTCCGTTTTCGTAGATCGGGATATTGGAAGCCTTTTCTGCGGAACCTTTTATATCTATTTCCGGGAGGCGCTCTCTTTTGGCATCTTTCAGCTCTGCATCTGCTATTTCTGTCTCTATATTTCTGATTCTGATGTGGCGGCTGTTGTCTTCGGCTCTCTGCCATGCTTCTTTTAAACTAAGCCGTACAGTGTCTTTGGCGGGACTGCCTGTCTGTGCTGTTGCAACGTGGGAACTTCCAAGGATCAGCAGTCCGGTAAGGTAGATTTTCATCTGTTTTTTCGAATTATTGCACTGCAAATTTATCGGCTCCTGTGAAATTATTTTTATCTAAAATAGTCAAGTTTTACATGATTCCGGCCAAATCATTATCTTTGCTGTTCATTTAATTTTCAACTATTTTTATGGGATTAATTGCAGCACTTCCGGATATCGACAAACATAATGACAGCGTGTTTGTGATGCACGAAAAATCCGAGAAACTGATTCCTTTTCACAAACATACAAAGGGCCAGCTGAGCTACGTGGAAGGCGGTATTGCCTATATTACCACAGGCAACCGCACCTATGTGGTTCCCGCCAGGCATTTTTTCTGGATCCCTCAGGGCATGGAACATATTCTGCAGATCGGGCACTCCGCTACGGTATTGAGATCTTTATACTTTTATGCCCATGATGACCTGTCTGATCCATTTTTTGGCAGACTGGGAATATACCCCGCATCCGAGCTGCTGATTCAAATGATCAAGTACACTGAAATCTGGGACGAAAGACATGTAACCCAGGCCGACGAAAATTTTGAGTTTTTAGTGGCTTTAAAAAAAATATTACCCAAAACTCATCAACAACCTTTACCGATCATTCTTCCTGTAACCCACAACAAACAGATGATGAAAATTGTCTCTTACCTGGAAGAGAATATAGAAGGAAAACACAGCCTGACCAGTATCAGTGAAAGGTTCGGATTGAGTGAACGTACTCTTTCACGTCTCTTCAAAGCTGATATGGATATTTCTTTTCTTCAGTATCTGAAGACATTAAGGATTATCAAAGCGATTGAGTTACTTTTAAATACAGATAAACCGATCAATGAAATTGCTGATGATGTGGGATACAGCTCTGTCAGCTCATTCAGTGATACTTTTCATGAGTTTACCCAATCTCGGCCCTCGGATTTGAGAAAAACTATGGACAGACGGTAATTTATATCGGTTTTTCTAAAGAAAGATATAAAAAACAATTGCCGTTTGATATGCGATGGTTTTTATTGTCAGCTCAAAGTCGGGTGACTTTCCGCAGCAGGGGATGTTTTCTGAATTCCTATTATTTTTTAATCTTCATTATTTCTCCATTTTTACGGAATTGATACAATTTTAAGGATGAAAACCTGTTTAGAAATCTCTTATATTTTCGCGGTTTAGCTACTTCAGATTTAATAAAATCTCCATTAATATTATCAATTACACCGTGATTGTTAATTCCAATTTGCCATGCTTGTGCTTTATAATCCAAAATAAACTTATTGGCTTCTTCCTCTAATAAATTTATTGATGAATTCAACTTAGGAAAAGTAATTAAATTAAAAAAATCATTACATTTTTCATTTTCAAAAAAACCACAAAAAATCAGAATATCAGCCTTACCATATTTAAACCAATTATACTTTGATGTTTTTTTATAAATTTCAAAGTTTTCAGGAAAAACTTGCATTGACAACCAAGTTGTTGAAGTTGTCACATTTGTTGAATCATTATATATATGAACTCCAACAGTTCCATTATAATTTACATAATCATCAACATACATTTTAATTAATTTTTCAGTAATAATGACTGTTTTGCTTAATTTTTGACCATAAGTTGTAACACTACCCAACGTAAAAATTATTAATATATGTATGTATTTTTTCATTTTCCTTATTTTTTTGTGATAATCATTTTTTTTGATTCTCTAATTTCACCAAAATCAGCCATTGATACCCTCGCTTTATATCATACATTCCTGTAAGGAGAATTAAAAACCTGATTTCCAAAGAAGATCATTAAGATCTATTTCACTTATATCAAAATCATCGGGATGCAGAATAAATCCATTTTGTTTTTTCAATTCTTCTATTGCTTTTTCAGCTATTTCTTCTGAAGAAAAGACACCTATAAATCTTTCATCATCTAAATATCTATTAATAGTGCAGCTATGGCTAACACTAAAAATTGACTCCAAATTTAACTCCTTTACAGATAAATAAATATCATCTATTAAATCACTTTCTAAAAGATAATCTCTTCCAATTTCACCCATAGAACTGTCGAATCCATTTTCCCAATGTACTTTATCTAATATGTATGTATTAATTATAAAACTATTAGGATATTTATTGAATCCAGATAATTTTAGTGCTTCTTTTTTTATTTTCTCAAGCCCATCGAGACTATCACAAAATCCTAAAAGCTTTGTACTGGTGCTTATTTCATCTGTATAAGTATGATCAATTGCGTAAATAAAATATTTCATTTTCTTTAATTTTTTTCTTTATTTCAAACCCTCTATCTCCCCATTTTTTTATTTTACTATAATCTGAAGTTGGACCAGTATCTGCTTTACTTTTATTCCATTGACCTTTACCGTGATGTTCATCTAAAACTCTTTTAGAAAAAGTTTTTCCATCCTCGTCTACATATGGAGCCTCTCCTTTTTCTTTAACCCAAGATGGAACTTCTTTAGAAGCTTCTTTTCCACTTTTCCCGCTAACTGGGACTTTTCTTTCTTTTGGTACATCTTGACCATTCACATCTTTATCTTCCTCAGCAGCATCTTCAGAATTCATACTCCTATATCCCGCACCAGGGTCTGCAATTGTCGTATGCCACTGTAAAGGAGGTTTTGTAGCCTGATCGTAAATAACCTTTCCTAACAAAGCTACTAATATAACCCAACCAACAGGATTTTCTGAATTGATAGCCCCAAGTGTAGCAGCAGTCGCATATCCATTATTTTGGCTGTCTTTAGATTTTCTGAGTAAATTAATCTGACTAATTATTGAGTTTCCGTTATTAAAATCTTTCCAAACATTGTTTTTTGCATCCCAATAAAACTCTCCGTCTGAATCTTTCCAAAACTCTCCATCTTTCCTGCCATCTCTATCAGGATAAGCCAATTCTCCTTGCATCCCTGTTGGATCATTAAATGAAATTGGATTGTTCCACACATAACTGTAAGCTTCATGTGTATATTGGCTTTTTGGATCTATCACACCCCATCTTCCTAAGTCTGGCATATAAAACCTAGCGCCGTAATCATACATCCCCGTCTCCTGAAGCTCCTTGCCATTGTACTTATATTGGTATAAGAGCCTAATATGGGGTATTATAAGAAATTTTACATACAGAAAAAACTAGGAAGAATTTTGCTGTAACCAACTCCCCACTTACTTTTTGTTGCATCTCCAATATCTATATAATCATACTTATCGATAAATGGAACAAC